>NZ_JAGIYZ010000040.1 GCF_017813355.1 Roseomonas nitratireducens
CCGCGCCCGCCGCCCGCCCGGCGGCGTCGCGCCCGGCGCAGACGAATGTCGCGCGCGCCGCGCCGCGCATCGAACAGGGAAGCCGCGGCACGCTTCCGGCCCCGGTGCCGCGCCAGACGACGACCCAGCGCCGCTGACCGCGCCACCGGCGCCGCGGGCGCCGGATAGCGCTTGCGATGCCGGCATGGCGCTTGCGATGCCTGCGGGACGGGACCCGTGCGGGCCCGCCACGCCGTCCGGCCTGCCCGGCGATGCGGCATCCTGCCCGGCGACCTGCCATCTGAAAGGGCAGTCCATGCTGCGTCGTCGTCTTCTCCTCGCCACACCCGCGCTGCTCGCCGCGCCCGCGATCCATGCCCAGGGCGCCTGGCCGAGCCGGCCCGTGCGCATCGTCAATCCCTACGCGCCGGGCGGCACCTCGGACATCGTGATGCGCTACCTGGCGGCGGGGATGGAGCGCGCCTTCGGCCAGCCCTTCGTGGTCGAGAACCGGCCCGGCGCCGGCGGCGCGGTGGGCACCGCCGCCGTCGCGGCCGCCGCGCCGGACGGCTACACGCTGCTCGTGACGAACACCGGGCCGCTCGCCGTCTCGGTCAGCATGACGCCGCCGCCGGCCTACAATGCGGAACGCTCCTTCGCCTACATCACCATGTTCGGCGGCGCGCCGATCCTGTGCGCGGTGAAGGGGGACGGGCCGATCCGGACCATGGCCGAGTATCGCGCCGCCGCCGCGGCGCGGCCCGATGCCGTGTCCTTCGGCTCCTCCGGCGTCGGCTCGGTCGGCCATCTCGCGGGCATGCTCTGGGCGCGGGAAGCGGGGGTCGAGCTGCTGCACGTGCCCTTCCGCGGCGCGTCGGATGCCGAGCAGTCGATCATCGGCGGCAACACCACCTCCCTATGGAACACGGTCGGCGCGCACACCGGCGGCATCCAGGGCAATTCGATCCGTGGCCTCGCGGTGACCAGCGAGCAGCGCATCGGCTCCGTCCCCAACGTGCCGACCATCGTCGAGGCCGGCTTCCCGGGCGCGGTCGCCTCCAACTGGTTCCTGCTGGCGGGGCCGGCGGGCCTCTCGGCCGAGATCGTCGGCCGGCTGCGCACGCATCTGGCCGCCGCCATGGCGGAGCCCGCGGCGCGGGAGCGCTGGTCGGCGATCGGCATGGTCTCGCTGGGCGACCCGAGCCCGGCCGAGATCACCGCCTTCGTCATGCGGGAAGCGACGCGCTGGGCGCCGGTGGTGCGCGCGGCGCAGGGCTGAACCGCGCCGGGGCGGCGCCCGCCGCCCCGGTCAGCCGAAGCGCGCGGCCCAATGCGCGGCGATGTCGCGCCGCCGCGCCACCCAGGCAACGTCGCCCGCGCGGGCGAGGTGCTCGAGCACCTGTTCGAGCCCCGCGATCCGCGAAGGCCGGCCGACCGTGCGCAGATGCAGCCCGATCGACATCATCCGCCCGCCTTCCTTCGCCAGCCGGTCGAAGGCGGCGATGCAGGTGCGGGAGAAATCCTCCGGGTGGATGAAGCCCGCGCCGGGGCGGAAGCGCATGTCGTTCGTGTCGAAGGCATAGGGCAGGATCACGTGGGGCTGCCCGTCCGGTCGCCGGACGATGCGCGGCAGGTCGTCGTCGTAGCAGTCGGAATCATAGAGGAAGCCGCCTTCCTCCATCAGCAGGCGCCGCGTGTTCACGGATGGCGCCGACTTGGTGTGCCAGCCGACCGGCCGTGCCCCGGCGTGTTCGCCGAGCGTCGCGACGGTCTGCGCGATCACGGCGCGCTCGGTCGGCTCGGGCATGCCTGCATGCATCTCCCACCGCCAGCCATGGGCGCTGACCTCGTGCCCCCCGGCGGCGGGCGCGGCGGCCAGTGCCGGCGTATGCGCCACCGCCCGGCCGCAGCAGGAAAAGGTCGCCTTCACCCCGAAGGCGTCGAGCATGCCCATCACCCGCCACAGCCCGACGCGCGCGCCATAGGCGTAGTGGCTCTCCATGCAGGGGTCCGGCGCGCCCTCGATCAGCTGGCCGGATTCCGGGATGGCCTCGTTCCGCTCGTCGCCGGAGGCCAGGGAGAGTTCCGCCCCTTCCTCGACATTGACGACGAAGGACACGGCGACCCGCGCGCCCCCCGGCCAGGCCGGGTCGGGCGGCCTGCGGCCATAGCCGGCCAGGTCACGCCCGGGGTCGGGCATGCCGCCCGGCAGGCGCGGTTCAGCCATAGGTCTTGAGGATCGTCCGCATGGCCGGGGCGAGGTCCGGCCGGCGCAGCGCGAAGGCGACCTGCGCTTCCAGGAAGCCGGCCTTGTCGCCGCAGTCGAAGCGCTTGCCCTCGTAGCGCAGCCCGTGGAAGGGCTGGCTGCCGATGAGCTTGGCCATGGAATCGGTCAGCTGCACCTCGCCCCCCGCGCCCTTCTCGAGCTTGGCGAGGTGGCCCATTACCTCCGGCATCAGCACGTAGCGGCCGATGATGGTAAGGTTGGAGGGTGCCACCTCCGGCGCCGGCTTCTCGACCAGGCCCTTGACCGAGACGAGCCGGCCCTTGTCCTCCGCCACGTCGAGCACGCCGTAGCGGTTCACCTTCTCCCGCGGCACTTCCTCGATGGCGACGACGTTGCCCTCGGTCTCCTTGTAGGCGGCGGCGAGCTGGGCGGTGCAGGAGGTCTCGCACAGCATCAGGTCGTCGGGCAGGAGGATGGCGAAGGGGTCGTCGCCGACGAAGGCGCGGGCGCACCAGATCGCGTGGCCGAGGCCCATCGGCACCTGCTGGCGGACCGTCACGATCGAGCCCGGCACCATCGCCTGGGCGCGCAGCGCCTCGAGCTCGGCCGTCTTGTTGCGGTCGGCCAGGGTGCGTTCCAGCTCGTAGGCCACGTCGAAATGCTCGACGATCGCGGTCTTGCCGCGGCCGGTGATGAAGCAGAACTGCTCGATGCCGGCCGCGCGCGCTTCCTCGACCGCGTACTGGATCAGGGGCTTGTCGACGACGGGCAGCATTTCCTTGGCCATCGCCTTGGTGGCGGGCAGGAAGCGGGTGCCGAGGCCGGCAACGGGAAGGACGGCCTTCTTCAGGGGCTTCACGGGCACGTGGGGCGATTCCTCGCTGGCATGGTCGTTGGCCCAACGGACCATGCCAAGGCGGCATGAACAAGGCGTGGCGGCCCGACCGGCGCCGGAACGGCACGGCCGGGGTGGCGCCGCGGGGCCGCCGGCACTAGGTTCCGCCCGCCATGGACATGCCCCTTCCCGCGGACCCCCGCGTGGCCGCCGAGGCCGCGCGGCGCCGTTCCTTCGCCATCATCGCCCACCCCGACGCCGGCAAGACGACGCTGACCGAGAAGCTGCTGCTCAAGGGCGGCGCCATCCAGCTCGCCGGCCAGGTGCGCGCCAAGGGCAATGCGCGGCGCACCCGGTCCGACTGGATGAAGATCGAGCAGGAGCGCGGCATCTCCGTCGCCACCTCGGTCATGACCTTCGAGCGGGAGGGCATCGTCTTCAACCTGCTCGACACGCCGGGCCACGAGGATTTCTCCGAGGACACCTACCGCACCCTGACGGCCGTGGACGCCGCCGTGATGGTGCTGGACGCCGCCAAGGGCATCGAGAGCCAGACGCGCAAGCTCTTCGAGGTGTGCCGGATGCGCGACATCCCGATCATCACCTTCGTCAACAAGATGGACCGGGAGGGGCGCGACCCCTTCGACTTGCTGGACGAGATCGAGAAGACGCTCGCCCTGGACGCCGCGCCGGTCGCCTGGCCGGTGGGGCAGGGGGCGGACCTGCGCGGCGTGTACGACCTGCTGCACCCCTCGCTCCGCCTGGTGGACAGCGACGAGGTGATCCCCCTGACCGGCCTCGACGACCCGACGATCGAGGCGCGGGTGCCCGGCGACCGCGCCGCGACGCTGCGGGAACAGGCGGAACTCGCCTCGGGCGCCTGCGCCGCCTTCGACCAGGCGAAGTTCCTCGAAGGCTCGCTGACGCCGGTCTATTTCGGCTCGGCGCTGCGCGACTTCGGCGTCGCGCACCTGCTCGAGGGCCTTGCGCGCTTCGCACCGCCGCCGCGCCCGCGCGCGGCCGACCTCCGCCCCGTGCGGCCGGAGGAGCCGAAGCTCGCCGGCTTCGTGTTCAAGATCCAGGCGAACATGGACCCGCAGCATCGCGACCGCGTCGCCTTCCTGCGCATCTGCTCGGGCCGGCTCGAGAAGGGCATGCGCCTGAAGCAGGTGCGCACCGGCAAGCAGGTGCCGGTCAACGCGCCGCTCTTCTTCTTCGCCAAGGACCGCCAGGTGGCCGAGGAAGCCTGGCCGGGCGATGTCGTCGGTATCGCGACCCATGGCGGCATCCGCATCGGGGACACGCTGACCGAGGGCGATGCGCTGAACTTCCAGGGCGTGCCCTCCTTCGCGCCGGAACATCTGCGGCGCGTCCGGCTCGACGACCCGATGCTGGCCAAGAAGCTGCGCAAGGCGCTGGACGAGCTGGCGGATGAGGGGGTGGTGCAGCTGTTCCGCCCGCTCGACGGCTCCCAGCCCATCGTCGGCGTGGTCGGGCTGCTGCAGCTCGACGTGCTGGCATCGCGGCTGCGGGCCGAATACGGCGTGCCCGCGTCCTTCGAGGCCGCGCCCTGGACCATGATGCGCTGGATGGCGAGCGAGGACCGCGCCGCGATCGAGCGCTTCGCCCTGCAGAACCGCATGGACATGGCCGAGGACCACGACGCGGAGCAGGTCGCCTTCTTCACCTCCGACTGGCGCCGCCGCCGGGCGGAGGAGGAATGGCCGATGATCCGCTTCCTGCCGGTGCGCGAACAGCACGGGCTGGCGGCAGCCTAAGGCGGCCCTACTTCGCCGCCATGGCGAGGGTGAGCAGCCCGGACTCCGCCGCGGCCGCCTGGACTTCCCGCGTGACGAGCGCGCGCAGCCAGGCATGGCCGGCATCGCGCCGCCGCCCCTCATGCCAGACCAGCCAGATGGGGATGCGGATCGGCGGGCCGGGCACGTCGGTGACGACCATGCCGAACTCCGTCTCGGCGATCCGCGCCATGCTGCGCGGCAGCACGCCGAGGCAGTCGGTGCGGGAGACGGTGAAGGGCACCTCCAGGTACTCGCTGACGATCAACCGGCTGTCGGCCATCAGGTCCCACAGCTTGCCCTGCAGCACCTTCGGGCGGCGTTCCGGTGCGCGGCGGTGGCTGCGGACGAACTCCTCCTTCGCCAGTTCCCGCCAGCCCATGCCCTTGAAGGCGCGGGGATGCCCGTGGCGGGCGACGATGACGAGCCCGTCCTCGAACAGCTTCTTGTTGACGAAGCGGTCCTCGCTCGCCGCGATCCAGTCGACCGCGAGGTCGAGCACGCCGTCGCGCATCAGGCCCGGCGCGTCGTCGGCGAGGGTGCGGGTGTCGAAGCGCAGCTGCACCCCTGGCGCCTCCGCCGCCGCGGCGTCGCGGATGCGCATGGCATAGGCCGGCCCGAGAGGGTGCGGGATCGCGACATCGAAGCGCCGCGTGCTGCTGGCGGCATCGAAGCCGCGCGCTTCCTCGACCGACTGGCGGAGGCTGTCGAGCGCGGCATGGACGTCGGGGAAGATCCGGTTGGCGACGGGCGTCGGCACCATGGCCGACGGCGTGCGCAGGAACAGTTCGTCCCGGCACGCCTCCCGCAGCCGGGCGAGGGCGTGGCTCGTCGCCGATTGGCTGAGGCCCAGCCTTTCGCCCGCGCGCGAGACGGAGCGCGTCTCGAACAGCGCCTCGAACACGAGCAGCAGGTTGAGGTCGAGCCCGCGCAGCGATGTCATCGCATCTCCCCGGCGGTTGGGTCGCGCCTCCGCCTGGAGGGGCATCACGCACCGTTTCGGGGCCGAGTGTGCGGTAAGGTCCGGCTGCGCATCAAGCATCCCCCGCCCCGGCGCGGTGCGGGCCGGTCAATCCCCGCCGCGGCGCCGCACCACGGTCACGCTGCAGGGCGCCTCGGCCGCCACCTTGCCGGACACGCTGCCGAGCACGCGCCGCTGCAGCGTGCTGGCCCGCGCGCCGAGCACCAGGTGGTCCACCAGGTTCGCCCGCGCATAATCGAGGATGGCGTCCGCTACATCCGCCGCCTCCAGCACGTGGAAGGTCGCCCGGCCCTCCGCGAGGCCGAGCGGCCGCGCCCAGTGCTGCAACTCGACGAGGCGCTGCACATGCCGGTTGCGGCCATGCTCGTCGAGCGTCGTGTCGAGCGACAGCAGCGCGGTCTTGAGCACGTTCAGGCAGGCGAGCCGCGCGCCCGGGCGGCTCGCCAGCATCTTCTGCACCTGGTTGCGCAGCGCGCCGGCGAGGTCCTCGGTCATGTCGCCGAAGTCGATCGCGACGGCGAGGATCGGCGCGGCGGCGATCTGCGTGCGGGTTGCGAGCCGCCGCGCCACCGGCTCCTGCTGGCGGAAGCGGCGGTGCAGCACGGTGAGCCAGCCGTCGCGGCGCGTCTTGGCCGCCCGCGTGCCGAGGGCGACCTGCTCCGGATGGCGCAGGTCGAAGGCGAGTTGCGCGGCGGTCGGGTAGCGGTTCTCGGGCAGCACCTCGAGGCAGCGCAGGATCACCTCCTGCAGCCAGGGCGGGATGGCGGGGCGGCGGCGGCGCGGCGGCATCGGGTCCAGCCACAGCCGCTGCTTCACGCCCTTGAGGTGCTGCGGTTCCCCGAAGGGCAGGTCGGCCGTGGCCAGCTGGTACAGCACGGCGCCGAGGGCGAAGATGTCGCTGCGCGGCTCGCTGCGGATGCCGAGGGCCTGCTCGGGCGCCATGTAGGGAACGGTGCCGTAGGGCAGGCGGAATTCCTCCGCCATCAGGTCGGGCAGCGTCTCATGGTGCGCGAGGCCGTAATCGACCAGCACCGCCTCCGCATGCGGCCGGAAAAGGATGTTGGCCGGCTTCACGTCGAGATGGATGACGTTCTGGTGGTGCAGGTCGTCGAGCGCGTCGGCGACCGCGGCGCCGACCGCGGCGACCTCGGCCGGCGGCAGCGGCAGCGCGCGCAGGCGGTGGGAGAGCGGTTCCCCGTCGATCCGCTCCATCACGATGTAGGGCTCGGCTTCGAAGCCGCCCTGCGCGACGAAGCGCGGCACATGCGGGCCCGTCAGGCGCGGCATGATCATCTGCTCCATCTCGAAGGAGACGATCGCGGCCGGGTCCTCCCCCTCCCGCAGGCGGGGGATCTTCATCAGCATCGGCAGGTCGTGGGCCGGGTGCGTCACGTCGTAGAGCACCGCCATGCCGCCCTCGTGCCGGACGCCGGCGACCGTGAACCCGTCGATCACGCGCTCCGCCACGGCGCCTAGCGTCCGACGAAAAGGCGCTCGGCGAGGCCGAGGGGCAGGCCGGCGGCGCGGATCTTCGCCGCCGCCGCCGCCACGTCGTAGGGCACGCGGTGCCAGGTCGCGACGAGGGATCCGGTCTCCAGGATCATGTAGCAGGCGGCCGGGTCGGAATCGCGCGGCTGGCCGACCGCGCCGAGCACGGCGAGCCAGCGGCGATGGCGCGCGAGCGGCACCGGCGCCCCGGCCACCGGCCGGAAGGGCGTGAGCTTGCCTGTCTCCCCCAGCGCATAGAGCGCCGGGCGGTGGACATGGCCGCAGAAGGTCGCCTGGGCCGTCGTCGCCTCCAGGCTGCGCCGCGCCGCGTCGGCGTCGGACACGTAGCGCCACATCGCCGGTGCCGAGCCCTCGGCATGGACGTACAGGCGCCCTTCCTCCTCCTCCGTCAGCGGCAGGGAGGCGAGAAAGGCCCGGTGCGCTTCGCTCAGGCGCGTCCGCGTCCAGGCGATGGCGGCCGCGGCCATGTCGTTCATGCCGGCCGTGCCGGGGGCGAGCACGGCCTCGTCATGGTTGCCCAGCAGCGCCAGCGCGCCATCGGCGACAAGGGTCATGGCGAGGTCGAGCACCGCTTCCGGGTCGGCGCCGTAGCCCACCAGGTCGCCGAGCAGCAGGATGCGGTCCGCGCCGCGGTCGCGCGCATGGTCGAGGCAGGCGCGGAACGCCTCCAGGTTGGCATGGATGTCGGCGAGCAGGGCAAGACGCATCCAGGCGAGCCTAGATCAGCGCCCGACCCAGGGGAACCGCGCGGCGCCGCGCCCCGGCCGGGCGGGCGCCGCCGCGCTACATGAAGACGCGGGCGGCGAGCGCGATCTGGAACAGCGCGGTCACGAGGTCCCGCCCGAACAGGAAGTATTTCGGGTCGAGGTAGGGCAGCGCGATCAGCTCGTCCCCTGGCCGCGGCGCCTCCCGCGGTTCCAGGATCGCCTGGCCGGAGGGGCGGCGGACCATGAGCGTGCTGCGCGACCCGCGCGCGGTCAGGCCGCCGGCGGCCTCCAGGTACTGCTCGACCGACCAGCCCGGCCGCCAGACCACGGCCTGGGGGAAGTTGACCTCCCCCTGCACCATGACGGTCTGCGACCGTTCGGGAATGACGATGATGTCGCCTTCCTCGAGCCGGAGCGGCGCGCAGCGCCCATCCGCCCCCATGACGACAAGCCGGCCCTCCGGCTGGATGCGCCGTGCGCGCGCGATGTACTGGGAGACGAGGTTGGCCTCCGCGGTGCGGGCCTCGGCCACGCTGCCCGTCGGCGCGGGGGAGAGGAACAGCTGCCGTTCCAGCCGGTCGAGCGCCTCGTCGATCGAGCGCTTCTGGGCGAGCGCCAGCGACGGCCGCATGATGAACACGCCCTCGGTGTTCGCGAGCCCCGCATCGACCGCGATGTGGTCGAGCACCTGGCAGAGCGTCATGTCGCGGTCGGCGACCAGCACCGAGGGATAGAGCCGGCTGCCCTCGACGGTGACGCGGATGGTGCGCGTCGCGACATCGGCGACGAAGGTGACGGTGTCCTGGTCGAGCAGCGTCTGTTGCGCCAGTTCGGCGACGGTCATGTAGCGCGAGAAGGGCTGCGCGTTGCGCACGCCGCGCACCACCGCGTTGGTCGCGGCCGGCAGCGGCCGCGCGAATTCGATCAGGTCGCGGCCCGACAGCGTGCTGCGCGCGGGGCTTTCGAACAGGTAGTTGTTGCGCACCGCGCCATCCGCGCCGATGAGCGCGCGCTGGCGCCCGACCACGAGCGTATCGCCTTCCTGCAGCCGGACCGCCGGCAGGCGCCCTTCGAGCAGGAAGCGATAGAGGTCGATCGAGGCGAGCGTCGCGCCGCCGCGCGTCAGCGCGATCTCCCGGAAGGAGCCGCGGCCGGGGTCGATGCCGCCGGCGCGCACCAGGAAGTCCAGCACGCTGTCCGAGGCCGTGCCGGCGTAGCGGCCGGGGCTGCGCACGAAGCCCGTGACGAAGACGCCGATGCGCTGGGTCGACATGACCGAGGCGTAGACCTGCACCTGCGTCGTGTAGACCTTGCGGATCTCGGACTCGACGACCGATTGCAGGTCGCCCACCCGCACGCCCGCGACCGGGATCGGGCCGATATTCGGCAGGAACAGGTTGCCCGCCGGGTCGATCGCGCCGACCAGTTCCGATTCCACCGCGCCCCAGGCGCGGACCGAGACCCGGTCCCCCGGCGCCAGCACGTAGTTCGGATTGGGCGCGTCGGAGGACGCCTGCGGCGTCTGGGTGAATAGCGCGGCGCCGAACACCGCGGTGGCGGGGCCCGAGAGCCGCTGCTGGTCGCCCAGCGGGGCGACGAGGGTCGGGCCGCCTTCCGCCTGGGTCGCGCTGCCGCGGCGTTCCATGCCGCGCTGCTGCCCCGGCACGTCGGCCAGGCTGCGCTGGTCGAAGACCGGGGGCGGCAGGCTGGCCGCGGGGTCCGCCATGCCCGCGCCCTGCGCGCCCATCTGCCCCGGCGTCAGCGTCGGCATGCCGGGCAGCGCGCCGGGCACGCCGCCGATGCCCGCGGCGCGCCGCTGCACCGTCCCGGCCGCGGCGCTGCCGGGCTGCGTGCCCTGCGCCAGCGCGTCCGCCATGCCGCCGATCAGGACCAGCGCGGCGAGCGCCGCGCGCGCCGCGCTACTCCGCATGTTCGCGCATGCCCGCGACGAGAAGCCAGCCGATGCCGAAGGCGACCGAGAGGCCGAGGAAGATGCTGCCGACACTGATGAGTTTCCGCGGATAGAGGGGGTGGACGGCGAGGTTCGGTTCGACGACGCGCGCGAGGTACATCTGCTGCCGCTGCGCCTCCATCCGCGCGCCTTCGAGGCTTGCGGTGGCCGAGGCGAGCTGGCGGTCGGCGAAGTCGCGCTCGAGCATCAGCCGCTCGAACCCCGCGAGCTGCTGCGCGAGCGCGCCGCCGCCCTGGGTGCGCCGGCTGCGCTCGGATTCGATCTGGCGCTCCAGCGCGGCGATCCGGTTGCGCGTGACCTGCAGGGCCGGATTGTCCGGGCGCATGAAGGCCATGCGTTCCCGGAGTTCCGCCTGCACGGCGGCGAGCGCGGTCTCGAGCCCACCGATGGTCGCGACCGCGGCCTGCACCGACCCCGCGCTGTCGAGGTCCTGCTGTTCCTCCCGGAAGCGGGTCAGCGCCGCGCGGCTTTCCAGCACGCGCCGCTCGGCGATCGCCACCTCCTCGCGCGCCACGCGGAGCGAATCCTCCCGCGCGCGTTCGGACAGGCGATTGACCAGCGCTTCCGACAGCTCGATCAGAGTCACCGCGATGGCGCGCGCATCCTCTGGCCGGAAGGCCCGGGCGCGCAGCGTCAGCAGGCCCGTCAGGCTGTCGAGCTGCGCGGTGACCATGCTGTTGAAGTACTTCGTCAGCCGCTCCGGCTCCTCGTGCCGCAGGCGGGCGAGCAGGTCCGCTTCTTCCCGCCGCCAGATGGCGATCAGGTCGATCCTGTCCTGCGCGCGGGCGACCGCGTCGTGGGAGAGGAGGAAGTCGCGCACGCTGTGCGCTTCCCCCACCGTCGAGAGGCCGCCGCCCCCCACGGCCGCGGAGATCATGTTGCCGAGGCTGGGCTGCGGCGCCTCGGCGCGGGAGCGGACGACGAAGCGCGCCTCGCTGACATATTGCGGTGCGGCCAGCAGGTAGAAGTACAGGATGGCGAGCCCCGTCGGCAGCAGCACGAGCCATGCGAAGGGGTGGCGCAGCAGCCTGACCGGCCAGGGCCGTTGTCGTCGCGGCGGCGCCGGCGTCCAGGCAGGCTCCTCGCCCGCCGGTTCAAAGGCTGTTGTAGGTGGCGAGAGCTTCATCGATGTCATCGAAGAATGTGAGGGTGCCGTCCGCCAGCACCGCCGCGCGCCTGCACAATTGCCGCACGAGCGAAGGCTGGTGGGTGACGATGATCAGGCCCGCGCGGGCGAGCCGCGCGCCGAAGGCGCGGCCGAAGCGCGTGTCGCCGACGGCCAGCGCCTCATCCACCAGGAAGCAGTCGAAGTCGATCGCGAGCGAGATGGCGAGGCCGAGGCGGGACCGCATGCCGGCCGAATAGGTGTTCACCGGCATGCGCAGGTAGTCGCCAAGCTCGGCGAAGGATTCGACGAAGTCCACCGTCTCCCGCACCGGCCGGTCGTAGATGCGCGCGATGAAGCGGGTGTTGTCCGCCCCGGACAGCGCGCCGTGGAAGCCCGCCGCCATGCCGATCGGCCAGGAGACGGACATGGAGCGGCGGATCGTGCCCCGCGTCGGCGCCTCGATGCCGCCGAGGATGCGCACCAGCGTCGACTTGCCCGACCCATTGCGCCCGAGGATGCCCACGCGTTCCCCGCGCCGGAAGGTCGCGTCGATGCCGCGCAGCACCCGCTTGCGTCCCTGGCGCATCGGATAGGATTTGTGCACGTCGATCAGCTGCAGGCCCATGGTCAGTCGAGCCCGACCCGCTTGCGCGCGATGCGCAGGCCGGCGAGGCCCAGCAGATGCGGCACGATGATCCACCAGCCGACATAGGCCAGGTCGTAGACGGGGTTGAACTGCTCCCCGAACTGCCCGTCGCGCATCAGCTCGAACAGGTGGACGGTCGGCACCCAGAGCGCCGCTTCCTGCCATTCCGCCGGCAGCCATTCGACCATGAACATCAGCCCGCAGATCGGCATGAGCCCGAATGTCGCGACCTGGATGAAGTAGCCCACCGCCTCGAACTCGCTGGTGATCGAGCCGACCATGAAGGCGAGCCCCTGCGCGAGCAGCAGCATGAGCACGAGGGCGAGGATCATCTTCACCGGATGGTCCGGTGCCTCCCCGCCCATCGCGATGCCGGCGAAGACGAACAGCGCCATGACGCCGGCCGAGGCCGCGAGTTCGATCGCATGGCGCGCGAAGAACAGGTCCGGCAGCGTGACCTGGCGGTGATAGAGCAGCGACTGGTTGGCGTTGATCGTGTTCGGCGCGCGCGCGACGATGCCGCGGAACAGCTGGAACAGCATGAAGCCGATCGAGAAGAACTCGAAGCTCGAGCGGATGCCCTCTCCCCCGCTCGCCCCGTGCAGCAGCGCGATCACGCCGCCGAGCAGCAGCGGCTCGGCGAACAGCCAGAGATAGCCGAGCCGCTGCCGCCCGAAGCGCGTGTGCATCTCCCGGATCACGAGGGCGCCGATCACGCGCAGCTGCAGGCGCGCGCCATCGACCAGTCCCGGGCGGGCGGCGGCTTCGCTCACGGGCGGCCGATGCCGTCGCGCAGCAGCGGCCGCGCCTCCCGCCAGCCTTCCCCGGCGCGGCAGAGCAGGCGGGTCTGCGGGCCGCCGCCCGCGGCGACCATCACCTCCCGGCATTCCCGCCCGCTCGCGGCGGCATAGGCGCGCACGAGCCGCACCCGCGCGACCTGTCCCGTCCCCGGCAGCCGCACGGTATCCTCGGCGCCGGGGGAGGCATTCGCCACGAAGGCCACGACGGGATCGTCGATCGGCACGGCGGCGCCGACCGCCGCGCCGACGCCCGCGGAGGGCCCGGTCCCGTTGCCGCCGCAGGCGGCGAGCAGCCCGGCGCCGAGCGCCAGGGCAAGCCCGCCGCGCCGCAACATCCGTCCGCCCATGGTCTTTCGTTCCTGCATGAGGATAATATAGCAATCGGAATGAACACTCGCAAAATGGAAGTGACGGGCATGGCGGGATGGAGGGCGCGGGATGCAGCGCCCGGCGGGCAGCCGGCGGTGGGTTGAACCGGGGCCGAATGCAGCCGCAGCGTGTGGAGCCCGTCCCGTCCGGATCGACGCCGGCCCGCCTCGCCGCGGCGCCCCGCCTGCTCCGCGCCTGGCCGCATCTGCCGGGCTTCTGGCCAGGGTCGCGGCTGGTCTCGCCCGCCGCGGCCGCCAGCGGGGATCCGCTGCTGCTGCCGGCGGGGGATCGGCCTCCGCCGGGCTGGGCCGGCCCGGTGCTGCGGCTCTCGCCGGGTCCCTTCGCGCCGCCGCGCCTGGCCGGCCGCAGCGTGCCGCCGATCCTCCTCGCCGCCGAGGACGATGATCCGATCGCCGTCGCGTGCGCCGGCCCGGTCGCCGACCTCGCGCGCGCGGCGGCGCTGCGGCCCCTGCTGCGGGCCGCGCGCTGCGGCGCCCCGCCCGGGTTGGACGATCCGGGCCCGCGCGCGCTCGGCCTCGCGCCCGGCGAAGGCGTCATCCTCGTCGATCCCTGCGATCCCGCGCGCGCCATGGCGGCCGAAGCCCTGCGCGCCGCCGCGCGGGCGGCTGGCGGGCGGCGCCTCGTCCTCCTGCGCGATCCCTTCGCGCCCGCCGCCGCGCGCCCGCTCTTCGCCGAGACCCGCCCCGGCAGGCTGTCTCCCTGGACGCTGATCGACGCTGCCGCGGCGCTGCATGCGCTGCCGGGGCCGATGGCCCTGCTCGCGCGCCTGGCCGGCGTCGCGGCCGAGGGTGGGGAGGCCGCCGGACTCGCGTGTCTCGCGAAATTCATCGCCGCCGCTCGCTGCGCCGACCCGGTCTCCGCTCGCGCGATCTTGATCGAAGACGCGCTAGTGATGCTCGCGGCGTGGCGTGCGCATGACCTCACGAATCGCGCGGTCGCCGCCTGCCTCGGCATGTCCTTCTGGAAGCGCCGGCGCATCCGTGCCGCGCTCGCCAGCGAGGCGCCGCCGCCCGCCTTCGTCCGCTCCACCGGGGCCGCGCTGGCCGAAGCCGCCAGGCGTGGCGGGGAGGTCGCGGTCTGGGCCGCCCGCGCGCCCGCCGACCTGGTGCCGCGCGCGCGGGCCGCCGGCATCCGGATCGTCTGGGTGGAGGATGGCTTCCTTCGCTCCGCCGGGCTCGGCGCGGGCTTCCTGCCCGGCGCCTCGCTCGCGCTCGATCGCCGCCGCCCGCATTTCGACCCGCGGGCACCCGGGGAGCTGGAGATCCTGCTCGCCACCGCCGCCTTCCCGCCGGCGCTGCTCGCCCGCGCGGCGGCGCTGCGCGCGGCGCTCGTGGCGCGCGGCATCACCAAGTACAATCTGGCCGGTGCGGCGCCCGTCCTGCCCGCCGCGCCGGGCCGCCCGCGCATCCTCGTCCCCGGCCAGGTGGAGGACGATCTCTCCGTCCGCCTCGGCGCCACCGGCGGCGTACGCACGAACCTCGACCTGCTGCGCGCTGTGCGCGCGGCGCGCCCGGACGCCTTCATCGCCTACAAGCCGCATCCGGATGTCGAGGCCGGCTTCCGTCGCGGCGCGATCCCGCCGGAGGAAGCGCGGCGGCTGGCCGACATCGTGCTCGACCGCGCCCCGATCGCGCCGCTGCTGTCGCAGGTGGACCAGGTGCAAACCATCACCTCGCTGACCGGATTCGAGGCGCTGCTGCGCGGCGTCGCCGTCACCTGCTGGGGCCGGCCCTTCTACGCCGGATGGGGGCTGACGGAGGACCGCGCGCCGATCCCGCGCCGCGCGCGGCGCCTCTCGCTCGATGAACTCGTCGCGGGTGCGCTCATCCTCTATCCGCGCTATCTCGATCCGGTGACGGAACTTCCCTGCGAGCCCGAGGCGCTGCTCGATCGGCTCTCCAGCCCCGCCCCCTGGCGCGGCGGCATCGTCGCCGCGCTGCGGCGCTGGCAGGGGGCGGCGATGGCGCGCCTTGCGCGGGGGCGGGGATGACCGGCCGGTCCTTCCTGTTCCTCCAGGGCCTCGCCACGCCCTTCTTCGTCCGGCTGGGCGATGCGCTCGCCGCCGACGGGCACGCCGTGCACCGGGCGAATTTCTGCGCCGGGGACCGGCTGTTCTGGCGCCGGCCGAACGCGACCGACGTCGCCGGCCGGGCGGAGGAATGGCCGGCCACGCTCGCGGCCCTAGCCGCGCGCCACGGCGTGACGGACATGGTGATGTTCGGTGACTGCCGGCCGCGGCACGAAGCCGCCATCGCCTTCGCCCGCGGCGCCGGCATCACCCCCTGGGTGTTCGAGGAAGCCTATCTGCGGCCCGGCTACCTCACGCTCGAACCCTGGGGCGTCAACGGCTTTTCCCGCCTGCCGCGCGAGCCGGCGCGCATCCGCGCCATGGCGGCGGGCCTGCCGCCGGCGGCGCCGGAGGCACTCTCGGCCGGATCCTTCTTCCGGCGCGCCAGCGACGATGTGCTCTACAGCGCGGCCAACCTGCTGCTCGCGCGGCGTTTCCCGCATTGGCGGACGCACCGGCAATGGAACCCCTTCCACGAATATGCCGGCTGGGCGCTGCGCGGCGTGCTCCGCCCGGCCCGGAGCAAGGCGGCCTGGCGGCGGCTCGCGCGGCTGCGCGCCGGCACCGGCCCGGTCTTCGTGCTGCCGCTGCAGCTCGAAGGCGACTACCAGCTGCGCCGTCATTCGGGCTTCCCGAACCTCGAGGCCGCGATCGCCGAGATCGTCCGCTCCTTCGCCGCCCATGCGCCGCGGGACGCGCTGCTCGCGGTGAAGGGGCATCCGCTCGACAACGGGCTGACGGATTGGGGCCGCGTGACGCTGCGCCATGCCGCTGCGGGCGGCGTCGCGGACCGCGTGCTCTGGCTGCCGGAACTGCCCTTCGGTCCCGTGCTCGCCCCGGCGGCGGGGATCGTCACGGTGAACAGCACGGCGGGGCTGCAGGCGATCAGCCAGGGCAAGCCGACCATCGCGCTCGGCCGGGCGATCTACGACATGCCGGGCCTGACCTTCCAGGGCGGGCTCGACGCCTTCTGGACCGGCGCGGCGCCGCCCGATCTGGTTCTGGCGGACGCGCTGCGGCGCGTGCTCGCCGCCCATTGCCTGATCCGCGGCGGCTTCTTCAGCGAGGCCGGCATCGCCGAGGGCGTCGCCAATGCCGTCGCGCGGCTCGAGGCCGCGCGGGCGCTGCGCGCGGCGGCCGAATAGCGCGGCGATGGACGCGCCGCGCTGCATCGTCGTCTCGGGCGCCTCGCGCGGCCTTGGCGCCGCGCTGGCGGAACGCTTCGCGCAGCCGGGCATGGCGCTGCGGCTCGTCGCGCGCGGCGCGGAGGGCCTTGCCGCCACCGCCGCGCGCTGCCGCGCCCGCGGGGCGGAGGTGCAGACCGCCGCACTCGATGTCCGCGACGGCGCCGCGCTCGCCGATCGCCTGCGCGGCTGGGACGCGGCGCGGCCGGTCGATTGCGTCATCGCCAATGCCGGCATCTCCCGCGGCCGCGGCCCCGACGGCGCCTTCGAGGGCACGGAAGGCGCCACCGCGCAGGTCGCGGTGAACCTGCTCGGCGCGATGCATCTGGTCGAGCCGCTGCTGCCCGCCATGCGCGCGCGGCGCGCGGGGCGGATCGCGCTCGTCGCTTCCGTCGCCGCCTATCGCGGTCTGCCCGACGCGCCGGGCTACGCGGCCTCCAAGGCCGGGCTGCGCTGCTACGGGGAAGGGCTGCGCGCGGCGCTGCTGCGCGACGGCGTCGCGGTGACCGTGCTGCTGCCGGGCTTCTTCGACAGCGCGATGGGCGCGCGCTGGCAGGGGCGGCGGCCGCTGGCGATGGGGCTCGACGCGGCGGCGGCGCGCTGCCACCGCGCCATCCTGGCCGGGCGGGGCAGGCTCGCCTTCCCGCTGCCGCTCGCGCTGCTGCTGCGCGCGGTCGATGCGCTGCCCGCGCCGCTCGCCGACCGCGCCGTGCGGCTGATGCGCTTCCGCATCGCGCCGGAGGGATGAGCGCGACGCTTCACCTTCTGGCAGGCGCGCTGCTGCCCTGGCCGGGCTGGGCGCTGCTGCGCCTGGGCGCCGGCGCGCGCGCCTCGCGCTGGATGCTGCTGGATGCGGCGCCCGTGCTGGCCGGCTTCGCCGCGCTGCTGGCGCTGACCGCGCGGCCGGTGCTCGCGGGGGGGCTCGCTTGCGGCGCGTGCGTGTTTCTCGCGGTGGCGGACCGGGCGAAGCGCGCGGCGATCGGCGAACCGCTCGCCTTCACCGATGGCGGGCTGCTCTGGCAGGTCGCGGCGCATCCGCGCTTCTACCTGCCCTTCGTGCCGAAGCCGGTGCTGCTGGGCGGGATCGCCGCGGGGGGCGCGGCCTTTCTCGCCGTGCTGGCGCTGGAGCCGGCGATCCCGCTCGGCGCCGGGCCGCGCATCCTTCTGCTCGGCGTCGCGGGTGCGCTCGTCGCGCTGTTGCTGCGGCCATTCCTGCTGCTCGCCGGGGCGATGCCGGCGCGCGACCCGGCGATGGATGCGGCGCGCTTCGGGCCGCTCGCCACCTTCGCACTGCATGCGCGGCGCGCGGCGCTGGAACGCCCTGCGCGACGCGTGGCGCATCCGCCGGCACCCGCCGTCGCGCGCCCGGGCGCGCTGGTGCCGCACCTGGTGCTGCTGCAACTCGAATCCTTCTGCGATCCGCGACGCCTCGGCCTCGCGCGCGGCCTGCCGTGCTGGGATGCGCTCGGTGCCGAGGCGCGGTCGCGTGGCGCGCTTGCCGTGCCGGGCTTCGGCGCCAACACCATGCGCACCGAGTTCGTCGTGCTGACCGGCATGGGCGATGCCGCGCTCGGGCTCGACCGGCTCAACCCCTATTTCCGCTTCGCGCGGCACCCGGTGGGCTCGCTCGCCTGGGCGCTCTCCGGCACGGGGCATGAGGCGATCTGCCTGCATCCCTTCGACCCGCGCTTCTTCGGCCGGGACCGGGTGCTGCCCGCGCTTGGGTTCCGCCGCTTCCTGGCGGCGGCGGAATTCGCCGATGCGCCGCGCGAGGCTGGCCTGGTGACGGATGCGGCGGTGGGCGCGCGCGTGGCTGCGCTGCTGGCCGGGGCGAGGGGGCCGATGTTCCTCTACGCCATCACCGTCGCGGCGCATGGCCCCTGGCCGGGGGACGATCCGGCCGACGCCTGGGCGGGCCGGATGGCGGCGACGGATGCGATGCTCGGCGCGCTGGCCGATGCTGCGCGCGCCGCGCCGCGCCCGGTCGTGCTGGCGGCCTTCGGAGACCACCGCCCCGCGCTGCCCGCCGCGCGCGGCGGGACGGAGACCGACTACCTGATCTGGCACGGCGATGCGCCCGGCGCCGGCGCGCGACGGGACCTGGACGCGGCCGGGCTGCATCGCGCGGTGCGCGCCGCCGTGCTCGATGCGGGGTGATGCGCGCGCCGCTGTCCACGACGCTAAGCAACGCCCTGGATGCCTGCGCCGCACGGGACGATGGCGCGGGCACTGTGCTCCGCCATGCTGCGGCAGGGCGCCATGGCCTGTTGCGATCGCGCCGCTAAAGCGCGACGCCGCCCAGCGCGCGCCCCGCGCGCCAATCCCGCATGTCGCTGAGCCGGATGCCAAGCCGCGCGGCGCGCGCCAGCGCATCGGCATCCGGGAAGCCGCGATAGGGGAGCGGCGGCAGCACCATGCCGCGCTCGCGCCCCTCGGCGATCGCCGCGATGGTCTCGAGCATCGCGCGGGCACCGGCCATGTGCAGCGCCCGCGCCAGGGCGGACACGGTCGTGTCCGGCGAGGCTTCCAGGCGCCGCTGCGCCAGCACCGCGCCGGCATCGATCCTGGGCGCGAGGCGATGCACCGTCGCGCCCACCAGCGCATCGCCGTCCAGCGCCGCCCAGAAGCAGGGCATCGGCCCGCGATGCCGCGGCAGCAGCGACGGGTGCAGGTTGATCCCGCCCCGCGGCGCGATCGCGATCGTCTCCGGCGCCAGGATCTGGTCGAAGTGGCATGTCACGATCAGGTCGGGCCGCGCGGCGGCGAGCATCGCCTGCGTCGCAGCGCCGTTCACGTTCGGGATCGGCTGCGGCGTGACGCCGCGCGCCCGCGCCGCCGCCGCCACGGGCCCCGCGCCGCGCTGGCGCAGCAACCGTGGCGCGACGTATTCCGCCGCGAGCCAGGGCAGCAGCCGGTAGCGCGTGCCGGCCAGCAGCCGCTGCGTCCGCGTGCGGTCGCGATAGGGGTCGGAGACGCCGACCAGGACCACCTCCGCCGGCGCTTCCCGCACCACCGTCGCCGCGGCCTCCGCACTCGCCGTGCTTTCGGTCGTCAGGACGGCAATCCGCATCGGGCCTCAGCTTCGGGCGCGAAGCGCGGCGACGGTGGCGCGAAGCTCATCCTCCCGGTGGTCGGCCGAGAGGAAGAAGCGCAGGCGCGCGGAACTCTCCGGCACCGCCGGGTGCAGGATGGGCTGCACGTTGATCCCGCGCTCGAACAGCGCCTGTGAAAGTCGCGCCGCGCCGATCGAAGACCCCAGGATGACCGGCACGATGGCGAAGCCGGCCGAGCTGCCGGCATCGAAGCCCGCATCGCGCACCAGCCGCAGGAACAGCGTCGCATTCGCCTGCAGCCGCGCGACGCGCCAGGGTTCCGCATGCAGGATGCGCAGCGATTCGAGCGCGGCGGCCGCGAGCCCCGGCGCGAGCCCGACCGAATAGACGAAGCCCGGCGCGGAATGGCGCAGCCAGGCGATCAGGTCGGCATTGCCCGCGATGTAGCCGCCGCAGGCTGACAGCGTCTTGGACAGCGTGCCCATCCAGATGTCGACCTCGCGCGGGTCGACGCCGCATTGCTCGTGTATGCCCCGGCCGGTGGCGCCAAGCACGCCGAGGCCATGCGCCTCGTCCACCATCAGCCACGCATCGTGGCGGCGCGCGATCTCGACGAAGCGGGCGAGGTCGGGGATGTCCCCGTCCATCGAATAGTGGCCCTCGACGACGATCAGCGCGCGCCGCGCCGCACCGCGCGCGGCGGCCAGCTCGCGTTCGGCCGCGCGCCAGTCGTTGTGCGCGAAGGCGATGCGCCGCGCGCCCGACAGCCGCACGCCCTCGGCGCAGGAATTGTGGATCGCCGCATCGTGCAGGATCAGGTCGCGCGGGCCCATCAGGTGCCCGATGACGGTCACGTTCGTGGCGTGGCCGGAGACAAAGGCGAGCGCGGCATCGACCCCGTAATGCGCCGCGATCGCCGCTTCCAGCGCCGCATGCACCGGCCTTTCGCCCGAGACCATGCGCGAGGCCGAGGCCGAGACGCCGTGCCGCGCGATCGCCGCCTGCGCCGCGGCGACGACGCGCGCATCTCCGTTCAGGCCGAGATAGTTGTACGATCCGAAATTGATCACCTCCCGCCCACCGATAACGCTGCGCGCGCCGGCGATGCCCTCATGCGGTCGGAAGAAGGGGTTCTCGAGGCCGAGCGCGCCGGCGGCCTCGCGGATCAGTTCCATGTCGCGCTGGCCGGGCAGTTCGCGGAAGGCGCGCGCGGCCCCCGGCGCGGGGGGCGCATCCTCCCGCCGCCGGGTCAGGCGTTGCAGCAGCGCGAGCCGCGCCGTCGCCGAGAGCCCGAAGCCCTGGCTCACTCCGCCGCCTCCCGCTCGGCCGCCACGGGTTCATGCGCGGACATCAGCTCGGCGACCGCCGCCGTCTCGTCCGCGTCGAGCACCACGGCGGCGATGCGCGCGGACAGGCGCGCGAGCGTCAGGTCCTCGGTGACCGCGGCGAGCGGCACCTGCACGCCGATCCGCCGTTCCAGCGCCATGCGGAGTTCGAGCCCGCCCAGGCTGTCGAGACCCAGCCCCGCGACCGGCGCATCGGCGCCGACTGCCTCGGCCGGCAGGCGAAGGATGCGCGCCACTTCCTCCCGCGCCAGGCGCAGGATGCGCGTGCGGGCCTCGGCTGGCGGCAGGGCGCGCAGCGCGGCGCGGAGATCCGCGCCGTCCTCCCCGCCCGAGGCGGTGGCGCGCATCGCGGCAAAGGCCGGTTCGGCCAGGATGGGCAGCGCGCCCGAAAGCCCCGCCCAGCCGATGCGCGCGAGGTTCACGACCGGCACGCCCGCGGCGATCAACGCCGGCAGCGCGCCGAGCGCGTCCTGCGCGGCCATCGCCTCGGTTCCCGCGCGGCGCGACAGCGTCTCGGCCGTCGCTGCGTCGCGCGCCAGCACACCGGCATCGGCGATCGGTCCCCAGCCCACCGCCAGCGCCGGCCGGCCCTGCTCGTGCCGTCGCCGCGCGATCGCCTCCAGCGCCGCATTCGCCGCGACGTAGTTCGCCTGCCCCGGATTGCCGATCGCCGTGGTGGCGGAGGAGAACAGCAGGAACAGGTGCAGCGGGTCCTCGGCCGTCAGCCGGTCGAGCGCCTCGGCCGCCAGCAGCTTCGGCGCCAGCACGGCCGCGAAGCGCGCCCGGTCCATCGTGGCCGCGGCGCCATCGGCGAAGGCCGCCGCCGCATGCGCCACGCCGCGGATCGGCGGGCCTTCGCGCCGCAGCCGGGCCAGCAGCGCGCCCAGCGCATCGCCATCCGCGGCGTCGCAGGCATCGATCCGCGCCTTGGCGCCGAGCGCGGCAAGCGTCCGTAGCGCCGCTTGCGCGCCCGGCGTCGCCGGCCCGCGGCGGGAGACCAGCGCGAGGTGCCGCGCCCCGTTCGCCGCCAGCCATTTCGCGCATTCCAGGCCGAAGCCCTGAACCCCGCCGGTCACGACGTAGGTGCCGTCCGGGTCGGGCCGCCAGGGCGCCGCGGCTTCCGGTGCTTCGGCGGGCGGGCGGATCACCAGTTTGCCGATATGCGTCGAGGCCTGGAGCGTGCGGAAGGCGGCTTCCGCGTCCTCGGCCGCGAAGGCCGCATGCGGCAGCGGCAGCAGCGCGCCTTCGGCGAGCCGCGCGGCGATGTCGGCGAGCAGCGCGGCCGCGACCTCCGGCTTCGCGCGCGGCAGCGCATCGGCATCGACCGCGAAGTAGGACACGTTGCGTCGCAGCGGTCGCAGCGCCGCGCGGCGGTTCTCGACGAAGTCCCGCTTGCCGAGCTCGACGAATCGGCCGAAGGGCGCGAGCAGCGACAGGCCGCGTTCCATCGCCTCCCCCGCCAGGCTGTTCAGCAGCACGTCGACGCCCTCGGGCCAGGCGGCGCGCAGCGCATCGGCGAAGCCGGCATCGCGGCTGTCGAGCACGAGCTCGGCGCCGGCCATGCGCAGGAAGGCACGCTTCTCGGCGGTGCCGGCGCTCGCCGCCACGCGCGCCCCGGCGGCGCGGGCCACCTGCAGCGCGGCAAGGCCCAGCCCGCCGGCGCCGCCATGGACCAGCACGCGTTCGCCGGGGCGGATGCGAGCCAGGGTCTCGAGCGCGTAGGCGGCCGTCAGGAAGGCGACGGGGACGGTCGCCGCGGCCTCGAAGGACAGGCCCGGCGGCATGGGGGCCAGCGCCTCGGCGCGCGTCAGCGCCTCCGTCGCGAAGGCGGCGGGCGCGAAGCCGAGCACGCGCTGGCCCGGGCGCAGCGCCACGCCCGGCCCCGCCGCCGCGACCACGCCCGCGCATTCCATGCCGAGCGTCGGGCCGGCGAAGCCGTCCATCAGCGCATCCTCGGGCAGCAGCCCCTGTGCCCACATCAGGTCGCGGAAGTTCAGCCCGGCGGCGGCGATCGCGATGCGCACCTCGCCCGGGCCGGGGTCGGGCAGGGGCGGCATCGTCGCCCAGGCGAGCGAACCGACCTGTCCAGGCTGGCCGATCGCGAGCCGTCGCCGCCCGCCCGCCGCCGGCGCCGGCAGGCCCTGCAGCAGCCGCGGCGTCCGCCGGCCATCCGCGGCGACCAGCACTTCCGGCGCCGTGCCGCGGAGTTCGGCCGCGAGGCGCCGCGCCGCCGCCGCCGCCGGCAGTCCCGGCGCGATGGTGATGCGTCGCGGCGCGAGCTCCGGCAGCTCGTTCGCCAGCACGCGGCCGAGGCCGGCCAGCGCCGCGCCGCGCGCCGCATCCCCCGCGCCGACCATGGCGAAGGAGGCGGCGACGCCGCGCGCCGAATCCGCAAGCCGCGTCGCGAAGGCGAGGCTCGCCGCCACATCCTCGGTGCCCGCCGCGAGCAGCACGAGATCCGCGCCGCGCAGGACGCGCCCCGGCGGCACCGTCTCGAAGGGCAGGAGGGAGACGGCGCGGCCCTCGCCCGCCAGCGTTGTCTCGAGCGAGGCCGCGAGCCGCCCGCAGGCCGCCTCCGCGCAGATCAGCACGCGGCGCGCGGACGGGGCGGGCGGCGTGGCGGCGACGCCCGGCGCGCGCGCGGCCAGCAGCAGGGCCGGCCACGGCGCGGCCACCAGCGGCAGGGCGTCCGGCGCCTGGAACCCGG
>NZ_JAGIYZ010000041.1 GCF_017813355.1 Roseomonas nitratireducens
ATCCGCTCCCACGCCGTGTCGCTCAGCACCAAACGATCCAAGACGCCCAAGGCCAGCTCCCCAAAGGCAGCCTTGAATCACGTCACGCCGCCTTCGGGAATCCCAAGAGTCCACACGACCTAGAGCAATATCCGACCAACCGGAAACGGCTGATCGGATTTCTTGCTCTAGAAAACATTGATTCTACGGCACGAAATCCGATCACGCTGAAAGAGTGTGATCGGATAGTGCTGTAAGGTCAGCGCAGCTCGATCCGCCGCCCCGGCATTGCGCCGGACGCAAGGCCGCAGACCGAGCGCACCATGGCCGCCGGCGCAGGGCTGGCCATGGCCACGCCCTCGCAGACGCCGCGGCGCAAATCATCCTCGTGCCGGTCCACGCCGAAGGATTCCTCCAGCGCGCCATCGGCGTCGAAGCGGTGAAACACGAAGGAGAAGCCGCAGCATCCGTTGCGGCCCATCGTCACCAGCCGCCCGGCGGCGTCGCGGGAAAAGCCGATGCCCGAGACCTCCCCCGCGCGGCGGAAGCGTCCATTCGCCTCCTGCCGCCAAAGGTCCCAGGCGGTGTTCGCGCCGCCATCGATCACCGGCACCCAGAGATCCCCGGCGCGGTCGCCATCCGCATCGGCGATGCGCGGCGCGCTGCGCGGCAGGTCGGAAGCGACGACGATCCGCTGCACCTCGCTGCCGGCCTCCAGCACGCGGATCGTCCAGCGGCCGTCGCCGAAGGCGGCGCGCAGATCGAGCGGCGGCGCGTTCTGGCGGGTGGCGCGCAGCGTCGTCTCGGCGGAAGCCGGTGCCGCGCACAGCAGCAGCAGCGCCGCCAGCGCCGCCCTCATCACCCGCCCCGCCCGTGGCGCGCGAGGACGGCGCGCAGCGCGTCGAGGTCGATCGCCTCCACCTTCGCCCGCCGCCCCGTGCGGCCATCCCGGCCGATGGTCGTGGTCGCCATGGTCAGCGCGTTCAGCACCGCTTCCTCCACCGCCTCCGCCGCCGCGACGAACAGCGGCGACATGCGGTCGTTCGGCCAGTCGGCGACGATCGCCTGGTGGGCGCGGCGCTCGGCCGTGCGCCGCACGCCGGGATGGGTGCTGAAGGCGATGGCGTAGTCGCCCGACCCGTCGCTGAAGGCCGCCCCGGTGCGCGCGAGCCCCGCCATGGCGCGGGCGGCCAGGCGCGACAGGTTGCGGTCCGACAGCGGCGCGTCTGTGGCAAGCACCACCATCACCGACCCGTCCGCATCGCC
Source organism: Roseomonas nitratireducens (assembly GCF_017813355.1). Classification (GTDB taxonomy): domain Bacteria; phylum Pseudomonadota; class Alphaproteobacteria; order Acetobacterales; family Acetobacteraceae; genus Neoroseomonas; species Neoroseomonas nitratireducens. The sequence goes on from NZ_JAGIYZ010000041.1 coordinate 1,246, forward strand.
CCGATCGGTGTGTTCCTTCAGGTACCAGCGGCCGAGCTCCCGCCCGACCGGCACGCCATCCATCGCCAGCACGCCGCCGTAATTCGCCTGCACCAGCGCGCCCAGCGTCCAGCCGCCGAGCGCGGGCGGCAGGATGCGGGAGGAAGTGCCGATCCCGCCCTTGAAGCCGAAGGCGACGGTGCCCGTGCCGGCGCCGACGCAGCCTTCCGCGACGGGGCCTTCCGCCGCGCCGTCCAGCGCCTGCAGCACATGCGCGGCCGTGACGCCGCGCGCGCGGATGTCGTTCAGCCGCCCGTCATTGGTCTCGCCCACCAGGGCGTTGACGCTGACGGCTTCGGGATTGCGGGCGAGCGTCCAGTCGACGAGCGCCTCCACCGCCCGCCCGACGGCGAGCGTGTTGGTCAGCACGATCGGCGTCTCGATCTCGCCGAGTTCCGCGACCTGCGTCGCACCCGCCAGCTTGCCGTAGCCGTTGATGACCGACAGCCCCGCGGGCAGTCGGTCGGCATAGGGGTTGCCGCCATGGGGCAGGATCGCGGTGACGCCGGTGCGCGTCGCCTCGCCTTCGGCCAGCGTGACATGGCCGACGCGCACGCCGGCGACGTCGGTGAGGGCGTTCAGCGCCCCGGGGCGGAAGATGCCCGGGGCGAGGCCGAGGTCGCGCGCGCGGAGGCGCTCGCTCACCCGGCGAGCGCCGCCTTCACCGCCGCCAGCGCCTCGGCCGCCTTGTCGGCCTCGGGCCCGCCGGCCTGGGCCATGTCCGGCCGGCCGCCGCCGCCCTTGCCGCCCACCGCGGCCGCGGCCGCGCGCACGAGGGCGACGGCATCCGCCTTGCCCTTCGCCGCATCGCCGGTCGCGACCACGATCGACGCCTTGCCCTCGGCGGTGGAGACGAGGGCCACCACATCCGCCGTGCCGCCCTTGAGGATCGCTTCCGCAAGGCCCTTGAGGTCGCGCGCGGGCACCTCGCCCAGGTCGCGCAGGGCGAGCCGCAGCCCGGCCACTTCCTCGACCTCCGCCCCGCCGCCGCCGGTTGCGAGCTTCTTGCGCAGGTCGGAGACCTCGCGCTCCAGCTTCCGCCGGTCCTCGACCAGGGTGGCGATGCGCGAGGCGAGCTCGCCCGGCTGCACCTTCAGCACCGCGGCCGCGGCGATGAGGCTCTCCTCCATCCCCGCGATGACGGCGAGCGCCGCATCGCCGGTCACCGCCTCGATGCGGCGCACGCCGGCCGAGACGGCGCTCTCGCTCACCAGCTTGAACAGGCCGATGTCGCCGGTGCGGCGGACATGCGTGCCGCCGCAGAGCTCCAGCGAATAGACGCCGTGCTTCTCCACAGCCGCCGGGTCGTGGCCCATGCCGACGACGCGGACCTCCTCGCCGTACTTCTCGCCGAACAGGGCCATCGCGCCGGCCTCGACCGCGGCCTCGGGCGTCATCAGGCGCGTGACGACCTCGGCATTCTCGCGGATGCGGGCATTCACCTCGGCCTCGACCCAGCGCAGGTCTTCCTCGGTCATCGGCGTGGGCTGGGAGACGTCGAAGCGCAGCCGGTCGGGCGCGTTGAGCGAGCCCTTCTGCGCCACATGCGTCCCGAGCCGCCGGCGCAGCGCCTCATGCAGCAGGTGCGTCGCCGAATGGTGGGCGCGGATGCGGGACCGGCGCGCATGCTCGACCTCCGCCGTCACGGCGAGGCCGGTCTTCGCCTCCCCCGCCACGACGGTGCCGAGATGGACATACAGCGCGCCGAGCTTCTTCTGCGTGTCGCGCACCTCGATCCGGCAGGCGGGGCCCGCCTGGATGATGCCGGTATCGCCCACCTGGCCGCCCGATTCCGCGTAGAAGGGCGTCTGGTTCAGCAGCACCGCGACCTCGGCGCCGACCGGGGCGGCATCGACCGGCTGGCCGTCCCGGACGATGGCGACGATCTCGCCTTCCGCGCTCTCGGTCGTGTAGCCGAGGAATTCGGAGGCCCCGACCTTCTCCTTCAGGTCGAACCAGACCGTCTCGGTCGCGGCCTCGCCCGATCCGGCCCAGGCCGCGCGGGCGCGGCGCTTCTGCTCGGCCATCGCGGCGTTGAAGCCCTCGACATCGACCGGGCGACCTTCCGCGCGCAGCGCGTCCTGGGTCAGGTCGAGCGGGAAGCCATAGGTGTCGTACAGCCGGAAGGCGACGTCGCCGGGCAGGGTCTGGCCGGAGCCCAGCCGCGCCGTCTCCTCCGCCAGCAGCCCCAGGCCGCGTTCCAGCAGGGAGCGGAAGCGGGTTTCCTCCAGCCGCAGGGTCTCGGAGATCAGCGCCTCGGCGCGCACCAGTTCGGGATAGGCCGCGCCCATCTGGCGCACCAGGGCAGGCAGCAGCCGGTGCATCAGCGGGTCGCGCGAGCCCATCATGTGCGCGTGGCGCATCGCACGGCGCAGGATGCGGCGCAGCACGTAGCCGCGGCCCTCATTGGACGGCAGCACGCCGTCGGCGATCAGGAAGGCGCCGGCGCGCAGGTGATCGGACACCACACGATGGCTGGCGCGGAAGGGGCCGTCGGGCTCCTGCCCCGTGGCTTCCGCGCTGGCGAGGATCAGCGCGCGCAGCGTGTCGGTGTCGTAGTTGTCGTGCTTGCCCTGGAGGATGGCGGCGAAGCGCTCCAGCCCCATGCCGGTGTCGATGGACGGCTTGGGCAGCGGGTTGCGCGTGCCGGCCGGTTCCTCGAGGAACTGCATGAAGACCAGGTTCCAGATCTCGATGAACCGGTCGCCGTCCTGGTCCGGGCTGCCCGGCGGGCCGCCGGGGATCTTGTCGCCGTGGTCGAAGAAGATCTCCGAGCACGGGCCGCAGGGGCCGGTGTCGCCCATGCGCCAGAAATTGTCGGAGGTGGGGATGCGGATGATGCGGCTGTCGGGCAGGCCGGCGACCTTCTTCCAGATCGCGGGGGCTTCCTCGTCCTCGGAGAAGACGGTGACTAGCAGCCGGTCCTTGGGCAGGCCGAAATCCTTGGTCAGCAATTCCCAGGCGTAGGGGATCGCCTGTTCCTTGAAGTAGTCGCCGAAGGAGAAGTTGCCCAGCATCTCGAAGAAGGTGTGGTGCCGGGCGGTGTAGCCGACATTGTCCAGGTCGTTGTGCTTGCCGCCGGCGCGCACGCTTTTCTGGGCCGTGGTGGCGCGGGTGTAGGCGCGCTTTTCCTGGCCCGTGAAGACGTTCTTGAACTGGACCATGCCGGAATTCGCGAACATCAGCGTCGGGTCGTTGCGGGGCACGAGCGGGCTGCTGTCCACCACCTCATGGCCGTTGCGGCGGAAGTAGTCGAGGAAGGTGGCCCGGATGTCGTTGCTGCTCGTCATGTCCGATCCGTCGCGACGCCCCGGAAAACAGGGCATCGGCAAGGTGTTGACCCAAGGGCGGGACAGGTAGCGCGCGGGCGGCGGTGCGTGAAGGGGTGGGCGGGCGGGCGGCGGCCCCGGGGGGGGGGCTTCGCCGCCCGCCGCCGGGTCAGCCGTAGCGGACGGGCTGCGGCGCCAGCGGATCGTCGCCCAGCATGTAGCTGCGGCAGAAGATGCAGTGGAAGGTGGCGAGGCTCGGCATGTCCTTCTTCGCGGCCTTCACCGCCTCCTCCAGCGGCATGCCGAGGAAGACGTTCCAGCGGTTACGGACGGTGAGGATGCTGCCGCCCCAGTCGGCCATGAGTTCCGCCAGCACCTGGCGCTGGGCCTCGGGGTCGGCGGAGATCATGGAGCCGAACTTGGTCGTCCGCTGGTAGTCGCGGGTGTTCACCGTCCGGGCCACCTGCTCGTAGGTCTCGACCACCTCGGTGCCGCTCTCGCCCGCATGGGCGCCCTGGTACTTGCTGAGGAGGTAGTTCGGGCATTGCTGGCCGCCCGAGAAGCTCTCGACGGGCCGCGCCTTCGACAGGCTCCTGGCGATGTTGCTGATGCCGGGGTCGAGCAGCGCCGCGCCGTGCTGGCCGTAGAAGACGATCTTCACGCCGTCCGGCACCTTGAACATGCGGTTTTCCCGCACGTAGCCGCCATGGGCGGAGATCAGGCAGTCGCTCGAATTGGTCGAGGACTTGAAGAGGTAGAAATAGCCGCCGCCGATCGGCGTGGCGCCCGCGGGCTTCTGCTTCGCCATCGTGATCCTCCGTCTCGACACAAGAAACCGGCGCGGTGCCAGGGGGGGGGCACCGCGCCGGTTCTTGTGAATACAGGCGGAAGATAAGCGATTCCTGAGCGCCGGCCAGATCCCCCGGCGCGCCGCGGGCTACTCCGCCGCGATCGCCTCGTCGTCCTCGCCGGCGCCGGAGAGCATCTGCTCGGACAGCAGCCCCGCCTGGCCGCGGATGCGCTGCTCGATGGACGACGCCATCTCCGGATGGTCGCGGAGGAACTGCTTGGCGTTCTCCCGCCCCTGGCCGATGCGCTGGCTGTCGCAGGAGAACCAGGCGCCGGACTTCTCGACCACGTTCGCCTTGACGCCGAGGTCGACCAGCTCGCCCACCTTGCTGATGCCCTCGCCGTACATGATGTCGAACTCCACCTCCCGGAACGGGGGGGCCATCTTGTTCTTCACCACCTTGACGCGGGTGTGGTTGCCGGTGACCTCGTCGCGGTCCTTGATCGCGCCGATCCGGCGGATCTCCATGCGGACCGAGGCATAGAACTTCAGCGCGTTGCCGCCCGTGGTCGTCTCCGGGTTGCCGAACATGACGCCGATCTTGAGCCGGATCTGGTTCAGGAAGATCAGCAGCGTGTTGGACTTGGAGACCGAGCCGGTCAGCTTGCGCAGCGCCTGCGACATCAGGCGGGCATGCAGGCCGACATGGCTGTCGCCCATCTCGCCTTCCAGTTCGGCGCGGGGCACCAGCGCCGCGACGCTGTCCACGACCAGCACGTCGACCGCGCCGGAGCGCACGAGCGTGTCGGCGATCTCGAGCGCCTGCTCCCCCGCATCGGGCTGGCTGATCAGCAGGTTGTCGACATCGACGCCGAGCTTCTTGGCGTAGCCCGGGTCGAGCGCGTGCTCGGCATCGACGAAGGCGCAGGTCCCGCCCTTCTTCTGCGCTTCCGCGATCACATGAAGCGCGAGCGTCGTCTTGCCCGAGGATTCCGGCCCGTAGATCTCGACGATGCGGCCCTTGGGCAGCCCGCCGATCCCGAGCGCCAGGTCGAGCCCGAGCGACCCGGTGGAGACCACCTCGATCGCCCCGTCCTGCGCCTGGCGCGCGCCAAGGCGCATGATCGAGCCCTTGCCGAAGGCGCGCTCGATCTGGCTGAGCGCGGCGTCGAGCGCCTTTCCCTTGTCCATGCCTGTCCCCCGCTGCGGCGGCTTCTCAACCATAGGGCGATATTCTCCGGTAAGTCCATCGCCCAATCGAAACGATCCGACAGGCCGTCGGACCCGTCGGGCCGTCGAACCACCCGCGCATGACGGGTCGATTCGGCGCAAGGGAATGATGCCCCCGGACGCCTCGCACCGCAAGAACATATTAAGAACATCCGCGCCCGGGCGCGGGCCGCGCTACTCCGGCGCTTCCCAGCCGTCGCCGACGGCCGCGACCAGTTCCGCCATGCGGAACGGCTTGCCGAGGAAGCGGAAGCCGCGCGCGGCCAGGTTCACGCCCACCGCCCGCTGCGCGTAGCCGGACACGAGCACGATCGTCATCTCGGGGTACCTGGCCTTCACCGCCTCCCCCAGCGCGAGCCCGTCCATCTCCCCGGGCATGGTCACGTCGGAGACCATCACCTCCGGCACGAAGCCGTCCTCGAGGATGGCGAGCGCGTCCTCGGCATCCTCCGCCTCCCGCACCTCATGCCCAGCGGCGGTCAGGGCGCGGACGGCCAGGCGGCGCAGCGGCGTCTCGTCCTCCACCAGCAGCACGCGGCGCAGGCCCGATGGCGCGGCGGATTCGGCGCGGGGGGCGGCGACCTGCTCCACCTCCTCATGCACCGCGGGGAACCAGAGGTGGAACACGGTGCCCGACCCGGGGCGGGAGGCGACGCCGACATGCCCGCCCGACTGGCGCAGCACGCCGAGCACGGTCGACAGCCCCAGCCCCGTCCCGCCTTCGCCGCGCCGCGTCGTGTAGAAGGGCTCGAAGATGCGGGAGATCATCTCGCGCGGGATCCCCCGCCCCTGGTCCTCCACCGCCAGCACGGCCCATTCGCCGGGCGGCACGATGCTGCCCTGCACGGGCGTCTCCTCGGTCAGCCGCACCGCGGCCAGCGAGACGCGGATCGTCCCGCCATTCGGCATGGCGTCGCGCGCGTTGACGACGAGGTTCAGCAGCACCTGGTCGAGCTGCGTCGGATCGACGCGCACCCGCGGCCCGGGATCGGCGAGCGAGAGCTCGATCGGGTGCCGCCGCCCGAGCAGCCGCTGGAGCAGCGGCGCGATCTGCTGCACCGCCTGGCGCAGCGCGACGACGCGGGGTGCCAGGGATTGCTGGCTCGCGAAGGCCAGCAGCTGGCGCACCAGCCGCGCCCCGCGCGCCGCGCTGTCGAGGATCTGGCGCAGGTCCTCGACCGTCGCGGCATCGGGCTGGCGGGCGAGCGAGGCCTCGGCCGCGCCCGAGATCGCGGCGAGCAGGTTGTTGAAGTCGTGCGCGAGGCCGCCGGCGAGCTGGCCGACCGATTGCAGCCGCGCCCCCTGCTCGAGCTGCGCCTCGATCCGCCGCCGCGCCGTCACGTCGGCGATGCGCAGCAGCGCGCCGGGTTCGCCGCGCAGCGGGCGGCAGAACACTTCCACCATGGAATCGGCCGGCAGGCCCGGGTCGGCGAGCCGCGCCGTCACGACCGGCGCCGCCTGCCCCCCCAGCGCGGTGGCGATGGCGCCGGCGACCGCCGCGCGGGTCTCGGCGCTGAACAGCGGCGCGGCGAGCTCGCCCGCGGTCGGCAGCGGCCCAGCGCCGCAGAGCCGCCCCAGCGCCTGGTTCGCGAAGCGGATGCGCCCATCCGTGCCGAGCACGGCGAGGCCCACGGACTCCTCGGACTGGAACAGGCGCTGGAAGGCCGCCTCCTCCCCCTCACCATCACGCCGCGCTGTCACCCCGCCTGCCCCCTTCCGCCGAGCCGCCAGACATAGGCGATGATCTCGGCGACGGCCTGATAATGCTCCGGAGGTATCTCGGTCTCCAACTCCAGCCGGAACAGGGCCCGGGCGAGCGGCGGGTTCGACACGATCGGCACGCCCGACTCGGTCGCCACCTCCCTGATCCGGGCCGCCACCGCGTCCGCTCCCTTGGCGACGATGCGCGGCGCGGCCGACCCGCCCTGGTCGTAGGCGAGGGCCACGGCGAAGTGGGTCGGGTTGGTGATGATCACCGCCGCCTTCGGCACCGCCGCCATCATCCGGCTGCGCGCGCGCTTTTCCCGGATCTGCCGGAGCCGCGCCTTGATGTGCGGGTCGCCTTCCGATTCGCGCATTTCCTCCTTCAGGTCCTGCCGGCTCATGCGCAGCTGCCGCAGGTGCCGGAAGCGCACCCAGAGGTAGTCGAGCGCCGCGATCGCGGCGAAGGCGGCGAGAGCGGCGAGCGCGAGGTCGAGCGAGGCCTGGCCCGAGCGCGCCAGCAGCGCCCCCGCCGGCAGGTGCAGCAGCGCCGGCAGCCCGGCGATGTCGCCCACCGCCCACCACAGCGCCGCGCCGACGAGGCCGAGCTTGATCAGCGTGCGCAGGAACTCGATCGCGCCTTCCACCCCGAACAGCCGCTTCAGCGCGGCGAGCGGGTTGATGCGCGACAATTGCGGCTTGAGCCCCTTGGCCGAGACCAGCAGCCGCGTCTGCCCGAAGGTCGCCGCGACCGCGCCGGCCGCCGCCAGCATCGCCGCCGGCAGCGCCGCCATCAGCCCCAGCCGTGCCATCTCGATCGCCGCGTCGAGGGGGACCAGTTCGTGCGATCGCGCCATCGCGCCACGAAAGCCGCGCATCATCTCGGCGCCCAGCGGCGGCAGGGCGATCATCAGCCCCAGCACGCCCCCGGCCAGCGCGCCGAGCCCGGCCAGTTCGCGCGAGACGGCGACCTGGCCTTCCTCACGCGCCTTCTCGATCCGCCGTGGCGTTGCGGCTTCTGTCTTGTCCTCGGCCTCGTTCTCCTGGCCACCGCCCTCCGCCATGGCTCAGCGCAGCCCGGGCAGGATGAGGAAGGCGTCGCGCGCGGCCTCGGCAAAGACGCCCAGCAGCGGCGGCATGATCACGGCGAGCAGCGCCACGCCCGCCAGCACCTGCCCCGGCACCGCGACGAAGTAGACCTGCACCTGCGGCGCGATGCGCGCGAGCAGGCCGAGCGCCACGTTGATGACGATCGCCGCGAGCACGAAGGGTGCCGCGAGCCGCAGCGACAGCGCCAGGCTCTCCCCGGCCGCGACGGCGAAGACCTCCGCCCCCGCCCCCGCCGGGAAGGGGTCGCCCGCCGGCAGCACCGCGTAGGATTCCACCAGCGCGCGCAGCGGGATCACGTACAGGCCGGTGCCGAGCACCACCACCACGGCGGCGAGCGAGAGCAGCCGCCCCGTCGCCGTGCCCATCGCGCCCAGCGCCGGGTCCGGCACCATCGCCTGGGCAAGGCCGAGCAGCAGCGCGATCGCCTGCCCCGCCACCGCCATGGCGATGACGACGAGCCGCGCCAGGCCGCCGATCCACAGCCCAACGATCACCTCGATCAGGATCAGCCGCACCGCTTCCCCCGCCTCATCCGGCGGCGCGGGCAGCGCCGGGGCGAGCAGCGGGAACATCAGCAGGACAAGCCCAAGCCCGAGGCCGAGGCGGATGCTGGCGGGCACCTCCTCCTCCCCCAGCCCGGGCAGGACCATCGCGGCGGCACCCAGGCGCGCGAACAGCAGCGCGGCCTGGAAGGCCAGCAGCGGCAGTTGGGCGAGGAGTTCGGCGGGCTCCATCTCAGCCCTTCAGGCCGACCTCGACCACCGCCTGGAACAGGCTGCTGGCATAGCCGCGCAGCACGCCCGACATGAAGGGGCCGAGCAGCAGCAGCGCGGCGGCGAGCACCGCGACCTTGGGCAGGAAGCCGAGCGTCGCCTCGTTCACCTGCGTCAGCGCCTGCACCACGGCGACGACCAGGCCGACGACGAGCAGGAGGATCAGGATCGGGCCGCCGATCTGCAGCGTGACCCACAGCGCTTCCCGCGAGGCGAGCGCGACCTCGTTCACGGGCGCGGCTTTCGGGCGGTCGGTCGGCGGAGCATGGCGTGGCCCTCAAGTTTTCCGGGGCGGCATCCGGGCCCTTTCTGGACCCGTCAGTCGAAGGCGCGGCGGATCAGATCGGCATCCGCATGACGTCCTGGTAGGCGGCGACGACGCGGTCGCGGACGGCGACGGCGGTCTGCAGGGTGAGTTCGGCGCGGCCGACGGCGAGCACCACGTCGGTCACGCTGCCCTGGCCGGTCAGCGCGCGGGTGGTGGTGGCATCGGCCTCGCGGCCGACCTCGACGGCCTGTTCCATGGCGCGGGTCAGCGCGGCGCCGAAGCCCGCGCCCCCCGTCCCGCCCGTGGCGGCGCCGGGCAGCGCGTCGGCTGCGCGATAGGCGGCGGCGGCACCCGCCGGGGCCAGCGCGATCGTCATTGACGCAGCGCCTCGATCGTCCGGGTCAGCATGCCGCGCGTGACTTCCAGCACGGAGAGGTTGGCGGCGTAGGAACGCTGCGCCTCGCGCATGTCCATCGTCTCCATCATGCTGTCGACATTCGGCGTGCGGACATAGCCGCGCGCATCGGCCGCCGGGTGGGACGGGTCGTGGCGCAGCGGGAATTCGCCCGGCTGGGTGCCGACGCGGGAGACGCGCACGGTGGCCGTGCCGAGTTCCCGGTCCATCCGGTTCTGGAAGGTGACGGTCTTGCGCCGGTAAGGATCGGCGCCCGGCGACTGGCCGACGCTGTCGCGGTTGGCGAGGTTCTCGGCCACCACGCGCAGGCGCGTGGACTGCGCCTGCATGCCGGCGGCGGAGATGCGCAGAGCGCGGTCGAGGTCCATGCCCCTTCTCCGTTACTGGTTGCGGCCGAGGGCCGTGCGGAACAGCCCGACGTAGCGGCGGTGCAGGCCGACCGCGAGCTGGTGCGCGGTTTCGGTGTCGGCGATGCGCATCGCCTCCCGGTCCAGCGCCACGCCGTTGCCGTCGATGGTGCGTTCCACCGGCCGCCTTTCCCGCTGCGCCTGCGGGCCCGCGCCGTTGGCGCCGGCGAGATGCAGCGGGTTCGTCTGCCGCATGGCGGCGCTGTTGGCGACGCGGCCCAGCGTTTCCTGGAACGGCCGCAGGTCCGACGGCCGGTAGCCCGGCGTGTCGGCATTGGCGACGTTCTGCGACAACACGCGCTGGCGCGCGTCGAGCCAGCGCATCCTGGTCTCGGCAAGGGCGATCGGGCCGGTGCGGGTCGGGTCCATGGGACGCTTCTCGCATCCGCCGCACGAAGGATCGGTTAACGCCGCACAATCCCTTCGCGCCGACGCGCGCGGCAACGCCCCGGTAACCAGTCCGTGCGTCTTATGCGGGGCATGATGTTCGGCGAACCCCCATCCCGCGAGGCCGTCGAGGCCCGGCAGGCCGAGATCGTGCTCGCCGCGGCCGAGGCGATGGAAGCCACCCTCTCGGTGGCCGAGGCGCTGGTGGCCGAGCGTCGCCGCATCGACCTCACAGGCCTCGAGGACGAGATCGGCCGGCTCTGCGCCGCGGCGCTCGCCGCCCCGCGGGCGGCCGCGCCGGCGCTGCGCGTGCGCTTCGAGGCCATGGTGCGTTCGCTCGACCGGCTGCGCGCCGGCCTCGGGCCGCCCTAGCGCTCCACCCCACCCGAACCGCCGGCAGGAGGCCGCGGAATGACCCCCGACATGACAACCTGGATGACCGCCGCCGGCGCGCTGGCCGCCGTGGTCGCGCTCATCCTGCTCGCCGCGCGGATCGCCCGCGGCGCGGGCCTCGCCCCGCGCATGGGCGCGGGCGGGCGGATGAAGGTGGAGGAGGTGCTGGCGCTCGATGCGCGGCGCCGCCTGCTGCTGGTCCGCTGCGACGGGCGCGGCCTGCTGCTGCTGACCGGCGGCGCGAAGGACGAGGTCGTCGGCTGGCTGCCGGAGGGCGGGGCATGAGGCGCTGGCTTTTCCTCCTCCTCGCCGTCGCGCTGCTGCTGCCGGGTGGCGCGCTGGCGCAGTCGGTCGCGATCGACCTCGGCCAGAACGGGCAGCCGGGCGCCACCGCGCGGCTCGTTCAGCTGACGGCGCTGATCGGGCTGCTTTCCCTCGCCCCGTCCCTGCTGGTCATGGCGACGGCCTTCGCGCGCATCGTCATCGTGCTGTCGCTGCTGCGCAGCGCGATCGGCGCGCAGGGCATCCCGCCCAACCCGGTGCTGGTGGGCCTCGCGCTGTTCCTGACCTTCTTCGTCATGCAGCCGGTCTTCGAGGCGTCCTGGACGCAGGGCATCCAGCCCATGACCGACGGGCGGATGGGGGAGATCGCCGGCCTGCAGGCCGCGGCCGAGCCCTTCCGGCGCTTCATGGCGGCCAATGTGCGGGAGGAGGACCTGATGCACTTCGTCCAGCTCGCCGGCCTGCCCGCGCCCGAATCGGCCGAAGCCGCGCCCTATCGCGCCCTGGTGCCAGCCTTCATGGTCAGCGAGCTGAAGCGCGCCTTCGAGATCGGCTTCCTGCTGTTCCTGCCCTTCCTCGTCATCGACATGGTGGTCGCCAGCGTCCTGATGTCGCTCGGCATGATGATGCTGCCGCCATCGGTCGTGGCGCTGCCCTTCAAGCTGATTTTCTTCGTGCTGGTCGACGGGTGGCGGCTCGTCTCCGCCTCCCTCGTGCAGGGTTTCGCCGGGATCTGAACCCCGGGTCCGAGGCAGGGCGGCGCAATCCGCGCCCCCTGGAAAGCGTGGCCGCGCTCCACCACCTCCCGCGTCGTTGCCGGTTCGTGTCGACCGGCGGCCAATGACGACGTCCGGGAGACCCTGCATGCCCACCCGCCGCCTCCTGCTGGCCGCCGCAGGCGCCAGCCTCGCCGCCCCTGCCCTCGCCCAGGGCGACTGGCCGAACCGGCCGGTCAGGATCATCGTCCCCTTCCCGCCGGGGCAGTCGACCGACATCATCGCGCGGCTGCTGGCCGACGACCTGTCCCGCCGCTGGCCGCAGCGGGTGGTGGTCGAGAACCGCGCCGGCGGCGCCGGCGCACCGGCGCTCGAGATGGGCGCGCGCGCAGCGCCGGACGGCTACACGCTCGTCGCCGGCTCGATCGGACCGCTTGCCGTCAACCCGGCCGTGATGGCGCGCCTGCCCTACGACCCGGAACGCGACTTCGCGCCGATCACCAACCTCACCCTCGTGCCGCTGGCGATCATCGCCCATCCCTCCTTCCCGGCGAACGGGCCGCAGGACTGGGCGGCGGCGGCGCGCGGCGCGGCGCAGCCGCTCGACCTCGCCACCGCCGGGCCGGCCAGCGGGGCGCACATGGCCGCCGAATTCCTCGCGCACAGCGCGGGGCTGCGCTTCAACATGGTGCATTACCGCGGCAGCGGGCCGGCCATCGCCGACCTTGTGGGCGGGACGGTGCGGCTGATGACCGACAGCGTCGCCTCCGCGCTGCCGAACATCCGCGGCGGCCGCGTCAAGGCGATCGGCGTCATGACGCCCGCGCGCGTGCCCTGGCTGCCCGACGTGCCGAGCTTCGCCGAGACGATCCTGCCGGGCTTCCAGGCCTTCGGCTGGAACGGCCTCGTCGCGCCCGCGGGAACACCGGCGGAGATCCTGCGCCGCATCCAGGCGGATGTCGCCGCGGCACTCGCCGAGCCCGCGATGCGCGCGCGCATCGACGAGCAGGGCATGCTGCCGGACCCCCAGACGCCGGACCAGTTCACCGCCTTCCTGCGCGCCGAGATCGCCCGGTGGCGGGAGGTGGCGCGCGTCGCGAATGTCCGCCTGGAAGGCTAGCCGCGCGGCAGGTGCTCGGCGATGTAGGGCGGGAGGTGGAAGGCGCCGGCGTGGATCTCCGGCGTCCAGTAGCGCGTCGCCCCCAGGATGCCGGCCGCCGCCGCGCGCCGGCGGATCTCCTCGACCGGCACGGCGCGGCAGGCGGCGTCCTTCGCCGCCCAGCCGAGCGTCATGAAGCCGCCGACATAGGTCGGCACGGCGGCCACATAGGCCCAGATGTCCGGGAAGGCCTTGCCGCGGCGGACCGACGTCTCGCGCAGTTCATCGGCCTGCATCTGCGGCACGCCGCACTGGTTCACGACCAGGCCGCGCGCGGTCAGCAGGCGGGCGCAATTGGCGTAGAACTCGTCGGTGAACAGCACCTCCCCCACGCCGATCGGGTCGGTGCTGTCCACGATCACCACGTCGAAGGACGCGTCCGGCGCGCGGCGGACATAGTCGATGCCGTCGGCCACCAGCACCTCGGCGCGCGGGTCGCTCCACGCGTCGCCCGCGATGGTGGGGAGGAATTCCTTGGCGAGGCGGATCACCTCGCCGTCGATCTCCACCATCACCGCGCGCTCGACGCCCTTGTGCTGCAGCACGCGGCGCAGCACGCCGCCATCGCCCGCGCCGATGATCAGCACGTCCTTCGCCGCGCCGTGCGCCAGCAGCGGCACATGGGCGATCATCTCCTGGTAGGAGAACTCGTCCGCTTCCGTGATCTGCACCACGCCGTCGAGCATCATGACGCGGCCATGCGTCTCGCTCTCGAACACCATGATGTCCTGGAAGTCCGACCGCACGCGCGCGAGTTCGCGCTTCACCCGGAAACGCTGGCCCCAGGCGGCGTAGAGCGTCTCGTTCACCCAGAGGTCGTAGGCCATGGCGATGCCCCCGCAATGCGAAGGGGCCGGGCGCGACCGCCCGACCCCCCGCGTTCCGTCGATGAAGCCGGCGTCAGCCGATCAGGCCGCGCTTGTGCTCGGCAAGCTGCACGCGCTCCGGCAGGAAGCCGCGCTTGAGCGCGGCGATCGCCTTGTACGGGTCGCAGTCGCCGCAGACGAAGATGTCGAGCGCGGCGTAGTCGCGCTCCGGCCAGGTGTGGATCGATACATGGCTCTCCGCCAGCACCAGCACGCCCGACACGCCGCCATTGGGCGAGAAGTGGTGGAAATGCCCGTGCAGGATCGTCGCGCCCGTGGCGAGCGCGCCTTCGCGCAGCACCGCGTCGATATGCGCGGGGTCGTCGAGGTTCGTCGCCCCCCACAGATCCACGATCAGGTGCGTCCCGGCGTAGCGGACGCCGTTGCGCTGCACGAAGTAATCCTTCTCGGGGTGCGCCGAGCCGATATCCTCGTTGTTCCGGGTGTCGCTCGGCAGATCCGAGACCATCCCCGGTTGGACGAGAGCTTCCATGTCAGGGCTCCTTCCAGCCAGCAGATGACCAGGGCGGTCGGGAAATTCCGACCATTGGGTCAACGGCGGCGCGATATGAGGCACGGGGGTCCGGGGCGCAAGCGAAATTCGCCCCCGGGGACCGGAAATTTTGCAGATCCCCCACCCGGGGGACGCGCATCTCAGCGCGCGACCTGGACGGGCGCCCGCAAGGCCTCCAGTCGGGAGGGCAGCAAACGCAACATGCCGATCTCCTGCTGCACGCGCGGCAGGTCCGCAAGGCCCCGCAGCGGGTCGGAGGTCAGCGCCGCGAAGGCCTCGGCCAGCGGGCCGTCGCGCATCCGCTCGCCATGCGCCTCGCGCAGCGCGGCGAGCGCGGCGTCGTCGCCGGCCAGCGCCGCGAAGGCCGCCGTGCGGGCGAGCGCGACGCGATCCTCCCGCGCGAGCGGCGCGGGCGCCGCCGGCAGGCGAATCGCGAGGTGCTCGTTCATCGCGCCGAGCGCGGCGGGCCAGTCCTGCGCCTCCGCATGCAGTTCCGCGCGCGCCGCGGCACCGGACGGGCCGAGCGCGGCGAGCACCTCGATCGCCTCCGGCCGCTGGCCGCGACGGGCCAGCGCCCGGGCGCGCAGATGTGCGCGGCGTTCGCCGAGCGCGGGATCCATCCCCGGCGCCTCGCTGCCGTCCAGGGCGGCGAGCGTGCCGGCGGCATCGCCCTCGGCCGCGCGCAGCGCGGCCAGGCGCGCGCCGATCGAAGGCTTCGCTCCCTGCGCGCCCGGCGCGTCCATCGCGCGGCGGAGCATGGCGGAGGCGCGGTCGGTCAGGTCGAGCGCGACCAGCCGGTCGGCGAGCAGCAGGACCGCCGCCTCCCCGCGCGCGCCGGTCGGGATCAGGTCGGGATGCGCGTCGAACAGCGTCGCGGCGGCGAGCGGCGGCGCGGTCTCGAGCGCCGCGGCGAAGGCGTCGGCCAGTTCGGGGCGGATCTCCGCGGCGCGGTCGGGGAAGAGCCGGCCGGTCTCGTCCAGCAGCGCATAGGCCTGCGGCCCCTGCCCGGCCTGCAGCCGCAGCGCGGCCGCGCGGCGGCGCGTCGTCACTTCCTCCGCCGGGTCGCGCCAGGCAAAGAGCGATTGCTCGAGCGCGGCCGCGGCGGCGGCGGCGTCGATCTCGCCGGCGGCGAGGCGAAGCTCGGCCGTGCGGCGAAGGGCCGCGGCGCGCTGGCGGCGGTCCCGCCCGCGCGCGACGCTCGCATAGCCTTCCAGCGCCTCGGCGCGCTTGCCATCGGCTTCGGCCAGCATGGCGCGCGCCAGGTCTAGGCCCGGCGCGGCGCCGGCATCGGCCACCAGCGCGGCGGCGGCGCGGGCTTCCCCGCCGCCGACCAGCGCCTCGGCCACCAGCGGCAGCACGCGGTCGCGCAGCGCGTCGGGATAGGTCGCGACGATCGGCGCCACCGCGGCGAGCGCGGGGGCCGCGTCCTGCCCACGCGCCATGGCGAGCATCGCGCGCCACAGCGTGACCTCGTCCGTCGCGGGCAGGCGGGGATCGTCCAGGTGGCGCGTCTCGGCCAGGCGGCCCGAGAGCAGCGCCGCGACGCCATGGGCGAGCAGCAGCCGCGCGTCGTCGCGCGCGCGCGGGTCCTCCTGCAGGCCGAGCCCGGCCATCGCCTGGGCTTCCTGCGGCATGCCGAGGCTCAGCAGCGTCTCCGCCGCGTCGCGCCGCAGGTGCCCGCGCGTGAGGGAGGGCGCGCCGCCGAGGCTGACCAGCTGCTGGCGCATGCGTTCGAGCAGCACCGGCACCGCGCCATGCGGCAGTTCGAGAAGGCGGCTCATGGCCGCCGCGGCGGGCGTCACGTCCCGCCCGGTGACGGTGCCGAGCCGGATCGACCCGCCGCCCGCCGCCTGCACCGCGAAGCGGCCTTCGGGAAGCGCGCGGATGGCGAGGTTGTCGGAGCGCGCCAGCACGACGGCGCCGAGCATCGACGGCAGCAGGTCGAATTCCGGCAGCCGGCGGCCCTGCGTGATGCCCGGGCCGGGGCGGCGCAGCGTGGCGGCGAGGAACGTCTCGCCGGTCTCGGGGTCGGTCAGCGCGACGGTGCCGCCGACATCCCCTCCGGTGAAGACCAGGCGCGCGGGCGGGCCGGCCTCGGGCTGCACGCGCAGCGGCTGGGCGTCGGCGGGCTGCGGCTCGCGCGTCGCCTCGAGGATCCAGGCCTCCCCGTCGCGGCGCGCGGCGACGCGGGCGGGTGCGGGCATGTGGACGCGCAGCGCGACGCCGTCGCCGGCCGCGCGCGCCTCGATGCCGGCGAAGACCGGATGGCCGCGCAGCGTCGCCGTGTCGAGCACGAGCGGGCGGTCGAGCACGATGTGCACCCATTCACCACGCCGAAACACGGCAAGCCCGGCATCGGCGCCGGCGGCGACCGAGATGGCGCCGCCCGGCAGGGCGCGGAGCGTGGCGTTGGCCGGCGCCGGCAGCGCCGCGACGGCGCTGCGCGCGTCCTGCGGCGTGGGCGGGCGGGCGCGGGGGCCGTGCGGGAGGGTGCCGCGGC
>NZ_JAGIYZ010000042.1 GCF_017813355.1 Roseomonas nitratireducens
GCCGCACACGAAGTTCAAGGCCGAGGCGTACGTGCTGACGAAGGAGGAAGGCGGCCGCCACACGCCGTTCTTCACGAACTATCGTCCGCAGTTCTACTTCCGCACGACGGACGTGACGGGCGTTGTCTCCCTGCCGGAAGGGGTGGAGATGGTGATGCCGGGCGACAACGTGTCGATGGACGTGGAACTGATCGCGCCGATCGCGATGGACGAAGGGCTGCGCTTCGCGATCCGCGAAGGCGGCCGCACCGTCGGCGCCGGCGTCGTCGCGAAGATCACGGCGTAACGCGCCGCGTTGCCTGCCCGCCGCCGTGGCGCTATGTGACGGCGGCGGGACGCAAGGGGCGTAGCTCAATTGGCTAGAGCGCCGGTCTCCAAAACCGGAGGTTGGGGGTTCGAGACCCTCCGCCCCTGCCACCGCCGCACCGGCTGACATAAGGTCTCGCACCGGGTGGTGGCCCAGCCAGGGCTGCCGCCCGCCGTCGTTCCAGAGGACACCGACTTGGCCAAGTTCGATCCGGCGCAGTACATCCGGGAAGTCCGGCAGGAGGTCAGCCGGGTTACCTGGCCGTCCCGCAAGGAAACGCTGGTCACGACCGGCCTCGTGCTGGCCATGTCGGCGCTCGCGGCCGTGTTCTTCCTCGTGGTGGACCAGCTGATCCAGCTGGCCATGCGCCTCGTGTTCGGCATCGGCTGAAGGAGAGCGGCACCGTGGCCGACAAGAAGTGGTACGTGGTTCACGTCTATTCGGGCTTCGAGAAGAAGATCGCCGAGCAGATCAAGCACCAGGCGGCCCAGAAGGGCCTCGCCGACAAGTTCGACGAGGTGCTGGTCCCGACCGAGCAGATCACCGAGGTCCGCCGCGGCCAGAAGGTCGACACCGACCGCAAGTTCTTCCCCGGCTACGTGCTGGTGAAGATGGAAATGACCGACGACGCCTGGCACCTGGTGAAGGACACGCCGAAGGTCACCGGCTTCCTCGGCGCGCGCAACAAGCCCCAGCCCGTGCCCGCGAGCGAGGCCGAGCGCCTGCTCAAGCAGGTGCAGGAAGGCGTGGAGAAGCCGCGCAAGCCCGCCGTGGTGTTCGAGGTGGGCGAGCAGGTCCGCGTCGCCGACGGCCCCTTCACGTCCTTCAACGGCGTGGTCGAGGAAGTCGACGAGGAGAAGGGCCGCGTGAAGGTCTCCGTCTCCATCTTCGGGCGCTCCACGCCGGTCGACCTCGAATACGGGCAGGTCGAGAAGCTCTGAGACCGAGGGGGCGCCGCCCCCTCGACCCAGGCCGGGGTGACAGGGTCACCCCGGACCCCGCCGGGACTCAGGCCGCCCGAGCGATGCGGCGCCCGCGCGGCACCGCCCGCAGCGCCGCCGCGCCAAGGCCGGCCACCAGCACCCACAGCGCCGGCCGCAGCCCGAACGCCACATCCAGGTTCGCCGCCAGCACGCGCCACGGGTCGATGCCCGTGGCCAGCCCATACCAGGCGAATTCCAGCGCCGCCGTCGCCGCCGCGGCACCCAGCGCCAACGCCACCATCGCGACGATCCCAGGCGCCGCGCCCGCCGGCGCCAGCACGCGATAGCCCACCAGCCAGGCGAACAGGCCCGACATCAGCATCGGCTCCGTCACATCCGCCTTGGACTGCAGCGTGAAATGCACCAGCGCGAGCACGGCCGCCGGAAACACCAGCCGGTGCAGCCGGCGCCACGCCGCGCCACCCAGCCGCTTCACCGCGCCATCCGTCGACGTCGCCGCCAGCACCGCCAGCGCCACCAGCGCGACGAAGCCGATCGTCAGGTAGACGCGGCTGACGATCTCGCTGCCCACCTTCAGCAGGTCGAAGCGGAGATCCCCGGCATAGAGCGCCAGATGCAGCGCCAGATAGGCGAAGCAGGCGACGCCCACCATGCGCCGCAGCTCGGCCACCCGCGCCTGCCGCAAGACCTGCCGCGCCGGCGTGACCAGCAGCGACAGCAGCAACAGCCGGATCGCCCAGGTGCCGGCATCATGCGTCGCCGCCTGCCAGGGCTTCGGGCCGAGCGCGCCAGTCCACGCCGCATGCGCGAGCAGCAGCGCGGGAACCGCCAGCGCGGCAAGGACGAAGGTCTTGAAGGGCGAAAAGGCGCCGCTGCGGTCACGCCAGGGCATGGGGCGGTCTCGGTCCGTGTCGCGGGCATATACGGTGGGATCGCGACTTCGGTTAGCCGGGCAGGCGAGGGGGCGCCGCCCCCTCGACCCCCGCCGAGGGCTGAAAGGCCCTCGGAACCCGTCACCTGGTGCGGGGGATACCCCGCCTACTGGCCGCCCGACCGGCGGGAGAAGGATTCCGCATAGGCCGGCGTGCGCATCTGCAGGATCGGGTCCTCCGACGGATCGATGCCGCGCGGCAGCGACACGGGGCTGAACATCAGCCCGGTGCAGGCATCGGCCGCGGCGACGCGGCGGATCGACAGCCGCGCCACCTCCACCCGCGGGCGGTCCTCCGGCCAGGCGAGGGTGGCATCGGTCAGCACGTCGCCCTCCTGCGCCGGGGTGAGGAAGACGCGCCATTCGGCCGGCCCGCGCGCCAGCCGCGCGGCCAACTCGGCCTCGAGGAAATTCGCGCCCAGCCGCTGGCGATCCTCCGGCGTCATGCTGCGGCGGCCCTCCGCCGGCTCGAAACTCCAGCGCGCGGGGCGCACCTGGCCCGCGGCATTGGTGAAGAGGAAGCTGTGCACGCCGAAATACGGCGCGCTCGCATAGCTGTCCGACGGCGGGTTGGCGCGGATCCAGGCGGCCTGGCGCGTCACCTCGGGATTGGCGGCGACGAAGGCCTGGATGCGCGCCTGGTCCGGCTGGCCCGTGGCCGGGTCCGGCCGGCGGGCAATCAGGTTGTCGCGGAACTGCTCCGGCGTCCGCACGCCGAAGACCGGCGCCGAGATCACCACGAAGTCCTGCGACTCATTGCCCGGCAGGTCGAGCCGCATGGCCAGGCCGCGGGCATTGTCGACATTGTCCGGCGCGCGCGGATTGCCGCCGGCCAGCGAGAAGCGCGCCAGCACCGGCGCGCGCACGCCGGGCGCCAGCGTCGCCGCCGTGGTCAGCGCGGCACCCGCGCCGGTCGAAACCCACTCGCCCTCGGCGCAGAAGCCCTTGGGATGGGCACGGCGCAGCCCGGCATTGCGACCGAACATCCCTTCCAGCGCATCCACCAGCTGCTCCGGCGTGGCGGGGTTGGACGGCGCC
Source organism: Roseomonas nitratireducens (assembly GCF_017813355.1). Taxonomy (GTDB): domain Bacteria; phylum Pseudomonadota; class Alphaproteobacteria; order Acetobacterales; family Acetobacteraceae; genus Neoroseomonas; species Neoroseomonas nitratireducens. The sequence continues at coordinate 3,221 of NZ_JAGIYZ010000042.1, forward strand.
TGGGCGCGGGACGCGGCGGGCAACGCAAGCAGGCCCGTCAGGGCGATGGCGAGTGCGAGGCGCATGTCGGGGGGTGTCCGGGGTTGTGTGCGGGGGAGCGTAGCATCGGCCCTGGCGGGAGGTTGCATGGGCGTTTCGGGGCGATGCGCGCTGCTGGAGGGGCGCCGCCCCTCCAGGCCACCCCGCCGAGGGCCGAAAGGCCCTCGGAACCCGTCACTTGGAAGCGCCCCGTCGTCCTGGGGCCAGGCGCCGTCACCCGTAGTGGTATCGGCACATCAGGACGATGATCCGCTGGTCTTCCCCCGCCTTGCCCGCCACGCGGTACACGAGCCGATGCTCCCGCGTGATGCGGCGGGACCAGCAGCCGGTGAGCGGCCCCTTCAGTGGTTCGGGCTTGCCCAGGCCCGCGAAGGGCTGGCGCCGCGCATCCTCGATCAGCGCGTTGATGCGCGCGAGCGTCGCGCCGTCCTGGGCGAACCAGTCGAGATAATCGGCCCAGGCCTCGTCGGTGAACTCGACCCTCAATCAGGCGTCCCGGCGGGCGGGACCAGCAGGGCGCGCTCCGTCGTCCGGCCTTCCTCGGCCGCGGCGAGGGAGCGCATCAGCCGCGCCGCATTCGCCGGCGAGGCCATGAGATGCACCGTTTCCTGCCAGCCGCGGAACTCCTCCTCCGAGATCAGCACGACATTGCCCTTGCCCCCCTGGCGGGTGACGAGGATTGCGTCCCGCGTCTCGATCGCGGTGTCCATGTATCGGGCGAGGTTGTTGCGCAGGTCGGTGTAGGAGACGTGGCTCATCGGCTGGTGCCCGGAGAATGCGTACAGAAATCTGTACGAAATGGGGTGCTGCGTCAATGCTGTCCTGTGTCGTCTTCGGTCCATGTCGGCGTGGCCGTGCCGTTTGCCGGCCCTGAAGTCTCGGGTTCCGAGGGCCTTTCGGCCCTCGGCCGGGTGGTCTGGAGGGGCAGAGCCCCTCCACATCAATTCACTTGCAAAAAGGATTAAATTCCTTCATTCTTTAAGGTCCCGCCGCCACCCCAGCCGGACCGCGCCGCCCATGTCAGCCACCGCCATCCAGCCCCACCCCTTCCGTCCCCTGACCGATGAGGAATACGATCTCATCGCCCGCAACCTCCCGCCCGAGACCGGCGGGCGGGGGCGGCCGCCGCGGGATCGGCGGCGGACCTTGGATGCCATCTTCTGGGTCGCCTGTTCGCGCGGGCCGTGGAGGGACCTGCCGCGGGAATACGGGCGGCCGGACACGGCCTCGCGCGCGCTCAGGCGCTGGGCGGCCTCGGGGCATCTCGACCTGTTGCTGACGCATGTGGCGCATCGGACGCGCGCGGATGCGCTGTGGCAGGCGCTCGCCTGGCGGATCGCGCGGGCCTGGCGGCGGGTGTCGCGGGTGGTGAAGGTCTCGCAGCTGGTCCTGGCCAAGCGGCTGGGGGTGATGGAGGCCTTGCCCGCCCATCCGCGGTTCCTGCCCGACCCGGATTTGTCCAAGGCCATACAGTCCCAGGTGATCGAGGCCTTCAAGACGGCGTGGGAGCAGCCCCCGGGCGTCTTCGCGGGCTTCGGCCGGCTGCTTGGCATCGCCGGCGGCCGCCTGCGCTACTGGCGCCTGCGCTGATGCCGCCCCGGGTGATGGTTCCGGGGACCTTTCGGCCCTTGGCCGGGGTGGCTCGGAGGGGGCGGCGCCCCCTGCGTCGCGCGCGCACCCCCTGGACAAGTCCGCCCGCCCCCGCTACACGCCCGCCCTCGCCGACCGGCCGGGGGTGTTTCCCCGGCCTTCGGCGTTTCAGGGAACGCGGGAGGGCTTTCGGGCCCGTACGGACCGCGGGCCTCTGGCAACAGCAGAGGACTGCCACAGTGGCGAAGAAGATCGCAGGCTACATCAAGCTGCAGATCCCGGCTGGCAAGGCGAACCCGTCGCCGCCGGTCGGTCCCGCGCTCGGTCAGCGCGGCCTGAACATCATGCAGTTCGTGAAGGAGTTCAACGCGGCGACGCAGCAGATGGAACCGGGCACGCCGACGCCCGTGGTCATCACGGCGTATACGGACCGCACCTTCTCTTTCATCACCAAGACGCCGCCGAACACGTACTTCCTGCTCAAGGCCGCGAAGCTCGAGAAGGGCTCGACGACGCCGGGCAAGGGCGCGTCGGTCGGTCGCGTCACCAAGTCGCAGCTGGCGGAAATCGCCAAGACCAAGATGCAGCACATGAACGCGAATGATGTCGACGCGGCCGTGCGCATGCTGGCCGGGTCCGCCCGTTCCATGGGCCTCACCGTGGTGGAGGGCTGATCCGATGCCGCATCAGGGCAAGCGTCTGAAGGCCGTCTATGCCGGTTTCGACCGGGAGAAGGCCTATGGGCTCGAGGAAGCGGTGAAGATCGCGAAGTCGAACGCCAAGGCGAAGTTCGACGAGACGATCGAGATCGCGATGAATCTCGGCATCGACCCGCGGCATGCGGACCAGATGGTCCGTGGCGTGGTGGGCCTGCCGCACGGCACCGGCAAGACGGTGCGCGTGGGCGTCTTCGCCCGTGGCGCCAAGGCCGATGAGGCGAAGGCCGCCGGCGCCGACGTGGTGGGTGCGGACGACCTGGCCGCCATGGTCCAGGAAGGCAAGATCGAGTTCGACCGCTGCATCGCCACGCCGGACATGATGGCGCTGGTGGGCCGGCTGGGTAAGGTGCTCGGCCCGCGCGGCCTGATGCCGAACCCGAAGCTCGGCACGGTCACGATGGACGTGAAGGGTGCGGTCACCGCGGCCAAGGCCGGCCAGGTGGAATTCCGCGCCGAGAAGGCGGGCATCGTGCATGCCGGCATCGGCAAGGCGTCCTTCGGTGAGGACGCGCTGCTGGCCAATGCGCGCGCCTTCGTGGACGCGATCCAGCGCGCCAAGCCGACCGGGGCGAAGGGGACCTACCTGAAGAAGGTGGCGGTCTCCTCGACCATGGGGCCTGGCGTGAAGGTGGACGTGGCGAGCCTTTCGGGCGCCACGGCCTGATGGAATACGCCCAGCCCTTCCCGGGCTGGGCGGGCAGGACGGGGGCCGAGGCCCTTTGTCCGAAACCTGTCGGAGACCTCCTGCGGCCCTTCGGGGCCTTGATTCGGCGAAGCCGGGCAGGGGAGAGACGGGGTGCCGAACCGATGACATGGCCGGGCCTTCGAGGTCCGGCATGGCTTGGCTTGGTGTTCCGGCCTGACAGGCGAACTGGGGTGTCCGGCATGGTGCCGGCGCCCCCGTGTGGACCGGTCGGAGCCCCTCCACAAGGCGCCGGCCACCGACGGAGACGTGGAGTGGACCGTACGGAGAAGCGTGAGTTCGTCGCCTCCCTCGCGGCCGTCTTCGCAGAGACCTCCTTCGTGCTCGTGGCCCAGAACAAGGGTCTCACGGTCGCGGATGTGAGCGAACTGCGCCGGCGGATGCGCGCGGCGGGCGCGACGTACAAGGTCGCGAAGAACCGCCTGGCCACCCTCGCCCTCGAAGGCACCCGTTTCGACGGCGTCAAGCCGCTGCTGAAGGGTCCGACCGCGCTCGCGTGGTCGACGGATCCCGTGGCGGTGGCGAAGACCGCGGTCGAGTTCGCCAAGACGAACGACAAGTTCGTTGTCCTGGGCGGTGCGCTCGGAACCCAGACGCTGAGCGCCGATGGCGTGAAGGCCCTGGCCGAGCTGCCGTCCCTGGAGACGCTGCGTGCGCAGCTGCTGGGTCTCATCCAGACCCCGGCGACGCGCATCGCGGGCATCCTCCAGGCCCCTGGTGGGCAGGTGGCACGGGTCCTTTCGGCTTACGCCAAGAAGGACGAGGCCCAGGCGGCCTGAGGGCCGCAGGAACCGTCCCCCGCGGTCGTTCCGCCCATGGGTTGAAGGGCGCGGCCACGGGGGAGTTGCACAACCGATGTCAAGCCATTAGATCGAGGAGTATTCAGACATGGCCGATCTCGCGAAGCTTGTGGACGAGCTGTCGTCCCTGACCGTCCTGGAGGCCGCCGAGCTCTCCAAGATGCTCGAGGAGAAGTGGGGCGTTTCCGCCGCGGCGCCGGTCGCCGTTGCGGCGGCGCCGGCTGCTGCCGCCGCGGCGCCCGCCGCCGAGGCGCAGACCGAGTTCACCGTCATCCTGGCCAACAGCGGTGACAAGAAGATCAACGTGATCAAGGAGATCCGCACCATCACCGGCCTGGGCCTGAAGGAAGCCAAGGACCTGGTCGAGGGCGCCCCGAAGACCGTCAAGGAAGGCGTGTCCAAGGACGAAGCGGACAAGATCAAGAAGGTGCTGGAAGAGAACGGCGCCAAGGTCGAGATCAAGTGATCTCGTCCCCTGTCCCGCCCGGCGACGGGCGGGATGGGGGAAGCAGTTCGAGAGGGTGCGGGTGGGGTTTCCGGAACGGTCCGGGAATGCCGCCCGTTCCTGCGTTGCCGGACACGGCGATGCGAGGGTTCCCCGCCGGCCGGGGTGTGCGGGCCGGGGCAGATAGGGAAGCAGGACAGGCATGAACGCTATCACGAAGTCGTTCACGGGGCGCAAGCGGATCCGCAAGAGCTTCGGGCGTCTCCCCGAAGTGGCGCCGATGCCGAACCTCATCGACGTGCAGCGGGCTTCCTACGAAGCCTTCCTGCAGATGGAGGTGAGCCCCGACAGCCGGCTTCACGCCGGGCTGCAGGAGGTGTTCAAGTCCGTCTTCCCGATCGACGACTTCGCCGGCCGCGGCAGGCTCGAATTCGTGCAGTACGAGCTCGAGGAGCCGAAGTACGACGTCGAGGAATGCATCCAGCGCGGCCTGACCTTCGCCGCCCCGCTCAAGGTGCGCCTGCGCCTGATCGTGTGGGACGTGGACGAGGACACCGGCAGCCGGTCCGTCCGCGACATCAAGGAGCAGGATGTCTACATGGGCGACATGCCGCTCATGACGGACAACGGCACCTTCATCATCAACGGCACCGAGCGCGTCATCGTCTCCCAGATGCACCGTTCGCCGGGCGTCTTCTTCGACCATGACAAGGGCAAGACGCACAGCAGCGGCAAGTACCTGTTCGCCGCGCGCGTCATCCCCTATCGCGGCTCGTGGCTCGACTTCGAGTTCGACGCGAAGGACATCTGCTACGTACGCATCGACCGGAAGCGGAAGCTGCCGACCACGACGCTGCTGCTGGCACTCGACTCCTCGCTGACGGAACAGCGCCGCGCCGACCGCGCGGCCGAGGGGCGCGACCTCGAGCCGGGCGAGATCCGCGGCATGGATGCCGAGGAGATCCTCAACGCCTTCTACGGCCAGGTGGTGTTCAGCCGCAGCGCGAAGGGCTGGAGCCGCGCCTTCGACCCCGAGGCCTTCCGCGGCGTGAAGCTGGCGGAGCCGCTGGTCGACGCCAAGACCGGCCTGGTGGTCGCCGAGAAGGACGCGAAGCTGACGCCGCGCACGGCGCGCAAGATCGCCGAGGCCGGCACGACGGAAGTGCTGGTCGGACGCGCCGACCTGCTCGGCCGCTTCGTCGCCGAGGACATGGTCGACGCGACCACCGGCGAGATCTGGGCCGAGGCCGGCGACGAGCTGACCGAGCCTAAGCTCGCCGCGATCGAGGAGGCCGGTCTCGACCGGCTGCCCACGCTCGCGATCGACCAGTCGGTCGGCCCCTGGATGCGCAACACGCTCGCGGTGGACAAGAACACCAACCGCGACGAAGCGCTGATGGACATCTACCGGGTGATGCGCCCGGGCGAGCCGCCGACGCCCGAGACGGCCGAGGCGCTGTTCCGCGGCCTGTTCTTCGACGCCGAGCGCTACGACCTGTCCGCCGTCGGCCGGGTGAAGATGAACATGCGGCTCGGCTTCAGCGCCGAGGAAGTGCCGGACCATGTCCGCACGCTCCGCAAGCAGGACATCGTGGCGACGCTGCGCGTGCTGCTCGACCTGAAGGACGGTCGCGGCCAGATCGACGACATCGACAACCTCGGCAATCGCCGCGTGCGGTCGGTCGGCGAGCTGATGGAGAACCAGTACCGCGTCGGGCTGCTGCGCATGGAGCGCGCGATCAAGGAGCGCATGGGCTCGGTCGACATCGACACGGTCATGCCGCACGACCTGATCAACGCGAAGCCGGCCGCGGCCGCGGTGCGTGAATTCTTCGGCAGCAGCCAGCTGTCGCAGTTCATGGACCAGACCAACCCGCTGTCCGAGGTGACGCACAAGCGCCGCCTCTCGGCGCTTGGCCCGGGCGGCCTGACGCGCGAGCGCGCCGGCTTCGAGGTGCGCGACGTGCACCCGACGCATTACGGCCGCATCTGCCCGATCGAGACGCCGGAAGGGCCGAACATCGGCCTGATCAACTCGCTCGCCACCTTCGCAAAGGTGAACAAGTACGGCTTCATCGAGACGCCGTACCGCCTGGTGAAGGACGGCAGGATCGTGGGCGACCCGCGCTACCTCTCCGCGATGGAGGAGGAGCGGCTGGTCGTCGCGCAGGCCGACGCCAACGTCGATTCGGACGGCGCCTTCAAGGACGAGCTGGTCTCGGTGCGCCAGGGCGGCGACTTCCGCCTGGTGAAGCCCGAGGAAGTGACGGCGATCGACGTCTCGCCCAAGCAGCTCGTCTCCGTCGCCGCGGCGCTCATCCCGTTCCTCGAGAACGACGACGCCAACCGCGCGCTGATGGGATCGAACATGCAGCGTCAGGCGGTCCCCCTGATCCGCGCCGACGCGCCGCTGGTCGGCACGGGCATGGAAGCCGCGGTCGCGCGGGATTCGGGTGCCACCATCGTCGCGCGCCGCGACGGCGTGATCGACAGCATCGACGGCGCGCGCATCGTGGTGCGCGCCTCGGGCGATGACGGCACGACGCGGGGCGTCGACATCTACCGCCTGCGCAAGTTCATGCGTTCCAACCAGTCCACCTGCATCAACCAGCGCCCGCTGGTGAAGGTGGGGGACAAGGTGCAGGCCGGCGACATCATCGCCGACGGGCCTTCGACGGAACTCGGCGAACTGGCGCTCGGGCGCAACGTGCTCTGCGCCTTCATGCCCTGGAACGGCTACAACTTCGAGGACAGCATCCTGATCAGCGAGCGCATCGCGAAGGATGACGTCTTCACCTCGATCCACATCGAGGAATTCGAGGTGATGGCCCGCGACACCAAGCTGGGCCAGGAGGAGATCACCCGCGACATCCCGAATGTCGGCGAGGAAGCGCTGCGCAACCTGGATGAGGCGGGCATCGTCTACATCGGCGCCGAGGTGAACCCGGGCGACATCCTGGTCGGCAAGGTGACGCCGAAGGGCGAAAGCCCGATGACGCCGGAGGAGAAGCTGCTCCGCGCCATCTTCGGCGAGAAGGCGTCGGACGTCCGCGACACCTCGCTGAAGCTGCCGCCCGGCGTCGCGGGCACGATCGTCGACGTGCGCGTCTTCTCCCGCCGCGGCGTGGACAAGGACGAGCGCGCCATGGCGATCGAGCGCGCCGAGATCGAGCGGCTCGCCAAGGACCGCGACGACGAGAAGGCGATCCAGGAGCGGTCCTTCTACGGCCGCCTGCGCGAGCGCCTGCTCAACCGCAAGGCGTCCGGCGGCTTCAAGGGTGTCAAGGCCGGCACGGTCATCACCGACGAGGTGCTGGACCAGTTCGCCCGCGCCACCTGGCGGCAGATCGGCGTCGCCGACGACGCCGCCATGGCCGAGATCGAGGCGCTGAAGCGCGAGTTCGACGCCGCCGTCGAGCGCCTGCAGAAGCGCTTCGAGAGCAAGGTCGAGAAGCTGCAGCGCGGCGACGAGCTGCCGCCCGGCGTGATGAAGATGGTCAAGGTCTTCGTCGCGGTGAAGCGCAAGCTGCAGCCGGGCGACAAGATGGCCGGCCGCCACGGCAACAAGGGCGTGGTCTCCCGCGTCGTGCCGGCGGAGGACATGCCGTTCCTCGAGGACGGCACGGCGGTCGATCTCGTGCTGAACCCGCTCGGCGTGCCTTCGCGCATGAATGTGGGCCAGATCCTCGAGACGCATCTGGGCTGGGCCTGCGCGAGCCTCGGCAAGCAGGTGGGCGAGCTGGTGGAGGAATACCGCCACCGCGGCGCCCGTCGGTCGGAGCTCGAGTCGAAGCTCAAGGACGTCTACGGCGAGGAGATTTTCGCCCGCGACATCGCGCCGATGAGCGACGAGCAGCTGGTCGAGCTCGGCGAGAACCTGCGCAAGGGCATCCCGATCGCGACCCCGGTGTTCGACGGCGCCAAGCCGTCCGACATCGAGGAGATGCTGGACAAGGCCGGGCTCGACCGCTCCGGCCAGGTCTGGCTGCGCGACGGCCGCACGGGCGAGCAGTTCGAGCGGAAGGTGACGGTCGGCTACATCTACATGCTGAAGCTGCACCACCTGGTCGACGACAAGATCCATGCGCGCTCGATCGGGCCGTACAGCCTAGTCACCCAGCAGCCGCTGGGCGGCAAGGCGCAGTTCGGCGGCCAGCGCTTCGGCGAAATGGAGGTCTGGGCGCTGGAAGCCTACGGCGCCGCCTACACGCTGCAGGAGATGCTGACGGTGAAGTCGGACGACGTGTCGGGCCGCACCAAGGTCTACGAGGCAATCGTGCGCGACCAGGACAATTTCGAGGCCGGCATTCCGGAATCCTTCAACGTGCTCGTGAAGGAACTGAAGTCGCTCGGCCTCAACGTCGACCTGGAGAACCGCCCGTCCTGATGCGCGGGCGTTCCCACCTTTTCCACACGCTCAGCCGCCGTGGGGTGTCCACGGCGGCGGCCTCTCATACGAGGACCGCATGAACGAGCTGATGAAGATCCTGGGCCAGACCGGCCAGGCGATGACCTTCGACCAGATCAAGATCACGATCGCTTCGCCCGAGCAGATCCGGTCTTGGTCGTATGGCGAGATCAAGAAGCCCGAGACGATCAACTACCGCACCTTCAAGCCGGAGCGGGACGGGCTGTTCTGCGCGCGCATCTTTGGTCCAATCAAGGACTACGAGTGCCTGTGCGGCAAGTACAAGCGGATGAAGTTCCGCGGCATCATCTGCGAGAAGTGCGGCGTCGAGGTGACGCTGGCCAAGGTGCGGCGCGAGCGCATGGGCCATATCGAGCTCGCCAGCCCGGTCGCGCACATCTGGTTCCTGAAGTCACTGCCCTCGCGCGTCGGCCTGATGGTCGACATGTCGCTGAAGGAGCTGGAGAAGGTCCTGTACTTCGAGAACTACGTGGTGCTGGAGCCGGGCCTGACGGACCTGAAGCTGCACCAGCTCCTCACCGAGGACCAGTACCAGACCAAGATGGACGAGTTCGGCGAGGACGCCTTCTCGGTCGGCATCGGCGCTGAAGCGGTCAAGCAGATGCTCGGCGGCATCGACCTGCAGGCCGAGGGCGTGAAGCTGCGCTCCGAGCTGAAGGAGACGACGTCGGAGGCCAAGCGCAAGAAGCTCGTGAAGCGGCTGAAGCTGATCGAGAGCTTCGGCGAATCGGGCGCGCATCCGCAGTGGATGATCCTCGACGTGGTCCCCGTGATCCCGCCGGAGCTGCGTCCGCTCGTGCCGCTCGACGGCGGCCGCTTCGCGACGTCGGACCTGAACGACCTGTACCGCCGCGTCATCAACCGCAACAACCGCCTGAAGCGGCTGATCGAACTCCGCGCGCCGGACATCATCGTGCGCAACGAGAAGCGCATGCTGCAGGAGGCGGTCGATGCGCTGTTCGACAACGGCCGCCGCGGCCGCGCCATCACGGGTGCCAACAAGCGCCCGCTGAAGTCGCTGTCCGACATGCTGAAGGGCAAGCAGGGCCGGTTCCGTCAGAACCTGCTCGGCAAGCGCGTCGACTATTCGGGCCGCTCGGTCATCGTGGTGGGACCGGAGCTGAAGCTGCACCAGTGCGGGCTGCCCAAGAAGATGGCGCTCGAGCTGTTCAAGCCCTTCATCTACTCGAAGCTCGAGAAGTACGGCCACGCCACCACCATCAAGGCCGCGAAGCGGATGGTGGAGAAGGAGCGTCCCGAGGTGTGGGACATCCTCGAGGAGGTGATCCGCGAGCACCCGGTCATGCTGAACCGGGCGCCGACGCTGCACCGCCTGGGCATCCAGGCCTTTGAGCCGGTGCTGATCGAGGGCAAGGCGATCCAGCTGCATCCGCTGGTCTGCACCGCCTTCAACGCCGACTTCGACGGCGACCAGATGGCCGTGCACGTCCCGCTGTCGCTCGAAGCGCAGCTGGAAGCGCGCGTGCTGATGATGTCGACCAACAACATCCTCAGCCCCGCGAACGGCAAGCCGATCATCGTGCCCTCGCAGGACATCGTGCTCGGCCTGTATTACCTCAGCCTTGAGACGCCTGAGTTCCTGGCGACCGAGGAGAAGGACGCGCCGGCCTTCGCGACGATGGGCGAGATCGAGCAGGCGCTCGAGGCGGGCGCGATCACGCTGCACAGCAAGATCCGCGCGCGCCGCCGCACGATGAACGCGGCCGGCGAGGTGGTGACGGAACGCCCGGTGACGACGGCGGGGCGGATGATGATCGGCGCGCTGCTGCCGCTCGATCGCCAGCTGCCCTTCTCGCTGGTCAACCGGATGCTGACGAAGAAGAACGTCTCCGACGTGATCGACGCGGTGTATCGCCACTGCGGCCAGAAGGAGAGCGTGATCTTCGCCGACCGGCTGATGGGCCTGGGCTTCAAGCAGGCGGCCAAGGCCGGTATCTCCTTCGGCAAGGACGACATGGTGGTGCCCGACACCAAGGCCGCCCTGATCTCCAAGACGAAGGACGAGGTGAAGGAGTTCGAGCAGCAGTACCTCGACGGCCTCATCACCGCGGGCGAGCGCTACAACAAGGTGGTCGACGCCTGGTCGCGCTGCACGGACGAAGTCGCCGGCGCGATGATGAAGGAGATCATGAAGCAGGAGATCGGCAAGCCCGCCAACTCCGTGTGGATGATGTCCCATTCCGGCGCGCGCGGCTCGCCGGCGCAGATGCGCCAGCTGGCCGGCATGCGCGGCCTGATGGCCAAGCCCTCGGGCGAGATCATCGAGCAGCCGATCATCGCCAACTTCAAGGAGGGCCTGTCGGTCCTCGAGTACTTCAACTCAACCCACGGCGCCCGCAAGGGCCTCGCGGACACGGCGCTGAAGACGGCGAACTCGGGCTACCTGACGCGGCGTCTCGTCGACGTGGCGCAGGACTGCATCATCGTGCAGCAGGATTGCGGCACCGAGCGCGGCCTGACGGTGGGCGCGGTGATGGACGGGGCGGATGTCGTCTCCTCCCTGTCCGAGCGGATCCTGGGTCGTACTTCGCAGGAGGATGTGGCGGACCCGGCGACGGGCGAGCTCATCGTCGCGCGCAACAGCCTGATCGACGAGGTCGCGGCCGAGCGGATCGAGAAGTCGGGCGTGGAGGCGGTGAAGATCCGCTCCGTGCTGACCTGCGACGCGCGCCAGGGCGTCTGCGGCTTCTGCTACGGGCGTGACCTTGCCCGCGGCACGCCGGTGAACATCGGCGAGGCGGTGGGCGTCATCGCCGCCCAGTCGATCGGCGAGCCCGGCACGCAGCTGACGATGCGCACCTTCCACATCGGCGGCGCCGCGCAGCGCGGCGCGGAGCAGTCGGCGGTGGAAGCGGCGGGCGACGGCACCATCAAGGTGCTGAACCGCGTCGTCGTGGCGAACAGCCAGAACCACCCGATCGTCATGTCCCGCAACTGCGAGATCGTGCTGATCGACCTGCAGGGGCGGGAACGCTCCCGCCAGCGCGTGCCCTACGGCGCGCGCCTGCTGACCGAGGACGACGCGACCGTCACGCGCGGCCAGAAGCTGGCCGAGTGGGACCCCTTCACCCTGCCGATCATCACCGAGCGGAACGGCAAGGTGGAGTTCTCGGACCTGATCGAGAACGTCACGCTGGTCGACCGGCAGGACGAGGTGACCGGCCTGTCGTTCAAGGAGGTCGTGGAATACAAGGCGCCGGGCAAGGCGGCGGATTTGCGTCCGCGCCTGATCCTGCGCGACGAGAAGAACAACGTCGTCAAGCGCGAGAACGGGACGGAGGCGATCTACTTCCTCACCCCTGGCACGATTCTCTCGATCGACAACGGCGCGGCGGTGGCCGCGGGCGACGTGCTGGCGCGCCTGCCGCGCGAATCGTCCAAGACCCGCGACATCACGGGCGGCCTGCCGCGCGTGGCGGAGCTGTTCGAGGCGCGGCGCCCGAAGGACCACGCGATCATCAGCGAGATCGACGGCCGCGTTGAATTCGGCAAGGACTACAAGGCGAAGCGCCGCATCCTGGTGGTGCCGGAGCAGGTGGGCGACGAGCAGCCCGCGCCGCGCGAATACCTGGTGCCGAAGGGCAAGCACGTGTCCGTGCAGGAAGGCGACTACGTGAAGCGCGGCGACCCGCTCGTCGACGGGCCGCGCGTGCCGCACGACATCCTGCGCGTGCTGGGCGTGGAGAAGCTCGCCGACTACCTCGTCGAGCAGATCCAGGAGGTCTATCGGCTCCAGGGCGTGAAGATCAACGACAAGCACATCGAGGTCATCGTCCGGCAGATGCTGCAGAAGGTGGAGGTCACCGATCCGGGCGACACCACCTACCTGATCGGCGAGACGGTCGACCGCATCGAGTTCGAGATCGAGAACGAGAAGCGGGTGGCGGCCGGGGAACGGCCGGCGGTGGCCGAGCCGGTGCTCCAGGGCATCACCAAGGCGTCGCTGCAGACGACCTCCTTCATCTCCGCCGCCTCCTTCCAGGAGACGACGCGCGTGCTGACGGAGGCCGCTACGGCGGGCAAGGTCGACTACCTGGCCGGGCTCAAGGAGAACGTCATCGTCGGGCGCCTGATCCCCGCCGGGACGGGTTCCGTGATGAACCGGCTGCGTGCGCTTGCCGCGCAGCGCGACAAGGGCCGCCTGCCGGCCTCCGCGCCGGCGCTGCCGGAGCCGCGGGCGGCCGAATAGCCGGGCGCTGCGCCATGCGTTCGGGGCCGGTCTTCCTGCGAAGGCCGGCCCTTTCGCATCGCAGCATCCAAGGGCGCATGAATCGGACGTTCATGCGCTTGACTCATACGGGGGGCGGGCGTAGATAGCCGCCCCTCGGCAGGGCACCGGCAGCGGCGCCCCGCCAGGTTTTGGACCACAAAGCTGCGCCGCCGGCGCCGCCCTGATTTCCAGGGGCTGAGGCCGGCAGCGAGACGGGGGCCCGGTGGGCGTGCAAGCGCACGCGACCCGGGCCGACGTGTTTGCCAGGGCGTGGTGCTGTGGCGCGGACGGTTACGAAGGGGCGTCATGCCGACGATCAACCAGCTCATCGCCAAGGGGCGTGAGACCAAGCCGGCCCGGAACAAGGTCCCGGCGCTGAAGGGCAGCCCGCAGAAGCGCGGCGTCTGCACGCGCGTCTACACGACTACGCCGAAGAAGCCGAACTCGGCGCTCCGCAAGGTCGCGAAGGTGCGCCTGACGAACGGCTTCGAAGTGGTGAGCTACATCCCGGGCGAGGGCCACAACCTGCAGGAGCACTCGGTCGTGCTCATCCGCGGCGGCCGCGTGAAGGACCTTCCGGGCGTTCGCTACCACATCCTGCGCGGCGTGCTCGACACCCAGGGCATTGCCAAGCGTCGTCAGCGTCGTTCGCTGTACGGCGCGAAGCGTCCGAAGTGAGGGGCTGAGAGATGTCGCGTCGTCACCGCGCAGAGAAGCGCGAAGTCCTGCCCGATCCGAAGTTCGGCGACGTTGTGCTGAGCCGTTTCATGAACGTGCTCATGTACGACGGCAAGAAGAGCACGGCCGAGCGGATCGTCTACGCCGCCATGGACACGCTGAAGAAGCGCGGCGGGCCGAACAGCGATCCGCTGCGGCTCTTCCATGAGGCGATGGACAACGTGAAGCCGGCCGTCGAGGTCCGCAGCCGCCGCGTCGGCGGCGCGACCTACCAGGTGCCCGTGGAGGTCCGCCCCGAGCGGCGCCAGGCCCTGGCGATTCGCTGGCTTATCGAAAGCGCGCGCAAGCGCGGCGAGCACACGATGGAAGAGCGCCTGTCCGGCGAGCTGATGGACGCGGCGAACAACCGCGGCTCGGCCGTCAAGAAGCGCGAAGACACGCACCGGATGGCAGAGGCCAACAAGGCCTTCAGCCACTACCGCTGGTAACGCAAACCCGATCGGGAACGACGACAATGGCGAAGGCGAAATTCGAGCGGACGAAGCCGCACTGCAACATTGGCACGATCGGGCACGTGGACCATGGCAAGACGTCGCTGACGGCGGCGATCACCAAGGTGCTTGCGAAGGCCGGCGGT
>NZ_JAGIYZ010000043.1 GCF_017813355.1 Roseomonas nitratireducens
TGCCTGCGGGCCGCGCGGCGGGATCGAGCGGGGCCTCGGCGCGCGCCTCGGCCGCCGCGGCGGCCATGGCGCGGGCGAAGGCGGGGCGTTCCGGGGCCGCGCCGGGGCGGGGCTGCTGCGGGCCCTGGGCGGCGGTCGTGCCCTGCGCGGCGGCGGCCTCGACCGCCTCCGTCGCCGCTTCGGGCTTCGCCTCGGCGTCGGGCTGGGCCTGGCCGCCGATCCGGCCGGCGGCGACCTGGACGGCGCGCGCCTGCGTCGCGGCGTCGGTCGGGACCTTGTCGCCTGTCGCGGGTGAAGCGGCGGGCGGCGTGGCCTGCGCCGGGGCGGCTTGCGGCGGCGTCGCGGGCAGGTTGGCCACCAGCGGGATGGCGTCGGTCGTGCCCGTGGTGGCCCGCTCGCCTTCCTTCGCGACCGACGGCTCGGGCGATGCGGGTTCCTCTGCGGCGGGCTCGGCGCCCGGCGGGGGCGTCGGCTGCGCGACGATGGTAATGGCGGCGGGATCGCTGGCCTGCACGGTCGCCTCGGCCAGCGCGTCCGCGGGCGGTGCGGCGGTCGGGGCCTGCGGCGCGGCGGGCTTCGCCACCACCGGGGTGCCTATGCCGGCCACCGGCAGCGCCTGGCCCGGGGCGAGCAGCGGCGCGTCCGTCGGCAGTGCCTGGCCGGGCAGGGCGGGGGCGTCCGCGACCGGGGCCGCCGGGCGGTTCGTCGCGGCGACCTGCGCGGCGCCGCCGGGGGATGGCGCGGCGGTTGCCTCCGCCAGCACCGCGGCGAAGGACCCTTCGCCCGTCACGGCCTGGGCCGTCGGGGGCGGCGGGGCCGTGGTCGGCGGCGCGAGGCTCTGGAGTGCGTCCATCCGGCTGGTGGTCCTTCCGCGCCGTCTCCCCGGGATGCGGGACGGCGCTCGCTGCGGCGCTGGTGATCCTCGGCGCCGGAAGACCCCGCGCCTCGGCCGCCCTGCCGCAAGCGCCGTGCCAGCGCGGCGCCGCATCCGGGGCGGCGAGCGCTGCCCGGGGGCGGCACTTCCCGCCGCCCGCACCGGCAAGGGCTGCCGGCCGGGGGCTCCATCGGGCTGGCACGGCGCTTGCGGCAGGGCGTGCGAGGCGCGGGGTCCGCGGCCGGCATGGCGCCCTGCCTTGCCGGCCCCGGACCGGCCCGCGCCGCCCAGCCACGGAGAGACCGATGTCCCTGTTCGGATCCATGACCACCGCGATCAGCGGCCTTACCGCCCAGGCCCGCGCGCTGGGCCATGTCTCGGACAATGTCGCGAACAGCCAGACCGTCGGCTTCAAGCGCACCGACACGAACTTCGTGTCCTACCTGACCGACAGCACCCAGAGCGTGCATCGCCCGGGCTCGGTCGTCGCGCGGCCGGACTACACCAACACGGTGCAGGGTACGATCGAGCAGTCGGAGAACCCGCTCGCGCTCGCCATCGCGGGGCAGGGCTTCTTCTCGGTCGCGCTGCCGACCGGCACGGCGAACGGCCAGACCACCTTCGACGAGCGCCAGTTCTATACCCGCGCCGGCGACTTCCAGATGGACCGCAACGGCTACATGGTGAACGGGGCGGGGTATTTCCTGCAGGGCTGGCTGGCGGATTCCGCCGGCGAGCCCGACCGCACGCGGATCCAGCCGATCCGCGTCAGCGACCTGGTCTTCAACCCCATCGCGACCGCCAACATCGAGCTTTCGGCCAACCTGCCCGCGGGCGGGACGGACCCGGTCAGCACCCAGTTCAACGTCTATGACAGCCTCGGCTCGCTGCGGCAGATGACGATGACCTGGACGCCGTCCGCGGCGAACACCTGGACGCTCGACGTCTCCTCCCCCGCTGCGGGCGGGTCGGTCGGCACCATCGACGTGCAGTTCGGCCAGGCCGCGGCGTCGCCGGTCGCGGACGGCACGGTGGGCGACCTCGTGAACGCGACCGGCACCATGACGGGGTCCACCGCCACGCTGGGCGAGCCCGCCACCATCTCCTTCACCGCCGATTTCGGCCAGGGCCCGCAGGCCATCACCATCGACGTCGGCGCCTTCGGCGCGGCGCGCGGCGTGACGCAGTACGCCGGCGACGAATACGTGGTGCGCAACATCGCGCAGGACGGCGTGCCGCTCGGCTCCTTCTCCTCGATCAACATCCGGGAGAACGGCGACGTCGCCATCAACTACGACAACGGCCAGGCGCGGGTGATCGCGCGGGTGCCGGTCACGACCTTCAGCGCGCCGGACCAGCTGCAGCGCCTCGACGGCCAGGCCTTCATGCGCACGCTGGAAAGCGGGGAGGCGCGGACCGCCGACCCGGCCTCGAACGGCGCGGGGCGGCTGGCCATCGGCTCGATCGAGCGGTCCAACGTGGATATCGCGAGCGAGTTCTCGAAGCTGATCGTCGCCCAGCGCGCCTACACGGCGAACACGCGCATCGTCACCGCGTCGGACGAGATGCTGCAGGACACGATCAACATGCGCCGCTGAGGCGCGGGCCCCCTAGGGACAGCCAGCCATGAGCCTCGACGCCGCACTGCTCACCGCCCGGTCGGGCATCCTGCACACGCAGCGCGCGCTCGCGGCCTCGGCCAACGACGTCGCGAACGCCGAGACCGCGGGGCACACCAAGAAGACCGTCGCGAGCCGGGCCGTCGCGCCGGCCGGCGACGGGATCGGCGTGCGCAGCCTGGCGCCGACGCGCGACGTGGACGAGGCGCTGGTCGCGGCGCTCGATTCCCGCCGCGCCGCCTCCGCCGCGGCCGAGGTGCGCGAGCGGCTGCTGCAGGGCGTCGAGACCGCGCATGGCAACCCGGAGTTCGGCGAGGGCCTGGGCGACCTGACCGCCGCGCTGCGCACCGGCTTCGAGGACCTGCGCGCCGACCCGGCCGAGGCCGGCCGCCAGGCCGCGCTGGTGCTGGATGCCGAGGCGCTGGCGATCCGCCTGAACGAGATCTCCGCCGCCATCGGCGACGCCCGCCAGCAGGCGCAGGACGGCATCGTCACCGAGGTCGCGGTCATCAACGCCGAGCTGCGCGACATCGCCAGCCTGACGGTGCGGATCAAGGAACAGATCGCCCTGACCGGCGGCGCCGCGGCGCTCGAGGACGAGCGCGACGCGGCGATCGCGAAGCTGTCGGAATCCCTCGAGGTGCGGGCGCTCAAGCGCGACGACGGGGGCATCGTCCTGGTCGCGCGCAACGGGCTCGTCCTGCCGCTCGACCCGAACCGGGACGCCTTCAGCACATCCGACGCGACGCTGGGCCCCACGGCCTTCCACGGCGCCGGCGGGTCCATCCCCGGCGTCATGCTGGGCGGCGTCGACGTGACGCGCAACCTGCTGGGCGGCAGGCTCGCCGAATACATCGCGCTGCGCGACCAGACGCTGCCGCGCTACCAGTCCGAGATCGACCTCGCCGCGGCGAACACCGCCGCGCGCTTCGAATCCCAGGGGCTGCGGCTGTTCACCGACGCGACCGGCGCGGTGCCCGACATCAGCCAGCCCTATGCCGGCAGCGCGCAGGTTGGCTTCGCCGGCGTGTTCCGCGTGAACCCTGACGTCTCGGCCAATCCCGCCCTGCTGCGGGACGGCACCCATGCGGTCTCGGGCAACCCGCTCGGGGCGGCGGATTTCGCGCCGAACCCGCCGGGCGGGCCCGCGTCCTTCACCGGTCTGCTCGACCGCATCCTCGACTTCACCTTCGGCAGCCAGGCCCAGGCCGGCACGCCCTGGACGGCGATCGCGACCGGCGGGCTCGGCCCGGACGGCACGCTCTCGAGCCCCTTCGGCGCGCCGCCGACGCTCGAGGGCTATGGCGCGCTGCTGAGCGCGGCGCACACCGCCGACCGGGCGGCGGCGACCAGCGCGCGCGAAGGCGCGCAATCGCTGATGCAGGGGCTGGAGGCGCGCTTCGCCGACCGCTCCGGCGTGAGCGTGGACGAGGAGATGGCGGCCATGGTCACGCTGCAGAACGCCTATGCCGCCAATGCCCGGGTGATGAGCACGGTGCAGGCCATGTGGGACGCCCTGCTGGGCGCGGTGAGGTAAGCCATGTCGATGATCGGACCGTCCCGCTGGGCGGATGCGGGCGCGGCGATGCTGCGCTCGCGGCTCGATACGCTGAACCGCCAGGTCTCGGACGGGCGCAAGGGCCCGGGCTATGGCGACATCGCGCCCGAGGCGCGGCGCGCCATCGACCTGCGCGCCGACATGGCGCGGCGGGAGGTCTGGCAGGGCACGATCGACCGCACGCTCGCGCGCACCGATGTCACGCAGAAGGCGCTCGGGCGCCTTTCGGACATCGCGACGCAATTCTACCAGGAGACCATCCGCATGGATGGGGTCAGCGACGTGCGCATCGCGGCCGTCGCGGCCCAGGCCCGCGCCGCCATGGCCGAGGTCGCGACGCTGATGAACGAGCGCCATGCCGGCGAATACCTGTTCTCCGGCAGCGACAGCGCCAACCCGCCCATCCCGGACCCGGCCAACATCGCCACCGCCGGCTTCGCGACCGACATCGCGGCCGCCGTCGCGGGGCTGGGCGGCGGCAACGCGGCCGCGGTCGCCGCGGCCACCCTGGCCGCCGCGCAGTCCGACGCGGCAGGGACCACGCCCTTCTCCGCCTTCCTGTCCGACCCCGCCCAGGGCCTGGCCGAGCCGCGCAGGAGCGTGCCGGCGGCCGAGGGCGACCGGGTCGAATACGGCATCCTCGCCAACCGCAACGCCGTGGCGACGAGCGAAGGGGAGACGACCGGGTCCTGGTCGCGCGACATCCTCCGCGGCCTCGCGACGCTCGCCGCGATCGATCCGGCGCAGGCGCAGCTCGGCACGGACTTCGTGGACCTGGTGGCCACGGTGCGCGACGGCTTCCGCAGCGCCATCGACTCGATCGGGGAGGAGCGCGGCGCGCTCGGCGCGGTCGAGCAGCGGCTCGAGGCGACGAAGCGCCGGCACGACGAGGTCTCGGTCGCGCTGACGGCCCAGCTTGTCCAGATCGAGGAGGTCGACATGGCCGACACGATCTCCCAGTTGCGGGCGACGCAGACGCAGCTCGAGGCGTCCTATCGCGCCATCTCATCGCTCTCCGGGCTGACGCTCACCCGGTTCCTCGCCTGACCCGGGAGAAAGGGGCGGGCCGGATCGCGGATTCAGCCTCCCTTAACGTGCCGCAAGGCATTCTCCTCTCGACACCGCAAGACGCGGCGCGCAACCCGGCCCCTGCCACGGTCAGAACCGCGGGGGCCACCGGAACCAGGGGAAGACCCCGATGTCTTTAAATTCTGTCAACACCAACATGGGCGCGATGGTCGCGCTGCAGTCCCTCAACCGCACCAATGAGGGCCTGAACACCACCCAGAAGCGGATTTCCACCGGCTTCCGCGTCAATGACGGCAAGGACGACGGCGCCGCCTTCGCGGTGGCCCAGGCCGTGCGCGCGGACGTCGCGGGCCTCAATGCCGCGAATGAGCAGCTCGGCGGCACCAAGGGCATCCTGGACACGGCGCTGGCCGGCCTGACCAAGGTCTCCGAGACCATGATCAAGGTGCGCGAGACGCTGGTGCGCCTGGCCGACGACACGCTGAACACCGACCAGCGCGCCCAGTACGAAGCGCAGTACACCGCGCTGCGGACGCAGATCACGAACTTCATCGACGATGCGACCTACAACGGCCGCACGCTGCTCTCGACCACGGCTCCGGAAGGCGGCGACATCGCCACCACCCGGAACGAGGCCGCCGACACCTACACGCTGACCGCCGTCGACGGCGCCGGCACGCTGGTGGTCGCGGCGGCGCCGACGACGGCGGCGGGCGCGGTGTCCGCGCTGGCCGATGGCGGCGACTTCGAGACGATCCAGACGGCGATCAGCGACGCGCTGAACACCTTCGGCAGCGACAGCCGCTACATCGACAGCCAGATCTCCTACAACAAGACCAAGGCGGATGCTCTGGAATCCGGCCTCGGTGCGCTGATCGACGCCGACCTGGCGAAGGAGTCCGCGCGGCTGCAGTCCCTGCAGATCCGCCAGCAGCTCGGCACCCAGGCGCTGTCCATCGCGAACCAGGCGCCGCAGACCCTGCTCAGCCTGTTCCGCTGATCCCGACGACGGTCCCCGGCGCCACGCGCCGGGGATCGCCTTTTCCACTCCCGCCGGGAGGACAGGATGTCCACGCTGGTGCTTGAACTTCGACAGGGCGACCTGATGGTCGTCAACGGCGCGCCGATCCGGTTCCGCAACCGGGCGCGCATCGAACTGACCGCGAAGGCGCGGTTCCTGTTCGGCAAGCAGCTGATGACGCCGGAGGCGGCGAGCACGCCGGCGCGGCGCATCTACTTCGCGCTGCAGACCGCCTATATCGGCGACGACGACGAACGCGAGGCCGGCCTCGACGTGGCGCGCCGCCTGATCACCGAATTCCAGTCAGCCACCACCTCGAGCCTCGCGCGCGAGCTGCTGGACCGCGCGCTCGCGGCGGCCGAGGCCGATGAATGCTACCAGGCGCTCAAGCTGGTGCGGCGCGTGATGCGGCACGAGGAGGTCGTCCTCGGCATCGCCCCGGCCGGCGCCATTGCCGCGGAGGACTGACGCCGGATGCTGCTCGATCTTGCGCGCGCCTATGGCGCGACCCGTGCCGCGCGTGACCCGCGCGAGCAGGAGGCGGACATCATCCGCCGCGTGACCTTCGGCCTGCGCGATGCGCGCGAGCGCGACGACGACCTGGCCCGCGTCAAGGCCGTGGCCGACAACCGCCGGCTGTGGCTCGCCATGGAATCGGCGCTGCTGCACCCGTCGAACCAGCTGCCGCAGCAGATGCGCGCGGGGCTCATCTCCCTCGGCCGCATGGTGCAGCGGGAGATGGATGGGGGCGATCCCGACATGGCCTTCCTGATCGAGGTGAACGAGCAGGTGGCCGAGGGCCTCGCCGGTCGCGCCTGAACGCCGCGCTTTTCCGACAAGCCGTGCATGAACGCCGACGCCGCCGGGACGCATCGTCCCAGGCGGCGTTGCTGTCTTCGGCGAAGCGCGGCTGGGTTCAGGCGCTGCCGCTCGCGGCCGGGGTGGCAGCCGGCGCCGGGCTCGCGGCAGGGGCGGGTGCGGGCGCGGCGGGTTCCGCGGCCGCGACGGCCGTCTGCTGGCCCGGCGCGCGGACGCCGATCGGCATCGGCGCATCGGTGATGGCGGCAGCCCGATAGGCCTCGATGACACGGGGGGAGGGGATGCTGTTGGCGACGCTGCCCGCCTGGTCGCGGAACTCGATCACCACCATGCCCAGGCTGCCATCGAGGCGCAGCCGCGGATTCGGCGTGACCGGCGACACGACGGCGGGCGCCGCCGGGGCCTCGAGCGCATCCCCGGCCTCGCGCGGCTGAAGCCGGGCGGGCTCGATGGGCGCGATCGGGCGGAGTGCGATCTCGGGTGTCATGGCATGGGCTCCATCACCAATATACGAGGCACATCACTAAGATGAGGTTAATGCCGCCTCGCCTTTGACGCGCGCGGCGGCGGCGGCGAGGCTGGGCCGCCCGTGCCAGCGCCCATGCCCCCCTTTCCTGCCTATCTGCGGACGCTGCTGCTTTGCGCGGCCGCGGGCGGCGCGCTGCAGGCCGCGGGCGTGCCGCTCGGCTGGATGATCGGGGCGCTGCTGGCGAGCGGCTGGCTTGCGGCGCGGCGGGCTGCGGCGGTGCCGCGGCTGGCGCGGCCCGGCGGGCTCGTCGTGCTCGGGCTGGGGCTGGGGCAGACCTTCACCGCGCCGGTGCTCGGCGCCGTCGCGGGCGCGCTGCCGGCGATCCTGGCGGGCGGGCTGGTCTCGATCCTCGCCGGCGTCGCGGTCGCGCCGCTGTATCGACGGATCGCGCGCAGCGATGCGCGCACCGCCTTCTTCGCCGCCATCCCGGGCGGGATCATGACCATGGCGGTGCTGGCCGGCCGGGCGGGGGCGTCGGTGCCCGCCGTCACGCTCGCGCAGTCGCTGCGCATGGGGCTCGTCGTCCTCGTCTATCCGCCGCTGATCGCGCTGGCCGCCGGCGGGGCGGCGGATGCCGCCTTCACCGCCGCGCTGCCGCCGGTCGCGCCGGGTGGGCTCCTTCTGCTGCTGGCGGGCGGGGCGGTGGTGGCGCTGGTCGGCGAAAGGGTGGGGATCGCCAATGCGGCCATGCTGGCCCCCTGCCTTCTGGCGATGGCGCTGTCCGCCGGCGGGGTCCTGCCCTCCGCCGTGCCGCGCTGGATGGTGGATGCGGCGCAGGTCGCGATGGGCATGAGCCTGGGCGAAAGGTTCGGCCGGGAGGGTCTTGGCGGTGGTCCGCGCCGGCAGGCACTCGCGGCGATCGCATCCGCCGGGGTGCTCGTGCTTCTTCTGGTTGTATCGGGGCTGGTGCTGGGGCGGCTTGTGGACCTACCGCAGGTTGCAGTCGTGCTGGGTCTTGCGCCTGGCGGAATGCCGGAAATGGCGGTGACGGCGAAGGCGTTGGACCTCGCGGTGCCTTTGGTTCTGGGGTTTCACCTGGTCCGCACGATTCTCTGTAACGTACTCGTGAGCCCTCTTTGGCTTCTCGTTAAGGTCATTCTCACCCGCGAAAATTCCCGCTAAGGTTGCGAGACGCGTCTCATGCAGTAACGAAAAAAAGACGAGACATGTCTATATAGACTGTTAGTTTCGTCCCGAATTCGAGAGCGGAGGCCGGCGTGGCAGGTAGCGTCAATTATCAGGTGGTCGACAATTGGGGTGCCGGCTTCAACGCCTCGGTCTCGCTGACCGCCGGCGCCGGCGGGCTCAACGGCTGGACCATCACCTTCGAGGCCGCCTTCGACATCACGCAGATCTGGAACGCCGAGATCGTCGGCCGGGTCGGCAACGTCTATACGATCCGCAACGCGGCCTGGAACGGAACGGTTCCGGAAGGGCAGGTCATCCAGTTCGGCTTCCTCGGCGGGCCGACCTCCGACCCCGTGCCGGACGCCTTCGCGGTGAATGCCAGCCTGCCACCGCCCCTGCCGATCCTCGCCGCGATGGACGCGTCGGTCACCGAGGGCAATTCCGGCACCAAGTACCTCGACTTCCTCGTCACCCTCTCGGCGCCCGCGGCCGGGCCCGTGACCGTCGGCTACGCCACCGCCAACGAGACCGCGACCGCCGGCACCGACTACACCGCGGCCACCGGCACCCTGACCTTCGCGGCCGGGGAGACGAGCAAGACCGTGCGCGTGGCCGTCCGCGGCGACACGACGGCCGAGGCGACCGAGACGATGCGCCTGCTGCTGTCGAGCCCCTCGGGTGCGACGATCGGCGACGGCCTGGCGATCGGGCGGATCGTGGACGACGACACGCGCCCGTCCATCCGCATCAACGACGTGACGGTGACCGAGGGCGATGTCGGCACCTCCAACGCCACCTTCACCATCAGCCTGTCCCAGGCCTTCTCGCAGAGCGTCTCGGTCCGCTGGGCGACGGCGAACGGCACCGCCGTGGCGACCAGCGACTACCGCACCGCCTCCGGCACCGTGACCTTCGCGGCGGGGGAGACGAGCAAGACCGTCTCCGTCGCCGTCGTCGGCGACTTCCGCACCGAGGCGACCGAGACCTTCCAGGTCCGGCTGTCCTCGCCCACCAACGCGACCATCGCGGACGGCACCGGCGTCGCGACCATCCTCGACACCGACACGGTGCCCACCATCGGCGTCTCCGACGTGGCGCTGGCCGAGGGCAATGCGGGGCAGTCCTTCGCGACCTTCACCGTCTCGCTCAACAAGGCCTGGGGGTCGGCGGTTTCGGTCGGCTTCACGACGCAGGACGGCACGGCGATCGCGGGCCAGGATTATCTCGCCCAGGCCGGCACCCTGACCTTCGCGGCCGGGGAGACGAGCAAGACCGTCACCATCGCCGTCACCGGCGACACGGCCGTCGAGGCGAACGAGACCTTCAGCCTGCTGCTGCGCACCCCCTCGGGGGCCACCATCCGCGACAACACCGGCCTCGCCACGATCGTCAACGACGACACGGCCTCCGGCGGCGGTGGCGGCGGCGGGCAGGGCTTCCTGTCGACCAGCGGCAACCAGATCGTCGACGAGACGGGCGAGTCGGTGCGCATCACCGGCGTGAACTGGTTCGGGATGGAAAGCTCGACCTTCACGCCGCACGGCCTGTGGGCGCGCAACTGGCAGGAAATGATGGGCGACATGGCGGCGGAGGGCTTCAACACCATCCGCCTGCCCTTCTCGCTGGAGGCCTTCCAGCCCGGCAAGGTCGCCAACGGCATCGACTTCTCGAAGAACCCGGACCTCGTGGGCCTCTCGCCGATCCAGATCCTCGACAAGATCGTGGACAAGGCCGGCGAGCTCGGGATGCGCATCATCCTCGACAACCACCGCAGCGCCGCCGGCGCCGGGCCGAACGGCAACGGCCAGTGGGTCGATGGCGGCTATACCGAGCAGCAGTGGATCGACACCTGGAAGATGCTCGCCGGGCGCTATGCCGGCGACCCCACGGTGATCGGCGCGGACCTCGCCAACGAGCCGCACGGGGCGACCTGGGCCGCCTGGAGCGCGGCGGCCGAGCGCGCCGGCAACGCGATCCATTCCGTCAACGACGACTGGCTGATCTTCGTCGAGGGCGTGGGCTCCTTCGAGGGCTCCAACTACTGGTGGGGCGGCAACCTCAAGGGCGTGGCGACCGACCCGGTGGTGCTGAACACCGCCAACAAGGTCGTCTATTCGCCGCATGACTACGGCAACTCGGTCTATGCCCAGCCCTGGTTCAGCGACCCGGCCTTCCCGAACAACCTGACCGCGAAGTTCGACGAGTTCTGGGGCTACATCTACAAGCAGGAGATCGCGCCGATCTACCTGGGCGAATTCGGCAGCAGGCTGGCCGACCCCAAGGACACGGCGTGGCTGAGCAAGCTGCTGCCCTACCTGGACGGCGACTTCGACGCCAACGGCACGCGCGACATCCCCGCGGGCGACGAGGGCATGAGCTGGACCTGGTGGTCCTGGAACCCGAATTCCGGCGACACCGGCGGCATCCTCGCCGATGACTGGGCGACCGTGATCGACGCGAAGATGGCGCTGCTCACCCCGCAGCTGTCGGACATGTGGGTGAACTGACGCGGCGCGCGCCGATGACCCGTGCCGCCGGCGGCCTTTCCGGCCGGCGGCGCCGTCAGTCGCGCGACAGCCGGACCGGGTAGGCCGCGAGGCTGCGTTCCACCAGCTGCGGCAGCGCGTCCTTCAGCTTGAGGGCGAGGCGCAGGTCGCCCGCCATGCAGGCGGCCTCCAGCGCCGCCGCCGCTTCCCGCAGCGCAGCCGCGCCGAAGGTGCCGGCGGCGGATTTCAGCCCATGCGCCTCCTCCTCGATCGCGCGCAGATCCTCGGTCGCGGTCAGCCGCGACAGCCGCGCGCGCGTCTCCTCGGCGAAGACGCCGATCAGCCGCGGCAGGCGCCCCGGGCCGACGGCGCTGCGCAATTCCTCGAGCGTGGTGCGGTCGAGCAGCGCGGGCGCGGTGTGCGCCTCCACCGCCGGGGCGGCGGCGCGCGGCCGGCGCGGGCGGGCGTCCAGCACCTCCGCCACCGCGCCGAGCAGCGCGGCGCGATCCATCGGCTTGGCGAGATGCCCGTCCATGCCGGCGGCGAGGCACCTTTCCTTGTCGCCTTCCATCGCCGCGGCGGTCATGGCGATGATCGGCACGCGCCCGGCGCTGCCGACGAGGTTGCGGATCGCCGCGGTGGCGGCGAAGCCGTCCATGCGCGGCATGCGCACATCCATCAGGATCAGGTCGTAGGCGGCGGTGCGCGCGGCACCGAGCGCTTCCTCCCCATCGCGGGCGAGATCGACCGCGTAGCCGGCCTTGCGCAGGATGGCCGCGGCGACGAGCTGGTTCGCCTCCCCATCCTCGGCGAGCAGGATCCGCCCCAGCGCCCCGCCGCGCGGGCGCTGCGCGGCCGCGACCGGCGCGGGCACCAGCGTCGCCGGCGGCCGCCCCGATGCCGCGACGGGTTCGAGCGGGATGTCGAAGGTGAAGACCGAACCCTTGCCCGGCGTGCTTTCCAGCGTGACGCGCCCGCCCATCAGCGCGACGAGCTTGCGGCAGATCATCAGCCCGAGCCCCGATCCGCCGAAGCGCCGCGCCGTGTCCGGCGACCCTTGCGCGAAGGAGCGGAACAGCGTGCGCGCGACCGCGGGCGTGATGCCGATGCCGGTGTCGGCGACGGCGAAGCGGATGCGCCCCTCGGCCTCGGCGCGCTCGACCCGGATGCCGACGCCGCCCGTGGTGGTGAACTTCACCGCGTTGTCGGCGAGGTTGAGCAGCACCTGGCGCAGCCGGACCGGGTCGCCCACCACGCGGGCGGGCAGCAGCGGCTCGATGCTGGCCGACAGGCGCAGCCCCTTCTCGGCCGCCGCCGGGGCGAGCAGGTCGAGAACCTCGGTGACCGGCTGGGCGAGGTCGAAGGGAATCGCCTCGAGCGGCAGCCGCCCCGCCTCGATGCGCGAGAGGTCGAGCATCTCGTTGACCGTCGAGAGCAGCGTCTCCCCGCAGCGGCGCGCGGTCTCGGCATAGGCGCGCTGCTCGGCGTCGAGCGGCGTGTCGAGCAGGAGGGAGACGGTGCCCATCACGCCGTTCATGGGCGTGCGGATCTCGTGCGACATGAAGGCGAGGAAGTCGCTCTTCTCGGCGGAGGCGCGCTCGGCCTGGCGGCGCGCGCGCTGGGTGGTGCGCGCGAGCCGCTCGCGCGCCGTCACGTCGTGCTGGATGCCGAGGAAGAAGCGCAGCGACCCGTCCTCCCCGAACACCGGGGAGATGTGCAGCTCGTTCACGAAGCGGGTGCCGTCGCGGCGGTGGTTGACCATCTCGATGTCGATCGGCCGGCGCTCCGCGATGGCCAGCCGCACGGCGTGGACATGCTGCGGGTCGGTGCCGCGGCCCTGGAGGAAGCGGCAGTTGCGGCCGATCACCTCCTCCGGCCCGTAGCCGGTCAGGCGGAAGAAGGCCGGGTTGGCGTAGACGATCGGGCAGTCCGGGAGGTTCGGGTCGGTGACGACGATGCCCGTCGGCGCGGCCGCGACCGCGGCCGCGAGGGCATCCCGGAACGGCTCGGGGGAGGGGGCCGCCTGGCTACTCGTCGTAGGCGACGAGCGATTCGAACGGGACATCGAGCCGGTTCCTTCCGCCGAGGAAGGTCAGCTCGATCAGCGCGGCCGCGCACGGCACCTCGGCCCCCGATTGGCGCAGCAGGCTGACGCCCGCGGCCATTGTCCCGCCCGTCGCGAGCAGGTCATCGAGGATCACGACCCTTTGGCCCTTCGTGACGGCATCCGCCTGCATCTCGATCCGGTCGGTGCCGTATTCCAGCGCGTAGTTCAGCCCGATGGTCAGCCCCGGCAGCTTGCGCGGCTTGCGCAGCATGACGAAGCCGAGCCCGAGTTCGAGCGCGAGAGGGGCGGCGACGAGGAAGCCGCGGCTCTCGATTCCGGCGAGCAGGTCGGGCTTGTGCGGACGGATCGCGTCCGCGAGGCGGGCCATCGCGGCGCGCCATGCCGGCCCGTGCCGGAGCAGGGTGGAGATGTCGTAGAACAGGATTCCGGGCTTCGGGAAGTCCGGGATCCCGCGGATATGGGCCTTGAGGTCGATGGTGTCGGTGGTCACGTCTGTTCGCTGCCGGTCTTTCTGAGGTGTCGGGGAGCCCGGGGATACGGGCCGGCAGTTCGCTAGCCTTCCGCTGGGCAGACTAAAAGATTGACACTCAAATTGTCCAGTTGTCTTGACACAGGACAAGGCGGGCGAGGCTGCCCCTTGGCGTGGCGCCCGGGCGGCGGCATCTCAGCGCCATGTCCCGAACGCCCATTGCGATCTTCGCCGGCCTGGCCGGCTTCCTTGCCTACGTGCTGGTCGTCCTGCTGGTGGCGGACCATGTCCGCGCCCTGCACTGGACGCTCGAATTGCTGTTCTTCGCGGTCGCCGGGGTGGCCTGGGTGTGGCCCGCGCGAGCGCTGATGGTCTGGGCGGTGCGCGGCGGGGGCTGACCCCGGCCGTTCAGCGGTCGAGGTCGGCGAGGGAGATGATGTCGGCGATGGCCTCGGCCTCGCCGCCGTGTTCGGCCCAGAGCCGGGCGATGGCGCCGAGGATGATCTCGCGGACGTTCTCATGCGTGTCGCGGTCGCCGGCGGCGTGGCGAATCGCCGACTCGATCGCCTCGGCGAGCTGGGTGGCGAGCAGGCGCAGTTCGTCGAGCGGCCGGTCCGTCAGGGCGACGTGGCGTCTAATGGCGGTTTCGGCCGCCTCCGCGATCTCGTTGCGAGACATTGGATCCATGTGGGAGCCTTACGGGACGCGATCTGCTCGCCAAGCGTGGCGCGGCTGAAGTGGTGCCTGCGGGCGGAAGTGCGAATGAGACCGAAGTAAGATTCGTGCGACTTATCTCATTTTGGTGAGCGCACGAATGTCAGGTTAGCCCTCGCTATGTCGTGATTTTTGCGTGATTGGACCGTCACTCGTCAATCCTGTCATTTCACGATCACGTGATATCAAGCGGTTGCGGGCTATCGCTCAGAAAACGCTGCTCAATCTGCGGTTTATACGATGCTGGACACCCCAGTGACGTCTTAGTAATTGTCGGTTGTGTCAAATTTCAGCGGAAGGGGTTCCGATATGAACGAAATTGCGTCGGCTCGGTCCGTCTATCAGTCCTGCAACGTCGATTCGGGCTTCTGGCTTGGCCACAACCACATGTTGCAGGCGAAGGGTGCGCTGGAGCGCGTTCTCGCCCACGCGCATGAAGACGGCAATGTCGATGCGGTGAAGGTCCTGCACTCGATCATCGCCCTGCTCGAGGTCAGCACCGTCCCCGAGCGGAACTGACACCGAAACGCGAGGCCGGGCGGCGGGCCTGCGGGCCCGCGCCGCGCCTCGACCCGCGTGCCGGAACCCGGCGCGCCAGGCCGCGTCGTGTCGTGGCCGCGTCGACACCGCCAGGCGCAATTCGCCCTGGCCACTACGCCTGATCGACCGCCCGGCCGCCTTGTCGAGGCCTCGCAGCAGGAACCTGCAAGCCTTTCCGCAATCAGTCCGGCCGGCCGCGCCCATTCGCGCGTGCCGGCCGCTTGCGTTCGGGCGCCGCGACCCGAAGGCCCCTGCGCCGACACCTATCGGGGACAAAAGGGAGAAGCGCGGCGCCGGCCGGGAATTGGTCGGAGTGAGAGGATTCGAACCTCCGGCCCCTGCGTCCCGAACACAGTGCTCTACCAGGCTGAGCTACACTCCGGTGCCGCCCGGCGCCGCGGAGGCGGGGGTATAGCCGCAGCCTTCGGACGCCGCAAGCCGCCAAGCCTCAGCGACATTGTCACGCGCCTTTGTGCTAACAACGAATCAGTATCCACTCCGTCAGCGCCGGGATCCGGCGCACAGCAGCACAGGAAACGGACGCATGAAGGCTTGGCTGATCGTCGGGGCGGCGCTTGCCGCGATTGGAACCGCGGGCACCGCGATGGCGCAGGACGTCATCTCGCAGCGCCGTGATGGCCTGCGCGGCATGGGCCGCCACATGGAAGCGATCAAGGCGGTGACCGACGCGCGCGGCGACACCCGCCCGCTCGTCGCCCGGATCGACGAGATGATCACCTTCTACAACGGCCTGCCCGCGCTGTTCCCGGCAGGCTCCGGCACCGGCGACACGCGCGCCCTGCCCACCATCTGGTCGGACCGCGCGGGCTTCGAGCAGGCCAACGCCAACACGGTCACGCAGCTGACGGCGCTGCGCGCCGCCGCGGCCTCGGGCGACGTGGCGGCCACCACCGCCGCCTTCGGCCAGACCGGCGCGTCCTGCGGCACCTGCCACCGCCCCTATCGCGGGCCGGCGCGCTGAACGGCGGGGCGGGGGCCCCGCGCCCCCGCCCTCAGCCCAGGCGCGTCACCCACCAGACGAAGACCCCCGCCGCGCCGGCCAGCAGCAGGCCGAGCCCGGGATGCGCATGCCGCGGCGCGCGCGCGTGGGATTCCGGGATCGCCTTGGTGCCGACCACCATGGGCACCACCAGGTCCTGCCCCTTCACCAGCCGATAGGCGACCACCGCCGCCACGTGCAGCCCGATGAAGGCCAGCAGCACGTTGATGAGCGTGACGTGCAGGTTGGTCATCCGCTCCGACGTCGCCTCGCTCACCGCATTCGCGAGCGGGCCGTGCTGCGAATAGGTGAAGCCGACATCGTGGTTGGCGAACAGCCCGCTCACCGCCTGCGCGGCCAGCAGCAGCAGCAGCGCGACCACCATCCAGGCGCCGGCGGGATTGTGCGTCACCTCGGTGTCGGGTTCCGGCCGGCGGAACTTCGCCAATTGCCGCAGCGCCGCGAGCGGGGAGCGGATGAAGGCCCAGAACCGCGCATTCTCCGAGCCCACCAGCCCCCAGGCGATCCGGAACAGGACCAGCGCGAGCAGCGTGTAGCCGCTGAGGTAATGCAGGTTCCACGCGCCCGACTTGGCGCTGAGGTAGGAGACGAGCACGCAGCCGGCCGTCATCCAGTGGAAGGCGCGCACCCAGCCATCCCACACCTTCACGGTCACGGTCTTCTCGGCCATGCCGGCCCTCCTGCTGCTGTCGCGCGTCGCCGCCCGGGACTCCGGCGCGGCGGTGCCATGATCGGATGATGGGCATGCCGTTCGGATTCGGAAACGCCGCGGTCGTGGCGGCGGCCATTTCGCTGGCGCTGGCGCTGGCGGGGCGCTGGCTGAAGCGGCCGGGGCTCGCCGCGGCGGCGGCGGGGATCGGCCTTGCCGCGGGGTTCGCCGCGGTGCTCGGCGTGGTCAGCGCGTCGCCGCGCCAATTGGCGGAACGGCTGCCGCTGCTGGCCTTCCTCGCGCTCGGCGCCGGGCTGCTCGCCACCTTCGGGGGCCGGCCGGCGGTCCGCATGCTTGCCTTCGCGCTCGGCCTGCTGGGCTGCGCCTGGTGGATGGCGGGGGCGCCGCTGCACCTGCCGGACGTCCGGCGCGCGGCGCCCGAGGCGGCGCTGCTGCTCGCCGCCATGGCGGCCGCGACCTGGCGGGGCGGTGCCGCGCCCGCGACGCTGGCGGCCTGGGCGGCGCTGGCGGCGGGGCTGTTCCTGGCCGCCGCGCGCGGACCGCACCTCGCCTTCGCGCTGGCGGGGCTCGGCGCGGCGGTAGGCGCGCTGCCGGGCGGGGCGGCCGGGCC
>NZ_JAGIYZ010000044.1 GCF_017813355.1 Roseomonas nitratireducens
GGGGCGGCAGCCGGGGGCGCAGCCTGCGTCGGCGCGCCCGAACGCGGCTGCGGCGGCGGCAGGCTGCCCGGCGCGGACTGCCCCAGCGCGGGGCCCGCGGCGAGCAGCGCGACGAGCGCGACTCCGGAACGACGGGGACGGATCATGGCGACCTGTCTCCCCCTTCGCCCGAGGTCGGGTCAAGCATCGCCGCTAAAGCGTGACGATCGGGCCGTCGCCCACCGCGTCCAGGAAGGTCGCGATGCCCGCCACCTCCACCCCGGGGGCCAGCGCCATCCCCGCCAGCCCTTCGGCCTTCAGCCCGGCCTCGCAGGCGATGCGCCGCACGCCCATCTCGGCGCAGGCCGCCAGCAATGTGCCGATGCCGGCCACGCCGCGCCCGGCGATCGCCGCTTCCCGCGCATCGGCCAGCAGCGGGCAGGGCTCGGCGAGCAGCAGGCAGCCGAGGTTGGTCGCGAACAGCGTCACCTCCCGCCCCAGCGCCGCCGCGCCGGCGGCGACCACCAGTGCGTAGTGCGCGCGCGCATGCCCGCCCGATTCCAGCAGCACGCCGAGGCGCTTCGGGTGCGCGCTCATGCCAGCAGGATCGTCGCGCGGCCGGACAGCAGCGCGCGCCCGCCGCCCGTAACCTCGAAGCGGTAGATGAAGCCGCGGCTTTCCTGCGCCAGCGCCTCGGCCCGCACCGCCAGCGGCCCCGCGACGTCGTCCAGCCGCTCCGCCGCCATCTCCACCCCCGCCAGCGCGGCGAGGAAGCCCGGCCCCTGCGCGCCGCCTGACGTCAACGCGCCGTGCAGCGCCATCGCCTGCAGCGCGTATTCCAGCCCGCAGGCGGCCGGCAGCATGCCGTCGCGGCGCAGCGGATTGGCCGGGTCGCGATGGGTGCCGGACGTGCAGGCGATCGTGACGGCGTCGCAGGATTCCACCTGTTCGAGCAGGCACATGGCGCCCTGGTGCGGGACCAGCCGCGCGATGGCCGCGCGCGTCGCGGGCAGCGCGGTCACGGTGCCGCCTCGACCGCGAGGTGCGAATCCTCGAGCAGCGCCAGGCACAGCGACGCGGCCTGCCCGCGGGCGAGCGCGGCGAGAAGCGGCAGCGCGCGCGCCACCGGATTCGCGGCGCGCAGGGCGGCCATCGCCTCGGGCAGCGGCGGCTCCTCCGCCGTGCCGGCATGGTATGCAAGCCGCAGCAGCCCATGCGCACCGCGCTGCGGCGTCAGCACCAGGGCCGCGGCGAAGGGCGCCGCGGTCGCGCGCATCGCGTCGAGCGGCGGCGGCAGCGGCACGTCATGCGCGACGAAAAGCACCGGCGCGCCGCCCGCCACCACCTGCACCGCCGCCTGCATCAGCCCCGTGGCGAAGACCTGGTCATGCCCGCCGAGGCTGACGGACGGCCGCGACGATCCCACCGCGATCCCCCAATATCCGGCCGCGGCGTTGTGCACCGAATTGTGGAACTGGGTGGGGGAGATCGCGCCATCGGCCGCGTGCAGCGCCTCGAGGATGCCGGCGATCACCTGGCCCTCCCCGTTCGAGCTGGCGAAGACCGTGTCGAGTTCCTCGGGCGGGATGCCGCTCTCCTGCACCGCTTCCGTCGCGACGGCGATCGCGAGCCGCACGGAAGGCCCGGTGCGGCGGCGTTCCGTCGGCGGCAGCAGCGCGGGCGGGGGAATGGCCACCGGCGCGGGCTCGAAGGGCGCGGCGCCGGCCAGCGCGGCGCGCGCCGCGGCCCAGCCCGCGAAGCCCGGCCCGAGCAGGCCGATGCCCGCCACCCCGACCGACAGCGTCACGGCAGGCGCCCGATCACCAGCGCGCAATTGCTGCCGCCGAAGCCGAAGGAATTCGACAGCACGCGGTCGATCCGGGCGGCGCGGTTCGCCACCGCGATGCCGGATGCGAAGGCCGGGTCGGGGCGATCGACGCCGAGGCAGCCGGGCACCAGCCCGTCCTCGACGCAGATCGCCGCGATGGCGGCTTCCAGCGCGCCCGAGGCGCCGAGCGTATGCCCGCTCCATCCCTTGGTGGAGGAACAGGGCACGGCGGCGCCGAACAGGGCCGCGATGGCGCGGTCCTCCATCGCGTCGTTCGCCCGCGTGCCGGTGCCGTGCATGTTGACGTAGCCGATCGCCTCCGGCCGGAGCCCGGCGCTGTCGAGCGCCCCGCGCATCGCCGCGACCGCGCCATGCCCGTCCGGATGGGGAGAGGACATGTGGTGCCCGTCCGACGACGCGCCGGCGCCGAGCAGCCCGATCCCGCCCGCATCGCCCGGCCCGGCGCGTTCCAGCAGCGCGAAGGCCGCGGCCTCCCCGATGCTGATCCCGTCGCGGTCCTCGGCGCAGGGGCGCGTCGGGCCCTTCGCGAGCAGTTCGAGCGAGCCGAAGCCGTGCAGCGTCAGCCGGCAGAGCGTGTCCGCGCCCCCCACCACGGCGGCATCGACCAGCCCCGCCGCGATCATCGCCGCGGCGTCGAGGAAGGCGCGCGCGCCCGAGGTGCAGGCGGTGGAGATCGACACGCAGGGGCCGGACAGCCGCAGCCGCGCGCGCACGTAGCGCGGCAGCGCGTGCAGGTCGTGCGTGCGCTCGAAGTCGTAGGCCGGCAGCGCGCCGTCCGGCCCGCGCCGCGCCCAGGCGCGCTCCGTCTCCTCGATGCCGGAGGTGGAGGTGCCGAGCACCACGGCGATGCGCGCCGCGCCGTGCCGCGCCCGCGCCGCCTCCACCGCCGCCAGGAAGCCGTCCTGGCGCAGCGCGAGTTCGGCGAGGCGCGTGTTGCGGCAGGCGAAGGCCGCCAGCGGCGCGGGCGGTTCGACCGCCTCGGCGTCCCGCACCCGGCCGATCCAGACGCCGCCCGGCATGCCGGCCAGGTCGCAGGGCGCGAGGCCGCCGCGCCGGTCGCGCAGCGCCGCCGCCGTCGCCGCGCGCCCGGTGCCCATGGCCGAGGTCGCCGTGATGGCGCGGATGGCGAGCGGGAACATGCGGCTCACCTGGGCGCGTCCCGTCGCGGCGCCAGGGTGCAGGCGAGCAGGAAGGCGCTGGCGACGCCGAGGCAGACGGTCAGCCCCGTCGCGTGCAGCACGGGCGTGCGGCAAAGCGCGAGCAGGCCGAAGGTCAGCAGCGTGGTGAGCATGCAGGTGAGGATGGAACCGAGCGCGCGGGCCGCATCGTCCGTGCCTTCCTCCACCCCGGAACGCGACATGAACAAGGCATAGTCCAGCCCGACGCCGGCCAGCAAGAGCGCCGCGGTCAGGTGGAACACGGTGATTCGTTCGCCCATCGCAGCAAGCGCGGCGAAGGTCAGCAGCAGCGCGCCGGCGAGCGCGGCCGCGATGCGCAGCCCGCCCATGAGGCCACGCCCGGCGCCGAGCAGCAGCAGCACGAGCGCGCCGCCCACCGCCCCCCAACGCAGCGCCGTCGCGATCCCGTCCGCGAGCAATGCCTCGGTCTCCGCCTTGATGTCGACCACCATCAGCCCCGGCACGGTCGCGGCGGCGGCGCGCAGCGCGGCTGGGTCGATGGCCTCGGCCGGCAGCAGCAGGGCGCGCCAGCCCTCGCCATCCCGCCGCAGCAGCGGCGCCAGGCGCGCGGCGAGCAGCGGCGTGGCGGCGAGGTCGGCCGGCGCCAGCGGCGCGTGGGCGCGGGCCTCCGCCACCTCGCGCAGGAAGGGGTCGAAGGCGGTCGCGCGGAAGGGCAGGCCGTCGCGCGCGGCGGCGAGGCGGGCGGCGAGCGTCGCATCGTCCGGCAGCGCGGCGAGGCGCGCGCGCTGCGTCGCGGCACTCGGCAGCCAGCGCGCGGGGTGGTCGATGGCACCCGCGATGCCGGCCGCGCGCAGCGCCGCCACCGCGCGTTCGGCCGCCTGCAGCGCCGCCTCGGCATCCGGCGCCGCCAGCGCCAGCACGGTGCGGACATCCGGCGCGCCGACCTGCGCGCGCAATTGGCCATCCAGCATCCGCACCGGTTCCGGCACCGGGCTCAGCGCGGCGAGGTCGCGTTCCAGCCGCGGCCCGCCGGTGGCCACGAGCGCCGCGGCGACCAGCACCAGCGCGCCGAGCACGAGGCCGCGCCGCGCCGGCAGGCGCAGCAGCGCATGCGCCAGCCGCTCCGGCAGCGGGCGGACCGCGAGGCCTTCGGGCAGCAGCGCCGGCAGCGCGAAGCGCGTCGCGAGCGCGGCGCCGACCAGCCCCGTCGCGGCGAACAGGCCAAGCTGCGCGAGGCCCGGAAAGCCCGAGGCCAGCATCGGCAGGAGCCCCGCGACCGCCGCGGCGACCGCCAGGCGCAGCGTGGGCCAGAGCCGCCGCGCCGCGTCGCGCAGGCTCTCCCCCGGCGCGCGGTTGGTCACCAGCAGGATCGGATAGTCGTCGGCGACGCCGAGCATCGTCATCCCGAAGCCGAGCGCTGCGCCATGCACATGGCCGAACACGGCATCCACGACGATCAGCCCGGCCAGCGTGCCGACCGCCAGCGGCAGGGCGACCACCGCGAGCATCAGCGGGGAACGGTAGCGCCAGAACAGGAAGGCGCCGACCAGAAGGAAGGACAGCGTCGAGACGAGCTTCACATCCGCCCGCACCGTCGCCGCCGCCTCCGCCGCGAAGATGCCGGGGCCGGAGAGCAGCAGACGCGCGCCGTCGGGTGGCGCGGCGGCGGCGAAGGCGGCGCGCACCGCATCGGCCGTCGCGCCCTGCGCATCCGTGTCCAGCCCCGCCGCGCGGGATTGCAGCAGGATGAGCGCGCGCGGGCCGTCCGCCATCCACACGCCATGCGCGGTGCGCACCGCGGCGCCGTCCGCCCAGCCGCGCAGCAGGCCAAGGAAGGCGCCGGTCGGGTCGGCGAAGGCGAAGCGGCGGACCAGCGGTTCGGCCGAGGAGCGCAGCCCGTCCAGCACGCCTTCCAGCGCCGCGCGCAGCGCCGGCTCGGTGAAGGCATCCGCGGCGGGGGACAGGGCGTAGCGGTGGGCCATCAGGAGCGCCACCTCCTCCTCCGCCAGGCGCGGCGCGCCGTTCGCGACCAGCGTGAAGCGCGCATCGGCGGCGAGCGCGTCCCCCATGGCGCGCGACACGCGCGCGAGGTCTTCCGCCGCCGCGCCCTCGATCCCCGCGATCAGCAGCGTGGTCGCCGCACCGGAGCGCAGCTCGCCGAGCAGGAAGGCCGCTTCGGGCGTGGCCGGCGCGGGGAGGAAGTCGGCGATGTCCCCGCGCAGCGTCACGAGGCGGGAGGCGCCGGCGAAGGCCGCGGCGAGCAGCGCGAGCGCCAGCAGCAGCGGGAGGAGGCGCCTCATCGCGCCGGGCTGATGCGCATGCTGCCGCGCCCGTCCCGCCCCTGGGTTTCCACCAGCAGGATCGCCGCGCCTTCGCCTTCCAGCACGATGCGCTGCACCGCGGCGCGCACGCGGGGGGAGAGCGGCGTCAGCTCGATCCGCCAGCGCGCCGGCCCGCCGCTCGCCGCGACGCGATGATGCGCGCGCAGCGTCGCCGCATCCCCGGCCAGCGTCGCGCGCACGGCCTCGACCAGCGGGCGGATCTCGGGCGCGGCATCGAGCGCGACCTGGCGGCGTTCCCCGCGGCGTTCGATCGTCAGCACCTCGCCTTCCAGCAGGAAGCGTTCCTCCACGGGCTCGATGGTGTGCTTTTCCAGCCGGTCCGGCGCGCGCCAGGCGAGCAGGCCGCGCGAGAGCAAGGGTCGCTCGAGTTCCGGCAGCTCCTTCTCCTCGACGAAGGTGGCGCGGCTTTCGCGCACGGCGGCGAGCGGCGCCAGGATGGCGGCCAGCGGATCCGGCGCCTGGGCCGCGAGGCCGAGGAGCAGAAGGCGGCGCGGCAGGCGCGGCGCGGCGCCGGTCTCATCGGGAAGCGGCATGGAAGGCCTGTCTGCCCCAGCGGGCGCGTCGATGGCAACGCGACGGGGGGCGCGGCGCGCGCCGACGGCCCGGACGGCCCCCGGCAACCTGCATGTCTGGCCACAGAATTATGCACGCCGTGCATTGGTATTTGATGTGTATCTGAATTCTATCGACCATAAGATTTTTTGAATGCGACATCATATGAAATACCCAGGACTAACCGTTACGATGAACCATGGTTTGGTTGAAATGACCTATGGATCCCGTACGGCGCGTATCAGCAGCGATATCTGGCCCCCGGCATGGAATATTGATGCGCTTGATCCGGAAGTGGCGCGGGGCATCGTGAATTGGTTCCGGGCGACGGATGAATCGCCCCGGCAGGTCGTGACGCCCATCGAGATCGTCCTGCAGATGGTGCTGAGCTACCTGAACATCGACACGGCCCTGCACCGCGCTCCGGCGCAAGAACGAGGCTGACCGCGGCGGACAGGGTCAGGCTTCGCCACCCGATCCCGCGCCGCCTTCCGGCGCTTCGTCCCAGAAATCGAAGAAGTTGAACCAGTTGTACGGATGGTCGCGGCAGACCTCGCCGAGCCGCGCGGCGTAGCGCGCCGTCCAGTCGCGCAGCGCGGCCTCGCGATCCGCCCGCGGCAGGGCGACCGCGCCGGCGAAGGGTTCGAAGCGCAGGACATAGCGCCTGGGGCCGAGCCACAGCCCGAAGCCGAGCACGACCGGCGCCTTCAGCACCGCGGCCAGCGCCATGGGCCCGCCGGGGAAGGACGCCTCCGCCCCCAGGAAGGGCACGCGCAGCATCCTCTCCCCCCGCGCCGCGCGGTCGGCGAGCAGGCCGATGACGCCGCCGCGCTCCAGCACCTCGCTCGCCGCCAGCATCGAATCCGGCCGGCCGAGTGGGATGACCGCGGCGGCGCGGGTCGGGTCGAGGCTGTCGAACAGCGCGTCGGAAGCGCCGCCCCGATCGGTGTGCATCAGCATTCGCACCTCGACCGGCGCGCCGGCGCCGCCGATGGCCCGAAGCGCCTCGAAGGACCCCATATGGGCGCCGAGCAGCACCAGCCCCTGCCCGCGCACCGCGGCATCGCGCAGCGTGTCGAGCCCCGTGACCTGGACGTCGTAGCCCCCGGTCCGCCCCGTCAGCAGGAAGACGCGGTCGAGCATGGTGGAGGCGAAGCAGAAATACAGCCGCCACAGGTCCCGCCACCGCGCCTCGCGGCCAAGCGCGCGCGTGAGGTAGCGCCTCGCCGCGCGCTTCTGCGCGGCGGGGGAGGTGGCCAGGTAGAACAACGTGATCGGATGCAGCAGCGCATGGCCGACATGCCAGCCGAGGCCGAGCGCGATCCGCGCCATCAGCCGCAGGACAAGCTGGCTGCCGCGCTCGGGCGTGCGCGCCCAGGCGGCGGTGGCGGTCATGCGGGGAAGCGCGCCTCGCCCGAGGCGACCACGCGGTCCCCGACATGGCAGGCGAAGGCGAGGCGTCCGCCATCGGAAAGGGTCAGCACCATCCGCACCGCTTCCCCAGGCAGGACCGGCGCGGCGAACTTCGCGCGCGGCAGGCCGGCGGGCGGGCCGAGCGCGAAGGCCCCCCGCGCCGCGGCGATGACGGCATCGAGCAGCAGCACGCCCGGCACGACCGGCCGGCCCGGGAAATGGCCGGGCAGGCTCGGATGGTCGGGCGGGATGCTGACGATGGCCTCGTGCCGGGCGGACATGGGCCGCGCTTCAGCACGGCCGGCGCCCGCCCGGCAAGGGCCTTACGGCATCGCGACGTCGATGCCGCGGTAGAAGTAGTTCTGCGCGCGGATCTGGTCGTCCGTCAGCCGCTGGCCGGCGGGGATCACCTCGGTGCCGTCCTGGCGGACGATCGGGCCCTCGAAGGGATGCAGGGTGCCGGCGGCGATGGCGTCGCGGATGCGCTCGGCCTCGGCGGTTTCCTCCGGCGACATGTTGGTGAACGGGACCAGCCGGAACATGCCCGAGTTCAGCCCGCCCCAGACATCGCCCGGCCGCCAGGTGCCGTCGAGCATCGCGCGGGCGCGCTCGACATAGTAGTCGCCCCAGTTGTTGACGTTGCTGGTCAGATGCGCGCGTGGCGCGAAGCGCGTCATGTCCGAGGCCTGGCCGAAGCCGAAGACGCCGCGCTCGTTCGCGAGCTGCAGCGGCGCGGGGCTGTCGGTGTGCTGGCAGATGACGTCGCAGCCCTGGTCGATCAGCGCGCGCGCCGCATCGGCCTCGCGCGCCGGGTTGAACCAGGCGGAGACCCAGACGACGCGGATCTTCATCTGCGGATCCACCGACCAGGCGCCGCGCATCACGGTGTTGATGGCGTGGATCACTTCCGGCACGGGGAAGGAGGCGATGTAGCCGATGGTCTTCGAGCGCGACTTGCGCGCCGCGATCACGCCCTGGACGTAGCGCCCTTCGTAGAAGCGGGCGTTGTACAGCGACAGGTTCGGCAGCGTGCTGGTGCCCGTCGCGTTCTCGAACATCACGTTGGGCAGCGTCGGCGCGACGCGCACCGTCGGCTGGAAATAGGAGAAGGACGTCGTGAAGATCAGCCGCGAGCCGGTGCGCGCGAGCTGGTTCGCCACGCGGTCGAAATCGGGCGGGGCGACGCTTTCGACCTGCGTCGCGGTCACGCGGTCGCCCAGCACCTCGAGCATCCGGCGGCGGCCGACATCGTGCATGGTGGACCAGCCGAAATCGCCCACCGGGCCGATCAGGATGAAGCCGACATTGAGCCGCGACTGCGCCTGGGCGGCGGCGGGCAGCGCGGCGGCGCCGGCGAGCGCGGCCGCGCCCTGCATGGTCCGGCGGCGGGTGATGGTCATGGGATGAAGCCTCCTTCTGGTGGGATTGCGATGGTCGAGATGCCCCCGCGCATGGCCTGGATCAACGGTCCGGCACGAAGGGCGTGCCGAGCGCGGCGGGCGCGGCGCTGCCGCCGCCCCGCGCGCGCATGATCAGCACCAGCGCCAGGATGGTGATGAGATAGGGGAGTGCGGCCATCGCCTGCGGCGGCACCGGGACGCCCGCGCCCTGCGCGTGCAGCTGCAGGATGGTCACGCCGCCGAACAGGTAGGCCCCCGCCACGGCACGCCAGGGCAGCCACGATGCGAAGACGACGATGGCGAGCGCGATCCAGCCGCGCCCGCTCGTCATGCCGCTGGTCCAGAAGGGCGTCAGCACGAGCGAGAGATAGGCCCCCGCCAGCCCCGCGCAGGCGCCGCCGAACAGCAGCGCGAGGAAGCGGATGCGCAGCACCTTGAAGCCCAGCGCATGCGCCGCCGCCGCGCTCTCCCCGCAGGCGCGCAGCACCAGCCCCGCCCGAGTCCGGCCGAGGAACCAAGCGACGCCGACGACAAGGGCGAAGGAGGCGTAGACGAAGGGATCCTGCCGGAACAGCACCGGGCCCAGGAAGGGAATGTCCGACAGGAACGGCACCGCGATCTTGCCGATCCCGTCCCGCGGCACGCCGACGAAGGGTGCGCCCACCACGCCCGACAGCCCGAGCCCGAAGATCGCCAGCGCCAGCCCCGCCGCCACCTGGTTGGTGGCCAGCCCCAGCACCAGCAGCCCGAAGATCGCGGCCAGCGCCATGCCCGCGAGGATCGCGGCCGCGACGCCCGCCGCGCTCGACCCGGTGGTGATGGCGACGGCGATGCCGGCCGCCGCCCCCATGATCATCATCCCCTCGACGCCGAGGTTCAGCACGCCCGCGCGTTCGGCGACCAGTTCCCCGATCGCGGCGATGAGCAGCGGGGTGGAGGCGGTGATGACCGTCAGCAGGATGGCTTCGAGCAGCGTCATGCCGCCGCGCTCCGCAGCAGCCGCACGCGGTAGAGCAGCAGCGTGTCGCAGGCGAGCACGTAGAACAGCAGCAGGCCCTGGAAGACGCGCGTGGCGTCCAGCGGCAGGCGCAGCATGATCTGCGCGTTCTCCCCGCCGATGAAGGTGACGGCCAGGAACACGCCCGCGACCAGGCAGCCCATCGGGTTCAGCCGGCCGAGGAAGGCCACGATGATGGCGGTGAAGCCGTAGCCGGGCGAAAGCCCCGGCTGCAATTGCCGCAGCGTGCCCGCGACCTCCATGATCCCCGCCAGCCCGGCGAGTGCGCCCGAGAAGGCGAAGACCGCCCAGGTCACGTGCTTCGCGTCGAAGCCGGCGAAGCGCGCGGCGCGCGGGGCTTCGCCGACCAGCCGGATCTCGAACCCCTTCAGCGTGCGCGCGGCGACCAGCGCCGCGGCGGCGACGACCAGCAGCGTCAGCGGCGTGCCGAGATTGACCCGCCCGCCCTCGGCCAGCAGCGGCAGCGTCGCGGCGGGGGAGAAGGTGACGGTCTGCGGCATGTTGAAGCCGGCGGGGTCGCGCCACGGCCCGCGCACCAGCCAGTCGAGCAGCAGTTCGGCGACATAGACCAGCATGAGGCTGGTCAGGATCTCGCTCGCCCCGAAGCGCGTGCGCAGCAGCGCCGGGATCAGCGCGAACAGCGCCCCGCCGAGCGCCCCGGCCGCGAGCATCGCCGGCAACAGCCACGGCCCCTGCGCCCCGCCATGCGTCGCGACGGCGAGCCAGGCGCCGCCCAGCGCGCCCACCAGGAACTGCCCCTCCGCGCCGATGTTCCACACCCCGGCGCGGTAGCAGAAAGCGAGCCCGACAGAGATCAGCACCAACGGCGTCGCCTTCACGGCGACTTCCTGCAGCCCCCAGGAATCCGACAGCGGCAGGACGAAATAGGCATGCAGCGCGACCAGCGGGTCGGCGCCAAGTGCGGCGAACATCACCGACGCGGAGACCAGCGCCAGGGCGACCGCCAGGAGCGGGGAGAGCAGCCGCAGCGCGAGCCCGGTCTCGGCGCGCTGTTCCAGCACCAGGCGCATCAGGCGGCCTCCGCCGGCGTGGCGCCGCCCATCAGCAGGCCGATCTCCTCGCGCGTCGTCCAGCCGGTCGGCAGGGCGGCGGACAGGCGGCCATGGAAGATCACCGCGACGCGGTCCGTGATCTCCAGCAATTCATCCAGGTCCTGGCTGATCACGAGCACCGCCGCGCCGCCGCGCGCGAGGTCGAGGATCGCCTGGCGGATCACCTGCGCCGCGCCCGCATCCACGCCCCAGGTCGGCTGGCAGACCACCAGCAGGCGCGGGCCGCGCAGGATTTCCCGCCCCACCACGAATTTCTGCAGATTGCCCCCCGACAGCGCCCGCGCCTCCGGGTCGCGCGGGCCCTTGCGGACATCGAAAGCGGCGGTGACGCGGTCCACCACGCCGAGCAGGCGGGACCGGCGGATGAAGCCGGCCGGCGCGAAGCCCTCGGTCGCATGGCCGGCGAGCAGCGCGTTCTCGGACAGCCGGAAGCGCGGCGCGGCGGCATGGCCGAGCCGCTCCTCCGGCACGAAGGCCGCACCACGCCGGCGCCGCGCCGAAATGTCCTCCCGCCCCACCGCCGCGCCATCGAGGATGATGCGGTCGGCCGCCGGCGCGATGCGTTCGCCGGACAGCGCGGCGAACAGCGCGTCCTGCCCGTTGCCGGCAACGCCGGCGATGCCGAGCACCTCCCCCGCGCGGAGCTCCAGCGAGACATCCTGCAGCCCAACGCCATGCGGCTCGTCCGGCGGCAGGCTAAGCGCATGGACGGAAAGCCGCACCGGCCCGGCATCGTCGCCGCCCTCCGCGCGCCGCGCCGCGCCGACTTCCGCGCCGACCATCATGCGCGCGAGGCTGGCCGCGCTTTCCGCGCGCGGGTCGCAGGCCGCGACCACGCGGCCGCCACGCAGGATCGTCGCCGCCTCGCACAGCCGGCGCACTTCCTCGAGCTTGTGGGAGATGTAGAGCACCGCGCGCCCTTCCGTGCGCAGCCGGTCGAGCGTGCCGAACAGCCCCTCCGCCTCCTGCGGCGTCAGCACCGAGGTCGGCTCGTCGAGGATGATCAGCCGCGGGTCCTGCATCAGGCAGCGCACGATCTCGACGCGCTGGCGCTCGCCCACCGACAGCCGCCAGATCTCCCGGCCCGGCTCCAGCGGCAGGCCATAGGCGCGGGAGACGGCGGCGAGGCGCTCGGCCACGCGCGGCAGCGGTTCCGGCACATCGAGCGCGAGCGCGACGTTCTCCGCGACGCTCATCGCCTCGAACAGGGAGAAGTGCTGGAACACCATGCCGATGCCGAGCGCGCGGGCGGCGCGCGGGTCGGGCAGCGCC
Source organism: Roseomonas nitratireducens (assembly GCF_017813355.1). Lineage (GTDB taxonomy): Bacteria > Pseudomonadota > Alphaproteobacteria > Acetobacterales > Acetobacteraceae > Neoroseomonas > Neoroseomonas nitratireducens. The sequence goes on from NZ_JAGIYZ010000044.1 coordinate 12,038, forward strand.
GCCGGCGCGCCGCGCCAATACACCTCCCCCGCATCCGGCTGCAGCAGGCCATACAACATCTTCACGAGCGTGGACTTGCCGGCGCCGTTCTCGCCGAGCAGCGCATGCGCCTCGCCCGCCCTCACCGCGAGGTCGACGGCATCGTTGGCGACCAGCGCGCCGAAGCGGCGGGTGAGGCGGCGCGCCTCCAGCAGGGGGGTCTCGGCGGGCAGGATGGGGGCACTCCCGGACGGCGAAAGGACGAAGCCGCGCGCCCGGCTGTCCCGCCGGGGCCTGATGCCGCCTCCCGGGCGGGCTACCTAGGGTTCCGCATCGCCGATGTGAAGGGCATCCGTTGCAGGTTCGCGCCGACGCCAGGCAAGTTCGACGATGCGCGCGCGGTTCACCTTGCCCAGCGCGTCGCGCGGCAGGGCATCCAGCAGCACCACGGGGCGCGGCAGGAAGGCGGGCTCCACCTTGTCGCGCAACGTCGCGACGATCTCCTCCGCGCTCCGCCCGGGTGCCACCACCGCCGCCGCAAGGCGGGCGCGCGGATTGCGGTCGATGTCGTCGGGGGCGAGGAACAGCCCGTCCTCCACGCCCTCGATCGTGGTCAGGATGCGCGTGAGGCCGGCCAGCGAGGCACGCTTGCCGGCGAGCTTCACCATGTCCCCCCGCCGGCCGAGCAGGCGGAAGCGGCCTTCCCCGCACCATTCGAGCGTGTCCGCCAGCGGCACGGGCAAGGCGAGGCCGGGCACCGCGACCTCCGCCCCCGCCTCGGCGATCGTGAAGCGCATGCCGGGATAGGGGTCCCAGGCCTCGCCATCGAGGGTGCGGCGGGAGGCGACGGACCCTGCCTCCGTCGCGCCGTAGATCTCCAGCACCGGCGCGCCGAAGGTCTCCTCGGCCGCCGCGGCGAGGCTTTCGGCCAGCGGCGCGGTGGCGGAGACGATGCCGGCGAGCGGCGGCAGCGGCACCCCGGCGCCGAGCAGCGCGCGCAACTGCAGCGGCGTCGTCACCAACAGGCGCGGCGCCGGCAGGGCGGCCAGCGCCTCCTGGATGTCGGAAGGGTAGAAGACCGGCCCCGCATGGGCCGCGCCGGCGGCGACGAGCGGCAGCATCAGCGTCGTCTCGAAGCCGTACATGTGCTGCGCGGGAATGGTGCCGACGATGCTCGTGCCGGGTGCGACGGCGAAGCGTTCGGCGGCGGCGCGGGCGCCGGCGACCAGCGCGCCCCAGGGCTTGGCGTGCGGCCGTGGTTCCCCCGTGCTGCCGGAGGTGAAGGCGATGGCGGCTATCGCCGCGGCGGGAATGGCCGGGTTGGCGCCGTCCCCGGCGGGTTCGACCGCGGGGCGCAGCACCGGCAGCGGCAGCGCCGCATCGGTGTCCGACAGCGCGTAGCGCGCCCCGTGCAGCCGCGCGATGTCGGCAAGCCGCGGCGCGGACCGATCCGCCGAGAGCAGCGTCACCTGCCCGCGCGACAGCGCCGCGGCGAAGCCGACCAGGGCGAGGTAGCGGTCGGCGCAGAAATTCAGCACCGGGCCTTCATCCGGCAGGCGCGCGGCCAGCGCCGCGACCTCGGCCAGGAAGCGCGCGGCGGTCACGGGCGTCGCGCCGCGGCGGAAGATCACCTCCCCCAGCGCGCGGCCCGTCAGCGGCAGGGTCGCGTCAGCCGGCATGGGGTTGCTGCACATCGGCGCGCCAGATGGCGCGCAGCGTCCGCCAGGGATGCGCCGGGCCGAGATGGCCGAAGCGCGCCGCGCGCACCGCGTGTTCGCCCAGGAAGAACAGCAGCGGCAGCACGACATTGGCGACGGCCGAAGGCCCCGGCGGCGGCCCGAAGCCCGCCAGCGTCGCCACGTTCACGGCCGAGAAGGCGAGGAAGAACCAAGTCCAGAGCATGGTCAGGGACCGCGTGTAGCCCACCAGTTCGGTCGGCATGTGGCCGAAATCGGCGCGCGTGTAGCGCGCGATCAGCGGTTCCCGCCCGGGGCGCAGCGTCGCGCCGAAATGCCAGGCGAGCATCAGATTGCCCGCCAGCGGCAGCGCTTCGAGCATGAAGCGCGTCGCGCCCGGCAGCGCGGCGAGCAGCGCTGTCGTCGCGCCGGCCAGCGCCGCGCCGGCCAGGATCGGCAGGGCGCGCGGGGAAGGCACGAGCCAGGAGGCGACCGTCGCGACCGCCAGCGCCGCCGTCGCGCCCTCGGCCCCCATGGCCTTCGCGCCGAGGCACGCCGCCGACAGCGTGAGGGAGATCGCCAGGCGCGGCGCCGGGCGCATCGGGGTCAGGCCGTCCGCTGCTTCTCGATATGCGCGGCCAGCGCGCGGAGGGAGGCGAAGATGCGGTGGTTCCGCTCGTCGTCCGACCGCAGCTGGAAACCGTAGCGCTTGGACACGGCGAGCGCGATCTCCAGCGCGTCGATGGAATCGAGCCCGAGCCCTTCGCCGAACAACGGCGCCTCCGGGTCAATGTCCTCCGGTGCCGCTTCCAGGTGCAGCGCCTCCACGATCAGCCGCGCCAACTCCGCTTCCAAGGAGAGGGTGGTGCTCAAACTCGGTCTCCCGCAGCGCTCCGTCGTCCAGTGCCCCGGGGTCGCCCGCGCCCGGCCGGACGATCCGGCCTTGACGTCGGGCGCCCGACTGGCGACCTCAGCCGCAATGTCGCCCGCCCCCGGATCACGAACCTATCAACGCCCAGGCGGCGGAACAAGCGCGGTGGCCCGCGCGGCGCGGCGTTTCGCGCCGCTGCCCGGCCTGTTCACCTTCACCGTGGACGTGGAACCGCACGGCGCCGACCGGGCCGGCGGGGAAACGCGGCGCCTGCTGGCCCTTCTCGCCGAGGCCGGCGCGCACGGCACATTCTTCGTGCTGGACGAGGTCGCGCGCACCGATCCCGGCCTGGTGAAGGATATCGCGCGGGCGGGGCACGAGGTCGCCTCCCACGGCCATGCCCATCGGCACCTCGCGGAGGAAGGCCCGGCGCGCTTCCGCGCCGGCATGGTCGTGGCGCGGGACCGGCTCGGCCAGCTGACCGGGGCGGCGCCGGTCGGCTTCCGCGCACCCTATTTCTCCCTTACCCCCGCCGCCGCCTGGGCGCCGGAGGTGCTGGCAGAGCTCGGCTTCGCCTATTCCAGCTCGGTCCTGCCGGCCTGGAATCCGCTCGCCGGCTGGCCGGGCGCGCCGCGGCAACCCTTCCGCTGGCCCTGCGGGCTTCTGGAACTGCCGGTGCCGGTGGCGCGCTTCGGGCCCTGGCACCTGCCCTTCCTCGGCGGGATGTACCTGCGCTGGCTGCCGCCCTGGCGGCTGCGGTCGCTGGTGCGGCGCTGGGCGGCGGACCAGCGCGGGGCGGAAGGCGCGCTCTGGTCGTACTGCCACCCCTACGACCTGGACGAGGCCGCGGCGCTGGAACGGCGCGCGGATGCCAGCCGGCTGGCGAGCCTGATGCTGTGGCTGAACCGCGGGCCGACGCTGCCGCGCCTGTCGGGGCTGCTCGCCGGCCGCCGGTCCGAAAGCTTCGCCGCGCGGCTGCCCGGGCTCGCGGCCGGCGCGCCGGTCTTCGCGCCGCCGGTCGCCCCCGGCCTCGGCACGGCGGCCGCGCCGGCGGAATAGGATCGCCCTACCCCCGCCGGCAGAGCCGCGCCTCGGCTTCCGCCAGCGCGCGCGGCAGGTCGGCGCCGGGCAACGGCATCTCCCGCGGCCCGTCTTCACGCAGACGGTCCGCCATGCACAGGCACAGCCCCGCCACGCGCCGCAGCGGCCAGTCCGGCGCTTCCCCCAAACGATCGAGCAGGCCGCTCGTGCAACGCCAGCGGAACATTGCGTCCCCGAAGGGCGTGGCGATCGCGGCGGCGGCGGCCGAGGGCGCGGGCGGGGAGGCGGCCGGGCGCGGCTCGGCCGGCGGCGCCGCAGGCCGCGCCGCGGCGGCAGCGGCCGCGGGCCGTGGCTGCGGGC
>NZ_JAGIYZ010000045.1 GCF_017813355.1 Roseomonas nitratireducens
CCGCGGCCGCTCCGACGGCGGCGGCGCCTTCGGGCACCGGCCAGGCCCGCGCCGCGGGCCCCGCGCCCGCCACGCGCAGCGGCGCCCCCGGTCGCCCGCTGACCCAGGCCGAGATCGCGCTGCGCCAGCGCGTGCTCGAGGAAAACCGCCGCGTCGAGGCGCAGCGCCAGCGCGAGGAACGCGAGCGCCAGGCGCTCATGGTCCGTTCCGCCGCCGAGGAAGCCGCCCGCAAGGCCGAGGAAGACCGTCGCGCCGCCGAGGAAGCCGCCCGCCGCGCCGAGGAGGATGCCCGCAACGCCGAGGAAGCGGCCAAGCGCGGCAAGGTCGAGGATGAGGCGCGCAAATCCGCCGAAACCGTCGCCGTCGCGACCGCCGCCGCCGCCAAGCAGGGCGGCCGGCCCGCGCCCGCCGCCGCCCCCGCCCGCAAGCCGGATGGCGAGACCCCCGCCGCGCGCCTGACGCTGAAGGCGCGCAGCCCCTCCGACGAGGAGGACGACTCCCGCCGCGCCCCTGTCCGCCGCCCCGGCGGCCCGCCGGGCGCGCCCGGCCGCCGGCCGATGCCGGTGCCGGTCAAGAAGGCCGCGCCGACCGGCGATCGCCGCCGCGAAGGGCGCATCGACGTGCAGGCCGCGATCGAGGGCGAGGACGAGCGCAGCCGCTCGATCGCCTCCCTGCGCCGCGCCCGCGACCGCGAGCGCCGGCAGCAGGAACTGCAGCGCCTCCGCTCCGGCAACGAACGCGTGGTGCGCGACGTCGTCGTGCCGGAAGCGATCACGGTGCAGGAACTCGCCAACCGCATGGCCGCCCGTGGCGGCGAGGTGGTGAAGTCGCTGTTCCGCATGGGCGTGATGGCGACGCTGACGCAGTCCATCGACGCCGACACGGCGGAACTGGTCGTGCAGGAATTCGGCCACCGCGTGAAGCGCGTGAGCGAGAGCGACGTCGAGATCGGGCTGGAAGGCGCGCTGGACGAGGACACCGACCTCGCGCCGCGCCCGCCCGTCGTGACGATCATGGGCCATGTCGACCACGGCAAGACCAGCCTGCTCGACGCGCTGCGCAAGACCGACGTCGTCGCGCACGAGGCCGGCGGCATCACGCAGCACATCGGCGCCTACCAGATCGCGATCCCGTCCGGCGACAAGGTGACCTTCATCGACACGCCGGGCCACGAGGCATTCACCGCCATGCGCGCCCGCGGCGCGAGCGTGACCGACATGGTCGTGCTCGTGGTCGCGGCCGATGACGGCGTGATGCCCCAGACGGTCGAGGCGATCCGCCATTCGCGGGCCGCCGGCGTGCCGCTGATCGTCGCCGTCAACAAGATCGACAAGCCCGGCGTGAAGCCCGAGCGCGTGAAGCAGGAACTGCTGCAGCACGAGATCGTGGTGGAAAGCCTCGGCGGCGAGACGCAGGAGATCGAGGTCTCCGCCACGCAGCGCATCAACCTAGACAAGCTGCTCGAGGCGATCACGCTGCAGGCGGAGGTGCTCGACCTCAAGGCGAACCCGGAGCGCGCGGCCGAAGGCACCGTGATCGAGAGCAAGCTCGACCGCGGCCGCGGCCCGGTCGCGACGGTGCTCGTGCAGAAGGGCACGCTCCGTCAGGGCGACATCGTGGTGGCCGGCGCCGAATGGGGCCGCGTGCGCGCGATGCTCGACGACAAGGGCCGCCAGCTGAAGGAAGCCCCGCCGTCGCTGCCGGTGGAGATCCTCGGCCTGTCGGGCGTGCCCTCGGCCGGCGAGAACTTCATCGCGGTGGAGAACGAGGCCCGCGCGCGCGAGGTTTCGGAATTCCGCCAGCGCAAGCTGCGCGAGAAGGCCAATGCCGCCGCCGGCGCGCGCGGCAGCCTGACCGACATGCTGGCCCGCATCCAGGCGGGCGAGCAGAAGGAAGTCGCCGTCGTCGTGAAGGCCGACGTGCAGGGCAGCGCCGAGGCGATCGGCGTGACCCTGGCCAAGCTCGGCAACGAGGAGGTGAAGGTCCGCATGCTGCACAGCGCGGTGGGCCAGATCACCGAATCCGACATCCAGCTCGCCAAGGCGTCGGACGCCGTCATCGTGGCGTTCAACGTGCGCGCCACGACCCAGGCGCGCGACCTGGCGCAGAAGGAAGGCGTCGAGATCCGCTACTACTCGATCATCTACGAGGTCGCGGACGACATCGAGAAGCTGGTGAAGGGCAAGCTCGCGCCCGTGCAGCGCGAGAAGTTCCTCGGCTACGCGCAGATCCTGCAGGTCTTCGAGGTCAAGAAGATCGGCAAGGTGGCGGGCTGCCGCATCACGGAAGGCCAGGTCAAGCGCGGCGCCGGCGTGCGCCTGCTGCGCGACGGCGTCGTCATCCACCAGGGCGAGCTGTCCACCCTGCGCCGCTTCAAGGACGATGTCCGCGAAGTGGGCAACGGGCTCGAATGCGGCATGTCCTTCGCGAACTACGACGACATCCGCGTGAGCGACCAGATCGAGTGCTATGAGGTGGAGACCGTAGCGGCGAGCTGAGGCGCCGGGGCCGAGCGGCCGCGGGACACAAACGCCCGGAGCCGCGCGCGCCGCAGCCTCCGGGCTCGCCATGATGGAACGGTTTGCGAAGGCCCTTCGGCCTTTGCCGGGGTGGTGTGGAGGGGCGTCGCCCCTCCGCGACCCGCCGCGGAGGATCTGACATGAAGCACACCAAGACCGGCGCGCCCTCCCAGCGCATGCTGCGCGTGGCCGAGGAGATCCGCCACGCGCTCTCCGCGGTGTTCATGCGCGCGGATTTCCACGACCCCGACCTGCATGGCGTGCACGTGACGGTGACGGAGGTCCGCGCCTCCCCCGATCTCAAGCACATGACGGCCTTCGTCTCGGCGCTCGGCCGCGACCTGACGCCTGAGCAGATGGCCGGGCTGCGGCGCGTCTCCCCCTTCCTGCGGCGGGAAGTGGCGCATGCCGTGCGGCTGAAATACGCCCCGGACCTGCATTTCCAGCCCGACACCGCGCTCGGCTACGCGCAGCACATCAGCGAGGTGATGCACCGCCCCGAAGTGCAGCGCGACCTCGCGCCCCGCAAGGCCGAGGAGGAATGACCGCCGGCCCGCCCGGGGACCCGCCGCAGGTCCGCGTCATCGCCATGCCGGCGGATGCCAACCCGGCCGGGGACATCTTCGGCGGCTGGCTGATGGCGCATATGGACCAGGCCGGCGCCTCGGTGGCCCTTCGCCGCGCCCGCGGCCGCGTCGCCACCGTCGCGGTGGAGGCGATGACCTTCCACCTGCCGGTGCGCGTCGGCGACGAGGTGAGCCTCTTTGGCCGGCTGATCGCCGTCGGCCGCAGCTCGATCCGCGTGCATGTCGAGGCCTGGCGCCGCGACCGCACGGCCGAGGACGCGGCGCGCGTGACGGAAGCGACCTTCACCTTCGTCGCGCTGGACGAGGCCGGGCGGCCGCGCCCCGTGCCCGCGTGATCAGGAGGCGCAGCTGAACACCTGCAGCACCATCAGGATCGCGGTGAAGATGCCCGGCGCGATGAAGGCGAGCATGGCGACCGGCACCGCCAGCCCCGCGCCCCAGAGCATCCCCGCCAGGCCTTCGCCCGCCACCAGGCCGATCAGCGCGCCTGCCATGACCACCATCTTGGCGATGAGGAACCGTGCCCAGATCGGGGGATCGTCCTCGTCGTACGCGCCCATCGCCTGACCCTTCCAACCGCTCCGGATCGTTTCATCCTCGCATGGCCCATCACCGCCACCGCAAGCCGAAAGGCCGGCCGATCGACGGCTGGCTCATCATCGACAAGCCCACGGGCATCGGCTCGACCGACGTCGTGGCCATCTGCAAGCGCGCCTTCCAGGCGCAGAAATGCGGCCATGGCGGCACGCTGGACCCGCTCGCGACCGGCGTGCTGCCGATCGCCTTCGGTGCCGCGACCAAGACCGTGCCGTATGTGATGGATGGCACGAAGCAGTACCGCTTCACGCTGCGCCTGGGGGAGGCGCGCGATTCCGACGACGCCGACGGCAACGTGACCGGTACCAGCGAGGCACGCCCGACCGACGAGCAAATCCGCGCCGCGCTGCCCGCCTTCATCGGCGACATCATGCAGGTCCCGCCGATCTTCTCCGCCATCAAGGTGGCGGGCGAACGCGCCTACGACCTCGCGCGCGCCGGCGAGGCGGTGGAACTCGCCGCGCGCCCCGCCCGCGTGGACCGCTTCGAACTCGTCGAGCGGCCCGATGCGGACACGGCGATCTTCTTCGTCGAGAGCGGCAAGGGCGTCTACATGCGCAGCCTGGCGCGCGACCTCGCGCTGGCCTGCGGCACGCTCGGCCACATCGCCGCCCTTCGCCGGCTGCGCGTCGGGCCCTTCCTGGAACAGGACGCCGTGCCGCTGGCGCGCATCCAGGAAGCGGAACCTTCGACCGACCTGCTGCGCCCGGTGACGATGGCGCTGGAGGACATCCCCGCCCTGCCGCTGACGGAAGCGGAAGCCGCGCGCCTGTCCTTCGGACAGCCCGTCCCGCTGGTCGAACTCATGGGCCGCATCCCGCAGGAGGCCAACCCGGATGGCGGCCTGGCGCGGGCGATGGCGGGCGGTCGGCTGCTCGGCCTCGCACGGCTCGAGGAAGGGCTGGTCAAGCCGGAACGCTGGCTGGAAGCCGCGCGCTAGCGGAACATCCGGTCAGGCGGAATCACCTGATCGGATTTCCTTTTCCGGAAAGACTGGCCTTGAGCGCAGCCGATGCCCTGGGCGTCACGCCGCGCGCCGGCCCGCCGGCGGCAGGAAATCCTCCGCCGGTGCCGGGCGGCCGATATGCCAGCCCTGCACCATGTCCGCGCCCAGGGTCTCGAGCAACGCAAGTTGTACGGCGGTCTCAACGCCCTCGACCACGACCTGGTGGCCGAGCTGGTGGCACATGGCGATGATGCCGCGCACGATCGCCGCGGCGCGCTCGGCGGCCGGCGTGCCGGCGCCGATCGCGGCCGTCAGGGACCTGTCGAGCTTGACCTTGGTGAGCGGGACTTCGCTGAGATAGCCGAAGGAGGCATGGCCCGCGCCGAAGTCGTCGAGCGCGACCGAGATGCCGCGGCGGATCAGTTCCTGCGTCACGCGCCTCGCGGGGGCGAAGTCCTCGAGCAGCACGCGCTCCGTCATCTCGATGCAGAGCCGGTCCGCGGCGATGCCGTGCCGCGCAAGACAGGCATCGACGGTCGCGAGGAAGTCGGACGACACCAGGAAATAGGGCGTGACATTGACCGCGATGACCGGCTGCGGCGCCGGAAAGCCGGCGATGATCCTGCACGCCTCGTTCAGCACCCAGGCATCGAGCGCGGAAGCGATGCCGCTGCGCTCGGCCACCGGGATGAAGCTTCCCGGCGGGATCGGGCCATAGGCCTCGTGCGTCCAGCGCAGCAGCGCCTCGAAATCCGGGGGCGCGGCGGGCGCGCCCAGCCGGCGCACGGGCTGCAGCACGAGCCTGAGCGAGGAGCCGCCTTCCTGGATGCAGCGGCGCAGATCGGCCGCCAGCGTGTGCTTCGAGCCGATGCCGCTCGCCGTCGCGTCGCTGAAGAAGCTGGCGCGGCCGCGGCCATCGGCCTTCGCGTTGTACAGCGCGACATCCGCCCCGCGCAGCAGCGCGGCGACGGTCGCCGCGGCGGGCTCGGCGGTCTCCGCGCGGCGCAGGGCGACGCCGATGGACGCGCCGAGCGGCATCACATGGCCATCGAAGCGGAGCGGCTCCGCCTGCAGCGCGGCCAGGATGCGCTCGGCGACCAGCCGCATCCGCGCCTCGGGGTCCTCGACGGCGGGCAAGGTGGTGACGAGGACGAATTCGTCGCCGCCCAGGCGTGCCGCCATGTCGCCGGCGCCGAGCGTGCGGGCGATGCGCTGCCCGGCTTCCCGCAGCACGGCGTCGCCGCCCGAATGGCCGAGCACGTCGTTGAAGGACTTGAAGCGGTCGAGGTCGATCAGCGCCGTCGCCACGAAGGCACGTTCGCGACGCGCGCGTTCGACGGCATCGGTCAGCGCTTCCTCGAACATCCGGCGGTTGCCCAGGCCGGTCAGCGGATCCTTGAGCGCAAGCTCCGACATCTCATGGATGCGCAGCGCCGTCGTGACGCCCTGCGCGAGGTCGCGCAGCGCCTCGATCACCTGCGGGTCGGCATCGCGGGGCTCGCGGTCGATGATGCAGAGGCTGCCCAGCACCTCGCCGGTCGGCGACTTCAGCGGCGCGCCGGCATAGAAGCGCATGCCGAAGTCGCCGGTGACGAGCGGGCTGTCGCGGAAGCGCGGGTCGAGCCTCGCATCCGGGCAGACCAGGACGTCATCCGGGCTGTCGAGCACATGGGCGCAGGCGGCGATGTCGCGCGGGACCTCGGTGACGCCGGGTGGCAGGCCACGGGAGGATTTGAACCAGACGCGGTCGCGATCGACGAGCGAGATCGTGGCGACCGGCGTCCGCGCGACGCTGGCGGCAAGGCGCGTGAAGACCTCGAACCGTTCGTCCGGGGGCGTGTCCAGGATGCCCATGCGCTGCAGGAGGTGAAGGCGACGCCGCTCCGCCTCGTCAGGCGGTGTGCCGGTCCCGTTCTCGTTCATGGCCGGATGTTCCTTGTTGCAGCGCACTTGCCGGAGGGCGGACGGCCTTCATTTGAATGTCAGAATGGATAACGAAGGCATAAGGGCTCCGCCGCGGCGCGCCCTCGCCGCGCTCGCTGGACACGGCGCCGGATTTCAGCGATAGGCCCCGCTCTCGACCGGACCCCAGCTGTCTGGTGGCGACCGCGCTGGCCGACATCCCGGCGCCGGCCCCCACCATGCGCCAGGGCCATCCTTTCCTTCGGGGACGGATTCCGCGCCTGGCGCGGCGGCGGGCGCCCAGGGGTCCTCAGGGCCGGGGCGGCATGTCGTCCAGCCGAAGGGGCAAAGCCCCCGGCCAACAGGAGAACAACCCGATGTCGATCACCGCCGAGCGCCGCCAGGCGCTCATCAAGGACTATGCGACCGGCCCGAACGACACCGGCAGCCCGGAAGTGCAGGTCGCCATCCTGTCCGAGCGCATCGTCAACCTGACCGAGCACCTCAAGACCCACGCGAAGGACTTCCATTCGCGCCGCGGCCTGCTCGTGCTCGTCGGCCAGCGCCGCGGGCTGCTCGACTACCTGAAGCGCAAGGACCAGAAGCGCTACGAGACGCTGATCGGCCGGCTGAACCTGCGCCGCTGATCCCATCCCTTCGCGGATGAAGGGAGGCCCCGTGCCGGAAGGCGCGGGGCCTTTCGCGTTCCAGGGCCCGGCTTGACCGCCCCGCGCCGCCCGCTTAAGTAACCGCCCGGTTACTTCGGGAGGAAACAGGGTGGGTCTGCGGCGCGAGGACTGGCCGGCGGGGATCGACGCGCGGCTCATGGCCGGCACTGTGATCCCGGCGCATCCGCTGGCGCTGCGCGCGGACCGCACGCTCGATGCGCGGCGGCAGAAGGCGCTGTCGCGCTACTACCTCGATGCCGGGGCCGGCGGGCTCGCCGTCGGCGTCCACACCACCCAGTTCGCGATCCGCGCGCGCGGCCTGTACGAGCCCGTCCTGCGCATCGCCGCCGAAGCGGCCGCCGAGCGCGACACCCCGCCCATCCTCGTCGCCGGCGCCATCGGGCGGACCGACCAGGCCGTGGCGGAAGCGCGGATCGCGCGCGGCCTCGGCTACCACGCCGTGCTGCTCTCGCTCGCCGCCTGGAAGGGGGCGAACGAGGACGAGATCGTCGCGCATTGCGAGGCGGTGGCGGCCGAGATGCCGCTGTTCGGCTTCTACCTGCAGCCCGCCGTTGGCGGCGTGGAGCTGCCGGCGTCGTTCTGGAAGCGCTTCGCGGCGATCCCGAACGTGGTCGCGATCAAGATCGCGCCGTTCAACCGCTACGCCACGCTCGACGTGCTGCGCGGCGTGCTGGAAGCGGGCGCTGCGGATCGCGTCGCGCTCTACACCGGCAATGACGACCACATCGTGGCCGACCTTCTGACGCCCTTCCGCCTGGCGCATGAAGGCCGCGCCGCCACGCTGCGCATTGTCGGCGGGCTGCTCGGCCACTGGTCCGTCTGGACGCGCGGCGCGGCGCAGCTGCATGCGCGCTGCCGCGACGCGGCCCTCGCCAACCGCGTCCCGACCGACCTGCTGGCGATGGACGCGGCGGTGACGGAGATGAACGCCGCGGTCTTCGACGTGGCGCACGACTATCACGGCGTCATCGCTGGCTGCCACGAGGTGCTGCGCCGGCAGGGGCTGCTCGAGGGCATCTGGTGCCTGGACGAGCATGAGACGCTCTCCCCCGGCCAGGCGGAGCTGCTGACCGCGGTCGCGCAACGCTACCCGCTGCTGACGGATGACGGCTTCGTCGCGGCCAACCTCAATCGCTGGCTTTCGTAGAAGGACACAGACGCATGGCGGAACGCCGCATCGGCCTCATCATGAACGGCGTCACCGGCCGGATGGGGATGAACCAGCACCTGATCCGCTCGATCGCAGCGATCCGCGCCGATGGCGGCGTGAAGCTCGCGAATGGCGACACCATCATGCCGGACCCGGTGATCGTCGGGCGCAACCGGGCGAAGCTGGAGGCGCTGGCGAAGGCGCACGGCATCAGCCGCGTGAGCACGGATCTCGATGCCTGCCTCGCCGACCCGAAGGACGAGGTGTTCTTCGACGCCGCCACCACGCAGATGCGCGCCGGGCTGCTGACCAAGGCGATCAACGCCGGAAAGCACATCTACTGCGAGAAGCCGACCGCCGACACGCTGGCCGACGCGCTCGCCGTCGCGAAGCTCGCGAAGGACAAGGGCGTCAAGAACGGCGTGGTGCAGGACAAGCTGTTCCTGCCCGGCCTGCGCAAGCTGAAGATGGTGATCGACAGCGGGTTCCTCGGGCGCATCTGCTCGGTGAAGGGAGAGTTCGGCTACTGGGTGTTCGAGGGCGACCTGCAGCCCGCGCAGCGCCCGTCCTGGAACTACAAGAAGGCTGAGGGCGGCGGCATCATCCTCGATATGCTCTGCCACTGGCGCTACGTGCTGGACAACCTGTTCGGCAACGTCGAATCCGTCTCCTGCCTCGGCGCCGTGCACATCCCCGAACGGATCGGGGAGGACGGCAAGCCCTACAAGGCGGATGCGGACGACGCGGCCTATGCGACCTTCCAGCTGGAAGGCGGCGCGATCGCGCACATCAACTCCTCCTGGGTCACGCGCGTTCGCCGGGACGATCTCGTGACCTTCCAGGTCGACGGCACGCATGGCTCGGCGATCTGCGGCCTGCACAAGTGCTGGACGCAGTCGCGCGTCGCCACGCCCAAGCCGGTCTGGAATCCCGACCAGCCGCAGACCATCGACTTCTTCGCCGGCTGGCAGGAAGTGCCGACGACGCAGGACTTCCCGAACGGCTTCCGCGTGCAATGGGAGGAATTCCTCAAGCACGTCGCGGGCGAGCGGCCGGACTACCCGTGGAACCTGCTGGCCGGCGCCAAGGGCGTGCAGCTTGCCGAGGCCGGGCTGAAGTCCTGGGCCGAGCGCCGCTGGATCGACCTGCCGAAGCTGGAGGCGTGACCGAGATGCCGACGATCAACCTGCCCAGCGGCGAAGGCCGCATCGAAGCCTTCACCACCAGCGCCCCGCGCGAGTTCGCGCGCGCCACGCCGCCCTTCCCGCGCGTGGCGCTCGCCGCCGCGCATGTCGTCGCGGACCCGCTGGCCGAACAGGACCCCTGGCTGGACGTGAAGGTGGATTGGGACCGCACCATCGCCTTCCGCAAGCATCTCTGGTCGCTCGGCCTCGGCGTGGCGGAAGCGATGGACACCGCGCAGCGCGGCATGGGGCTCGACTGGACCGGCGCGCAGGAACTGATCCGCCGCTCGCTCGACGCCATGCAGGACCATCCCGGCGCGGTGATGGCGAGCGGCGCCGGCACCGACCATCTCGCACCCGGGCCCGACGTGACGGTGGACGACGTGATCCGCGCCTATGAGGAACAATGCGAGGCCGTCGAGGCGATGGGCGGGCGCATCATCCTCATGGCCTCCCGCGCCCTGGCCAAGGCGGCGCGCAGCCCGGCGGACTACGAGCGCGTCTACGGCCGCATCCTGTCCCAGGTGAAGCAGCCGGTGATCATCCACTGGCTGGGCGAGATGTTCGACCCGGCGCTGGAAGGCTACTGGGGTAACCACGACCACATGGCGGCGATGGAAACGGCGCTCGCCGTCATCCACGCCCATGGCGACAAGGTCGATGGCGTGAAGATCTCCCTTCTCGACGACAAGAAGGAGATCGCGATGCGCCGCCGCCTGCCGCGCGGCGTGCGCATGTACACCGGCGACGACTTCAACTACGCGGAACTGATCGCCGGCGACGAGCAAGGGCACAGCGACGCCCTGCTCGGCATCTTCGACCCGATCGCGCCGGCGGTGGGCGGGGCGCTCGCCGCGCTGTCGCGCAACGACCTTTCCACCTTCCACGACATCCTGGCGCCGACCGTCCCGCTGTCGCGCCACATCTTCAAGGCGCCCACCCGCTTCTACAAGACGGGCGTGGTCTTCATGGCCTGGCTGAACGGCCACCAGGACCATTTCGTCATGGTGGGCGGGCAGCAATCGACGCGCAGCATCCAGCACTTCTCGGAACTCTTCCGCCTGGCCGACAAGGCCGGGCTGCTGCGGGACCCGGACCTGGCGGTAGCGCGGATGCGCGCGCTGCTCGCGGTGCACGGCGTCGCATGAAGCCCGCCGGCCCGCTCTCGCTCAACACGATCACGCTGAAGCCGTGGTCGCTCACCCAGGTGATCGAGGCCTGCGCGCGCCATGGCATCCCCGGCATCTCCCCCTGGCGCGACGTGCTGCAGGCGATGGGCGTCGAGGCCGCGGCGAAGCAGATCCGCGACGCCGGGCTGAAGGTCACCGGCCTGTGCCGCGGCGGCATGTTCACCGTCGGCGCGCGCGCCGCGGCGATCGAGGACAATCGCCGCGCCATCGCCGAGGCCCATGCGATCGGCGCCGATTGCCTGGTGATGGTCTGCGGCGGCCTGCCGCAAGGCTCGAAGGACCTGCCCGGCGCGCGGGAGATCGTGCGCGACGGCCTCGCCACGATCCTGCCCGAGGCGCGCGCGGCGGGCGTGACGCTCGCGCTCGAGCCACTGCACCCGATGACCTGCGCCGACCGCTCGGTGCTGTCCACGCTCGGCCAGGCACTCGACCTCTGCGACGAGTTGGGGGAGGGCACCGGTGTCGCGGTGGATGTCTACCACGTGTGGTGGGACCCCGACCTCGCGCGGCAGATGGTCCGCGCCAAGGGCCGCATCGCCGGCTTCCATGTGTGCGACTGGAAGGTGCCGACGACGGACCTCGTCTTCGACCGCGGCCTGCCCGGGGAGGGCGTGATCGACATCCCCGCCATCCGCGCCATGGCCGAAACATCGGGCTGGACCGGCGGGGTGGAGGTGGAGATCCTCTCGAACCATTGGTGGGCGCAGGATCCCGAGGCGGTGCTCCGCGAGGTCAAGGCCCGCCACGCCTTCTGCTGAACAAGAACCGTCCGGGGAGACGTCGATGAACGCCACACGCCGCAGCCTGATCGCCGCAACGCTGTTCGCGCCCGCCGTGGCGCGCGCCCAGGGCTGGGCGCCGACACGCCCGGTGCGCTTCGTCGTGCCCTTCCCGGCTGGGGGCGCGACCGACGTCGTCGCGCGCGTGCTCGGCGAACGCATGCAGGAAACCCTCGGCCAGCCGGTGGTGGTGGAAAACCGCACCGGCGCCGGCGGCAATGTCGGCGTCGAGAACGTGGTGCGCAGCGCGCCCGACGGCACGACCATCCTGATGGGCACCACGGGCACGCTGACGGTGAACCCGCACCTGTACGCGACGCTCGGCTTCGACCCGCTGCGCGACCTGAGCCCGATCTCCATGGCCTTCACCACGGACCATGTGCTGGTGGTGAACCCCTCGGTCGCCGCGGCCACGGCGCAGGAATTCCTCGCGCTGGTGCGCGCGCAGCCGGGGCGGCTGTCCTACGGCTCGGCGGGGTCGGGATCCTCCACCCATACGGTGCCGGAGCTGTTCAAGCTCGCCGCGCGCGTCGACATCACGCATGTGCCCTATCGCGGCAGCGCGCCGGCGCTGAACGACCTGGTCGCGGGCAACATCCAGATGATGCTGGACCAGATCCCCTCCGCGATCGGGCAGATCCGGGGCGGGCGCGTGCGGGCGCTGGCGGTGACCGGCGCGCGTCGTTCCGCGCTGCTGCCGGACGTGCCGACCATGGCCGAGATCGGGCTGCCGGACGCGCAGGCGACCTCATGGGGCGCGGTGATGGCGCCGGGCGGGCTGCCCGCGCCGATCGTCGCGCGCTTCAACGCCGCGATCGCCGATGCGCTGGGCCAGCAGGCGGTGAAGGACCGGCTCGCGGCGGCGGGGGCGGATGGCGTCGGCTCCAGCGCCGAGGAGCTCGCGGCCTATCTGCGGGCGGAATCCGCCAAGTGGGCGCGCGTGGTGCGGGAAGCCCGGATCACGGTGAACTGAGGGTGGCGGCGCGGGGGGAAGTTCCCTTCCCCCCGCTCGCTCACACCGGCACGAGGCAGGTGATCCGCGACGGGTTCTGCTCGCTGAGGAAGATGCGCCCGTCCGGCCCGCGCCACATGCCATGCGCCCCGTTCAGCACCGGCCGGCAGCGCCCGAGGATCGCCCCGTCCGGCGCGAGCAGCGACAGCTGCGGCACCTGGTCCGTCACGTAGAGGCCACCGCCCGGCGCGCCATGCACGCTCATCGGCTTGTGGTTGCCGCGCCAATCCGCGAGCCACATCCCGTCCGGCGTGAAGACCTGCACGCGGTTGTTCTCCCGATCCGCGACGGTCACGCGGCCATCGGGCAGCACCCAGACGGAATGCGGCGTGGTGAATTCGCCGGGGCCGGACCCTTCGCGCCCCCAGCGCCCCATCGGCGTGCCCTCGGCGCTGAACCGGTGCACGACCGAAGCGGCGTAGCCATCCGCGACATAGATCGTGCCGTCTGGGCCGAAGGCGACGTCGCAGGGCGCGTTGAAGGGCTCGCCCGGATGGTGCCGCCGCCCGATCCCGCCGAGCCGCTTGCCGTCGCGCGAGAAGACGATGATCTCCTGCGCGTCGCGATCGACGACGAAGACGCGCCCATCAGGATGGACGGAGAGCATGTGCCCGTCCGCCACCTCCGCCCCGCCCCAGGCATCGATGCGCCGCCCGTCGGGGGCCAACACGACCACCGCCGGCCCTTCCGGGTCGGCGATCGGGTCCTGCCGCAGCTGGACGTAGACGCGGCCCTCCGCGTCGCAGGCGACGTCGCTCGGCACGCCCGCGCCGCGCGGCACCTCGCCCCAGGGGCGCTCCACCCGGTAGCGTGTTTCGCCGAGGCGGACGAAAAGATCGTGGCGCGGCATGGCGGGGCTCCTTCGAATGCCGGGCGAGCGTGGCGCGCGCGGCGGCCGCCGGCAACTTGACGCGCCGACCGCGCCACGGGCAGAGGGGCGGAGGAGACCGACAGCACCATGCCGCCCGATCCCCCGTCCCGCATCGGCCCGGCGCTGGTCATCGTCGCCATCCTGCTCGTCGCGCTGATCCAAGTGGCGAGCCTCGGCAACCCGGCGGCGCCGCGCGTGTTCGAGGGCGCGCTGGCCGACCCGGACGCCTATCTGCGCCTCATCCGCATCCTCGACCTGCGGGAGGGCGCGGGCTGGTTCGACGACGTGACGCCGCGCCTGAACGCCCCGGACGGGCTGCTGGTGCAATGGACGCGCCCGGTCGACCTGCTGATCCTGCTGCCGGCCCTGCTGCTGGAGGCGCTGGCCGGGCTGTCGCCGCGGCAGGCGCTGATCGTCTCGGGCATCGTCCTCTCCCCGGTGCTGCACGCGGGCGCGGTGGTCGCGGCCGCCTGGGCGGCGCGCGCGATCTGGCCGGGATCGGCGCCCTGGCACGCGCTGGTGCTGGCCGCCGGGGCGCCGGCGGCCGTCACCTACAGCGGCTTCGGCCGGGCGGATCATCACGCGCTGATCCTGCTCGCCATCACGCTAGCGATCGGCGCGGCGCTGCGCGCGCTCCGCCCGGATGGAAGCGGGCGCGCGGCCCTCGCGGCGGGGGCGGCGCTCGGGCTCGGCGTGTGGACGGGGCCGGAGGTGCTGCTGATCGCCGCGCCGCTGCTGCTGGCGACCGGCCTCGCCGCGGTGATCGCGGAGGATGGCCGCGAGCTCGCCGCGCAGGGGGAGCGGATGGCGCTCGGCATGGCGGGGATCATCGTCCTCGCCATGCTGGTCGAGCACGCGCCCGCCGAATGGCTGGTGGCGGAATACGACCGCGTATCGATCCACCACCTGTCGATCGCGCTGTTCGCCGCCGCGGTCTTCCGCGTCGCGCGGATCGCGGGTGCCGCGACGCGCGGCCGGCGCTTCCTCGTCGCGGCATCGGCGGGCGGCGCGGCGCTCGCGCTGCTGATCCTGCTCTTCCCGGGGACGGTGAAGGGACCGCTCGGCGGGGCCGACCCGGCCTATCTGCTGCACCTGCATCCGACCATCGCCGAGAACCGCCCCCTGCCGCCCTTCGCACCGGGCTCGCTGCTCGAGGCGACGGTCTATGCCGGCGGCACGGCGCTCGGTGGCGTGCTGGCCCTCGCGCTGGCCTACCCGGGCTGGCGGCGGGATGGGCGATGGCCGGCGGGGCTGGCGCTCGCGGCGATCCTCGCCGTCGGCATCGCGGCGAGCTTCGCGGCGCGGCGCTTCACCCTCGACCTCGCGCCGGCGGCGGCGATCGCGGCCGCGGGGTTGCTCGGCGCGATCCTGCACGCGGCCTGGCCGCGATCGGCGGCGCTGCGGGCGGCGCTCGGCGGCGGGCTGTTCCTCGGCATGCTGGCCGTGCCCTTCGCGGGGCTCTTCTCGCCGCGGCCGATCGCTGGTGCCGCGCCGGCCGACGCCGGATGCCCCTGGACGGAGATGGCGGAGTGGCTGGCGGCGGAACGTCCCGGCGTCGCGGCCGGGGCAGCGGCGCCCATCCTGATGGCGGGCGACCTGTTCATGGGGTCGGAGATCGCCTGGCGCGCGCCGCATCGGTCGGTCGCAGCACCGCATCATCGCGGCGGCGGCGCCATCGCCGATACGGTGGCCGTGCTGGACGCGACGGAGCCGGAGGCGGCGCGGGCGATCCTGGCGCGGCGCGGCGTGTCGCTGCTGCTGACCTGCGTGACGACACCCGTGCTGCCGCTGCGCGACGGCAGCTTCGCCGCCACGCTGCGCGACGGCGACGTGCCGTCCTGGCTGCGCCCCGTGCCGTTGCCCGCGGGTCTGTCCGCCTTCCGCCTCTACGCGGTGGTGCCGGCGCGCTGAGGGCGCTACCGTCCCGGCCCGAAGGAACGGAGACGACCCTTGCCGGCACGCATCCTCGCCAAGTCGCCCTTCGCGCTGTTGCTTCTGGTCCTGCTTCCCGCCTGCGAGCAGGCCGCCGGCGCCGCGGGCGGCGCGGCCGGGCGGGCGGCGTCGGGTGCCGTCGCCGGCGCGG
>NZ_JAGIYZ010000046.1 GCF_017813355.1 Roseomonas nitratireducens
GGCGCCGGCGATGGCGGTGCTGGCGCAGGCGGAGGCGGCGGCGGCGGGGGAGGCGGCGGCGCGGCCGGCGATGGCGGCGGCTGGGCCGGTGGCCGCGGGCAGCCGAACCTCGGGCCCAATCCGGGCCGCATCCCCATGCCGGAATCCTGGCACCGCACGCTCGACCGGCTGTTCGGCGCGACGCCCGGCGTCAGCCCGCCCGCGCCGGCCGCGGTCGCCCCGGCCGCCCGGCCCGCGGCGCCGCAGGCCGAACTCGTCGCCGCCCGCGTGCCGGAATCCGCGCTGCCCGCGCTCCGCGCCCAGGGCTTTTCCGTCGTCGCGACGCGTCCCGGGCTGGTGCGCCTGCGCGGCCCCCAGGGGCTGACGGAGGCGCAGGCGCTCGCCCGGTTGCGCAGCATCGCTCCCGGGGCGCTGGCCGACCGGAACCATCGCTACCGCCTGGCCGCCACGCCCGATGCCGGCGCGGTGCCACCGTCGGATGCGGCGGCGCCTGCGCCGGCCGTCGCGACCTGCCCCGCCCGTCCCGGCCTTTTCGCCATCATCGATACCGGCGTCGATGCCCGCCTGCCCGCGCTGGCCGGCGTGATCGAGCGGCAGGAGACGCTGCGCGGGCCCGGCCGCCGCCCGGCGCGCACCGCGCATGGCACGGCGGTGGCGCTGCGGCTCGCGGCCCACCTGCCTGGCGTGCGCATCGCGGTGCTGGATGCCTTCCACCTGGGCCAGGACGGGGAATCCTCCGACGCCTACGACCTTGCTTCCGCCCTGGCCCGGGCCGCGTCGATCGGCGCGCGCATCGCCAATGTCTCCGTGGTCGGGCCGCAGAACGCCGTGGTGGCCGAGATGGGCGCCCAGGCCGCGGCGCAGGGCGTGCTGTTCGTCGCCGCCGCGGGCAATGACGGGCCGCGCGCCGCGCCGCTCTATCCCGCCGCGCATCCCTGGGCGGTCGCGGTCAGCGCGGTGGACGAAAGGGGGCGCCCCTGGGCGCGCTCGGCGGCCGGCCCGCACATCGCCTTCTCGGCGCATGGGGTGGAGGTGACGCTCGGCGGCGGGGGCGCGCCCGCGCGCCGGTGGTCCGGCACCTCCTTCGCCGCGCCGCTCGTCGCCGCGGCGCTCGCCGCCATCCCGGAGGAAGGGCCGGCGCGGATCGAGCGGCTTGCCGCCGCGGCGCGCGATGCAGGCCCGCCGGGCCGCGACCCCGTCTATGGCTGGGGCGTGGTGGACCCGCGCCAGTGCGAGGACCGGCCCCGCGCCGGCGACGAACCGCCGCCCGTCAGCGGTTCGGATAGGAACGCGGATAGGTGATCTGATCCTGCGGCCCGGGGGCGCGCACCGCGCCCACCTTGCCGCAGGCGCCGAGCAGCAGCAGCGCCGCCATCGCGACCAGCAGCGGGCGGGTCATGCGAGCTTCGCCTTCCACTCCGCCGCCATCGCCGCGACGTTCGACGGCGCCGTGCCGCCATAGGAGGTGCGGGAGCCGACCGAGGCCTCGACCGTCAGCACGCCGAAGACGCCTTCGTGGATGCGCGGCTCGGTCGCCTGCATCTCGGCGAGCGGCAGGCCGGCCAGGTCGACGCCCTTGGCCTCGGCCTTCGCGACCAGCGCGCCGGTCACGTGGTGCGCGTCGCGGAAGGGCATCTTCAGCTCGCGCACCAGCCAGTCGGCGAGGTCGGTCGCGGTCGAGAAGCCCGCGCCCGCGGCGTCCCGCAGGCGCGCGACGTTGGGCTGCATGTCCCGCACCATGCCCGCCGTGGCGGCGAGGCTGAGCGTGAGCGTCTCGGCCGCGTCGAAGACGCCTTCCTTGTCCTCCTGCATGTCCTTGAAATAGGTCAGCGCGAGGCCCTTCATCACCGTCAGCAGGCCGACCAGCGCGCCGACCACGCGCCCGGTCTTGCCGCGCACCAGCTCCGCTGCGTCCGGGTTGCGCTTCTGCGGCATGATGGAGGAGCCGGTGGTGAAGGAATCCGACAGCTTCACGAACCCGAAATAGGGGTTCGTCCAGATCACGATCTCCTCGGCCAGCCGCGACAGATGCGTCGCGCACATGGCGCAGGCGAACAGGAACTCCGCCGCGAAATCGCGCGACGCCACGGAATCGAGGCTGTTGCGCGTCGGCCCGTCGAAGCCGAGCGCGGCCGCCGTCATGTGCCGGTCTATGGGGAAGCCCGTGCCGGCGAGGGCCGCCGCGCCGAGCGGGCATTCGTTCATCCGCGCCCGGCAATCGGCGAGCCGCGAGAGGTCGCGCGAAAGCATCTCGACATAGGCCAGGCAATGATGCCCGAGCGTCACGGGCTGGGCGGGCTGCAGATGCGTGAAGCCAGGCATGACGGTGCCGGCATGTTCCTCGGCGCGATCCACCAGCGCGCGCATCACGTCCCGGATCTGTCCGGACAGCCCGTCGATCGCGTCCCGAACCCACAGCCGGACGTCGAGCGCCACTTGGTCGTTGCGCGACCGGGCCGTGTGCAGGCGCTTGCCGGCGTCGCCGATCGCGGCGGACAGGCGCGCCTCGATGTTCATGTGGATGTCCTCGAGCGCCTCGTCGAAGGGGAAGTCCCCCTTTTCGATGCGCGCGGCGATGTCGGCGAGGCCGCGGCGAATCGCCGCCTCGTCATCGGCCGAGATGATCCCTACATGCTTGAGCATCGCGGCATGGGCGAGGCTGCCGGAGATGTCCTGCCGCCACATCTTGCGATCGAAGCCGATCGAGGCGTTGATCGCTTCCATGATGGCGGAGGGGCCTTCCGCGAAGCGCCCGCCCCATTGCCGATTGGCGTTGCTGCTCACCGGGGGTTCTTTCGTGCTGGTTCCGACGCGCCGTTCCGTCCTTCAGGCCGCCCCGGCGCTGGGGGCCGCCGCCCTGATACAGGCCGGGCTTCCGGCCCGTCCAGCCGCCGCCGCGCCGCACGGGCTGCAAAGACTGCGGGAGGAGGAGGCGGCGATGCCCGACCTCACCTTCACCGACGCCGAGGGCAAGGCCTTCACCCTGGCGGATTTCGCCGGGCGGGGGCTGGTGATCAACCTCTGGGCCACCTGGTGCCCGCCCTGCGTGCGGGAGATGCCGGCGCTCGACCGCCTGGCCGTGACGCTGTCGCGGGACGGGGTGCTGGTGCTGCCGCTGTCCTCCGACCGCGGCGGGGCGCCGGTGGTGCAGGCCTTCTACGAGCGCACCCAGCTGCGCACCCTGCGCGTCTGGCTCGACCCGCGCGGGGCGGCGGCACGGGCGCTCGGCGCGCGCGGCCTGCCCACCACCGTCATCGTCGATCGCGGCGGGCGGGAACGCGCCCGGCTGGAAGGCGACGCGGAATGGGACGCGCCGGAATTCGTCGCGGCAATCCGCCGCCTGACGGCGCGCGGCCCGGCGCAGGCGCCGCGCGGCGCCTGAGGCCCGGGCAGGACGCGATCCGCCATGGGGCTCGCGCGAATGCGAAACGGGTTGACAGGGCGGGGCTGGAACACCCACCGCTGGCGCAATATTCCATGAGCAGCGCGCCCCCCACCCCGCCCTCGCCCATCCGGCGCCGCCTCGTGCTCCATGTGCCGGGCTACGAGCCGCTCTCGCCGGGCGCGCAGGCGCGGCGGCTGGCGCGTGCCATCGCCGGCAGCGCCGCGGCCTGGGGGCTCGAGGGCGGCGGGCAGCCCGGCGCGGGTGGCATGGTCCATGCCCGGCTCGCCGGCCCGGACTGGGCGACGGAGGCCGAGATCCGCATCCTTGCCTGGGACGACCTGATCGCCCGGGATCTCGCCGTGCCGCTGCCCTTGCGGATCTGGCGCGGCATCGGCGCGCTGGCCGCGCTGCTGGCCGATGGCACCCTTGCCCGCTACGGCGCCGCGCATTGGCGATACCTGTTGTTCGCGCTGTTCCCGGTGGCGGTGCTGCTGGGCGTGGTGCTCGCCAGCGCGGCGACGGCGCGTGCGCTGGGCGGGGCGGCCGGGGCGGTGGCGGGGCTGCTGCTCGGCCTGGCGCTGCTGGTTCTCGCCGACCGGCGGCTCCATCTGGGGCACCTGCTCGCGGACTGGGCCTTCGCGCGGGACATCGCCGCCGGGCGCCGGCCCGATGTCACCGCGCGCATCGCCGCCTTCGCCGAGGAGATCGCCACCGCCCGCCGCCGCCGCGACGTGCAGGAGGTGGTGCTGTGCGGCCACAGCCTCGGCATGGCGCTGCTGGCCGAGGCGTTGTCCGCCGCGCTGGAGGCCGAGCCCGCCCCGCCGCGGCCCGCGCCGCGCCTCGTGCTGCTCGGCCTCGGCTCGTCCCTGCTCAAGATCGCGCTGATGCCGGAGGCCGCGCGGCTGCGCGCGGCCGTCGCGCGCATCGCGGCCGCGCCGGGCCTGACCTGGGTCGAGGTCTCCTCCCGCCGCGACCTCGTCTCCTTCCACCGGGCTGACCCGGTGGCGCGGCTCGGGCTGCCGGGGCACGGGCCGCGGCTCGAATCGATCCATCCGCGCGCCATGCTCGCCCCCGCCGAATGGCGTCGCGTTCGGCGGTCCGTGCTGCGCGCGCACCGCGTCTACGTCACCGGCAACGCGCGCCGCCATTTCTTCGACTGGGGCATGGTCGCCTGCGGGCCGGGCGCGCTGGGGCGGGACCCGTGGCCGGACCGGCTGATCGGGCCGGACGGGGCGCTCGGCACCGCCATCATGGGGAAGGTCGCGTGACGCCGCTGGTCGCGAAACTGCTGCACGGGCTGTGCATGGTCGCCTGGTGGGCCATCCGCCGGCCCTTCGAACGCAAGACGAAGCGCAACACGCTGACGCGCGACGCGATGGATGCGCGGGAGAAGGCGCTGCTCGCGGTGTCCTTCACCGGGCTCGGGCTGCTGCCCTTCGCCTACATCGCGACCGGCTTTCCCGCCGCGCTCGACCAGCCTTTCTCGACGCCGCGCGCGATCGCCGGGCTCCTGCTGTTCGGCGGCGCGCTCGCGCTGTTCCACGCGACGCACAAGGCGCTCGGCCGCAACTGGTCGGTCACGCTGCGGGTGCGGGAGGAGCACGCGCTGATCACCGGCGGCGTGTACCGCTTCGTCCGCCACCCGATGTACACGGCGTTCTGGATGTGGGCGCTGGCGCAGGCGCTGACGCTGCAGAACTGGGCCGTGGGCCCTGCCGGCATCATCGGCTTCGGCACGCTCTACGCGCTGCGCGTGGCGCGGGAGGAAGCGCTGATGCGCGAGACCTTCGGCGCCGCCTGGGACGACTACGCCGCGCGCACGCCGCGGCTGGTGCCCTTCCTGCGGTAGCCCCGATGCGTGCCTTGACCCCGGGCCGCCGCGCGATCCTCGGCGCGCTCGCCCTTTCCGCCTGCGGGCCGACGCGCCTTCCGCCCGTCAACGGGCAGGCCAAGGGGCGCGTCGTCGTCTTCCGCGGCTTCGTCAACTTCTTCTCGACCGGGATGAACATCCTCGCCGCGCAGCTGCGCCTGGCCGGCTGGGATGCCTCCGTCCACAACCACGTGGAGTGGGAGGAGCAGGCGCGCGCCGCGCTCGCCGCCGGGCCCGCGCTGGCCCGCCCCTTCGCCATCATCGGCCATTCGCTCGGCGCCGACACCGCGCTGCGCATGAGCGGGCGGCTCGGGCAGCAAGGCCTCGCCGCCGACCTGCTCGTCACCTTCGACCCGCACATCCTGCTCGACCTGCCGCGCGGCGCGCGGCGGGTGGTGAACTTCTACCAGGGCAATGAATCGATCGACCGCGTGCTGCGCCCCGCGCGCGACTTCGACGGCACGCTCGAGCAGCGGCGCGACGACCGGAACGGGCACCTGACCATCGACAAGGACACCACGCTGCACGCCGAGGTGCTGCGGATGCTGGACGCGATCAGGGCAGGGAGCTGATCCGCCGTTCCAGCAGCCCGCGCCAGGGCGCATCGGCGGGGCTGTCGGCCAGCAGCGCCTGCCACAACGCGCGCGCATTGGCCGGGCGGCCGCTCTCGGCTTCCACCATCCCGGCCAGGAAGCGCAGCCGCGGGTCCGACGGCGCCGCGACCAGCGCGCGGGTGATCCATGGCGTGGCCGCCGCGGCCTGGCCGCGCTCGATCTCCATCTCGGCGATGTCGCCGGCGAGTTCCGCGTCGAACCGCACATCGATCGCGCGCGTCCAGGATTCGATCGCTCCGGCGCGGTTGCCGCGGCCGCGTTCCGCATTGCCGAGCAGGATCCAGCCCTGCCGCGCCTGTTCGCTGCGCGGGTCGAGCGTGCCGATCCGTTCCCGCAGCGTCGCCAGGATCTGGTCGTCGCGTGCCATCGCCTCGGCGCGCAGGTCGTAGGGCGCCGAGGGCATGCCGGGCGAGCCGCGCAGCAGATACAGGCCGATCCCCGCCGCGGCCATCAGCGGCAGCATCGCGACCAGCAGCGCGCCGCCGCGCCGCGGTGGCGCGGCTTCCTCCGTCTGGTCGGCGGCGGCGATCAGGCGGCGCTGCACCTCGACGCGCGCGGCGCGGTGCCCGGCCTCGTCCAGCCGGCCTGCCTCCCGCTCACGGTCGAGTTCGGCGAGCTGCGCGCGGAACAGCGCGATGTCGGCTTCTCGGCGGCCCAGCGCGGCGCGCGGCCGCAGCACCGCGGCGGCGAGCGGAAGCAGCGCCGCAAGGGCGAGAAGGATCAACGGAATCCAGGCTGTCATGCGCCGCCGCCACGCTCCAGTTCCGCCAGCCGGCGCCGCTCCGCCTCGCTCAGCGGAGCGACTTCCGCCACCGCGCGCCGGCGGCGCGTGATGATCACGAACAGGCCACCGCCCAGCGCGATGACCGGCATCGCCCACAACGCCGCTGTCACCGGATTGAGCGGCGGACGCAGCAGCACGAAGTCGCCGTAGCGGTCATGGACGAATCGCATGACCGCGGTCCGGTCCTCGCCCGCCGCCACGCGCTCCCGCACGATGCGCCGCAGGTCGCGCGCCAGTTCCGCGTCGCTGTCCTCGATCGACTGATTCTGGCAGACCATGCAGCGCAACTCGCGCCCGATCTCCTGCGCACGGGATTCGAGCAGCGGATCGGAGAGCCGGTCCTCCGGCCGCCCCACGGCGCCGAGCGCGGGCACGGCCAGGGCGAGCAGCAGCGGGAGCATCGCGAGGATGCGCGGTGCGCGGCGCGGGGCGCCCGTTGGGCCAGGCGCGCGCGCCATGCCCCTCCCTCCAACCGCCCATCCCACGGTGTCCAGAGGCCTTTCGGCCTCTGGCGGGGAGAGGTCCGGAGAGGGGCGGCGCCCCTCGCCGCGACGCACGACGCACGCGCTCACGCATACCTCCGCAGCAGCGGCCTGAGGTCGCGTTCGAGGATCTCGGGCGTGATCGGTCCGGCGAACCGCCAGCGGATCAGCCCCTGCCGGTCGAGCAGGTAGGTTTCCGGCACGCCGTAGACGCCCCAGTCGATGGCGACGCGGCCCGGTTCGTCGCGGCCGAGTTTCGCGAAGGGGTTGCCGTGGCGTTGCAGGAAGGCCGCGCCGTCGGCCGCCCGGTCCTTGTAGTTCACGCCGAACACAGGGACCCCTTCGCGGGAGAGGCGCATCAGCTGCGGGTGTTCGACGATGCAGGGCACGCACCAGGACGCCCAGAAGTTCACCACGATGGGGGAGGGCAGGGGCGCGCGCAGGTCGGCGCTGGACAGCGCCGGCAGGTTGGCGGGTTCCACCGGCGGCAGGCTGAACTCGGGCGGCGCGCGGCCAAGCAGGGCCGAGGGCACGCCGCGCGGGTCGTATTCGCCTGTCTGCAGCCCGCGCAGCATCACCCAGAAGCCCGCCCCCGCCGCGGCGGCGAGGCCGAGCGGCGCGTAGAGCATCCAGCGCCTGCGGCGCGGCGGTGCTGTGGCGTCGCTCATGGTCTTCGCTTCGGTCATGCCGGGGCCGTGACGCCCTTGGGCGCCGGTGCCGCGACGCGCAGCCTCCGGTCGGACAGCGACAGCCCGCCGCCGAGCGCCATGATGATCGATCCGAACCAGATCCAGGGCGCGAGCGGGTTGTGGTGCAGGCGGAGCACGCCGGCGCCGTCGCGTTCTTCCCCGAGCACGGCATAGAGGTCGCGTATCGCGTTGGTGTGGATCGCGGCTTCCGTCGTCGTCTGCCGGTCCACCTGGAAGGTGCGGCGTTCGGGGGAGAGCACCGTCACCGTCTCGCCGTCCCGCGTCACGGTCACGACCGCGCGGCGCGCGGTGAAGTTCGGCCCCTGCACGTCGGTGATGCGTTCGAGCCGCCATTCGTAGCCGGCGAGCCGCGCGCTTTCCCCGGGCTTGAGCGCGACGAGCGTGTCGGTCGCGATGCCCATGCCGGCGACGCCCGCGATCGTGACACCCATGCCCGCATGGGCAACGGCGGCACCCCACGCTGCGCGTGGCAGGCCCTTGGCGCGCTGCCAGGCCTGCGCTGGCCGGCGGAACAGGGCGATGCGGTCCGCGATGTCGGCCGCCGCGCCTGCCAGCAGCCAGGCCGCCAGCGCCATGCCGATCGCCGGCCACACCGGGTATCCGAGCACGGCCAGGTACAGGAACCCGATGCCGAGCGACACGCAGGCCGCCCACCACAGCCGCTGCATCGCCCCCCACACGTCGCCGCGCTTCCAGGGCAGCATGGCGCCGATCGGCATCGCGAGGATCAACGGGATGGCGAGCGGCGCCGTCGCCATGTTGAAGAAGGGCGGCCCGACCGAGATCTTCGCCCCGGTCAGGATGTCCGCGAACATCGGCCACAGCGTGCCGGCCAGCACCACCGCTGCGATCGAGCACAGCAGCAGGTTGTTCAGCACCAGCGCGCCTTCGCGCGAGACCGGCGCGAAGATGCCCGTGGGCGCGAGCCGCGGCGCGCGCCAGGCGAACAGCGCGAAGGCCCCGGCCACGTAGATCATCAGCAGCGCGAGGATGACGGCGCCGCGCGTCGGGTCGTTGGCGAAGGCATGCACGCTGTTCAGCACGCCCGAGCGCACGAGGAAGGTGCCGAGAAGGCTCATGGCGAAGGCCATGATCGCCAGCAGCACGGTCCAGATCTTCAGTGCGTCGCGCTTTTCCACCACGATCGCGGAATGCAGCAGCGCCGTGCCCACCAGCCAGGGCAGCAGCGACGCGTTCTCGACCGGGTCCCAGAACCAGTAGCCGCCCCAGCCGAGCTCGTAATACGCCCACCACGAACCGAGCGAGATGCCGAGCGTCAGGAACGACCAGGCGACGAGCGACCAGGGCCGCACCCAGCGCCCCCAGGCCGCGTCCACCCGCCCTTCGAGCAGCGCGGCGACGGCGAAGGCGAAGGTCACCGCGTAGCCGACATAGCCGAGGTAGAGCATCGGCGGATGCAGCGCGAGGCCGATGTCCTGCAGCACCGGGTTCAGCCCCTGCCCGTCCGGCGGCGGCGGCCAGATGCGGTCGAAGGGGTTGGAGGTGAAGATGATGAACAGCAGGAAGCCCGTCGCCACCCAGCCGAGCACGCCGATCACCCGCGCCTTCAGCGCCGTCGGCAGGTCCCGCCCGAAGGCCGCGACCGAGCCGCCGCACAGGGCGAGGATCAGGATCCATAGGACCATCGAGCCCTCATGGTTCCCCCAGGCGCCGCTCAGCTTGTAGATCATCGGCTTGGCCGAATGGCTGTTCGCGACGACGTTCGAGACCGTCGTGTCGTTGACCGCGAAGGCCCAGAGCAGACAGCCGAAGGCGACGGCAACCGCGACCAGCTGCCCCGCGGCGAGCGGCCCGGCCGTGCCCATCCAGCGGACATCCCGCCGGTGCGCCCCCACCACCGGCACCACCGACTGCACCAGCGCCAGCACACAGGCCAGCGCGAGCGCGAAATGACCGAGCTCGGGGATCATGCGGGGTGGCTCCGGGTGGTCGGCTGGGCGCCAGGGGGCGCTGCCCCCTGGACCCCCGCCGGGGAGGCGACGGCCTCCCCGGACCCCGCGTCGGTTGGGGTGGCGGGAGGGAGGGGCATGGCGCGACGGTCGGGACGGGCGCGCGATTCCGCCCCTCCCTCCCGCCACCCCAATGGAATCGAGGGTCCGGGAGGCTTCCGCCTCCCGGCGGGGGGACCGGGGGGCTGGCCCCCCGCGCCGCCCTGAACCACCGGCGACACCCGCATCATCCCCCGCTCCGTCCTTCGCGCTGGCGTGGGGCGGTGTTCCAGGTCTCGGCGGGTGGCGGGGCGCCCTGGGCCGGGTTCCAGTGGCCGGCGCGGCGCAGCGCGTCGGCGACTTCGGGCGGCATGTAGGTCTCGTCGTGGCGGGCGAGCACTTCCGTGGCGCGGAACTTCCCGTCCGGCAGCAGGCGGCCGAGGGTGACGACGCCTTGTCCTTCGCGGAACAGGTCGGGCAGCACGCCGGAATAGGAGACCGCTATCGCATTCGCGCCGTCGGTCACGCGGAAGGTCGCGGCGGGCCGGCCATCCGTGCCGGTGCCCCGTTCGACCGAGCCGGCTTCGACCAGCCCGCCGAGGCGGAAGGCGCGGTCCGGTGTCGGCCGGTTCGCCAGCACGTCGGAGGGCGAGAAGAAGAACACCAGGTTGTCCTGGAAGGCGGTCAGCGTGAGCGCCGTCGCCGTGCCGAGGCCGAGGCCGGCGAGCAGCAGCACCATCAGGCGGCGTTTCTTGCGGGTCATTTTTTTCTGCCCTCAAACGGCGGGCGGCGGCCATCCGGCCGCCTTGCCTTCGCGCCGTGCACTGTCGCGCCGGGGGTGGTGTGCGGTCTGGGCGCGGTCGCGCCTTGCGCTCCCGGCGCGCGGCGGGGCCGCGCGCCGATGGTGGGGGTGGCGACGGCGTGTGCGGTGCTCATGGCCGCTCGGCCCGCGGGTCGAGTTGCGCCAGCAGCCGCTTGGCCTGCCGGTGGCGCAGGAAGGCGCCGGCGGCGAGCGCGCCGAAGACGACCAGCGTCAGCGCGTAGGATGCGGTGATGTGCCACCAGTGCAGGGTCATGCCGGCGCCCCTTCCTCCCGCCGTGCCCGGGCGAGCTGCAGGGCGCGCACGCGCCGTTCCATCACCGCCGCGCGCGTGCGCGCGAGCACCACCGCGCCGAACAGCAGCGAGAAGCCGAGCGCGCAGGTCAGCAGCGGATAGAGGATGTCCACATGCATCCCCGGCGTGTCGAAGCGCGTCACGCTCGCCGGCTGGTGCAGCGTGTTCCACCAGTCGACGCTGAACTTCACGATCGGCACGTTGACGATGCCGATCAGCGCGAGGATCGCGCCGGCCTTCGCGCCGCGCTCCGGGTCGTCGAAGGCGCGGATCAGCGCCGCATGGCCGATCCAGAGGAAGAACAGCACGAGGACCGAGGTCAGCCGCGCGTCCCACACCCACCAGGTGCCCCACATCGGCTTGCCCCAGAGGCTGCCGGTGGCGAGGCAAAGGGCGGTCGCCGCGGCGCCGACGGGGGAAAGCTCCCGCGCCGTCAGGTCCGCCAGCGGGTGCCGCCAGATCAGCGACATGACCGAAAGCACCGCGAGGCCCGTGTATCCGCCCATGGCGAGCCAGGCCATCGGGACATGCACGTACATGATGCGGACCGTCTCGCCCTGCTGCCAGTCGGCCGGCGAGAGAACGAGCCCCCAGACCAGCCCCGCGCCCAGCACGAGGAGTGCCGCGGCCCAGAGCAGCGGCATGAGCCGCCCGGTCGCCCGCAGGAAGCGGCCGGGGTTGGCGAAGCGGTGGAGGCTCCGCCCTCCGGCGTCCTGCCGGTCGGCGGTGGCTCCGGTGCCGGCAGTCAGGCGTCCATCCACGGCGCCAACCTAGGGTAACACTCCGCATTGTTGAAGCGGGCGGACAGCCCCCGTTGCGTTCCGTCACAAGAACCATGGTGGCTTGACGGGTGGCGGCATCGCTCCCAGGCTCGCCGAAGGGGAGCGCCGGTCCCAAACCAAGGGTTGACCGATGCCGAAACTGTCCCGCCGTGCCGTTCTCGGTGCCGCAGCCGCGACGCTTGTCGCGCGGCCGGCGCTTGCATTCCCGGAACGCACGATCCGCATCATCTCGGGCTACGCGCCGGGGGGGCTGAACGACATCGTCAGCCGCGCCATGGCGCAGGCGCTGACGCCGTTGCTCGGCCAGTCGGTGGTGGTGGAGAACCGGCCCGGCGCCGGGGGCGGGGTGGGCGCCGCGGCCGCGGCCCGCGCGCCGGCGGATGGCCACACGCTGTGGATGGGCATCGTCGACACCCAGGCGATCATCCCGACCGCCTACCGCACGCAATTGTACGATCCGGACCGGGATTTCGCGCCGATCAGCCTGGTCGCGCATTTCCCCTTCGCCGTCGCGGTCGGGCCGTCCAGGCCGGGCATCCGGGATTTCGAGGCGCTGATCGCCGCGGCGCGCGCCGCGCCCGGCGGGCTGACCTTCGGGTCCTGGGGCGTGGCCAGCACGTCCCACCTGGCGATGGAGCGCATCCTGCGCGCCCGTGGCGTGGAGATGCTGCACGTGCCCTTCACCAGCCAGGCGCCGGCGATGCAGGCGATCATGGCGAGCCAGCTCGACTGCATGGCGCTGCCGGCCGGGGGCGCCGAATCCCTCACGCGCGATGGGCGGACGCGGGTGGTGGCGGTGATCGCGCAGCGGCCGCTCGACATCATTCCCGGCGCGCCGATGGTCAAGGACATGGGCGTGGACCTGACCTCCGGCCTGTGGAAGGCGATCTACGCCCCGGCGCGGACGCCGCCTGCGGTAGTTGACCGGCTCAACGCCGCGGTGCGGGAGGCGATGCGCGCCCCCGCCTTCGTCGAGATCGTCCGCCAGCAGGGCGCGGTGCCCGAGCCGACCACGCCGGACGAACTGGCCGCGCTGCAACGGCGCGAACGCGAGGCCTGGGGCGAGGTGGTGCGCGCCACCGGCGCCTACATCCAGTAGGCCTGCCGGCATGTACGAGCTGATCAGCGCGACCCCGTCCCCCTATGCCCGCAAGGTGCGGATCGCGCTGATCGAGAAGGGCATCCCCTTCACGCTGCGCACCGAGGTGCCCTGGCACGGCACCACGGCGACGCCGGCCTACAACCCGCTGGAGAAGCTGCCGGTGCTGGTCCTGCCGGACGGCAACGGCATCTATGAGAGCCGCTTCATTCTGGAATGGCTCGAGGTGAAGCACCCCGCCCCCCGCCTGCTGCCCGACACGGCGGAGGAGGTGCTGGCGGCCCGCGAGGTGGAAGTGATCGCCGACGGCATCTGCGACGCCGTGGTGCTGCTGTTCTTCGAGCGGATGCGCGAGGCGCCGAGCGCCGAATGGATGGCCCGCCAGCGCCGCAAGGTGGAAGGCGGCGTGCGGGCGCTGGCGGAACGGGCGACCGACGGCTTCATGGTGGGCGGGCGCTTCGGCCTGGCCGACATCGCGGCCGGCACGGTGCTGCGCTACCTGTCCGTCCGCTTCGCCGAGTATGACTGGGCGGCGCAGTATCCGGCGCTCGCGGCGATGAGCACTCGGCTCGAGGCCCGGCCGTCCTTCGCCGCCACCGTCCCGGTGCCGCAGACCATCGTCGAGAAGGTGGTCTAGGCCCGCCCCGCCCCATTGATGGCGCGGCCGCCCGGCGTTACCTGCAAGGCGGGGAACGCCAGGGGGGGATCGGCATGCTCTTCGCCGTCACGATCGAGGACCGGCCCGGCATGGCCGCGACGCGCCGGGCGGTGCGCGCGGCGCATCTCGACTGGCTGGAGAAGCACCGGGAGATGCTGGTCATCGCCGGCCCGATCATGGATGCGGAGGGCAATTCGATCGGCTCCGTCCGCGTGATCGAGGCGCCGGACCGCGCGGCCGTGGACGCGCTGACCGAGGGCGACCCCTTCGCCCGCGCCGGCTGCTTCGCCCGCGTGTCCATCAACCCCTACCGCATCGTGTTCAAGGACGGAGCGAAGGCCGAATGACCGGCAAGCCTTCCTTCTGGCTCGTGAAGTCCGAGCCCGACGCCTTTTCCTGGGACCAGCAGGTGGCGAACGGCGTCGAGCCCTGGACGGGCGTGCGCAACCACATGGCCAAGGCCAACCTGATGGCGATGAAGAAGGGCGACCGCGCCTTCTTCTACCATTCGAACATCGGCAAGGAGGTGGTGGGCGTCGTCGAGGTGGCGCGCGAAGCCTATCCCGACCCGACCGCCGAGCCCGGCACGCCGTGGGTCTGCGTGGACATGAAGGCGGTCGGGCCGATGCCGAAGCCGGTGACGCTGGCGGCCATCAAGGCCGAGCCCGCGCTGGCCGAGATCGCGCTGGTCCGCATGTCGCGGCTGTCGGTGATGCCGGTCTCGCCCGAGCATTGGCGCCTGATCGCGAAGATGGGCGGGTGGAAGGGCAAGTGAGGACCGAGGCTGCCGAGCGCGTGCTCTGCGCGCTGGACGACATCCCGGATGGCGGATCGAAGGGCTTCTCCGGCGCGCCCGGCGCCTTCATGGGGCTTTTCGCCGTGCGTCGCGGGCCGCGCGTGTGGGTGTACGTGAATTCCTGCCCGCATATCGGCGTGCCGCTGGACCCGGTGCCCGACCGGTTCCTCGACGCGAAGAAGCAGATGATCCTGTGTTCCACGCATGGGGCGCGGTTCCGGATCGAGGACGGTTTCTGCACCTCCGGCCCCTGCTACGGCGAATCGCTCGAAGCGGTGCCGGCGCGAGTGGATGATCAGGGGCGCGTACTGGTGCCGGAGGATGCGGGGCTGTAGCGCCCGCCTTCGTTCCGCCCCGCCCGCCACGCCGCCGCCACGCCCGCCACGGGCCCGCCACGCCTGCCGCCGCTTCGACCCGATCGCCGCGAAAGGACCTTGGCGCCGCCCTTCGGCCGCCAGGGCCGGTGGCCATTCTTCCTCCTGCGCTCGGACCAACACAGGAGGACCAGATGCGCCAGATCTCCCGCACCGCCTTTCTCGCCGCCGGCATCGCCTTGATCGCCGTCCCCGGCTTCGCCCAGGGCACCGCCGCCGGCGGCAGCCAGGGCAGCCCCGCCGCCACCAGCGGCGCGACGACCCAGGCGCAGCCCGCGCGCCCGACCGTCGCCCCCGCGCCGCATGCGGCGACACCCGCCGCGCCGCAGGCGGCCCGCCCGGCGACGCCGGCGAACCCCGGCGGTGCGACCGTC
>NZ_JAGIYZ010000047.1 GCF_017813355.1 Roseomonas nitratireducens
AGCGCGCCTGGCGCGGCGCGCGCGGCGAGCCCGGCCGCCGACGTCGTGCCGGCGCGGGCGCGCGCCGCCGCGGCGACGCCGATGACGAGGTCGGCCGCGTCGGCCCCGCCCGCTGGCGCCTCCGCGCCCACCCAGGCGAAGTCGATCCGGTCCGCCAGGGGCGGCGTCGCGCCGGCGCGGGCCTCCCCGGCCGCGCGGTAGACGATGTGCCGGCCCGAGGCGGCGAGCGCGGCGACGGCACGGCGCGTCAGCGGGCCGCCGGCGCCGAGTTCCAGCACGCGCAGCGGCCGCCCGAGCGGCCAGTCCGCCGCGATGCGCGCGATCGCCGCTTCGAGCACCGTGGCCAGCCGCACGAAGCCGCCGGCCTCGACGGGCGGCGGCGCGGCGGCGCGTGCTTCCCCGGCCAGCACGTGCGGCAGGCCTTCCGCCGCATGGGCGAGCCACGCCATGTCGAGCGCGAGATCCGGCTGTTCGGCGAGCACGGCGCGCCAGATGCCTTCGGCGGGCGGCAGGGGCTGGTCATCGGCGATGCGCCAGCCGCCCTCGGCGGATTCCGCCAGCCCCGCGGCGGCGAGGCCCTGCCACAGCGCGCGCCGATAGGGCGTGGCGAGCGGCGGCGCGGCGGGCAGCGCGGCGCTCGCCGCGGCCGCGGCGAAGCCTTCCAGCAGCAGCGCGGCTTCCGACAGGTCGGCCGCCTCATCCGCAGCCTGCGCGGCGGCGATCGCGGCCTCGGTCTCGATCGGCGCGGCGATGGGCGGCAGCGGCGGGGCGGGCAGCGCATCGAGCCGGAAGGCATGCGCCAGCGGCCCCGCCCGGCCCGGCAGCGCGACGCGCTGCAGCCAGATGTCCGCCAGCAGCGCGACCGGCGCGCCGGTCGCGTCGCGCAGCACGGCCTCGGCGATCACCAGCCTTTCGCCGCGGCGGACCAGCGCGATCTCGGCGCGTGCCGGGGGTGCGGCGGCGCGATCCACCACGAGGCGCCCGATGCGCACGGGCACGAGCGACTGGCCATCCGCCCGCCCGCCGACCAGCGCGACGAGACCTTGCAGGGCGCCGTCGAGCAGCACGGGATGAAGCAGGAACCCCGCGGCCGGCGGCGCGCTGTCCGGCAGCGCCAGGGACACGGTCGCGCGGCCCGCCGCGTCGTCGGCCAGCACCTCGGTCACCGGGCGGAAGGCGGGGCCGTAGTCGAGCCCGGCGCGGGCGGCGCGGGCGATCACCTCGGCGCCCGTCATGCGCCGCGGGCCGGCGGCGGCGGGCGGCGGCGCGGCGGGCAGGCGGGGCAGGGCGGCGATGCGCGCGCGCGCGACCTGGCTCCAGGCCTCCTCGGCGAGGCGACGGCGCGAGTCCAGCGCGAAGCCGCCCTCATCATCGACCACGACGCGCAACTGCCGCGTGCGGCCGGGCTCGAGCGGCAGGGGGCGGAGGATGGCGAGGTCCGTCACCTCCAGCCCCGGCGCGTCCGGATGGCGCGCGGCGGCGGCGGCGAGGGCGGCCTCGGCCATGGCGGTCGCGGGCAGCACCGCTTCGCCGAGCAGCCTGTGGTCGGCGAGCCAGGGGGCGAGGTCGGTGTCGAGCCAGGTGGTCCAGCGCCCGGGCTCGGCGCCGTCCCGCGCGCCGAGCAGCGGGTGGTCGCGCGCCGGGGCGACGAGCGGCGTGGCTTCCACCGTGCGGGCGAACCAGATGCGCGAGCGGGCGAAGGGCGTCCTGGGCAGCGCGTCGCGCTCCGCCTCGCCGGCGAAGGCGGGGGCGGCGCGCGGATCGGCCCCGCGCGCGATGGCGCGCGCTGCGATGGCGGGGAAGGGATCGCCCGGCGGGTCGCGGCGCGTGAGGCTCGCGAGGATCGCCGCTTCCCCCGTCTCCTCCCGCAGGCTTTCGCGCAGGTAGGATTGCAGCACGGGGGCGGGGCCGATCTCGAGGAACATCCGCGCGCCACGCCGTGCCGCCGCCCGCGCCGCCGCGCGGAAGCGCACGGGCGCGCGGAGGTTGCGCCACCAATAGCCCGCCGTCGCTTCCCCGCCTTCCATCGTCGCGCCGGTCACGGTGGAGACGAAGGGAATCCGGCCGGCGCGCGGCGCCAGCCCCGCGAGGTCGGCGAGCAGCCGCGCGCGCACGGGCTCCATCGCCGCGGCATGGAAGGCGTAGTCGAGGTCGAGCGGGATGGCCGAGATCCGCGCTTCCTCCGCCGCCGCGCAGAGCCGCGCGATGGCCTCGGCCGGGCCGGCAGCGGTGATGGCGGCGGGCCCGTTCTCGGCGGCGATCTCGAGCCCCGGGTCGGCGGCGGCGAGCAGCGCTTCCGCTTCCTCCGCCCCGCAGCCGATCGCGGCCATGCGGCCCGTCCCGCGCGTGGCGTGCTGGTGGCGGCTGCGCGCGACGACGAGGCCGGCCGCCTGGGGCAGGGTCAGGATGCCGGCGCACCAGGCGGCCGCGACCTCGCCCACCGAATGGCCGAGCGCCATGGCGGGCGCGATGCCGTGGCGGGCGAGCGTGCCGGCGATGCCGACCTGCACGGCGAACAGCAGCGGCTGGGCGATGTCGGTGCCGGCGAGTTCCTCGGCCGTCGCGCCGCGGCGGATCAGCGCGAGCGGCGACCAGCCGAGCAATGGGGCGAGCGCCTCGTCGGCCTCCCGCAACGCGCGGCGGAAGGGGGCCGAGGCGGCGAGGGCGGCGCGCGCCATGCCCGCATGCTGGGCGCCATTGCCGCTGAAGACGAAGGCGATGCCGCCGCGGACGGCCTCGCCCTCGACGGCGTCCTCGGCGCCCTCGCCCGCCTGCCAGCGGGCGAGGGCATCGGCCAGCGCATCGCCATCGGCCCCGCGCAGCACGAGGCGATGGGCGGCGAGGGTGCGATGCCGCGCCACGCCGCGCGCGAGGCGTGCCGTCGCCTGCGCGTTCAGCCCCGGCAGCACGCCGCGCCAGGATCCGGCGAGCAGCGCGAGCGCGGCGCGCGACGGCGCGGAGAGGATGAGCGGCGGCTGGCCGGGGCCCGCGGCTTCGCGCCGGCGCGGCGCGGGCGGCGCGGCGCCGAGCAGCGCGGTCGCGTTGGTGCCGCCGAAGCCGAAGGCATTCACGCCGACCACGGCATCGGCGCGCGGCGCCGCCGCTTCGAGCCGCCGCGCGACGGCCAGGTTGAGCCCGGCGAAGTCGATCTCTGGATTGGGCGCGCCGAAATGCAGAGAGGGCGGCACCGCGCCCCGTTCCAGCATCAGCAGCGCCTTGATCAGCCCGGCCATGCCGGAGCCCGCTTCCAGATGGCCGATATTGGTCTTCACCGAGCCGATCGGCAGCGGTGCGGACCGGTGGCGCGCGATGGTGGTGCCGATCGCCCAGGCTTCCGCCGGGTCGCCCACGCGCGTGCCGGTGCCATGCGCCTCGAAGGCGAGGAAGCGGTCGGGATCGACGCCGCTGCGGGCCAGCACGCGCGCCATAAGCGCCGCCTGCGCTTCCCTGTTCGGCAGCGACAGGCCGATGGTGCGCCCGGCGGCGTTGGTGCCGCTGCCGAGCAGGATGGCGCGCACACGGTCGCCCGCCGCCTGCGCATCCGCGAGCCGGCGGAGGATGACGACGCCAGCGCCTTCCGCCCGCACATAGCCGTCCGCCGCCGCGTCGAAGGCGCGGCAGCGCCCGGTGGGGGAGAGCATGCCCGCGCGCGAGAAGCCCACGAAGGAATAGGGCGAGAGCAGCATGTTCACGCCGCCCACCACCGCCGCCTCGATCTCCGGCTCCTCGGCCAGGGTGCGCGCGGCCAGGTGCAGCGCGACGAGGGCGGATGAGCAGGCGGTGTCGACCGTCTGCGCCGGCCCGCGCAGGTCGAAGACGTTGCCGATGCGGTTGGCGACGATCGACAGCGCGTTGCCGGTCATGAAGAAGCGGTCGCCGGCGGACGGATCCTCGAGCCGCAATTCCGCGTAGTCGGTCGAGGAAGCGCCGGCGAAGACGGCGATGGCGCGGCCGGCGATGCGATCCGCCGGCCAGCCGGCATCCTCGAAGGCCTCGGCCGCGACTTCCAGCAGCAGGCGCTGCTGGGGGTCCATCTCCGCGGCTTCGCGTGGGGAAAGACCGAAGGCGGCGGGATCGAAGCCGGCCGCGTCGCCGATCGTGCCGGCGGCGAAGGTGTAGGCGCGGCCGGCTTCGCCCTGGCGCGGGTGGAACCAGCGCGCCTGCTCGAAGCGGTCGGGCGGGACCGTCGTGACGGCATCCCGCCCCTCGGCGAGCAGCGTCCAGAGGCTGTCGAGATCCGGCGCGCCGGGCAGCCGGCAGGCGGCGCCGACGATGGCGATGCCGCCGCCGTCCCGGTCCGCGCGCGTGCGCCGGCGCGCCGTGCCGCGACTCATCGTGCCGCCATCATGCGCAGCCTCAACGCGCCGCGACCGGCTCGGCCGGCAGTCGCTCCGGCTCCCGGACATCCGCCGCATCGGGGCGCCGCGGCACGGTCGCGCCGGCATGGCGCCGCGCCACGGCGTCGAGCAGTCCGTCCACCGAGGCGAAGTGGTCGTCCCAGGAGGGCGGCGACCAGGCGCGCAGCCGCGCGAGCTGTGCGGCGCGCGCGCGGCTGTCGGGTGCCGCGTAGTCGAGGATGCTGCGCCGCCAGCCCGCGCCGTCGAGCGGGTCGAGGTATTCGGGCACTTCGCCGCCCACTTCCCGCAGCGCCGGCAGGTCAGAGCAGATGGCCGGCGCGCCGGCGGCCAGCGCCTCGGCCAGCGGCAGCCCGTAGCCTTCGGCGAAGGAGGGGAAGAGCAGCGCGCGGCTGCCGGCGACGAGGGAGGCGACCTCCGGATCCGGGCGCGTGCCCAGTTCCTCGACGAGGCCGCGCAGCAGCGTGCAGCGCTCGAGCAGGTCGAGCACGTTCTCGTTCTCCCACCCCCGGCGCCCGACGATGACGAGATGCGGCGCGGCCGGCCCCCATTTCGCGGCGAAGTCCCGCCAGAGATGGAGCAGCAGCAGATGGTTCTTGCGGGGCTCGATCGTGCCGAGAACGACGAAGTAGGGATGCGTGCGGCGCGCGGCGGGCGGGGTGGCGGATGGCGGCGCGATGCCGAGCGGCGCGACCGCCACCGGCGGCACGGCGCGCGGGCGCACTAGATGCGGGCGGAGCGAGGCCGCCGTCGCCGCGGAGTTCACGATGACGCCATCGGCCAGCGCGGCGACGGTGGCCAGCCGCCGCAGATGCTGCATCGCGACCCCCGGCCGCGCATATTCGGGGTGCGTCGCCGGGATCAGGTCGTGCACCAGCGG
This sequence comes from Roseomonas nitratireducens, assembly GCF_017813355.1. Lineage (GTDB taxonomy): Bacteria > Pseudomonadota > Alphaproteobacteria > Acetobacterales > Acetobacteraceae > Neoroseomonas > Neoroseomonas nitratireducens. The sequence goes on from NZ_JAGIYZ010000047.1 coordinate 5,236, forward strand.
GATGAAGGCCGCCCCCGCCTCGCGGATCGCCGCGATCGGACCAGGCTGTTCCATCAGGCGATGCGAGACGAGCAGGAAGAGGCTGCGGCGCTGGCGCGCCAACGCTGCATCCAGGCGCCCCTTGCCCCGGCCGAGCGCCACGCGGGCGAGGCCGAGCCGCCCGATGAAGCGCGCCCGCCGTGCCGCGGCGGAATCCCCCGTGGCCCAGCCGGCCTGGAGCGCCGCGGCGAAATCCGCGACGAGCCCGCGCGGCAGGGCGGCGTAGCCGCCCCAGGGTGCGCGGGCGCAGAAGGTGACGGCCGATTCCGGCTCGGCCAGCCAGCGTGCCGCATAGGCGGCTTCAACACGATCGATCCCCGACGGCGCCCGACGACGGCCACATGCCAGGAACCGGGACACGTCCAGCACTACGTGCACGGCATCACCATTCTTGGCCGGCGGTGCGGCCGGCGAGTTCTTGCCCCACGCGTCCCCGCGGCCTGGTCGATGACCCCGCCCTTCTGTTCCGCCCGATACGGGCCGGGGCGTCTGGTGCACGCGACTGAGCGGCTGACTTCACATCCTTCGCAGGATCATTCGGTGCGACAAAGAAACATTCCCGTGTGGTCGCCCCGGGTGCCCGGCCCTGGCCGCACGGCGCGCGGCGAGTCAGACTTGCCGCGCGGCATCGTGCGGCGGAGGGCACATGGGAATCTGGAAGCGCAGCACCGATCCGGCGGAGATGGAGGCGCGCTTCGCGGGCAGCCTGCCGGGCCTGTTCGGCATCCGCATCCTCGAGATCGGGGAGGATTTCATCCGCGCCGCCATGCCGGTCGATGAACGCCACGCGCAGCCCTTCGGCATCCTGCATGGCGGCGCGTCCGTCGTGCTGGCCGAGACGATCGGCAGCATGGCGTCGAACCTCACCCTGCCGCCCGATCGCCAGGCGGTGGGGCTCGAGGTGAACGCGAACCACGTCTCCTCCGTGCCGAAGGGGGAGACGGTGACGGCGACCTGCCGCCCGTTGCATCTCGGCCGCACCACCCAGGTCTGGCAGACCGAGATCCATCGCGCCGATGGCAGGCTCGCCTGCGTGTCGCGCCTGACCACCGCGGTCGTCGAGAAGCGGGGCTGAGGTTGCCGCCCGGGTGCCGCGCGGATAGCGTGCGAGCCCAGGGAAACGCGACCTCGCCGGCCCATGCCCGACAGGGGAGAGAGCCCGTGCATCCGCTGAACATACCGCCCGAGATCGCCGCCCGCGTGGAGGCGCGCTGCGGGCGCGCGCATCCCTTCGAGGATCTCGACCCGCGCCGCACCGCCTTCGTCGTCATCGACCTGCAGGTCGGCTTCATGGACCCGGCGATCAGCCACGCCTATTGCCCGATGGCCGAGCGCATCGTCCCCGTCGTGAACCGCCTTGCCGCCGCGGTGCGGGAGACGGATGGCGGCGTCTTCTGGATCCAGAACACGCACGATGCCTCCTGCGACGAGACCTGGACGGTGATGCAGCGCATGGCGACGCCGGCCGCGCGTGCGAGGCGCGTCGCGGCGATGAGCGAAGGCTCGCCGGGGCATGCGCTGTGGCCGACGCTTGACGTGCGCGCGGAGGATGAGCGCGTGCTGAAGCGCCGCTTCAGCGCCTTCATCCAGGGATCGTCGGACCTTGCCGCGCGGCTGCGCGCGCGCGGCTTCGACACGGTGCTGATCGGCGGCACCGTGACCAATGTGTGCTGCGAGAGCAGCGCGCGCGACGCGATGATGCTGGATTTCCGCACCGTGATGGTCGCGGATTGCAACGCGGCCAACAGCGATGCCGAGCACAACGCCTCGCTCGCGGCCTTCTGGAACATCTTCGGGGATGTCATGACGACCGACCATGTGATCGAAAGGCTGCGCGCGGGCGCGGCGGGGCAGCGCGCGGCATGAGCGCGAAACCCAAAGTCGCGATCATCGGCACGGGGGGCACCATCTCCTCGATGGGCAAGGGGCCGCTCGAACTGATCGACTACGCCTCGGCCGGGCAGGTGCTCGACGTGAACGGCGTGATCGCGCGGGTGCCGGAACTGGCGCTGGTGGCCGATGTCCTGCCGGTGCCCTTCCGCGCCATTCCCTCGACCGCGCTCGGCTGGCCGGAATGGAAGGAATTGCTGCATATCTGCGACCGACTGTCGGCCGAGCATCCGGACCTCGCGGGCATCGTCGTGACGCATGGCACGGCCTCGCTGGAGGAGACGGCCTACTTCCTCTCCCTCACGCTCAAGATCCCGCAGCCCGTGGTGGTCGTGGGCGCGCAGCGGCCTGCCTCGGCACTCGCCGGCGACGGGCCGATGAACCTGGTCAATGGCTGCCGCGTCGCGGCCGATCCGCGCGCGCGGGGCCTGGGCGCGCTCGTGCTGCTGAATGACGAGATCCAGGCGGCGCGGGAGGTGACGAAGACCTCCACCCTGCGCATGCAGACCTTCCGCACGGCGGATTTCGGCGCGCTGGGCCATGCCGATGCGGATGAGATCGCCTGGTATCGCCGGCCGCTGCGCCGCATCGCGCCCGATACCGAGTTCGACGTGCGCGGGATGGCGGCGCTGCCGCGCGTCGACATCGCCTACACCTATGCCGGGGCGGATGGCGCGGCGATCGAGGCCTTCGTCGCCGCCGGCGCCAAGGGCATCGTCACCGCCGGCTTCGCGCCGGGCTACGTGACGCCGGCCATGTCGGCGGCGATGGCCGATGCGGTGAAGAAGGGCGTCGTCGTCGTCACTTCCTCCCGCGCCATGTCGGGGCGGGCGGCGAAGACGTCGCGGAACACGGCGCTCGGCTTCATCACGGCGGACAATCTTACGCCGCAGAAGGCGCGCATCCTGCTCTCGCTCGCGCTCGCGCACGGGATGACGGATCTCGAACGCGTCTTCGCGACGTACTGATGCCGCAGGGGGGAGAAGGGAACTTCTCCCCCCTGCACCCCCCCTCAACCTTCTTTGGAACCTTTGGCCATCGGACCCCAGCAGACAGAAAAGGGAGGGGGTCCGGGGGAGGTTCCCCTCCCCCGACCTTCCTTCCGATGACCGACCGCGCCTGGGTCCGCCTCCCGTCGGGCCGCCGCCTCGACCTGCTTTCGCCCACCCCCTTCGACTGGACCGACGCGGACCTCGCCACCGGCCTTGCCCGCACCTTCCGCTGGGGTGGCCATTCCGCCTGGCCAGAGCCGTTGTCGGTCGCGCAGCATTCGCTGACGGTGCTCGCGCTGCGCCGGTCGCGCACGCGCCATCGCCTGACGCCCGCGCAGGAACTGCGCGAATTGCTGCACGACGCGGATGAGGGGTTGATCAACTTCGACTGCATCTCGCCGCTGAAGCCCTTCCTCGGGCCCGCCTTCGCGGAACTCCAGGCGCGGTTGTCGGCCGTGATCGCCGCGCGCTACCGCCTGCCGGCCTGGACGGTGGAGGAAAAGCGCGCCCACAAGGCGGTGGACGTGGCCGTCGCGGCGGCGGAAGCCGTGCACGTGGTCGGCTGGACGGCGCAGGAGGTGCGGGAGACGCTCGGCATCCGCGCGACGCCGATGGAGAAGGACCCGTTGCAGGTCCGCTACGGTGAGCCGCCCTGGAAGCCCTGGTTGCCCGATGCGGCCGCGGCGCGGTTCCTGGAGGAATTGACGGCGCTCGCCGCGCGGGCGGGCCTCTAGCCGCGCCGGCCTTCCCGCGCGATCATCCCCGCGGAAACGATCCAAGGGGGAAGCGCGCGCATGTCAGCCGCGGTGCCGGTTGCCGGCAACAAGTTCATCATCGTGGGGGGCGCGAGCCTCGTGGGCTCGGCAACGGCGGCAGAGCTGCTCGACGCCGGCGCGGCCGAGGTGGTGCTTTTCGACAATTTCTCGATGGGATCGGAACAGGCCGTAGCACACCTGAAGGACAATCCGCGCCTGAAGCTGGTGCGCGGCGACGTGATGCGCCTGCCCGACCTGCTGCGCGCGATGGAAGGCTGCCAGGGCGCGCTGCTGCTCGCCGCCTACATGACGCTGAACATGGACCGCGACCCCTGGGGCGGGCTCGACGTCAACATCCGCGGCGTGCAGAACGCGCTCGAGGCGGCGCGCGCCAATGGCGTGAAGAAGGTGGTCTTCGCCTCCTCCAACGCCGTCTACGGCTACGGGCCCGGCGTGAAGGGCGACCTGGTGGAGGAGACGCCCTTCCATTCCGTGGGCGCCCCGCCGGCCGCCATCCTGTACGGCGCGACCAAGATCATCGGCGAGCAGCTGTGTCGCGACATGAAGCGGCGCTTCGGCCTCGACTACGTCGTGCTGCGCTACTCGACCGTGTACGGCGAGCGTCAGCACTACCGTGCGGCCAACGCGCTCTACATCATCGAGACCTGGGACAAGGTGAAGCGCGGCGAGCGCCCGCAGGTCTATGGCGACGGGTCGGAGACGAAGCACTTCGTCTATGTGGGCGACCTCGCGCGGGCCAACCGCATGGCCTTCGAATCCGCGGCGACGGATGTGTCCGTGAACACCTCCGGCCCGAAGCCGGTCACGACGCTCGAACTGGTGCGGATGGTCACGAAGCTGGCGGAGTCGGAGATCGAGCCCGAATTCGTCGGCGATACGCCGGGCAAGGTGCGGCTGACCTCGGGCGGTGCCTTCCGCATCGCGCATGAGGCGGCCTTCGCCGCCATCGGCTGGAAGCCGCAGGTCGAGATGGAGGAAGGCCTCCGCCGCCTGATGGCCTGGATCGAGAGCAACGAAGGGAGGACATCATGAAGGTCACACGCAGGACGCTGCTCGGCGCGGCGGGTGCCACGCTCGCCGCCCCCGCGCTCGGCCAGCCGCGCTGGCCGGACCGGCCGGTCGAGATCGTGGTCGGCTTCGTCGCCGGCGGGGCGACGGACCTCGATGCGCGGGCCGTCGCGCCGCTGCTGGAAAAGCGGCTCGGCGGGCCCGTGGTGGTGGTGAATCGCCCGGGCGCGGGTGGGGAGGTCGCGCTGGCGTCCGTCGCGCGTGCGCGCCCGGACGGCCATGTGCTCGCCACCACCAACATGCCGGGGCTGCTGACCATCCCGATCGAGCGCCAGGCGCAGTTCAAGCTCGAGGATTTCGTCGGCATCGCCAACATGGTCACCGACCCGACCGCGATGACGGTGCATGAGGACAGCCCGTACCGGACCATGGCCGACCTGATCGCGGCGGCGCGCGCGCAGCCGGACCGGATCACCTACGCCTCCCCCGGCGTCGGCACGGACGACCACCTGCAATTGGTGCTGCTGCAGGCGCTGACCGGGATCTCCATGACGCATGTGGTCTTCCAGGGCGACCCGCAGCTGCGCACGGCGATCCTCGGGCGGCAGGTTGATGTGATGGGCCTCAACCTCGGCCCCGTCACGGCGAACCGCGAGAAGCTGCGCACGCTGGCGATGGCCGGCGCGGCGCGCAGCGCCTTCCGCCCGGACGTGCCGACGCTGACGGAACTGGGCTTCCCGGTGGAGATGGCTTCCGAGCGCGGCATCGTCGCCCCCGCCGGGACGCCGCCGGCGATCCTCCAGCGGCTGCGCGAGGCGATGGCGGATGTGATCCGCGACCCCGACTTCGTGCGCGTGATGCGCGAACGCTACACCGAGCCGCGCTACGAGGAAGGTACCGCCTGGTTCACGCGCCTCGCCGGCCTGCAGGGCAACTACCGGACGCTCTGGCAGCGGACGCCCTGGTCGCAGCGCTGAACCTCACGCGGGCATCGCGCTCGCGTGCTGCTTCACCCCGGTGGCGCGGCGCGTGAGCGCGGTGGCGGCGACCTTGTTGTCCACCTCGTTCGGCGCTTCGGTGCCGGTGAGCGGATTGCCGTCCAGTTCGCGACAGATCACGCCGTCCTTCACCTTGTGCACGTCGGTCACGACCGGCGTCGTAGCGTCGGAGATGTTGTGGATCAGCTCGTGCAGGATGCAGCCCGCGACCAGCTGTTCGCGGTTCGTCGTCGCATTCGCGCGCGGGTCGCCCTTCTGCACGATCTGCCGCATGTAGACTTCGCTGACCACGGCCTTGTCGGCCGCCCCCATCATCGTGCTGCCCGATACGCCGAGGGTGATGTCCTCCGTCGCGCGCTTCGCGACGATGCTGTCTTCCGCCGAGGTCAGCAGGTAGCAGACAAGGTCGCGCGCCTTCACGTCGCCCTGCTTCGTGTCCGTGCGTACCGCGACCGCGCTGAAGGCAGGGACCGACAGGATCACCGTCTCGAACCAGCCCTTGAGCAGCGCCGCGGTGGTGGCCAGGTGGGATGCCTCGAAGCGTCCCCTCAGGTCGCCCGCCTTGTTCACCAGGTGGATGGTCAGCGTCTCGGCCATGGTGGTGGTCCCTTGCCTGCCCCGCGCGGCACCTTACCGCGCCCGGCGCGCCGCGCGGTATCGCCGCTCACACTCCCGCGCGCGGCGCGGCGAGGCTCTCGCGGATGAAGCCGATCAGCGGATCGACCAGCGCGCTGCGTCCCTCCGCATCGCCGAACAGGCACATCTCGGCGGTGCCGCAGGCGGGCAGGCCGGGGACTTCCTCGAGCCCCGGCGGCAGGCCGGTGCGGCCCAGCACCGTCGCGGCGAAGCCCGCCTGCGCCGCCGCCGCGACGCCGAGCAGCGAGGCCGAGGTGTAGAGAAGATCGAAGGCGATCCCCGCCCGCGCCAGGGCGGCGAGCGCCCGGTCGCGCAGCATGCAGCCCTGCGGCAGCATCGCCACCGGCAGCGGCCGGTCCGCCGGCGCCTCCCAGCCGGGGGCGGCGACCCAGACGATGGTCTCGGTGAAGATCGGCCGGCCTTCCGTCTCCCCGTCGCGCCGCTTGCCGAGCACGAGGTCGAGCGCGCCCTCGGCCATCGCCGCGCGCAATTCGTGGCTGCGGCCGACCTCCACCTCCAGCCGCACCTCGGGATAGGTCTGGGTGAAGCGGGCCAGGACGGGGGCGAGGTTGCGGGGGATGAAGTGGTCCGCGACGCCCAGGCGCAGCCGCCCCGCGACCGGGGGCGCGACCATGCGGCGCACCGCCTCGTCGTTCAGGGCGAGGATGCGGCGGGCATAGGCGAGCAGCGTCTCCCCGTCCCGCGTCAGCGCCACGCCGCGGCCGCCGCGGTCGAGCACGCGCTTGCCGAGAATTTCCTCCAGCCGCTTCACCTTCAGGCTGATCGCCGATTGCGTCAGGCCGAGCGCGCTGCCGGCGGCGGTGAAGCCGCCCCGTTCGGCCACGGTGACGAAGCCGCGCAGCAGGTCGAGATCGAGGTCCGGAACGCGCATGGCATGAGAAACCATCATGTCTCATGCGCCGTCAATGAGGATCGGTGATGATTTCTGCCGCATCTGATGACGGCGGCGTGATGATTCTTGAAGCGCGCCGGAGGCACGCGGTAGCCTTCCGCCATGATCGCACATCGCGCGGTACCGCAGGACGGCCCAAGGATCGCCGGCCCCCGCAGCGGCGCGAGGTGGCGCATCGTCATGGCTGCCGCATCGCTGGTCGTGGGCCTGGCGCCGCGCGGCGCGCTCGCCGGGCCGAACGACTATGACGGCGACTGGGCCATGAACCTCAACTGCACGGCCAACACCGTGTCGGGCTGGGCGCCGCTGTCGATGAACATCGCCATCACGCTCCGGGCCGGCGTGGGGGAAGCCGTGCGCACCGGCGCCAATCCGCTCGGCGGGCGGGACACCAACCGGTGGTCCTTCCGGGTCAACGGCAACACCATCGCGATCCGCAACGACGGATCGGCGAATGACGGTCGCACCTGGGTCTACCGGATCAGCGGCACCGCCGCGGGGCCGACGCGCTTTTCGCTGACCGGCGGGAACTACACCACCTCCGGCAACACGCTGATGCGGACCTGCGAGGGCAGCTTCGTCTCCGTCGCGCCGGCGCCCGGCAGCCTCGCGGCGACCGGCGGGGGGCGGGTGCAGACGGCGGAGCGCAGTCCCGCCGCGCCGACGGCGCGCGGCACCGGCGGGGCGGCGACCGCCCCGGCCCAGCAGCCGGCGGCCGCGGCGCCCGCGCGCCCCGCCGCGACGCC
>NZ_JAGIYZ010000048.1 GCF_017813355.1 Roseomonas nitratireducens
CAACGCCCGCCGCGCCCGCCGTGCAGCCCGCCGCGGCGCCTCGCCCGGCCGCGCCTGCACCCGCACCGGCGCCCGCCGCCCGTCCCTGACTCACGGTCACGGGACGAGGACGCCTTCCGGACCGGCCGCGCGGCCGCCATATTGGGCGCGCCAGACGGCCCCGGCTCCAGGAACCGCGCATGTCCTACCGCCCCTACCAGCAAATTCTTCGACGCAAGTCCCGCGAGATCGGGGTGGGCAAGGTCCGTGTCGGCGGCGATGCGCCGATCTCGGTGCAGACCATGACCAACACGCCCACCGAGGACGCGCAGGCGACGATCGAGCAGATCCGCCGCTGCGAGCTCGCCGGGGCGGACATCGTCCGCGTCTCCTGCCCGACGGAGGAGGCGACCGCCGCGCTGCATGAGATCGTGCGCGAGGTGAATGTCCCGATCGTCGCCGACATCCACTTCCACTACCGCCGCGCCATCGAGGCCGCCGAGGCGGGGGCCGCGTGCCTGCGGATCAACCCCGGCAACATCGGCTCGAAGGAACGCGTGAAGGAGGTCGTGAAGGCGGCGCGGGACCATGGCTGCTCGATCCGCATCGGCGTGAATGCGGGCAGCCTCGAGAAGCACCTGCTCGAGAAGTATGGCGAGCCCAACCCGGAGGCGCTGGTCGAAAGCGCGCTATGGCACGCCGACCACCTGCTCCAGGAAGGCTTCGACGAGTTCAAGATCAGCGTGAAGGCGTCCGACGTCTTCCTTGCCGTCGCGGCCTACCAGCAGCTGGCCGAGGCCTGCGACCACCCGCTGCACATCGGCATCACCGAGGCCGGCGGCAAGCGGGCAGGGACGGTGAAAAGCGCGATCGGGCTCGGTTCGCTGCTGTGGGCGGGGATCGGGGACACGCTGCGCGTCTCGCTCTCCGCCGAGCCGGAGGAGGAGGTCTCGGTCGGCTGGGAGATGCTGAAGTCGCTGCATCTGCGCCATCGCGGGGTGAAGATCGTCTCCTGCCCGTCCTGCGCCCGGCAGGGCTTCGACGTGATCCGCACGGTCGAGAAGCTGGAGGAGCGGCTGGCCCATATCCAGCAGCCGATCACGCTGTCGATCATCGGCTGCGTCGTGAACGGGCCGGGCGAGGCGCTGATGACCGATATCGGCCTGACCGGCGGCGGCGCCGGCACGCACATGGTCTATGCCGCTGGCAAGACCGACCACACGGTCCGCACCGAGGAGATGGTCGAGCACATCGTCGGCCTGGTGACCGCGAAGGCCGAGACCCTGGCCGCCGAGGCGCGCGCCGCGCAGGAAGCGGCGGCGCGGGCGGCGGCCGAATGAGGCAGCGGCCCGGGCGCTTCCGGGCAGCGGTTCCTCTGCTTCTCGTCCTCGCCGGCGCATCGCCCGCCGCGGCGCAGATGGAGATCCTGGGCGACGCGCCGGGCACGGCGGGAAGCGGCTCGGTCGGCTGCGGGGAGATCAATGCGCGGGCGATGGAGGCGTCGCTCGTGGTCCGCCAGCATGCGAGCGCGCTGTCCGCCGGCTTCGAGCCCGATGCGCGGCCGCAGGCGATGGTCCTGCTCGCCTGGCTCGACCAATGGGCGGGGCGCCTGCGCGGCCTGGTCGATGTCGGGCAATCGGCGGACTGTCTGGACGACGGCGACGCAGAGACGTACAGGCGGGCGCTCGTCGCCGCGGCGCGGGTCGGGAACCAGGCGCGGGAGGAACTGCTCCGCACCCCCCGCGCGCCGCAGGCGGCACAGCAACAGCAGCAGCGACGCCGGCCCTGAGCCGGACGACCGGAATGACAGCATGACAGCCCTGCAGCCCGCCCGCGGCACGCGCGACCTGATCGGCGAGGATTTCCGCCGCCACCACAAGGTGGCCGAGACGGCGCGGCGCATCAGCGCGCTCTATGGCTTCGAGGAATGGGCGACGCCGATCTTCGAGGATACCCGCGTCTTCTCCCGTGGCCTCGGCGACACCTCCGACGTCGTCTCGAAGGAGATGTACACCTTCACCGACCGGGGCGGAGAATCCGTCACGCTGCGGCCGGAGGCGACGGCGGGGCTCTGCCGCGCGCTGGTGAGCAACGGGCTTACCCAGTCCAATCTGCCGCGCAAGGTGTTCTACACGGGGCCGATGTTTCGCTACGAGCGGCCGCAGAAGGGCCGCTACCGGCAGTTCCACCAGATCGACATCGAGGTGATGGGCGCGGCCGAGCCGCTGTCGGATGCCGAGGTGATCGCCTGCGGCTGGCACATCCTGCAGGAGCTGGGCGTCGCGGGGGCGACGGTGCTCGAGATCAACACGCTCGGCGACACGCCGTCCCGCGACGCCTACCGCGCGGCGCTGATCGCCTATTTCTCGGCGCATCGGGACGCGCTGTCCCATGACAGCCGCGTCCGGCTGGAGAAGAACCCGCTACGCATCCTCGACAGCAAGGACGAGACGGATCGCGCCATCGTCGCCGGCGCGCCGACCATCGCCGCGCATCTGACGCCCGAGGCGGCCGAGTTCTATGCCTCGGTCCGGCGCCACCTGGATCGCTTCGGCGTGCCGTTCCGGGAGAACCCGCGGATCGTGCGGGGCCTCGACTACTACAGCCACACGGCCTTCGAGTTCGTGACGGACCAGCTCGGCGCGCAGGGCACGGTGATGGGCGGCGGGCGCTACAACGGCCTGGTCGAGGAGATGGGCGGCCCGCCCACCCCCTGCGTCGGCTGGGCGGCGGGCGTCGAGCGGCTGGCCATGCTGCTGCCCGAGGCGCCGTCCGCCCCGCGCCCGGTCGCGGTCATCCCGGTCGGCGACGCGGCGGAAGCACCCGCGCTCGACCTGCTGCAGGCGCTGCGCCGCGCCGGCGTGACGGCCGAGATCGCATATCGCGGCAACCTCAAGCGGCGGATGGAACGGGCCAACCGCATCGGCGCGCGGGCCGCCGTGATCATCGGCGACGAGGAGATCGCGGCGGGCGTCGCGCAGCTGCGCGACCTCGATGCCGGGACGCAGGAGAAGGTGCCGCTGGCGGAGGTGCCGGGGCGGCTGGCATGAGCCTTCCCCCGCGCCTCGATCGCCTGCTCGCCCGCGCGGAGGAGCTGCGCCACATCCTCTCGACCGCGCCCGGCGCCGATATCGGCGCGCTGTCGAAGGAGCTGTCGGAGCTCGACCCGCTGGTCGCGAAGGTGAATGAGCTGCGCGCCGCCGAACGCGCGCGCGACGAGGCCGCGGCGCTGATGGCCGACCCCGAGATGCGCGACCTGGCCGAGGCCGAGTGGCTCGAGCAGAAGGAGCGCGTCCCGGCGCTGGAGCGCGAGATCCGCATCCTGCTGCTGCCGCGCGATTCGGCCGATGAGCGCAGCGCCATCCTGGAAGTCCGCCCCGCCGCCGGCGGCGACGAGGCCGGGCTGTTCGCCGCCGAATTGTTCCGCGCCTACCAGCGTTACGCGGAATCGCGTGGCTGGCGGTTCGAGGTGCTGGACTACGACGAGAGCGACCTCGGCGGCATCAAGGGCGCGACGGCGGAGATCGGCGGCCGCGGCGTCTTCGCGCGGCTGAAATACGAAAGCGGCGTGCATCGCGTCCAGCGCGTGCCGGCGACCGAGACGCAGGGGCGCATCCACACCTCCACCGTCACCGTGGCCGTGCTGCCGCAGGCGGAGGAGGTCGAGGTGCAGGTCAGTGACGGCGACCTGCGGATCGACACCTACCGGGCTTCCGGCGCCGGCGGGCAGCATGTGAACAAGACCGACAGCGCGGTGCGCATAACCCACCTGCCCACCGGCATCGTCGTAGCGATGCAGGAGGAGAAGTCGCAGCACAAGAACCGCGCCAAGGCGATGAAGGTGCTGCGCGCGCGGCTGTATGACGCGCAGCGCAGCGCCGCCGACAGCGCGCGCGCCGCCGACCGCAAGTCGCAGGTCGGCACCGGCGACCGGTCCGAGCGCATCCGCACCTACAATTTCCCGCAGGGCCGCGTGACCGACCACCGCATCGGCCTGACGCTGCACAAGATCGACCGCGTCATGCTCGGCGAGTTCGACGAGATCGTCGACGCGCTGACCGCCGAGGACCAGGCGGCGCGGCTGGCCGCCGACGCGGCATGAGCGGCTGCGCCGATCCGGGCGGGTCGGTCGGCGCCTTCCTCTGCCAGGCGGGGCAGGTGCTGCGCGCGGCGGGCCTCGACGCGCCGCGGCTCGAGGCACGGCGGCTTCTCTCCCACGCCATGGGCTGCACCGAGGAAGCGCTGCTGCGCGATCCGCGCGCGCCGGTGCCCGCCGACGCCGTCGCCGCCTTCGGCGCGATGCTGGCGCGCCGCGCGGCGCGGGAACCGCTCGCCCTGATCCTCGGCCGGGCGGGGTTCTGGACGCTCGACCTCGAGGTCTGCGCGGCGACGCTGGTGCCGCGCGCCGATTCGGAAGCCGTGGTCGAAGCGGCGCTGGCCGCCTTCGCGGGGCCGGAGGCGGTGCGCCGCGTGCTCGACCTCGGGACAGGGACGGGCGCGCTGCTGCTCGCCGTCCTGGCCGAGTTCCCGCAGGCCTTCGGGGTGGGGGTGGACCTCGCCCCGGACGCGGCCGCGCTCGCGGCGCGCAACGCGGCGGCGAACGGGCTGGCCGGCCGGGCGGCCTTCCTGGCCGGGCGCTGGGCGGAGTCGCTCATCGGGCGCTTCGACCTGGTGCTGTCGAACCCGCCCTACATCCCGGGCGGGGAGATCGCGGCGCTGATGCCCGAGGTGGCGCGGCACGAGCCTCGACTCGCCCTGGATGGCGGGCCGGACGGGCTGGACGCCTATCGCGCGATCCTGGCGGCGTTGCCGGCGCTGCTCGCCCAGGGCGGGCGGGCGGTGCTGGAGATCGGCCAGGGCCAGCGCGACGCGGTCGAGTCCCTGGCGCGCGCGGGGGGCCTGCTGCCGCTCGGTGCGCGGGCGGATCTGGGCGGCATCGACCGCGCGCTGGTGTTCGGGGCCTGAACCGCGCCCGAAAAAACCGTTTGGCGCCCCGGCGGGGCACGGCTAGGGTGCGATGGCGGTCGGGAGCGGCAAGGGTGCCCTCCGGATCGGTCGGACAAATCGCGGGCGTGGCCCGCAATCCCGGCCAGGACCGCTAGGTCGAAACCATGCCGAGCGCCGACCGCGCGTGGCGGGCCCAAGGGCCCGGCCTCGCTCCGGGGCGGGACGGGTGCGAGCAGCGAAACACAACACAATGAACATGAAGCGCATGCGCGGCCGCGGCGGACATCGCCACGGGGGCGGGGGCCAGTTCCGGCACAGCGGCGGCGGCACCGGGGGTGGCGGCGGCGGCGACCGCCAGCCGCTCAACCGGAACCACGTCTTCGATTCCAGCGGGCCCGACATGCGGCTGCGCGGGACGTCGCAGCAATTGTTCGAGAAATACCTGCAGCTCGGGCGCGACGCGACGAGCGGCGGCGACCGGGTGATGGCTGAATCCTACTTCCAGCACGCCGAGCACTACTTCCGCATCCTCAACGCCATGAACCAGGCCGCGGCGCAGCACCAGCAGCAGCAGCAGCGCCGGTTCCAGTCCTCCGACCAGGGGGATGGCGAGGGTGGCGACCAGTCCGACATGAACGGGCATGGCGGCGATGTGGGCGAGGCGGAGACGATCTCCCCCGAGCCGGCCGGCGAGGCGCGCGAGCCGGTCTGACCCGCGGCTTCGCGCGGGCCACCCGGCGGTCCGCGCGACGGCCTATCCCAGCACTTCCAGCGCGTCGCCCGCGGCGATGCGCCCGGCTTCCAGCACCTCGGCATAGACGCCGAGGTCGGCATGGCCGAAATGCGTCCGCAGCCAGCGCGGCGGTTCCGCGTCGCGCTCGGCGGTCGCCGGGTTCACCTCGGTCGCGGGGCAGCGGACGATGCGCTTGACGACGCGCAGCCGCGCCTGGCCGAGCTGGATCTCCTGCCCGATCCAGTCGAACTCCGCCCAGGGCATCCCGCCCGAAACATAGACATTGGCGCGGAAGCGCAGCGGGTCGAGTGCCGCGCCCGCCGCCTGTTCCAGCGCGTGCAGGCTGGTCAGGCCGATTATGGAGACGACCTTCTTCGCGACGTCGGAGAAGGAATGGCCCGGTGCCTCGACGAAGCGGGGCGCCCCGCGCGCTTCGTCGCCCATGAAGGCCGCGAGCCGCGCGGCGATGGCCGCGCGCCCTTCCTCGCTGCGGGTGCTGGCGACGAAGAGCGGTTCGTCGGGGAAGCGCAGCGCCAGGTCGCCGGTCCGTGAATCATAGGCGGAATGGACGAGCGCGAGCCGGGCATTGGCCATCAGGCAGCCGAAATTGCGCTTGGGCAGCCAATGCGGCGCCGCCGGGTCGAAGGCCGAATCGCCCTGGGCCAGCGCGAAGCGGCGGTCGTCGGGCAGGGTCTCGCCGGGGGTCAGCGCGACCTCCTCAAGCGCTTCCGCGGTCAGTCCCTTCACCGGGTAGCGGTAGATGCTTTCAATGCGCATGGCGGCCCCTTGAAGCAGATCAAGGAGGCTTACCACATGCCCTGGCATCACCGGCATGCCCGTCGCCCATCCGGGGGCGGGGACGCCAGTCCGCTCCGGAGAGGGACACATGGACATCGAGAAGTTCACCGACAGGGCCCGCGGGTTCCTGCAGGCCGCACAGACCATCGCGATCCGCGAATACCACCAGCAGGTGACGCCGGCGCATCTCGCCAAGGCGTTGCTGGATGATTCCGAAGGGGCCGCGAGCGGCCTGCTGCGCGCCGCCGGGGCCGATCCGGCGCGGGTGAAGCAGGCGCTGGAGGTGGCGCTCGCGCGCCAGCCGAAGGTCTCGGGCGGCGGCGCGGGCCAGCCGCAATTCACCCCGGACATCGTGCGCGTGCTGGACGCCGCGCAGCAGCAGGCGGTGCGCGCGGGCGACGCCTTCGTCGCGCAGGACCGGCTTCTGGTGGCGCTCGCCGCGAGCGAGGGCGAGGTGGGCCGCGCCTTCCGCGACGGCGGGGCGGATGCGCAACGGCTCGAGAAGGCGGTCGCGGACCTGCGCAAGGGCCGCACCGTCAACAGCCAGAACGCCGAGGAATCCTTCGACGCGCTGAAGAAATACGCGCGCGACATCACGGAAGCCGCGCGGCAGGGCAAGCTCGACCCCGTCATCGGGCGGGACGAGGAGATCCGGCGCTCGATCCAGGTGCTCGCGCGGCGGACCAAGAACAACCCCGTGCTGATCGGCGAGCCGGGCGTGGGCAAGACCGCGATCGTCGAGGGGCTGGCGCTGCGCATCGTGAAGGGCGACGTGCCGGAGGCGCTGAAGAACAAGAAGGTCATGGCGCTCGACCTCGGCGCCATGGTCGCCGGCGCGAAGTACCGCGGCGAGTTCGAGGAGCGCCTGAAGGGCGTGCTGGCCGAGGTGGAGAAGGCGGCCGGCGAGGTCATCCTGTTCATCGACGAGATGCACACGCTGGTCGGCGCGGGCAAGGCGGATGGCGCGATGGACGCGTCCAACCTGATCAAGCCTGCGCTCGCGCGGGGCGAGCTGCACTGCGTCGGCGCGACGACGCTGGATGAATACCGCAAGCATGTCGAGAAAGACGCGGCGCTCGCGCGGCGCTTCCAGCCGGTGTTCGTCGGCGAGCCGAGCGTGGAGGACACGATCTCGATCCTGCGCGGCATCAAGGAGAAGTACGAGCTGCACCACGGGGTGCGGATCACCGACGGCGCGCTGGTCGCGGCCGCGACGCTGTCCAACCGCTACATCACCGACCGCTTCCTGCCCGACAAGGCGATCGACCTGATGGACGAGGCGTCGTCGCGCCTGCGCATGCAGGTGGACAGCAAGCCCGAGGAGCTGGACGCGATCGACCGCGACCTGATGCGGCTGAAGATCGAGCGGGAGGCGCTGAGGAAGGAGACCGACTCCGCGTCGCGCGACCGGCTGCTGAAGCTCGAGAAGGAGCTCGCCGACCTCGAGGAGCGCTCGCGCGAGATGACGCAGCGCTGGGAGGCGGAGAAGGGCAAGGTCGTCGAGAGCCAGAAGCTCAAGGAACAGTTGGACAAGGCGCGGACCGAGGTGGAGCTGGCGCAGCGCGCGGGCGACCTGACGAAGGCGTCGGAGCTGCTCTACGCGCTGATCCCGCAGCTCGAGAAGAAGATCGCCGAGGCCGGCGACGGCGATGCCCGGCTGGTGAACGAGGCCGTGACCGAGGAAGGCATCGCGGCCGTGGTCAGCCGCTGGACCGGCGTGCCGGTCGAGAAGATGCTCGAGGGCGAGCGCGCCAAGCTGCTGCGCATGGAGGATGAGCTGCGCCGCCGTGTGGTGGGGCAGGAGGAGGCGCTCGAGGCCGTCTCCAAGGCCGTCCGCCGGGCGCGGGCGGGGCTGCAGGATCCGAATCGTCCGATCGGTTCCTTCCTGTTCCTCGGGCCGACGGGCGTGGGCAAGACGGAGCTCGTGAAGGCGCTCGCGCAGTTCCTGTTCGACGACGAGCGCGCGATGACGCGCATCGACATGTCCGAGTACATGGAGAAGCATGCCGTCTCCCGGCTGATCGGCGCGCCGCCGGGCTATGTCGGCTACGAGGAAGGCGGCGCGCTGACCGAAGCGGTGCGGCGCCGGCCCTACCAGGTGATCCTGTTCGACGAGGTCGAGAAGGCGCATGACGACGTCTTCAACGTGCTGCTGCAGGTGCTCGACGACGGGCGGCTGACGGACGGGCAGGGGCGCACGGTCGATTTCCGGAACACGATCATCGTGCTGACCTCCAACCTCGGCAGCCAGGCGATCGCGGAACTGCCGGAGAATGCCGAGATCGACGCGGCGCGGCCGGCGGTGATGCGCGCGGTGCGCGACCGGTTCCGGCCGGAATTCCTGAACCGGCTGGATGAGATCGTGCTGTTCCGGCGCCTCGCGCGCGGGGACATGGCCTCGATCGTCGACATCCAGCTGGTGCGCCTGCTGAAGCTGCTGGAGGACCGCAAGGTGCGGCTCGAGCTCGACGCCGCGGCGCGGGAATGGCTCGCGGAAGCGGGCTACGACCCGGTCTACGGGGCGCGGCCGCTCAAGCGCGTCATCCAGCGCAACCTGCAGGACAGGCTGGCGGGATTGCTGCTGGAAGGCGGCATCCGCGACGGGGATACGGTGCGCGTCACCGCATCCCCGGACGGGCTGGAGTTGCGGCCGGGGATGGCCGAGGCGGCCTGATCGGGACGGGGCTCGCCGCCGGGATCACTCGGCGGCGAGCGCGATCTCGTCGCGCGCGCCGATGCGGCTCGCGGTGCGCTCGAGGTCGCGCTGCCGCGCGCGGAACGCCGTGAGGTCGGCGCCTGCGAGGCGGATCGTGCGTTCGATGTGCCGCGCCGGATTGACGTGGCGCCCCGCGACCAGCGTTTCGTAGTGCAGGTGCGGGCCGGTCGACAGGCCGGTCGAGCCGACCGCGCCGATCACGTCCCCCTGGCGGACACGGCGGCCGGGCGCGATGCCGCGGCCGAAGCGGGAGAGATGCGCGTAGCGCGTCTCGACATTGCCGGCATGGCGCAGGCGCACGAGGCGCCCATACCCGCCGGAGACGCCGGCGAAGGCGACGACGCCGTCGGCGGCCGCATAGACGGGCGTGCCGGTCGGCGCCGCGAAGTCGATGCCGCGATGCATGCCCGTGTAGCCAAGGATCGGGTGGCTGCGCATGCCGAAGCGGGAACTGATCCGCGCGCCGTCGAGCGGCGTGCGGAGGAAGGCGCGGCGCAGGCTCTGGCCGTCCTGGTCGAACCAATCGACCGCGCCGCTGCGATCCCGGTGACGCCAGATGGCGAGCCGGCGGCCGGACAGCAGCAGTTCCGCCTTCAGCACCTGGCCATGGCCGAGGATGTCGCCATCGCTGTCGCGATACCGTTCGAACAGGATCGAGAAGCGATCGCCCGGCTGCAGGTCGCGCTGGAAGTCCACCTGGTGGCCGAGGATGCGGATCAGCGAGAGGGCGAGGCCGGGGGGCACGCCGGCGGCCGTCAGGGCGGGGAAGAGGCCGCCGCTGACGTTGCCCTCCGCCCGGACGAGGAAGCGGGTGCGGGGGGCGAGTGTCTCCTCGGCCCGCCAGCTGCCGTCAGGCTGGCGGATGGCGCGGATGGTGCGCCCGGGGGTGGGTTCGACCTCGATCTCGAGGAGGGTGGAGAGGGGTTCCGGGGCGAGGCGGAGCGCGACCTCGTCGCCGGGGCGCAGCGCCCCCGGGGGGAAGATGGTCGCGAGGCGGGCGAGGGCGGCGTGGGCCTCCGCATCGTCGACGCCGGCACCGTCGAGGAGGCGGGCGAGGGTGTCGCCCGGGCGGACGATGATGAGGCGCTGCTGGGGATCGCCCGGGGCCTGCGTGGTGGCGGGCGGGGCATTCACCTGCGCGATGGCCGGCAGGGGCAGCAGCAGCGGCACCAGGCAGAGCAGGGCAAGCGCCCGACGGAACGGCATTTGTCCAAGGACTCCCGGCATGGCTGTTCTCATTGGGCGGAGCGGATGGCCGCCCGGAGGGCCGGGGTCAATGCTGTCGTGGAGTCGGGCTGGGAGGGCGGCGCGCGGTCAAGGGCAAGAGCTATGCGTTTTGCGCAATGCATGAAGTTGTGTTGCACCCGTTTGACAGGGGAGGGCGAGGGGGGTATCTCCCCGGCCACGCCGACGGCGACGGGGCTTGACCCGAAGGACCTCTGGTCCTAGGTTCTGCGCCCCGCCAATGAAGGCGGATTCACCGGATCGGCACTGTAGCCTCACCTGAGGTTGCTCGGGCTGGTTTGGTATTGTTCTTTGACAATTGTATCGGTTTTGGAAGTGTTTTGAGTATGATCTTAGCGATCCTTGAGTGGGTGGCTTGGATTGGCTTTT
>NZ_JAGIYZ010000049.1 GCF_017813355.1 Roseomonas nitratireducens
CCCCCCTCGCGCCGCCGCCCGCGGCCGGCCGGGCCGCCGCCGCCGCCGCCGCGGCCGGCACGCTCGACGAATTGCGCGCCGCCATCGCCGCCTTCGATGCCTCCCCGCTGCGGGAGACGGCGACGAACCTGGTCTTTGCCGATGGCGACCCGGCCAGCGGCCTGATGCTGATCGGCGAGGCGCCGGGGGCGGAGGAGGACCGCCTCGGCCGCCCCTTCGTCGGCCAGTCCGGGCAGTTGCTCGACCGGATGCTCGCTTCCATCGGCCTGAGCCGGGAGGCGGGCGGCTTCACCATCACGAACATCCTGCCCTGGCGCCCGCCGGGGAACCGCACGCCGACGGATGCGGAGATCGCGCTGTTCCTGCCCTTCGTGCTGCGCCACATCGCGCTGGTGCGGCCCAGGCGCTTGGTGCTGCTCGGCGGCGTCTCGGCCAAGGCGCTGCTGCGGGCCAAGGACGGCATCACCCGGCTGCGCGGGCGCTGGCACCAGGTCGCGATCGAAGGGCTGGGGGAGGTGCCCGCGCTCGCCACCCTGCATCCGGCGTATCTGCTGCGCACGCCGGCCGCCAAGCGGGATGCCTGGGCGGATTTGTTGTTGCTCCGGCGCACGATCGAGGCCGAATCGCAAACCAAATGAGCAGACGCCGTCTTCAGGACGGGCGCCAAGTCCCTGAGGGTGCTGAGAGGCGTTCCAAATTGCGGGATTCGTCGGTTTAAACGACGTTGCGCAAGGGCGACTCGGGCTCCTAGTCGAGTCCAGCCATGCGCGCGATCTGCCCCATGGCCCTGCGCTCGCCCGCTGCCCTGATGGCGGCGATCGGCGCGCCGCTGTGGCTCGGAACCCCCCTTCCGGCCGCGGCGGAACGGGCCTCCCAGAGCGCCACCGGCGCCCTTCGCCCCGCACCCGCGGCGGCGGGGACGGCCGGCTTGCCGCGACCTCTCGCCGCCGGCGATGCCGCGCGCCTCGTCCGCATCTTCCGCCTGCAGGCCGAGGGCGCGATGTCCGCCGCCGCGGCCGAGCACGCGCTGCTCGCCGACCGCCGGCTCGATGGCCATGTGCTCGCCGATCGCTGGCTGCGCGCGGGCGCGCCGCCGCCGCATGAGGCCGAATTGCGCGCCTGGCTCGCCCGCCACGGGGAGGAACCCGACGCGCCGCGCATCCACGCGCTGCTGGCGCTGGCCGCCCCCGCCGCCGCGCTGCCCGCCGCCCCCGGGGACGCCGCGCTGCCCGAGGATGCGGAAGCGGTGCCCGAGGAGCGGGAAGGCCCCGCCCGGGGCTTCGTGCGCAACCCCGCGCTCGACCGCACGGTGCGCGAACGCGCCTTCGCCGGCGACACGGCCGGCGCGCTCGCGCTGATCCGCCGCACCCGCGGCATGACCCCCGCCTATGCCGCCGCGCTGCGCGCGGACATCGCCCTCGCCCTGTTCCGGCGGGGGGAGGACGCGGCCGCCTTCCGCATGGCATCCGAGGCCGCGCGCGGCGGGCGGGAGACGACGGGCCGCGCCGCCTTCGCCGCCGGCCTGTCCGCCTGGGGCCTCGGCCGCTACGAGGTCGCGCTGCCCTGGTTCGAGGCCGCGGCGCGGGCCGAGGGCGCCTCCGCCGCCGCCCGCGCCTCGGCCGCGTTCTGGACGGCGCGCACCGCCGTCCGCGCCCGCCGCCCGGCGCTGTACGTGCCCTGGATGCTGCAGGCCGCGCAGGAACCGCGCACCTTCCACGGGTTGCTCGCGCGCCGCGCGCTTGGCCTCGAGCCCGGCTTCGCCTGGACCGCCGAGGCGGGCGGGGAGGGCAACGCGGCGGCGCTGATGGAGACCGCCGGCGGCTGGCGCGCGCTCGCGCTGCTGCAACTGGGCCAGGGCGCGCGGGCGGAAGCCGAGCTGCGGGCGCTGTGGCCCGCCGCGCGCGGCAATGCGGCGCTGCTGCAGGGCATGGTCGCCGTCGCCTCGCGCGCGGGCATGACGCATCTGGGCGCGCAGCTCGCCGGCCTCGCGCAGGGGGCGGACGGGCGGCCGCGGGACTTCGTGCGCTTCCCGCTGCCGCGGCTCGATCCGCCGGAAGGCTTCCGCGTCGATCCGGCGCTGCTCTACGCGCTGGTGCGGCAGGAATCGAACTTCGATCCCGAGGCGATCTCCCGCGCCGGCGCGCGCGGGCTGCTGCAGGTGATGCCGGCGACCGCCGCCTATGTGGCCAACGACCCGTCCTTCCGTGGGGAGGGCGCGCAGCGGCTGCACGACCCTGCGCTCTCGCTCGAGATCGGGCAGCGCTACCTGCTGTACCTGGCGCGGCACGACGCGGTGGGCGGCGACCTGATCCGGCTGCTCGCGGCCTACAATGCGGGGCCGGGGAACCTCGCGCGCTGGCGGCCCGCGGCGCGGCACCGCGACGACCCCTTCCTGTTCATCGAGGCGATCCCGGTCGAGGAGACGCGGCGGCACGTTCAGCGCGTGCTCGCCTATTCCTGGATCTACGCCTCGCGGCTCGGCCTGCCGGCGCCGAGCCTGGAAGCGCTGGCGCGCGGCGCCTTCCCGCGCGTCCCGGCGCCGGAGGAAGTGGCCGAATCCCGGCCCCGCCGCGGCATCGCGCTGCAGTAGCGCTCAGCGCGACGCGGGCGCGGGCGCGGCGGCGGGCCCTGGCTCGGCCGCGGGCTCGTCCACGCCGAAGCGGAAGCGTTCGTCCCGGGCGGGAAGGTAGAGCGTGCCGAACATCCAGTCCCACAGCGCGAAGACGGTCGCGAAGTTCCGGTCGTGCTGCGCCGCGTCGGCCGAATGATGCGCCTGGTGCATGTGCGGGCTGACCAGCACGTAGGACAGCCAGCGCGGGAAGGGCAGGGCGACGTGGCTGTGCCGCAGATGCGACAGGGCGAGGTTCCACACGAGCGTGAAGACGTTCACGCCGAGCAGCGTCAGCGGCGTGACCTGCGCGCCATAGGCGATGGCGACGGCGCCGACCGCGAAGCCGTTCATCAGCGACGCGCCGCCCATGTGCACGATCTGCTCCTGCGGCCAGAAGCGGAAGGCGGTCAGCGGCGTCAGCACCTCCGGCGCGTGGTGCAGGCGATGCGCGCGCCACAGCAGCGGGAAGCGGTGGAACAGGCGGTGCGACCAGTACAGCGCGAAGTCGCTCGCGATGAAGGGCAGCAGGGCGCAGAGCAGCATCGCGACCGGCGTGTCGATCCGCGCCCCCGGCGTCGGCTGGCCGAAGACCGGCAGCAGCATAAGGAAGGCGATGGCCGCGCCGGTCGCGCTCAGCAGGAACAGCAGCGGGGCGGCGAGGAAGGGCAGCGCCGCGTTCGCCGTGAAGCAGGCGAGGTCGATGCCCAGGTGGCGCAGCGCCCGCCGCCCGTCGCAGGGCAGCGCCTGGCGGCGGATCTCGGCGACGGAGCGCCCGGCGGCCAGCCCCATGCCGAGCGCGGCGAGGACCGCGAGCAGGATCGTCGGCCACCAGAAGGGCGAGCCGGGCTCGGTCAGCGTGCCGGCGAGCGAGCCCAGCCATTGCCAGGCGGCGGTCAGCGGATCATAGGCGGGCCAGGTCATTTTCGCGACGGAGGTCAGGGAATGCGACGGAGCGCAGCGCATACCACGAAGCGGCAACGCCTGTCTGCGCTTCCGTCGCGGGGGCGCGCGGCATGATCCGGGCGCTGGGCCTGGGCGGCCTCGGCCTCGCCGGCCTGCTTCTCGTCGCGACGCTGCTGCTGCGCCCGCAGGCGCCGGCCGTGGCGCTGCCGGACAGCCTCGACATCTCCGACATGACCTGGATCGAGCTGCGCGACGCCGTCGCGGCGGGGCGGCGCACCGCGATCGTGCCGAGCGGCGGCGTCGAGCAGAACGGGCCGCACATGATCCTCGGCAAGCACGACCACATCGTGCGCCACGCGGCGCGGCGCATCGCGGCGGAACTCGGCGACGCGCTGGTGCTGCCGGTGCTGCCCTATGCGCCGCAGGGCCGGCTCGACCCGCCGGAGGGCAATCGCCGCTTCCCCGGCACGATCGGCGTGGACGACGCGGCCTTCGCCGGCATGCTGGAAGGCATCGCCCGCAGCCTGCGCGCGGCCGGCTTCCGCACCATCTGCCTGCTGGCGGACAACGGCGCGAGCCAGGCGCCGCAGGAAGCGCTCGCCGCGCGGCTTTCGGCCGAATGGCGCGCGGACGGCGTGCGCGTCATCGCCGTCGGGGCGTATTACCGCGCGATCGCCGCGCAGGATGCCTGGCTTGCGACGCAGGGGGAGACACCGGCGAGCATCGGCGAGCATGCCGGGATCGGCGACACCTCGGAACTCATGGCGGTGCATCCGGCGGGGGTGGACCTGTCGCGCCTGCCGGCCGACCGGGCGCGGCTGCCCGCGCTGGGGGCGAGCGGCGACCCCGCGCGCGCCAGCGCGACGCGGGGGGAGGCGCTGCTCGCCATGCGCATCGCCGCGGCGGTGGCGGAAATCCGCGCCGCGCGGTAGCGGATCACTCGTCCTCCGCCACCTCCTCCATCCGGTCCGTCGGGCAGGCGAAGGCGCGGCGCTGGAGGTAGGCGCTGCGATGCACCGCGTAGGAATCGAGCGCCTCGGCGTCGATCCGGCGCACCTCCTCGGCGAAGGGCGCGTAGCCGACGAACAGGTCGCCCGCGCGCCAGGAGAACACCGCCTCGCTGCCGAAGGTGTTCGACAGCGCCGCATGCGTCGCGAAGGTCGCCCCCGCGTCGCGCAGCGTGGACGGGCCGAGCACCGGCAGCACCAGGAAGGGCCCGGCGGGCACACCCCAGCTGCACAGCGTGTCGGCCAGGGCGAAGGGCCGGCGCTGGTAGCCCCAGTCCGCCGCCCGGTCGCGCACGCCGCCCAGCCCGACCGTGGTGTTGACGCCGAAGCGCACCACGGCGTTCGCGGCCAGGCGGAACTCCCCCGCGGCGAGGCTCGCTGCGGCCGAGACCGGTTCCCCCAGATTGCCCAGCGCGTTCGCCACGCCGGCGCGGAAGCCGGGCGTGGTCGTGGCCATCCAGGCCGAGGCCGCCGGGTCCAGCACCCAGCCGCGCACCACCTGGTTGAAGCTGTGGACGCGGCGGTTCACGCTCTCCAGCGGGTCGCCATTGGCCCGCGCCGGCGGGGCGGCGAGCAGCATCGCGGTGCCGGCGAGAAGGGGGAGAAGGTTCCGGGCGCGCATCCGATGGATCCCTCGGGCTTGGACCATGAAGGCGCCGGGAGCGACGCCGCCCGCGAGAATAGTTTATTTTTCGTTTACGTGGAACTGGAAATTAAACATTCCATTAACCCTCTGCCGCGCCCCGCGCGCGGCCGCCGCTAAGCACTTGGTCAGGACCGCCATGCGAAGGTGCATCACTTCACGCATGGCCGGCCGATGGACCTGCTCCTCAACCTCCACACCCTGCCCGCCATCGCGGCCTATGCGGTCTTCATGCTGGCGGGCGGCGCGAGCGCCGCGCTCGCCTGCGCGCTGCTCGCGCCCATCGTGCGCGCGCCGCAGACCAAGGAGATGCTCGACGTCGCCATGCGCACCACCGGCGCGGTGACGGCCGCGCTGACGCTGACGCTGGCCTTCTGCGCCGTGCAGGCGCGCAGCCACAAGACCGACGCCGACCGCGCCGTGCGCACGGAAACCGCGGCCATCGCGGGCTTCGCGCGGGTCGCCGCGCGGGCCGGCGCGGCCGGGGAGGCGCTGCAGCCCGCCATCCGCGACTACGTGCGCAGCATCGCGGCGGACGAGTTCCACACCATGACCGCGAGCGGCCGCAGCCCCGCGACGCAGCGCCTGGCCGAGGCGCTGGAGGAAGCCGCCTACGCCGCCGCCGCCGGGCTCGGTCAGTCGCTCGCCGACGACATGCTGCAGGAGATGGACGCGGTCGAGGCGGCGCGGGAGGGGCGGCTGCACGCCGCCGCCATCCACCTGCCCAGGGAATTCTGGCTGCTCATCCTGCTGCTCTTCTCGCTCGTCGTCGCGACCGGCCCGCTCTATCCGGCGCGCGCGCATGTCATCGCCATGCTGGGGATCCAGGCGGCGGGCCTCAGCGCGCTGATCGCCTTCCTGTTCCTGATCGAGCGGCCCTTCCACGGCGTCATGGCGCTCTCGCCCGAGCCCTACCACACGCTCGACCACGCGCTCGGCCTGCGGGCGGACCCGCTGCGCCATGTACGGACGCTGCGCCATTGAGCAGCGCGAGCGGCCCGCCCGCGCGGCGCAGCCCCTGCCTCGCCGCGCTGCACGGCATGGGCGGGCACCTCATGCTCTATGCGGACTGCATCCGCATCCTGCGCCATGGGCCGTGGTTCACCGCCGTCACCCTCGTCTCCCATGTCGAGCGGGAGCTCGAGACGACGATCCGGCTCGACCAGATCTCGGCCGTGCACCTGGTGCGCACCGCCGGGCTGATCCAGTTCCTGCGCTTCTCCTACGCCGGCGCGCCGGCGGCCACCGGCCACGGGCTGCGCGACGCCTTCGCCGAGAACGCCTTCATGCTGGGCCTGGGCGACAACCGCCCGCTGATGCGCATGAAGGCGCGCATCGTCGACGCGCTGGGGCGCACGGGGGCGGAGGCCGAGGCCCCGCCGCCCGCGCAGCACGCCGCCGTCGCTTCGCACTGACGCGCATCCGCCCCCGCGCGCCGAAGGCGTAGCCTCCGGCGCGGGGCAGGGGTCAGCCCTGCGCCATCCGGCGGAACCAGGTGGTGGACCGCAGCAGCCCTTCCGGCCGCGGCGCCAGCCCTTCCGATTCGATCAGCGTCGCGATGCGGCGCGTCAGCGCGGCCTGGGGTTCGCGGATGCCGCTGCGGCGGCGGAACAGCATCGCCGCGCGTTCCGCATCGGCGCGGCCGACGCGCCGGCGCGCATCGGCCTGGGCGGTCAGGAAGGCGCGCGCTTCGGCCAGCGCGGCAGATGGCCCGGCGACGCCGCGGCGCTCGCCCTCGGCCAGCACGGCGGCGCGCGCATCCTCGGCGGTCAGGCCGAAGCGCGTCACGCCTTCGGTCAGCAGGGCGAGCTCGGCCTCCGGGTCCGGCACCGTGCCGGCGAAGCGCAGGCGGACCAGCTCGGCGAAGCCGTCCGGGTCGGGCAGCGCCATGGCGCGATAGGGGGCGGCGATGCTGCCGCCGCCGGCGGCGGCCATGGCGGCGATCGCCTCGCCCGCCGGGTCCACCGCCTCGGCGCGCAGCCCGCCGCCGGGCGCGCAGGCGCAGGGCAGCACGCGCACGCTGCCGTCCAGCTCCATCAGCTTGATCTCGACGCTCATGTCCGGATGGCGTTCGCGCACCGCGGCCGCGGCGCGGTTCAGCACGTCCTGGTGCTGGCGGAGTTCGTCCGCCGGGTTGTCGGACAGCCGCCGCCCGGCCCAGATGTGCATCGCGCCGCAGTCGCGGTGGTTCACGAACACCACCTTGCGCACGCCGTGCAGCTGGCGCGACGCGGCCAGGTTCTCCCACAGCGCCGCCGACCAGGCGGGGCGGGCGGGATCGATCGCGGCGAGCGCGGCGCCGGCGATGCGCATCTCGCTGTAGCGGCCCTCGCGGCCCAGCGCGCCCATCAGGAAGGTGACGTCGTCGGTCAGCCGCGGATCGATGCAGCTGACGAGGAAGGCGTCGGCCTTGCGCGGCGGCGCGGCCTGCTGCTCCGCCGTATTGGCGGTGCCCGGATGCGTCATTTGTTGATGTCCTCCGTGTGGGCGATGCCGCCCAGGCGGTGATGCAGGTGGGAGTAGCAGAGCCCGGCGGTGAAGACGCCGGAGACGCAGACCAGCAGGCCCATCAGCAGCGTGTCGCCGTCGAGGAGCCGCTGGCCCGAAAGGTGCAGCACGGTCATGCCGAGCCCGAGGCAGAAGGCGACCACGAGCAGCATCCCCTGCCGCCCGAGCACGCCGCGCGTCGTGCGCCACATGACGCCGAGGATGGCGGCGAGCGCCGCCCCGGTCGCGAGCTTCACCCAGAACCAGTCGAAGCCTTCCAGCACCCAGTGGACGTAGGAGGTGCCGGAGGGGTTGTAGATCGCGAAGACGATGAACAGCGCGAACAGCGCGCGGGAGACGACGCCCCGCCAGTCGAAGCGCTCCGCGCTCATCGCGCCGCCTCCCGCGCCCGCAGCACGGCGAGGTCGGCAAGCCGCGCCGCCGCGGCATCCGCCGCGATGCGGCGCGCGAGGCCGGCGCGCCAGGGCCCGAGCGCCGCCGCCGTGTCCGCCGGCAGCGCGGCGAGCGCCGCATCCGCCCCGGCCGCGTCGCCGGCTTCGAGCCGCGCGGCCGCGTCGCGCAGGGCGGCGAGCCCGCGCGTGCCAGCC
>NZ_JAGIYZ010000005.1 GCF_017813355.1 Roseomonas nitratireducens
GGCAGCCGCCTGGCGGCCCGCCGCCGTCCGGCTGGGGGCGGCCGCCCCGCGCGGCGCGGGGGCCGCGGCCCGGGCCTGCTGCCGTTCCGGCGCCGCCGCCCGGCGGGTCGCCGTCGCCCGCGCCGCCTGGGTCGAGGCCGGGCGCGACTGGGCCTGGGCCTCGCTGGAGCGGGTGCGGGCCTCGGCCGCCGGCGCGAGGCTCAGCAGGCCGGCCAGGGCGACAAGCGCGAAAGCGAGCGGTCGGAACATGCGTGGGCCTCTCGATTCATTGCTGCGTGTTTCTTGGGCAAAGGGTCTAGACGCCCCCCGCCGGTCCGCCAAGGGGTGAAACGCATTCTTGACGATTGTGTGGGCGACGGGGCCCGGCGGTCGGGTTCCGGCGCGCCGGCCAAGCGGCTATTGTCGATCCGTGTCCGGAATGGCCAGCAGCCAGCGCCCCAGCCCCCCGCGCGCGAACCCGCGCGCGATCCTCCGCGCGGAGGTGATGGCGATGAGCGAGGCGGGCGACATCGCGGGGATCGCGCGACGCCTGGCCGATATCCCGCCCGCGGACCAGTTGCCCGGCCTGGTTCCCCTGCATGTCGCCGCGGCGATCGAATTGCGGGATGCGGACGCGATCGCCGCCTCCGTCGCCGCCGCGATAGCGGCCCCCCTCGCGCCGAGGATGCGCGCGCTGATGGCGTGGCGCCTCGCCGTCGCGGGCCATGCGGCCGAGGCCTGGGCGGTGCTGCATTCCGACCCGGCCATCCTGCCCGCCGAGGACGCGCGCGGCGCGGTGCTGCAACTGCTCGGGCGGATCGGCAACGAGGCCTCGGCCCGGCCCGACCTCCGCCTCGCCGCCCGGACGCTCGCCGCGCGCCTCGCGAGCACGCCGGCGGAGGTCCAGACGCACCCGGCGCCCTTCGCCTACGTCGCGGGGGATGCGCAACCACGCCCGGGCGGCGCGCCGCCCGAGATCGTGGCCGCGCCCGGTCTCCGGCCGCATGTCCTCGCGGCCTTCGCGAAGCAGGCCGAGACCTTCGAGGGCATGATCGCGGCCCGCCGCCGGCCGCTCGAGGTCAGGGCCCACCACGACGTCTTCATCAACCGGTTCGGCCAGGTCTGGCGGAGCGAGGGCGGGCTCCTTGGCCATCTCCTGCGCGGCGTGGAACAACCCCTGCCGGCCGCGTCGCTCGATGCCATGTCGACCGCGCCGGCGGTCGAGGAGGCCGTCTTCGCCGTCGAGCAGTTCAACAACATGTTCCACTGGGTCGCGGACGCGCTGCCCAGCATCGCCTGGCGCTTCGCGCCGGGCGTCCCCCCCGTTCCGCTCGCGATGCAGCCGGACGCGGCACCCTACAAGGCGGAAGCCCTCGCCGTGCTGGCGGGCGGCGAGCCGCCGCCGATCCTGCCCGCGGGCGATGCGCTGTTCGTGCGGCGCCTGTATTTCGGGCCCTTCGGCGCCCACACCATCGCGCCGCTCGGCGCGCATCGCGACCTGATCGGATCGATCGCCGACGCGGCCGATGCCTCGCCCGCCCCGGCGGACGGGCTGCCGCCGCTGCTCTACATCTCCCGCCGCGACGCGGCCAAGCGCGCCCTGGGCAACGAGGCCGCGCTCGAGGAAGCGCTCGCGGCGCGCGGCTTCGGCGTCCGCCTGTTCTCCGGCCGCGGCTTCCTCGAGCAGGTGCGCCTCATCCGCGGGGCGCGCGTCATCGTGGCACCGCACGGCGCGGCGCTCGGCCTGCTGCTCTTCGCGCATGCGGGAACGGCGGTGTTCGAGGTGATGCCCGGCATGGCGCAGGCGGCGGGCCTCCGCTTCTGCATGGCGCGGCTGTCGCGGCTGCTCGCGCTGCGGCACCGCATCTGGCTCGAACCGATCAACGCGCTGACGGGCGCCTGGGCCGCGAGCCTCGATCCGCTGCTCGCCGACCTGGACGCCTGGCTCAGGTGAGGTGCGGCAGGGCGAGGTAGTCCTGGCTCTGCATCTCGACCAGCCGCGACGCCGTGCGCTCGAACATCGCCGCGTTCTCGCCGCGCTCGTACAGCCGGTCGGGATGGTCCTCGGCGCTGGCCACCAGCTTGCAGCGGTGCTCGTACAGCGTGTCGATCAGCGTGATGAAGCGCCGCGCGCGGTCGAAATTCTCCGGCCCCAGGCGCGGGATGCCGTCCAGCACGACGGTGTGGAAATGCGTCGCGACGGCGAGGTAGTCCGCCGGGCCGAGCGGGCGGCCGCAGATCTCGTCGAAGGCGAAGCGCGCCACGCCGCGGGCGGCCTGCGGCACCGCGACCGACCGGCCGAGCAGCGTCAGGTGCATCGGCGCCGCCGGCGCCTCGCCCGTCAGTTCCGCGAAGGCGGCGTCGAGCGCGCGTTCCGCCCGCCCGTCCGGCGGCACGTGCCAGGTGGGCAGGCCGCGGATGCGGTCGCGCCGGTAGTCGCGCGCGGAATCGAGCACCAGCACCTCGATCCGCGACTTGATCAGCGCGATGAAGGGCAGGAAGGCGTCGCGCCCCGGCTTGCCCTTGAACAGGTCGTCCGGCGTGGTGTTCGACGTGGCGACGACGACCACGCCGCGGGCGAACAGCGCCTCGAACAGCCGGCCGAGGATCATCGCGTCGGTGATGTCGTGCACCTGGAATTCGTCGAAGCACAACAACGCGGCCTCGGCGACGATCGAATCCGCGAGCGGCGGGATCGGGTCGTGGTCGTGCACGTCGCGCGGCGCGGGCGCGTCGGCGTCGCGCATCTTCCAGGCATGGATGCGCCGGTGCGCCTGCTGCATGAACTGGTGGAAGTGCAGGCGCTTCTTGCGCGGCACGTCGGCCGATTCGAAGAACAGGTCCATCAGCATGGACTTGCCGCGCCCGACCTCGCCGACGAGGTACAGCCCGACCGGCGCGCCTTCGGGCGCTTCCTCGACCGGCTTGCGGCGGAAGAAGCGGGAGAGGAAGCCGCGGCTTTCCGGCGGCTCGGACTTGGGGTCGTAGCCGCGCGTGCGGCGCCAGAGGTCCTGCAGCTTCTCGGCCGCGAGTTCCTGCGCCGGGTCGGCGGCGATCAGCCCGGCCGCGATCCGCGCGCGCAGCGCGGGCAGGGGGCCTTCGTTTCGGGCGGCGGCGGACGCGCCGGGGGAAGCGGCCGGCATGGCGTCCGGGGGCGGTGTCATGGCGCGGCAGCGTTAGCCCGTGGCAGCGCGGGCGGCAACGGGGCCGCCCGCCCGGGGCGTTCAGTCCCGCTGCGAGAGATAGTGCGCGAGCGCGTCGAGCTCGGCGTCCGAAAGCCCGAACACCGCCCCGTTCATCTGGGAATCGACGCCGACGCGCTGGCCGTCGCGGTATTCGCGCATGGCGCGGGCGAGGTATTCCTCCCGCTGCGCGGCCAGGCGCGGCATCTGCTCCCGCCCGGAATAGCCCGGCAGGTGGCAGACGCCGCAATTGCGCGGGCCCGCGATCGCCTGCCCGGCGGCGAACAGGGCGGCGTCGCGCGGGCGCCGGTCCTCCGGCGGGCCGGGCGGCAGGCTGGCGAACCAGGCGGCGATGTCCTCGATGTCGCGGTCCGGCACGCCCTCGGCGAAGGCGAGCATCGCCGGCACCTGGCGGATGCCCTCGCGGAACAGGATCATCTGCACCGTGATGTAGCCGGCCGGCTGGCCGGCGAGGGAGGGGATGTCCGCCATCCCGCTCCGCCCATTCTCGCCATGGCAGTTGACGCAGCGATGGGCGGCGAGCTCGGCGCCGCGCGCGGCATCCTGCGCCCGCGCGGCGGGGGCCGTGGCGGCGGCGATCAGCGCCGCCGCCACGATCGTAGCGATCCTCACCGGCTGTAGGTGATGCGGTAGATCGCGCCCATCTGCTCCCCGGCCACGAGCAGCGAGCCGTCGCGCATCACGTGCACGTCGACCGGGCGGTCATGGAAGCGCTGGTTCGCGTCGTCGCGCAGGCCGGTCATGAACTCCTCGATCCGCATCACGTTGCCCTGCGGGTCGAGATGCGCGACCACCACGTCGTAGCCGGTCAGGCGTTCGCGGTTCCAGGAGCCGCGCCGGGCGATGAAGATCTGGTTCCGGTACTGCTCGGGGAACATGGTGCCCGTGTAGAAGCGCATGCCGAGCGAGGCGACATGCGGGCCGAGCAGCGCGGCGGGCTGCACGAACTCGCTGCACTGGCGGCCGTTGTTGTGCTGCGGGTCGGCCGCGCCGGCCGAGCAGAACGGGAAGCCGTGGTCTTCGCCGCTGCGGCGGATGCGGTGCAGCGTGTCCTGCGGCCAGTCGTTGCCGGCCCAGTCGCGCGCGTTGTTGGTCGCCCAGAGCTCGCGCGTGACGGGGTGGTGCGCCATGCCGACGCTGTTGCGGATGCCGCGCGCCTCGATCCGCCGGTCGCTGCCGTCCGGGTTGAAGGAGACGAGCAGCGCGAAGCGGTCGCGGTCCGTCTGGCAGACGTTACAGTTCACGCCGACATTCGTGTAGATGCGGCCATCCGGGCCGAGCGACGCGAACTTCCAGTGGTGGTTGCCCGCGTGGTCCTGCTCGGTCGGCAGGCCGAAGGCGGCGGTCAGGTCCACCGGCGCGGGGACGTTGTCGAGGTTCGCTTCGATGTTGTCGTAGCGCAGCACGCGGTTGACCGCGATGACGTACAGGCTGGTGCCGATCATCACGAGGCCGTTCGGCTGCGCCAGGCCCTGGGCGATGATGCGCGTGCGCGTCGTGCCGTCCGGGTTGCGGCTGACGGCGTAGACGCGGCCGATCGCGCGCGTGCCGGCGAAGATCGTGCCGTTCGGGCCTTCGGCCATCATCCGCGCGCCCGGCATGCCGTGCGCGTAGACCTCGGCGCGGAAGCCCGGGGGCAGGCGGATCTGGCTGACCGGCACCTGGTCGAGCGGCGTCACGGTCAGGCGCGGGGCGTGCGGCGCGAGCGTCGAGCCCTCCGGCCGGCCGACCGCCCAGCCGGGCACGGCGGGCGCCTGCGCGGGGGCCGGAGCCTGGGCGAGAGCGGGGCCGGCGACCAGTGCCGCGAACAGGCCAAGCCTCAGTCGTGAAGGTGTCATGCGTTTCTCTCCCTCCCGGCCCATGCGGGCGCGGCGGCGGGATGGAAGGACGGATCGGCGCCGTCTGCAAGCGTGGGTTGCGCGCCCCCGCCTGGACGCGGGGCGCCGGGCGGCGGAGGCTCGGCCCGGATGGAACAGGTTCTGGCGCATCTGCCGCCCGCGGCGGCGCTGCTCGGCGTCGCCGCGGCGGCGCTGGCGGGCGGGCTGTCGCGCGGCTTCTCGGGCTTCGGCGCGGCGTTGGTCTTCGTGCCGCTGGCCTCGGCCGCCGTCGGGCCGCGCGCGGCGATCCCGGTGCTGGCGCTGCTCGAATGCGTCTCCTGCCTGGTGTTCCTGCCGAATGCCTGGCGGCTGGCCGCGCGGCGGGAGGTGGCGGTGATGAGCGGCGGGGCGATCTGCGCGGTGCCGATCGGGGCGATGATCCTCGCCGCGACGGATCCGGTGGCGCTGCGCTGGGGGCTGACGGCGCTGGTGCTGCTGGCCGTCGCGGTGCTGGCCTCGGGCTGGCGCTATCGCGGGCCGGATTCGGCGCCGCTGCTGTTCGGCGTCGGCGCGCTGGGCGGGGCGATGAGCGGCACGGCCATGCTGGGCGGCGTGCCGCCGGCGGCCTGGTGGCTGGGGCGGGCGGCGCCGGCGGCGACGGTGCGCGCCAACATGAACCTGTACTTCGCCGTCCTGACGGTGGCGGTGACGGCGGCCTTCGCCTGGCGCGGGCTGTTCGGCTGGCAGACCGCCTGGCTCGCGCTCGCCGCCGGCCCGGCCTACGCCGCCGGCCTGTGGGGCGGGACGGCGCTGTTCGGGCTGGCGAGCGAGCGCGTCTTCCGCGGCGCCGGCTACGCGCTGATCCTGGTCGCGGCGGTGCTGGGGATGCCGCTGTGGGATCCGTTCACGGGCCGATGATGCGCGCGCCGGCGACGAAGGCGCGGATGCGGTCGTTGCCGGTCGCACCGCCCTCGACATTCGCCACCGCCTTGGCTTCGGCCGCCCGCACGGCGGCGAGGCGGTCCAGCACCGCCGCCGCGCGGTCCTGCGGCACCACCACGACGCCGTCCGCGTCGCCGACGACGATGTCGCCGGAGCGCACATGCTGCCCGCCGATGGTGATCGGCGCGCCGACGAGGCCCGGCCCGTTCGCGGCCGGGGAGGCCGGCATGATCCCCGCGGCGAAGAGCGGCAGGCCGGCGGCGACGATGCCCGCCCGGTCGCGCGCCAGCCCGTCGGTGACGAAGGCGGCGACGCCCTTGTTCTTCATCATGCCCGCGACGAGGTCGCCGATCACGGCGGTGCCCGTATAGGCGTCGTTGGCGACGACGATGACGTCGCCGGGCTCGGCTTCCGACAGCGCGCCATAGACCGCGACGATGTCGGCCGGGTAGGCGAAGGCGGTGATGGCGGGGCCGACGAAGGCGGCGTTCGCCTCGTCCATCGGCTTGATGCGCCAGTCGAGCGCGCCGCGCCCGTCCATGGCATCCGCCAGGTGGGAGGTCTGCGCGCCGCGGAAGGCCTCGATGAGCGCCTTGTCCGGGCGGTGGTGGCCGCGATGGATGGTCAGCAGCGGCGGATTGTCGAGCATGTGCGCTTCGTCCCCTGGGCGATCGGGCGGATGCTCGCCCGCGCTGGGCGGGGCGGCAAGCGCGTCAGCGGCGGCGCAGCACCATCGCCGCGGCGAGCAGCTGCAGCAGCAGGGCGGCGGGCGCGACCGGCGCGTCGCCGGCCGCTTCCCGCAGCAGGCCGAAGATCGCGGGGGCGAAGGCGTAGCAGGCCTGGGTGACGGCGCTGAGGGCGGCGACCACCGCGCCCACCTGCGCCGGCGGCCATTCCGCCTGCACGATCAGCGGCGGCAGGGACAGCAGGTTGCCCAGGCCCAGGCCGAACAGCGCGCAGGCCAGCAGCGCGAGCGCCGCGCCATCCCCGCCCGCGGCGACCAGGCACAGGCTTCCCGCCGCCTGGACCGCGAAGTTCAGCACCGCCGCGCGCCGCCGGTCCGCCCCGGGCGGCAGCAGCCAGCCGACCGCCGTGCGCCCGACCACCGCGCAGATCGTGGCGAGGCTCAGCGCGAGGCCCGCCCCCCGGACGCCCAGCGCGGGCGCGAGCAGCGAGGCGAGCTGCGACAGCAGCCCCATCTGCGCCACCATGCCCAGGGCGAAGGCGATGGTCAGGCTGCGGAAGCCGGGCTGGGAGCGCAGCGCCCCGGCCGGCGCGGCCACCGGGCGGGGCGGCGGCGCGGTGGGGGCGCCGTCCGGATGCTGGCCCATCGCGGCGGGGTCGGGGCCGAAATAGCGCCCGGCCAGGGGCCAGAGCAGCAGGATGCCGCCCGCGCCGATCAGCAACGCCGCGGCGGGGAAGCCCAGGCCCGCGATCAGCGCCGTCCACAGCGGGGCAAAGAGGATCCCGCCCATCGAGGCGCCGTTGTAGGCCATGGCGAGCGCGGCCGGGCGGGCGCGGTCGAACCAGCGGGAGATCAGCGCGTTGATCGCCGCCCCGCCGGTGACCGCCCAGCCCGCGGCGGTCAGCAGCGCCGCCGGCGCGAGCTGCCAGGGTGCTGCGGCGAAGGCCCAGGCGGCCGCGCCGGCCGCGGCCAGCACGATTCCGGCGCGGGTGACCGCGACCGGGCCGAAGCGGTCGTGCAGCCGGGGCAGGCGGGAGACGATCGCCGCGCTGGCCAGGAAATGCAGGGTGATGGCGGCCGAGACCGTGCCCACCGACCAGCCGCGGCCTTCCGTCAGCGCCAGCAGCCACAGGCCCGGCCCGTAGAAGCCGATTCCCCAGGCATAGGCCGCGAGCGCGAAGGCCGCCGCCACCACCCGCCAGCCGAAGAAGCCGCCCGCCATGGCGCCGATGCTGGCACAAAGCGGCGAAAGGCGCGTCATGGGGCGCTTTTCGTGGCGCGGTCGGTTGCGGTGCGGCAAACGCCATGTTAAGCGCCCGCCGCCGCCGGGGGCAGCCTCGCGTGGGCATGTCCTTACGTGCAGCCAAGCAGAACAGGACCCGGATCGCCCGTGGCCGCCGCCGAGACCATCCAGACCAGAATGTCCGCCCCCCACAACCCCGTGGGCGCGCCCGCCCGCTATGCCCAGGCGCTGATCGGCCTTGCCGACGACCTGCGCCAAGCGGAGCCCGGCGCGATCGACCGCATCGCCGCCGACCTCGAGGGGCTGCTGTCCCTCTGGCAGGGCGACGAGGGGTTCCGCCGCTTCATCGCCGATCCGCGCCTGGACGGTGCCAAGCAGCGCGCGGGGGTCTTCGCGATCCTCGACCGTGTGGGCACCGGGACGGAGGTGCGCAACCTGCTCGGCGTGATGATCACCAACCGGCGCCTGTCGGCGCTGCCTTCCGTTGCCGCCGCCTTCGGCATGCTGCTCGCCGAACGGCGCGGGCAGCAGACGGCCGAGGTGACGACCGCCCATCCGCTGACCGACACGCAGCGCGCGCAGATCGTCGCGCGGCTGACCGAAGCGGGCTTCTCCGGCGTGCGCCTGTCCGAGACCGTCGATCCCGCCATCCTGGGCGGGCTCGTCGTGCGGATCGGCTCTCGCCTTTACGACAACAGCATCAAGTCCAAGCTGCAGCGCCTGCAGTACGCGATGAAAGGGGCCGCCTGACCATGGATATTCGTCCCGCCGAAATCTCGGAGATTCTCAAGAAGCAGATCGCCGGGTTCGACGCCGACGCCAACGTGGCCGAGGTGGGCACCGTGCTGACCGTGGGCGACGGCGTCGCCCGCGTGTATGGCCTGGCGAACGTGATGTCGGGTGAGCTGGTGGAGTTCCCCTCCGCCGGCATCCGCGGCATGGCGCTGAACCTCGAGGCCGACAATGTCGGCGTCGTGATCTTCGGCGACGACAAGAACATCCGCGAGGGCGACACCGTCTCCCGCACCGGGTCGATCGTCGACGTGCCGGTCGGCAAGGGCCTGCTGGGTCGCGTCGTGGACGCGCTCGGCAACCCGATCGACGGCAAGGGCCCGCTGACCGACGTGACGCGCACGCGCGTCGAGGTGAAGGCGCCCGGCATCATCCCGCGCAAGTCGGTGCATGAGCCGATGCAGACGGGCATCAAGGCGATCGACGCCCTGATCCCGATCGGCCGCGGCCAGCGCGAGCTGATCATCGGCGACCGCCAGACCGGCAAGACGGCGGTGATCGTGGACACGATCATCAACCAGAAGACCATCAACGCGTCCGGCGACGAGTCGAAGAAGCTCTACTGCATCTACGTCGCGATCGGGCAGAAGCGCTCGACCGTCGCCCAGCTGGTGAAGCAGCTGGAGGAGCAGGGCGCGCTCGAGTACTCGATCATCGTGGCCGCCACGGCGTCCGACCCGGCGCCGATGCAGTTCCTCGCGCCCTACTCCGGCTGCGCGATGGGCGAGTTCTTCCGCGACAACGGCATGCACGCGGTCATCTTCTACGACGACCTTTCCAAGCAGGCCGTCGCCTACCGCCAGATGTCGCTGCTGCTGCGCCGCCCGCCGGGCCGCGAGGCCTATCCGGGCGACGTGTTCTACCTGCACTCGCGCCTGCTCGAGCGCGCCGCCAAGATGAACGACGACTTCAAGGCGGGCTCGCTGACGGCGCTGCCGGTGATCGAGACGCAGGCGGGCGACGTGTCCGCCTACATCCCGACGAACGTCATCTCGATCACGGACGGCCAGA
This sequence comes from Roseomonas nitratireducens, assembly GCF_017813355.1. Classification (GTDB taxonomy): domain Bacteria; phylum Pseudomonadota; class Alphaproteobacteria; order Acetobacterales; family Acetobacteraceae; genus Neoroseomonas; species Neoroseomonas nitratireducens. The sequence continues at coordinate 9,673 of NZ_JAGIYZ010000005.1, forward strand.
TCTTCCTGGAGACCGAACTGTTCTACAAGGGCATCCGCCCTGCGGTGAACGTCGGCCTCTCGGTCTCCCGCGTCGGTTCCGCGGCGCAGATCAAGGCGATGAAGCAGGTCGCGGGCAAGATCAAGCTCGAGCTCGCGCAGTACCGCGAGATGGCGGCCTTCGCGCAGTTCGCCTCCGACCTCGACGCGACGACGCAGGCGCTGCTCGCCCGCGGCGCCCGGCTGACCGAGCTGCTGAAGCAGCCGCAGTACAAGCCGGTGCCGGTCGAGGAGCAGGTGATCTCGATCTTCGCGGGCACGCGCGGCTATCTCGACCGCATCCCGGTGAACCAGGTGGGCGAGTTCGAGCGCCGGCTGCTGGCCGACCTCAAGACGCGCGAGCCCGGCATCCCGGAGGCGATCCGCAACGACCGCGAGATCAAGAAGGAGACCGAGGCGAAGCTGATCGCCTTCCTCGACTCCTTCGCCAAGACCTTCGGCTGAGCGGGCAGGGCGCGGAGAGCCACACATGGCGAGCCTCAAGGCCCTGCGCATGCGGATCAACAGCGTGAAGTCCACGCGGAAGATCACGCAGGCGATGAAGATGGTGGCGGCGGCGAAGCTGCGCCGCGCGCAGTCCCGCGCCGAGGCCGCGCGCCCCTATGCCGAGCGGATGGAGCGCATGCTCGCCTCCCTCGGCGCCGGCGTCGCGGGCCAGCCCGACGCGCCGGCCCTGCTGGTGGGCACGGGCGGGGACAGCGTTCACCTGCTGGTCGTGGTCAGCGGCGACCGCGGCCTGGCGGGCGCCTTCAACACCAATGTGGGCCGCTTCGCGCGCGCGCGCATCCGGGAGCTTGAGGGCCAGGGCAAGACCGTGAAGGTGCTGGCCGTCGGCCGCAAGGGCGCGACCTTCCTCAAGCGCGAATTCGCGTCGCGCTTCGTGGGCGAGATCTCCTTCGCCGGCAAGAAGGCGGTGGGCTTCGAGGACGCGGCGGAAGTGGCCGCGCAGCTGACGGCGATGCTCGACAAGGGCGAGTTCGACGTCTGCACCCTGGTCTACAACCGCTTCAAGAACGTGATCACGCAGACGCCGTCCGAGCAGAAGCTGATCCCGACCGCGCTGCCGGAGACCGAGGAGGACACCCTCGCCGGCCCGCAGCCGCTGTATGAATACGAGCCGGCCGAGGACGAGATCCTCGCCGCGCTGCTGCCGCAGAACCTGGCCGTGCAGATCTACCGCGCGCTACTCGAGACCACCGCCGGCTTCTACGGAAGCCAGATGACGGCGATGGACAACGCGACGCGCAACGCGGGCGAGATGATCAACAAGCTCACCCTCAACTACAACCGCACGCGTCAGGCGAACATCACCAAGGAGCTGATCGAGATCATCTCCGGGGCGGAGGCCTTGTGATGGCGCGTGCACCGAAGAAGAAGTCCGATGCCGCCGAGGCGGCGCCGATCGAGCAGGGGATTGCCATCGTGAAGAACAATGTCGGCAAGGTCACGCAGGTGCTGGGCGCCGTCGTGGACGTGCAGTTCCCGCAGGACCTGCCCAACATCCTCAACGCGCTGCACACCAAGGTCGAGGACCGCAAGCTGGTGCTCGAGGTGGCGCAGCACCTGGGCGAGCGCACCGTGCGCTGCATCGCCATGGACACGACCGACGGCCTGGTGCGCGGCACCGAGGTGGTCGACACCGGCGCGGGCATCTCGGTGCCGGTCGGGCCCGAGACGCTCGGCCGCATCCTGAACGTCATCGGCGAGCCGATCGACGAGCGCGGCCCGGTGAACGCCGAGAAGTCCTACACGATCCACCGCGACGCCCCCGCCTTCGACGAACAGGCGACGGCGGCCGAGATCCTCGTCACGGGCATCAAGGTCATCGACCTGCTCGCCCCTTACCTGAAGGGCGGCAAGATCGGCCTGTTCGGCGGTGCGGGCGTGGGCAAGACCGTGACCATCCAGGAGCTGATCAACAACGTCGCCAAGGGCCATGGCGGCGTGTCGGTCTTCGCCGGCGTGGGCGAGCGGACGCGCGAGGGCAACGACCTGTACCACGAGATGGTCGATGCCGGCGTCATCAAGCTGGGCGAAGGCACGACCGAAGGCTCGAAGGTGGCGCTGGTGTACGGCCAGATGAACGAGCCGCCGGGCGCCCGCGCGCGCGTCGCGCTGTCCGGCCTGTCGATGGCGGAATACTTCCGCGACGAGCAGGGCCAGGACGTGCTGTTCTTCATCGACAACATCTTCCGCTTCACCCAGGCGGGCGCGGAAGTGTCGGCGCTGCTCGGCCGCATCCCGTCGGCGGTGGGCTACCAGCCGACGCTGTCGACCGACATGGGCGCGCTGCAGGAGCGGATCACGTCCACCAAGAAGGGCTCGATCACCTCGGTGCAGGCGATCTACGTCCCCGCGGACGACCTGACCGACCCGGCGCCGGCGACGTCCTTCGCGCACCTCGACGCCACGACCGTGCTGAACCGCTCGATCGCGGAGCTGGGGATCTTCCCGGCGGTGGACCCGCTCGACTCGACGTCGCGCGCGCTCGACCCGCGCATCGTGGGTGACGAGCACTACAAGACGGCCCGCGAGGTGCAGCGCATCCTGCAGACCTACAAGTCGCTGCAGGACATCATCGCGATCCTTGGCATGGACGAGCTCAGCGAGGAGGACAAGCTGGTCGTGGCGCGCGCGCGCAAGATCCAGCGCTTCCTCTCCCAGCCCTTCCACGTGGCCGAGGTCTTCACCGGCACGCCGGGCGTGTTCGTGAAGCTGGAGGACACGATCCGGTCCTTCGCCGCGATCTGCGCGGGCGAGTACGACCACCTTCCGGAAGCCGCCTTCTACATGGTCGGCACGATCGAAGAGGCCGTGAAGAAGGCCGAAGGGTTGAAGGCGGCCGCGTAGCTTTAGGCCCTCAGGCGCCGGGCGGGCGGCATCCGCCGCCCTTGGCTTCGCCGCGTTGCGGTGGCGCCCGAGGGAGAAATCGAGTGGGCGGCGCCGGCCGCTGTGCGGCCGGATCCTCCCAAGGCGGTGCGCCGTCGGCGATGGCGCGCCAGATGTGAAGTCTTAGGGGATACCCCGGATGGCCACCTTCCAGCTCGAACTCGTCTCCCCGGAGAAGCTGCTGCTTTCCCGGCCCGTGGAGATGGCGGTGCTTCCCGCCGCGGATGGCGAGATGGGCGTGCTGCCCGGCCATGCGCCGATGATCGTCGCGCTGCGCGGCGGCGTCATCACCGTGCGCGAGGGCGGGCAGGAGACCGAGAAGCTGTTCGTCGCCGGCGGCTTCGCCGAGGTCTCGCCCAACCGCGTCACCATCCTCGCCGATGAGGCTACCCCCGTGGCGAGCCTGTCCCGCGCTACGGCGGAAGAACGCATCGCCGCCTGCCGCAAGGCGCTTGAGGGCGCTGCGGAGATGACTCCCGAGAAGCGCGAGGCGGCCATGGCGCGGCTTCTCGCCGCCGAGGCGATGCTCGCCGCGGCCCAGGCGGCCTGACCCGCGCGCCACGCCGGCGCGCCGAATCACCACATCGCCTTGAAACCGCCACGCGGGGGCCGAAAATGCCGTGGCATCGAACGGGGCGCCCGGCAGGGACCCCGCGCGCCGCGTCCGCACCCGCGAGGTAGGCATGAAGCACTGGCATATCGACGAGGTCGGCTGGGACCGGTTCGACCCTTCCAAGGTCGATCCGGCGATCATCCCGCTGGTCAAGGCCGCCGCGATGGTCGAGCGCAACGCGGCGGACTACGTCACCTACCTCACGCGCGTCTTCCACGACGACCCTGACTTCCAGGCCGCGGCCGAGCATTGGGGCGTGGAGGAGACGCAGCACGGCGACGCCCTGGGCCGCTGGGGCATGCTGGCGGACCCCGGCTGGGACTTCCAGGCCGCCTTCGCGCGCTACCGCGAGGGCTACAAGATCCAACTGGACGCCGATGCCTCGATCCGCGGGTCGCGCACCGGCGAGCTGATCGCCCGCTGCATGGTCGAGACCGGCACCTCCTCCTACTACACGGCACTCGGGGAGGCGACGGAGGAGCCGGCGCTCAAGCAGGTCTGCCGTCTGATCGCGGCGGATGAGTACCGCCACTTCAAGCTCTTCTATGACCACATGCGGCGCTACCTCGCGCGCGAGAACCTGTCCTTCCCACGCCGGCTGCGCGTCGCGCTGGGGCGGATCGGGGAGAGCGAGGACGACGAGCTCGCCTACGCCTTCCATTGCGGCAACGACCCGGTGGGCACGCCCTACGACCATGACCGCTGCATCGCGGGCTACATGGGCCGGGCGATGCAGTTCTACCGCTTCCGCCACATCGAGCGCGGCATGGGCATGATCTTCAAGTCGATCGGGCTCGAACCCCGCGGCCGCATGGCGGACATCGCGGCCAAGGGCGCCTGGCGGCTGCTGTGCTGGCGGCGGGAGAAGTTCCTGCAGGCGCTTCGCCGCGCGGCGAACGAGAATGCCGGCGGGGCCGCGGCGGCCGCCTGACGGACAGGTAACCTTCCTGCGAATCGCGGGGATGGCGGGACGAAACGCCCGGAGGCCAGCGAGGCATCGGGCCGCTTTCCTGGCCTTTCGCCGGGTTTGAGAAAAAAATTCGGGGTGGGGCGAAGATTTCGCTTTGCACCCCCCGCATCGCGGCGTATAGGCCGCGACAGACGCAGTACGCACGTGCCTCTGGCCCCCGGCCTTACCGGCCAAAGGGTTTACGCAACGACGTCAAGCGTTCTGGCAACCCCGTCCGGCGCCAGCCGGGCGGCTCATTTTGGTCGCTGGTTCGTTCGACCGTTTCGTCAACCTTGGGCCGTCGCCTGGACAGGCGGCCCACCGGAGCCTGGAGAGGTGCGGCGATGACCCCGAAGATCGCCCAGTTCCTGCGCGACCACGCGCCCGCGACGCCTTGCCTTGTCCTCGACGTGGACAGGGTGGAGGAGAACTATCGGCGCCTGAAGGCGGCGCTGCCGCTCGCGCGCGTCTACTACGCGGTGAAGGCCAATCCGGCCGCGCCGATCCTGTCGCGCCTGACCGCGCTGGGCTCGTCCTTCGACGCCGCGTCGTGGGAGGAGATCGAGGCCTGCCTTGCTGCCGGCGCGCGGCCGGAGGCCATTTCCTATGGCAACACCATCAAGAAGGTGTCCGCCATCCGGGCCGCGCACGACGCCGGTGTGACGATGTTCGCCTTCGACAGCGAGGCGGAGCTCGAGAAGCTCGCGCGCCACGCGCCGGGCGCGCGCGTCTATTGCCGCATCCTGGTCGAGAACAAGGGCGCGGAATGGCCGCTCAGCCGCAAGTTCGGCTGCGAGCTCGAGATGGCGCGCGACCTGATGGTCCGCGCGCGCGACCTCGGCCTCGACCCCTATGGGATCTCCTTCCATGTCGGCAGCCAGCAGACCAGCACGGCGGCCTATGAAGGGGCGATCGCGCGCGTCGCGATGCTGTTCACCGACCTCAAGGACGCCGGCGTGAAGCTGCGCATGGTGAACCTCGGCGGCGGCTATCCGGTGCGCTACCGCGCCGAGGTGCCGGGCATCGACGATTTCGGCATGGCGATCATGGGCGCCATGACGCAGCATTTCGGCAACGACCTGCCGGAGATGCTGATCGAGCCGGGCCGCTTCCTCGTGGGCGACGCGGGCGTGGTCAGCAGCGAGGTCGTGCTCGTCTCCCGCAAGGGCAAGGACGATCCGGTGCGCTGGGTCTATCTCGACATCGGCCGCTTCGGCGGGCTTGCCGAGACCGAGGGCGAGGCGATCAAGTACAGCTTCCGCACGCCGCATGACGGCGGTGCGGACGGCCCCGTGACGATCGCCGGCCCGACCTGCGACAGCACGGACACGCTGTACGAGAAGTCCAACTACCGGCTGCCCATGGCGCTGGCCTGCGGCGACCGCGTGGAGCTGCTCTCGACCGGCGCCTATGTGACGACCTACGCGTCCCAGGCCTTCAACGGCTTCCGGCCGCTGGCCGAGCACTACGTCTGACGTGTCTCGCGCGGGCAGGGCAGCCCGCGCGATTTCTTCCTTTCCAGATGGGGCCGTGCCGGATATGGTGCGGCCATGGACAGCATAGACCGGAACATCCTGGTCGCGCTGCAGCATGACGGCGCCGCGGGGCTTGCCGAGCTGGCGAAGGTCGCCGGACTCTCGGTCTCCGCCACGGCCGAGCGCGTGAAGCGGCTTGAGGAGCGCGGGACGATCCGCGGCTGGCGGGCGGATCTCGATCCCGCCGCCGTCGGCTGCCCGTTGCTCGCCTTCGTCTTCGTGGCCCTGCGCGCCGGGGCGCAGGAGGCGAAGTTCCGCGACGGGCTGCTGGCGCTCGAACAGGTTCTCGAATGCCACGCCGTGACCGGCCCGTGGACCTTCCTGCTCAAGCTGCGCGTGGCCGGGCTCGCGGAACTCGACGCCTTCGTCGCCGAGGAGATCCGCCGCCGCGCCGGCGTCGAGCGGATCGAGACCGTGCTCGCCCTGGCGACGGCGAAGGAGACCGCGATGCTCCCCGTCGCGCCGCCGGAGGACGAGGAAGAGTGACCCGCCCCGGCCCATGGCGCGGACCCAGCCCATGAGCCGCCGCCAGGCCGAGGTGACGCCCGACCTTGTGCTGCGCGCCTATGCCGCGGGTGTCTTCCCCATGGCCGAGAGCCGGGCGTCGGATCGCGTCTACTGGCTCGACCCCGCGCTGCGTGGCGTGCTGCCGATCGATGCCGGCTTCCACCTGCCCCGGCGCCTGATGCGCACCGCGCTGTCCGACCGCTTCGAGGTGACGGCGGACCGCGACTTCGGCGGCGTCATCCGCGGCTGCGCGGAACCGGCGCCCGGCCGCACGGATACCTGGATCAACGACGACATCGAGCGGCTGTTCCTCGACCTTCATCGCCGCGGCGCGGCCCATTCGGTCGAGACCTGGCGGGACGGGCGGCTCGTCGGCGGCCTCTACGGCGTGGCGCTGGGCGGCGCCTTCTTCGGGGAGAGCATGTTCTCCCGCGTCACGGATGCCTCGAAGGTCGCGCTGGTGTATCTCGTGGCGCGGCTGCGGGTCGGCGGCTTCGTGCTGTGCGACACGCAGTTCCTGACCTCCCACCTCGCGCGCTTCGGCGCGATGGAGATCCCGAAGGCGGAGTACAAGCGGCGCCTGGCGGCCGCGCTGGCCGTGCCGGCCGTCTGGCGGGCGGATCTGTCGCCGGCGGATGTGGAGGCCGAGATCAGGGCGATGAGGTCCGGCGAGGCAGACCCCACCGACAAAGAAGGTTGAGGGGGCGCGGGGGGAGAAGTTCCCTTCTCCCCCCGCCCTTCAGCGAATGAGCCCTGCCATCGGGCTGGACGGATCCGCGCTGTAGTTGCGCGGCATGCGCCCCGCGAGGAAGGCATCCCGCCCCGCCTCGACCGCCGCCTTCATCGCGCGCGCCATGCGCACCGGGTCGCGCGCGTGGGCGATGGCCGAATTGAGCAGCACCGCGTCGCAGCCCAGTTCCATGGCGAGCGCCGCGTCGGACGCCGTGCCGATGCCCGCGTCCACCAGCACGGGCACCTTCGCCTCCCGCTTGATGGCGCCGATCATATAGGGGTTCACCACGCCCATCCCGGACCCGATCGGCGCGCCGAGCGGCATGATGGCGACGCAGCCCATCTCCTCCAGCCGCTTGGCGGCGAGCGGGTCGTCGGCGCAGTAGACCATCACCTGGAAGCCGTCCTTGATCAGGGCCTCGGCCGCCTCGAAGGTCGCGCGCATGTCCGGGTAGAGGAAGGGCGGGGGCCCCAGCACCTCGAGCTTCACGAGGTTCCACCCGCCGGCTTCACGCGCCAGGCGCAGCGTGCGCACCGCGTCGGAGGCGGTGTGGCAGCCGGCCGTGTTGGGCAGGTAGGTGTAGCGCGACGGCGGGACGAAATCCTGCAGCATCGGCGCGTTGGGGTCGGACAGGTTCACGCGGCGCACGGCGACGGTGACGATCTCCGCGCCCGAGGCCTCGATCGAGGCCGCCGTCTCCTCGAGCGACTTGTAGCGGCCGGTGCCGACGATGAGGCGGGAGCGGAAGCGCCGCCCCGCGACCTCCCAGGTATCGTCGATGGTGGCGGGATGCCCGTCCATGCTCAGCCTCCGCCGATGAAGTGCACGATCTCGAGCCGGTCGCCGGGGGTGAGCGCCACGGCGGCGTAGGTCGAGCGCGGCACGATCTCCTCGTTCCGCTCGACCGCGACCTTGCGCGTGTCGAGGCCGATCTCGGCCAGCAGGGCCGCGACCGTCGCGCCGGCGGCGATGTCGCGGGCTTCCCCGTTCACGGTGATGGCGATGCGTGCGTCCATGCTGGCCCGGAATGTGGCGAAGCCGGGGGGGCGCCGCAAGGCAGGGGCGCGCATGGCAGCCCCGGGCGCCGCTTGCCCCCCGGAAACCCCCCGTGCTAGCCCCATCCGCCCAAGAAAGCGGGATACATCCGTGAGTCCGCCCCTGATCGCCGTGCTGAACGGCCCCAACCTCAACATGCTTGGCGTGCGAGAGCCGGAGAAGTACGGCACCGCGACGCTCGACGACGTCGAGGCGCTCTGCGCCGAGACGGCGGAGGAATTCGGCCTCGCCATCGATTTCCGGCAGACCAATTCGGAAGGCGAGCTGGTGACCTGGATCCAGGAATGCCGCGGCCGCGCCGCGGGCATCATCATCAATCCGGCGGGCTACACCACCACCTCGATCGCGGCGATGGACGCGCTTCTCGCGGTCGATGTGCCGGTGATCGAGGTTCACATCACGAACATCCACCGTCGGGAGGAATTCCGGCACCACAGCTTCATCTCGAAGGCCGCGACCGGTGTGATCTGCGGGCTCGGCGTGGCGGGCTACGCGCTGGCGATGCGCGCCATGGCGGAACTCGTGCAGCAGGACGAGGAATGATGGGCAACTTTATCCAATTCGACGCCGCCGCGATTCGCGAACTGGCGCAGATCCTGCGCGAGACGGACCTGACCGAGATCGAGCTGGTCGACGGGGAATCGCGGCTGCGCGTGGTGCGCCAGTCGATCGTCGCCGCCCCCGCCGCGGTGACGGTCGCCGCACCGGTCGCAGCCGCCGTCGCCGGCCCGGCGCCGATCGCCGCGGCCGTGGCGCCGGAGGCGCTGGACGCCGACCACCCCGGCGCGGTGACGAGCCCGATGGTGGGCGTCGCCTATCTTTCGCCCGAACCGGGCGCCGCGCCCTTCGTCACGGTCGGCTCCAAGGTCGCGCAGGGCCAGACCCTGCTGCTGATCGAGGCGATGAAGACCTACAACCAGATCAAGGCGCCGCGGGCGGGCACCGTGACGCGCGTGCTGATCGAGAGCGGCATGCCCGTCGAGTACGGCGAACCGCTGATGATCATCGAATAACCATCATGTTCGGCAAGGTCCTGATCGCGAACCGGGGCGAGATCGCGCTCCGCGTCCACCGCGCCTGCCAGGAGATGGGCATCCGCACCGTCGCCGTGCACTCCACGGCGGACGCGACGGCGATGCATGTGCGCCTGGCGGATGAGAGCGTGTGCATCGGCCCGCCCGCGGCGCGCGATTCCTACCTGAACGTGGCGGCGATCCTGTCGGCCGCGACCATCACGGGCGCGGACGCGGTGCATCCGGGCTACGGCTTCCTGTCGGAGAACGCCCGCTTCGCCGAGATGGTGGAGGCGCACGGTCTGAAGTTCATCGGCCCGATGCCCGAGCACATCCGCATGATGGGCGACAAGATCGCGGCCAAGGACGCGATGCGGCGGCTCGACGTGCCGCTGGTGCCCGGTTCCGCCGGCGCGCTCGACACCTTCGAGGAAGCCCGCGCGGTCGCCGAGCAGGTGAAGTATCCCGTCCTGATCAAGGCTGCCGCCGGCGGCGGTGGGCGGGGGATGAAGGTGGCGCGCAGCGCGTCGGAGCTTGAGGAAGCGTGGCGCGTCGCGCGCGCCGAGGCCAAGGCCGCCTTCGGCGACGACAGCGTCTATCTCGAGAAGTATCTCGACCGCCCGAGGCACATCGAGCTGCAGGTGCTGGCCGACACGCATGGCAACGTCGTGCATTTCGGCGAGCGCGACTGCTCGCTCCAGCGCCGCCACCAGAAGCTGGTCGAGGAAGCGGGAAGCCCGGTGCTGAGCGCGGCGGATCGCGAGGCGCTCGGCGCGCGCGTCACGGCGGGGCTGTCGAAGCTCGGCTACCGCAACGCCGGCACGCTGGAGTTCCTCTGGCAGGACGGGCAGTTCGCCTTCATCGAGATGAACACCCGCCTGCAGGTCGAACACCCGGTGACCGAGATGGTCTGCGGCATCGACCTGGTGAAGGAGCAGATCCGCATCGCGGCCGGCGAACCGCTCGGCTACACGCAGAAGGACATCGCCTTCAGCGGCCATGCGATCGAATGCCGCATCACCGCCGAGGACCCGGAGACCTTCGCGCCGAGCCCCGGGCGGGTGAACACCTACCACGCGCCGGGCGGGCTCGGCGTGCGCGTCGATAGCGCGCTGTATTCCGGCTACACCGTGCCGCCGCACTACGACAGCCTGGTCGCCAAGCTGGTCGTGCACGCGCCGACGCGCGCCGAGGCGATCGGCCGCATGCGCCGCGCGCTGGGGGAGATGGTGGTGGCCGGCATCCGCACCACGCTGCCGCTGCACCAGGCGGTGATGGAGGATGCGGAGTTCCAGGCCGGCGACTACACGATCCACTGGCTGGAACGCTTCGTCGCCGGCCGGCAGGGCTGACGCGCTGATTCAGTTCGCCGGGCGCACCGCCATCGCGGTGGTGCGCTCGTCCATCCGCGCCTCATAGGCCAAGCCGCGGCGCGTCGCCCAGAAGTTCACGAGCTGGTACAGCGGGATCATCGCGACGTCGTCCGCGACCATGCGGACGGCGTCGCGCAGCATCGCCTCCCGCTGCGTGTCGTCGAGGGTGGCCGCGGCGCGTTCCGTCAGCGCGTCGAGCGCCGGGTTGGAATAGCGCGAGGAATTCGCGGCACCGCGCCGGCGTTCGCGGTCGTAGCTGCCGAAGATGTTCACCAGCATGTAGGACGCCTCGCCGGTCACGCTGCCCCAGCCGCCCATGCGCATGTTGAATTCCTGGCGCGCCGTGCGGGCGGAATAGGTCGTCCAGGGCAGCGCCTGCAATTCGGTTCGCACGCCGATGCGCGTCCACATCTGCGCGATGGCCTGGCAGGTGCGCGCATCGTTCGGGTAGCGGTCATTGGGGCAGGAGAGGGTGATGCGGAAGCCCTGCGGGTAGCCCGCTTCGGCCAGCAGCCGGCGCGCGCCCTCGGGGTCCGTCGCCGGCACCGGCACGTCCGGGTTGAAGCCGAAGGCCCCCCGCGGCAGCCATTGGCCGGTCGGCCGCGCGGTGCCCTCCATGACGCGATCGGCCAGCGCGGCGCGGTCCACCGCCATCGACATGGCCCGGCGCACGCGGATGTCCTGGAAGGGGTTCTGCGCGAGCGGCCTTCCGTCATTGTCCGTCACCCAGACCGGGCCGTCCCGCCGCGAATAGTCGGGGATCAGGTAGATCAGCCGCAGGCCCTGGATCTCAAAGAGGCTGATGCGCTGGTTCTGCCGCAGCCTGGCGAGGTCGGTGGACGGCACCTGGTCGATCACGTCGACATCGCCGGCGAGCAGCGCCGCGGTGCGCGCCGCGTCGTTGGCGATGAAGCGGTAGGACACGCGCGCCCAGGGCTGCGCGCCGCCCCAGTAGCCGTCGTTGCGCGTGAACTCCGTCCGGTCGCCCGACCGGTAGGCTCCCAGCCGATAGGGGCCCGTGCCGATCGCCGCCTGGCCGGAATTGTACTGCTCGGTCTCCGCCCCTGTGCCGGCGTGGCGGGAGATGACCTGGATCGAGGCGAGCTCGGTCGGCAGCAGCGGATGGGGGGCAGCGGTGTGGAAGCGGATCGTCAGCGGATCGACCACCTCGACGCGGGTGATGGCGCGGATCAGCCCGGCGAAGGACCCGGGCGAATTGCGCACCGTCGGCACGCGCTCGATGGTGAAGGCGACGTCGTCGGCCGTCAGGTCGCGCCCGTCATGCCACTTCACGCCGGCGCGCAGGCGGAATTCCCAGACGGTCGGCTCGATGGCGCGCCAGCTCTCGGCGAGCATCGGGCGCAGCCGCGCCTCGGCGTCGCGCTCGACCAGCGTGTCGAACAGGTGCTGCGTCAGGCTGCTGTTGGGGGAGGCGTTGTAGAAATGCGGATCCAGCGAGGTCGGCGACCCGCCGATCGCGATGGTCAGGTTCTGCGCGGCGGTCGCGCCCGGCGCCAGGGACAGGGCGATCATCAGGGTGCGGGCGTGGCGTCGCATGGGGCTTTCTCCGTCGGCGGTCGCGGGGCGCCACGCTAGCGGGGCTCTGGGTCGGCTGCTACAAGGGGGCACGGGTACTCGACCGGGGGGCGAAGGATGAAGAAGCAATTCGGGCGGCAGCTTGCCGTCGCTGCAGTCGTTGCCGCGGCCGGCATGGGCCAGGCGGCTGCCCAGACCGCGACCGTCGCGGTGGGCGCCCCGGTCACCTCGCTCGACCCGCACTACCACCAGCTTTCGCCCAACAACGCCGTCGCGGACACGATCTTCGACCGGCTGGTGAACACCGACCTCCAGTCGCGCGCGATCCCCGGCCTCGCCACCGAATGGCGCGTGGTCGAGCCGACGGTGTGGGAATTCCGCCTGCGGCCGAATGTCCGCTTCCAGAACGGCAACGCCTTCACCGCGGACGACGTCGCATTCACCCTGGCGCGCCTGCCCAACGTGCCGAACAGCCCGTCTTCCTTCGCCGTCTATTCCCGGCCGCTGACGCGGGTCGAGATCGTCGATCCGCTGACGATCCGCTTCCACACCGCCGCCCCCTATCCGCTGCTGCCGCTCGACATGACGAATGTCCGCATCGTCGACAAGGAGACGGTGGAGAACGCGACCACCGCCGACTTCAACGAGGTGCGCGCGGCGGTGGGCACCGGGCCCTACCGCGTCGTCTCCCACCGCAACGGCGACCGGATCGAGTTCGAGCGCTTCGACGGCCATTGGGGCGAGCGCCCGGCCTTCCAGCGCATCAACTACCGGATGGTCACGAACGACGCGGCGCGCACCGCGGCGCTGCTCGCCGGCGATGTCGACCTGATCGACCAGGTGCCGACCTCCGACCTTGCCAACCTGCGGCGCGACCAGCGGGTGCGGCTGGCCGAGCAGGTCGGGCTGCGGCTGATCTTCCTCGGCCTCGACCACCAGCGCGCGGCGAACGAGAACTCGCCCTTCATCACGGACAATGACGGAAGGCCGCTCGGGCGGAACCCCCTGCAGGACGTCAGGGTCCGCCAGGCGCTGTCCATGGCGATCGACCGGCGCGCGATCGTCGACCGCATCATGGAAGGCGCGGCCGTGCCCGCGAACCAGTTCCTGCCGCAGGGCGTCTTCGGCAACGTGCCCGACCTGCCCGCCATCCCCTTCGATCCGGACGCGGCGCGCCGGCTGCTGGCGGAAGCGGGCTACCCGCAGGGTTTCCGGATCCAGCTGAACGGCCCGAACGACCGCTACATCAACGATGCCCGCATCATCCAGGCGGTCGGCCAGATGTGGACGCGCATCGGCGTGCGCACGACGGTCGAGGCGCAGCCCTGGACCACCTTCATCGGCCGCGCCGGGCGCGTGGAGTATTCCGCCTTCCTGATCGGCTGGGGCTCGAACCCGGACGGGTCGCACCCGCTGCGCAACATCATGGCGACCTTCAACCGCGACCGCGGCTGGGGCGCGTCCAACCGCGGGCGCTATTCCAACCCGCAGGTGGACGGGCTGCTGGAACAGTCGCTCGCCGAGATGGACGAGCCGAAGCGCGAACGGCTGATCATCGAATCCATGCGCATCGCGATGCAGGATGTCGGCGTGGTGCCGCTGCACATCCAGACGAACATTTGGGCGACGCGGCGCGGCTTCGAATACGCGGCGAGCGTGGACGAGAGCACGCTGCCGCAGCGCCTCCGTCCCGCGGCGCGCTGAACGCGGAGCGGCGGCGATGACCGTCTACCTCGTGCGCCGCCTGATCCAGGCGCTGTTCGTCGTCCTGGCCATGTCGGTCATCGTCTTCGTCGGGGTCTTCGCCATCGGCGACCCGGTCGAGATCCTGATCAGCCCCGACGCCGACCAGATCGAGCGCGAGCGCGCCGTCCAGGCGCTCGGGCTCGACCTGCCCCTGTGGCACCAGTACCTGGTCTTCCTCGGCAACGCGCTGCAGGGCGACCTCGGCCGGTCCTTCGTGTTCAACGAGCCGGCGCTGAAGCTGATCCTGCAACGCATGCCGGCGACGCTCGAACTCGCCTTCGGGGCGATGTTCCTGTCGATCCTGATCGGCCTGCCGCTCGGCCTCTATGCCGGGCTGCGGCCGAACGCGCCGGCGTCCAAGGCGATCATGGCCGGATCGATCCTCGGCTTCTCGCTGCCGACCTTCTGGGTCGGGCTGATGCTGATCATGGTCTTCGCGGTGCAGCTGGGCTGGCTGCCCTCGACCGGGCGGGGGGACACGGGCGCGCTGTTCGGCCTGCAATGGTCCTTCCTGACGGTGGACGGGCTCGCGCACATGGCGATGCCCGCGCTCAACCTCGCGCTGTTCAAGATCAGCCTCGTCATCCGCCTCACGCGCGCGGGGGTGCGGGAGACGATGCTGATGGACTACGTGAAGTTCGCCCGCGCCAAGGGGCTGAGCCCGGCGCGCGTGACCTTCGTGCACGTGTTCAAGAACATCCTGATCCCGGTGGTGACCGTGGTGGGCCTGGAACTGGGCTCGACCATCGCCTTCTCGGTCGTGACGGAAAGCGTCTTCGCCTGGCCGGGCATGGGCAAGCTGATCATCGACAGCATCAACGTGCTCGACCGGCCCGTGATCGTCGCCTACCTGATGATCATCGTGCTGATGTTCATCACCATCAACCTGATCGTGGATCTGACCTACTCCATGCTCGATCCGCGGGTGCGGCTGGAGACGAAGGGCACATGAGCGACGCGACGGTGAACGGCGCGGCGCCGCCCGCGCCCCGCAAGGACAAGGTCGAGACTCCCTTCCAGCGCTTCGTCTCCGAATTCGCGGAATCGAAGATCGCGGTGGGCGGGCTGATCGTCTTCACGGCGATAGCGCTGGTGGCGATCTTCGCGCCCTGGATCGCGCCGCAGGATCCCTACGACCTCGCCCAGCTCGACATCATGGACGGGCGGCAGGAACCGGGGACGACCGGCGGGGCGGGCTTCACCTTCTGGCTCGGCACCGACGACCAGGGCCGGGACATGATGTCGGGCATCATGTACGGGCTGCGCATCTCACTGATGGTCGGCGCGGGCTCGGCGCTGATCGCCTGCGTGGTGGGCGCGTCGCTCGGCCTGCTCGCGGCCTATGCCGGCAAGAAGACCGACACGGTCATCATGCGGCTGGTCGACCTGCAGCTGTCCTTCCCGTCCATCCTCGTCGCGCTGATGATCCTCGCCTTCCTCGGCAAGGGCATCATGAACGTGGTCATCGCGCTGGTGATCGTGGAATGGGCCTATTACGCGCGCACCGTGCGCGGCACGGCGCTGGTGGAACGCCGGCGCGAATACATCGAGGCGGCGCAGTGCCTCGCCCTGCCGACCTACCGCATCCTGTTCCGGCACCTGCTGCCCAACTGCCTGCCGCCGCTGATCGTCGTGGCCACCATGCAGGTGGCGCGCGCCATCGCGCTGGAGGCGACGCTGTCCTTCCTCGGCCTCGGCGTGCCGATCACCGAGCCCTCGCTCGGGCTGCTGATCGCCAATGGCTACGAGTACATGCTCTCGGGCAAGTACTGGATCTCGTTCTATCCCGGCATCGCGCTGCTCATCACCATCGTCTCGATCAACCTGGTGGGCGACCAGCTGCGCGACGTGCTGAATCCGCGGTTGAAGAAGTAGCCATGGCCGAGCCGACGCTGGAGGTGCGCAACCTCCGCACGCATTTCTTCACCCGCGCGGGCGTGGTGAAGGCCGTGGACGACGTCTCCTTCACCGTGGAGCGCGGCAAGGTGCTCGGCCTGGTGGGGGAATCCGGGTCGGGGAAGTCCGTCACCGGCTTCTCGATCATCGGCCTGGTGGATCCGCCCGGGCGCATCGCCGGCGGGCAGATCCTGTTCAAGGGAAGGGACCTCGCGCGCATCAGCGAGGAGGAGATGCGCAGCCTGCGCGGCAACCGCATCGCCATGATCTTCCAGGACCCGATGATGACGCTGAACCCGGTCCTGCGCATCGACACCCAGATGATCGAGACGGTGCAGGCCCACCGGAAGTGCTCGAACGAGGAAGCCCGCCAGCGCGCGCGCGACACGCTCGGCATGGTCGGCATCCCTTCGCCGGATGAGCGGCTGAAATCCTATCCGCACCAGTTCTCCGGCGGCATGCGCCAGCGCGTGGCCATCGCCATCGCGCTGCTGCACGAACCCGAGCTGATCATCGCGGACGAGCCGACGACGGCGCTCGACGTGACGATCCAGGGCCAGATCCTGGCCGAGGTGCAGAAGCTTGCCGCGACGACCGGCACCTCGCTGATCTGGATCACGCACGACCTGTCGGTCGTCGCCGGCCTCGCCGACGACATCGCGGTGATGTACGCCGGCCGCATCGTCGAGAAGGGCGCGGTGTCGGAGGTGCTGGACACGCCGCTGCATCCCTACACCGCCGGGCTGATCGGCAGCGTGCCCTCGCGCAACAAGCGCGGGGAACCGCTGCGCCAGATCCCGGGCATGACGCCGTCGCTGCTCAACCTGCCGCCCGGCTGCGCCTTCCGCAGCCGCTGCCCGCGCGCGGCCGAACCCTGCATGGCCGAGCCCGCCATGGAGCAGATCCTGCCCGGGCGGGAGGTGCGCTGCTTCCTGCCTCTGACCGGCACCACGGAGCAGGCGGCATGAGCGCGGCCGTGACCGACACCCGCGCTGCGATCGACGCCGGCGCGCCGATGATGGAACTGCGCGGCATCTCGAAGCGCTTCGAGAAGAAGCTCGACTTCGCCGGCCGCATCGCCCAGCGCCTGGGCGCCTCGCTGCGCGAGGAGGTGGTGCACGCCGTGGACGGCGTCGACCTGACCATCCGCAAGGGGGAGGTGGTCGGCCTGGTCGGCGAATCGGGATGCGGCAAGTCGACGCTGGGGCGGATCGTCGCCGGCATCATGCCGCCTTCCGAAGGCACCATCCTGCGCGATGGACTCGACGTGCTCTCGCTCTCCGCCCAGGTCGTGCGGGCGATGAAGCTGCGCACGCAGATGATCTTCCAGGATCCCTACGCGTCGCTGAACCCGCGCATGCGCGTCGCCGACATCGTGGGGGAGGCGCCGCTGGTCCATGGCCTCGTCACCCGCGCGGGCTTCGATGCCTATGTGGACGAGCAGATGCGCCGCGCGGGCCTCGACCCCGCCTTCAAGCGCCGCTACCCGCACCAGTTCTCGGGCGGCCAGCGCCAGCGCATCGGCATCGCCCGCGCGCTGGCGGTGAAGCCGGACTTCATCGTCTGCGACGAGGCTGTGGCCGCGCTCGACGTGTCGATCCAGGCGCAGATCCTGAACCTGTTCATGAAGCTGCGGCAGGAGCTGGACCTCACCTACCTCTTCATCAGCCACGACCTCGGCGTGGTGGAGCATCTGAGCGACCGGGTCGTGATCATGTATCTCGGCCGGGTGGTGGAGGAAGCGCCGTCCGAGACGGTCTTCTCCCGGCCGAACCACCCCTACACCCAATCGCTGCTGGCCTCCGTGCCGCGGATCGAGGCGCGCAAGCGCGCCTTCGCGGTGGTGAAGGGGGAAATCCCCTCGCCGCTGAACCCGCCCGGGGGCTGCCATTTCCACCCGCGCTGCCCGCACGCCATGCCGCGCTGCAAGGTGGAGAAGCCGGTGCTGCGGGAAGTGGCGCCCGGCCAGCGCAGCGCCTGCCACCTGAACGACGCGGCCTGAGGCCCGTCGCGCGACGGGTATCGCGCGAGGGGCCGGCGCGGGGCGGCCGCATGCGATGAACGCTGTCCGCATGAAGATCGACCCTTCGCGCGGATGCCATGGGTGCTGCGGCGCCCGATTGCGGGCCCGCCCGGTGCGGCTATCATGTTCCGATAACGGAATGGAATCGCCGCCATGTCGGAAGACCTCGCCACGCAGCTCAGGACCCATGCGCGCAAGCTCGACGAGTTGCGCGCCGCCGTCCTGTTCCAGGCCATGGGGCCGGAGCGGATCGTCGAGTTCCTCGCCTTCGACACCCCGATCCGCATGCACCTGCCGCAGGCCGCGACGGATGCGGTGCAGCGCCTGATCCTCCTGCACGGCACCTTCTATGAGACGCGGCAGATGACGCAGGTGCTGCCGATGCTGCCGCCCGAACCCGTGGTGGTCGACGCCGGGGCGAACATCGGCAACCACACGGTCTTCTTCGCCAAGGTCTGCCGGGCGAGGGAGGTCCACGCCTTCGAGCCCCTGCGCAGCGTCTTCGCCATCCTCCAGCGCAACGTGGCGCTGAACGCGCTCGAGAGTGTCCGCTGCCACAACCTCGCGCTGGGCGCGACGGAAGGCCGGGCCGCGCTGCACAGCTTCCCGCATGTGAACATCGCCGCTTCCGTCTTCGGCGCCGCCGCCGACGGCGCCTATCCGATGGTCAGCCTCGACGCGCTCGCCCTGCCGCGCATGGACGTGCTGAAGATCGACGTGGAGGGCGCGCAGGTGCCGCTGCTCGAAGGCGCGCGCGACAGCATCCAGCGCCATCGCCCGCTGATCTGGATCGAGCTGCGCGCCAACCATGGCGAATTCGAGCCCGGCGACGCGGCCCTGCGCGCGCTGGGCTATGCGCAGACGGCGCAGATCTCCCCGGTGGACTTCATCTACCGGCCGGGCTGAGCGGCGCCCCGCGCAGCGCGAACAGCAGCATCATGCTGCGCTGCATCACGCTGTCATTGTCGTCCGCGACCAGGACGACGATGACGCGCCCCTCATGCGCGATGGCGGCGACGCCTTCCCAGTTCTCCGCCGGCAGCGCGCCGCCATCCAGGCGCAGCACCTCCATCCCGCGCAGCAGGTCGCCTGCGCGCGCGGCCGCGACGTCCGGCGCCGCCACGCGCACGAGCCGCGCGGCGAAGCCGCCGAGCCATGAAAAGCGTCGTTCCAGCACCAGCGCGCCGCCATCGGGCAGGCCTGCCGCATCCACCGGGGAAAAGCCCTCGGCCGGTTCCCAGGCGATCGGCATCCAGCGCCCCGGCCGTCCGATCCAGCCGCGGCGCCGCGCCGGCGCGCCCTCGGGGGAGAGGGATTCGGTCAGCGCCAGCAGCCGCCCGTCGGCGAGCAGCGTCAGCGCTTCCAGCCCGCCATTGCCCGGCGCGCGGTCGAGCCCCGGCGGCGCGTCGATATAGGCGCCTGGCCCGTCGAGGCGGCGATAGGCGCGGATGCGGTGCCAGCGCTCGTAGGCCACCAGCCAGGTGCCGTCCGCCAGGCGCGTGATGGCCTCGGCATCGCCCGCGCGGCCGCGTGGCAGGGGGCGGCCTGCGCCATCGCCGAGCGGCCCGGATGCGACCGGTTCCAGCAGATGCGCCCGCCCGTCGCGCAGATGGATGCGCGCCTGCGCCCAGCGCGCGCGGTCATCCACCATGGTCGCGAGAAGGCCCGGGCCGAGATGGATGCCGGAGAGGTTCGCCGCCCCCAGCCGCCGCGAATCGATCTCGAACCCGCCAAGGCTTTCCAGCGGGCCGTCGAGCGCGACCGGCGGCAGCACGAGGCCGGTGTCCTGCTGCCCGGCCGCGCAGGCCGCGAGCAGCGCGCCCGCGGCGAGAAGGGCGCGCCGTGGCGTCAGGCGCGAAGCGCCGCGCGGTGGCGCATCAGACCAGCACGGGGCCGCGTTCCGCGGCCGCGCGCTGCGTCGCGCCGGAGGCGCGCGGGTCGTTGCGGCGTGGCGACGCGCGGTGGCGCATCACACCAGGACGGGCCCGCGCTCGGCTGCCGCGCGCTGCCACGCCTCCGCGGCATCCTCGTCGAAAAGCTCGGCGAGCTTCTTCATCATGGTGCCGCCCAGCTCCTCGGCGTCCACGATGGTCACGGCGCGGCGGTAGTAGCGTGTCACGTCGTGGCCGATGCCGATGGCGATCAGCTCCACCTGGTTCCGGTTCTCGATCTCGTGGATCACGCGCCGAAGGTGGCGTTCCAGGTAGTTGCCGGGGTTCACCGACAGCGTCGAATCATCCACCGGCGCGCCGTCGCTTATCACCATCAGGATGCGCCGGTGCTCGGGCCGCGGCAGCAGCCGCTTGTAGGCCCATTCCAGCGCCTCCCCGTCGATGTTCTCCTTCAGCAGCCCCTCGCGCAGCATTAGCCCGAGGTTCTTGCGCGCCCGCCGCCAGGGCGCGTCGGCCGCCTTGTAGACCACGTGGCGAAGGTCGTTCAGCCGGCCCGGGTTGCGCGGCTTGCCTTCCTGCACCCAGCGTTCGCGCGACTGCCCGCCCTTCCAGGCGCGCGTCGTGAAGCCGAGGATCTCCACCTTCACCGAGCAGCGTTCCAGCGTGCGCGCGAGGATGTCGCAGCACATCGCCGCGACCGAGATCGGCCGTCCGCGCATCGAGCCCGAATTGTCGATCAGCAGCGAGACGACGGTGTCGCGGAAATCGGTGTCGCGTTCGCGCTTGTAGGACAGCGCGTGCATCGGGTTGGTCACGACGCGCGTCAGCCGCGCGGCGTCGAGGATGCCTTCCTCGAGGTCGAACTCCCAGGCGCGCTGCTGCTGCGCGAGCAGCCGCCGCTGCAGCCGGTTGGCGAGCTTGGAGACGACGCCCTGCAGATGGTTCAGCTGCTGGTCGAGCTGCTGGCGCAGCCGGTTCAGCTCGTCCGGGTCGCAGAGATCCTCGGCCGAGACCACCTCGTCGAACTGCGTCGTGAAGGCGTGGTAGCGCGTGGTGTCGTCGACCTGCGGCACCTCGCGGCGCTGCTGCGGGCCGCCGGGCTTGTCGTCGCCATCGGCGGCGGCGCCGTCCTCCTCGGTCTCCTCGCCTTCCTCGTCGGACGCCTCGCCCTGCATCTGCTCGGGCTGGGCGCCGAGCATCTGGTCCTCCTGCTCGGAGGAGGACTGGCCTTCGCCGGATTGGTCCTGCTGGGGGCTGCTCTCGCCGCCTTCCTCGCCTTCCTCGTCCTGCTGCTCGCTCTCGGCCTCGACTTCCGCCTCGGCCAGGTCGAGCGCGGTCAGCAGCTTGCGCGCGGCGCGCGCATAGGCCGCCTGGTCGTCGGCGCTGCTGGCCATCTCGGCCAGCGCCTCGTCGGCCTTCTCGCCCAGCGTGTCGCGCCACAGCTCGAGCACGCGGTGCGCGATCTCGGGCGCCGGCTGGCCGGTCAGCCGTTCGCGCGCGATCAGGCCGAGTGCGGCGGGCAGCGGCAGCTGGTCCTTCCGCGTCATGCGGTCGTAGCCCTCGGCCTCGCATTCCTCGGCAAGCTTGGCGCGCAGGTTGGCCGCGACGCCCGCCATGTGCTTCGAGCCGACGGTCTCGACCCGCACCTGCTCCAGCGCGTCGAAGACCTCCCGCGCCTCCCGGCGGCCGGGGATGCGGGATGCGTGCAGCGATTCGTCGTGGTGGCGCAGCCGCAGCGCGGCGGCGTCGGCCGCGCCGCGCAGCTTCGCCATCTCGGCCGGCGGCAGGGCCCGCGTCGGCAGCGGCAGGCGCACGCGCTTGCCGGCGACGCCGGAGGGGCCGGGCTGGAAGGCCACCTGCACCTCGGGGTCCGCATGCGCGATCGCCCGCAGCGCGCCCGCCGTGGCGCGCTTGAACTCTTCCTGCCGCGTCAGGTCCTGCTTGCCGGACATCGTGTTCGCCTCCGCTTCGCTGCGGCGGGGCCGGCCTGATTCAGACTTCGCTCCTCGCGCCTGCGGCGCTGCGGGGCTTCGTCGTCAGGGCGGCCGTCTGCGTTACCGCGTGGTCACGGGCGGGGTGCCCCGCCCGTGCGAGCCCGGCCCTTCAGCCCGCCTTCTTCATGAGACCCGTCGGGATCTCCTCGTTGAAGCAGCGCTGGTAGTATTCGGCCACCGTGCTGCGTTCCGCCTCGTCGCACTTGTTGAGGAAGGTGAGCCGGAAGGCGAAGCCGACATCGCCGAAGATGCGCGCGTTCTCGGCCCAGGTGATGACGGTGCGCGGCGACATGACGGTCGAGATGTCGCCCGCGATGAAGCCCGCGCGCGTCAGGTCGGCGAGTGCCACCATCGCCTCGACCTGCTTGCGCGCCTTGGCGTCGCCCTCCATCGCCATCTTGGCGAGGACGATGTCCGTCTCCTGCTTGTGCGGCAGGTAGTTCAGCGTCGCCACGATCGACCAGCGGTCCATCTGGCCCTGGTTGATCTGCTGCGTGCCGTGATAGAGGCCGGTCGTGTCGCCCAGGCCGACCGTGTTGGCGGTCGCGAAAAGGCGGAAGTTCGGGTTCGGCCGGATCACCTTGTTCTGGTCGAGCAGGGTGAGCTTGCCCTCGACCTCCAGCACGCGCTGGATCACGAACATCACGTCCGGGCGGCCGGCGTCGTATTCGTCGAACACCAGCGCGCAGGGGTGCTGCAGCGCCCAGGGGAGGATGCCCTCGCGGAACTCCGTCACCTGCTTGCCGTCCTTGAGGACGATCGCGTCCTTGCCGATCAGGTCGATGCGGCTGATGTGGCTGTCGAGGTTGACGCGGATGCAGGGCCAGTTGAGCCGCGCGGCCACCTGCTCGATATGCGTCGACTTGCCGGTGCCGTGGTAGCCCTGGATCATGACGCGCCGGTTGAAGGCGAAGCCCGCGAGGATGGCGAGCGTCGTCTCCTTGTCGAAGCGGTAGGTGTGGTCGATCTCGGGCACGTGCTCCGTGCGGATCGAGAAGGCCGGCACATCCATGTCGACGTCGACGCCGAAGACCTCGCGCGCCTTGACGGTGATGTCGGGGGAGTCGATCGCGGAGGTGGGGCGAATGTCGGCGATCTGTGCGACCTTGTTCATCTCAAATCCGGTTCCGGTTCTGCTGTTGGCATACTAGGCCCGACCGCGGCGAAGGGCTACCCGGCGGGGGCGCCCGCGGCCTGTTCGGGCGCGCGGGCGGTGGCTGGCACGCGCCGCTTGAGCAGGCTGTAGGCGCGGTTGATGTCCTTGAGGCGTTCTTCCGCGACGCGGTCCCCGCCCGTGGCGTCCGGGTGGTAGCGCTTCGCGAGTTCCTTGTAGCGCGTGCGGAGGTCGGTCTGGTCGAGCGGCCAGGTCAGGCCGAGCAGGTCGAGCGCGGCGCGGAGTTCCGGCGGGGCCTCGCTCGCCTCCCGCGCGCGGCGGCGCTGCGTCGGCGCCTCGTTGCGGAGGATGCCGAGCGGGTCGCGCAGCAGGTCGGCCTCGAAGCGGCTGGCGCCGCCGAGCCGCCCGAGCGGCCAGGACGGGCGCTGCCAGGCTGTGTCCGACCGAAGCGCCGCCTCGATCTCGGACGGGCCCATGCCCTTGTAGTAGTCCCAGGACGCGTTGTAGGCGCGGACATGCGGCAGGCAGAACCAAAGGAAGCCCGACAGGGTGCGGTCGCGCGGCGCACGGAACAGGCCGGGTTCCGCGCAGCCGGAATGCTCGCAGCGGCGGGGCGGTTCGCCGGCGTCGTCATTTACCGGCACGGCCTTGCTGCCAGGACGGGGCATCCGCTTCTTATGGGCGGGCACCGCCCGCGCCGCAAGGCGCCGCAGGAAACACGACACGCAACCCCTGACCGAGATACAGGCCAAACATGACGTCCCGAGCCGACCGCATCCGCGCCGCCATCGAGGCCGCCTTCCCCCCGGCCGAGGTCGCCGTGACGGACGACAGCCACCGCCATGCCGGCCATGCCGGCGCGCGCCCGGAAGGGGAGACCCACTACAGCGTCCGCGTCGTCTCCCCGGCCTTCGCCGGGCAGTCGCGCGTCGCGCGGTCGCGCGCGGTGCATGCCGTGCTGGCGGCGGAATTCTCGGGCGGGCTGCATGCGCTGTCGCTCCGCCTGCTCGCGCCGGGCGAAGGCGAGGCCGCTCAGTAGGAGAAGGGCACGCGCAGCCGGGCGCCGGGCGCCGGGTTGCGCAGCAGCCGGTCCTCCCGCGCCTGCAGCCCTTCGCGCTGCGCCGTGGCGCCGGGGCGGGGATCGTTCGGGTCGATCAGCGCCGGGTCCAAGCGCGCCGTCGGGCGATCCGCGCGGCGGGGGCCTTCAAACTCGCGGTCGGGCACCGGGGCGGGGTCGCCGGGGCGCGGCGCGGCCACCTGCGGTTCGGGCGGCGCGGCGGGGCGGGTGGCGCGCCGGCGCGCGCGCTGCTGTTGCTGCTGCGGGCGCGCCTGGCGCTGCTGCGCCGCGGCCGGCGTCGCGGCCAGGAGAAGGGCGGCGAGGATCAGCCCGCGCCGCCCCGTCACGGCACGGCCCCGGTGAGCGGGCGCGTGCCCCGCGGATCCTCGGGCGGGTTCAGCGCGACGGCGCCCGGCGCGCCATCCCGCCAGGCGCGCAGCGCCCAGCGGACGGACGGGAAGGCCAGGTCGTCCCAGGGGATATCGTCCCAGGCGAAGGGGCGCACCTCGAGGCTCTCGGGACCGGCCTCGAAGCCCGGCTGCTCGAAGCGGGCACGAAAGATCACCTGCACTTGGCCGAGGCGGGCGATGGAATAGACGGCGAGCACGCCTTCGAGGGCGATGCGCGCGCGCGCTTCCTCCCAGGCTTCGCGGCGCGCGCCTTCCTCGACCGTCTCGCCCATTTCCATGTAGCCGGCGGGGATGGTCCAGAAGCCGGAGCGCGGCTCGATGGCGCGGCGGCAGAGCAGGACGGTGTCGCCATCCGCGACGATGGAGCCGACGACGACCTTCGGATTCTCATAGGCGACGTGCCCGCAATCGGGGCACATCAGGCGTTCGCGGTCGTCGCCTTCGGGAATGCGCCGGACGAAACGGGACATGCCCGCAAGATGGGCTTGCGGGTGCCTCCCGCGCAAGCGGGTGTGCGGTGCCCTAGACGCGAAGGTCGAGCAGCGAGCCCCGCGGCAGGGACTGGCCGGCCGGCAGGGCGCCGGCGGGGGGGACGGCCTCGAGGATCCGCTGCGGCGCCGGGCTGGCGGCGCGACCGGCGGCTTCGGGGCGCTCGGGCCCGCGCACCTGCTGGATGCCGGCGCTGCGGGTGACCTCCTGCGTGAAGGCGGCGAGGGAGTTGAGGCTGATCATGCGCAGCATTGTCCAGCCAAGACGTGAAGAATGGCTTAACCCGACCGAGGAACGGCCTGTGCGGGCGACGGGACGGGCGGCACTGATGCGCATGGGCACAGAATGCGCCCAGGTCGCGTTAACCTTCCAGCAACTTTTGATTGCAGACCGGGCAAATCGCCCGGCCGCGCCCCTAGCCGGCCGAAAGCGCCGCCACGCCGGGCAGCGTCTTGCCCTCGAGCCATTCCAGGAAGGCCCCGCCGGCGGAGGACACGTAGGTCATGCGTTCGGCCACCCCCGCATGGCGCAGCGCGGCCACCGTATCCCCGCCGCCGCCGATCGACTTCAGCGCCCCGGATTGGGTCAGGGAGGCGACGATCTGCGCCACCCCCACCGTCGCCGCGTCGAAGGGCGGGGTTTCGAAGGCGCCGAGCGGGCCGTTCCAGACCAGCGTCGAGGCCGAGCGCAGCCGCGCCTCGATCGCCTGTTCCGTCGCCGGGCCGACATCGAGCGCCATGCTGTCCGCCGGCACGGAGCCGACGCCCACGGTCCGCGTCGGCGGGTTGGGGGCGAACTGCTCGGCGACAACCAGGTCGGTCGGCAGCAGGATCTCGCAATTGGCGGCCTTGGCACCGTCCAGGATCGCGCGGGCGGTGTCGTGCATCTCCGCTTCCTGCAGCGACTTCCCCATGGCGTGGCCCTGGGCGGCGAGGAAGGTGTTCGCCATGGCGCCGCCGATCACCAGCACATCGACCTTCTTCGAGAGGTTCCCGAGCAGGTCGAGCTTGGTCGAGACCTTTGCCCCCCCGACGATGGCCACCACCGGCCGCGCGGGATTGCCCAGCGCGGCGTCGAGGGCCTTCAGCTCGACCTCCATCAGCCGCCCGGCATAGGAGGGCAGGAGATGGGCCACGCCCTCGGTGCTCGCATGGGCGCGGTGGGCGGCGGAAAAGGCGTCGTTGACGAAGGCATCGGCGAGCTTCGCGAGCGCCGCGGCCATGGCCGGGTCGTTCTTCTCCTCCCCGGCGTGGTAGCGCGTGTTCTCCAGCAGCAGGACATCGCCGTCGGCCAGCGCGGCGACGGCGGCCTCGGCCTCCGGCCCGATGCAGTCATCGGCCCAGGCGACGGGACGCTTCAGCGCCGCCGCCAGCGCTTCCTGCAGCGGCTTGAGCGACATTTCCGCCACGCGCTTGCCCTTGGGCCGGTCGAAATGGCTGCAGACGACGACGCGCCCGCCATGGGAGGCGAGCTCGGCGATGGTGGGGCAGAGCCGCTCGATCCGCGTGCGGTCCGTGATGCGCCCGTCCTTCACCGGCACGTTGAGGTCGGCGCGCAGCAGGATGCGCTTGCCCTTGGCGTCCAGCGCATCGATGGTTCGGTAGGTCATCGCGTCGTGGTTCCGGGAGAGGGTTGGAATGGTCCGGTGGGTCGCGGCTTTGGTCCTGTTCCCGCTCCTAGCATCCGCGCAGGAGGCCTTCCAGTTGCCCTCGGGCAATATCCACTGCGCGGTGTGGGACGGGACGATCCGCTGCGACGTGCTGAACTACACCTACCGCCCGCCGCGGCGGCCGGCGGGTTGCGACCTCGACTATGGCGGGGCGGTGGAACTTGCCCCGCGGGGCCAGGCGCGGCTGATCTGCCATGGCGACACGGTGGCGAACCCGATGGCGCCGGTGCTGGGCTATGGCCAGGCTTGGCAGGGGCGGGGGATGAGCTGCGTCGGCTCCCAGGCCGGGCTGCGCTGCCAGAACGCGGAAGGCCGCGGCTTCGAGATGGCGCGGGCGCGGCTGAGCTTCTTCTGACCTGTCACGCCTTGCCGGAGGGCAGGCGGATGACCCGCCCGTCCAGCGCGAAGGTTCCCCATCCCTGGTGGTGGATGGTCTTCGCGCCGCGCAGCGCCGGGTTCGTCCAGGCATGGACCACTTCGAGGACGAACATGCCGTAGGCGCTGACCATCCGCGTATCGACCACGCGGCATTCCAGGTTGGCGATGCAGGCGGGCAGCAGGGGCGCGGCGACGTGGCGTGCCGCGCGCGTGGCGAGGCGGAAGCGCGCGACCTTGTCGACCTCCGCCCCCGAGCAACTGCCGATGCCCACCACCGTCTTCGCCATGGCGGCGGGCGGTATGGCGATCACGCATTCCTTCGTGCGCTTCAGCGCCATGAAGGAATGGTTCCGGTTGCTGACGATGCAGGCGATCTGCGGCGGGGTGAACTCGACCATCATGTGCCAGGACATGGCCATGACGTTCGGGATGCCGCGGTGGCTGGTGGCGAGCAGCACCACCGGCCCCGGCTCGATGAGTTGGTAGGTCCTGTCGAGCGGGGCGGATCGCAGGTGATGGGTTCCAAGGGCCTTTCGGCCCTTGGCGGCGTGGTCCGGAGGGGCGGGCCCCCTCCGGGACATCACAGCGAGCCGAACAGCGCCGCCGTGTCGCTCATGCGGTTCGAGAAGCCCCACTCGTTGTCGTACCAGGACAGCACGCGCACGAGGCCGCCATCGACGACCTGGGTCTGCGTCGCGTCGAAGGTCGACGAAGCCGGGTTGTGGTTGAAGTCGATGCTGACCAGCGGCGCCGTGTTGTAGCCGAGGATGCCCTTGAGCTCCCCTTCGGCGGCCGCCTTCATCGCCGCGTTCACCGCTTCCTTCGTCACGCCGTCCTTGGCGGGCACGAAGTCGAGCGAGACGAGCGAGACGTTCGGCGTCGGGATGCGGATGGCCGTGCCGTCGAGCTTGCCCTTGAGTTCCGGCATGACGAGCCCGACCGCCTTGGCCGCGCCCGTGCTGGTCGGGATGGCGGAGACGGCGGCCGCGCGCGCGCGGTGCAGGTCCTTGTGCAGCGTGTCGACCGTGTTCTGGTCGCCGGTATAGGCGTGGATCGTCACCATGTAGCCGCGGACGATGCCGAAATTCTCGTGCAGCACCTTGGCCACGGGCGCGAGGCAGTTGGTGGTGCAGGAGGCGTTGGAGATGACCGTCATCTCCTTCGTCAGCGTCTTGTGGTTCACGCCGTAGACGATGGTCGCGTCGGCATTGTCGCCGGGGGCGGAGATGACGACCTTGCGCGCGCCCGCGGCAATCAGCGCGGAGGCCTTCTCCTTGCTCGTGAAGATGCCGGTGCATTCCATCGCGACGTCGACGCCCTGGAAGGGCACCTTGGTCGGGTCACGCTCGGCCGAGACGGTGATCGGCGCATAGGTGCGGCCGTTCGCGCTGATGATCAGCTTGTTGCCGTCGACGGCGATCTCGCCCGGGAAGCGGCCATGCACGCTGTCGTAGCGCAGCAGGTGGGCGTTCGCCTCGACGCTGCCGAGGTCGTTGATGGCGACGCATTCCACGTCGGTGCGCCCGCTTTCGACCATCGCGCGCAGTACCAGGCGGCCGATGCGCCCGAACCCGTTGATGGCGACCTTCACTGCCATAGTCGTTGGTTCCTTCCCCTGGATGGTGCGTTCAGGCGAGGCGCTTCTTCACCGCCGCCGTGATGGCATCGGCCGTGATGCCGAAATGCCGGTAGAGGTCTTCCGCCGGCGCCGAGGCGCCGAAGCCGCCCATGCCGACGAAGATGCCGTCCGTGCCGAGCCAGCGTTCCCAGCCCATGCCGACCGCGGCTTCGACCCCCACGCGCAGCGCGGAGCCGAGCACCTGGTCGCGGTACGACGCGTCCTGCGCGGCGAAGATCTCCCAGCAGGGCAGGGAGACGAGCGCGGTCGGGATGCCTTCGGCTTCCAGCGCGTCGCGCGCTGCGAGCGCGATGTGCACTTCCGAACCCGTGGCGATCAGCGTCGCGCGCCGCGCGCCGCTCGCCTCGGCCAGCACGTAGCCGCCGCGGGCGCAGCGATTCTCGCCGGTGTCGCTGCGCAGGGCCGGCAGGTTCTGGCGCGACAGCGCGAGCAGCGAGGGCCCGTCGGCGCGCTTGACCGCGAGTTCCCAGCACTCGGCGGTCTCCATCGCGTCCGCCGGGCGGAAGACGCAGACATTCGGCATGGCGCGGAAGGAGGCTACGTGCTCGACCGGCTGGTGCGTCGGCCCATCCTCGCCCAGGCCGATCGAGTCATGCGTCAGCACATGGATCACCCGCTGGCGCATCAGCGCCGCGAGGCGGATCGACGGGCGCATGTAGTCGGAGAAGACCAGGAAGGTGCCCGAATAGGGGATGATGCCGCCATGCAGCGCCATGCCGTTCATGGCCGCGGCCATGCCGTGTTCGCGCACGCCCCAATGGACGAAACGGCCGGCGAAGTTGCCCGGAGCGATGGGCGGGATGCCCTTCACATTGGTGTTGTTCGACCCGGTGAGGTCGGCCGAGCCGCCGACCATCTCGGGCACGGAGGGCACCAGGGCCTCGAGCGCCTTCTGGCTCGCGACGCGCGTCGCGATCTTGGGCTTTTCCTCGGCATGCTTCGCGCGCAGCGCGACCAGCGCCTCATGCCAGGATTCCGGCAGGCGGCCGGCCATCGCGCGGTCGAACTCCGCGCCCTGCGGGTGCTTGGCCAGGCGCTTCAGCCAGGACCGGCGGGTGCCCGCACTGCGCCGCCCCGCGGCTTCCCAGGCGGTCTTGAGGTCCTCGGGCACGGTGAAGGCGGGCGCCGTCCAGCCGAGCAGTTCCTTCGCCGCGGCCGCTTCCGCCGCGCCGAGCGGGCTGCCGTGGGATCCGGCGGTGCCCGCCTTGGTCGGCGCGCCGAAGCCGATGATGGTGCGGCAGGCGATCAGCGTCGGCTTGCGGTTGCGTATGGCCCAGGCCATCGCGCCCTCGATCGCCGCCGCGTCGTGGCCGTCGATCCGGCGCACCGCCCAGCCATAGGCCTGGAAGCGCTTCAGCACGTCCTCGCTGAAGGACAGCGCGGTGTCGCCGTCGATCGAGATGTGGTTGTCGTCCCACAGCACGCAGAGCTTCGACAGGCCGTAATGCCCGGCGAGCGAGGCCGCTTCGTGGGAGACGCCTTCCTGCAGGTCGCCGTCGGAGGCGATGACCCAGGTGCGGTGGTCGACCAGCGACGCCCCGAAGCGCGCCGCCAGCATCCGTTCCGCGAGCGCCATGCCGACCGCCGTCGCGATGCCCTGGCCGAGCGGGCCGGTCGTCGTCTCGATGCCCGGATGCTCGCCGAATTCCGGATGGCCGGCGGCGGGGGAATGAAGCTGGCGGAAGCGGCGCAGCTCCTCGATCCCCATGCCCGCATGCCCGGTCAGGTGCAGCAGGGCATACAGCAGCATGGAGCCATGCCCGGCCGACAGCACGAAGCGGTCGCGGTCCGGCCAGCGCGGATCGGCCGCGTCGTATTTCAGGACCTTGGTGAACAGCGCCGTCGCGACATCGGCCATGCCCATCGGCATGCCGGGATGGCCGGACTTGGCGGCTTCGACCGCGTCGATCGCGAGCGCCCGGACGGCATCGGCCATGCGCCGGCCCTCCCCGCCGCGGGCGAGGATCTCCGCCTGCGCGGCGAGCGCCGGGTTCTGCGTGGCATCCGGGGTGGGGGCGATGCTGGCCAAGTTCGGGCACCTGCGAAGGAAACGGGGGGCGGGCGCCGCTATAGAGGCGGGGGGGCCTGCGGGCAACCTGCCGCGCCCGCGGCGCGGCGCACGCCTTCCCCGCCTTCCGCGCAGGGGTCGAGGAAGCGGATGCCCGCATCCTCCAGCGCGCCGCGGATCGCCATGGCGGTGGCGCGGTGCAGCGCGTGGTGGCCGCCCTCGAAGCCGCGCACCGTGCCGGGGCTGATGCCCGCGGCGCGGGCGAGCTCCGCCTGGGTCCAGTCGAGCAGGGCGCGGGCAGCCCGGCATTGCGCGGCGGAAAGCGGCATTCGGATGACCTGGGATATCGACGCTAAAAATCAATATCAACGAAAAAATTGAAATTCAACCGGCGCTCCCCCATCTGGGAAGGAAACCCAGAAGCAGGAGGCGGGACAGATGCCGGACCACCAGACCCCCCTGATCGCGACCATCGTCGTCGGCCTGGTGCTGGCCTTCGCGCTGGGCCTGCTGGCGCAACGGCTGCGCGTCTCCCCGCTTGTCGGCTACCTGCTCGCCGGCGTCGCGGTCGGGCCCTTCACGCCCGGATTCGTGGCCGATGCCGCGCTCGCGGCGGAACTGGCGGAAATCGGCGTCATCCTGCTGATGTTCGCGGTCGGGCTGCATTTCTCCTGGCGGGACCTCGTCTCGGTCGCGGCCATCGCGGTGCCGGGGGCGATCGTGCAGATCGCGGTGGCGACGGCGCTCGGGCTGGGGCTCGCGCTGCTGCTCGGCTGGAGCGTGCCGGCGGGGCTGGTCTTCGGCCTGGCGCTGTCGGTCGCCTCGACCGTCGTGCTGATCCGCGCGCTGCAGGAACGGCGGATCATCGACAGCGAGCGCGGGCGGATCGCGGTCGGCTGGCTGGTGGTGGAGGACCTCGCCATGGTCCTCGCCCTGGTGCTGCTGCCCGCGCTGGCGGCGGCGATGGCGGCGGGCGCCCTGTCCGCCCGCGACATCGCGCTGGCCATCGGCATCACGCTCGGCAAGGTGGGGCTGTTCGGCGCGGCGATGCTGCTGGTCGGCCGGCGCGCCATCCCCGCGCTGCTGCACTACGTCGCGCATACCGGCTCGCGCGAGCTGTTCCGACTCGCGGTCTACGTGGTCGCGCTCGGCGTCGCCTTCGGCGCGGCGAAGCTGTTCGGCGTGAGCTTCGCCCTCGGCGCCTTCTTCGCGGGCATGGTGCTGTCGGAAAGCCGGCTCAGCCAGCGCGCGGCGGAGGAAGCGCTGCCGCTGCGCGACGCCTTCGCGGTGCTGTTCTTCGTGTCGGTCGGCATGCTGTTCGACCCGGGCGTGGTGCTGCGCGACCCGGTCGGGCTGCTCGCGACGGTGCTGATCATCGTGGTGGGCAAGTCGGTCGCGGCCTACGGCATCGTGCGGCTGTTCGGGCATGGGCACGGCACGGCGCTGACAATCTCGGCCTCGCTCGCGCAGATCGGCGAGTTCTCCTTCATCCTGGCCGGGCTCGGCGTCGCGCTGTCGCTGCTGCCGCCGGAGGGGCGCGACCTGGTGCTGGCCGGGGCGATCCTGTCGATCATGCTCAACCCGCTGGTGTTCTGGATCGCGGAGCGCACCCTGCCGGCCGCGCCGCGGTCCCCCGTGCCGCCGCCCCCGCCCGCGCCGGCCGCCGAGCCGGGGCATGAGGTGCTGGTCGGCTATGGCCGCGTCGGCAGCCTCGTCGGCCGGCGGCTGATGTCGGCCGGGCGCCGCGTGGTGGTGATCGAGGCCGGGGAGGACGCGGCCGAGGCCGCGAGGCGCGACGGCGCGCACGTCATCGCCGGCAACGCCGCCGATCCGGATGTGCTGGCCGAGGCCGACCTGCCCGCCGCGCGCCGCGTCTTCGTCGCCATCCCCGAGCCCTTCGAGGCCGGGCAGGTGGTGGAGCAGGCGCGCGCCGCGCAGCCGGACCTCGAGATCCTCGCCCGCGCCGGGTCGGAGGAGGCGATGGAGCACCTCAAGGGCCTCGGCGCGACGCTGACCGTGATGGGGGAGAGGGAGATCGCCCACCGGATGCTGGAACGCGCCCTCGGCCGCACGGCGCAGCGGCCGGCGGCCTGATCGTCAGGGTGCGAAGACGCTGAAGATGTAGGTCGCCAGCAGCACGAGGTGGACGATGCCGGACAGCAGGTTCGTCCGCCCCGTGCCGTAGGTAATGATGGCGACGATGAAGCCGAGCGCCATCAGCACGCTCGCGCCGGGGGATATGCCGAGTTCCAGCGGCTGGCCGATCCACCATGCGACGATGGCGACCGAAGGCACGGTCAGCCCGATGCAGGCGACGGCGCTGCCGAGCGAGAGATTGATGCTCGACTGTAGCCGGTTGGCCGCGGCGGCGCGGACCGCCGCGGTCGTCTCAGGCAGCAGCACGATGGCTGCGATCATCACGCCGACGATCGCGAGCGGCGCGCCCACCGCCTGCACCCCTTCCTGCAGCGCCGGCGCGAGGCTTTTCGCCAGCACGACCACCGAGAGCAGCGCGACCGACATCAGCGCGAAGGAGATCAGCGCCATCCGCGTCGTTGGGCGGGCATGCCCCGTGCCCTCGCCGTCATCGCCCACCGGCATGAAGTAGTCCCGATGCCAGTTGGTCTGAATGAACAGGAACGCGACATAGAGCGCGAGGCAGGCGATCGAGACGAAGGCCAGCTGCACCGGGGAATAGTAGGGGCCGGGCGCCGAGACGACGTGGTTCGGCACGACCAGCACCAGCACCGCCATCGGGATCAGCACTGCGAGGAAGGCGTTGGCACCCTCTACCTTGAACTCCGTCACGCGGTGGCGAATGGCGCCGACGACGATGCACAGCCCCGCCAGCCCATGCAGCACGAGCATCACGACGGCATGGACCGAATCCCGCATCAGCGCCGGGTTTGGCTCCCCGGCCAGCATGATGGAGATGATCAGCCCGACCTCGATCACCGTGACGGCCAGCGCCAGGACGAGCGTACCGAAGGGCTCGCCCACGCGTAGCGCGATCACTTCGGCATGGTGGACGGCGGCGATGACGTTGCCGAGCAGGATCGCCGCCAGCAGCAGAGCGAGCGGCCCAAGCCCGGCCTTGCCGAGCGCGAGCCAAGCCGCGACGCCGAGCACGGGCAGCAGGATGGTGTGAAGCGGGATGCGGTCAGTCGGGGCGCCGGCCATGAAAGTCCCGTAATGGAACCCAGCCAGCGCCGCAACCGCAACCGCAACCTTCTCAGCCCGCGCGCCCGCCCTCCCGCCGGCGCGGCTGCGGCGCTTCCCGCATCAGCCCGCGGCGTTCCATCCAGGCGTCGATGCGCCGCGCCACGTCGTCGCTGTTGGTGTCCATCATGATCATGTGGCTGTTGCCGCGCACGCCTTCGGCCGGCATGTCGAGGAGGTCCGCCGTGCCGCCCGCGTCGCGGATCTGGCCCTGCCAGCGGTCGATGTTGCGCCGGACATTCTGCCAGAAGGGCGTGGCGTCCAGGTGGTCGCCCCAGACGACCAGGTGCGGGATGTTGCGGACGCGGGCCGCCTCGGCCGTCGCGGGCGGCGCGCCGGAGGGTTCCACCGCGATCACGGCGCGCACCTTGTCCGGGGCGTTCAGCGCGGCGGTGAAGCCGAAATTGCCGCCCTGGCTGTGCACCAGCATCACGCAGGGGCAGACGCGCTGCACCAGCGCGTCGTAGGCCGCCTGGATCTGCCGGTCGGTCGTGGTCCAGCGCGGCACGCCCTGCATCATGAACTGGTTCCAGGCGCCGACCGGAAAGCGCGTGTCGGGGAAGGCGCGGCGCTGCGCGGCATCGAGGTTCCAGCCATCCTGCGGGCCGATGCGGAACAGGCCCCAGCCTTCGCCCATGGTGCGGAAGATCGGCTCCCCGGCCAGGATCTCGGGGAAGCGCGCCCAGCCGGACCGGCCGCGTTCCATCGCATCCGTCACGATCACGTCGTGCCCGGCGCGCAGGAAGAACATCTGCCAGCCCGGCCGGCCATCGGGCGTCGTCTCATAGGTCACGCCGGTCAGCCCGCCGCCATGGGCGAGGATGATGGGGAAGCGCGCGCGCGGGTTCTGCAGCCGCACCACCTGCGCGTACATCTGCTCGACCTGGAAATGGCCGTTGGGGTTGATGCGCATGGGCGGGGCGCCGGCGCTGAACACGATCTCCCGCTCCGGCAGGCCGGACAGCTCGGCGATCCGACCGCCCACATGGAAGGAGGAGATCTCCCGGATGCGCAGCGGCGGCGCCTCCGCCCGCGGTCCGCGCCCTTCCATGTGTCGGCCCTGTCCCTGGCCGGGTCCGGGGCCGGGCTGGGCCATGGCCATGGGTGCGAGCAGCGCGGCGCCGAGCGCCGCCAATGCGATCCGCTTCATCGTTTCTCTCCCCCGCGGCCGGGCCGGCACCGAGTTGAGAGCCTGTCGCGCCGGCCGCGATGCGCTAGCCTCCACCCCATGGAGACGACGACGCAAGCCCCGCCGGCGGAAGCCGTGAACCGCGACGGCCTCTGGCCCATGCCGCCAGGCCCGCCGCATGAGGAACGCCACTTCACCCAGGTCGAGACGATCCGCGACCTGATCGCCGGCGCGGCGGAAGGCCCCGTGCTGCCCTTCGCGGTCGCCACCGCCCTGGCCGGCAGCGCCGCCGGGCGGCCGGCCATCCTGCTCGCGGGGCTCGCCGCGCTCGTCGCCGGCGCGCTCGCCGGCGCGCTCGCCCGCCTGCTCGCCGCGCGCGACGAGGCCGCGCACTACGCCGAGGAACGCCGGCGGGAGGAGGAGGAGACGGTCGAGTACGAGGACCGCGAGCGCTGGGAAGTCGCCGCGATCCTGCACCGCTACGGCGTGCGCGGGGATGCGCTGCGGCTCGCGGTCGATTCGATCTGCGCCGACAAGACGCGCTGGGTCGACTTCATGATGCGGTTCGAGCTCGACCTGAAGGAACCCGACCCGCGGCGTGCGATGCGCGCGGCGCTGGGCGGCGGGATCGGCCATGCCGCGGCGGGCCTGCTGCCGCTGCTGCCCTGGATGCTGCCGTTGGGCGGGCTGGCAGCGGCGCTAGGCTCGGCCGCGCTGGCCGCGGCCGCGCTCGGCGGATTCGGCTGGCTGAAGGCGCGCGGGGCGGGGCTGCCGACCGCGCGCGGCGCGGCGCTCGGCCTGCTGACCGGGGGCATCGCGGCGGCCGGCGCCGTGCTGGTCGCCCGGGTGGCGCTCGGCTGACCGACACGCCCCCACCACCCTGGCACGCGCTGCCGGCCGCGGCGGCGCTGGCGCGGGCGGAGAGCGGGGTCCGCGGCCTGGCGGCGGAGGAGGCGGCAGCGCGGCTGGCCCGCCACGGGCCGAACCTGCTGCCCGCGCCGCCGCGCCCGGGGCTCGCCGCGCGCTTCGCCCGGCAGTTCCAGGACCTGCTGATCCGCCTGCTGCTGGCCGCCGCGGCGCTGACGGCCTTCCTCGGCGAATGGGCGGATACCGTGGTGATCCTCGTGGTCGTCGTCGCCAATGCGACGATCGGCCTGTTGCAGGAAGGCCGGGCGGAACGCGCGCTGGAGGCGATCGGCACGCTGCTCGCCCCGCGCGCCGCCGTGCTGCGCGACGGGGTGCGGGAGAACCTGCCGGCCGAGGCGCTGGTCCCCGGCGATGTCGTGCTGCTGGAAGCCGGGGACCGCGTGCCGGCGGACCTCCGCCTGGTCGAGGCCGCGTCCCTGCGCATCGAGGAAGCGGCGCTGACCGGCGAATCCGTCCCCGCCGAGAAGGACGCGGCGCCGGTCGCCGCCGCCGCGCCTCTCGCCGACCGGCGCGGCATGGCCTTCCTCGGCACCCTCGTCGTGGCCGGCCAGGCGCGCGGCCTCGTCGTCGCGACGGGGGCGGCGACGGAGATCGGCCGGCTCGGCGCCATGCTGGCCGGGCTCGAGGCCGCCGAGACGCCGCTGCTGCGGCAGATGAAGCGCCTGGCGCGGCAATTGACCGTGCTCGTGCTCGGCGTCGCGACGGTCGTCTTCGCGGTGGCGGTGCTTGTGCACGGCATGAAGGTCGCGGATGCGGTGCTGGTGGTGGTCAGCCTCGCCGTCTCGGCCATTCCGGAAGGGCTGCCGGCGGTGCTGTCGGTCACGCTCGCGCTGGGCGTGCGGCGGATGGCCGCCCGCCATGCGATCATCCGCCGCCTGCCGGCGGTGGAGACGCTCGGCGCCGTCGGCGTGATCTGCACCGACAAGACCGGCACGCTGACGCGCAACGAGATGGCGGTGCGCAGCGTCGCCTGGCCCGGCGGCGCGGCGCGCGTGGCCGGCGATGGCTACGCCCCCTTCGGCGCGATCGAGGGGGACGATGTGCCCGAGCGGCTCGCCGCCATCGCCGCGCTCTGCAACGACGCGGCGCTGCGGGAAGGGCCTGAGGGCTGGACCGTCGCCGGCGACCCGATGGAGGGCGCGCTGCTCGCCTTCGCCGCGCGGGCGGGGATCGAGGCCGATGCGCTGGCGGTCGCGCATCCGCGCCTCGCGGCGCTGCCCTTCGACGCGACGACCCGGCTGATGGCGACGCTGCATGGGCGGGAGGGCGGCGTGCTGCTGGCGGTGAAGGGCGCGCCGGAGGCGGTGCTGCCGCGCTGCGCCGGGATCGACGCGGCGGAGTGGCTCGCCCGCGCCGAGGCGATGGCCGCGCGCGGGGAGCGTGTCCTCGCGCTCGCGCTGCGGGAGGATGACGCCGCGCCCGCGACGCTGGCGCCGCCCGAGGGGCTGGCGCTGCTGGGCCTGGTGGGGCTTGCCGACCCGCCGCGGCCGGAGGCGCGCGCGGCGGTGGCCGAGTGCCGCGCTGCGGGCATCCGCGTGGTGATGATCACCGGCGACCACGCCGCGACGGGGGCGGCGATCGCGGCCGAGCTCGGCATCGCCGCCGCGCCGCGGGCGATGACGGGGCAGGCGCTGGCGGCGCTGCCCGCCGAGGGCTGGCCGGCGGCGGTGCGCGACACCGATGTCTTCGCCCGCGTCAGCCCGGAACAGAAGCTGCTGCTGGTCGAGGCGCTGCAGCGCGACGGCACCGTCGTCGCCATGACCGGGGACGGGGTGAACGACGCGCCGGCGCTCAAGCGCGCCGATATCGGCATCGCGATGGGGCGGCGCGGGACGGAGGCGGCGAAGCAGGCGGCGCAGATGGTGCTGGCCGACGACGACTTCGCTTCCATCGCCGCGGCGGTGCGGGAGGGGCGCACGGTCTACGACAACCTCCGCAAGGTGATCGTGTGGAACCTGCCGACCGATGGCGGGGAGGCGCTGGTGATCGCCGGCGCGGTGCTGTTCGGCCTGATGCTGCCGATGACGCCGCTGCAGGTGCTGTGGATCAACACCATCACCGCGACGGCGCTGGGCATGGCGCTGGCCTTCGAGCCGACCGAGCGGGGCGTGATGGCGGAACCCCCGCGCGACCCAAGGCGGCCGCTGCTGACGGGCTTCCTGCTGTGGCGCTTCCTGCTGGTCTCGGCACTCGTCGCGGCGGCGGCCTTCGGCGTGTTCGGCCTGGTGCTGGCGCGCGGCGGGACCGAGGAGGTGGCGCGCACGGCGGTGGTGAACACGATCGTGGCGCTGGAGATCGCCTATCTGTTCGCGGTGCGGCGCGGGCGCGGCGGGCTGCTGGCCGGCGGGGCGCCGACGCCGGCGCTGTGGCTCGGGCTCGGCGTGACGGTCGCGGGGCAGGCGGCGCTGACCTATGCGCCGCCCCTGCAGGCGGTGTTCGGCACGGCGGGGCTCGGTCTTGCGGAATGGGGGGCGGTGGCGGCGGCGGCGGTGGCGCTGCTGCTGGTGCTGGAGGCGGAACGGATGGGGCGCGCCAGGATCCGCTGACGCCCATGGGCGCGGCGCAGTGGGAGAGGGCGCGCGCCTCGGCCTAGACTGCGCGCGCAGCAGCAGGAGCCGCCATGTCGCCCTTCGTCCCCGGCACGTCGATCCGCATCGAGGGCCGCGCCGGCGGCCCGCTCTCGGGCCTGACCTTCGCGGCCAAGGACCTGTTCGACGTCGCCGGCCACCCGACCGGCGGCGGCAATCCGGACTGGGCGCGGCAGAACCCGATCCCGGACCGCCATGCCTGGGCGGTGCAGGCGCTGCTCGATGCCGGCTGCACGCTCATCGGCAAGACCATCACGGACGAGGTCTCGCTCGGGATCCTCGGCGAGAACGCCTTCGAGGGCACGCCGCTCAACCCCGCCGCGCCCGGACACGTGCCGGGCGGGTCCTCCTCGGGGTCCGCCAGCGCGGTGGCGCAGGGGCTGTGCGACACGGCGCTGGGGACGGATACCGGCGGGTCGGTGCGCGTGCCGGCTTCGTTCTGCGGGCTCTACGGCATCCGTCCCACGCATGGGCGGCTCGACCTGACGGGGATGCTGCCGCAGGCGCCGACATCCGACACGACCGGCTGGTTCGCCCGCGACGCGGCGACCTTCGCGCGCGTCTCCGCCGTGCTGCTGGGGGAGGAGACGCCGCCCGCGCGCCCGACGCGGCTGATCGTCGCGACGGATGCCTTCGGGATCGCGGACGCCGAGACGGCCGAGGCGCTGCAGCCGATGCTCGCGCGGCTGAAGCGCCTGGTGCCGGACTGGCGGGAGGAGGTGATGGCGCCGCCCGGCCTCGCCGCCTGGTCGCGCGCCCAGCGCACGCTGCAGCCCGTCGAGGCCTGGGAAACCTTCCGCCCCTGGGTCGAGCGCGACAATCCGCGCTTCGCCTTCAACGTCGCGCGCGGGCTCGTGCTGGGCGCCACCATGCCGGAGGCCGAGCGCGGCTGGGCCGCGCTGACGCGGCGGGAAGCGCGCGGGCGGCTGCGCGGGCTGCTGCCGCCGGGGACCGTGCTGGCGCTGCCCACCACGCCTTTCCCGGCGCCGAAGGCCGGCTTGCCGCTGGCGGAACTCGAGCCGATCCGCGCCCTGATCAACCTGCTCTGCGCGCAGGGCGGGCTCGCCGGGCATCCGCAGGTGAGCATCCCCGGCGCGACGGTGGGCGGGCATCCGGTCGGGCTTTCGCTGATCGCCGCGCGGGGCGCCGATGCGCTGCTGGTCGGGACCTGCCTGGCGCTGGCGGAGACCGCGTGATGGCGGCGACATCCCCGGTGTGCCGGCGGAGGTCCGCGCATTGTCCGGGCGCTGCGAGCGGGTTCTGATCGACCCCGGACGGCGCCGAAGGTCCCGCCGCCGCGAATCCCCTCCTGCCGAAGATCGCGCTGCGCCATGATGGACAAGGCGCGGAGGATGCGGATGCGGCGGACAGGGTTGTGGCTCTTGCTCGGCATCGCGGCCATCCCGGCAGCCTTGGCGCAGGACGCGCCGCCCAACATGCGGCCGGGCTGGGAACGCCAGCTGGAACGCGTGGTGGGCGGGCCGGAAGGCGCCGTGGTGCTGCGCGTGGGGGACATCGACAATCTCGGCTTCGGGTGGCCGGATGGCTACGATCCCTTCTCGGGCCGCAGCAGCGACGTGCATCCCTGGCCCTTCGCGCCCGCCGCGGGCGACGCGCCCGGCACCGACCGGATCATGGTGGGCAGCGGCGTGCGCTATCCGCTCGACCCCGACGGCCCGGCGGGGGACGGCTACCACGCGGAAACCGGGCGGCCCGCCAATGCGCCGCAGCCCATCGCCATCCCGATGGGGGAAGTGCCCGCCTTCCGCCGCGCCTTCCTGCAGATGTTCGTCGATGACTTCCAGGCGCCGACCTGGGGCGGCGCCTTCCAGGTCTCGCTGAACGGCACGCGGATCCCCGCGCTCGACACGGCGCTGAACGCGCTCGACCAGACGGGTCCGGTCGGCAAGCTGCTGACCATGGCGGTGCCGCCCGAGTTCCACGGCCTGCTGCGCGCCGGCACGCTCACGCTGCTGGTCGACGACCCATCGAGCGGCGCGCGCGACGGCTTCGCCATCGATTTCGTCCGCGTCATCCTGGACCCGCGGTTCCGCAATCCCGCTGCGCTCGACGTCACGGTGGTGGATCGCGCGGACGGGCGCCGCCTGCCGGGCGCCGCCATCGCGACGCTCGACCTTTCGGCGCGGGCGGATCGGGAGGGGCGCGCGATGTTCCGGGACCTGCCGGGCGGACTTCTCGTCGTCTCCGCCAGCGCGGAGGGCTACGAGGACGGCACCGCGGTGGCGGAGTTGATCGTGGGGGAGACAGGCACGGCGCAGGTCGAGCTCACCCGCCGCCCGCGCCCGCCCGCCGCGGCCGAGCTGCGCGAGGAACTCCGGCGCGAGGGCCGCGTCGTGCTGCGCGGCATCCGCTTCGACACGGACAGCGCCGTGCCGCGCCCGGACAGCCTGCCGGACCTCGAGGCGCTGCTCGCGCTGATCCGCGAGACGCCGGGCAATGCGCCCTGGCGGATCGAAGGCCATACGGACAGCACCGGCGGGGGCGCCCACAACCGGCGCCTGTCGGAAGCGCGGGCGCGCGCCGTGGCCGAATGGCTCGCCGCGCGGGGCGTGCCCGCGGCGCGGCTGCGGCCCGCGGGCTTCGGCGCGGAGCGCGCCGTGGCGGAGAACACCTCGATCGCCGGGCGCGCGCTGAACCGGCGCGTCGAGGCCGCGCTGGAGCCCTGACGCGCCGTCGGCGGCGGGTCAGATCGCGCGGTTGGCCCGCGCGACGACCGCCTCGAACAGCACCTGGCAGCCATCGGCGGCTTCCTCGGGCAGGATGCTCTCGGCCTCGTTGTGCGACAGCCCGTCCTTGCAGGGGGTGAAGATCATCGCCGTGGGGATGCTGCGCGCGACATAGACGGCGTCGTGGCCGGCGCCGGAGATGATCTCCCGCGCCGGAAGGTTCAGCCGCCGCGCCGCCTGCCGCACCAGGTCGACGCAGGACGGGTCGAAGGGCTGGGCCGGGATGCGGAACAGCTCGGTCAGCTCGAGCCGGCAGCCGGTCTCGGCCACCAGCCGAGCGGCTTGCTCGGGGAAGCTGGCGGCGAGGCCGAGGATCTGCTCGTCCGACGGGTGGCGGAACTCGACGCTGAAGCGCACCTCCCCGGGGACGACGTTGCGGGAGGGGCTGGCGATCTGCAGGAAGCCGACCGTGCCGCGGCCGTCCTCCCCGCGCGCGCGCATCAGCTGGTCGACCAGCGTGACGACCCGTGCGGCGGCGACCAGCGCATCCTTGCGCGCCGACGGCGGCGTGGTGCCGGCATGGCTGTCCTGGCCGACGATCACCGCGTCGTACCAGACCTGCGCCTGCGCGCCGGTGACGACGCCGATGCGCTTCTCCTCGCGCTCGAGGATCGGGCCCTGCTCGATGTGCAGTTCGAAATAGGCGTCGGCGGGGAAGGGCTTCGCCGCGTGCGCGCCCTTGTAGCCGATCGTGTCCAGCGCTTCGGACACCGACACGCCGTCCACGTCGCGCAGGCCATAGGCCTTCTCGAGCGGGTAGATGCCGGCCCAGGTGCCGCTGCCCATCAGCGAATGGCCGAAGCGGCTGCCTTCCTCATCCGTCCAGTTCACCAGCTCGATCGGCGCCTCGGTCGTGATGTTGAGGTCGTGCAGCGTGCGCATCACCTCCAGCCCCGCGATGACGCCGAGCGCGCCGTCGAACTTGCCGCCCGTGGGCTGGCTGTCGAGGTGGCTGCCCATCAGCACCGGCAGGCGCTTCGGGTCGCGGCCCTCGCGGCGGGCGAACATGTTGCCGATCGCGTCCACGCGCACCGTCAGGCCGAGCGCCTCGCACCAGCCCTTGAAGCGGTCGCGGCCCTGGCGGTCGACATCCGAAAGCGTCAGGCGCTTCACGCCGCCCTTGGGCGTCGCGCCGATCTCGGCCATGGCCATCAGGCTGTCCCACAGCCGCTTGCCGTCGATGCGCTGGTTGGTGCCGCTCATGCCTGCCTCGCTCGTCCGATCCGGGCCGCCGGGACTAAGGCCAAGGGCGGCGCCTGTCCACCTGCCGGCCGGTCGGGGGCGGTCGCCTCGAATACTTCCGGCAGGGCTACCAATATTGAAATTCCGCAGAAGTCATCCGTGATATCGGTGGCGGAAAAAAGTGTTAACGCAGAAGTCTTCCCAGCAATCACGAAAAATCGTGACGGCCCGGGGCGATCGCCGGCCTGCCCCAGTGTTGCCAGGATCTGCCCACATGTTGCCAAGGACGAGGGTCCGTGCTTTGAACCCCGTCCGAGTTACACACCCCGACGACCGGAAGATGCCTCCAGCGCCCCGCAAGGCGCTCCCCCCAACGGCTCCTGCAGCCAAGATCGCCACGGAGATGCGCCCATGGGGTCCCCCACCCTCGCCACGCACCCCCGCCGAAGGCCGCACCGTGCGGCCGGATGCACCGCCCTCCTGCTGGGCATGCTCGCCGCCGGATGCGCGGGCCCGATGCCGGAAGCCGATGCCCGGAGCGCCTCCTCCGAGGCGATGCGCGAAGCCGGCCCGTCCCAGGTCGGCGTCGCTTCCTACTACGCGCGGCACTTCAACGGGCGGCGCATGGCCAATGGGCGGCCCTTCGACCCGGCCTCCGACACCGTCGCGCATCGCACGCTGCCCTTCGGCACCGTCGTGCGGGTGACGAACCTCAGCAACGGTATCAGCGTGGTCGGCCGGGTGCAGGATCGCGGCCCCTGGACGCGCGGGCGCATCCTGGATGTCAGCCCGCGCATCGCGCGCGACCTCGACATGATGCGCAGCGGGCTCGCGCGCGTCGAAGTCGTGCCGGTGGTCGAGGTGGCCGAAGCGCGGGACTGAACCCGACCGCGCGAAGGACGAACCTTCGCACGGTCGGCATCGGTAGGCTCGTTCGGCGCGCGGCAGCCCCGCCGGCCCCGCGCGCGATACTCTCAGAACAAGCGGCAAGCGGAGGCCACGGTCCCGCGCCTCCGCCCCCGGTTCAGCGCACCAGCGGGCAGCCGCCCTCGGCCAGCGGCCGGAAGGCCTCGTTCGCCGGGATGGTCTGAACCACCTCCAGCAGGTCCCATTCCCCGCGCGCCTGGCGCGGCTGCTTCGCCCGCATCAGGTACATGTCGCGCATCACGCGGCCATCGATGCGCAGGCTGCCGTTGGTCGTCATGAAGTCGTTGATCGGCATCTCCCGCATCTTGGCCATGACGGCCTGGGAGGCATCGGTGCCCGCCGCCTGCACCGCCTTGAGGTAGTGCGTCACCGCACCCCACATGCTCGCCTGGAACATGGTCGGCGGGCGGCCATGGATGCGGGCGAAGCGTTCGGAATAGGCGCGCGTCGCGTCGTTCTGGTCCCAGTAATAGGCTTCGGTGAAGACCATGCCCTGCGCGGTCTCGAGCCCGATCGCCTTCACATTCGTCAGCAGGCAGAGCAGCGCCGCGGGCTGGATGCCGCGCCGCGTCAGGCCGAACTCGCCCATCTGCTTGACGATGTTGATGAAGTCCGTCCCCGCCGCGGCGATGCCCAC
Source organism: Roseomonas nitratireducens (assembly GCF_017813355.1). Lineage (GTDB taxonomy): Bacteria > Pseudomonadota > Alphaproteobacteria > Acetobacterales > Acetobacteraceae > Neoroseomonas > Neoroseomonas nitratireducens. The sequence goes on from NZ_JAGIYZ010000005.1 coordinate 53,586, forward strand.
CACATTGGCGCCGGACTGCGCGGCACGCACCAGGTGCGAGGAATAGTCGGTCTCGCCCAGCGGCGCCCGCGCGCTGCCCACCACCTGCCCGCCCAGCTGGCGGATCACGGCGGCCGCGTTGGCTTCCAGCGAATGGCCGAAGGCGTAGTCGGATGTGATGAAGTACCAGCGCCGCCCGCCGCCCTGCATCACCGCGCCGACCGTCCCGCGCGCCAGCGCGTAGTTGTCGTAGGTCCAGTGCACGCCGAAGGGGGAGCAGCCCGGCCCGGTCAGGTCCGTCGTGCCGGCGGCGACCACCACGTCGATCTTCTGCTTTTCGCGCGCGAGGTTCTGCACGGCCAGCGCGACCGCCGAATTGCCCAGGCCGAAGATCGCATCGACGCGTTCCTGGTCGTACCAGCGCCGCGCGATGGAAAGCCCGACATCGGGCCGGTTCTGCAGGTCGCCATAGACCAGCTCGATCGGCATGCCGTTCACGCGGCCGCCGAAATCCTCGACCGCGAGCCGGGCGGACACCACGTCCCCCATGCCCTGCTGGTCGGCGAAGACGCCCGACATGTCGTCGAGCACGCCGATCTTGACCACGCCGTCCGAGATGCCGGACTGCGCGCGCCCTTCGGACGGACTGATCGCGACGAGCGGCAGGGCCGCCGCGCCGGCCAGGAGATGCCTGCGGTTCATGGGTGTGTTTCCTTCCCCTTTGGATGGTTCTTGGCCGGCATCATGGCACGGGTGCGCGCCACGGCCAGGGGGGTCAGCCGGTGGCGAAACCCGCGGCCCGGAAGCGCGCCTGCCCGTCCGGCCCCGCAAGATGAGTGAGGAAGGCGAGCGCGCCCTCCCGGTCCGCCGCGCGCGCATGCACGGCGCCGAGATAGGCGGTGACGAGCTGCGCGCTGTCCGGCAGCGGCCCGACCAGCACGGCGCCGGGCACGGCGATGATCTCGCTGACCTGGGAGAGCGCGAGCGCCGCGCGCCCTTCCGCCACCGCCTGCACGGCCGCACCGCCGCCGGGGAAGACCAGCGTGCGGGGGCGCATCTGCTCGGCGATGCCCAGGCGCTCGATCAGCCTGGCGGCATGGGTGCCCGCGGTCGCGCCCGTCGCCGGGTCCGAATGGGCGATGACGGGGGCGGCGAGGATCGCCGCGCGCAGCGCCGCCTCGGTCGAGATGTCGGGCAGCGGCGCGCCCTGCCGTACGGCGGCGCCGATCAGCATGCGGCCGAGCTCGCGCCGCGTGCCGCCGTCGAGGATTCCGTCGGCGGCGAGGCGTTCGACCTGCGACGCGCTGTTCAGCACCAGGTCCGCGGCCTCCCCTTCGCGCAGCCGCCGCGCGACCACGCCGGCATTGGCGTTCTCGAAGGCGATGGCGCGGCCGGTCCGGGCGGTGAAGGCGGCGGCGAGGTCGCGCGTCGAGGCGGCGACGGCCCCGGTGCCGAGCACGCGCAGCGGCGCGGCCTGGGCCCGCGCGGCGAAGGGCAGGGCGAGCGCCCCCAGAAGCAGGCGTCGATGCATGGCCGGTTCCTCCCGGGCCGATCTTGCCCGCGCGGCCGCCCGGGTGGAACCTGCCGTCACCTGATCGGGAGACCCACCATGGCCCATGCCCTCGGCGCCCCTGGCGCCCCTGCCGTGCTGCGCAACACGGAACTCGACGCGGATGCGGTGCGCCAGGCGCGCATCGACCTCGCCGCCTGCTTCCGCATGGCATCGCGGCTCGGCCTGCATGAAGGCATCTGCAACCACTTCTCCTTCGTGGTGCCGGGGCGCGACGACCTGTTCCTGGTGAACCCCTATGGCTGGGCGTTCAGCGAGATCACCGCCTCCCGCCTGCTGGTCTGCGACTTCAACGGCAATGTGATCGCGGGCGATGGCGTGCCCGAGGCGACCGCCTTCTTCATCCATGCGCGGATGCACAAGAACGTCGCGCGCGCCAAGGCCGCCTTCCACACCCACATGCCGAACGCGACCGCGCTCGCCATGCTGGAAGGCCCGCCGCTCGTCTGGGCGGGGCAGAGCGCGCTGAAGTTCTACGGCCGCACCGTGGTGGACGAGGAATATGGCGGCCTGGCGCTGGACGAGAAGGAAGGCGACCGCATCGCGGCCAGCATCGGCGACGCCGACATCGTCTTCATGAAGAACCACGGCGTGATGGTGGTCGGGCCCTCGATCGCCGAGGCCTGGGACGACCTGTACTACCTGGAACGCGCGGCGGAGGTGCAGCGCATGGCGATGGCGACCGGCCGCGCGCTCAAGCCAGTGCCGGCCGAACTCGCCGCGAAGACCTACGCCCAGATGCGCGAAGGGGACCGCGACAGCGCGCGGCTGCACCTGGAAAGCATCAAGCGCATCCTCGCGCGCGAAGAGCCGGACTTCATGCATTGACCCGACCGGCCCCGCGCGGCGCGGACCCCGCGGGGCTGCTGCTGCTGGTCGTGACGAGCCTCGGCTGGGGGCTCAACTGGCCGGCGATGAAGCTGCTGCTCGAGGAACTCGGCGTGCTGAGCACGCGCTCGGCCGGCGGCATCCTCGGCTGCCTCACGCTGCTGGTGGTCGCGCTCGTGCGGCGGGAGGCGCTGTCGGTCCCGCGCGCGCTGTGGCCGCGGCTCGTGCTCGTCTCGCTGCTGAACGTGACGGCCTGGATGGGGCTCGCCTCCTTCTCGCTGCTCTGGCTCGCGGCGGCGGAGGCGACGATCGTCTGCTACACCATGCCGGTCTGGGCCGCGCTGATGGCCTGGGCGGTGCTGGGCGAAAGGCCGGGCCCCGCGCGCGTCGCGGGGATGGTGCTCGCGCTGGCGGGGCTCGCGCTGCTCGTGCTCGGGCAGGGCGTCTCGGTGGGGATCGAGAAGCTGCCCGGCGTGGCGCTCGGCCTGTCCTCGGCGGTGCTCTTCTCGCTCGGCACGGTGGTGACGAAGCGCTGGCCGCTCGGCCTGCCGCCGACCTCCTCGGCCGTTTGGCAGGTGGGGATCGGCATCGCGCCGCTCACGGCCGCCGCCTTGATGGTCGACCCCTGGGCCTTCGACACGCTCTCGGCGCGCGGCTGGGGGCTGATCGCCTATGGCGGCGTCTTCGCGCTCGGCCTTTGCTACCTGTCGTGGTTCGCGGCGCTGCGGCGGCTGCCGGCCTCGCTCGCCTCGCTCGGCACGCTGATGACGCCTGTGGTGGGCGTCGCGGGCGCCGCGCTGTTCCTGGGCGAACCCTTCGGCTGGCGGGAGGCGACGGCGCTTGCGATGACGCTGACCGGCGTCGCGCTGGCGATGCGCGGCTAGACGGGGATGTTGTCGAGCAGCCGCACCGTGCCGAGCCGCGCGGCGGCGACCAGCCGCATCGGGCCATCCGCGCGCGGCGCATCCAGCGCGCGCAGCGTCTCGGCTTCCACCAGCGCGAGGTAGTCCGGCGCGAAGCCCGCCGCGACCAGCCGCGCGCCGCCCGCGGCCAGCGTGCCCGGCACCGCCGCGCCGCCGGCGATCGCCGCGGCGGCCTCGGTCATCACGCGATGCAGCAGCGGCGCCGTCGCGCGTTCCTCCGGCGTCAGGAAGCGGTTGCGGGAGGACAGGGCGAGGCCGTCGGCCTCCCGCACCGTTGGCACCGGCAGGATGTGGATGGGGATGTCGAGGTCGGCCGCCATGCGCGTCACGACCTGCAATTGCTGCCAGTCCTTCTCGCCGAAGGCCGCGACCTCCGCCCCGGTCTGGAGGAACAGCTTGCAGCAGACGGTCGCGACGCCGCGGAAATGGCCCGGCCGCGCATCGCCTTCCCAGCCGGCGGAAGGGCCGGCCACTTCGATCACCGTCGCGCTGCCCGGCGGGTACATCGCCTCGACCGGCGGCATCCAGACCAGGTCGCAGCCGGCGGCGCGCAGCTTCGCCAGGTCCCCTTCCTCGTCGCGGGGATAGCGGGCGAGGTCGTCGCTCGCGTTGAACTGCAGCGGGTTGACGAAGATCGACGCGGCAACGGCATCGGCTTCCCCCCGCGCGGCATGCACCAGCGCGACATGGCCTTCATGCAGCGCCCCCATGGTGGGCACGAGGGCAAGCCGCCGGCTCGCGGCGCGCAAGGCGGCCGTGGCGGCGCGGAGCGAGGGCAGGTCCCGGCAGATCTGCATGGCCGCACCCTACGCCAAGGGCGTGGACGGGCAAGTCGCGCCCCGGCATGGTCCGCCCCGACATGAACCCATCGCCGGACCGCCCCCTGATCCGCCTTCTCCCTGGCCGCGACAAGCGGGTGAAGGCGGGCCACCCCTGGGCCTTCTCGAACGAGATCGCCATGACCGCGGCGGCCAAGGCCCTGCCGCCCGGCAGCGTCGTGCGGCTGGAAGGCGACGACGGCGTCCGCCACGGCGCCTGGCATTTCAACCCGCATTCGCTGATCGCGGCGCGCAGGCTCGATGCCGACCCGGACGCGTCCTGCGACGCCGGCTGGTTCCGCGCGCGGATCGGCGCGGCGCTGGCGTTGCGCGAAAGGCTGTTCGACGCGCCGCATTACCGCCTGGTGCATGCCGAGGCCGATGGGCTGCCCGGCCTCGTCATCGACCGCTATGGCGACGTGCTGGCGCTGCAGGCGAACACTGCGGGGATGGAGGCGGCGACCCCCGCGATCCTCGAGGCGCTGACGGCGCTGGTCGCCCCGCGCGGTGTCGTCGCGCGCAACGATGCCAACGTGCGGCTGCTGGAAGGGCTGGCGGAGGAGGTGCGCCTTCTCGCCGGCGATGCCGCCGGCGCGACGGTGGAGGAGAACGGGCGTCGCTTCCCGGTCGACCTGCTCGGCGGGCAGAAGACCGGCTGGTTCTTCGACCAGCGGGAACACCGCGCCCGTGTCGCGCGGCTGGCGAAGGGCGCCACCGTGCTGGACGCCTTCTGCCACACCGGCGGCTTCGGCATCGGCTGCGCCGTGGCGGGTGCGACGGCGGTGACGCTGCTCGACCGCAGCGAGCATGCGCTGGCGACGGCGAAGCAGGCGGCCGCGGCGAACGGGGTCGCGGATCGCGTCTCCACGCTGCGCGGCGACGCGATGGAGGTCCTGGAGAAGCTGGGCGCCGAGGGACGCCGCTTCGGCATCGTCGTCTCCGACCCGCCGGCCTTCGCCAAGGCGCGCAAGGACCAGCCGGCGGCGCTGCGCGCCTATGGTAAGCTCGCGCGCATGTCCGCGGCGCTGGTCGCGCCTGGCGGCTTTCTCTTCATCGCCTCCTGCTCCCACCACGTCGCGTCGGGCGAATTCGCCGATGCGGTGATCTGGGGCGTGCAGCGTGCGCGGCGGGAGGCCCGGATCCTGCACATGGGCGGCGCCGGGCCGGACCACCCGCTGCATCCGATGCTGCCGGAAAGCGCGTATCTGAAGGGGATGCTGCTGCACCTGGGATGAGCATGGCGGCCGCACCGATCCGACACGCGCGGCCGCCGGCGCCGCCCCGCGCGCCATGAGGCCGGGTCTCGCCCGCGCCTGGCGCGCGACGCTGTTCGAGGCGGATGGCATCGCCGTGCCCATCGCGCCCGACCCGCGCCTGCCCGCCACCTGGCGCGCGCGCGGCGAGGCGGTCGCGGTCCTGCTCGCGCGGCTCGGCACGCGTGATGCCTGCTTCACCGGCGCCTGGAATCCCTTCTCCCGCCGCCGCCCGCGCGGATGGAACGCGCGGATGCTCGTGCGACTTCGCGGCGCGGCGCGGCGCCATGCGGTGCTCGACGGCATGGGGCGCGCCTGCCGGCCGCGGCCCTGGGGGGAGGAGCACCTGCTCATCGCCGCGTCGCCCGCGCGCTGCGCCACGCTGGCGCGCCGCTTCCGCCAGGATTCGATCGTCGCCCTGTCGCGGCGCGGCCCTGCGCGGCTGGTCGTGCTGCGATGAGCGGCGCGGCCGGCTTCCTCGCCGCCGTCTTCGCCGTGCGGGCGGCGCTCGGCGCCTTCTTCCAGGCGCCCGGCGCGGCGGGGCCGCTGCTGGTCGATCGCTTCGACCTGGACTGGACGCAGTTCGGCACGCTGGTCGGGCTGTTCTGGCTGCCGGGCCTCGTGCTGGCCCTGCCGCTCGGGCTCGCGGCGCGGCGGCTGGGCGACCGCGCCGGCGTTCTGGCGGGCCTCGCGCTGCTGGGCCTGGGCGCGCTGATCGCGACGATGGGCGGCGTGGCGCCGCTGTTCGCGGGGCGGCTGCTGATGGGCGTCGGCACCGTGCTGGTGATCCTGCTGCTGACCAAGATGATGCAGGACCGCTTCCAGGGGCCGGACCTGTTTCCCGCCATGGCGGTCTATGTGCTCGGCTGGCCGATCGGCATCGCGGCGGCGCAGGCGCTGCTGCCGGGGCTCGCGCTGGCGATGGGCTGGCAGGCGCCCTTCCTTGTCGCGGCGGTGGCGGGCGGCGTCGCCTTCGCCGCACTCGCCGCCGCGTCCCGCCCCACGCCGCGCGCGCCGCCGCCCGCGCCCGGCACCGTCCGCCTGACGCGGCGGGAGGTGGCGCTGATGTGCCTGGCCGGCGCCGCCTGGGCCTGCGTGAACGGCACCTACATGGTGCTCGTCACCTTCGCGCCGCTGCTGCTGGTCGAACGCGGGCTCGGCGTGGCGGAGGCCGGCTTCGCGGCGTCGCTGATGTCCTGGGTGAACCTGCTCGCGGTGCCGGCCGGCGCCTTCCTGGCGCGACGCGCGCGGCTCGCCGTGCCGATGACGGTGCTGTGCTGCGTGGCGGCGGCCGCGCTGGCCGCGGCGCTGCCCTTCGCGGGCACGGGGCATGCGGCGGCGATCCTGGCGCTGCACGGGCTGCTCTACGCGCTGCCCATCACGCTGTTCTCGGCGCTGCCGCCGCTCGCCGTGCCGCCGGAACGCCGCGCGCAGGGGCTCGGCATCTACTTCGTGTGGTTCTACGCGGGCTGCACGGGCTTCCCGCCGCTCGCCGGATGGCTTGCGGATTCAACCGCGAGTGCGGCGGCGCCGGTGCTTCTCGCCGCGGGGTTGCTGGTGGCGGCGCTCGGCTTCTTCCTGCTGTTCCGGCGCGTGGTGGCGCGCTGAGTCATTTCGTGGCGCGGCCCCGCGCGCCCTGGCAGCATCCGCGGCGAAGGAGACCGCGCGCATGCCGACCTACACGCTGTACGGGCTGACGAAGGATGCCCGGATGCCGCCCAGCGCCTCGGAATATGTCGGATACGCCTTTCCCACGCAGGTCGAGGTGCCGCGCCAGTTCGGCGGCCCTGCGACGCGCAAGGTCACGACCCTGTTCGAGGAAGCGTTCAGGGAACTTGCCCAATGCGGCCGCAGGCCGGCCTGCGACAGCCATTTCAGCGGGCTCGGCGCCGGGCTCGGGCTGACCGCCCTGCTCCGCGACTGGAAGATGTACTTCTTCTGCTTCGCGCCCCAGGGCGCCAAGAACACCTGGCCGGCGGACGACAAGGACATCACCTACGCGCAGGTCGTCGGCACCTACAAGGCGACGAGCCTGGTCGAGATCGGCATCCATCTCTGCGCGCTGCGCAGCGCGGAATTCCTCGCCGCGACGATCCTGCACGAACTCGCCCATGTCGCCGGCGCGCCGGGCGCTTCCGCCGACGACCTCTCGCGCCATGCGCGGGGACAACTCACCGCCGAGGAAATTCGGCGGCTGCACAAGGCCGAGCGCGCCGTCTACGCCTGCGGCTACCGCGCCCCGCTGTACAAGCAGAACGTCATCGGCGCGCTCGACACCATCATCGGCCGCCCGCGCCGCATCACCTGACGCGGGCCAGCAGGAACAGCCGCCGGAACGGCAGCAGCACCGCACCGTCCGCCCGCGGCGGGTAGGCCGCGCGCATCGCCGCGCGATAGGCGTCGAGGAAGCCTTCGCGCAGCGACCCGTCCAGCGCGTCGAGGAAGGGCCGCAGGCTGGTGCCCATCGCCCATTGCACGACCGGATCCGCCCCGCGCAGCACGTGCACGTATTCGGTGACCCAGATGTCGAGCGCGGCGACGCGCGGGCGCAGCAGGTCGTAGTACTCCCCGGGGGCGAGGATCGGCGGCGCGCTGCCAATGCGGGAAAGCCGTTCCGCCCAGGGCCCGTCGCGCGCGATGCGGTCCTGCTCCGCGCGCAGCGGGGCGGCGTGCATCGACGGCATCTGCACGGCGAGCACCCCGCCCGGCGTCAGGTGCGACAGCAGGCGGGGGAACAGCGCCTCATGCCCGCCGAGCCATTGCAGCGCCGCGTTGCTGAACAGCACGTCCACCGGCGCGGCGGGCGCCCAGGCGGCGATGTCCGCCTGGTCCGTCGCGAAGCCGGTCGCGGCCGCCTTGGCGAGCATGGCAGCGCTGCCGTCGACGCCCGTCACGACGGCGCCGGGGAAGCGCGCCGCGAGGGGGGCGAGCGCATTGCCCGCCCCGCAGCCGAGATCGACCACGCGCGCCGGCCCCGGATGCGGGATGCGCGCCATGAGGTCGAGCGCCGGGCGCAGCCTTTCATCCTCGAAGCGCAGATACTGCGTGGCGTCCCAGCTGATGTCGTTCATCGGTGCCTCAATCAGGGAAGCGGATCGAGGCGGGGCCTCGATCCGGGAGCGCAAGGCGCGACCGCGCCCAGCCCATCAGCCGCCGCCCACGCGCCAGTGCACGGCGCGCAAGCCAGGCACGCGGAGGCGTGCGCCGGCGATCGAGGTCAAAGGAATCTCGCCCGGATATCCACGCTGCTCTCCCGCCCCAGCTTGTCGAAATGCTGGTCGAGCCAGGATTCCGCCGCCTCCCGCCCGTATTGGCGCAGCGTGCACAGGAAATCCCATTCGCCGTTGAACTTCGTGCTCAGCTTGAAGCCGCGCATCCGCTCCTCATCCTCGATCAGGTGGATGAACAGGCGGCGGTAGCGCGGCTGCTCCAGCCGCCCGGTGTCGAGCAGCCGCTGCACGAAGTCGATGGCGCGCATCTCGGCCATCAGGGATCCGTTGAAGGTGATCTCGTTCAGCCGGTTGACGATGTCCGACGCGCTGGTCGGCGTCTCCTCGCGCACCTGCGGGTTCAGCTGCACCAGCACCAGGTCCGGCGGCCCGCCCTGGTCGTACAGCGGCCAGAGCGCGGGATTGCCGAGATAGCCGCCATCCCAGTACGGCTCCCCATCCACCTCCACCGCCTTGAACACCTGCGGCAGGCAGGCGGAGGCCAGCAGCGCGTCCACCGTCAGCTCCCGCCGCGTGAAGACGCGCGGCTTGCCGGTGCGCACGCTGGTCGCCGAGACGAAGAGCCGCGGCGCCTTCGCCTCCATCCGCAGCCGCTCGAAGTCGATGCTTTCCGCCAGCGCGTCGCGCAGCGGGTTGTAGTTCACCGGGAAGGGGTTGAGCTGGTAGGGCGACAGCACGCGCGACAGCGTGTCGAACGTCCGGTAGGCGAGCGACCAGGTCAGGTCGTGCCCCCAGACCAGCTTCTCCCACGGCGTGGCGCGGATCGGGCTGATCGCGAGCTTGCCGGCGATGGCGCGCCAGAAGCGGTCGAGTGCCGAGATCGCCGCCCCCGGCCCGCCTTCCAGCAGGCCTTCGACCAGCATCACCGCGTTGATCGCGCCGGCCGAGGTGCCCGACAGCCCGTCGATCTCCAGCCGCTCATCCTCGAGCAGCCGTTCCAGCACGCCCCAGGTGAAGGCCCCGTGCGTGCCGCCGCCCTGGAGCGCGAGGGAGATGCGCCGCTTCGGCGCGGGCTTGGCGACCGCCGGGGCGGGCAGGGTGGCGCCTTCGCTCACGCCGCGGACCAGCCGCCGTCGATGGACAGTGCGGCGCCGTTCACGCCGCCCGAACCCGGGCCGCAGAGCCACAGCGCCATGCGCGCCACCTCCTCCACCTCCACCCAGCGCTTGGACGGCTGCTTGGCGAGCAGGTGGTCGCGCAGCGCGGCCTCCTCGCTCACGCCATGCTTGGCGGCGAGCGGGCCGACCTGCGCCTCGGCCAGCGGGGTGCGGACGAAGCCGGGGCAGATCGCGTTGCAGGTGATCTGCGTCTCGGCCACTTCCAGCGCGACGCTCTTCGTCAGGCCGACCACGCCGTGCTTGGCCGCGACATAGGCCGCCTTGAAGGGGCTCGCGACCAGCCCGTGGGCGGACGCGACGTTGATGATCCGCCCCCAGCCGTGCCGGCGCATGCCCGGCAGGGCCGCGCGGATGGCGTGGAAGTTGGAGGACAGGTTGATCGCGATGATCGCGTCCCACTTCTCCTCGGGGAAGTCCTCGACCGGGCTGACGAACTGGATGCCGGCATTGTCCACCAGGATGTCGCAGGCGCCGAGCGTGGCCTCGCAGGACGCGACCATGGCGCGGATCTCGGCCGGCTTGGCCATGTCGGCGGGGGAATAGGGGGCGTCGCCCCCGCCCATCAGCCGGCCGACCTCGGCGCGGGCGGCGGCGATCTCCTCCGGCTTGCCGAAGCCGTTGAGCATCACCTTCGCGCCGGCTTCGGCCAGCAGGCGGGCGATGCCGAGGCCGATGCCCGAGGTCGAGCCGGTGATCAGGGCCGTGCGGCCTTCGAGGGTGCGTTCCATGGCGGGTGTCCGTCTGTCCTGGGCGGCGCGGAGGGAGGCGGAATGTGGACCGGGCCGGCCGGGCGGGGAAGTCCCGGCCCCGGGGGGTGGCCGACGACAAAAGGAGACATTGGTCGACGCATCGGCAACGAACTGGAAAGGCAACGATCTTATGACGAGACCGTTGAATGCGAAGGCATCTGCGAACCAACCGGGACGACCGTCAAATGCTGAAATCACTCTCGCTCGCCAACAAGCTCCGGGCCGGAATCGGCCTGCTCCTCGTCCTTCTCGTGATGCTGGGCGGCGTCGCCGCCTTGGTCATCCGGAACATGGATGCCCGGTCTGACGAGATCCGGGAGGCATGGCTGCCCACCATCGCGCGCATCGGCGAGATGAACGACGCGCTGCTCGGCGTCCGCCGGCATGAACTCCGCGTCCCGATGTTCCGGGAAGGCGAGATGCGCCGGCAGTCGGACGAGGCCTTCGCCGGGGCGGAACGCCGCCTGACCGCGGCGCTGGAGGCGCTGCGCCCCGAACTGACCGATCCCGAGGAACGGCGCCTGCTCGCGCGCCTGGAGCCGGCGCTGCGGGACTACATGCGTGCGCTGCGCCAGACCATCGAGGCGAGCGCCGCCAACAACCAGGAGGGCATGCGCAGCGCGCTCGCCGCCGGCTTCGAGCCCTTCGGCGTCGCGGCGCGCACGCTCGACGAACTGGCCGCCTTCGCGACGCGCGCGAGCGACCGGGCCGCCGCCGATGCCAACGAGGCCGCGGATTTCGGCCTGATCCTCATGCTCGGCCTGGCGCTGGCCGCGCTGATGGCCGGCATCGTGGTGGCGGTCCTGCTTGGCCGCAGCATCTCCGGCCGGATCACGGAACTGAACGGCGCGCTCGAGCGCCTGGCGAAGCGCGACTACGGCTTCGAGCTGAAGGCCATCGCCGACAAGGACGAGATCGGCGCCATGGCGCGCGCGATCGACACCTGCCGCGACGGGCTGAAGGAAGCGGACCGGCTGGCCGCCGCGCAGGTGGAGGAAGCCCGGACGCAGGCCGAGCGCGCGACCCGCGTCGATGCCCTGGTGAAGGATTTCGAGGCCGAGGCGGCCGGCGTGCTGCGCGCCGTCTCCGCCGCCGCGACAGAACTGTCCGCCACCGCCGCCACCATGACCGAGACGGCGGAGGACGGCACCCGGCAGGCCGCCGCGGTCGCCGCGGCCTCGGAACAGGCGAGCAGCAACGTGCAGACCGTCGCGGCCTCGGCCGAGGAACTCGCCACCTCCATCGCCGAGGTCGCCCGCCAGGTGCGGGAGACGGCGGCGATCACGGAACGCGCCGCCGATGCGGCGCAGTCCACCGACGGCACGGTGCGCAGCCTGGCCGAGGCCGCGACCAAGATCGGCGACGTGGTCCGCCTGATCAGCGACATCGCGGGCCAGACCAACCTTCTCGCGCTCAATGCCACGATCGAGGCGGCGCGCGCGGGCGAGGCCGGCAAGGGCTTCGCCGTGGTGGCGAGCGAGGTGAAGAACCTCGCGAGCCAGACGGCCCGCGCGACGGAGGAGATCGGCCAGCAGATCGCCGCCATGCAGGCCGAGACGACGCGCACGGTGGACGCCATCGGCGCGATCGCGCGGACGATCGAGGAACTGAACGCGACGACGGCGCAGGTGGCCGCGGCGTCGGAACAGCAGGCCGCGGCGACGCAGGAGATCGGGCGCGCCGTGGCGGAAGCCGCGCAGGGCACACAGGAAGCCTCCCGCAGCGCGGTCTCGGTCAAGCAGGGGGCCGAGCGCACCGGCGGCGCGGCGCAGGACCTCAAGGGCGCGTCGGGCGAACTCGCGCAGCAGTCGGAACGGTTGCGCGGGCAGGTCGATACCTTCCTGGCGAACATCCGCGCGGCCTGACCGCGCGGGACATCACGGCATGCGGGGGCCGCCCGGGTGGAGACACCCGGGCGGTTTCGCGTTCATGGCAGGGCGTGCATGGCCCCCGGCGGCGTCAAGCATTCGGAAAGCCCGATGGTGCTGGAATGGAGTTGCCGGGTCGGCGCGGACATCGCCGCGCGATGCATCTAGGGAAGACTGACCACCATGCTCTCCAGCCTCTCGCTGTCGAACAAGCTGCGGGCCGGCGTCGGCGTTCTGCTGCTGCTGTTTGCCGTGCTGGGCGGCGCCGCCGCCCTCGTCATTCGCGACATGGACCATCGGGCCGACCTGATCGGCGACCGCTGGCTGCCCTCCCTGGCGCGGGTGTCCGACCTCAACGACGCGGTGCTCGGGCTGCGGCGGAACGAACTCGGCCTCGCGGCCTTCCCCGCGGGGGAGGCCCGCCAGCGGGCCGAGGCCGCGATCACCGAGGCGGCCGCGCGCGTGCCGCGGGCGCTGGCCGCCTATCGCGAGGTCGTCGCCCATCCCGAAACGCTCCGCCGCCTCGCCACCCTGGAACCCGCGCTGCAGGACTACCTGCGGCGCCACGCGGAGATCATGCGGATCCACGCGACCGGCGACCGCGACCGGTTGAGCGCGGCCCTGTCCGACGGCCGCAGCGTGATGGACGTGATCCTGCGGACGCTCGACGAACTCCTGGAGATCAACACGCGCGAAGGCCGCGCCGCAGCGGTCGCGGCCAATGACGCGGCCGATGCCGGCCTGCTGGTGATGGCCTCGGTCGCGCTCGTCTCGCTCCTCGCCGGCATCGCCATCGCCGCGCTGCTTGGCCGCAGCATCACCGGCCGCGTGGGCAACCTCTCCTCCGCGCTCGGACGCCTCGCGCAGCGCGACTACGGGTTCGAGCTGAAGGAAGTGGCCGACAAGGACGAGCTCGGCGCCATGGCGCGCGCGCTGGACACCTGCCGCGACGGGCTGAAGGACGCGGACCGGCTGGCCGCCGCGCAGATCGAGGAAGCGAAGAAGCAGGCGGACCGCGCCACGCGGATCGATTCGCTCGTGAAGGGCTTCGAGTCCGAGGCGCTGGGCGTGCTGCGCGCCGTCTCCGCCGCCGCGACGGAACTTTCCGCCACCGCCGCGACCATGACCGAGACGGCCGAGGACGGCACGCGCCAGGCGACCGTCGTCGCGACCGCCGCGGAGCAGGCGAGCGCCAACGTCCAGACCGTCGCCGCATCGACCGAGGAACTCGCCGCGTCGATCGCCGAGGTCGCGCGGCAGGTGCGCGACACGGCGTCCATCACGAACCGCGCGGCGGATGCGGCGCGCGAGACGGACGGCACGGTGCGCAGCCTGGCGGACGCCGCGAACAAGATCGGCGACGTGGTGCGCCTGATCAGCGACATCGCCGGGCAGACCAACCTGCTGGCGCTGAACGCGACGATCGAGGCGGCGCGTGCGGGGGAGGCCGGCAAGGGCTTCGCGGTCGTGGCGAGCGAGGTGAAGAGCCTGGCGAGCCAGACCGCCCGCGCGACCGAGGAGATCGGCCAGCAGATCGCCGCCATGCAGATGGAAACGACGCGGACGGTGGACGCGATCGCGGGCATCGGCCGAACGATCGAGGAACTGAACACGACGACGGCGCAGGTGGCCGCGGCGTCCGAACAGCAGGCCGCGGCGACGCAGGAAATCGGGCGCGCCGTGGCGGAAGCCGCGCAGGGCACGCAGGAGGCCTCCCGCAGCGCGGTCGGCGTGCAGCAGGGCGCCGAGCGCACCGGCGGCGCGGCGCAGGACCTGAAGGGCGCGTCCTCCGAACTCGCGCAGCAATCCGAACGGCTGCGCGGCCAGGTCGATACCTTCCTGGCGCATATCCGCGCGGCCTGACCGGGCCGTGCCGCGCGCCGCCCGGGTGGCGACACCCGGGCGGTTCCGCCTTCAGGGCAGGTGCTTGAGCAGCCCGACCGCCCGCTTCACCGGCGCCGAGAGCAGCCTCGGCGCGTAGAAGTCGCCGGCGGCGCGCTTGCCGGCCTCCTGCGCCGTCGGATAGGGCAGCACCGCGCCGGCGAGCGCCGACAGCTTCATCCGCTGCCCGATCATCAGCGCGAACATGCCCGCCATGTTGCCCACGCCAGGGCCGGCCAGCGAGGCGCCGAGCAGGCGCCCCTTGCCGTCCGCCACCAGCTTCACGAGCCCTTCCGCCCGCCCTTCGGCGACCAGCCGGTCGTTTTCCGACAGCGGCCAGCGCGTGATCGCGAGGTCGACCCGCCCCGTGGCGCGGAGTTCCGCCTCGGTCGGGCCGATCTGCGCGATCTCCGGGTCGGTGTAGGTCACGCGCGGCAGCGCGTCGTAGGACAGCTTCGCCGGCAGGCGGAACAGCATGGCGCGGGCGATGATGCCGGCATGCTGGGAACAGACATGGGTGAAGGCGCGCGGGCCGAGCCCCGCCGGGTCGGCGATGTCCCCCGCCGCCCAGACGCGGCGGTTGGAGACCGAGCGCAGCGCGAGGTCGGTCGCGATGCCGCGCGGCGAATGCGCGATGTCGGCGGCTTCCAGCCCAAGGCCCGCGACGCGCGCGGCGCGGCCGACCGCGACCAGCAGATGCGTCCCCGCGATGCGCGCGCCATCGGCCAGCAGCAGCGCGATGCCGTCACCTTCGCGCTCGACCGCCGCGACCTTCGCCCCTTCGCGCAGCGTGACGCCGTCTGCTTCCAGTGCGGCGCGCAGCGGGGCGACGCATTCGGGGTCTTCCCGCCCGGCGATCGCGGCCCCTTCCACCACCGTCACCCGGCAGCCCAGCCGGGCATGGGCCTGCGCCATCTCGAGCCCGATGGGCCCGCCGCCCAGGACCAGCAGGTGGCCGGGCTTCTCCGGCAGGGCGAACAGCGTCTCGTTCGTCAGGAAGGGCACGTCGGACAGGCCCGGGATGGGCGGGACGATGGCGGCCGAGCCTGCGGCGATCACGGCGCGGCGGAAGGTGAAGCGCCGGCCCGCGGCTTCCAGCGCGTCCCGCGCCGTGAAGCGGGCCATGGCCTGCACCACGGTCACGCCCATGCCGGTGAAGCGTTCCACCGAATCGTTCGGCGCGATGGCGGCGATCGCGCCGGCGACATGGGCGCGCACGCCGGCCCAGTCGATCTGGGGCGGCGGCAGCTTCACGCCGAAGCGCGCGGCGCGGCGCGCCTCGGCCGCGGCATGGGCGGCGGCGAGCAGCGCCTTGGACGGCACGCAGCCGAAGTTCAGGCAGTCGCCGCCCATCTCCCCGCGCTCGAACAGCGCGACCTTGAGCCCGAGCCCGGCCGAGATGGCCGCGACCGAGAGCCCCGCCGCGCCGGCGCCGATGATCGCCACGTCGAAGTCAGGCATCGCGCGTCCTATTCCGCCACCAGGCGCCGAGGAGGGAAAGCCCCGCCAGCCCGAGCAGGGGCAGCAGGATGGAAGGTGAGAGGATCACGCCGAGGTCCGGCCGGCCGCCGCTGGCGAACACCTCCCCCAGCCCCGCCCCGATGCCCGCGAAGACCACCGTGCCGGGGATGATGCCGATGGCCGTCGCCGCGGCATAGGCGCCGAAGGGCATGCCGACCAGCGCGGGGGCGAGGTTGGCGAGCCAGAAGGGCACCACCGGGATCAGCCGCAGCGTCAGCAGGTAGAAGAAGCCGTCGCGCTCGAGCCCCGGCCGCACCCTGTCGAGCAGCCCCGCGGCCCGCCCCGCGACCAGCGGCGCGAGCGCCGAGCGCGCCGCGAGGAACAGCAGGCAGGCCCCCACCGTCGCCCCCGCCACCGTCAGCGCCGCGCCGACCCACGGCCCGAACAGCAGCCCGCCGGCCAGCGTCATCACCGCGCCCCCGGGCAGGGAGAGCGCGACGACGACGACATAGGCCCCGACATAGGCGGCCGCGGCGGCGACCGGCCGGGCCGCGACCCAGGCGGCCAGCGCCGCGCGATGCTCGGCCAGCGCCTCGAAGGACAGCAGGCGCGTCGCGCCGCTGGCCCAGGCCAGCAGGATCAGCGCCGCGATCAGCAGCAGCGGCCAGGCACGGCGGAGGGTGACGCGAAGGGGCATGCTGCCTGCGGTTTCGTGGCGAAGGGGCCGGGAGTTACACGGAAAAGCGGCCCGGCGCGGTTGACGCCCGGCGATCCCGCTCCCTATACCTCCGCGCCTCGCCGGGGCGCCGCCAATTTGGGGGTGCCGCCGGCCCGTTCTGCTGGCGGCAGGGCCCGTCCGCCAGCCACGAGTTCAGGAGACGTATCGTGAAGCGTACCTACCAGCCCTCGAAGCTCGTCCGGAAGCGCCGGCACGGTTTCCGGACCCGCACCGCGACGGTGGGCGGCCGCAAGGTGCTCGCCAACCGCCGGTCCAAGGGCCGCAAGCGCCTCTCGGCCTGACCGGCCGCGCCGGGGCGGAGCGCCGCATGTCTGGCAGCGCCGGTCCGGCCGCGTCCCCCGTCGAGCCGACCCGGATCCGCAAGCGCAGGGATTTCCTGCGCGCGGCCTCGCGCGGCAAGCGCGCGGCGCGGCCCGGGCTCGTGCTGCAGGCGGTGCCCGGCGACCCGGCGCAGCTGCGCCTGGGCTTCACCGTGACGAAGAAGGTCGGCAACGCCGTGGTGCGCAACCGCGCGCGCCGGCGGCTGAAGGAAGCCGCGCGGCTGGCGCTGCGCGAAGCCGCCCCGCCGGGCTGGGACCTGGTGCTGATCGGCCGCGATGCGACGCCCAAGCGCCCCTTCGCCCTGCTGGTCGATGACCTGCGCGGCGCGCTGCGCCAGGCGGGCGTATTGCGATGAGCGCCGCCGCCACCGCCCTGAAGGGCTGCGTGCACGCCTACCGCTACACGCTGCGCGGCGTGATCGGCGCCAATTGCCGCTTCTACCCGACCTGCAGCGACTACGCGCTGGAAGCGCTGAGCTGCCACGGCGCGGCGCGCGGCAGCCTGATGGCCGCGCGACGCATCCTGCGCTGCAACCCCTGGCATCCGGGCGGCTACGACCCGGTGCCCGCACCCCATCCGCCGAAAGGCTGAGACTTCCCCGATGGACCAGAAGCGCCTGTTCGCGGCAATCGCGCTCTCGATCGGCATCCTGCTGATCTTCGACGCATGGAACCGCGCCAACACGCCCACGCCGCCCCCGCAGACGGCCCCGGCCGCATCGGCGCCCGCGGTCCCCGTGCCCGCGGCCCCGTCCGCCGTGGTGCCGGCCGCGCCGGGTGCCACCGCCGCCACCGCGACGGATGCCGGCCGCCCGCCCGCCGCGCGCGTGCCGGTCGAAACCCCCCGCCTGGCGGGCAGCATCAACCTGCGCGGCGCGCGCATCGACGACCTGGTGCTGACGACCTACACCGAACGCCTCGCTTCCCGCACCGAGCCGAACCCGCCGCAGGTCCGCCTGTTCGGCCAGCGCGACAGCGACCATCCCTATTTCGCGCAATGGGGCTGGACCTCGGCCGATGGCCGCGCGCGCGTGCCCGATGGCGACACCGACTGGACCGCGACGGGCGGGCCGCTCGCCCCCGGCCGGCCGGTGACGCTCTCCTGGGACAACGGCCAGGGCCTGCTGTTCGAGATCGCGCTGACGATCGACGAGCAATACATGGTCAGCGCCGAGCAGCGCGTGCGCAACACGGGCGCCGAGGCGGCCTCGGTGCTGCCCTGGGTGCGCATCCGGCGCGAGCGCACGCCGCAGATCGCCGGCTTCTTCATCCTGCATGAGGGCTTCACCGGCGTGCTCAACGGCCGCCTGCGCGAGGTCACCTACAGCGACGCCAAGTCCGAGGGCGAGCGCCGCCGCGGCGTGGCGATGGAGGAGGAGACGACCGGCGGCTGGGCCGGCATCACCGACAAGTACTGGCTCGCCGCGATCATGCCGGGCGGCCCCGACCAGTCGCTGCGTGCCGCGTATCGCCATGTGAACGAGGGCGGCGGCGCGGCGGGCGACCGCTGGCAGGTCGACATGGCGGCGACCGCGCCGCTCGCAGTCGCGCCGGGTGCGACCGCGACGCTGGCCACGCGCCTGTTCGCCGGCGCGAAGGAGGTCCACCTCCTCGACGGCTACATGGACCGGCTGCGCATCACCGACTTCGACAAGGCGATCGACTTCGGCTCGTTCTACTTCCTGGTGAAGCCGTTCTTCCTCGCGCTCGACTGGCTGTTCCGCATGACGGGGAACTTCGGCGTCGCGATCCTGATCTTCACGGTGCTGATCAAGGCGGCCTTCTTCCCGCTGGCCAACAAGGCCTACCACTCGATGGCGCGGATGAAGGTGCTCGCGCCGAAAATGACGGAGATCCGGGACCGCTACAAGGACGACCCGCAGAAGGCGCAGCAGGAGATGATGGCGCTGTACCGGTCGGAGAAGGTGAACCCCGCCTCCGGCTGCCTGCCCATCCTCATCCAGATCCCGGTCTTCTTCGCGCTCTACAAGGCGCTGTTCGTCACCATCGAGATGCGCCACCAGCCCTTCTTCGGCTGGATCCAGGACCTGTCCGCACCCGATCCGACGAACCTGTTCAACCTGTTCGGGCTGCTGCCCTTCGACCCGGCGCAGTGGAGCAGCTTCCTGCACATGCCGGCCTGGGCGCTCATCATGGGCGTCACGATGTGGGTGCAGCAGAAGCTGAACCCGCAGCCGCCGGACCCGATCCAGGCCAAGATCTTCGCCTGGATGCCGGTCATCTTCACCTTCATGCTGGCATCCTTCCCGGCCGGGCTGATCATCTACTGGGCCTGGAACAACACCCTGTCGGTCGCGCAGCAATACTACATCATGCGGCACGACCGGGCGGCGGCTAAGGCGGCCAAGTCCAAGTAGAAGGCCGGGGGAGGGAACTCCCCCGGACCCCCTCCTTCTTCTGGCTGTCACCAAGGCGCGCCGGCGGGCCAGGCTGAAACCATCCAGCGAAGGGCGCATCCATGACCGGACTTGCCGAGGCCAAGGACGACGCCGAGCGCGCGGCGCTGATCGAAGCGGGGCGGCTGCTTTTCGCGCGGCCCTGCACCTTCTTCTACGCGGCGCAGAAATCGGACCAGCTGCCGCCGCCGGGGCTGCCCGAGGTCGCCTTCTGCGGGCGGTCCAACGTGGGCAAGTCCTCGCTGCTGAACGCGCTGACCGGGCAGAAGGCGCTCGCCCGCGTGTCCCAGACGCCGGGGCGGACGCGGCAGCTCAACTTCTTCAACCTGGCAGAACGGCTCGTGCTCGTGGACCTGCCGGGCTACGGCTACGCCAAGGCGTCGAAGGACATGCAGCGCGACTGGCAGGGCGTGATGTTCGACTACCTGCGCGGCCGGCCGAACCTGATGCGCGTGATGCTGCTGCTCGATGCCCGCATCGAGACGAAGTCCGCCGACCGCGCGGCGATGGACCTGCTCAACACCGCCGCGGTCGCCTTCCAGATCGTGCTGACCAAGGCCGACGACGTGGGGCCGGTGAAGCTCGCCGCGCGGATCGAGGAAGCGAAGGACCTCGCCCGCCGCAACACCGCCGCCCATCCGCTGGTGCTGGTCACCAGCAGCGAGTCGGGGCAGGGCATCGACGAGCTGCGCGCGGAGATCGCCTCGCTGGCCGTCGCGGCCTGACGCGGCGCGTCAGGGTCGCGCCAGGTTCTCCCGCAGCGTCGCCCCCGCGTATTCCGTGCGGAACAGCCCGCGCCGCTGCAGTTCCGGCACCACCAGCCGGCAGAATTCCTCGAACATCCGCGGATGCACCGTCGGCGTGATGATGAAGCCGTCGCAGGCGCCGGAGGTGAAGTAGTCCTCCAGCGTGTCCGCGATGGTCTGCGCCGTGCCGACCAGCAGCGCCCGCGGCTTGGCCACCGCCTCGCTGAAGGCGATCTTCTCCTGCCGCATCATCTGCAGCACGCGGTCCTGGGACCCCACGATGCCCTGGTTGCCCTGCGCGGCGCGCATCTCCTCGGGCGAGGCGACCTTCGACAGGTCCACCCCCATCAGCGCGGAATTAAGCATCCGCTGCGCCTCGGGGTCGATCAGCGACTGCAGGTGCTCGAACTTCTCCTGCGCGATGCTCTCCGTCTCCCCGATCACGGTCATGAAGGATGGCAGGACGCGGCAGTCCTCCGGCGCGCGGCCGAACTTCGCCATGCGGGCCTTCACGTCGGTGGTGAAGGCGAGGGCGTCCGCCTTGCTGTGCGGCGTGCAGAAGATGATCTCCGCCCAGCGCGCGGCGAAGTCGCGCCCGCGATCCGACGACCCCGCCTGCATCAGCACCGGGCGGACCTGCGGCGTGCGCGGGATGGACAGCGGGCCGCGCGTCCGCACCCAGCGCCCCTCGAAGTTCGTGTAGCGGACCTTGGACGGGTCGATGAAGACGCCGCCCTCCCGGTCCGCGACCAGCGCGCCCTCCTGCCAGGACTCCCACAGCGCGCAGCAGGCTTCCACCACCTCCTCGGCGCGGTCGTAGCGTTCCTCCTTGCCCGGGATGCCTTCCATCCCGAAGTTCCGCGCCTCGAGATCGGTGGCGGAGGTGACGACGTTCCACGCCATCCGCCCGGCGCTGAGCATGTCGAGCGAGGCGAGCGTCCGCGCTATCCAGTAGGGATGCAGCAGCGTGGTGGACAGCGTCGCACCCAGGCCGAGATGCTGCGTCACGCGCGCCATGATGGGCAGCACCACCAGCGGATCGAGGTAGGAGATCTGCCCGCCCATCCGCAGATAGGCGTCGAAACTCCCGCCATGGATGTCCGGCAGGCCGAAGGTGTCGGCGTAGAAGCAGGCGTCGAAGCGTGCGGCTTCCAGCAGGCGGGCGATGTGCTCGTAGCGGGCGGGGTCGAAGATGTCGTCGAGCGCGGCTTCGGGGTGGCGCCAGGCGCCGGGATGGTTCGCCGTCGGACCGGTCTTGAGGTAGGCGACCAAGTGCATCCGCCGGCGGGTCACGGCGCGATGCTCCAGGTGGCGGCGGGACAGGCCATGGGACCTCCGGGTCGGTGTCGGCCGTGCGATCCTGATGGCGCTTGGCCTGACTATGCGAGAGCCCCGGCCGGGCGGCAAGGCGCGGCACCCTGTCACGGCGCGGCGATTTCCAGCCGGGCCGATCTGCTCTAAGGGGATCGCCCCAATGGCCGAACCGGCCCCGCCAGACGCAACGAGCCCGCCGCATGACCGAGACCGTCGACACGCCCGAAGCCATGCAGATCCTGGCCGGCGCGCTGCCCTTCCTGAAGCGCTACGACGACGCGACCGTGGTCGTAAAGTATGGCGGCCACGCGATGGGGGAGGAGGACACGGCGCTGCGCTTCGGCCGCGACATCGCGCTGCTGGAGCAGGTGGGCGTGAACCCCGTGGTCGTCCATGGCGGCGGGCCGCAGATCAACGCCATGCTCAAGCGGCTGAACGTCAAGTCCACCTTCATCCAGGGCCTGCGCGTGACGGATGAGGAGATGCTCGACGTGGTCGAGATGGTCCTCGCCGGCCCGGTCAACAAGCAGGTGGCGGAAGCCATCACGCGGGCCGGCGTCATGGCGGTCGGCATCTCGGGCAAGGATGGCGGGCTGATCCGCGCGCGCAAGCTGCAGCGCACCTACCGCGACCCCGACAGCAACATCGAGAAGGTGCTCGACCTCGGCTTCGTCGGCGAACCCGCCAGCGTCGACCCCAAGGTGCTGCGCCTGCTGATCGGCGCCGACATCGTCCCCGTCGTCGCCCCCGTGGGCGTGGGGGAGGACGGGCAGACCTACAACATCAACGCCGACACCGCCGCGGGTGCCATCGCCGGCGCGCTCTCGGCCGAGCGGCTGCTGATGCTCACCGACGTGCCGGGCGTGCTCGATACCGAGAAGCGCCTGATCCCGGAGATGAGCGTCGCCGAGGTCAAGGCCGGCATCGAGGCCGGCTGGATCTCCGGCGGCATGATCCCGAAGGTCGAGACCTGCATCTACGCGATCGAGCGCGGGGTGAAGGGTGCGGTCATCCTCGACGGGCGCGTCCCGCACGCGATCCTGGCCGAGCTGTTCACCGATGCCGGGCCGGGCACGCTGATCCGGCCCTGACGGGCGCGCTCAGCGCCCCGCGGCGCGCGCCAGCGCGTCGATCCGCCAGCGCAGTTCGCCGTCGCCCACCAGCGACGGCGCGACGGAGGCCGAGGCCGTGGGCGCCGGCGGGGCGAGCAGCATCGCCACCGCCTCGGCCGTCGCTTCGCTGAGGCTGGCGCGCCGGCACAGGCCGGCGATCGACTTGTTGCAGCGCGTGACGACGACGTGCTCGACCTCGGACAGCGGCACGCCCGCCAGCGCGGCGAGCGCCGACTTCACGAAATCGGCCTCCGCCGCGCGTGCGGCGCGCAGCATCGCGGCATCGTCCAGCGCGCCGGCGCGCAGCAGGATCAGCGCCCGTTCCCCGGCATCGGACGCGCTTTCCCCCGGCCGCGCGCGGCCGGCGAGGCGCACCGCGACGGCGCGACGGATGGTGGCGCTCGCCTCGGCCGGCAGGTCGGTCCGGGCGGCGAGCGGCGCGAGCAGTTCCTCGGCCACGAAGCGGGACAGCGCGACGGCGGCGCGCGGCGGCAGCGCCGGGCGCTTGACCAGCGGCGCCTGCCAATGGGTGCGCTCGGCCGCCTGCACGACCAGGGCGTCGAGCGTGGATTCCCGGATCGCCGCGCTGTCATTCAGCAGCAGGGCGGTGATCGCGGTGTCGTCGCCGCTGTCCACCAGCGCGTCCGCGACGCGTTCGCTGATCGTGGGGCGGCGCGCGACCGCGGTCAGCGTCTCGGCCACCGGTGGCGCGGCGACGAGGGAGAGCAGGTCCTCCTCCGTCAGCATCGGCGAGAGGCGGATCACCGGTTCCGCGACGCGCATCGCGCGGTCCTGCGCCAAGGCGAGGACGGTCGCGCGCGGCGCGTCGGGCAGGGTGCTCACGGCCTCGGCGATGATGATCCGGATGTCCTCGGCGGTGTCCTCGGCCAGGCGGGCGAGCGCCCCCCAGGCCGCGTCCGCGAGCCGGTCCCGCTGCGGTTCGCCCAGGCCCGGCGCCAGCTGGGCGAGCCGTGCCGCCAGCGCGCCGCGCACGCCGTCATCCGGGTCGGCGGCGAGGGTGCCGAAGGTCTGGAAGGGGGAGGAGGGGTTGCGCGCCACCGCGCCGCGCACCGAGGCGACG
The DNA here is from genome assembly GCF_017813355.1 of Roseomonas nitratireducens. Taxonomy (GTDB): domain Bacteria; phylum Pseudomonadota; class Alphaproteobacteria; order Acetobacterales; family Acetobacteraceae; genus Neoroseomonas; species Neoroseomonas nitratireducens. The sequence continues at coordinate 76,993 of NZ_JAGIYZ010000005.1, forward strand.
CGGTCGGACATCAGGAAGTAGAGCGCTTCGGGCGGCGCGGCGGGGTCGGCGGCCAGCGCTTCCCGGCCGGTCACGTCCCCTTCCTCGAGGATGCGGGCGGCCCGCGTCAGGTCGGTCATGGCGCGGGCTCCGCCATGCGCCACCCGCCGCGGCCGGCGCGCTTGGCGTCATAGAGCGCCGTGTCGGCGCGGGCGACGAGCCCCGCCGCGTGCTCGGCGCTGCCGGGACGACGCCAGGCGATGCCGATGCTGAAATGCGGGGACTTGCCGTCCAGCGGCAGGTCGGCCGCGGCGCGCAGGAGATTCTCGGCCGTGGCGATGGCCGCCGGCACGTCGGCGCCCGGCAGCCAGAGCACGAACTCGTCCCCGCCGAAGCGCGCGGCCAGCCCGTCCGGTCCGGCCGCGGCGTGCAGCAGGTCCGCCGTGGTGCGCAGCGCGGCGTCGCCGGCGTCGTGCCCGTAGCGGTCGTTGAGCGGCTTGAGGTTGTCGAGGTCCACGAACAGCAGCGCGCCGCCCTGCGACGGCGCGGCGACGTCGAGCGCCCCTGCCAGCGCGGCGAGGAAGGCGCGGCGGTTGGCGAGGCCTGTCAGCGCGTCGGTCGTCGCCTGGCGTTCCAACTCCTCCTGGATGCGGCCGAAGCCGAGCACGGCGCCGAGCATCGCCGCCATGGAGCGCAGGACGGCGAGGTCCTCCGCATCCCAGTCGCGCGCGCCGCGATCCCGCCAGGCGACGAGCACCGAGGTGGCGAGCGGGCGCCCGTGGTGGTGCAGCAGCGCCGCCGGCCCGCCGCCCTCGAGCGTGCCGGTCCAGTCCGTGCCGGCGACGAGCCCCGCGGCCACCGCGGCGACGAGCGCGACGGGCACCTCGGCGGTCGCGGCGACGGTCGAGGGCGCCTCCTGGCCCGGGACGATCATGGCGGTGCCGGCGCAGCCCAGCGCATCGCGCAGCCCGGCTAGCCCCTGGGCGAGGCTGTCGCGCGCGGTCGCCGCGAGCCGGACCTTGTCGGCCAGCGCGTCGAGCAGCGCGGCGCGGCGCAGGCCGGCCGCGGCCGCCGTCGCCGCATGTTCCTGTTCCGTTACGTCATGCGCGGTGCCGCGCAGGCCGGTGATGTTGCCCCGCGCATCGGCCAGCGGCACGAGCGACAGCAGCACGCAGCGCGGTTCCCCGCCCGCCCCGGCCATCCAGTAGCGCTGCCGGCGGACGGCCTGGCGCAGTTCGAAGGGGTCCGGCCCGGTGCCCAGCAGCAGCGACGCGGCCCGGCGGCCGAGCAGCCGGGTCGCGGAATGGCCGAGGATCTGGTCGGGCCAGAGGAAGGTGAAGCGCCCCGCGCCATCCGCCTCGAAGACGAAGTCGGCGGCGAGGCCCGCGAGATCCTGCCAGCGCTGCCGCGATTCCAGCAGGGCGCCATGCAGCGCGCCGGCCGCCGCCGCCGAGGGGGGAAGCGTCGCCGACCTGTCCTCGGGGCGAAGGGCTGCGTTCATCCCCTCAAGGAAAGCGCGAACCCGGTGAACGACGGGTTAGCGGCGACCGCGTTGACAGGCAGCCGGCGCGGGGCCAAGGAACGCGCCCGCCCGAAAGACCGCAGCCGGAGCCCACCCCGCCATGGACAGCACCGCCCTTCAGGCCCGCATCGAGGCCCTGTGGCAGTCCCGCGACCGCATCAACTCCGCGACCGGCGGCGGCGACCGCGCGGCGGTGGAGGAAGCGCTGGACGCGCTCGATTCCGGCCGTGCCCGGGTCGCCGAGCCCGACGGCAACGGCGGCTGGCGGGTGAACCAGTGGCTGAAGCAGGCCGTGCTGCTGTCCTTCCGCCTGGTCGATTCGGCGCCCATGGACACCGCAGCCGGCGCCTTCGACAAGGTGCCGCTGAAGTTCCAGGGCTGGGGGGAGAACCGCTTCAAGGAAGCGGGCTTCCGCGCCGTGCCCGGCGCCGTGGTGCGCCGGTCCGCCTATATCGCCAAGAACGTCGTGCTGATGCCCTCCTTCGTGAATGTCGGCGCCTATGTCGGCGAGGGCACGATGGTGGACACCTGGGCGACCGTGGGGTCCTGCGCGCAGATCGGCAGGAACGTGCACCTGTCCGGCGGCGTTGGCATCGGCGGCGTGCTGGAGCCGTTGCAGGCCAACCCCGTGGTGATCGAGGACGATTGCTTCGTCGGCGCCCGGTCCGAGGTGGCCGAGGGCGTGATCGTCGAGCGCGGCGCCGTCCTGTCCATGGGCGTCTTCATCGGCGCCTCCACCAAGGTGATCGACCGCGCGACGGGCGAGATCTTCATGGGCCGCGTGCCGGCCTATTCCGTCGTGGTGCCGGGCAGCCTGCCGGGCAAGCCGCTGCCGGACGGCTCGCCGGGCCCGTCGCTGTATTGCGCCGTGATCGTGAAGCGCGTGGACGCGCAGACCCGCGCCAAGACGGCGATCAACGAATTGCTGCGCGATTGACGCCCGCAGCGCGCGGGCGCCGGAGGCGCGACGGAGCGTGATGGCGACCGACCCGATCCCGCTGGCCCAGGCGCTGATCCGCTGCCGCTCCGTCACCCCCGCGGATGACGGCGCGCTCGACGTCGTGCAGCGTGCGCTTGAGCCGCTCGGCTTCGCCTGCACGCGGCTGGTGTTCGGGCCGGCGGACTACCGCGTCGACAACCTGTTCGCTCGGCGCGGCACCGGCGGGCCGCATTTCTGCTACGCCGGGCACACCGATGTGGTGCCGCCTGGCGACCTCGGCGCCTGGACGGATGACCCCTTCAGCGGCGCGCTGCGCGACGGGCTGCTGTTCGGCCGCGGCGCCTGCGACATGAAGGGCGGCATCGCCGCCTTCGTCGCCGGCCTGACGGACTACCTCGCGGCGAATCCGAACCATCCCGGCTCCATCTCCCTCCTCATCACGGGGGATGAGGAAGCGCGCTCCGTCGACGGCACCGCGAAGGTGCTGGAATGGATGCAGGCGAACGGCCAGGTGCCGGACATGGCGCTGGTGGGGGAACCGACGAGCCGCCGCGCGCTGGGCGACACCATCAAGATCGGCCGGCGCGGCAGCCTGACCGCGCGCATCGCGGTGCGCGGCAAGCAGGGGCACAGCGCCTATCCCGCGCTCGCCGACAACCCGATCCACCGGCTTGTCGCGGCACTCGGCCCGCTGCTCGCGGCACCGCTCGACAACGGGTCCGAATTCTTCCCGCCGACCACGCTCCAGGTGACCGGATTCGATGTCGGCAACACCGCGTCGAACGTCATCCCGGCCGTCGCGCGGGCGATGCTGAACATCCGCTTCAACGACCTTCACACCAGCGCGGCGCTGGTCGAGAGGCTGCACGCCGCGCTGCGCGCCGCGGGCTGCGCCTATGAGATGGACGCGGAATGCTCCGGCGAGAGCTTCCTCACCCGCCCCGGGCCCTTCGTCGATGCGCTCTCGCGCGCCGTCGCGCGCAGCACGGGGGTCACGCCCGCGCTCGACACGGGCGGCGGCACCTCGGATGCCCGCTTCATTGCGCGCTACTGCCCCGTCGCCGAGTTCGGCGCCGTCGGCGCGACGCTGCACCAGGTGAACGAGCACGCGCCGGTGGAGGAGCTGCGCCGCCTCGCCGGCACCTATCGCGCGGTGATCGAGGACATCCTCGGCTGAGCGGGTCCGTGCCCCCGCCGGGCTCGGTCGCGCGCGGCATCGCCGCGTCGCTCATGCTCGCGCGCGGGCGGGCGGTGGGCGTGCAGGCCTTCGTGCCGTCGATGGACGAGGCCCGCGCATCCTTCCGCGCCGCCGCGATCTGCCTGCCGCTGTTCCTGCTGCTGCGCGCCTTCGGGCCAGGCGCCGCGGCGGCTGTCGATCCCGCGCGGGCGCTCTTCGCCGACATCCTCGCCTATGTCTGCTCCTGGGCGGGCTTCGCCGTGGCCTCCCTGCCGATGGCCGAGGCGATGGGCCGCCGCGCGCTGTGGCCGCGCTTCATTGCCGCCTGGAACTGGTCGAACCTGGTCCAGTACATCGTCCTCGCGGTGCTGACCTTGCCGGCGATGCTGGGCCTCGGCGGCATCGTGGCGGACCTGCTCGGCCTCGTCGGGCTTGCCTACGCGCTCTGGCTGCAATGGTTCGTCGCGCGCGCGGCGCTGATGGTCTCGGGCCTGCGCGCCATCGCCTTCGTGCTGCTGGATTTCGGCATCGCCGTCTTCCTGTCCGGCCTCGTCATCCGGATGGCGGCGCTGGGCTGATCAGCCCCAGTCGAGCGGCTCCGCGTAGCGCACGCCGGTCAGCACGAGGCCTTCCGGCGGCGCGGTCTGCCCGGCGCGCGCCCGGTCCCGCCCATCGAGCACGCTGCGCGGCCAGGACGCCGGGCGTCGGCCCCAGCCGACCTCCACCAGCGTGCCCACCAGGTTGCGCACCTGGTGATGGAGGAAGGACCGCGCCGCGGCGGTGACCACCACCTCGTCGCCCAGCCGCGCCACGTCCAGCCGGTCGAGCGTGCGCAGCGCGCTCTTGGCCTGGCAGGCGGCGGCGCGGAAGGCGCTGAAGTCATGCTGGCCGAGCAGCATCTGCGCGGCCTCGTGCATCGCCGCGGCATCCAGCCGCCGCTGCACGTGCCAGACCCGGCCGAGGTCCAGCGCCGGCCGCGCCCGGCGGTTCAGGATGCGGTAGCGATAGGCCCGCCCGGTGGCGGAGAAGCGCGCCGACCAGCCTTCCGGCGCCGGCGCGGCGGCCAGCACCGAAACCGGATGCGGGCGGCTGTGGAAGTTCAGCGCTTCCCGCACCCTTTCGGGCGGCAGGTCGGCCGTGATCTCGAGCTGCGCCACCTGGCCCTCGGCATGCACGCCGGCATCGGTGCGCCCGGCGGCGATCATCGTCGGCGCCACGCCGGCGTTCAGATGCGCCGCCGCTTCCTCCAGCACCTGCTGCACCGACAGGCCCTGCCCCTGGCGCTGCCAACCGACGAAGGGTCCGCCGTCGTATTCGATTAGGAGCGCGTAGCCGGCCATCAGCCCAGCACGGCGCCGCGCGGCAGGGCGAAGCCGCGCAGGAATTCCGTGGCGTCGAGCGCGGCGCGCCCGGGCCGCTGCAGGCGCAGCAGCCGCAGCGCGCCCGCCCCGCAGGCGACCAGCGCGGCATCGTCGAGCAAGGTGCCCGGCGCGCCCGTGCCGGCCTCGACCCGCGCGGCCAGCACGCGCACCTGTTCCCCGCCATGCTCGAAGAAGGTGCCGGGCCAGGGGTTGAGCGCCCGCACGCGCCGTTCCAGCGCGGCCGCCGCCTGCGCCCAGTCGAGCCGGCCATCCTGCTTGGTCAGCTTCGGGGCGTAGGTCGCGCCGTCCTCCGGCTGCGGGATGGCGGGCGGGTCCTCCTCCAGCGCGCGGAGGATGAGCCGCGCGCCCATCGCCGCCAGCGCGTCGTGCAGCGCCTGCACGGTCGCGTCGGGGCCGATCGGGATAGCTTGCTCGAGCAGCATCGGGCCGGTGTCGAGGCCTTCCTCCATCCGCATGATGGTGATGCCGGTCTGCGCGTCGCCCGCCAGGATCGCGGCGTGGATCGGCGCGGCACCGCGCCAGCGCGGCAGCAGGGAGGCATGGATGTTGAGGCAGCCGCGCCGCGGCGCGTCCAGCATCGCGCGCGGCAGGATCAGGCCATAGGCCGCCACCACCGCGGCATCGAGATTCAGCGCGGCGAAGGACTCGTGCTCCGCCGCGTCGCGCTTCAGCCGGGCGGGCGTGCGCACGGGCAGGCCGAGTTCGAGTGCCGCGCGGTGGACGGGGCAGGGGGTTTCGCGCTGGCCGCGGCCGGCGGGGCGGGGCGGCTGGCAATAGACGGCGGCGATCTCATGCCCCGCCTCGTGCAGCGCGCGCAGCGCGGGCACGGCGAAGTCGGGGCTGCCCATGAAGGCGAGGCGCATGTCAGGGCGTCCCGGAGCGGGGCGTCGCCCCTCTCCGGACCTCTCCCCGCCAAAGGCCGAAAGGCCTTTGGGAACCATCGCCTGGGCCGCGCCTCATCACCACGCTCGTTCCCGGAAAAATGGTTTGCACAGGTCTTTCGGCCTTTGGCGGGCGGCGCCCTCTTTTCCGAACAGAGGCATACACGCCAATCACTCCGCACATACCGGGTGTCAACGGCCCAACGCGCGCTGATCGTATGCCTACACCCACATATCCAGAAAATGACGAGCCGCTCTAGTTCCGCCTTCGGAGCTTAATGCTCTTGTCCTTCGGCGACAAAGAACTGGGCAAGAAGGCCTCTTGTTGCTTATGCGCCGTTGCGTGTTCCGGAGCATCTGCTGGGATGACCCCTCCATGCATACGAGCGACTCGCCAATCGAATGCGAGGCGAAGAAAACGCTCATGAACGACTGAGCGCCACGCGCGAGCCGTCCACAGTAGCGGGGGACCTCGAACTTCATGATCACGCTGCGCCACGCAAGGCGCCAGTCATATTGATTCGTCCCTCGCCCGACAGACGCGTTGCCGTTGAGGTCAGCGCCGCGCGGCGGTTCGTGTCGCCAGGCCCCATGACGTGAAGCAAATGTAACGGCACGGCGATGGTCTGGGCGATGCAATCGATCACAAAGCCTGTGCAGCCCACGCCTCGACCGTGACCTGACCCCCGAAGACGGTCCGTCGGCGACGTGGTGCCGCACATGTTTCGGGGCCTGTTCACCGGTTGCGCTCGGACAGGCGCGATCGCCAGCATGCATGGACTTGCCAATGATGCGTTTTCGCCGCCAGGCCGAGTGCGGTCACGCCGCCACCGCGTTGCCGGGCGTGGACCGGCCCGCAGTGCTGCGGCCGGGTCACGGCATGGTCTGGCGGGCCGTGGCGCTGGCGCCCTGCCTGTTCTTCCTCGTGACGATACTGCTGCCGCCGATCAACCACGACGTGGCCGCGGTGCTCGACTTCGCGCGCCGCTGGCTCGCCGGGGAACGACTCTATGTCGACCTGGTCGACGTGAACCCGCCGCTGATCTTCGTGCTGAACCTGTTGCCGGCCGCACTCGCCCGCTACACGCCGCTGGCGCAGGCTCAGGCGGTGATGCTCTGCCTGCTCGGCCTCGCGGCACTGCTGTGGCGCATGGCGGAGACGCTGCGCCGGGGGCGTGCGGAAGGGCCCGTCGAATCCGCGGTGCTCACCGCGACCGTGCCGCTGCTCCTGGTCATGGCCGGTTCGGATTTCGGTCAGCGCGAGGTGCTGATGGCGATGGTCGCCATCCCCTATTGCCTGCTGGCGGCGCGACGCGTCGACGGGCCCGCCCCGCCGCCGCGGCTGGCTACCGGCGTGGCGCTGGTGGCAGCGCTCGGCTTCGCGCTGAAGCCGCATTTCCTGCTGATCCCTTTGCTCATCGAGGCGCTGGCGCTTCTGCGGCGCGGTGCGGCAGCCCAGCGCCGCGACCCGGTGCCCTGGACCATGGCGGCAGTCTGGGCGGGCTACCTCGCATCCGTGCCGGTCTTCTTCCCCGCCTACCTCGCGCACGTCGTGCCGATGGCCTGGGGCTTCTACGGCGAGATCCACGGCGCGGGTCGCTGGCGCGTGCTGGTGGCGGACGTCATGGGCTCGGCGGAAGCGCTGCTGCTGCTGGCGCTACCCATCGCGCTGAGGCCCGGTGCGGGGACGCTGGCGCAGACGCTTGGCCTTGCGACGGTCGGCGCCTTCGCATCGGCCTGGCTCCAGCACAAGGGGTGGACCTACCATGTGCTGCCCATCACGATCTTGGGCTGCGCGGCGCTGCTCGCGGCGGGAGCGCATTGGGCGGATCGCGCCCTGCCTGGTGCGCGCGCCTCGAGCGCCGCACCCGCGCTCGCGGCCATCGCGGCCCTTGGCGTGCTGGTGTACGTGGTGCGCGGGGGAGAGACACCGTGGCGGCAACTCGCCTTCCATGGCGAAGCGCCGGGCCAACTCGCGGAATGGCTCGGCGAGCATGCGCGCGGCCAGCCGGTCCTGGTGCTCAGCCCTGATGTCTTCCCCATCTATCCCGCGCTGACATATGCCGATGCGCACCAGATCCTGCCGGTGATGAGCATCTGGCCGCTGCAGGGTTTCTATCGACTCTGCCCCAGCGGCCCGGTGCCTTATCGCGAGGCGCACGAGATGGGTGCGGTTGAGTTCGACCTGTTCCAACGCGTCGCGGAGGCTTTCGCCGCTGCTCCGCCCCCGGTCCTGGTGGCGGCGCGCCATGCCAACATCCCCGCCTGCGGCGGCCGTTTCGACGTTCTCGCCTATTTCGCCCGTCACCCGCTCTTCGCCGAGGCGCTCGAAGGGTACCGGCTGGCCGGCGAGATCGAGGGGCATCGCCTGTTCCGGCGGCAGGACTGATGCCGAGGCACCTGCGCGCCCACCACCGCGCGCAGCGCGCGCGGCTGTTCACGCGCTGCCGACGGCCCCGACAATGACCGGGCGCGCGGCGAGGCATGAGCGGAGCCTCGCTGCCTCGCGAAGGCGACGGATGATGGCCTTCAGGCGCTCTGCGCCTCGCGCGAGGCACGGCGGCGATAGGTCTCGTGGCTTGCTGCCTGGGGCCACCGCGCAGGTGGAACGACCGCGGGAAGGTCGCGGAGCATCGCCACGAGGTCCGCATCGGGACGCCCGACGAGATCGCTGCGCGCGAGTATTTCGGCCATCCCCCATTCCCAGGCAAAGCGCAGCGCGTCCTCGGCGGCGGCATGAGAGTGCGGCGGCAGCCACGGCGCCAGGGCCGGCCGGACGACACGCGGATCGAGCCCGAGCGCACGAAACTGCCGCGCAACCACGCCGCCCGATTGCTTCTCGGCCAAGTCCCAGTTGCGCCCGGCGCGACCTGCTTCTTCGTAAAGCGTCAGGAGCCAGTCGTCGTCCCAGCCGCCCATGCCCGTGTCGCTCGCGACCTCTGCGCCATCGAAGGTCCGATCGAGCATCTCGCAGACATCGCTCAGCGGGCGCCCGTCTCGCAGCAGGATCTCCCGCGACAACCCATGGACCGGTTCCGCGGATGAGTCCCATCGAGCAGGGTCCGCCAGCCAGTTGTCGGACGGCCGAACCAGCACGCTCCGCACGTCGAGTTCCACCCGGCCGTCCAGCATGATCACGGGCCGCGCCCAACCGATTTCGATCGGGAAGGATCCTCGTGCGATGCCGGAGGACTCGATGTCGATGAAGATCGGCGGGGCGTTCGGTGCCGACATGGCTGTGGCTCTCACTTGCGTCGGCGCATGGTAGTGAAATTCGCGGCGCGAACGCAGTGAATGCCTTCATGCCGTCCTTCACCGTGACGCCGCCATTGGCCGTCGCCCCTGTTCGGCGTCCTGATGCGCCACGAGGTCATCGCGTCTGCCGCTCATGGCTGCCCAGGTCCCGGTCGTGGCTGCATGAGTCGCGCCGACCGTCGAGCCTCCGGTCCCGCGGGAGGTTCGTCGCCGGTGATGGCGTCATGCCGGGCCGGCGCGGGTGGCGCGACGCTTCAGCGCTTCCGCCGCCGCCAGGTAGCCGACGACCAGCACGCCGATGGCCGCCAGTAGCGCACCCGGCAGCGGCGCAAAGCCCAGCACCGGCGCCAGCGGGCCGAGCGCCAGGGCGCAGGCCACCGCCAGCGCCGACAGTGACGTCGCGATCAACGCCGGATGAGGCGCCGCCGCCCTCCAGGCCCGACCATGGGTGCGGATCAGGAAGATCACCAGCACCTGCGTCGCCATGCTCTCGATGAACCAGGCGGTGCGGAATTCCTCCGGCGTCGCGCCGACGCCCCAGAACAGGATACCGAAGGTCGCGAGGTCGAAGACGGAGGAGAGAGGCCCCATGACCAATGTGAAGCGCAGCACCGCCCCCATGTCCCACAGATGCGGCTTCTTCACGTCCTCGGCGTCCACGGCATCGAAGGGGATGCCCATCTCCGACAGGTCATAGAGCAGGTTGTTGAGCAGGATCTGGGCCGGCAGCAGCGGCAGGAACGGGATCAGCAGCGAGGCCGCCGCCATCGAGAACATGTTGCCGAAGTTCGAGGACGTGCCCATCCGCACGTACTTCATGATGTTGGCGTAGGTCCGCCGCCCCTCCACCACGCCCTCCGCCAGCACGCCGAGATCGGGCGCGAGCAGGATCAGGTCGGCCGCCGCCCGTGCGACTTCGGTCGCTCCCTCCACGGACAGCCCGGCATCGGCGGCGTGGATGGCGGGCGCGTCGTTGATGCCATCGCCGATGAAGCCCACCGCATGACCATGCGCCTTGAGCGCGAGGATGACGCGCCGCTTCTGGTCCGGCGAGACGCGCGCGTAGAGGTCCACCTCCTGCACGCGCGCGACCAGTCCGGGATGGTCCAGCGCCTCGATCTCCTCCCCTGTCAGAACGCCCTTGCAGGGCAGGCCGAGCGTCCGCACCAGGTGCAGCAGGACGGGCGCGGCATCGCCCGAGACGATCTTCACCCGCACGCCCAGCGCGCCCAGCCGTGCGACGGCATCGGCCGCCGAGGCTTTCGGCGGGTCGAGGAAGGCGCAAAAGCCGGCGAAGACGAGATCGGCCTCGGTGTGCGGGCCTTCGATGGTCTCGTCCTCCCCCATGGACCGCCACGCGATGCCGAGCAGGCGCAGGCCCTCGCTGCCCCGGGCATTCGCGCGGGCCAGCAGTTCGGCTCTCACGGCGTCGGTCATCGGCTGCCGCGCGCCATCCGCGCCTTCCGCGGCGGTGCACACGGCTAGCACCGCCTCGGGCGCGCCCTTCACCACCAGCAGGCGCTGGCCCTCCCCTTCGCACAGCACGGCGGAGCGCCGCCGCTCGAACTCGAAGGGCGCCTCGGCCAGGGCGCGCCAACCCGGCGCGGGCGGGCTGGCCTGCAGGATGGCGGCGTCCAGCGCGCTCGGCGCGCCGCTCGCGAGCCCGGCATTCAGCGCTGCAAGGCCGAGCACGCGCGACGACGGCGCGCCATCCGTCCCGGTCGCATCGGCCAGCGCGATCCTGGCCTCGGTCAGCGTGCCGGTCTTGTCGGTGCAGAGCACGTCCATCGCGCCGAGGTCATGGATGGCCGCCAGGCGCTTCACCACCACGCGCTTGCGCGCCATCCGCATCGCCCCGCGCGAGAGCGTGACCGTGGTCAACATGGGCAGGAGCTCGGGCGTGAGGCCGACGGCGAGCGCGATGGCGAAGAGGAAGCTCTCGAGCGGCGGCCGCTGGAAGGCGAGATGCGCGAGCAGGACGAACAGCACCAGGAAGGCCGTCAGACGCAGGATCAGCAGGCCGAGCCCGTGCAGCCCCTTCTCGAAGGCGGTGGGCGGCCGCCTTGCGGCCAGCGACGCCGCGACGCCGCCGAGCCGCGTCGCGCGCCCCGTGGCGACGACGAGCATGGTCGCGGCGCCGGCGACGAGCGCGGTGCCGGCGAAGACCGCGTTGAAGGCGTCCGCCGGGCTGCCGGCCTCGCTCGGTCCGACGCGCTTGCCGACAGGGTAGGGCTCGCCGGTCAGCAGCGCCTCATTGGCCTGGGCACCGCGGCTTTCCAGCAGGATGCCATCGGCCGGCACCAGGCCGCCGGCGGTGAGTTCGACGACATCGCCGGGGACGATTCTCTCCACCGGCAGGGACACCACCTGCCCGTCGCGCCGCACCGCGGCCTTGACGGCGACGCTGTCGCGCAGGCGCGTGGCTGCCAGTTCCGCCCTGTGTTCCTGCACGACATCGAGGCCGACCGACACGCCGACGATGCAGGCGATGATCCCGAAGCCGGCCCAGTCCCCCGTCAGGCCGGAGACGAGTGCGGCGACCAGCAGGATGGCGACCAGCGGCTCGACCAGACGCCGGCCGATCTTCGCGGCGATCTCGAGGCGGGGGCTGTCCGCGACGGTGTTGGGACCGGTCTCGGCGAGGCGCCGGTCCGCTTCCGCGGCCGCGAGCCCCATGGGACCGCTGCCGAGGCGCTCGGCCACGGCGTCCTGATGGACCGCCCAGAACCGTTCGGCAGCCAGTGCCTTCTCGGTCATGGCGGCAGCATAGCGGATCAGGGAGATCGGAGCGGACTGAATTCGCGGGATCGGCCCGAAGCGACCGACAGCGCCAAAGGTTCGAACCGCGTCCCCGGACGCAGGCGGAGCGTCAGCCGTCGCGGATCAAGGCAGGTCGAACCGCACCGCAATCGCCGCGGACGCGATCACGGCGAGGTCGTGGCTGTCCTCCGGCGGCACATCCAGGCCTCCCTTGACGGCCCTGGCGGTGACGACGCCGTAAGGCAGGGATCTGCGGACCGCCTCGATATCCACCCTGTCGGGTTGCTGCACGCCGATGGTGACCTCCACCTGCATGGTCTTGATGTCGAGGCCGAGTGTCCGGATGAACGCGAGCGAGGAATGGTGTAGGGCATCCTGCACCGCGCGCAGCGCCGCCTTGGTGTAGTCGCCGCCATGCAGGTCGTTGCCGGTGCCCATTTCGAGAATGATGCGCTTCAAGGCCATGATCCGGGGCGTCCTAGATGTCGAGCCGCACGATGGCGCAGCAATTGGCGATGACAGTCACGCCGGAGCCCTCGTCGTTGGGAATTTCGAGCCCCCCTTCCACGACGGTCACGAAGCCCGTGCCGTGGGGCAGGATGTCGAGCAACTGAGCCTTGTCGACCTCGTCGGGCCTTGGAACCCCGATGAGGACTTCGACCTGCATCGCGTCGACGGGCTGGTTCGCGACCGCGCCGATCGAGAGGGAATTGTGCCACAGGGCGTCGCGCAGCGCGCGGACCGCCGCCTTGGTGTAGTCCGCGCCACGAATATCGGTGCCCATCCCGATTTCGAGCACCATGCGCTTCAGCGCCATCACCCGATGTCCCCAAGGCCAGCGGACCCGCCCGATGCGGGTGGCTTGCCGCAGAGTCTAGCGGATGCAGATCAATGCCACCACGCATGCCGGACGCCGCATCGCGACGGCCGCCGCGGCTTCCGTGCGCTCAACAGGATGATCGCGGCCGCCGCCCGGCTTTGTTGCGCGATGGCGCGAGAGAAGGGTGGCGCAAGGATCTCATCAGGCGCGCGCGCCACCTTCGCCCCATCCCCGTTCCGCCTCCATTGCTGCCGGACTGCTCGCCAGGCTCGGCAGCGCCCTGTCGCGGGTTCAAGCCGAGGACGCGCAAGCGTTGTGATTTGCTGCTGACCGGTTAGGGACAGTCGCTTTGCGACAGGACCGGGCGGAGAGCGGACCATGACCTGCCCGACTCTCCCAACCTAACCCTAGGCAGCGTATTGCATCTCGGGGCAATGCAGGAATATGGGCATGATTCCCCGGCTGCGGCGCCTTTGGCCCGGCGCCGGCGTCGTCGCGGCAATGTCCCGAGTGTCTATCCATCCGAGGCTGTAGAGCACTGGATGCGTGATCAGCGGTCGCCACAGTGCCATGGCCTTCGTGGCAGCTTAGGAGACTATGGCGATGGTGTTCCCCGGACCGAGCGCAATTGCGCCTCGACCAACTGCCGGAAGGCAGCGGCGCGTCCCGCCCGTCATGAGCGCGACAGGCCGAGCCCCTGCGGATTCTCGCGTCGCGCCGAACCGCGGTCGAGTTCGTCGAGCGCGGATCCCTCGATCGCCGAACCGATATGGGCCAGGTAGCGCCGCACGGGCCCGGCGCGCTCGTCCTCATCGAGCAACTCCTCGAGCCCGATCAGCGCGGCGCGCAACCGCCGCAGCACCTGGATCGAGGTGATCCCGAACATCCGGCCAGCGCCATCATGCCGGACGCGATCGCCGGTAGCGCCGCGAGCGCCGAGGCGGCCGATATGCCAGGTTCGACATGGGGCAGCAGCGCATGCTCGAGCCTCGGCAGCGTCGCGGCCCGGAGGATGCTCGCCAGCATGTAGGCGATCGGGATCATCCAGACCGGCATGGCGTCGGACCTGCGGTGGCACCTCGCGCGAAGATCCGCGCGGCGACGAAGGCGCAGACCAGCTGCACCGGCAGGGCGAGCACGACCGCGACCACCGTCCGCTCGTCCGGCGCCTCCATCGCGAGCAGCGGCGCCAGCGCCGCGCCGAGATTGCGCGTGCACATGCCAAGCGCGAGCACGCTCCGTTCGTCCTGCGCGAGACCTCCGCCCGACCGGAAGGCCAGAAGGGTGAGCAGGCCCAGGAACAGAACTTCCGCTACGACGACCCGGTCGCCGAACGTCGCCGCCATGCTCCGGCCGTACACGACACCGCAGAGCAGCAGCAGCGCGAGGGCCCCGATCCCGCCCACGCCCTTGGCCCAGGGATGCAGGGTCGCGGCGATCGGCGGCGCCACCGCGAACATCGCCATGCCCGCGAGGAGGGGAAACAGCACCAGCATCAGGATCGGCTTCGCGACCGTCCAGGCATCCACCGTCAGGCCTGCGGCGACCAGCGGTGCCGCCACCGGCAGCAGGGCCACCGTGCCGAGCGCGGCCAGCAGCATCGTGGCTGCAGCGTAGCGCATGTCACCCCGCGCGCGCCGGACCAACATGGGCAGAAAGGGCGCACAGGGCGTCAGCGCGATGAGCATGAGCCCGGTCGTGTAGGACGGATCGAGAAGCAGGAGCTGGCCGATCATCCAGGCGAGCAAAGGCCCCGCTACGAAGCCGAAGGCCAGCACGCGCAGCAGAAAGGCGCCGTTGCCCATGCAGGCCAGCGCATCCCGCAGACGAAGCTCAAGCCCCATGTCGAGCAGCGAGCCCACCATGAAGGCGATGAGCGATATCCTCACCGCCAGCGCGAGAGCTGCGTCCAGGTCCTGCATCGCGACCCGCGGATCCCCTCAGCTGGCGTTCGGCGGCGTGCCCACGGTGTCCGGGATCACCTTCCAGGGATAGTCAGGCTCGACATAGTCGCCACGCTTCTGGCGCTTGGGCAGTTCCACCTTCTCGCGCTTCGGCGCCTCGTAGGGAATGTGGTGCAGCAGGTGACGGATGACATTCAGCCGCGCGCGCTTCTTGTCGTCGGAATGCACCACGTACCAGGGCGCCCAGGAGGAGTCGGTCGCCTTGAACATCGCGTCGCGGGCGCGGGAATAGTCATACCAGCGGCTGTAGGATTTGAGATCCATGGGCGACAGCTTCCACAGCTTGCGTCCGTCGTCGATCCGCGCCGCGAGCCGGCGGGTCTGCTCCTCCATGCCCACCTCGAGCCAGTACTTGAGCAGGATGATGCCGGAGTCGACCATGGCCTTTTCGACGCCCGGCGCCATGTCGAGGAAGTAGCGCACATGCTCGTCGTCGACGAAGCCCATCACCCGTTCGACGCCGGCGCGGTTGTACCAGGACCGGTCGAAGATCACGATCTCTCCCGCCGCCGGGAAGTGCCGGATGTAGCGCTGAATGTACATTTGCGATTTCTCGCGCTCCGTCGGCGCCGGAAGCGCGATCGTGCGGAAGACGCGGGGGCTGACGCGTTCGGTGATCGCCTTGATCGTGCCGCCCTTGCCTGCACCGTCGCGGCCTTCGAACACGATGCAGACGCGTGCGCCGGTCTTCTGCGTCCACATCTGCAGCTTCACCAACTCCACATGCAGGTCGTGAAGCGCCTTTTCGTAGGCCTTGCGGGTCAGCTTGCCGTCCGGCTTGAAGATCGACCGCTCCTTGCCGGCCGCTGCCCCGCCCGGCGCGCTCTCCTGTCTGGGTCGTACCTTCTTCCCGTCCTGCTTCTGCTTCTTCGACATCGTGGCTTCCACTTGGTCCGAGGGCAGGGGCGGAAGGCGATCAGCCTTCCTCGGGATGCTTCCAGCTCAGAAACCAGCCGCAATCTCCCGGCATGCCGCCAGGCCAGTCGACGATCTCGACCTGGAGTTGGAAGCCTCGCGGCTGCAGTTCCTTCACGTAGAATTCGAAGGCCCGCTTCGGGAATCCTTCGAGCCGCGCATACCAATTCGGGTCATGGGTGGTGATACCGCGCCCGGAATCGGGCAGCCATTCGGACGGGAACTGCAACACCTGCACGCGCTTCTCGCCGTTCTCGACGGCGCGGCGCACCACCGCCGCGATGCGCTCGAGCGCCTCGGGCTGCACCTCGCGCTCGTTGAAGGCTTCGCGCAACGCAGCGCGTTCGTCCTTCGCGGCCGCTTCCGCGGCGCGACGTTCGTCCTCCGCACGCTTCCGCTTCTGCGCGATCGTGTCCCAGATGGCCTGGACACTGAGGTTGGATGCATCGAGAGCCATGTCACCTCCGCCTTGCCTGTCGCCGAGCCGGCCACTGCCGACTGCTTGAGGCCTACGCTTCCCGAAGGAGCATAGCGGTGCGCACGGCGCGTGGCTGGAATATCCCTCCGCGCCGGGCGTACGTTACCGTGACGTGCGCCGCACCAGGTCAGCTCGCGCAAGTCATTGCAGGCGGGGCGCTCGCGCCCGCAGCCTTCGCGAGCCCGGCCGTCACCAGTTCCACAAGTCGCGGATGAAGGTTCCTTTGGGTGAGATCCGCCTTGGCGTGGAGGAGATAGTCCGGACGGATTGCGCGCAACGCCCTGACTGCCGTGGCGGCATCATGCCAAAGCCCCAGTTCCGCGGCCGCGACGGCCTCCGCCGCATACCCGTAGACCACGCCCGGCGCATCCACCTTGCGCGCCTCGCTCAGCGCTGCCTCGAAGCGGCCGTGCCAAAGATGCCAGAGCGCGAGGCCGATGCGGTAGGTGGAAGGCTGTGCCGGATTGCGCATGTAGGAGCCTTCGAGCAGCGGCACGGCCCTTTCCCAGTTCGCGAGGTTCGCGTACCGCACGCCGAGTTCCGCCATGATGTCCGTGTCGTTCGGATTGAGATGGAGGCCGGTCTCAAGTGCCGCGACGGCGCTGGGCACATCGCCTCCGAACCAGTAGGCCATGCCCAGTGCATGGTGGCTGTGGCTCGACAGCGGGGCGAGGTCGACCGCGCGCCGGCCGAGCGTCAGGGCCCGTGCGAGACACCCCGCCCTCTCGTCTCCGGCGACATAGCCGTATCGGTATCCGTCCGCGAGCAGGAGCGAGAGGCAGGCATACGCATCCGCGAAGCACGGTTCGCGGCGGATCGCGTCCTCGAGATCCTCGCGCAGCATGGCGAACATGCGGCGGTCGAAGGTGCGCCAGTACTGGTAGAAGCGGATGACGCAGTCATAGGCTGTCAGGCTTCTGACCGGCTTCCCTTCCACCTCCGGAGCCTTGTGGGCGTACAGCGCCCCGTAGGGCTGGGCGAGGCTGCGCACGACGGCGGAGGCGACTTCGTCGCGAGCCGTCGCGATCGCCGCGGGATCGAGGTCGTGCGTGAACAACCCGCCCCAGACGCAGCGACCCGTCCTCGCGTCGGTCAGCAGCACATCCGCGGTGAAGCGGTCCCCGGACACGCAGGTACCTCCGGTGACCACGTAGTCCGGATCGAGCGATCCTCCGTGCGGCTCCGGAGACATCGCCGTCTCCGCGCCGAACACGAGGAGCTGCGTGTACCGCGTGAGACCCACGATGACCTGCCGCGTGAAGCCCCGCGTGAAGCTTGGGTAGGCGGAGTGGTCTCCCTCCTCGTCGAACGGGCGAACGAGGATTGCGGGTCCGCTTCTGCCGGCAACCGGTACGTCGGTGCGTGACGGCGCCTCTCTGCCGACCTCGAAGGACGGCACATAGGAGCCGCGGGGAATGGAGATCCGGACCATCTCTCCGGACCCGGCCATCAGGTAGAAGCGCTCGAGCGCGCGCCGCAGCCGGCCGGCTTCGATCCGGACAATCGAGTCCACCTGAGGGTCGAAATCGGCCTGGCGACCGAAGACCAAGGTCGCGATCGCGTAGGCCTTGATGCGGTCGGCGCGGCCGGCCAGCGTCTCCTCGACGATGTAGCTGAGAAAATGTCGATTGCGCGACGAGGCGTCGAACGCCCGGGAGTCGAGGATCCTCGCCAGTTCCCGGCGAATGGCAGCTTCATCCAAGCCGCTCATCTTATCTCTCCCCAGACCGCCGGGCACATGGAACCAGGCTACGCCACCGAAAGTATTGTCGATCATCAATGAGGCCGTCGACTGCGGAATTCGTCGCATCCCGAGAATGAAACGCGTGCATCACGGTGCGGACGCTTGCGGAAGCTGCGTCGGGCGATCGCGATGTTACCGTGACGTACTCCCGGCAACATCGGTGCACGGCCCCCAATGTGTCCGTGCCATGGAACTCCGCCCACGCTCAACGCGCCGGCTCGTTGCCCTGGACAGGCGAGCGCAAGCGGCGCTCCCGGGGCGGGCGCTTGCGATGCGCCGGGGCGTGCGCGCGGGGTTGGGGCACGGAGCTCGCCGCGGGGATGATCGAATGACGAAGCACATTTGCTTCGCCGGGAACGAGGCTTGAACGCATGCAGCAGCGCAGGCGTGCCGGACTGTTTCTCGCAACCGGGGCTGGCATCGCCGCTCTCTCGGGGGCTTCGCCGGCCCTCGCGCAGACCACGGAAGATCTCCTGCGCCGCATCGACGCCCTGCAAAGACGGGTTGAGGAACTCGAGAGCGCGCGGCGCACCGAGCCGCGCACAGCGCGCACGACGGCGCCTCCGGCGGTCGCGCCCGCCTCACGCGCGTCTCGCCCCGCCGCGCCGGCTGCCGCGCCGGTCGTGGCCGCCGCGGCCCCTCCGCCGCAGACGCCGCGCGTCACGCGGGAGGAAGTCGACGAGGCCCTGCGCGGAAGCCTGCCCGGTTCCTGGCGGGTACCGGGCACCGACACTTCCGTGCGGCTCTATGGCTTCGGCAAGGCCAGCATGTGGAGCGGCGTGAACGTCCGCGATCGCGGCGATGCGCCCGCGGTGCAGGGCATACCGCTTGCCGGCAGCGCCGCCGACCAGCAGGGCGGGGACCTCAACTTCACGGCCCGGCGCTCACGCATCGGGTTCGAGACGCACACGCCCTCCGAGTGGGGGCCGATCCTGACGCGCGTCGAACTCGACTTCGCCGGCGACCTGCCGAGCGCCTCGGGCGCCGCAACCTCCTCGGGCTACATGCCGAGGCTGCGCCATGCGTTCGTGGAAGTGGGAGGGGACGTCTTCCGCGTGCTCGTCGGCCAGTCGAACAGCCTGTGGAACGAGGGCCTGATCGAAACCTTGAGCGACGCGACCTTCCTGAACGCCTCGGCCGTGCGCCAGGCGCAGATACGCCTGACCGGCCGGCTCGCGGACGGCCTGACGGGACAGGTCTCCATCGAGGCACCCTATACGGACTACACGAGCACCGCCGGGACCTTCTATCCGGACTCGACCTTCGACGGCGGCGCCAGCCCAGCCTTCAACCAGGTGCCCGACCTTCTCGGCCGCCTGACCTATCGCGGGGATTTCGGCGAGGCGTCGCTGCGCGGCGTCGTGCGGCAGCTCAAGGTGGAGACGGACGGGACAGCGGCCGCAGGGGCGGGTTCGCAGAGCACGATCGGCTGGGGTTTCGCCCTGAACACGAACCTCGCGCTGCGAAATCTATGGCAGGGCTTCGGCCACGACCAGCTGATCGGCATGGCCTATTACGGCGAGGGGATCGGCCGCTACTTCGACTCCGCCTATGCCGGCCAGGGCGCGTACACGAACCTCGGGCTTCCGGGCGCGACCACAAGCTTCAGCCTCGATGCCACGCCGGTCTGGGGCTTCCTTGTCGGTTACCGGCTCGCTTGGCTGACGCAACTGCGCAGCACCTTCGCCTACGCCTACGCGCGGCAGGAAAATCCCACCTACGTCTCGGCCTTCGCACAGGGATCCGCGGCGGCGCTCGCCGCAAACCGCGAGATGCAGATGGCGGTCGCCAACCTGATCTGGAGCCCCTTCGCGCGGGAGACGGGCGGGCGGCTGTCCAACGGCTGGCTCGATGTCGGCGTGGAATACATCTTCTTTCGTCGTGACATCGAAGGCGGCGCCGCCGCCGCAGGCGGGGCTCTGTCCGGCCACGGCATCGAGCACCGGGTACAGACCAGCCTGATCGCGCGCTTCTAGCGGAGCGCGGTCGCGTGCGAATTCCATACGGCGCGGCTGTTTCGGACAGGCGACGCGCCGCGCTTGGGACCATGTCGAGGAACGCTCCGCGATGGCGCATGGCGGCCATCGACGGCCACGGGTGAGACCGCATCGATCCACGTGGATGCCGGCGGGCGACGCTTGAAGTCACCGTGACGTACTTACCCTCACCTGGTCACCACGGCGCAAATGAGGGTGGTCCGAAGAGCAACGACGATGCCATCCGCGCCTTCACACAGCCCCGAACTCGCGATCGTCCTCGACGTCTTTCCCGATGAGGCGCCGCTGGTGAGGCGACTCTTCCTGGCGGACCCGGCCTTCCGCAGCGCCTGCGAGGACTACCGCCTCGCGCGGGACGGCCTCGAGTCCTTTGAACGCCTTCGGCGCGAAGGCCCGCGCCCTGAAGTCGAGGACTACCAACGCGTCGTACGCGAACTGGAGAGCGAGATGCGTGGAATGATCCGATCGGCACGGGGTCGAACGTGACCGGCTTCGACGCAGCGCGTTCTTCCGAGCGCGGTCCGGCGACGGTTACTTCCGCCAGCAACGGCGTGATCCGGCACGGGCCTTCGCTGCGTCATCGATTGCTGACGATCGCCGTATGCACTGCCCTCGGGGCCGCGACGGCGTTGGGGCAGGTGCTTGCGCCGATCGCGCTCCATCCCGACCAGCTGCTGACGCAGATGCCGACGGCGGCGAGCTACCCGCTCGAGATCGTGCAGGCGAAGCGCTGGCGTGATCGCGATGCAAGCCTCTCGGACGAGGCCCCGAGCCCCCTCGTCCCCATCGTCGCCGCCGCCCGGCAGGAACGCGCGGCATGACCGAGGGTGTGGTCGTCGTCCTGAATGCCGGTTCCTCCTCGCTCAAGTTCTCGTTGTACGAGGGTGATGCCGTCCTGCTATCGGGGCAGGTGGACGGCATCGGCCTGCGGCCGCGCGTCATGGCGCGCGACGGCGCGGGAACGAAGCTTGCGGTGCCCGACCTCGCCACCGACCCGCCCGGCACGCCCGCCGAGGCGCTGCTCGCCCTGCTGCCGTGGCTGCGCGAGCACCTGGGCGGCCGGCCGCTCCTTGCGCTCGGCCATCGCGTCGTGCATGGCGGGCAGCATCACGACCGCCCGCGGCGCGTGACACCGGCGCTGATCGAGGAGCTCGCGGCGCTATCGCCACTCGCGCCGCTGCACCAGCCGCACAATCTCTCGCCCATTCGCGCGGCGCAGGACCGCGTGCCGGACGTGCCGCAGGTGGCGTGCTTCGACACCGCCTTCCACCGCACCATCCCCGAGATCGCGCAGGTCTTCGCCCTGCCGTTCGAGATGGCCGCGCGCGGCATTCGTCGCTACGGATTCCACGGGCTGTCCTACGAATACATCGCCTCGGTGCTGCCCGAGGTGGCGCCCGACCTTGCGACGGGGCGGGTGGTCGTGGCGCATCTCGGCAACGGTGCCTCGCTCTGCGCGTTGCAAGGCGGGCGGAGCGTGGCGACGACGATGGGGTTCTCGGCACTCGACGGGCTGCCCATGGGCACGCGCTGCGGCGAGATCGACCCGGCCGTCGTGCTGCATCTGATGCGCGAGGATGGGCTCGACATCGCGGGCGTCGAGGCGTTGCTCTACCGGCGCTCGGGCCTGCTCGGCCTGTCCGGGCTGTCGTCGGATTTCCGCGACCTGCTGGCCAGCGATGATCCGCGCGCGCGCTTCGCGATCGACGTCTTCGTCTATCGCGTGGCGCGCGGCATCGGCTCGCTCGCCGCCGCGCTGGGCGGGTTGGACGCGCTCGTGTTCACCGCCGGGGTAGGGGAGAACGCGGCACCGATCCGCGCGGCCGTATGCGACGCGTGTCGCTGGCTCGGCATCGAGATCAATGAAACGGCGAACGCGATGAAGGCGCCGGTCATCACGCGCGCCGGCAGCCGCGTCGCGGCATATGTCATCCCGACCGACGAGAACCTGATGATCGCGCGCCACACGCGCGCGCTGCTGGCAGGTTCAAGCGAATGACGCACGGCGCGGCCTCACCGGGTACCGGACGAGACCGCGCAGAAGATCTGGCAAGGGAGAAACGCTCATGGAAGGCGTGAACATCGACATCGCCGCCCTGAAGGAGGCGCGCTGCTGGCGTGGCTTCGAACAGGGCCGCTGGACGAATGTGATCGACGTTCGGGACTTCATCGTCCGCAACATGGCGCCCTATACGGGCGACGAAGGTTTCCTCGCCGGCCCCTCGGAGCGCACCAAGGCGGTCTGGGCGGCACTGCAGCCGCTCTTCGCTGCCGAACGCACGAAGGGCGTGCTGGACGTCGATGCCACGACGCCGTCCCACGTGCTGGCGCACGCCCCCGGCTACATCGACCAGGCCAATGAGGTCATCGTCGGCCTGCAGACAGACAAGCCCTTCAAGCGCGCGATCTTTCCCGCCGGCGGGCTGCGCATGGTCGAAGCCGGCCTCAAGGCCGCTGGCTTCCCGGCCGACCCCGCGGTGCACGAGGCCTTCACGAAGTACCGCAAGACTCACAATGACGGCGTCTTCGACGCCTACACGCCCGAGATCATGCGTTGCCGGAAATCAGGCATCATCACCGGCCTGCCCGATGCCTATGGCCGCGGGCGCATCATCGGTGACTACCGGCGCGTCGCGCTCTACGGCATCGACCGCCTGCTCGCCGCCAAGCAGGAGGAGCGCGCCCAGGTCGACGAGATGTGGCCGAACGACGAGGTGATCCGCACGCGGGAGGAACTCGCCGAGCAGATGCGCGCGCTGGCCGATCTCGCGGAGATGGGCCGGCGCTACGGCTGCGACATCTCGCGCCCGGCCGAGACGGCGCGCGAGGCGGTGCAGTGGACCTACCTCGCCTATCTCGGCGCCATCAAGGAAGCGAACGGCGCGGCCATGTCGATCGGCCGCATCTCGACCTTCCTCGACATCTACATCGAGCGCGACCTGAAGGAAGGGACGCTGGACGAGGCGGGCGCGCAGGAGCTGATGGATCAGCTCGTGCAGAAGCTGCGCATCGTCCGCTTCCTGCGCACGCCGGACTATGATGCGCTGTTCAGCGGCGACCCCTACTGGGCCACCGAATGCGTCGGCGGCATGGACATGGACGGGCGGACGCTGGTGACGCGCAGCAGCTACCGGATCCTGCACACGCTGACCAACCTTGGCCCGGCGCCCGAGCCCAACATCACGGTGCTCTGGTCGAAGAACCTGCCCACGGCGTTCAAGCGATACTGCATCAGGATCAGCCGCGACACCTCGTCGCTGCAGTACGAGAACGACGACCTGATGCGGCCCTACTGGGGCGACGACTACGGCATCGCCTGCTGCGTCTCGGCCATGCGCCTCGGCAAGCAGATGCAGTTCTTCGGTGCGCGGGTGAATCTCGCCAAGTGCATGCTCTACGCCATCAATGGCGGGCGGGACGAAGTCAGCGGCGATCAGATCGCTCCGGCCTCGGCGCCGATCACCGCTGACGTGCTCGATTACGCGGAGGTCGATGCGAAGTTCGACGCCACCATGGAGTGGCTGGCGCGCACCTACGTGCATGCCATGAACTGCATCCACTACATGCATGACAAGTACTTCTACGAACGGCTCGAGATGGCGCTGCATGACCGCGACATCCTGCGCACAATGGCCTTCGGCATCGCCGGGCTGTCGGTGGTGGCGGACAGCCTTTCGGCCATCAAGCATGCCAAGGTGCATGTGATCCGCGACGACAGGGGCCTCGCGGTGGACTACCGGATCGAGGGCGACTTCCCGAAATTCGGCAATGCCGACAGCCGGGTGGACGACCTCGCGGTGGACATCGTCTCCCGTTTCATGGCGAAGATCCGCAAGCACCCGACCTACCGCAACGCGGTGCACACCCAGTCGGTGCTGACCATCACGTCGAACGTCGTCTACGGCAAGGCGACCGGCAACACGCCGGACGGTCGCCGCAAGGGCGAACCCTTCGCGCCGGGTGCGAACCCGATGCATGGGCGGGACGACCATGGCTGGCTCGCCTCCTGCATCTCGGTCGCGCGGCTGCCCTATGCCGATGCGCAGGACGGCATCAGCTACACTGTCTCGGTTGCGCCGACCCTGGCACGGCGGGACCAGGAAGCCACCATCGACAACGCCGTGCGCGCCTTCGACATGTATTTCGGCCAGGGCGGCTTCCACATGAACCTCAACGTCCTGTCGAAGGAGACGCTGGAGGACGCGATGGAGCATCCGGACAAATACCCGCAGCTGACCATCCGGGTCTCCGGCTACGCGGTGAACTTCGTTCGGCTGACGCGAGAGCAGCAGCTCGACGTCATCCGCCGCACCTTCCACGCCTCCTACTGAGGAGAGAGCCATGCGCGAAGTCGAAGGCGACGGCATGGTGAAGGTCGGCAGCCGCTTCGACCTTCGCACCAACCAGGCCCCCGATGCCCCGGAGACCGAGGGGTTCGAAGGCCCGAAGGAAACTCATGGCTGGGTGCATTCCTACGAGACGGGATCGACCGTCGATGGCCCCGGCGTGCGCGTCATGCTGTTCATGTCGGGCTGCTTCCTGCGCTGCCAGTACTGCCACAACCCGGACACCTGGCACCTGAAGGACGGCACCGTCATCGAGCTGTCCCACGCCATCAAGCGGCTGCGCGATTTCGCGCCTGCGCTGCGCGCGATGGGCGGTGGGCTCACAATCTCGGGTGGGGAGCCGCTGGTGCAGATCGGCTTCACTCGCGGCCTCTTTGCCGCGGCGAAGTCGATGGGGCTGCACACGGCACTGGACACTTCGGGCTTCCTTGGCCACCGCGCCGACGATGACTACATGAAGAACGTCGACCTCGTACTGCTCGACATCAAGAGCGGCGACCCCGACACCTACCGGCGCGTGACAGGCGCGGAACTGGCCCCCACGCTGCGTTTCGCGGAACGGCTGAATGCGATGGGCAAGGCGGTCTGGGTGCGGTTCGTCCTGGTCCCCGGCCTGACCGACGCGCCGGACAACATCCGCAAGGTGGCGGATTTCGTGGCGCCGATGAAGAACGTGGAGTGGGTGGAGGTCCTGCCCTTCCACCAGATGGGCGCCTTCAAGTGGAAGTCGCTTGGCCTGGACTACAAGCTCGCCGATACGCCGACACCGACGCAGGACCAGGTGCAGGCGGCGCTGGAGATCTTCCGCGCCGCTGGGTGCCGGGCGCGGTGAGGGGATCGGGCACATGATGGCCTTCGTCAGCGACCTGCTCGGCAGCCAGCCGATCCTCTCCCTGTTCCTCGCGATCGGCCTCGGCTACGCGGTCGGGCAGATCAGCATCCTCGGCTTCTCGCTCGGCATCGGGGCGGTGCTCTTCGTCGGGCTGTTCATCGGCGCCATCGCACCGAAGGCGAGTATCGCCGGGCCGATCGGGCTGATCGGCCTGATCATGTTCCTCTACGGCATCGGCATACTCTACGGCCGGCAGTTCTTCGAAGGGCTGCGCGGCGCGGGGCGCGTCTACAATCTGCTCGCCCTGGTCGCGGTCGTGGCAGGGCTGGTGGTGGCGCTGTTCTTCGGCTGGATCTTCGGCGTGCGGCTCGGCCATACGCTCGGCATCTTCGCCGGCTCGATGACCAGCACGGCGACGCTGCAGGCCGCGCTCGATGTCATGAAGAACAACGAGCCCTCGATCGGCTACTCCGTCGCCTACCCCTTCGGCGTGATCGGGCCGATCCTCTGCTTCTATTTCCTCACGCGGAATGTGAAGCCGACCTTCCCGCCCAAGCCAGCCCGTTTCCACATGGGCGAGGTCACCATCGAGCGCCTGCCCGCGGCCGGCAGCACGCTTGGCAAGGTGATGGCGCTGCTGCCGGAGGGTGTGCAGGTCGCGACGGTCAGGCAGGATCACCGCAACCGCCTGCCGGATGCGGACCTCGAACTGCATGTCGGCGATGCGCTCATGATCGCGGCGGACCGTGCCGAGGCCATAGAGGAAACCGCGGCGCTGCTCGGTCGCCTCGATCCCGGCCGGATCGCCAAGGATCGCGCCGACCTCTCCTACCAGCGCTACTTCGTCTCCAAGGCATCGCTCACGGGCCGGAAGCTCGACGAGATCCCGATGCCGGAGGGGACCGAGATCCGCATCCTGCATGTCCGGCGCTACGACGTGGACCTGGTGCCTTCCCCGGACCTGATGCTCGAGATCGGCGATCGCGTCGGCGTGCTGGTGCCGGCGGACCAGGTCGCCAAGGCCCGCGCGCATTTCGGCGATACCGTGAAGTCGGCCGCCGAGTTCTCCTATGTCTCGGTCGGCTTCGGCATGGTGCTCGGCGTGCTGCTCGGGCTGGTGCCGATCCCGATCCCGGGAGTCGGCACGGTCACGCTTGGCATCGGCGGCGGACCGCTGATCGTGGCGCTGATCCTGGGGCGGCTGCGGCGCACGGGGCCGATATCCTGGGTGATGCCGCTGCCGGCGAACATCGTGCTGCGCAATTTCGGACTCACGCTGTTCCTTGCGAGCGTCGGGATCAACTCGGGCCAGTCCTTCGTCACCACCGTGGCGTCGCAGGGGCCGCTGCTGCTGATCATCGGCGCGCTGGTGCTGTTGACCACCGTCGGGATCGTGCTGGGTGTGGGCTACTACCTGCTGAAGCTGCCCTATGACGACCTGCTCGGCGTTGCCTCAGGCGCCACGGGCAACCCGGCCATCCTGGTCTATGCCACGCGCATGGCGCCGACCGAACGGCCCGACATCGGCTACGCGATGATCTTTCCCTCGGCGACGATCGTGAAGGTGATCGCCGTGCAGATCATCGGCCTGATCGCGTTGGGGGGCTGAGTGCCGGATACGCGCACCGGCGCCCTGGCGGGGATCGAGGGGCGCCTGCCGCCGGAGATCGCGGCCAAAGCGGAAGCCGACGGCGTCGCCAAGGCGGGGCAGGACAGCATCACGCTGCTGACGCTGGGCCTGCTGGGCGGCGCCTTCATCTCCTTCGGGGCGATCTTCTCCAACATCGCCCTCACTGGCGCGGAAGGCGCGCTGCCCTTCGGTCTGGCGCGTGTCGTGGCGGGCCTTGTCTTTGCGCTGGGCCTCGCACTGGTGCTGCTGGGCGGCGCCCAGATATTCACTGGCGACGTGCTGATGGTCATGGCCTGGGCGAGCGGGCGACTAGGCCTCATGCGCGTCGTGCGCGCCTGGGGGTTGGTGTGGCTTGGCAACCTGGCCGGCGCGGTCGGCACGGCGGTACTGGTATTCCTTGCGCAGCATCACCTCTTTGGCAGCGGGCAGGTAGGCGTAACGGCGTTGCGCACGGCGCAGGCCAAGGCAGCGCTGCCCGTCGGCCAGGCCTTCCTGCTGGGAGTGCTGTGCAACGCGCTGGTCTGCATGGCCGTGTGGCTTTCGCTGTCATCCCGCCTGCCGGCGCATCGCATGATTCTCGTGATTCTGCCGATCGCCGCCTTCGTCGCCGCCGGCTTCGAGCACGCCGTGGCGAACATGTACTTCATTCCATTCGGACTGCTGATCAGGTCGTTCGCCGCGGAGGCGTACTGGCAGGCCGTTGGCCTCGATCCGGCAGCCTTCGACGCTCTCCGCATCGGGTTGGTGATTCGCAATCTGGCGGCCGTCACCTTCGGCAATATCGTGGGCGGCGCGGTGCTCGTGGCAGGCGTCTATTGGCTGCTATACCGGCGCGGGCGGGCCGCCGGCGCGGCATGAGGGGGGAGGCGCTGCCTGTATCGCGCCGCGCCGTTCGGGGGAGAACCGACCATGACATTTCCACGCACGAGACGCGCGTTCATCCGCGGCGCGATGCTGTCGCTGTCCGCGCCCGTTGTCGTGGCCTGCGTCGCGCCGCCGGACCCGACGCCGCAAGCCGAACCGCCGCCTCCTCCGCCGTTGCTCGGCAGCATCGCCGCGCATGGCATGGTCGAGGATGCGTCCGTGGAGACGCGCCAAGTGGTCATCCGGACCGCAGGGGGCGCTTTGGTGGACGTCTCGCTGGGGCGGGACTTCAGAGGCATGGAACGCCTCCGCCCAGGCCAGCGCGTGGTTGTCGAGTACGATGCGCGCGGGGCCGTGCGGCTCGGGCTTTCAAGGCCAGCCGCCGGCTTCGAGGCGGGGCGCATCCAGGGCACGATCGAGGAGGTTCTGCCCGGCGGGCGCGTGGTCGCGATCTCGGACCGGCAAGGCATCGTGGTGACCTTCGAGGTTCCGGATCGTTCGATGATGGCCTTCGTGGCACGCCTGCGGCGCGGCGACGATGTCGCGGTGACAGTACTGGAGCGGCGGTAGTTCGCGACTGGTCCTGAACCCGGAAACTGGTCCGTCGGGAGAACAACTTTTTCGGGCACTCTGACGGATTGGACAAAGTGCCATGAAGAGGAAGCGGTCAACGGAGGAACAGATTGCCTTCCCGCTGCGACAGGCGGGGAGGGGGACGGCAGTGGAGGAAAACTGCCGCAAGCTCGGGGGGCAGACCCGACATTCTACCGATGGAAGAATCGGTTCGCTGGAATGGGCGTTGCAGAGTTCCGGCGGCGACAAGCAGGTCGAGGATGAGAACGCCAAGCCGAAGCGGCTGGTCGCGGATCTGACGCTCGCCAAGACCATGCGGCAGGACATGCTGCGCCGTCAGTGGTGATCGGCGCCTACCCAGCCCAGGCTCGGCGTATCGAGCATCTGCGAACGCTCACATTCTCGGCAAAAGGGGGGCGGGGCAGGCGGAGCCCTCCCCGCCATCCTACGCCCGTTCCTTGGCCTTGAGGTCCTTGGCGAGCCGGCGCAGCAGCATGTTGCGCTTCAGCGCGCTCAGGTAGTCCACGAACAGCACGCCATCGAGATGATCGACCTCGTGCTGCAGGCAGGCGGAGAGCAGGCCGTCGCCCTCAACCTCCCGCCGCGCACCTTCCAGGTCGAGGTAGCGCACCTTCACCGAGGCCGGCCGGGTCACGTCGGCGTATTGGCCGGGCAGGGACAGGCAGCCTTCCTCCCGCGTCGCGACCTCCCGGCTGGCGGCCACGATCTCCGGGTTCACCAGCACCATGGGCTGGCGCTGCTCGTCCTTCTGGAGGTCGATGACGACGAGCCGCAGCATCTCCCCCACCTGCGGCGCGGCCAGGCCGATCCCGGGCGCGGCGTACATGGTCGCGAGCATCCGGTCGGCGAGGTCCCGTACCCGGCCGGGGTCCGTCGCGGCCACGGGCTTCGCCTTCGCCCGCAGGCGCGGGTCGGGGACGAACAGGATGGGCAGCGTGGGGGTGTCGGTCATGGCGGCAGGCCGGGCATCTAGACCCCGCGGAGGCCCCTTGCAACGGGGCCCGCGCCGGCCAAGATTTCCTGGGTCGGCGGGGTGCTTCGGGTCCCGCCTTCCGCTTCGCTCTCGGATGAGGAGGCCTTCGTGTCGCGCCCTTCGCTCTTCGGCTCGCCCCTGTTCCTCGGCTTCGACCACCTCGAGCAGATGCTCGACCGGGTCGGCAAGAACGCCGATGGCTACCCGCCCTACAACATCGAGCAGACCGGCGATAACCGGCTGCGCATCACGCTCGCCGTCGCCGGCTTCTCGATGGACGACCTGCAGATCACGCAGGAGGACAACCAGCTCGTCATCCGCGGCCGGCAGAAGGACGAATCGGAAGGCCGGATCTTCCTCCATCGCGGCATCGCCGCCCGCCAGTTCCAGCGCGCCTTCGTGCTCGCGGAAGGGATGGAGGTGGAAGGCGCCTGGCTCGACAACGGGCTGCTGCACCTCGACCTCAAGCGCCCGCAGCCGGAAAGCCGCGTGAAGACCATCCGCATCGGCGCCCGCGGCAACGGCGCCGCGCCGGGCGTGCTGGAAGGCCGGCCGGAGAACGGCTGACCCTTCCCCCCAACCGGGCCCTTCCGGGCCGGACAGCGCCGCGCGGGCCCCTTCGGGACGACGCGGCAGGAGAGACCGAGATGACCGACCATGAATTCGACGACCGCGACGAGGACGCCCTGCAGCCCGAGATGCTGCGCGCGCTCTCCCCGCTCGACTGGGCGCGCTATGGCGCGGCGAGCATCGCCTACGCCCGGCCCGTGCTGGTGAACGGCCAGCGCGCGGTGGCGATCCACGCGGCGGACGGCACCCAGATCGGCGCCGCGCCGACCCTGGCGCTGGCCACCGCCGCGATCCTGCAGCACGGCCTGGGGCCGGCGCTGGTGCATTGAGCGCGGGGAGGGCGTCGCCGCCCTCCCCTTCGCCGGTCACGCCCCTTCGGGATCGATCCAGCCGACGTTGCCGTCCTGGCGGCGATAGACGACGTTGAGCGCGCGCGTCGCCTTGTTGCGGAACATCAGGACGGGCACATGCGCGAGGTCCATGCGCATCACCGCCTCGCCGACCGTGAGAAGGGCTATCTCGGCCGGATGCTCGGCGACGATCGCGCCGTGGTCGGCGCCGTTCGGGGTGGGGGCCTCGGCCTCCTCCTCCGCCTCGGCGCGGATGACGGTCTCGCGCCCGGCGGGCGCGGTGTCGCGGTCGGGCGCGGCGGAGCGCGCATGCTCGTTCACGCGTCGTCGGTAGCGGCGCAGGCGCTTGGCGAGGTGCTCGGCCGCTTCCTCGAAGGCGCGGTGCGCGTCGGGCCCTTCGCCCTCGCCGCGCATCATCAGCCCGCGCCCGGCCTTGAGGTTGATGTCGCAGGAGAATTGGGAGCGGTTGCGGTGGAAGGTGACGTTCGCTTCCAGCGCATGGTCGAAATACTTGCGCGTGATGGCCTCGAGGCCATCACGCACATGGACCTTCAGTGCTTCGCCTGTTTCGACCTGCTTGCCTGCGACCGTGACGTGCATGGGGCTGAGCCCTCCTTCTTCATGGAAGGGGAGGGGCCGCCCCGATGGCGACCTGGCACCGGTCCGCATCCTCCGCGCGGGCCGCTCAGGCTTGGTCGGATCAGGCCGGGACGGCCTTCTCCCTTTTGCGCTGCACCGATGATGGGATGCGCAGCGCGTCGCGGTATTTGGCCACGGTTCGCCGGGCGATGTCCACGCCTTCCGCGCGCAGCCGCTCCACGATGGCGTCATCGGACAGGATGTCGTCCGCGGTCTCCGCGTCCACCATCGCCTTGATCCGGTGGCGCACGGCCTCGGCGCTGACGGAATCGCCCCCGGCCGTGCCCGCGATCGCGGTGGTGAAGAAGTACTTCAGCTCGAAGGTGCCGCGCGGCGTCGCGATCGCCTTGTTGGAGGTGACGCGGGAGACGGTGCTCTCGTGCATCCCCACCTCCTCGGCCACGTCGCGCAGGATCAGCGGGCGCAGATGCGCGATGCCGTGGCGGAAGAACCCGTCCTGCCGACGCACGATCTCGGAGGCCACCTTCAGGATCGTCGTCGCCCGCTGCTCGAGCGACTTCACGAGCCACGACGCGGTCTGGAAGCGTTCTGCGAGCCAGGCCTTCTCGTCGCGGGACTTCACGCCGACCACGGCGCGGGCATGGAAGCCACGGTTGACCAGCACGCGCGGCAGCGTCTCCGGGTTCAGCTCGACGATCCAGCCATCGCCCGGGCCGCGGCGCATCAGCACGTCGGGCACCAGCGTCGGCGCCGGCGGAGCGTCGAAGGAAGCACCCGGCTTGGGGTCGAGCCGGCGGAGCTCGGCGACCATCTCCGCCATGTCCTCGGCATCCACCCCGCAGGCGCGCTGCAGGCCCTTGAGGTCGCGGCGCGCGAGCATCTCGAGGTTGTCGAGCAGCGCGGCCATCGCCGGGTCGTAGCGGTTGCGCTCCTCAAGCTGCACCATCAGGCATTCGCGCAGGTCGCGGCAGAACATCCCCACCGGGTCGAAGCGCTGCATGCGCCGGCGCACGGCCTCGACCACCGCCTCCTCGCAGCCGAGCGCCGCGGCGACCGTCGCGCTGTCCACCGGCAGGCGGCCCGCCGCATCGACCAGAGCGAGGAAATTCGCCGCGATGACGCGGTCGCGCGCGTCGGAGAAGGTCAGGCGCAGCTGCTCGGCCAGGTGCTCGCGCAGGTTCTTCTCCGGCGCGGCCATCGCCTCGATGCCGGAGAGGTCGTCCTCGAAATCCGCGCGCCCGCCACTGCCCATGGGCGGCGTGCCGGCGTCGTAGACATTGTCCCATTCGGTATCGAGCGGGCCGGCGTTCTCCGCCGGCAGCACGTCGGACCGCGCGGCCTCGGCGGCATCCGGCGCCTCGACGGCGGCGGGCAGGGGGTCGGTGGTGCGGCCGGCATCGGGGCCCGGCGGCTCGCGCTCGTCGCGCTCGAGCAGCGGGTTGCGCTCCAGCTCCTCCTCGACGAAGGCCGCGACCTCGATGTTGGAGGATTGCAGCAGCTTGATCGCCTGGCGCAGCTGCGGCGTCATCACCAGCTGCTGCGAATGGCGAAGGTCGAGGCGCGGCGCCAGCGACATCAGGCGCCCCCGCGTTCCGCTGCGCTCGACCGCGTCATGGCGTGCGTGTCAGAGGCTGAAGCGTTCGCCGAGATAGACGCGGCGCACGCCCTCATGCGCGACGATGTCGCGCGGGGAGCCTTCCATCAGCACCTGGCCGTCGTGCAGGATGTAGGCGCGGTCGATGATCTCGAGCGTCTCGCGCACATTGTGGTCGGTGATCAGCACGCCGATGCCGCGGTCCTTCAGGTGCTTGACCAGGTCGCGGATCTCGCCGACCGCGATCGGGTCGATGCCGGCCAGCGGCTCGTCCAGCAGGATATAGGCGGGGTGCGTCGCCAGCGCGCGGGCGATCTCGCAGCGCCGCCGCTCCCCGCCCGAAAGCGCGAGCGCCGGCGCGCGGCGCAGGTGGGAAATGCCGAATTCCGCCAGCAGCGCGTCCAGCATCTGCTCCCGCCGGTCGCGCACGGGCTCGACCACCTCGAGAGCGGCGCGGATGTTGTCCTCGACGTTCAGGCCCCGGAAGATCGAGGCTTCCTGCGGCAGGTAGCCGATGCCCAGCCGCGCGCGCCGGTACATCGGCAGCGTCGTCACGTCGTGGCCGTCCATCAGCACCTGGCCTTCGTCCGGCTGGACGAGGCCCGTGATCATGTAGAAGGTCGTGGTCTTGCCCGCGCCGTTCGGGCCGAGCAGCCCGACCGCCTCGCCGCGCTTGACCGAGATCGACACGCCGCGCACGACCGGCCGCTTCTTGTACCGCTTGCCCAGGCCCTTCGCGACGAGGCCGCTCGACGCCGCCCCTTCGACCACGCGCAGCCCGTCGGTCACCGCGGCGTCTCCTGCTGCCCCGGCTGCCCCGGCTGCGGTTGACCCTGCTGGGGCACGACCAGCCCCTGCACGCGGGCGCCGGGGGCGGAGACGAGCCGCGCGACGCCGGTCTGCATGTTCACGATGGCCTCCTGGCCGGTCAGGGTGTTGTCGCCGCGGGTGATGCGAACGGTGCCGAGCAGCCGCGCGAGCCCGGTGGCCGGGCTGTAGACGCCGCGATCTCCGCGCACCACCTCCTCGGCCGTGCGGATCTCGACATTGCCGTAGGCCTCGACGCGCTCGATCGAATTGGTCCGCTGTTCCGCCCCACCTTGCGCGGCGGCCGGCTGCGGCCGCGGCGGGGGCTGCGCCCCGGGCGCGGCGCTTTCCGCGAAATAGGCGACGAGCGTGTCGGCGCGCACGCGGCGCCCGTCATTCGTCACCACCACGGCGTTGCCGCGCGCCACCGCCATGCGGCGGGCGGACCAGTATTCCACGCTGTCGCGCGCCGTCATGGTGTTGTCGGGCGTGACGAGCCGCAGCGCCTGGCCGGTCATGACCATGACCGCCTGGTCGATGTCGTAGACGGCGCGATCGCCTTCCGCGCGGTCGGTCGCGCTGGTGACGGTGACGTTGCCCTCGGCTTCCAGGCGCCAGATCTCGCCGCCGCCGCCGGGGCTCTCGGCGGGTGCGCGCTGCGCGGCTTCGGTCGCGCCGCCGCGCGGGCGGTAGCGGGCGAGCAGCCGGTCGGCGTCCACCGTCACGCCGCCGCGCACCGCGCGGGCCGCGCCGCGCGCGATCACCACCTGCTCCGCCTGGCGCCATTCGATGCCGTCGGTCGCGGTGACCTCGATCGGGCCGCCCTGGCTGAGGTCGATGCCCTGGCCCAGGGCGGGCGTGGCGGCCAGCAGCGCCGCCGCGAACAGCGCGCGCCTCATCGCCCGCCCTCCAGGATCGCCCGCGCGCGGCCGGTGAAGACCACCACCTGCCCGCGCTCGGTCAGGCGGAAGCCCTCGCTCACCAGCGTGCCGAAGGGGCCTTGCGCGGCGACCGGCCGGTCGCCGGAGGCCGAGCCTTCCTTCAGGTCGATCTCCGCCGCCTCGGTCACCAGCATGTTCCCGCCATCCTGCCAGAGCGTGACCTCGCCCGAGAGGTCGAGCCGGTTGGCCCCCTTGTCGAAGCGCCCGTCGCGGCTTTCGAGCAGCACCCAGGACCCGTCCGTCAGCAGGATGTCGGCGCGCGGGCGCTCCAGGTCGACGATGTCGGCCTGGTCCGTCTGCGCGGCGACATTCGCCGTGACGGTGAAGGGCCGGTTCTGCTCGTCCAGGCCCTGGTAGCGGGGCTCGACCATCCGCACCGCGTCCGGCTGGGCCTGGAGCACCCGGCGGAAGGACACGCGGGCGCGGTCCTCCATCCGGTCCAGTTCCGGCCAGACGGCGATGCCCAGCAGCAGCCCGGCGCCGGCCAGCGGCAGCAGCCATTTCGCGAGCCGCACCGCGAGGCGGCGCCGCGCGATCTGCGCCGCGGAGGGCGCCCAGCGCTCGCGCGACGGCGAGAGCATCCGCCGCGGCGGCTGCGCGGGGCCGCTCGCGCGCAGCGGCGGCGGGCCGGGGCGGGGTTCCGTCATGCCACGCCCGCCCGCAGCAGGTCGTGGATGTGCAGGATGCCGACCGGCCGCCCATCGGCATCCACGACGAAGACGGCCGTGATCGACCGCGCGTTCATCAGGTGCAGCGCCTCGGCCGCCAGGGTCTCGGGCTGCACGGTGCGCGGGGCGCGCGTCATGACCTGTTCCGCGGTGCGGCCGAGCAGGGCGGCGCCGCCCCCGGCCTCCAGCGCGCGGCGCAGGTCGCCATCGGTGATGATGCCGAGCAGCCGCCCATCCGCCCCCAGCACGCCGAGGCAGCCGAAGCGCTTGGCCGTCATGGCGACGATCGCGGCGTCCATCGCCGTGCCGGGCGGGGCAAGCGGCAGTTCCGCCGGCCCGTGCATCAGGTCCCGCACGCGCGACAGCCGCGCGCCGAGCTTGCCGCCCGGGTGGAACACCCGGAAATCCGCCGCGGTGAAGCCGCGCCGGGTCAGCAGCGCGACCGCGATGGCATCGCCCAGCGCCAGCTGCATGGTGGTGGAGGTGGTGGGCGCGAGGCCCATCGGGCAGGCTTCCGGCGCCTCGGGCAGCACCAGGGCGACATCCGCCGCGCGCGCCAGCGTGCTGTCCGCCCGGCCGGTGATGCCCACCAGCGGCAGGCCGAAGCGCTTGGCGTGGCCGACCAGGTCGGCGAGTTCCGGCGTCTCCCCCGAATTGGACAGGGCGAGGACCGCATCCCCGGCCACGATCATGCCGAGGTCGCCATGCGAGGCTTCGGCCGGATGGACGAAGAGCGCCGGGGTGCCGGTGGAGGCCAGCGTCGCCGCGATCTTGCGCGCCACATGGCCGGACTTGCCCATGCCGGTGACGACGACGCGGCCGGTCGCGCCGGACAGCAGGGAGACTGCCTGGGCGAAGCGCTCGTCCAGGCTGTCGGAGAGGGAGGCCAGGGCCTCGGCCTCCAGCGCCAGGACGCGGCGCGCGGCCTCGAGGTCGGGGTGCGGGGACGGGGCGTTCACGGCGCCTGTATGGTGCGTGGGCGCCGGAGGGTCAACAAAAGCCACACAAGAATCGTGCCAAAGGCGGGGCGGCGGGGCCGGCGATCCGGCCCCGCGCCGGGGCTCAGGCGGCCTTCGGGATGCGCGTCAGGCCCAGGCTCTCGGCGGCCGCGACCAGGTTGCCCCAGGTGGTGGGATCGACCGGGATGCCGTCCGCCAGCCGCGTCGCCTTGGTCAGGCGTTCCTTCTCCCCGGCGACCAGGACCGGGGCCTCGGGGTCGGCGGGCGGGCTCGCCTTCAGGTCGGCGACGATCCCTTCCACCTCATCCCGGAAGGCGCCGAGGTCGCGGAAGCGCCCGGGGTCCAGCACGATGGCGAGCCAGGCGTTGACGATGCCGCGGTCGGCCGGGTGGCCGTGCCGGGCGGTGTGGCCGCCGAGCAGCGCGCCGGCCAGGATCTCGCACATCATCGCAAGGCCATAGCCCTTGTGCGCCCCGAAGCTCCGCAGCGCGCCGCGGGGTTCGTCGCGGTACAGCACGCCCGGGTCGGTCGTCGGCCGCCCCTTCGCGTCCACCAGCGCGCCCTCGGGCACAGGCAGCCCGGCATTGAAGGCGACCCGGCACTTGCCGAGCGCGATGGCGCTGGTCGCGAAGTCCAACACCAGCGGCGGGGTGCCGGGGATGGCGATGCAGACCGGGTTGGTCGAAAGCCGCCCGTCGCTGCCGCCGAAGGGCGCGACCGCGCCGGGGCCCGAGACGCCGTTGACGAAGTGCAGCGAGATCATCCCCGCCGCGGCCGCCTGTTCGCCATAGGTGCCGATGCGGCCCAGATGGTGCACGTCCTTCAGCCCCATCACGGCCATGCCGTTGTCGCGCGCCGCGCCGATCGCCCAGTCCATGGCGATGCGGCCGACGCGCTGGCCATAGCCCCGCCCGCCGTCGAAGACGGCCAGCGACGCGTCCTGCCGCTCGGCGCGCGGGGCGACGTTCGGGACCAGCTTGCCTTCGCGCACATGCTGCACGTAGCGCGGCAGCAGCATGATGCCGTGGCTGTCATGCCCCTGCAGGTTCGCTTCCAGCAGATGGGCGGCGACCTCCTCGGCCTCCTCCGGCGCGCTGCCGCAGGCGGCGACGACATCGACCAGCAGGGCGCGCAGCGCCCCGGCTTCCACACGCGGCATGGATCAGGATTCCCGCCAGGGGCGGCGTTGCCACAGGCCGCGCAGGTCGCGTTCCAGCGCGACGACGTCGCTGCGGTACTCGTCGCCGATGCGCGGCGCGAGCGGCAGGCCGAGCCGGTCCGCCTCGGCGACGAAGCCGGCATCGGCCATCGCCTCGCGGAAGGCGGCGGTCAGCCGCGCGACGATCTCGGCGGGCATGTTGGGCGGGCCGACCATGCCGCGCGTGGCACCGCTGATCAGGTTCTGCCCCTGCTCGCGGAAGGTCGGCACGTCCGGCGTGCCGGACCAGCGGGTCAGCGACGCCTGGCCGAGCGCGCGGATCCGCCCGTCCCGCAGCAGGGCGAGGCTCTCGCTCATGTTGAACGCGCCGACCTGCAGGTGCCCGCCGATCAGCGCGGTGGACAGCGGCGCCATGCCGTTGAAGGGCACATGCGTCATGGGCGGCATGCCGGCCCGGTCCTCGAGCGCGATGACCAGCAGGTGGTCGTCCGAGCCGATGCCGGTCGAGCCGTAGGAGATCGCGCCCGGCCGCGCCTTGGCCGCGGCCACCAGGTCGGCCAGCGTGCGCAGAGGCGAATTGGCCGCGACGAACAGCCCGCCCGGGTCGTCCACGACATTGGCGATGAAGGTGAAGTCGAGCGGCCGGTACCGGACCTGCCGTTCCATCGGATAGGTCACCAGCGCCGGCACGCTGGTCGCGGCCAGGGTGTAGCCGTCCGGCGCCGCGCCGAAGGCCACTTCCCAGCCCAGCTGCCCGCCGGCGCCGGCGCGGTTGACGACCAGGAAGCGCGACCCCGGCAGCTTCGCCTGTACCGCCGGCAGCACCACCCGCGCCATGGTGTCCACCCCGCCCCCGGGCGGGTAGGGGACGATGACCTCGATCGGCCGGTCGGCGGGCCAGGCGGCGAGGGCATGGCGGGGCGCGGCGAGGCTTCCGGCGGCTGCGAGCAGCCCGAGCGTGGCCCGGCGGGTGGTCATGGCGGTTCCTCCTCTGGTCCTTTGCCCCGAGTGTGGCGACGCGGCGCCCCGGCGGCAAACCCAAGTGGGAATCGGGGGTGAGGTCGTGCGCGAAATCGCCTAAGGAACGGTCTCACGGAGTCGAGACGGAGGATGCGGATGACGGCACGCATGGTGGCCGGCAGGCGCATGGCGCTGAGGCTTGCATCGGTGGGGCTCGCCGCGCCTGCGGTGGGCTGCGCCCTGCCCGAACGCGGCCGGGCCGTGCCGCGGGGGCGCGTGGGGGAGGCGACGGTGCTCGGCATCCCGAACGAGCGCTTCCTGATCCCGCACGACATGCCGAAGCTGATCGCGGAATACGCGTCCGCCTTCCGGCGCCGGCAGCAGCATCTCGGCTTCCGGGACCCGCTGGTGGACGCGCCGCCCTACCGCATGCTCGGCGTCTCCGGCGGGGGGGAGGACGGGGCCTTCGGCGCTGGGCTGCTCTGCGGCTGGTCGGCGCAGGGCACGCGCCCCGGCTTCGACCTCGTCACCGGCGTGTCGACCGGCGCGCTGACCGCGCCCTTCGCCTTCCTCGGGCCGTCCTGGGACGGCGCGCTGCGCAGCGTCTACACCGACATCACGCCGGACGAGGTGCTGCGCCCGCGCGGCATCCTCGCCGGCCTGTTCGACGACGCGCTGGCGGACAACACGCCGCTGTTCCGCACCATCGCGCGGCACCTGGACGAACGCATGCTGCGCGCCCTCGCCCAGGGCTACGCGGAGGGGCGGCTGCTCTTCGTCGGGACGGCGAATCTCGATGCCCAGCTGCCCTGTACCTGGAACATCGGCGCCATCGCGGCGAGCGGGCATCCGGACGCGCTCGCGCTGATCCGCCGCGTGCTGCTCGCCTCCGCGGCCGTGCCCGGCGCCTTCCCGCCGGTGATGATGGATGTGCGCGCGGGTGCCGACACCTTCCACGAGATGCATGTGGACGGCGGCGCCTTCACCCAGGTCTTCCTCTATCCGCGCAGCCTGACGACGGGTCGGCGGGAGAGGCTGCGCCGCGGGGAACGCGTGCCGCGCGCGCAGGCCTGGATCATCCGCAACGGGCGGCTCGACGCGGAATGGGCGGAGGTCGACCGCCGCACGCTGAGCATCGCCGGGCGCGCCATCTCCACCATGATCGCCTCCTCCGGCTACAACGACGTGGTGCGCATCTGGAACACGACGGAGCGCGACGGGGTCGACTTCAACCTCGCCTTCATCGGCCGCGACTTCACGGGCACCTACACCCAGCCCTTCGAGCAGGCCTACATGCGCGCCCTGTTCGAGCACGCCTTCGAGCGGGCGCGCCGCGGCTACCCCTGGGCGAAGCAGCCGCCGGTCTGACGTAACGGCGCTATCGCCCGCGGCGGCGGGCGCGATAGCGTCGCCGTCCATGACCGCCATCCTCCCCGCGCGCCGCGCGCTGCTCGCCGGCGCCCTCGGCGCCTGCGCCATGCCCGAGCGCGGGCCGCCCGTCCCGGCCGACGTGGTGCGCCGCGCCAGCGTGCTCGGCCTGCCGAACGAGCGCTTCTGCGTCACCGACCCGACCGACGTCCCGCGCGTGGCGCAGGAATTCAACCTCGCCGGCCGGCGCCAGCGCATCCGCTTCGGCCTCGGCCCGCGGGACCCGCTGCCGGACGGGCACATCATCGCCTTCTCGGGCGGGGGCGAGAACGGCGCCTTCGGCGCGGGCCTCGCCTGCGGCTGGACGGCGCATGGCACGCGGCCGGACTTCAACCTGGTGACCGGCATCTCGACCGGCGCGCTGACCGCGCCGCTCGTCTTCGCCGGCATCCACCGCGACCCGGACCTGCGTGCCGCCTATACCGACATCACGGCGGCGGACGTGCTGGAACAGCGCGGGCTGCTCGCCGCGCTGCTGGACGACGCGGTGGCTGACAGCGCGCCGCTCGCGCGCACCATCGCGCGCTTCCTGGACGAGACGCTGCTCGCCGAGGTCGCGGCCGCCTATCTCGGCGGGCGGCAATGCATCATCTGCACGACGAACCTCGACGCGCAGCGGCCGATCGGCTGGAACCTCGGCGCCATCGCGGCGAGCGGTCATCCGCGCGCGCTCGACCTCGCGCGGCAGGTGCTGCTCGCCTCCGCCGCCATCCCGGGCATCTTTCCCCCGGTGATGATCGACGTGACGGTGGACGGGCGGCCCTTCCAGGAAATGCACGTGGATGGCGGCACCTACGCGCAGGCCTATCTCTATCCGCCGGGGCTGGCGGCGGACCGGGAGGAACGCGTGCGGCTCGGCCTCTCGCCGCCGCGCGTCACGGCCTATGTGGTGCGCAACGGGCGGCTCGCCCCGCAGGGCGCGCCGGTGCGCAGGCGGGCCTTCTCGATCGCCTCCCAGGCCATCTCGACGCTGATCGGCGCATCGGGCGTCAACGACATCTTCCGCATCCAGGCGGCGGGCGCGACGCGCAACATCGCCTTCCGGCTGGCGCATATCGAGGACGACTTCACGGGGCGGGAAGGCGAGCCCTTCGAGCAGGCCTATCTGCGCACGCTGTTCGACTACGGCTTCGCCAAGGCGCGCAGGGGCTATCCGTGGAAGGACACGCTGCCGGCCTGATCCACCGCGGAATTCTCGCGCCGCAAGCCTTGGTTAACCGCCTTCGCCGCAAGATGAGCGGCATGATCAGGCCAGCCGATCGCTTCGCCGCCTGCGCCGACGCCGTGATGACGGCGCGCGGCGGGTTCACGCCGAACGATCGCCTGCTCGACGGGCCGGCCGCGCATGGCGTCGGGCTCGGCCTGCTGTCGGTCTGGATCGGCGGCCCGGCGGATGTGCCGATGCTGCGGGCGCTGACGACCGACGCCGCGGCGCGCATCCTGCACCGCATGGTCTGGCTGCCCTGCGGCGCACCGCATTTCGCCGAGGGCGTCGACCTCGCCCTGTTCGCCTTCGCGCTCGAAGCGGGGACGCCGCGCGCGCTGGCCGAGCTGCAGGACCATCTCGGCGTGCCCGCCAGCGGCGCGCCGGATGCCGAGACGCTGGTCGCCGCCGCCGCGCAGGATCCCGCGCTGCTGGCGCGCGACGTCGCCGCGCTGCACGAGGCCTGGCGCGCGCTGCGCGGCCTGCCCTCCTGGGCGGTGCCGCATGCCGCCGCCCGGCAGTCCGTGCCCGCCGAAGCCTGAATTGCGCGGCCGCGCGCCGCGCCTTGCATCGTGCGTTCCGCACGCATGCGCGCGGGCAGGTCCGGCGCGCCCCCCTTGGCACATGCCGCCCGCCCGGCTTTGATCGCCCCGAAGCGCCGCCGCTCCGAGCCGCGCCCAGGGGGGAAGGACCAAGCGCATGAAGCTCGACCGCGACTGC
Source organism: Roseomonas nitratireducens (assembly GCF_017813355.1). GTDB lineage: Bacteria > Pseudomonadota > Alphaproteobacteria > Acetobacterales > Acetobacteraceae > Neoroseomonas > Neoroseomonas nitratireducens. Next base: position 118,006 of record NZ_JAGIYZ010000005.1, read on the forward strand.
CTGCCGGCGGACCTGGCGACCGGCGCCTTCGCCGCGCGCATCATGACCGTCGATGGCCCCGTCGTCGTCGGGCTGCTCGGCGAAGCCGCCTTCGACCTGACGCCCGCCTTCGGCACCGTCTCCCGCTGGATGGAGGAGGAGGATCCGGTCGGCGCCATCCGCAAGCGGGGCGCGCCGATGGCCCTCGACCTCGACGCGCTGCTGGCCAATTCCGCGCATGACGCGCGCGACCCGGCGAAGCCCTGGCTGCTCGCCCCGGTCGACCTGCAGGCGGTGAAGGCCGCGGGCGTGACCTATGTGCGGTCCATGCTGGAACGCGTGATCGAGGAACGCTGCCGCGGCGATGCCTCGCTCGCCGCCGCGGTGCGCATCGAGGTGCGGGAGATCATCGGCGACGACCTCGCCAACCTCGTCCCCGGCAGCGCCGAGGCGATGCGCGTGAAGGAGGCGCTGGTCGCCAAGGGCTGGTGGAGCCAGTACCTCGAGGTCGGCATCGGCGCCGATGCCGAGATCTTCTCCAAATGCCCGCCCATGGCGGCCGTTGGCCTGGGTGCGAAGATCGGCGTGCATCCGAATTCCGCCTGGTCGAACCCGGAGCCCGAGGCGGTGATGGTCGTCTCCAGCCGCGGGCGCATCGTGGGGGCCACGCTCGGCAACGACGTGAACCTGCGCGACGTGGAAGGCCGCTCCGCGCTGCTGCTCGGCCGCGCCAAGGACAACAACGCCTCTGCCGCGCTCGGCCCGGTGATCCGGCTGTTCGACGACGGCTTCTCGCTCGAGGATGTGCGCCGCGCCGAGATCGCGCTGGCGATCGCCGGCCGCGACGGCTTCGCGCTCGATGAACGCGGCGCGGTGGGGTCGATCAGTCGCGACCCGACCGACCTCGTCGCGCAGATGATCGGCGCGCACCACCAGTACCCGGACGGCGCGGTGCTGTATCTCGGCACGCCCTTCTCGCCGGTCAAGGATCGCGGTGCGCCGGGGATGGGCTTCACGCATCGCGAGGGCGACGTGGTGCGCATCGCCTCCGCGCGCCTGGGCGCGCTGGTGAACGAGGTGGACCGCACCGACGAATGCCCGCCCTGGTCCTTCGGTGCGGGGGCGCTGATGGCCTCGCTGATGCGCCGCGGGCTGCCGCGGCCGTGAAGGAGGAGGCGGGGCGGCTCGACCGCGGCGACGGCGTCGAGCTCGCCTGGCGGCACATCGACGGGCGCGGGCCGGGCGTGGTGTTTCTCGGCGGCTTCAATTCCGACATGACGGGCAGCAAGGCGGAATTCCTCGCCGGCTGGTGCGAGGCGCGAGGCACGCCCTTCCTGCGCTTCGACTATTCGGGCCACGGCGCCTCCGGCGGGCGGTTCGAGGACGGCACCATCGGCCGCTGGGCGGCGGATGCGGCCGCGGTGATCGGCGCGCTCGCGCCGGGGCCGCGCGTGCTGGTCGGCTCCTCCATGGGCGGCTGGATCGCGCTGCTGCTCGCGGCGCGGCGGCGGCTGCCGGTCCGTGCGCTGGTCGGCATCGCCCCCGCGCCGGACTTCACCGAGGACCTGATGTGGGCGGAGTTCTCGCCGGCCGAACGGGAGGCGATCCTGCGCGACGGCGTCTGGATGCGACCCAGCGAGTACGGCGCGCCCTATCCCATCACCCGCGCGCTGATCGAGGACGGGCGCGACCACCTGCTGCTGCGCGGGCCGATCCAGGTCGACGCGCCGCTGCGCATTCTGCAGGGGCAGGCCGACCCCGACGTGCCCTGGCGCCACGCGCTGCGCATCGCGGAGGCCGCGACCGGCGGCGACGTGCGCGTGCATCTGGTCAAGGACGGCGACCACCGGCTCTCGCGGCCGCAGGACCTCGCGCTACTGGGCGAGACCCTCGCGCCGCTCCTCCGCGAGGATGGCCTCTAGCCCTTCCCGATAGGTCGGGTAGCGCCAGGCGATGCCGAGCGCGGCCTTGGTCGCGGCATTCGCGACGCGCCGGTTCTCCGACCAGAAGGACAGCGCCATGGGCGACATGGCCGCGCGCGCCTGCTCGAAGGGGATGGCGGGCGGCGGCGGCAGGCCGAGCAGGCGCGCGGCATGCGCCGTCACCACGGCGCTTTCCACCGCCTCGTCGTCCACCAGGTGCAGCACGCGCACCGCCGGCGGCAGGTCCTGCCCGATCGCCGCGAGCACGGCATGGGCGATGTCGTCGCGATGGATGCGGGAGAAGGCGTGGCCCGGCTTGACCACGCAGCGCGCGGTGCCGGCGCGCAGGTCGTCGAAGGTGGAACGCCCGGGGCCGTAGATGCCGCCGGCGCGGAAGATGTCGAGCGCGGCGCGCCCGGCGGCGATCGCGCGCCAGGACTCCTCGGCGGCGAGTCGCCGGATGCTGCGCGGCTGGCCGGGCGCGGGCGGCGTCGATTCCTCCACCAGCCCGCCGCCGCGGTCGCCATAGACTCCCGTGGTTGAGATATAGCCGATCCACCGCAACCTTCGCGCGATCAGCGCCGCCTCGATCGCCGCATGGTGGCGGACCAGCAGCGGATCGCCGGCGTCGCCCGGCGGTGCCGTGACCAGGAGATGCGTCGCCTCGTCCAGCGCCGCGCCGGCGAAATCGAAGGAAATAAGGGCGATTCCCGGCAGCGCTCCGAGCCGCGACGGGTCGCGCGCCGTCCCCGTCACGCGCCAGCCGGCCACAACCGCTGCGTGTGCCGCGGCGACCCCCGAATAGCCAAGTCCCGCAACCAGAAGCATGTCTCGTCCCCGTGAGTTCGTCTGGCACGCGTGCGCGCGCGACATTAGATTGGCGCCATGCCGAATGCCCGCCTCCTGATCGCCGGTGCCGCGATGCTGCTGCTGCTTGGCGGCGGCGGTGGCGCCTGGTGGTTCCTGTCCGGCGGGACGGATCTGCCGCTGCCGACGCCGCCCGAGCCGCCGCGCCTGGTCGACGCGCCGGAATTCGACCAATGCGTGCGGATGCTGGACGAGGACCCGGAGGGGGCGCGCAGCCTCGCCGACAGCTGGGCGATGCGGGGCGGCGGGGAGGGGGCCGCGCATTGCGCGGCGCTGGCGATGCTCTCGCTGGGCGAAGCGGAACGCGCGGCGGAGGCGCTGGAACGGATCGCGACGCGCAGCGAGGCCGGCATCGCCGCCCGCGCCGCGGTGTTCGGCCAGGCGGGGGAGGCCTGGAGCGCGGCCGGCCGGCCGCAGCGCGCCCATGCCGCGCTGACGCTCGCGCTGGCGCTGACGCCCGCCGATCCCGGCCTGCTGACGACACGCGCGATGGCGGCGCTGGCGCTCGACCGCCCGGCGGAGGCGCTGGCGGACCTGGAGCGCGCGGTCGCGACCGACGGGTCGATCGCCGAGGCCTGGGTGCTGAAGGCGTCCGCCCTGCGGCGGCTGGACCGGATCGTGCCGGCGGCCGAGAGCGTGGCCGAGGCGCTGCGGCTCGACCCTGACAATGTCGAGGCGCTGCTCGAACGCGGCATCATCCGCCAGATCCAGGGCCAGGCGGCGGCGGCGCGCGCCGATTGGGAACGCGTCATCGAACTGGCGCCGGATGGCGCCGCGGCGGATCTCGCGGCGCAGAACATGGCGTTGATCGAGGCCGGGCCGGCAAGCCGGTAGCGCAGATCAGAAGTCCAGGTCGGCGTAGTGCGCCGGCGGCGTGACGCCGGAGACGCGGTCGGCGAGCAGCGGGCGGAAGGAGGGTCGCGACTTCATCCGCGCATACCAGTCCTTCGCCGCCTCGTTCAGCGACCAGTCGACGTCGCCGATGAAGTCGAGCGCGGAGAGATGCGCGGCGGCCGAGATGTCGGCCAGCGTCAGCGAGGTGCCGGCGAGCCAGGGCCGGGTTTCCGCCAGCCAGCCGATGTATTCGAGATGCGGGCGGAGATTCGCGTAGCCGGCGCGGATCGCCGTCGCGTCCGGGTTGCCGCGGCCCATCAGCCGCTTCATCTGCTTCTCGTACAGCAGGTTCATGCCGACCTCGGCGTGGAACTTGCCGTCGAACCAGGCGACCAGGCGGCGGACTTCCACGCGTTCGGCCAGCGTGCGGCCGAGCAGCGGCATGTCGGGATAGGCTTCGTCGAGGTATTCGCAGATCGCGGTCGAATCGGCGATCGTCAGGCCATTGTCCTCGACCAGCACCGGGACGGTGCAGGCGGGGTTCATCGCCAGGAAATCCTCCCGCCTTTCCCACACGCGCTCGATGCGCGTGTCGAAGGGGATGCGCTTCTCGGCCAGGGCGAGGCGCACCTTGCGGGAGAAGGGCGAGAGGGGGAGGTGGAACAGGAGCCGCACGATGCGGCGCTTATGCCACCCGCCCCCGCGTCGCGCAAAGTCGGGTCAATTCGGCCGCGAGAGCCTTCGACGCGTGCCCAGGCCGCGAATGCCGCCCGCCGGACGTCCGGCGAGCCAAGGAAGCCGGCGGTCGAAGCATCCGGCCGCCGGTGTCAGATGCGCCGGGCGCAGGCCAGGAAGGCTTCCGTCACCGCGCGGGTGCCGCGCAGGTCGGCGATCCAGGGGTCCACCGTCTCCCCCGGGAAGGTGACCTGCATCCGCAGGCCGAGGGCGAAGGCCTCGACGAAGCGGACGAAGTTGTTGAAGGCGCCCTGGTAGGACGCCTCGATCATGTCGGGCTGGGAGGTGCCGGTGTAGTTGAGGTCGGCCGTCTGCCGGTCGATCGCGACCACGACGCGCCCGCGGGCTTCGCGCCGGACGTTCCAGCTGCGGTCGCCGAGCTGGATGAAGCCGTGCAGGCCGCCCTGCAGCCGTTCCACCTTGATCCAAAAGAAGCGGCCCTGGTTGTTGGCCTGCGTGCCCATGCCGCACAATTGCTGGCCGTTCGTCTCCGCGATGTAGGCCGTCCAGCCATTGATCGCGGCGAGGTTGCGCACGTTCTGCGCCGAGGCCGGGGCGGCCAGCGCGAGAAGGGCGGCAAGGGCGAGGGGCACCAGGCGCATGATGCCGGTCCTTTCGTCATCGGCGGCGGGTCGTTCCGCCCGCTATCGGCGCGCAGATTACCCTGGCGTCACGCCCGGGGAAGGGGGCGGCGCGGCGCCGGGTGAAGCGCTTCACCCGGCGCCGGCGATCACTCCGCCGCGACCGCCTGTTCCGGCGTGGTCGGCACCGGCAGGTACTTCGCGTATTCCTTCGGCACCACCTGCCAGAAGCGGTGCCGCTCGGCGGCCCATTCGTTCAGCAGGCGGGCGGCGAAGCGGCTGCCCGTCTCGGCCACGTGGCGCGCGATCAGGTCGCACAGCACCCCTTCCCAATGCGGGTGCTGCACGCGGGACCACAGCAGCGTGTCCGGGTTCACGCGCAGCTCGAAGGTGTCGTCGGCGTCGTAGACGAAGGCCTGGCCGCCGGTGAAGCCGGCGCCGAAATTGTCGCCCACGGCGCCGAGGATCACGACCGTGCCGCCGGTCATGTACTCGCAGCCATTGGCGCCGCAGCCTTCGACCACCGCGGTGGCGCCGGAATTGCGCACCGCGAAGCGCTCGCCGGCCTGGCCGGCGGCGAACAGCTCGCCCGCCGTCGCGCCGTAGAGCACGGTGTTGCCGATGATCGTGTTCTCGTTCCACACCAGAGGGGAGGACGGCGCGGGCCGCACCACGATGCTCGCCCCCGACAGCCCCTTGCCGACATAGTCGTTGGCGTCGCCGAAGACTTCCAGCTTCAGCCCCCGCACGCCGAAGGCGCCGAGCGACTGCCCGGCCGAGCCGCGCAGGCGCACCGTCAGGTGCCCCGGCTGCAGCCCGCTCATGCCGAACTGCCGCGTGATGCGGGAGGAGACCTTGGTGCCGATCGCCCGGTGCGTGTTCCGGATGTTGTACTGGAGCTGCATCTTCTCCCCGTGCCGGAACAGCGCGTCGGCGTCGCGGATCATCTCCGCGTCCAGCGTCTCCGGCACCTCGTTGCGGCCTTCCAGCGTGCAGTAGGACGCATGCGGACCGGCATCGGCCTGCACCAGCAGCGGGTTGAGGTCGAGGTCGTCCAGATCCTCCGACCCGCGGCTGACCTGCTGGAGCAGGTCGGTCCGGCCGATCACGTCCGTCAGCTTGCGGAAGCCGAGGGAGGCGAGGATCTCGCGCACTTCCTCCGCCACGAAGGAGAAGAGGTTGATGACCTTCTCCGGCGTGCCGGTGAACTTGGCGCGCAGCGCCTCGTCCTGCACGCAGACGCCGACCGGGCAGGTGTTGGAATGGCACTGGCGGACCATGATGCAGCCCATGGCCACGAGCGAGGCCGTGCCGATGCCGAATTCCTCCGCACCCAGCATCGCCGCGATCACCACGTCGCGCCCTGTCTTGAGCCCGCCATCGGTGCGCAGCTTCACCCGGTGGCGCAGCCGGTTCAGCAGCAGCACCTGGTGGGTCTCCGAGAGCCCCATCTCCCACGGCAGGCCGGCATACTTGATGCTGGACTGCGGCGATGCGCCGGTGCCGCCCGAATGGCCGGAGACCAGGATCGCATCCGCCTTCGCCTTGGCCACGCCGGCGGCGATGGTGCCGATGCCGGAGCGCGAGACAAGCTTCACGCAGACCGTCGCATCCGGGTTGATCTGCTTGAGGTCGTAGATGAGCTGCGCCAGATCCTCGATCGAGTAGATGTCGTGGTGCGGCGGGGGCGAGATGAGCGTCACGCCCGGCGTCGAATGCCGCAGCTTCGCGATGAGCCCCGTCACCTTGAAGCCGGGCAGCTGCCCGCCCTCGCCGGGCTTGGCACCCTGGGCGACCTTGATCTCGATCTCGCGGCAGTTGTTGAGGTATTCCGCCGTCACGCCGAATCGGCCCGAGGCGATCTGCTTGATCGCGCTGTTGGCGTTGTCGCCGTTCGGGCGCGGCTTGGCGCGCGCGGGGTCCTCGCCGCCCTCGCCGGAATCCGACCGGGCGCCGATGCGGTTCATGGCGATGGACAGGGTCTCATGCGCCTCGGGGCTGAGGGCGCCGAGGGAGATGCCGGGGGCGACGAGCCGCTTGCGGATCTCCGTGATGCTCTCGACTTCCTCGAGCGCGACGGCCGCGCGGCCTTCCATGCGGAAGTCGAGCAGGTCGCGAAGCGCCACCGGCGGCAGCTTGCGCACGGCGTCCGAATAGCGGCGGTAGGTCTGGTAGCTGTCGGTCTCCACCGCCTTCTGCAGCGTGTGGATCAGGTTGCCGTCGAAGGCGTGCACCTCGCCGCGCCGGCGCAGCTTGTACAGCCCGCCCACGGGCAGCGCGACCGCGCCCTGCTGCCAGGCCTTCTCATGCAGCGCGAGCACGCGCCGCGCGATGCCCGAAAGCCCGATGCCGGAGATGCGCGAGGGCGTACCGGGGAAGAACTCGCCCACCAGCGCGCGGGAAAGCCCGATCGCCTCGAAGTTCATCCCCCCGCGATAGGAGGAGAGGACGCCGATGCCCATCTTGGACATGACCTTGAGCAGGCCCTTGTCCACCGCCTTCTTGTAGCGGCCCACCGCCTCGCCCAGGCCGATATTGCCGAACAGGCCGCGGCGATGGCGGTCGGCGATGCTCTCCTGCGCGAGATAGGCGTTCACCGTCGTCGCACCCGCGCCGATCAGCACGGCGAAGTAGTGCACGTCCATGCATTCCGCCGCGCGGACATTGAGCGAGGTGAAGGTGCGCAGCCCGTGCTTGACCAGGTGCGTCTGCACCGCGCCGACGGCGAGGATCATCGGGATCGCGGCGCGGTCCTCGGCCTGGCCCTCATCGGTCAGGATCACATGGGCGCAGCCGGAGCGCACGCCTTCCTCCGCCTCGCGGCGGATGCGCTCGATCGCGCGGCGCAGCCCGGCCTCGCCGTCGGCGACCGGCCAGGTGCAGTCCACCGTCGCGACGGTCGCACCCATGTAGCCGCGCATCGCCTCGAACTGCGCGTTCGACAGCACGGGGCTCTCCAGCATGAGCATGTCGCACTGGGTCGGGTCCTCGTCGAGGATGTTCCCGAGGTTGCCCAGCCGCGTGCGCAGCGTCATCACCCGCGTCTCGCGCAGGGAATCGATCGGCGGGTTGGTGACCTGGCTGAAGGTCTGGCGGAAATAGTGGTGCAGGCCGCGATACTGGCTCGACAGCACGGCGATGGGCGTGTCGTCGCCCATCGAGCCGACGGCCTCGTTCGCGTCCTCCACCATCGGGTGGAGGATCCCTTCCAGCTCCTCGAGCGTGTAGCCCATCGCCAGCTGGCGCCGGCGCAGCTCCTCGGCCTGGAAGTTCGCGCGCTCGTCGCGCTCGGCCTTGACGATCTCGTCGATGCGCGTGGTACGCGACGTCCACTGGCCGAAGGGCTTGCGGGCGGCGAGCGTGTCCTTCAGCGCGGCGTCCTCGTAGAAGCGCGCCTCATCGAGGTCGACGCCGATGCATTGTCCCGGCCCGAGGCGCCCCTTCTGCACGATGCGGTCCTCGGGCAGCTTCACCATGCCGGTCTCGGAGCCGACGATCAGCAGCCCGTCCACCGTGCGCGTGAAGCGCATCGGCCGCAGCCCGTTGCGGTCGAGGCCCGCGATCACCCAGCGCCCGTCGGTCGCGGCGATCGCCGCCGGCCCGTCCCAGGGTTCCATCACCGCGTTGCAGTACATGAACAGCTCGCGATGCGCGGCCGACATGGTGGCGTTGTTGCTGACGCTTTCGGGGATCAGCAGCGCCTTGGCCATGGGCGCGTCGCGCCCGCCGCGGACCAGCAGCTCGAACACGTTGTCGAGCGTCGCGGTGTCCGACCCGCCCGCCTGTACGATCGGCTTCAGGTCCTCCATGAAGGCATCGAGCAGCGGATGGGCAAGCCGCGTCTCGTGGCTCTTCATCCAGTTGGCGTTGCCGTGCAGCGTGTTGATCTCGCCGTTATGGGCGAGCATGCGGAAGGGCTGCGCCAGCCGCCAGGTCGGGAAGGTGTTGGTCGAGTAGCGCTGGTGGTAGATGGCGAAGCGGCTGACGAAGCGCGCATCCAGCAGGTCGGGATAGAATTCCGTCAGGCTCTCGGCCAGGAACATGCCCTTGTAGATGATCGAGCGGGCGGAGAGCGAGCACAGGTACAGCTCGGGGATCTGCGCCGCGATCGCCTGCTTCTCGATCCGCCGGCGGATGACGAACATGTCGCGCTCGGCGGTCTCGACGTCGCGCTGCTCGGGGTCCCAGATCAGGATCTGCTCGATCTCGGGGCGCGTGGCGTTCGCCTTCTCCCCGATGCAGCCGACGCTGATCGGCACCTGGCGCCAGGAATAGATGGCGTAGCCGGCGTTGAGGATCTCGCTCTCGATGATCTGGCGGCAGCGTTCCTGCGCGCCCAGGTCGGTCTTGGGCAGGAAGACCATGCCCACGGCGATGCGCCCCGGGCGCACGCGGTCGCCGCCGCGCTGGACGACTTCGGCGAAGAAATCCTGCGGGATCTCGATATGGATGCCCGCGCCGTCGCCGGTCTTGCCGTCGGCGTCCACGGCGCCGCGATGCCAGACGGCCTTCAGCGCGTCGATGCCCGCCTGCACCACTTCGCGCCGCGGCTTGCCGTCGAGGGCGGCGACCAGGCCGACGCCGCAGGCATCGTGCTCGGTCATGTCGATGTGGGCGGCGGAGGAGAGCAGGTCGCGGCCCTTGGCGTGGGCGGCGACGAAGGCGGAACCGGATTCGTGCTGCGTCATGATCGTCACTCCGCGGCGATGGCCGGGGCTTCGGCCCGGGCCTGGATGAAGGCGTGGATCTGCTCTGCGACGTCGCGCCCGTCGCGGATGCCCCAGACGACGAGGGAGGCGCCGCGCACGATGTCGCCGGCGGCGAAGACGCCGGGGACGGCCGTCATCATCGTGCGGAAGTCGACCTTCAGCGTGCCCCAGCGCGTCACGCCGAGCGCGGGCTCGTTGAAGGCGGCGGGCAGGTCCTCGGGGTCGAAGCCGAGCGCCTTGATGACCAGGTCGGCCTTCACCTCGAACTCCGCGCCGGCGATCGGTTCCACCTGCTGGCGCCCGGTGGCGTCGGGCAGGCCGAGATGCATGCGCTGCGCGCGCACCGCAGCAACCTTGTCGGTGCCGAGGAAGGATTCCGGCGCGGCGAGCCATTCGAAGCGCACGCCTTCCTCCTCGGCGTTCTTCACCTCCCGCATCGAGCCGGGCATGTTCGCCTTGTCGCGGCGATAGAGGCAGGTGACGGAGGCCGCGCCCTGGCGCACCGCGGTGCGCACGCAGTCCATCGCGGTGTCGCCGCCGCCGACCACGACCACGTGCCGCCCCTCGGCGTTCAGCGCGCCGCTCTCGAACTCCGGCACCTCGTCGCCGAGGCCCTTGCGGTTGGACGCGATCAGGTAGTCGAGCGCCGCGACCACGCCGGGCAGCGCCGCGCCCGCGCAGTCTATGTCGCGCGCCTTGTAGACGCCGGTCGCGACCAGGATCGCGTCATGCCGCTGGCGCAGTTCGCCCAGCGTGACGTCGCGGCCGACGGCGGTGTTCAGGCGGAACTGGATGCCGCCCATGACGTATTGCTGCCAGCGGCGGACGACGACTTCCTTCTCCAGCTTGAAGTTGGGGATGCCGTAGATCATCAGCCCGCCGGCGCGGTCGTGCCGGTCGTAGATCGTCACCTGGTAGCCCATCGTGCGCAGGCGTTCCGCGGCGGCCATGCCGGCCGGGCCGGCGCCGATGATGCCGACGGTCTGCGGGCGTTCCCGCACCGGCATGGGCGGCTTGACCCAGCCTTTCTCCCAGGCGGTGTCGGTGATGTACTTTTCCACCGCGCCGATCGTGACGGACTCGAAGCCCTTCTCGATGACGCAATTGCCTTCGCAGAGCCGGTCCTGTGGGCAGACGCGGCCGCAGATCTCGGGGAAGGTGTTGGTCGCGGCGGCGACCTCGTAGGCTTCCTCGAGCCGCCCTTCGGCGGTCAGCTTCAGCCAGTCCGGGATGTTGTTGTTGAGCGGGCAATGCACCTGGCAGAAGGGCACGCCGCACTGCGAACAGCGCGACGCCTGCTGGCCGGCGGCCTCGGCGGCGAAATTCTCATAGACCTCGCCCCAATCGGCGCGGCGGGCCGAGGCGTCGCGCTTGTCCGGCTGCCGCTGCTGGAGGCGGACGAACTGGAGCATCTTCTCGGCCATGCGGACCCCCGGTGACGGCGTGTTCCTGCCGGGGTGGGGGCGCGCAGGATCGGTCGCCGGCCCCCCGGCGCGGGGTCACTTACGGCATGTATCCGGGGCGCGCGAGTCCTTTCTGCGCCAATAGGACAGTTTTTTTGTCCTATCTTCGCGGCGGGGCCGACCCCCGGTAACCCTGCATACACCGTTCCGGACACAATTGGTCCGAATCGGACATGTCAGGCGGCGGCCCGCCGCCCGCCGCCCCGCCGGAACCGCGCCAGATAGGCCGGCACGATCGCCTCCACCGCCTTGGGCGCGATGCCGAGATCGGCCAGCGTCAGCGCCCCTTCCGCCACCAGGTTGTCGCGGCGCAGCAGGATCAGCTGGTCGCGCGTCAGCGGCGGGGTGGGCAGCTTCTCGCCCATCCGCGCCTGGAACTCGACCAGCCGGTCGGGCAGGTCGACCATCATCCGCCGCCGCCCGGTCGCCTCCAGCACGAAGGCCAGCACCTCGCGCATGCTCATCGCGCGCGGGCCGCCGAGCTCGTAGGTCTTGCCGGCGGCATCCTCGCGCGCGATCGCGGCCATCGCGGCATCCGCCACGTCGCCGACATAGACCGGCTGGAAGCGCGTCCCACCCGAGACCACCGGCATGACGGGCAGCACCGCGGCAAGCCCGGCGAAGCGGTTGAAGAACTGGTCCTCCGGCCCGAAGACGACGGAGGGGCGGAGGATGGTCGCGGCGGGGAAGGCCGCGCGCACCGCTTCCTCCCCTTCCGCCTTGCTGCGGGCATAGAGGCTCTCGCTGGCCGCATCGGCGCCGATCGCCGACAGGTGCACGAGCTTGCGCGCGCCCGCGGCCGCGGCCAGCCGCGCGACGCGGCCCGCGCCCTCGGCCTGGATGCGGGCGAAGTCGCCCTCCTTCCGCTCGAACAGGATGCCGACCAGGTTGATCACCACCTCGGCCCCCGCGACGGCGCGGGCGACGGAGGCCTCGTCCGTCACGCTCGCCGCGACGGGGACGATCTGCGCGACGGCGCCGAGCGTCCGCAGCTTGCCGGCCTTCTCCGTGTCCCGCCCGGCGATGCGGACGATGAAGCCCTGCTTCGCGAGACGCTGGACGATGTGGCGGCCGATGAATCCCGCGCCCCCGAACACCGTCGCCACCCGGCGATTGTCCATGCCTCGCTTACCCCGCTCAGGAATTGATCGCTGGGGACCATATGGGGCGCTTCGCGTCGCCTCAAGGCGCCCGCTTGACGGGCTCCGCGGCTGCGCGTAAACGCCCGGCCTCGCCGCAAGGCGCCGACCTCCTGCCCAGGTGGCGGAATTGGTAGACGCGCAGGTTTCAGGTACCTGTGGCCGCAAGGCTGTGAAGGTTCGAGTCCTTTCCTGGGCACCACTCTTTCTCCCAAGGCGCGGATAATTTGGGCACCACCCTGTTCACGCATGGCGGCGTGACCATCCGCCTGCATCGCAACGACCTGCCGGACGGACTCGACCTCGGCCGCGTCGTCGCGATCGACACGGAGACGATGGGGCTCAATCCGCACCGGGACCGGCTCTGCCTCGTGCAGCTTTCCTCCGGCGACGGCTCCGCGCATCTCGTACAGTTGGTCCCCGCGAGCCTCGGCGGGCAGGGCTATGCCGCGCCGAACCTGCGCCGGCTGCTGGCCGACCCTGCCGTGACCAAGCTGTTCCACTTCGCCCGCTTCGATGTCGCGGTGCTGTTCCACTACCTCGGCGTCACGACGGCGCCGGTCGTCTGCACCAAGGTCGCGGCGAAGCTCGTGCGCACCTTCACCGACCGGCACGGGCTCAAGGACCTGTGCAAGGAACTGCTCGGCGTCGAGATCTCGAAGCAGCAGCAGACTTCCGACTGGGGGGCGCCGGACCTCACGCCTGATCAGCTCGCCTACGCGGCCTCGGACGTGCTGCACCTGCACGCGCTGTGGGCGAAGCTCGAGGGCCTGCTGCGGCGCGAAGGCAGGCTCGACATCGCCGAGGCCTGCTTCCGCTTCCTGCCCACGCGCGGGAAGCTCGACCTGCTGGGCTACGAGGACCCCGACATCCTCTCCCACTGACCGCCGCGGCGCGCGTCAGTCCACCCGCGCGCCGGAGGCCCGGATGATCGGCGCCAGCGCCGCCTCATTGGCCGCGCGATAGGTCGCGAACTCCTCCGGCGTCGTGTACCAGGGCGTGGCGCCGTTCTCGAGGAAGCGCCGCTTCAGGTCGTCGGTCTCGAGCGACTGGCGCGTCAGCGCGTTCAGCCGGCTGACGATGGCCGGCGGCATCCCGGCCGGGCCCATCACGCCGCCCCAGGAGTTGATCTCGAAGCCCGGCAGGAATTCCGCCATGGTCGGGATCTCGGGCGCGGCCGGGCTGCGCTGCGCGCCGGTGACGGCCAGCGCGCGTACCTTGCCTTCGCGATGCAGCGCGAGCCCCTGTGGGATGTTGTCGAAGATCATGTGCACCCGGCCGCCCTGGATATCGACATGCGCGGGTGCGGCGCCGCGATAGGGCACGTGCAGCATGTCGACGCCGGCCATGGTCTTGAACATCTCGCCCGAGATGTGGACCGTGGTGCCGGACCCGGAGGAGGCATAGGCGTATCGGCCGGGGTTCGCGCGCAGCAGCGCGATCAGTTCCGGCACGCTGCGCGCCGGCACGTCGTTGTTCACGACGAGGAGGTTGGGCAGCTGCCATAGCCCCGAGACGTAGGAGAAGTCCCGCGCCGGATTGAAGGGCAGGCGGGCATAGAGCGTGGGCCCGATCGACAGCGGCGCGACCGAGGCGAGCCCGATCGTGTTGCCGTCCGGCGCGGCGCGGGCGATCGCCTCGGTGCCGATGTTGCCGGCCGAACCCGCGCGGTTCTCGACCACGAATTGCTGGCCGGTGATCTCGCTCATCTTGATGCACCACAGGCGCGACAGGATGTCGGTGCCGCCGCCGGGCGGGAACAGGCCGATGAAGCGGATGGCGCCGGTCGGCCAGGCGGGTTGCGCGATGGCGGGTGCCGCGAGCGGCGCGGCGGCGAGCGCGAGCGCCGCCCGCCGGGTGACGTTGTGCATGGTGGTTCCTCCCTGGATTGTCGTTGGGAGGATGGCAGTCCGGAATGGCCGGACGCGTCAAGCGATCCTTGCCGCGGCGTTCAGAACTGCACCCCGGTGCTGAGCCAGAAGCCCCGCACGCCGCGGTCCCCGGTCAGGAAGGTGAAGCCGAGCCTGGCCGGGCTGTCGCGGCCGAGCTGCGCGAAGGCGCCGAATTCCTGGTAGTTGCGGATGTAGACGTCGTCGCCGGTGAAGCGCGTGTCGACCGCGAAGATCGATCCCACCAGCGGCCGCCCGGCCAGCTCCACGCCCAGGTCGCGGGAGAGCACGACGCCGTTGCGGTAGACGATGTTCTTCAGGTCGTAGTCGACCGAATAGGACCCGATCGAGACCGGGAAGGTCGAGACATAGGTGATGCCGTTGGCCAGCACGAAGCGGAAATCCGCCGGCAGCTCGAAGCGCATGGTGGAGTTGAGCGCCGCCGAATAGACGCCCGACCCGCCGCCGAGGTCGATCGAGCCGACGCCGCCGACGCGGAAGGAAGGCTGCAGCGTCCACCAGTCGAAGACGCGCCGGCGATACAGGATGCCGAGATTGCCCGCGTAGGACCGCGCGCCTTCCGTGTCCGTCCAGGTCAGCGGGACGTCGAGCTCGATGGTGTCGTTGGGCGACAGGGTGAAGGTCTGGTTGATCGGCAGGGAGACCGAGCGCGTGTTGTAGCCGGCCGCGCTGAACGACCCGAAGCGCACGCCGAGCCCGAAGCCCGAGCCCCCGCCCACCGCCGTTTCCACCGCGCGCCCGAAATCGGCGGCGACGAACTGGTTCATCGCCGCGTTCGGGTTGCCCGCGACCGGGTCGATCGAGGTGGTGGCCGCGGCGAGCCGCAGCACGCGGTTCACCTCCGAGGATCCCTGGCCGCGCAGCCAGTCCTCGAACAACTGCCGGCTCTCGTCGCGCGTCGCGCCATTGAAGGTGATGTCGATGCCCGCGCCGGGGATGACGATGCGCAGCGCCGGCGAGTTCAGCGTGAAGACGCCCTGGGCGGGGACGCCGCGCAGGTTGATGTCGGCGGTCGCGGCCGAGGTCTCGGTATAGCCGGCCACGATCGACTGCAGCCCGGCGGTGTCGAGGGCGCGGTAGGCGTCCTCGATCCGCGTGAAGCCGGCGCTGCCGGTCTGGCCATCGACGTTGAGCACGATGCCGAAGGGGTCGCGCGCCTGCGCGGCGGTGGCGAGCAGGAGTGCGGCCCCGGCCGCGAGCAGCTGGCGAAGACGCATGGCGATGATCCCCCGGCGGATGGGCGCGCCCCCCCGGCGCGGCCGATCTGCGTGCGGACGGTAACGGGCCGCGGAATCGCCGCGCAACATCGCCGTGGTCACGCTTCCGGGCGCGCGCATCCTGGCCGCCGGGCGTGGCGCGGGAACCACAGCGGCGCCCTACCCCGGAAAAAGAAAGGCCCGGCTGCCACGAGGGCGCCGGGCCTAAGTCAACAGGGAGGCTTCACGTCTGGGAGACGAGGGATCCGAAGGACCCCTTCCGACCTAGTCGCCGGATGACCAAAATGTAGGACCGCAACCCACGCGCGTGATTCCCGATCTCAACCACCCCGCCATGCGCGGCGTGCATGACCTTTCGGAAACCCCGTGTGATTTGCGTGACAGACCCTCTCAGGCCCCCGTGCCGACCAGTTCCGCCATCAGGAAGTCCCGGAACACCGCCACCCGCTTCGAATGGCGCATTTCCTCGGGGTAGACGAAGAAGGCCTCGATCCGCGGCGCCTTCACCCCCGGCAGCACCTGCACCAGGTCGCCGATGTCGCTGCTGATGTAGTCCGGCAGGGCGGCCAGCCCGAGGCCGCTGCGCACCGCCTCCAGCATGCCGGGCAGGGAGTTGATCTCGATCGCCGCGCGCCGCGGCGTGCCCGGCCGGCGCCCGGCCTCGGCCAGCCAGTTGATGTTGTCGATCGGCGGGCGGTAGTCGCCGTAGACGATCAGGCGGTGGGCATCGAGGTCCTCGACCCGCTGCGGGATGCCCGTGCCCTTCAGGTAGCTGGCCGATCCGCAGACCTTCCAGCCGAAGGTCGCGATGTGCCGCTGGATCAGGTCCGGCTGCTTGGGCGGGTGCATGCGGATCGCGACATCCGCCTCCCGCATCGCGAGGTCGAGGTCCGAATCGTCCAGCAGCAGCGTCACGCTGATCTCGGGATGCAGGTCGAGCAGCCGGCGCAGGCGCGGCGCCAGCCAGGCGCTGCCGAAGCCGGTGGTGGTCGTCACCTTGAGCCGCCCGGCCGGCCTCTCCCGGCTTTCGGTCAGCATCGCCTCGGTCATGGCGAGCTTGGCGAACACCTCCCGCACCGTGCGGTTCAGCGTCTCCCCCTGCTCGGTCAGGATCAGCCCCCGCGCGTGGCGGTGGAACAGCGGGACCGTCAGCGCTTCCTCGAGCGCCTGGATCTGGCGGGAGACGGCGGACTGGCTGAGGTTCAGCGTCTCCCCCGCATGGGTGAAGGACCCCGCCTCGGCGACCGCGTGGAAGACGCGCAGCTTGTCCCAGTCGATCGGCATCAGGCGGCGACTTGTTCTGTCTCGGCATCCGCCGCGGCGAGGAACTTCTCCGCCTCCAGCGCCGCCATGCAGCCCGTGCCGGCGGCGGTGACCGCCTGGCGGTAGATCCTGTCCTGCACGTCGCCGGCGGCGAAGACGCCGGGGACGGAGGTGCGCGTGCTTCCCGGCACGGTCACGATGTAGCCCTCTGCATCCATGCCGACCTGACCCTGGAACAGGGCCGTGGCCGGCGCATGGCCGATGGCGACGAAGACGCCGTCCACCTTGAGTTCGCTCCGCTCGCTGGTCCGGGCATGGCGCAGCGCGAGCCCGCGCGCCACAGGCACGCGGCCGGACGCGTCGGCCAGCACTTCCTCCGTGATCGTGTCCCACAGCACGGTCACGTTCGGCTTCGCGAACAGCCGCTGCTGGAGGATCTTCTCGCTGCGCAGGCTGTCGCGGCGATGGACCAGCGTGACGTGGCGGGCGAGGTTGGACAGGTACAGCGCCTCCTCCGTCGCGGAATTGCCGCCGCCGATCACGGCGACGTCCTTGCCGCGGTAGAAGAAGCCGTCGCACGTCGCGCAGGCGGAAACGCCGAAGCCGCCCAGTTCCTTCTCCCCCGGGATGCCGAGCCACTTCGCCTGCGCGCCGGTGGCGATCACCACCGCCTCGGCTTCGAAGACGTCGCCCGAATCGCAGGTGGCGCGGAACGGCCGGCGGGACAGGTCGATGGCGGTGACCAGGTCGAACATCACCTTGGCGCCGACATGCTCGGCCTGCTTCTGCATCTGGTCCATCAGCCAGGGGCCCTGGATGGCCTCGGCGAAGCCCGGATAGTTCTCGACATCCGTGGTGATGGTCAGCTGCCCGCCGGGCTGCATGCCGGCCACGACCATCGGCGCCAGCCCAGCCCGCGCGGCATAGATCGCGGCGGTATAGCCCGCCGGTCCGGCGCCGATGATGAGGAGGCGGGTGCGATGCGTCTCGGCCACGATCGGAGGTCCATGTCCTGTTGGGGCATGCCGATATCGGCCAGCCCTGGCGCCGCCACAACCCGAAGCCTTGAAGCAGCGGCCGGCTGCAAGGATATTGCGCCACTGAAGGCAGCCGAGCAACGAAGCATCCGATTCGACAGATGACCGACGCACATGAACCGTGAACAGGATCCCGGCCTCGATTCCGTCGACCGGCACATCCTCGCCGAGCTCCAGGCCGATGGCCGGATGACGAATGTCGAGCTGGCCCGGCGGGTGAACCTCTCGGCGCCGCCCTGCCTGCGGCGCGTCCGCCGGCTGGAGGAAGCGGGGATCATCCGCGGCTACCATGCCGACATCGATCCGGTCTCGCTGGGGTGGGAGGTGACCTTCTTCGCCCTGGTCGGCCTCGAATCGCAGAAGCAGGCGGTGCTCGACGCCTTCGAGGCGCTCGCCTCCTCCTGGCCCGAGGTGCGGGAATGCCACATGATCCGCGGCGGCGGCGACTTCCTGCTGCGCCTGGTGGCGCGCGACACGGCGCATGAGAACGAGCTGACGGCGCGGCTGACCAACGCGCCCGCCGTGCTGCGCGTGCAGACGCTGCAGACGATCCGGACGGCGAAGGACGAGGCCGGGGTGCCGGTCGCCTAGCGCGATATCCGATCGGCCGGGCGCGGCCGACCGGACAGTTATGGAGGCTGTCAGCCCCGCCGCACGACGTAGTCCCTGGCTTCCAGTGCCGCGATCACGGCATCGCCCTGGGCGGCGTCGCGCACCTCCACCATCAGGTGCAGCTCGGTGCTCTGGACCGTCGGCGCGCCGAACAATTGCTGGTGCTTCACCTCGATCACGTTGCCGCCGACGTCCGAGATGCGCTTGGCGATGTCCGCCAGCACGCCCGGGCGGTCCGGGATGTCGAAATGCAGGCGCAGGATGCGCCCGTCCCGCAGCAATTGCCGCAGCAGCACGTTGGACAGGGCGCGCGCGTCGATGTTGCCGCCGCAGACCGTGGTGCCCGCGACCTTGCCGCGGAAGCGCTCGGGGTAGGTGAGGATGGCGGCGAGCCCGGCAGCCCCCGCGCCTTCCGCGACCACCTTGGCCCCCTCGGCGAGCAGGGCCACGGCCTGCTCCACCGCGCGCTCGGGCACCAGCAGCACCTCGACGCCGAGCCGGCGGAGGATGGCCAGCGGGCATTCGCCCACGTCGCGCACGGCGATGCCCTCGGCGATGGTCGGCCCACCGACGCTGACCGGCTGGCCGGCCAGGCGCTGCGCCATGGCGGGGTAGCCTTCGACTTCGACGCCGAACACCTGCATGCCCGGGCGCAGTTCCGCCACCGCGCTGGCGATGCCGGCGCACAGGCCGCCGCCGCCGACGGGAATGGCGAGCACCTCGATCGCCGGCGCGTCCTCCAGCATCTCGAGCACCATGGTGCCCTGGCCGGCGATGACGGCGGGATCGTCATAGGGGTGGATGAAGACCAGGCCCTCGCGCAGCGCGAGGTCATGCGCATGGGCCGCGGCCTCGGCCAGCGTGTCCCCGTGCAGCACCACGCGCGCGCCCCAGAATTCCGTGCGCACCACCTTCGTCGCGGGGGTGAAGCGGGGCATGACGATGGTCGCTGCGACGCCGGCCAGCTGGGCGTGGCGGGCGACCGCCTGGGCGTGGTTGCCGGCGGACATGGCGATGACGCCCGCCGCCTTTTCCCGCGGCGTCAGCAGCGCGAGGCGATTGGCCGCGCCGCGTTCCTTGAAGGCGCCGGTCGCCTGCAGGTTGTCGAGCTTGAGGAAGACGCGCGTGCCCGCCGCCCGGCTGACCGCCGGGTTCTCGATGGTGGGCGTGCGCAGCACGGCGCCGCGGATGCGTTCGGCGGCGGCGCGGATATCGGCCAGGGTGACCGAGGTCGCCGCGTCGAGGACAGGTTTCGTCACGGAAGACGTCATGGCGGCGTCCCGGGGAAAAGGGTGGCGCTGGCGGCGGGCCGGCCGAACGGCGCCGGGCGGCCCGATGGCCGCCGCCCGGCGCCCGGGGGCGGGGTCAGGCGAAGCGGACGGCGGTGATCTCGACCGAACGGGCGCCGCCGGGGGCCGGAACCTCGACCGAATCGCCCACCTTCTTGCCCATCAGCGCCTTGGCGAGGGGGGAGGTGATGGAGATCGACCCGTTCTTCATGTCGGCCTCGTACTGGCCGACGATGCGGTAGGTCTTCTCGTCCTCGCTTTCCTCGTCGACGATCGTGACCTTGGCGCCGAACTTCACCTGGTCGCCGGACATGCGGCCGATGTCGATCACCTCGACCGAGGGAATGATCGATTCGAGCTCGCCGATCCGGCCTTCGATGAAGGATTGCCGTTCGCGCGCGGCGTGGTACTCGGCGTTCTCGGACAGGTCCCCATGCGCGCGCGCCTCGGCGATCGCCCGGATGATGGCCGGTCGCTCCTCGCCTTTCAGGACCTTCAGTTCCTCCTCGAGACGCGCGAGGCCTTCGGCGGTCATCGGGAACTTCTGCACGGCGAAACCTTCCCAAACGAATGCGGCCCCACCGGCCCGCGGTCCGGTTCAGCCAGGGCCTGGCGGTCGGTGGGGGGAAGACGGCGCGGGGGCCCCGGAAGGCCCCCTTGCGGTCAGAACGGCGTAGCAAAATACGCTTGCAGGGGCGCCACATCAAGGGTTCCGGCCTTCAGGGCCGCAATCGCGTGGACCGCCGCCCTCGCGCCCGCCGCCGTCGTGTAGTGCGGAATCCCGTGAGTGAGGGCGCTGCGGCGGATGTCGAAGCTGTCCGCCACCGACTGCCCGCCCCCCGTGGTGTTGATCACGAGCTGGATGTCGCCCGACTTGATCGCGTCCACGCAATGCGGCCGGCCTTCCAGCACCTTGTTGATCACCGCGACCTCCAGCCCCGCCTCCCGGATGCGGGCCGCGGTGCCGCGGGTCGCCACGATCCGGAAGCCCATCTCGGCCAGCCGGCGCGCCATGGTCACCGCCGCCGCCTTGTCGCTTTCCTTGACCGAGATGAAGGCGGTCCCGGCTTCCGGCAGCTTCACCCCCGCGCCGAGCTGGGACTTGAGGAAGGCCCGCTCGAAGGACAGGTCGAGGCCCATCACCTCCCCCGTCGACTTCATCTCCGGCCCTAGGATCACATCCACGTTGGGGAAGCGGTTGAAGGGGAAGACCGCCTCCTTCACCGCGACGTGGCGGGAGACGGCGTCGTCATCGAGGTTGAACTCCGCGAGCCGGGTGCCGGCCATGACGCGGGCGCCGATCTTGGCCACCGGCACGCCCGTCGCCTTCGCCACGAAGGGCACGGTGCGGGAGGCGCGCGGGTTCACCTCGAGGACGAAGATCTCCCCGTCCTTGACCGCGTACTGCACGTTCATCAGCCCCTGGACCTTGAGCGCGCGGGCCATCGCCTCCGTCTCGGCCTTCAGCTCGGTCACGATCGCCGGCGGCAGGGAATAGGGCGGCAGGGAGCAGGCGGAATCGCCGGAATGGATGCCGGCCTCCTCGATGTGCTCCATCACGCCGGCGACGTAGACCTTCCCGTCGGCGTCGCAGATGCAGTCGACATCGACCTCGATCGCGTCCTGCAGGTACTGGTCGATCAGGATCGGGTTCTCGCCCGAGACCTTCACCGCCTCCGCCCCGAAGCGGCGCAGCTGCTCGTCGTTGTAGGCGATCTCCATCGCGCGGCCGCCGAGCACGTAGGAGGGGCGGACGACGACCGGGTAGCCGATGCGGTTCGCCTCGCTCACCGCTTCGTCCAGCGTGCGCGCCGTGCCGTTCTGCGGCTGGCGCAGGCCGAGCCCGCGCAGCAGCAGCTGGAAGCGCTCGCGGTCCTCGGCGATGTCGATCGCCTCGGCGCTGGTGCCCAGGATCGGGATGCCGGCCTTGTGCAGCGCCTGGCTGAGCTTGAGCGGCGTCTGCCCGCCATACTGCACGATGCAGCCCAGCACCTCCCCGCTCTCCTGCTCCTTGCGGATCAGGGCGATCACGTCCTCGGCCGTCAGCGGCTCGAAGTACAGGCGGTCGGAGGTGTCGTAGTCGGTGCTGACGGTCTCCGGGTTGCAGTTGACCATGATGGTCTCGAACCCGGCCTCCTTCAGCGCATAGGCGGCGTGGACGCAGCAATAGTCGAACTCGATGCCCTGGCCGATGCGGTTCGGCCCGCCGCCGAGGATGATGATCTTCTGCCGCGCCGTGGGGCGGGATTCGCAGGCCGGGACGCCGATGCCGCCCTCGTAGGTCGAGTACATGTAGGGCGTCTCGGAGGCGAATTCCGCCGCGCAGGTGTCGATGCGCTTGTAGACCGGCTGCACGCCGAGCCGGCCGCGCAGCGCGGCGACATCCGCGTCCTTCACCCCGGCGAGCTTCGCCAGCCGCGCATCCGAGAAGCCGAGCGCCTTGAGCCGCCGCAGCGCGGTGGCGTTCTGCGGCAGGCCGCCCGACAGCACCTCGCGCTCGGCGGCGACGACCTTCTCGACCTCGCGCAGGAACCAGGGGTCGAACTTCGAAGCCTCGTGGATCTCCTCGAGCGACACGCCCGCGCGCATCGCCTGCGCGGCCATCAGCACGCGGTCGGGCCGCGGGGTGGCGAGCGCGGCGTGGAAGGCCTGCGCGGAACCGTCGCCCGGCACCGGCACGTCATCCAGGCCCGACAGCCCCGTCTCCAGCCCGCGCAGCCCTTTCTGCAGGGCTTCGGCGAAGGACCGGCCGATCGCCATGGTCTCGCCCACCGACTTCATCGAGGTGGTCAGCGTCGCCGGCGTGCCGGGGAACTTCTCGAAGGTGAAGCGCGGGATCTTCACGACGACGTAGTCGATCGTCGGCTCGAAGGAGGCCGGCGTGACCTTCGTGATGTCGTTCTGCAGCTCGTCCAGCGTGTAGCCGACGGCGAGCTTCGCCGCGACCTTGGCGATGGGGAAGCCCGTGGCCTTCGACGCCAGCGCCGAACTGCGCGACACGCGCGGGTTCATCTCGATGATGACCATGCGGCCATCGGCGGGGTTGATGCCGAACTGCACGTTCGACCCGCCGGTGTCGACGCCGATCTCGCGCAGGCACGCGATCGAGGCGTCGCGCATCCGCTGGTATTCCTTGTCGGTCAGCGTCAGCGCGGGCGCGATGGTCACGCTGTCGCCGGTGTGCACGCCCATCGCGTCCAGGTTCTCGATGGAGCAGATGATGATGCAGTTGTCCGCGCGGTCGCGGACCACCTCCATCTCGAACTCCTTCCAGCCCAGCACGCTCTCCTCGATCAGCACCTCGGTGGTCATGGAGGCGGCGAGGCCGGCGGAGACGATCTGCTCGAACTCCTCCCGGTTGTAGGCGATGCCGCCGCCGGTGCCGCCCAGGGTGAAGGATGGGCGGATGACGCAGGGCAGGCCGACCTTCTTCAGGGCGTCCGCGGCCTCGGCCATGGTGTGGGCGATCTCGCTGCGCGGGCTCTCGATGCCGATCTTGGCCATGGCGTCGCGGAACTTCTGGCGGTCCTCGGCCTTGTCGATGACCTCGGCCTTGGCGCCGATCAGCTCGCAGCCATACTTCGCGAGGATGCCGGCCTCGGCGAGCTTGAGCGAGGTGTTGAGCGCGGTCTGCCCGCCCATGGTCGGCAGCAGCGCGTCCGGGCGCTCCTTGGCGATGATCTTCTCGACGATCTCGACCGTGATGGGCTCGATGTAGGTCGCGTCCGCCAGCCCCGGATCGGTCATGATCGTGGCCGGGTTCGAGTTCACCAGGATGACGCGGTAGCCCTCCGCGCGCAGCGCCTTGCAGGCCTGGGCGCCGGAATAGTCGAACTCGCAGGCCTGGCCGATGACGATCGGGCCGGCGCCGATGATGAGGATGGACTTGATGTCGGTGCGCTTCGGCATGGGGTCAGGCTTTCCGCGGCAGGAGTAGGAGGATGAGGAAGGCGACGAGGATCGCGGCGCCGCCGGCGATGAGCGCGCCGCCCATCGCCTCGTCGGCGAAGCCGCTGCGCTCGAAGCCCAGCGCGTAGGTGCCCGCGACCGCCATCACGACGCCGAAGGCGGCGCAGCCGGTGACGAAGGGGCGCAGCGCGCGCGGCCCGGCGGCGAGCGGCGCGGTGATGCGCCAGAACAGCAGGAGGGCCGGAAGCAGCGCGACCAGCGCGGCGACGGCGCCATGCGCCAGGGCGTCGAGGCCGTAGTACATCAGCGGCCATCCGCGGCGCGCGCCGCCTGGCGCCGCGCGCTCAGCAGCAACAGCGGCAGGACCAGCAGATGCGGCACCGCCCAGAAGGCCAGGGCCATGCCGCCCTCGTCCCCGGCGAACAGCGTCGTCGCGCCATGCACGGTCGCGGAGAGCGCGAAGGCGGTCAGCGCGGCGCGCATCGGCGGGAAGATCTTGCGCAGGCTGTGCGCCAGCGCGAAGAGCACGAGGCCCGAATAGGCGAGCGCGAAGAGGCCGGCGACGCCGAGATTCATGCCCGGCTCTCCGTCGCGAGCTTCACCGCGATCAGCGCCAGCGCGCCGCCGAGGATCCAGCGCTGCGCCGCCATCCAGCCCGGCCGCGTGCCGAGGAAGCGCGCCACACCCGCCGCGCCGTACACCAGCAGCCCGTCGAAGACGATCGCGACGCCGATCTGCACCGCGCCCAGGATCGCGCCCTGCACGAAGACGCTGCCAAGCGCGGGGTCGATGAAGGGCGGCAGCACCGCCACGTAGAAGATCGCGACCTTGGGGTTCAGCGCCGCGGTGGCGAAGCCCACCGAGAACAGGCGCGCGGCCGGTTCCTGCGGCATGGCGCGCGGCGCGAAGATCGGCTGCCCGCCCGGGCGCACGCATTGCCAGGCGAGGAACATCAGATACGCCGCCCCGCCGATCCGCAGCACGTCCCAGGCATAGGGCACGGCGAACAGCGCGGCCGTCAGCCCCGCCGCAGCGCACAGCATGATGACGAGCGACCCGCACTGGCAGCCCACGAGCGAGATCATGCCCGCCCCCGTCCCCTGCGCGAGCGCGCGGGAGACGAGGTAGAGCATGTTCGGCCCGGGCGTCGCCGCGAGCCCGAAGGACAGCGCGGCGAAGACCAGCAGGGTCTCGATCGGGGGCATCAGCCGTGGACCGAGAACCCGCCATCCACCGGGATCGCCACGCCCGTGATGAAGGCCGCCGCGTCGGAAGCGAGGAAGGCCGCGACCCCCTCGAAATCCCCCGGCGTGCCCCAGCGCTTGACGGGGGACCGCCGCAGCACGTCGTCGTGCAGCGTCGCCATGTCCTGGCGTGCCTTCCTCGTCAGGTCGGTGTCGATCCAGCCGGGCAGGATCACGTTCACCGTGATGCCGTCCTGCGCCCAGGCCACCGCCATGCTCTTGGTCATCTGCACCACGCCGCCCTTCGATGCGCCATAGGCGGCATGGAAGGGCAGGCCGAAGATCGACAGCATTGAGCCGTTGTTGATCACGCGCCCGACGCCGCCCTTCTTCAGCCAGGGATGCGCCGCCTGCGCCGCGATCATCCCCGACGTCAGGTTGGTGGACAGCACCGTGTGCCAATCCTCCATCCGGTAGACCTCGGGCCGGTTGCGGATGTTGGTGCCGGCGTTGTTGACCAGGATGTCGAGCCGCCCGAGGCGTTCGGCCGTCGTCGCGACCATCGCGCGGATGGACGCCTCGTCCGTCACGTCCACCGTCACGCTGTCGGCCTTCGCCCCCAGCGCCTTCAGCTCGGCGACGGCCGCCGCGTTCTTCTCGGCGTTGCGCCCGGCGACCATCACGGCCGCGCCCGCGCGGGCCAGGCCGCGCGCGAAGCCGAGCCCGATGCCGCCATTGCCGCCGGTGACGAGGGCGGCGCGCCCGGACAGGTCGAACATCACGCGCGGTTCCTTTCGATCATCTCGACGAAGCGGTGGAACAGGTAGTGGCTGTCGGACGGGCCAGGGCTCGCCTCCGGGTGGTACTGCACGGAGAAGGCCGGCCGGTCGGTCGCGGCGATGCCTTCGTTCGTGCCGTCGAACAGCGAGACATGCGTGACCTTCGCATTCGCCGGCAGCGTCTTCGGATCGACCGCGAAGCCGTGGTTCTGGGAGGTGATCTCGACTTTGCCGGTCTCGAGGTCCTTCACCGGCTGGTTCGCGCCGCGATGCCCGCGCGCGAGCTTGTAGGTCTTGGCCCCCAGCGCGAGGGCCAGCAGCTGGTGCCCCAGGCAGATCCCGAACACCGGCACGCGCTTGTCGAGCACGCCGCGGATCGCGGGGATGGCGTAGGCGCCGGTCGCCGCCGGGTCGCCCGGGCCGTTCGAGAGGAACACGCCGTCCGGCTTGTGGGCGAGGATCTCATCGGCCGTCGTCGTCGCCGGCACCACCACCACCTCGCAGCCCGCCGAGGCGAGGCAGCGCAGGATGTTGCGCTTCGCGCCGTAATCCACGGCGACGACCTTGAAGCGCGGCGCGGACTGCCGGCCGAAGCCTGCCGGCCAGGCCCATTCCGTCTCGTCCCAGCCGAAGGACTGGCGGCAGGTGACCTCCTTCGCCAGGTCCATCCCTTCGAGCCCCGGCCAGCCGGCGGCCTGGGCCTTGAGCGCCGCGATGTCGAAGCGGCCATCCGCGCTGTGGCAGACGACACCGTTCGGCGCGCCGCCGTCGCGGATGCGCGCGGTCAGCGCCCGCGTGTCGATGCCCGCCAGGCCCGGGATGCCGTGCGACTTCAGCCAGGCGTCGAGATGCTTCGTGGACCGCCAATTGGCGGGCTCGGTCACGTCCTGCTTGACGATCAGGCCGCGCGCGGCGGGCGTGATGCTCTCCAGGTCCTCGGCATTGGTGCCGACATTGCCGATATGGGGGAAGGTGAAGGTGATGACCTGCCCGGCATAGGACGGGTCGGTCAGCGTCTCCTGGTACCCGGTCATGCCGGTGTTGAAGCAGATCTCGCCGACCATGGCGGCCTCGGCGCCGAAGCCGCGGCCCCAGAAGATGGTCCCGTCGGCGAGGACGAGGCAGCCCGTCGCCCCTTCGGGCGGGGTCTCGGCGGTGGCGGCCATGGGGGGCTCCGTTCGGGTCGTGTCGGCGGGGGCGCCGGGAAGGTCGGACAGCGGCAGGCCGGTCGCGGCGAGGACGGCGGGCCAGTGCTTCGCCGGGATGGCGCGCGCCTGGCGCCATTTCCGGATCGCCTCGGTGCCGACGCCGCAACGGGTCGCCGCCGCCTCGGGTCCGCCGAGCAGGCTGATGATCTCTTCCACGGTGCGCATGGGCGCCCTGATACCGGGAAGGGAATTCCCAGGGCAAGGCGAATCAGCGCGATGGGAAATTTCCTCCCAGGTCCGGGGCGCGCTATATCGCGCCACGTAGATCAGGAGGCCGCCATGTCGCTCCGCGACCGTTTCATGGAAGAACTCAAGGCCGCGATGCGCGCCGGGGAAGCCGCGCGCGTGTCCACGCTGCGCATGATCCAGGCGAAGCTGAAGGACACCGACATCGCCGCCCGCCCGGGCCCGCCGGTGGACGATGCCGGCATCGTCGCCATGCTGCGCGGCATGGCGAAGTCCCGCGCCGAATCCGTGGGCATGTACCGCCAGGGCGGGCGGGAGGAGCTGGCCGCGAAGGAGGAAGCCGAGATCGCGGTGATCGAATCCTTCCTCCCCCAGCAGATGGACGAGGCCGCCATGGCCGCCGCGATCGACGCCGCGATCGCCGAGACCGGCGCGGCGAGCATCAAGGAGATGGGCAAGGTGATGGCGGCACTCCGCGCCCAGCACGCCGCGACGCTCGACATGGCCAAGGCCGGGCCGATGGTGAAGGCGCGCCTGGGCGGCTGAAGCATCGATGGGGCGCAGCCGCCGGCCGCACCGACCGCCCAGGCCGCGCCGGCGCCGGGAGGCCCCGCCCCTGCCGTCGCCCCGGCCGCGCTGGGGCATGGCGGCCTTGGGGCTGCTCGTCGCGTGCATGGTCGCCGGGATGCTCTACACCCAGGCGCGCGACCGGCATGCCCTGGAGACCCGCGGCGTTCGGACCGAAGCGGAGGTGGTGCGGGTCGAACATGAAGACCGCAACGCCCGCCACCTCTGGCTCGAGCCACGCATCGCCTCCTATCCGGTGTTCCGGTTCACGACCGCCGATGGAAGCGCCGTCGAGTTTCGCAGCATCGACATGGTCGATGCCACGCGCGTGGTGCCGGGCCAGCGGATGCCCGTCGTCTATGACCCGCTGGACCCGCGCCTGGCGCGGGATGCTGCGAGCTTCGATGGCCATCGGGCGTGGCCGGACCTGCTCTGGCCGATCCCCTTCCTGCTGATGGGGATCGCGCTCGTCGTCATTGCCCTGCTGCGGCCCGGGCGGATGCGGCCCCCTTGAACCGCCCCCGCCCGGCCCCGCGCCGGCCTTTCAGAAGATTGTCCCGGTCAGGTCCGCCCCCGTCAGGTCGGCACCGATCAGCGTCGCGCCGGTGAAGTCGGCCTTGGTCAGCACCGCGTCCTTGAAGATCGACCGGTCGGCCGCGGTACCGGTCAGCCCGGCATCGATGAAGATGCCGCTCGTGAAGTCGGCCGCGGTCAGGTCCGCCCCCGTGAAGTCGGTCTTGCTGAGGTCGGCGCTGACCAGGCGCGCGGACCGGAAGTCCCCGCCGACCAGCAGCGAGTCGATGAAGGAGGCGCTGGTGAAGTCCGTCCCCACGGCCGAGACGCCGGTCAGGTCCGCCTTGGACAGGATGGCGTCGAACACCAGCGCCGCGTCGAGGTTCGCGCCGATCAGGTCCGCGTCGATGAAGCTGGCGCTGACCAGCCGCGCCCCGTCGCTGTCCGCGTCCGCGCCATCCCCAAACAGCGCGCCGGAGACATTGGCGAAGATGAAGGTCGCGCTGGTCAGGTCGGCATCCCGGAAATCCGTGCCGAGGAAGGAGGAGACATCGAGCCGCGCGTCGCTGAGGTCGGCACCGGTGAAGATCGTCGTCGCGTCGCCGGAAGCGAGGCCGAGATCGGCCTTCTCCATCCTGGCGCCGGCGAAGATCGCGCCGGTCAGGATCGCCTCGGTCAGGATCGCCCCGGTCAGGTCCGCGCCCGTGAAGTCCGCCCCGGTCAGGTCGGCGCCGTTGAAGTTCGCGCCGGCCAGCCTGGCGCCGCGGAAATCAGCGCCCGTCAGGTCCGCATCCTCGAAGAAGGAGCCGACCGCCTCGACATTCGTGAACAGCGCGCCGGCAAGGTTGCTGTCGGCGAAGTTCACGCCGTTCGCCTTGGTCTGGTGGTTCGCGTCATAGGCGCGGAAATCGGCGCCGGCGAAGTTGCTGTCCTCGGCCGAGAAGCCGGTCAGGTCGGCGCCACGGAAGCTGAGATTCGTCGTCGTCGCCCCGTTCGCCGGGGCGGTGTCGGTCCAGGACATGTCGACCATGATCGCGAGGTCGAAGATGGCGCCGTAGATGTCGGCATCGGTCCAGCCGACATTCGTCAGGTCCGCGCCGGTGAAGTCGGTGCCGACAACCAGCACGCCCTCGAGGTTCGTGTCGATCATCTTGGCGCCGCGGAAGCTCGCCCCGGTCAGGTCGGCATCGGCCAGGCTCGCCATGGTCAGGTCCGCGCCGTCGAAGCGCGCATGGGCGAGCTTCGCCCCGGTCACGCCGTCCCCGCTCAGGGTCGCCATGACCAGGACGGCGTCGGTCAGGTTCGCCCCGGTCAGGTCGATGGCGAAGGTGCTGAGTTCCGTCAGGTCGGCGCCCGTCAGGTTGGCGCCGGCGAGCGTCACATTCTGCAGCGACGCGCCCTTGAAGACGGCGAGCGAGAAGGCCCCGCCGCCATCGGAGAAATCGGCCCCCGCGGCATTGACGTTGATCCAGACCGAATTCTCGAAATTGCCGCCCTGGATGTCCGCGTTGGTGAAGCGGATATCGGTCAGGACGCTGTCCTTGAAGGTGGAACCGTTCAGGTCGCGGTTGGTGAAGTTGCGTCCTGTCAGGACGCGGGCGTCGAAATTGAACGTGGCCATGATGTTCTCCGGGGGGGCGGGCGGAGAACGCGGGTCCGGGATCGCTTCATCCATAGACGGGGCGTGCGAAATTTCGGACGGCGCATTCCGTCATCGACGCGTGACAGCCGATGAGAAATCTCAACAATATCAATGTGCCGATGGTGAAGTCGGTTAGCGCCTCGTTCATTCTTGCGGCGCATCCTCCCCATCGTGCTCGCGGCCGACGGGCCCGACGATCGATCGCCGGGCCAGCGCCGGGCCGAACCGCGTCGAGAGAGGACGTCGTCCCTTGGACATCCACCAATCCGCATCGCCCGCCGCCGTCGACCGAGGCGGGCGCCGCGGTCCCTACCGGACCGCCATCGACCGGTCCCAGGCGGTCGCCGAGTTCGACCTGGACGGCAACCTCGTCGACGCCAACGAGAATTTCCTCCGCGCCATGGGCTATGCGTGGGAGGAAGTGGTCGGCCGCCACCACGGCGTCTTCTGCGACGACGCCTTCGTCGCCTCCGCCGACTACCGCGACTTCTGGCGCCGCCTCCGCGCCGGGGAATTCGTCGCCGGGGAATTCCGTCGCAAGGGCAAGGGCGGGCGGAAGGTCTGGATCCAGGCGACCTACAACCCGCTGCTCGACGCCGAGGGCCGCCCCTTCCGCATCGTCAAGTTCGCCGCCGACGTCACCGCGGCCAGGCTCCGCCGCGTGGACGACGCCGGCAAGCTCGCCGCCATCGAGCGCTCCCAGGCGGTCATCGAGTTCGACCTCCAGGGGCGCGTGCTGCACGCGAACGAGAATTTCCTCGCCGTCATGGGCTACACGGCCGAGGAGGTGGTCGGCCAGCACCACAACCTGTTCTGCCCGCCGGATCTTGTCGGCACAACCGCCTACCGGGATTTCTGGGTCAAGCTCGGCCGCGGGGAATTCCACAGCGGCCGCTACCTCCGCCTGGGCAAGCACGGGCTGCGCGTCTGGATCCAGGCGACCTACAACCCCGTGCTCGACGATGACGGCCGGCCGGCGAAGGTGGTGAAGTTCGCCACCGACATCAGCGACCAGGTCGCGCTCGAGGACCGCATCCGCGACCGCACCGCCGAGATCGGCGGCGCCATCCTGTCCCTGACCGGCGCCATCGACGCCATCGCCGCCAATGCGCGGGAGGCGAACGGCCTCGCCCAGGCGACGCAGGAGGAGGCGAATGCCGGCGTCGCCGCCCTGTCCCGCTCGATCGAGGCGATCGGCATGATCGAGCAATCCTCCGCAGACATCTCCGACATCGTCGCGGTGATCGAGGAGATCGCCTCCCAGACCAACCTGCTCGCCTTCAACGCCGCGATCGAGGCCGCGCGCGCCGGCGAACAGGGGCTCGGCTTCTCCGTCGTCGCCGACGAGGTGCGCCGCCTGGCCGAGAAATCCGCCGACGCGACGCGCCAGATCCAGCGCCTGATCGAACAGGCGGCGCGCCGCGTGCAGAGCGGCAAGGACGTCACGCAGCGCGCGGCGGAAGCCTTCGAGGCCATCGTCGCCGGCGTCGGCCGCACCACCGGCGCGATCGGCGGCATCGACGGCGCCGCCGGCGAGCAGCTGCGCGCGGCGCGGGAGGTCGAGACCTCGGTGCGCGACCTCGCGCTTGCCGCCCGCGCCACGGACAGCGCCGCGGCGTGAGCGCCACCCACGCCGTGGTCGGCCTGGCCGGCCACGACCTGGCCATCCCGCTCGCCGCCATCGCCGAGGTGCTGGCCTGGCCGTCCGGCTTCAGCGCGGCGCCGGACCCGGTGGCGGCCTCGCTCGGATTGATGGATCTGCGCGGCGAGGCGCTGGAGGTGCTGGAGCCGCGGCGCCTGCTTGGCCTCGAGGGCGCGCCGCCGCCCGCGGCGGGCCGCCGCGTCGCGGTGTTGCGCGGCAGGGCCGGGCGGCTCGGCATCGCGGTCGACGCGCTGCGCGGGACGCGCCGGCTCGACCCGGCGCGGCTGCAGGCGCGCCGCGCCGGGCCGGGCGCGCCCCCGCCGCGCGTCGTCGGCCTGCTGCGCGACGGGGATCGCCTGACGCATCTGCTCGATGTCGAGGCGCTGCTCGACCTTCCCGGCGTCGCGGCGATCGCCGAGGCGCGGCGCGAGGCGGGCGCCGCGCGCGTCGCCGACCGGCGCTTCGTGCTGCTGCGTGCCGGCGGCTTCCGCTTCGCGCTCGACGCCGCGGCGGCGCTGCGCCACGAACCCGCCCCGGCGCTGCGCCCGACGGGCTTCCGCAGCGAGGTCTATATCGGTGCGGTCGACCACCGCGGCGGGGCGGCGCCGGTCGTCGACCTCGCCCGCCTGCTCGACCTGCCGCCGCACATCCACGCGCCGGAGCGGCTGCTGCTCGTGCGGCTCGGCGGCGCGACGGTCGGGCTGATGGTGCATGAGGTGCTCGGCCTGCGCGCCGTCCCCGCCGACCGGATCGCGCCCTTCCCGGGCCACGCGGTCAGCCCGACCGGGGTCGCCGACGCCATCCTCCGCCTGCCGGGGGACGGGGAGCAGGACGCGCCGCTGCTGCTCGACGCCGGGCGGCTCGCGGCGCTGCCGCTGCTGCGCTCCCTCGCGCGGCTGCATGACGGGCTCGCGCTCGACGCGGGCGCGGCGAACGACAGGGCGGGCGGCGGCCGCGCGAGCTTCCTCGCGGTCGAGGCCGGCGGCGCGCTGCATGTCCCGCTGCTCGCCCTCAGCCAGGTGCTGCCGGCGGACACGCCCTTCGCCGGCACCGCGCTGCCGCGCACGGGCATGCTCGGCCAGGTGGCGCTGCGCGAGGCGTGGCTGCCGCTCTATGACCTGACCTGGCTGCTCACCGGCCGGCTGGGGGAAGCAGGCCCCGATCAGCGCCTGCTGGTGGCCGACCTGCCGGGCGGGCGCGTCGCGCTGCGGGTGGAACGTCTGACGGGCATCGAGCATCTCGCGCCCGATGGGCCGCCGCGCCCGGCGGCGGGGTCGCTGCTCGCGGGGCAGCCGGTGCGCCGGGGCGGCACGTCCGCGATGCTCGACCTGCTGGACCTGCCGGCGCTTGCCGGGCGGCTCGCGGCCTGACCGGCCGCGCGCCGCGCCGGCGTCAGTTCGGCATCTCGAGGTCTTCGGACAGCACCACGATCTGCACGGCGTAGGACACCTCGCCATCCTCCGCGTCGCGGTGGATGGTGCCGATGAACTCGTCGCCCACCTTCAGCTCGGTGGAGCCGCCCTTGCGCTCCGGCGCCGTCACGGCGATCCGGTTGTTGCCGAAAAGGCGACGGAGATGCGCCTGCACGGCGGCGCGTTCGGCCGGGGTCATGTCTGTCGGTCGTCCCTGTCAGGAAAGGGGCGCTGGATAGACCTCGCGCGGCGGGGGTGCAAATCGGGGGCGGCGGGGGCAATCTCTGTCGCCCGCCCATGGCCCTTCCCCCCGCCTTCCTCGACGAGCTCCGCGCCCGCACGCCGCTGCCCTCGCTGATCGGGCGGAAGACGCGGCTCGCCAAGTCGGGGCGCAACTGGAAGGGCTGCTGTCCCTTCCATGGGGAAAAGACCCCCTCCTTCTACGTGTACGACGACCATTTCCACTGCTTCGGCTGCGGCGCGCATGGCGATGCCATCAGCTTCGTCATGCGCAGCGAGGGCGCGGCCTTCCCCGAGGCGGTGGAGCGCCTCGCCGCCGAGGCGGGGCTGGAGGTGCCCAGGCCCTCGCCGCAGGAGGCGGCGCGCGACCGCCGCGCACGCGACCTGCACGGCGTCATGGCCGCGGCGGCCGAGGCCTATCACCGCCGGCTGTTCCTGCCCGAGGGGCGCCAGGCGCTCGACTACCTGCTTCGGCGGGGCCTGCGGGAGGAGACGATCCGCGCCTTCATGCTGGGCTGGGCGCCGGCCGGGCGCGGCGCGCTGATGGCCGACCTGCGGCCCGAGGGCGTGACCGAGGAGCAGGCGATCGAGGCCGGGCTGCTGCGGGAAGGGGAGGCCGGCGACCCGCCGCGGGACTTCTTCTTCGCCCGCGTGATGTTCCCCATCCGCGACCGGCGCGGCCGGGTCATCGCCTTCGGCGGGCGCATCCTGGGCGACGGCCAGCCGAAATACGTGAACAGCCCGGAGACGCCGCTGTTCCGCAAGCGGATGGGCCTCTATGCCCTGGACCTGGCGCGGGAAGGGGCCTTCCGCGGCGCGACGGTGGTCGCGGTCGAGGGCTACATGGACGTGATCGCCCTGCACCAGGCGGGCTTCACCGGCGCGGTCGCCCCACTCGGCACCGCGCTGACGGCCGAGCAGCTGGAGGAGTTGTGGCGGCTCTCGCCCGAACCCGTGCTGTGCTTCGACGGCGACGCGGCCGGGGCGCGCGCCGCGGCCCGGGCGGCGGAAGCCGCGCTGCCGCTGGTGTCGACCGAGCGGACGCTGCGCCTGGCCACCCTGCCGGCGGGGGAGGACCCGGACACGCTGACCGCGCGCGGGGGGGCTGCCGCCTTCCAGGCCGTGCTGGACGCGGCGCGGCCCTTGTCGGAGTCGCTGTTCGGCCTGATCGCCGAGGGCCGCCCGGCGGCCACGCCCGAACAGCGCGCGGCGCTGCGCAACCGGCTGACCGGCGCGGCGGGGGCCATCGCCGACAAGGCGCTGTCTGCGGAATACCGGCGCATCCTGCTCGACCGCTTCTTCGCCGCCACCAGGCAGGGGCAGGGCGGGCGGCCGCTGCCCGCCCGCCGGCCGCCCCGCCCGGCCATCCTGCCCGCCCCGATCCGGGCCGAGCGCGCGCGGATGCTGCTGGCCGTCATCCTCCGCCATCCCTGGCTGCTGACGCAGGTGGAGGAGGCGCTCGGGCTGCTCGACCTGCCCGATGGCCCCCCCGCGCAGCTTCGGGCCGCGATTCTCGCATGGCATCCCGCGGCCGAACGGGTTGACTCCGAGGACCTGATCGCCCACCTGAAACAACGCGGATGGGAAGATGCCGTGGCCTGGGCTTTGTCGCCGGCCGGCCTGCCCCTCGCGGCGCGGGCCGAGGCCCTGCCCGGGGAGGTCGAGGAAGGCTTCTGGCATTTCTTCCTCCGCCTGCGCGGCGAGGCGGAATTGATCGAGGACCAGCAGGAAGCACAGCGGATGCTGGCGGAGACGAACGATCCCGCCGCGCAACGCCGGCTCATCCTGTTGTCGGAGGCGCTCGACGCCGTCCGGCGCGGGGAAGCGGCCGCGGGTGCGTCCGGCGACGCCGCATAGGGTAGAGGCACTTTTTCTCGGGCATCCGGCACCCCCGGATGCCCGAAACCGTTGGACGGAGCGGATACGGCATGGCGAGCAAGTCGGCGGCAGGGGCTGAGACGGTCGAGACGCGGGACGAGCAGGTCGAGGGCCTGCTGCTCGACACCCAGTCCGCCGCCGTCAAGAAGCTGATCGCCCGCGGCAAGGAGCGCGGCTACGTCACCGTCGACGAGCTGAACGCGGTGCTGCCCTCGGAACAGGTCTCCTCGGAAATGATCGAGGACACCATGGCGATGCTGAGCGAGGCCGGCATCAACGTGGTCGAGGCCGAGGAGACCGAGGACGGCGAGGCCGTGGCCAAGCCCGCCGCCAAGGCCGAGGACGGGGAGGAGGAGGAATCCGGCGGCAACGTCGACGAGGAATCCCTCGGCCGCACCGACGACCCGGTCCGGATGTACCTGCGCGAGATGGGCAGCGTCGAGCTGCTCTCCCGCGAGGGCGAGATCGCCATCGCCAAGCGCATCGAGGCCGGGCGCGACATGATGATCGGCGGGCTCTGCGAGAGCCCGCTGACCTTCCAGGCCATCCTGCGCTGGCATGAGGCGGTGAAGGCGACCCCGCCGCGCATGCTGCTGCGCGACGTGATCGACCTCGAGGCCACCCAGACCGCCGGCAACCCCGACGGCGCGCCGGCCGCCGAGGCGGCCGAGGAGGAGTTCGAGGAAGGCGAGGAAGGGGAGGGCATGGGCCTCTCGCTCTCCGCGCTCGAGGAGAAGCTGAAGCCCGAGGTGCTCGCGACCTTCGAGCAGATCGAGGGCCTCTACGGCAAGCTGGCGAAGCTCTCGAACAAGCGCATGGAGGCCTATACCTCCGGCGAGGAACTCGTCGGTCGCGGCGAGAAGAACTACGAGAAGCAGCGCCGCGAGCTGATCTCGCTCGTCGAGAAGGTGCACCTCCACAACAACCGCATCGAGGAGCTGGTCGACCAGCTCAAGGGCCTCAACCGCAAGCTGACGGTGCTCGAGGGCCAGGTGCTGCGGCTGGCCGAAAGCCAGAAGGTCAAGCGCGAGGACTTCCTCACGCATTGGCGCGGCGCGGAGCTCGACCCGGCCTGGATCGAGCGCGTCGGCGCCCTGCCGGCCAAGGGCTGGAAGGCCTTCGTGCAGAAGCACGCCGATGAGGTCGAGCAGATCCGTTCCCGCATCGCGGAAGTCGCGAACACGACGGGCATGCCGATCGCCGAGTTCAAGCGCGTCTACGCCACGGTCAGCCGCGGCGAGCGCGACATGACCCAGGCGAAGAAGGAGATGATCGAGGCCAACCTCCGCCTCGTGATCTCCATCGCCAAGAAGTACACGAACCGCGGCCTGCAGTTCCTGGACCTGATCCAGGAGGGCAACATCGGCCTGATGAAGGCGGTGGACAAGTTCGAGTACCGCCGCGGCTACAAGTTCAGCACCTACGCGACCTGGTGGATCCGCCAGGCCATAACGCGGTCCATCGCCGACCAGGCACGCACTATCCGCATCCCCGTGCACATGATCGAGACGATCAACAAGCTGGTGCGCACCAGCCGCCAGATGTTGCACGAGATCGGCCGGGAGCCTCAGCCCGAGGAA
Source organism: Roseomonas nitratireducens (assembly GCF_017813355.1). Lineage (GTDB taxonomy): Bacteria > Pseudomonadota > Alphaproteobacteria > Acetobacterales > Acetobacteraceae > Neoroseomonas > Neoroseomonas nitratireducens. The sequence continues at coordinate 154,303 of NZ_JAGIYZ010000005.1, forward strand.
CTGGCCGAGAAGCTCGGCATGCCGCTCGAGAAGGTGCGCAAGGTGCTGAAGATCGCCAAGGAGCCGATCAGCCTCGAGACGCCGATCGGCGACGAGGAGGACAGCCACCTGGGCGACTTCATCGAGGACAAGAACGCGGTCATCCCGCTGGATGCCGCGATCCAGTCCAATTTGCGCGAGGCGACGACGCGCGTGCTGGCCAGCCTGACGCCGCGCGAGGAGCGCGTGCTGCGCATGCGCTTCGGCATCGGCATGAACACCGACCACACGCTCGAGGAAGTGGGCCAGCAGTTCAACGTGACGCGCGAGCGCATCCGCCAGATCGAGGCCAAGGCGCTGCGCAAGCTGAAGCATCCGTCCCGGTCGCGGAAGCTGCGCTCCTTCCTCGACAACTGAGTCCCTTGGCAAAAGGCCTTCGGCCTTATGCCAAGGGCACCGCGCGCGGGGCTGGCGGGGCGGCCGCGCGCCAGACAAGCCACCGAATGCAGGGCGCACGAAGGGCGTTCCTTCGTGCGCCCTGCATGAAGGTTGACCGGCGGCCCGCCGCGCCGCGAGACTCGCGCGGCGGCAGGAGGGGGCAGGCATGGCGACCACGATCGCTGATCAGGTGCAGGAGGTGGCGGTGGACGTCACCTTCCTCCGCATGGAGGCGCCGCCCGCCGACCCGCCGCGCCCCCTGCCGCCCGGGCTGCGCATCGAACAGGCGCTGCGCTGTTCCGTCCCCTTCTACCGCTACCTGTACGACACGGTCGGCGAGCCCTGGCTGTGGTGGATGCGGCGCACCGCGAGCGACGCGGAACTCGCGGCACTGCTCGCCCTGCCGGCCATCTCGATCCATGTGCTGGTGAAGGATGGCGAGCCGGCGGGGTTCTACGAGCTCGACCGGCGGCACCCGCAGGCGGTGAACCTCGCCTATTTCGGCCTGATGCCCTGGGCGATCGGCACCGGCATCGGCCATGCCTTCCTCCGCCACGCGGTCGACGCGGCCTGGGCGGCCGGGCGGGGGGCGGTCACGGTCAACACCTGCACCGCCGACCATCCGCGCGCGCTGCCGGCCTATGTCGCAGCCGGCTTCCAGCGGCTGCGCACGGTGCGGGAGGTCTGGCCGGTGCCGCTTCGGCTGGGGCTGCGCGTGCCGCCGCATCTCGCGCGGTGACCCGTTTCATAGGGGGATCGATGCCGGCCTGACATGCTCCTCCCAGAGGCCGGGGTGCTGGTCGCCGCGATGTCGCGGCACCGCCCCCGCCCGGCGAGGAGGACAGCATGTCCGGCACAGACACGACGCGCCCGGCCGGGATCGGCGGCATCGATCTCTCGGCCATCGACCTGGAATGGGCCATCTTCGAAGCGACCGGCGGCGGCTACGGCACCCCCCGCGAAGGGACGGCGACCGAGCACCTGGCCGGCCCGACCAAGACCGGCGACTGGGTGACGAATGACGGCCGCGCCCCCGGCGTGACGAACCCGACGGACGGCGCCGATCCTGGCACGCTGGTCGATCCGAACCGGGACATCGCGCTGACCGAGGACGTTCCGCCGCCCGACAATTCCCTGCTCGAGCTGACGAAGGAGGAGCCGGCGCCGCACTTCGCCAATGGCGGGCCGGAAGGGCAGCAGAACGGCATCATCATCTTTCTCGTCGCCGTCGCCATCGTCTACGCCGTCTACAAGGCGGCGGAGCATCTCGGCGGCCTCGACACCGCCGGCGACAAGGGCGCGGCGCCCGCGGAGCCGAAGAAGGGCCTCACGAAGTGGGAGGACACGCACAATCCGGACGGGTCGCCCAAGGAATTCTCCGACCCGGACGCGTCGTCCGGCGATCCGATCGACGACGGCGCGCTGCTGAAGTCGATCCTGGCCGACCTGCTCGGCACCACCGATGTCGGCGCCATCGCGCTGGACCCGGCCAATTTCGGCAAGGCCGTGGGCGCGGTGATCGAAGGCATGATGAACGGCAAGGTCGCCGAGCTGGGCAAGCTCCTCGACCGGCTCGACGGCGTCGAGGGCGATGGCGCGGGCATGCTGCTGGGTGAAGGCGGCGCTCTGCTGTTCGAGGCCTTCGGCCTGCCCAAGGATCTCGCGACGCCATTCTTCAGCCTCGCGATGGATGATCCGGCCGCGCTGGCGAGGTCGGATGCGATCTACGAACTCACCATCGACGACGGGCAGCAGCAGGAGCTGGTGGTCGCCATCCACGACATCTGGTGGTAACGGCGGGGTGGTCGCCATCCCCGCCCCGGCCGTCACGGGCGATGCGGCGACCGCCGGTCCTGGCGGACAGCGCCCGATCCAGCGAGGCGAACGGCAAGGCGCCGGCGCCCCTGGCGCGGCGGGTGATCGTCGGGCTGCTCAGGTCGCCTCGCGGCCGGCCGCGATCGCCTGCAGCACGATCCCCTCGGTCAGGATCTGCGGCAGCACGGCCGGCGCGCCGCCGCCCGCGGGGTAGAACAGGTACAGCGGCACGCCGTCCCGCTGATGCGCGCGCAGCAGGGCGCTGATCGCCGGGTCGCCGCGCGTCCAGTCGCCCACCAGGTAGGCGATGTTGCGGTCGGCGAAGGCGCGCTGCACGCCATCCGTCGCCAGCGCCATGCGCTCGTTCACCTTGCAGGTGATGCACCAGGCGGCGGTCAGGTTGACGAAGACCGGGCGCCCTTCGGCGCGCAGCGCGGCGACGCGGCCTTCCGACCATGGTTCATGGCCCGCTTCCGCACCGCGCGCGACGGCCGGCGTCGCGCCCTGGACCAGCGGCAGCAGGGCGAGGGCCGCGACCAGCGCCGCGGCGCCGGCCAGCCGGCCGAGCCGCCCGCCCGAGCCCTGCGCGATCCCCCAGGCCCAGGCGCCGAAGCCGATCAGCACGCCGCCCACCAGCACCATCAGCACCGCCGAGGGCCCGGCCTGTTCCGCCAGCACCCACACGAGCCAGGCGGCCGCGCCATACATCGGGAAGGCGAGGCCCTGCTTCAGCCGGTCCATCCAGGCGCCCGGCCGCGGCAGCAGCCGCGCCAGCCCGGGTGCCACGCCGAGCAGCGCGTAGGGCAGCGCCATTCCCAGGCCGAGCGCGGCGAAGACCGCAAGCGCCTCGATCGTTCCCATCGCCAGCGCGGCGCCGATCGCCGCGGCCATGAAGGGCGCGGTGCAGGGGGTGGCCACCAGCACGGCCAGCGCGCCGGTGAAGAAGGATCCCGCATGGCCCCCCTTCGCCGCGAGCGACCCGCCCGCCGAGACCGGCCCGCCCATGGCGAAGACGCCCGACAGGTTCAGCCCGACGGCGAGCATCAGCCAGGCCATGCCGGCGACGAAGGCCGGGGAGGTGAACTGGAAGCCCCAGCCCGCGATCCCGCCCGCCGCCCGCAGCCCGACCAGCAGCCCGCCGAGCGCGAGGAAGGAGAGCACGACCCCCGCCGTGTAGGACGCCGCATGCGCCCGCACGGCCCCCTGCGCCGCGCCGGACAGCCGCGCGAGCGAGACCGCCTTCATGGCGAGGATGGGGAAGACGCAGGGCATCAGGTTGAGGATCAGCCCGCCGAGCAGCGCGAAGACCGCAGCCTGCCACAGCGGCAGCCCGCCCCCCGTGGCCGGCGCCGGGCCGGGTTCGGCCGAGACGAGGTAGGCCCCGCGCAGCCCCGCGGCGTCGGTGATGGCGAGCACGCCCTCCACCCGCGCCGGCAGCGCCGGCGCCGGGCCGCGGGCAAGCGTCAGCGTCAGCGCCCCGTCGCGCAGCCGGAGCACCTGCGGCGCGGCGTTCTCGACCACGCCCTGCTCGACCGGGAAGAAGAAGGCGTCCCGCACCGCGCCGGGGGCGATGCCGGGGCCCGAGACCTCGATCGCCCCGCGCGGCCCGTCGAAGCCCAGGCGCACGGCGAAGGGCCCCGGGCGCGCCTCGGCCGCCTCGGCCGCGGCGAACAGCATGGTGTTGGCCGGCCGCGCCGTCGCCTCGACCGGGATGTCGAGGCGGAAGGACCCTTCCTCCGGAATGCAGACGCTTTCGCAGACGAGCCAGGTGGCGTCCGCCGTGACGGTGAAGGTCTCGCCCGGGCGCAGGCTGGCCGGGGGCGTGACGGGGATGATGAAGACGGGCTCGCCCTCATAGCCGAAATTCACCAGCGGGCCGAAGGGGATGCGCTGCGGCGCGGGGAAGCGCATGGGCGCGGCGGCGGCACCTTCCGGCAGGGCGAGGGTCACCTCCGGCGCCTGGCCGGCATCGCCGGGATTGATCCAGTAGGTGTGCCAGCCGGGGGCGAGGCGTTGGCGTAGTGCCAAGCGGAAGGGCTCGCCCGGGGTGATGGCCCCCCGGTCGGCGACGATGGTGACGGTCGCGCGGGGCGAAGTGACGGGCGCGGATTCGAGCGCCCGCGCCGGAGGGGCGGCGGTGGCGAGCGCGAGGATCAGGGCGAGCAGCCGCAGCATGGGTCCAATCAAGGCCCGCGGCGGCCGCGGTGCAACCCCGAAGACGCGAAAAGGGCCGGCGGATCGCTCCACCGGCCCCATTCATTCGTCGACCGCCTCCCGCACGGGCGGCCCGAGGCTCTGCCTCGGGCCGGGAGCGCAAGGGACGACCGCGCCCAACCTGACCCCGGTCGCCGGCGCACCAGTGCACGGCGCGAAAGCCAAGCCCGCGGATGCGGGCGCCGGCGCCTGAGGCAGGCTACGAGTGCGCCAGCATCGCGAGCAGCAGCAGCGCCACGATGTTGGTGATCTTGATCATCGGGTTCACGGCCGGGCCGGCCGTGTCCTTGTACGGGTCGCCGACGGTGTCACCGGTCACCGCCGCCTTGTGCGCGTCGGAGCCCTTGCCGCCATGGTGGCCGTCCTCGATGTACTTCTTGGCGTTGTCCCAGGCGCCACCACCGGTGGTCATGGAGACCGCGACGAAGAAGCCCGTGACGATCACGCCCAGCAGCATCGCGCCCAGCGCCTCGAAGGCCGCGGCCTTCCCGCCGATCGCGAGGATGCCGAAATAGACCACCAGCGGCGAAAGCACCGGCAGCAGCGAGGGGATGATCATCTCCTTGATCGCCGCCTTGGTCAGCATGTCCACCGCGCGGCCGTAATCCGGCTTCTCGGTGCCCTGCATGATGCCCGGCTTTTCCTTGAACTGGCGCCGGACCTCCTCGACCACGCTCATCGCCGCGCGGCCGACCGCCGTCATCGCCATGCCGCCGAACAGGTAGGGCAGCATGCCGCCGAACAGCAGGCCGACGACGACATAGGGGTTGGACAGGGAGAAGGTCAGCGCGCCCATGCCCTGGAAGTAGGGGTACTGCGTCGCGTTCGCCGCGAAATACGCCAGGTCCTGCGTATAGGCGGCGAACAGCACAACGGCACCCAGGGCCGCCGAGCCGATCGCGTAGCCCTTCGTCACCGCCTTGGTGGTGTTGCCCACGGCATCCAGTGCATCGGTCGTCTGCCGGATCTCCTTGGGTAGGCCGGCCATCTCGGCGATGCCGCCGGCATTGTCCGTGACCGGGCCGAAGGCATCGAGCGCGACCACCATGCCGGCCAGCGCCAGCATCGTCGTCACCGCGATGGCGATGCCGTACAGCCCCGCGAGGCCATAGGCGATCAGCACGCCGAAGATGATCACCAGCGCGGGCAGCGCCGTCGATTCCATCGACACGGCCAGGCCGCGGATCACGTTCGTGCCGTGGCCCGTCACCGAGGATTCCGCGATCGCCTTCACGGGGCGGAAGTTCGTGCCCGTGTAGTACTCGGTGATCCAGATGATCAGCCCGGTGACCGCGAGGCCCACCACGCCGCACAGGAACAGCGAGAAGGCGCCGAAGGACGCGCCGGCCGCCGTCGCCGTGCCGAAGCCGAAGATGATGTAGGACAGCGGCAGCAGCGCGATCAGAGACAGCACGCCCGTGACCGCGAAGCCGCGGTACATCGCCCCCATGATGTTGTTGTTCGCCGGCAGCTTCACGAAATAGGTGCCCGCGATGGACGTCACGACGCAGACCGCGCCGATCGCCAGCGGGAAGATCATCCCCGCCTTGAGGTAGTCCGTCCCGGCAAACGCGATCGCGGCGAGCACCATGGTCGCGACCATGGTCACGGCATAGGTCTCGAACAGGTCGGCCGCCATGCCGGCGCAGTCGCCGACATTGTCGCCCACGTTGTCGGCGATGGTGGCGGGGTTGCGTGGGTCGTCCTCGGGGATGCCGGCTTCCACCTTGCCGACCATGTCGCCGCCCACATCCGCACCCTTGGTGAAGATGCCGCCGCCGAGACGGGCGAAGATCGAGATCAGCGAGGCGCCGAAGCCCAGCGCCACCAGCGCGTCGATCACCGTGCGGGCATTGGGATCGAGCCCGCCGATCACGACCAGCAGGAAGAAGTAGACCGCGACGCCGAGCAGCGCGCCGCCGGCGACCAGCATGCCCGTGATCGCGCCGGACTTGAACGCGACGTCGAGCCCGCCCGCGAGCGAGCCGATCGCCGCCTGCGCCGTGCGCAGGTTGGCGCGGACCGATACGTTCATGCCGATGAAGCCCGCCGCGCCCGACAGCACCGCGCCGAGCAGGAAGCCGATCGCGACCGCGAGGCCGAGCCGCCAGGCCACCAGCACGAACAGCACCGCGCCGACGATGGCGATGGTGGTGTACTGGCGCTTGAGGTAGGCGTTGGCACCTTCCTGGATCGCCTTGGCGATCTCCTGCATGCGCTCATTGCCAGGATCGCGCGACAGCACGTCCTTCGCGGTGATGACGCCGTAGGCGATGGACAACGCCCCGAGCGCGATCACGATGATCAACCAGACGGTCAGCAACTTACGGACTCCCCCAAAATGACGCGGTCTCCTGGCCGCATGACGCCCGCCTTGGGGCGGGCGGCGCATAGTGGCGGGGGAATGGCGGGGGGCGCAACGGGGCGCCCGCGGCAGGGCAGGGCGCGGGGGGGCGGGCGGCGCCCCCCGCGCCAGACGTCAGGCGGCCTTGGCTCGCTCGATCGCCTCGGTGATGAGCCGGCGCGCTTCCTCCGCGCTGCCCCAGCCGATGAACTTCACCCACTTGCCGGGTTCGAGGTCCTTGTAGTGCTCGAAGAAGTGCTGGATCTGCTCGATCGTGATCCTGGGCAGGTCCGTGTATTCATGGACGTGCTGGTAGCGCAGGGTCAGTTTCGGCACCGGGACGGCGATGATCTTCTCATCCCCGCCGCCGTCGTCTTCCATTTTCATCACGCCGACCGGGCGGACGCGAATGACGGCGCCCGGCACGATGGGGCGGGTATTGGCCACCAGCACGTCGATCGGGTCGCCATCTTCGGACAGCGTGTGCGGCACGAAGCCGTAATTGCCCGGATAGCGCATCGGCGTGTGCAGGAAGCGGTCCACGAAGAGCGTGCCGGCCGCCTTGTCCATCTCGTACTTGATGGGCTCGCCGCCGATCGGGACCTCGATGATGACGTTGACGTCGTTCGGCGGGTCCTTGCCGATCGGGATGGCGTCGATACGCATGGGGTCTCGCTCCGGCTGCAGGAAGGCGCGCGCCTGTAGCAGAGCGCCCGGACGGGCGGAAGGCATGGGCTTGCGCGCCGTGCCGCCCGCGCACAGGTTCCCCCCATGGATCCCGCCCGCATCACCTTCGCCGCCGCCGCCCATGCCCGCGCGGCCGAGACCGTCGCCCTGACCCGCCGGCTGATGGCCGTGCCATCCCCCAACCCGCCGGGCGATGTGCGCGCAGCGGCCGAGGAAGCGGCCGTCATCCTCCGCACCCTCGCGCCCGACGCGGAGGTCAGCCTGCACGCGACCTCCCCCGAGGTGACCAATGTCGTCGCCCGGATCGCCGGCGCCGGGCCGGGGCGGATCCTCGCCTTCAACGGCCATCTGGACACCTATCCGGTGAACGAGGCGCTGCCCTGGACCGTCGATCCGCTGCGGGGGGAGGTCCGGGACGGGCGCCTGTACGGCCGCGGCGCGGCCGACATGAAGGGGGGCATCGCCGCCTCCATCCTCGCCTTCGCCCTGCTCGCCGAGCACCGCGCCGCCTGGCGGGGGGAGGCGATCCTGACGCTGGCCGGGGACGAGGAAAGCATGGGCCCGCTCGGCACCAAGTGGCTGCTCGACCATGTCCCGGGGCTGCCGCAGGCGGGCGCGGTCATCATCGGCGACGCCGGCAGCCCGCGCGTGCTGCGCTTCGGGGAGAAGGGCTTCCTCTGGATCGAGGTCGAGGCCGCCGGCCGCGCCGCCCATGGCGCGCATGTGCATCTGGGGGAGAACGCGATCGACCGGCTGCGCGCGGCCCTCGACGCCGTCTCCCGCCTGGTGGACCTGCCGGTCGCCGCCCCGCCGGCCGTGATCGCCGCCATCGCCGACGCCAAGCCGATCAGCGAGCCGCTCGCCGGCGCGGGGGAGGCGGAGGTGCTCGGCCGCGTCACCGTCAACATCGGCCGGGTCGAGGGCGGCACCGCGCCCAACCTGGTGCCCGCGACCGCGCGCGCCGCCTGCGACATCCGCCTGCCCGTGGGCGTGACCTGCGAGGCGGCGGAAGCGGCGCTGCATGCCGGGCTGGACTGGCTGCCGGGCATCTCCTGGCGCGTGCTGCGCCGCTTCGCGCCGAACCACACCGACCCCGACGCGCCCATCGTGCGCCTGGCGCACCGCGCGGCGGAGGAGGTGCTGGGCGGGACCGTCGCGGTGAACATGCGCGTCGGCGGCTCCGACGCCCGCTGGTTCCGCATGGCCGGCCTGCCGACCGTCGTCTATGGCCCGACGCCCCACAACATGGGCGGCGCCGACGAATGGGCGGAGATCGCGGAACTCGAGGCCGTGATGCGCGTCCATGCGCTGGCGGCGTTTGATTTCCTGCGCGGCTGAAGGCAATCAGGGGCCCATCATGGGCCTGTAGCTCAATGGTCAGAGCGGACCGCTCATAACGGTTTGGTTGCAGGTTCGAGTCCTGCCGGGCCCATCTTCGCCGCCGCGCCTTGGCGCCGCCCGGCCCGGCCTGTAGAACCGCGCCAACCCTCAGAAACCGCAGGTTGACCGCGCCATGGCCGCCTACCAGTACGTCTATGTGATGAAGGATCTCACCAAGGCCTATCCAGGCGGGCGAGAGGTCTTCAAGGGCATCACCCTGTCCTTCCTGCCCGGGGTGAAGATCGGCGTGCTCGGCCCGAACGGCGCCGGCAAGTCCACGCTGATGCGCATCATGGCTGGCCAGGACAAGGAATTCGGCGGCGAGGCCTGGGCCGCCGAGGGCGTGCGCGTGGGCTACCTGTCGCAGGAGCCGCACCTCGATCCCGACCTGACGGTCGGCGAGAATGTCCGCCTCGCCTTCGCCGAGCTGAACGCGCAGATGGCGCGCTTCAACGAGATCTCCGAGAAGTTCGCCGAGGAGATGTCGGAAGACGAGATGAACACGCTGCTCGCCGAGCAGGCCGAGCTGCAGGAGAAGATCGACGCCGCCAATGGCTGGGAGATCGACCGCCAGGTCGAGATCGCGCTGGACGCGCTGCGCTGCCCGCCGCCGGATGCCGCGGTGACCAGCCTGTCGGGCGGCGAGCGCCGGCGCGTCGCACTTTGCCGGCTGCTGCTGGAAAAGCCGGACATGCTGCTGCTCGACGAACCGACCAACCACCTCGACGCGGAATCCGTCTCGTGGCTGGAGCAGACGCTGAAGGCCTATACGGGCACGGTGCTGATCGTCACCCACGACCGCTACTTCCTCGACAACGTCACCTCCTGGATCCTCGAGGTCGATCGCGGCCGGGGCATCCCGTACGAGGGCAACTACTCCACCTACCTCGAGCAGAAGCGCAAGCGCATGGCGCAGGAGGAGCGGGAGGAGAGCGCGCGGCAGCGGCAGCTGGCCGAGGAGCGGGACTGGATCGGGCGCAGCCCTTCGGCCCGCCAGGCCAAGTCCAAGGCGCGCATCGCGGCCTATGAGGACCTGCTGCGCAAGTCGCAGGACAAGGCGCCGGATCCGACCGAGATCGCCATCCCGCCGGCCCCGCGCCTGGGTAACACCGTCATCGTGGCCGAGAACCTGTCCAAGGGCTTCGGCGACCGGCTGCTGATCGACAACCTGTCCTTCAAGCTGCCGCCGGGCGGCATCGTCGGCGTGATCGGGCCGAACGGCGCGGGCAAGACGACGCTGTTCAAGATGATCATGGGCCGGGAGACGCCCGACGCCGGCACGCTGGTGGTGGGCGAGAGCGTGCAGCTCGGCTACGTGGACCAGAGCCGCGACAGCCTGGATGACAACAAGTCCGTCTGGCAGGAGATCTCCGGCGGCGACGACATCATCACCATCGGCAAGCGCAGCGTCGCCTCCCGCGCCTATTGCGCTGCCTTCAACTTTCGCGGCGGGGACCAGCAGAAGCGCGTGGGCTCGCTCTCGGGCGGCGAGCGCAACCGCGTCCACCTCGCGAAGATGCTGAAGAAGGAGCACAACGTGCTCCTGCTCGACGAACCGACCAACGACCTCGACGTGGAAACCCTGCGCGCGCTGGAAAACGCGCTCATGGAATTCGCCGGCTGCGCGGTCATCATCTCGCACGACCGCTTCTTCCTCGACCGCCTCGCCACCCACATCCTCGCCTTCGAGGGCGACAGCCACGTCGAGTGGTTCGAGGGGAACTTCGAGGCCTACGAAGAGGACAAGCGACGTCGACTCGGGGAGCACGCGACCGACCCGCACCGCATCAAGTACAAGCCGCTGGCGCGGTGAGGGCGCGCGGAAAGGAACCGGGGGAGGTAACTCCCCCGGACCCCCTCCTTTCTTTGCCCGTCACCAAGACAGTCCGGGCGCGACTGCCGCGACCCATGCCCAAAGACAGAAAAGGGAGGGGGTTCGGGGGAGGTTCCCCTCCCCTGACCTTCCCTCACGCGCCATGACGCTGGCCGCCCTGCGCTCACCGCGCCTGCTGACGACCGAGCGGCTGATGCTCATCCCCCCGGGGCGCGAGAACCTCGCGGACCTCATCCGGCTGAAGGGTGACGAGCGCGTCTTCGGCTGGATGCTGCACGGCGTGCGCAGCGCCGAGCGCGCGCGGGAGGAGCTGGAGGACGACATCGACTTCTGGGAGGTGCGCGGCTACGGCACCTGGTGCGTGTTCGAGCGCGCGAGCGGCGACTTCCTCGGCATCTGCGGCTTCATGGAACGGCCGGACGGGCGCGGCGTCGCGCTGCGCTACGCGTTGTGGCCCGAATGCCGCGGCAAGGGATATGCGCGGGAGGCGGCGCGCGCCGCGCTCGGCTTCGGCCACCGCGCCGGGCTTGCCCGCATCATCGCCGTGGCGCGGGAGGAGAACGAGGCGTCCCGCGCCGTGCTGACCGACATCGGCATGGCCCCGGCCGGCGAGTTCCGCCACCAGGGCCACCGGATGCTGATGTTCGAGAGCCGCGGCTGAGCCCGGCGCCGGGGCTCAGTCCAGCGTCTGCGGCCAGCCGATGAAGATGCCGACATCGCCCGGCATCCCGCCGGGGAAGTCGATCACGCGGGCGGAGAAGGTGAAGCCGCCCGGGGCGAGTTCGCGTTCCCACCACTCGTAGATCTTGTGCATCACGCCCGGCAGCGTGTCCTGCCATCCATCGAGGTGGTTGTTGATGCGCCGCCCGCCATCCTCGCAGAGCACGGAGGGGAACTTCACCAGCATCAGTTCCCGCTCGCCGGCCTCGAAGGCGCGGCGGATGCGGTTCAGCGCCCGTTCCCGGTCCTCGTCGGTGATCTGGTAGGTCTGCACGCGCTCGGAGAAGGCGGAGAGCTCGGCCTTCTTCTGCGCCTCGACTTCCTCGGCCTCGGCCCGGCGGCGCGCGACGGCCGCGGCCTTCGCCGCGAACAGGTCCTTGAGGCTGAGGCTGGGAGTCTGGTCGGCCATGGGCGGAACCCTTTCACGGATCTTCGGCCAGCTTACGCGCGAAAGCGCGAGCCGCCTTGATTCTCGTCAAGACTCCGCGTCAGCCGCGCCCTTCCCGCGCCGCGAGCTGCGCGATCTGGTTGCGCATCGCCTCCAGCAGCGAGGCCACGCGCCCGCCATTGCGCTGGATCACCGCCGAATACTCGCTGCGCGTCGTCAGCCGCAGCGACGTGCCCTCGGCGATCACGTCCACCACCTTGGGCTGGCCGCCGACCTCGCTCACCCGCCAGTCGAGCGAGAAGGCCGGCGTGTTCGGCCGCTCGATGATGGTGTTCACCAGCGCGTCCTCCTCCGTCCGCTGCTGGCTGCGGCCGAGCGAGAACTTCACCCCCCGGTATTCCCCGAAGCGGGCGGAGAGGTTGCGCACGATGATGTCGTCGAACAGCCGATTGTACTCGGCCAGCTCGGCCGGGTTCGCCTGGCGCACATAGCGGCCGAGGATGAAGCGGCCGGTGCCCTCGATGTCGATCGTCCGGCGCAGGATCACGCCGACCCGGTCGCGCCGCGCGGTCAGGTCGAGCCGCGGGTCGTTGATCGCGGCGACCAGCTCGTTGCCCGCCTGCTGGATGAAGGCGGTCGCGCGGTTGAGGTCGACCTCGGCCCGCGCGCCGCGTGGCAGGGCCGCCAGCCCGGCGGCGAGGAAGGGGAGGGGGAGGAAGGTCCTGCGGTCCATGCCGCGAATATGGGGCCGAGTTGGGCGATTCGAAGTCATGGGCGCGTCTCCGGCGGGGCGGGCTGGGTGACGCCCTGGCCGAAGCCGGTCACGCCGGCGGGCGCGACGGCGCGTCCCTGGTCCTCGCGGTTCTGGATCTCGAAGGCCCGGCGCTGGCGATAGGCCGAGCGGAGGGTGGAATAGGGGTCGAGCGAACTCGCCCGCAGCTGGTCGATCGGCTCGAGCAGCGCCTCGCGCGTGTCGACCACGGTCAGGCCCAGCCGGGTCCAGCCGGCGGCATCGACCGCCGCGCCCTGGCCCAGCCAGGTCAGCGGGTTGAGCGCGATATCCACACCCTGGCCGGCGAGGTCGCGCGGGGAGGAAGGCCCGAGCAGCGGGACGAACATGTAGAAGCCCTCGCCCAGGCCCCAGACCGCCAGGGTTTGGCCGAAATCCTCGGAATGCCCGGGAACGCCCCATTCGCGGGACACGTCGAGCAACCCGCCCAGGCCTAGCGTGGAATTGACCATGAACCGCCCGAGCGTGATCCGCGCCCGGCTGATGTTCCCCTGCATCAGGTCGTTGGCCAGGATGACCGGCGCGCGCAGGTTGCCCAGCAGGTTGCGGATGCCGTTGCGCACCGGCTGGGGCAGGACGTCGCGATAGGCCTCGGCGACCGGCTGCAGCACGAATCGGTCCGCCACCTCATGCACCTCGAACAGGGCGCGGTTGGCGGGCTCGAAGGGGTCGTTGGCCTCGCGGTACTCGGCCAGGCCCTCCGGATCGTCGGCGGGCGGACGCGTGGCGCAGGCGGCGGCAAGGAGGGCGGCGGCGAGCGCGGTCGCGCGCAGCAGGCCGGTTCGGACAGGCGGCATTGCCGCGCCATACAACGTCTCGCGCAAGGGTGGAACCGTTCTGTTGCCCGGGGTTGTTTCGCGAATCACGCGGACCACTCTAACGGGAGACGGTTGGCTCGCGATGAATCGTTGCGTTCCGACCTGTGACGAAACCTTGCCAGCGCGGCCCGGACAGGCGACAGACGCCGCCGCGCCCGAACCGGCGCGAGCGAACGGGAATTGCGCGCGATGAACCACACCACCACCGGCACGCTGGCCCGCTGGCTGACCGGGCCGCGGGTCTCGGCCCTGCCGGCGCCCGCCGAGATGCCGCCGCCGCGCCTGTCCTTCGAATTCTTCCCGCCCAAGAACGACAAGCTCGAGGAACAGCTCTGGGCCTGCATCCGGCGGCTCGAGCCCCTGGCCCCGCGCTTCGTGTCCGTCACCTACGGCGCGGGCGGGTCCACCCAGGAACGCACGCATGCGACCGTCTCCCGGCTGGTGTCCGACACCTCGCTGACGCCCGCCGCGCACCTGACCTGCGTCGCCGCGACGCGGGAGGAAGTGGACGCCGTCGCCCGCCGCTACTGGGATGCCGGGGTGCGGCACATCGTCGCCCTGCGCGGGGACCCGCCGGCCGGCGCCAGCCAGTACACCCCTCATCCGGGCGGCTACGCCCAGGCGGAGGACCTGGTGCGCGGGCTGAAGCGGATCGGCGATTTCGACATCAGCGTCGGCGCCTATCCCGAGACCCACCCGGCCGCGCTCTCGGCCGATTCCGACCTGGATTTCCTCAAGCGGAAGATCGACGCTGGGGCGAACCGGGCGATCACCCAGTACTTCTTCGACACGGAGACCTACCTCCGCTTCCTCGACCGCTGCCTGGCCAAGGGCATCACCGTCCCCATCGTCCCCGGCATCCTGCCGGTGTCGAACTTCCAGCAGGTGGTGAAGTTCTCGGCCATGTGCGGCGCCTCCGTCCCCGCCTGGATGGGCAAGCTGTTCGAGGGGCTGGAGGAGGATGTGGAGACGCGCCGCATGGTCGCGGCCGTGGTCGCGGCCGAACAGGTGCGGCTGCTGCAGGCGAACGGGGTGGACGAATTCCACTTCTACACGCTGAACCGGCCGGACCTGACCTACGCCATCGCCCATATCCTGGGCGCGCGGCCGAAGGCGGCGGGCTGAGGCGGGGCGGGTTCCGCGCCCGCCGGTTTCGGACATATTGGGCGGGGTGGGTGTCCTGGGACTGATGTCCTGGGACGCCGGTCCTCGCGACATGCGCGTTTCGGACAAATTCCGAGCGCCGGGGCGTCGGCCGGTTTCGGACAAATTCGCCGGACGGCTGCGCGGGGCGGTTTCGGACAAATTGGCGGCAGGCATGGCGGCGGGGCCGCCGGCGAGGGACTCGCGGGCGCATCGGGGCGGGCTCTGGCGGGCGCATGGGCGCATCGGCCGGGGACCTCCTGCTGGGTCGCAGCCTAGCCCGGCGGGAGAGGTCAGGGCAAGTTTATTTTCCTATATTGGTGCGGCATCCCGGAGGGGCGCCGCCCCTCCGGGCCTCCCCGCCAAAGGCCGAAAGGCCTTTGGAAACCGATACTTTGGCGCCGTGCGGATGCGGTGGACGCGGCCGGATGAGGTCGGCGATCCTGGCGGCGATGCGAAACGGGACACCATCAGGGCCATGATCCGGCGCGTGCTGCGGCCCGCCACCGCTTTCGCCCTGCTCGGCTTGGCGGCCTGCACAACGCCGGCCCCCGACAGCGCGGCGCTCACCGCGGCCGCGGTCACGTCGGCGCGGCAATCGGAATGCGGCTTCCGCATCGTGCTCCCGACGCGATGGGGCATCCCCGACCGCGAGACGCGAGACCAACTGGACACAGTGGCCATGCTGGCGCGGCGAACGGGCAGGGTGCTCATCTACCCGACCTATGCGCGGGAAGAAGCGGTCAACGACTTCCGTGCCCTCGAAGCGATCGCCATGGGCCATGGCCGGCGGGTGCGGGACCTGCTGGTCGCGCGCGGGGTGCCGGCCGAAACGATCCAAGTGAATGGGCTGGTGAGCCATCCGCAGGCATCGCAAAGCGGCGCCTACGTCGGTGTCTGCGCACCAGGGCGCACCAATATCGAAAATGGCTGGCGCGACCGGCCGGTCGATCCGACGCGGATGGTGCGTGCGCGGATTGGCGGGCGGGCGGATTCGCCCGTCCTCGACATTCCAATCGTCCATCTTGGTCCGTTCTCCTGGAACGATGTCCCCATCGGCGAGGCCGGTTTGAGCGAGTTCAAGCTCGACCGGGCGGACGATCCAGGATCGTTCGCGGATGTCCAGTTTCGCTGCTGGCCGCACATGCAGGATGCGGATTGCAGGCGGCTCTTATCCGTCCGTGTGCAGGAATGGACACCCCGATCCGACACCTATGATGGTGCTGCCGCCGGCAGGCTGCGGACACTTGTCCGCCACGACGACGGCACCGTACCGGAGCATCGACGCATTGCCTTCGCGCGCCGTTGGACCAACGACCCTGGAAGCTCGGCTCACGCGAATTGCTCTCCCCGTAGCCAGACGGGGGCCATCGGGCCGGGGCGCGTCGCCGGAAACGAATGGTCCTGCACTGTGTGGATGGGGCTCGCTCGTGCGCGGATGGCCGCCGCCTTCTGGTTCGACGCGACCAACGAGGCCGAAGCCATTTCAATCGTCGACCGGGCGCATCGCGACCTGCTGCGTTTCGCCCGGCTGGACTGACCGGCGGTGGCGCTGGTAGCCGTGCGCCGCGACGTACGCACCCCGCCGCGTCGTGCTATCCTTCGTCGGTGACCACGCCCGCGCCCATCCCCGATCCCCCGGCTCTCCTCGCCCGCCTGCGCGCGCAGGAAGCCCCGCTGCGCGCGGCCGGCGTCGCCGGCCTGTTCCTGTTCGGCTCGGCCGCGCGCGGGGAAGCCGGCCCGGCGTCGGACATCGACCTTTACATCGACCAGGCGGAACCGGAGCGCTTCGACCTGATCGACCTGATCGCGCTTCGGGACAGGCTGCGGGCGGCGCTGGACGGCGTTCCGGTCGACCTCGCGACGCGAGCCAGCCTGCACCCGGCGCTGCGCCGCGACATCGAGACCTCCGCGACCCGCGTCTTCTGACGCCGCCCCGCTACCCCGCCCTGACCCGCCGATACACCGGCCGCAGCAGGAACGGGCTCAGGAACAGCGGAAACTGGCACAGCGCGAAAAACAGCAGAATCCGCTCATCCGTCGCCGCCGGCAGCACCGCCAGGAACAGCGCCATGTTCCGGTTGCCGGCCAGCAGGCCACCCGCCAGCGCCACCCTCTGCCCCGCCGCCATGAAGGCGAAGGCGGTCACGATGTTCATCCCGAAATTGCCGGCGAAGGCCAGCGCCAGCCCGCCCATCACCCAGGCGGGTTCGGCCAGCAGCTTCGCCAGCATCCCGTCCATCACGCCGAAGCCGTACAGCACCACCAGCCACACCACGGAGCCATCCACCGCCGGGCCGAAGCGCGCCAGCGTCTCGGGTGCGACCACGCGGCGGATGGCGATGGACACCAGCAGCGGCAGCCCCACCACCAGCGCCAGCCGCGCCATCAGCCCCTGCAGCGAAATCGCGAGGTCGATGCCCATCAGCCCCAGCGCCAGCGGCGGCGCGGTGAAGGGCACCAGCAGCGTCGTGATGACGGCCACGACCAGGCTGATCTCCCCATCCAGCCCCACCAGCCGCGCGAAGGCGGGCGACGATGTGGCCGCGCAGCCCATGGCGCTGATCACCAGCGCCGCGCCGAGCGGCCCATCCAGCCCCGCCGCCATCGCGACCGCATAGGTCACCACCGGCAGCACCAGCAGCAGCCAGGCCGAAAGGGCCGCGACCAGCACCGGCCGCCGCAGATAGGCGACGACCTGCGCGAGGTCCACGCGCAGCAGCACCAGCGTCATCAGCCCCGCGACGGTGATGGTCACCACGTCCCGGAACAGCGCGGCGAGCGGCGGGACGAAAAGCCCCACGAAGATGCCGCCCGCGAGCAGCGCGCCGCCCTGTCGGGCGGACCATTCCAGGAATCGCAAAGGCGACAGGGCGGCGGGACCGGCGGTTGGAGGGATGGCACCGCGGTTCTATATCCCCCCACGTGCACACGCCATCCTCGCTCCTCATGCTCCTCGCGGGGCTGGTCCTCACCGCAACCCCGGTCCTTGCCGGCTGCACCGACCCCCCCGCGCCCGCGGTGGAATGGCGGCGCTGCCTGCTCGACCAGGCGGAACTCGCCGATGCGGACCTGACGCGGGCGCATCTGCGCGATGCCTCCTTCCAGCGCGCCGTCCTGACCGGGGCGAAGCTGATCGAGGCCGATGCGATCGAGGCGCGCTTCGTCTCGGCCGACCTGACGGGGGCGGACCTGTCGCGCGCCAATCTCCGCTCGGTGGACTTCACCCGCGCGATCATGCGCGGGGCGACGCTCGCCGGCGCCGACCTCCGCCGCGCGACGCTGTTCCGCGCCGATCTCAGCGAGGCGGATCTCACGGGCGCGAACCTGGCCGGGGCGAACATGTCGGGCGCGATGCTGGGGGGCGCGCGCTGGACGGATGGGCGCAGGGTCTGCGCCGCCGGGTCGGTGGGGAATTGCCAGTAGAAGGCGGGGGAGTGAACTCCCCCGTGCCCCCTCCTTCTTTTTCCGTTGGCAAGCCAGCGCGGATGCGACACTTGCGACCCATGCCCGAAGACAAGGAAGGGAGGGGGTTCGGGGGAGGTTCCCCTCCCCCGACCTTGATCCGATGACCGACTATCTGGACCGCCTGAACCCCGAGCAGCGCGCCGCGGTGGAAGCCGTGGACGGCCCGCTGCTGGTGCTCGCCGGCGCGGGCACCGGCAAGACGCGCGTGCTGACCACGCGCTTCGCCCACATCCTGCTGCAGGGGAAGGCCTTCCCGTCGCAGGTGCTGGCCGTGACCTTCACCAACAAGGCGGCGCGGGAGATGCGGGAACGTGTCGCCGCCATCCTCGGCCAGCCGGCGGAAGGCCTGTGGCTCGGCACCTTCCACGCGCTGGCCGCGCGGATGCTGCGCCGGCATGCGGAGGAGATCGGCCTCACCTCCAACTTCACCATCCTCGACACCGACGACCAGGCGCGGCTGCTCAAGCAGGTGATGGAAGCGGCGAACATCGACACCAAGCGCTGGCCGCCGAACGGGATGATGGGCGTGATCCAGCGCTGGAAGGATCGCGGCCTGGCGCCCGAGGCGGTGACACCCGCCGAGGATTCCGACTACGCGAATGGCCGCGGGACGGAGTTGTACGCCGCCTATCAGGACAGGTTGAAGGCGCTGAACGCCTGCGACTTCGGTGATTTGCTGCTGCATGTGGTGACGCTGCTGCGCACCAAGCCCGACATCCTGGCCGAGTATCACCGCCGCTTCCGCTACATCCTGGTGGACGAGTACCAGGACACGAACCTGGTGCAGTACTACTGGCTGCGGCTGCTCGCGCAGCAGCACCGGAACATCTGCTGCGTGGGGGATGACGACCAGTCGATCTATTCCTGGCGGGGTGCCGAGATCGAGAACATCCTCCGCTTCGAGAAGGACTTCCCCGGCGCGCAGATCGTGCGGCTGGAGAGCAACTACCGCTCGACGCGCCACATCCTTGCCGCGGCCTCCGGCTTGATCGCGAAGAACACCGGGCGGCTGGGCAAGACGCTGCGCAGCGGGCGCGCGGATGCGGAAGGGGAGAAGGTGCGCATCGTCTCGCTGTGGGACAGCGAGGAGGAGGCGCGCATGGTGGGCGAGCGGATCGAGGCCGCGCGCCGGTCGGGGACCTCGCTGGGGGAGATCGCGATCCTGGTGCGCGCCGGCTTCCAGACGCGCGCCTTCGAGGAAAGGCTGATCCTGCTCGGCCTGCCCTATCGCGTGGTGGGCGGTGCGCGCTTCTACGAACGGCAGGAGATCCGCGACGCGCTCGCCTATTTCCGGGTGATGGCGCAGCCGGCGGACGACCTCGCCTTCGAGCGGATCGTGAACGTGCCCAAGCGCGGCCTGGGCGACACCGCGATGCGGGAGATGCACGCGGTCGCGCGCGCGGAGGGCATTCCGCTGAGCCTCGCCGCCGCGCGCGCGCTCGAGACCGGCGCGATCAAGCAGGCCAAGGCGCGGGAGGCGCTGCGCGAGCTGCTGCAGGGCTTCGAGCGCTGGCGCGCCATGCTGCCCGTGGAAGGCCATGTGGTGATGGCCGCGACGCTGATCGACGAGAGCGGCTACGCGGCGATGTGGCAGCAGGACAAGTCGCCGGAGGCGCCGGGGCGGCTCGACAACCTGAAGGAACTGGTGCGTGCGATGGGCGAGTTCGAGAGCCTCGCCGGCTTCCTCGAGCACGTCGCGCTGGTGATGGAGAATGACGAGGCGGCGGAGGGCGAGCGCTGCTCGCTGATGACGCTGCACGCGGCCAAGGGGCTGGAATTCGACATGGTGTTCCTGCCCGGCTGGGAGGAAGGGTTGTTCCCGTCCCAGCGCAGCCTCGATGAGGGCGGGGAGAAGGCGCTCGAGGAAGAACGACGGCTGGCCTATGTCGGCATCACGCGCGCGCGGCGCGTGGCCGTCATCAGCCACGCGGCGAACCGGCGCATCTACGGCAACTGGACGTCGTCCATTCCGTCGCGCTTCCTCGATGAACTGCCGGCGAACGAGGTCGTGGCCGAAGGCGGCGCGCAGCGGGAAGCGCGCAGCCATTCGGTCTTCGCCGGCGGCGGGCTGTTCGCCCAGCGCCCGCGCCGGACGATCGAGGCCGGTGCCTGGGAAGTGAAGGAACGTCCGCCCAAGGAAGGCGCCTTCCAGGTGGGGGAACGCATCTTCCACCAGAAATTCGGCTATGGCCGGATCACCGCGATCGAGGAGAACCGCCTCGACATCGATTTCGAGAAGGCGGGGCAGAAGCGGCTGCTCGACAGTTTCGTGGAGAAGGCGTGATGCGGCCATCCGGTCCCGATGCGCCCGGCGCGCTCTCCCGCCGCCGGGCGGAACCGCTGGAGGCGCTGGTCATCGACGGCCTGCCGGAACACGCCGTGCCGGTCTTCGAGGCGGCGCTCGAGCAGGTCTGCACCACCGTCGCCTATTTCCGCGACGAGCCGACGGACACCTGGCGCGTCGAAGGCGTGCGGGAAGCCGGCGCCAACGAGGCGGAGCTCGAGGCCGCGCTCGCCCTGGCCGCCATGGTCGCGGGCATCGACCCGCCCGCGGTGCAGGTGGCGCCGGTGGAAGCGGAAGGCTGGCTCGCGCGCACCGTGCAGGCCTTCCCGGAGATGCCGGTCGGCCGCCGCTTCCTGATCCGGCCGACGCATGTGCCCGATGACGTGACGCATGGGCGCATCGTACTGAAGCTGGATGCGGGGCTCGCCTTCGGCTCGGGCGAGCACGCCTCGACCCAGGGCTGCCTGATGGCCTTCGAGCGCGTGGCGCATCGGCGGCCGCGTTCGGTGTGCGACCTCGGCAGCGGGTCGGGCATCCTGGCGATGGCCGCGGCGAAGTCCGGCCCGTGCCGCGTGCTCGCCACCGACATCGAGCCCTGGTCGGTGCGCGTGTGCGACCAGAATGCGCGGATGAACGGGCTGGGGCCGCGGCGGATGCGCAGCATCCTCGCCGATGGCTGGAAGCCACGCGCCATGAAGGGCGTGCGCTACGACCTCATCTTCGCGAACATCCTCGCCCGGCCGCTCTGCGCCATGGCACGGGAGTTGGCGTTGCATCTCGCGCCGGGTGGGACGGCGATCCTGGCGGGGCTGCTCGGGACGCAGGCGCGGATGGTGCTGGCCGCGCACCGGCGGCAGGGGCTGGTGCTCGAACGCCGGATCGATGTCGGGCCGTGGACGACGCTGGTGCTCAGGCGCCGCGGCTGAGAAGGCTGCGCTGCGCTTCGTCGGCGATGCGCAGCGCCTTCGCGTTCGCCTCATAGGCGCGGCGGGCGACGATGGCGTCGACCATCGCGCGCTCCATCTCCCCGCTCGCCTGCGCCGCGGTCAGGCCTTCATTGCCGGTCGGCGGGGCGGGGGAGGGATCGCTGCCGCGCGCCGTCGCCGGCGTGGGCGCCGCGATGGTCGCGGCGGCGCGGTCCATGCGGTCCCCCGCGCGTTGCATGCCTTGGACCGAAGCGGAGATTGCGACCTGCATCGTCCCATGCTGCGCGCCGAAGGTTACCCGTCGGTTAACGGGGGCGGGTCACTCCGCCGCGCGCGCCGTCGCGTCGGCATGCTGGCGCAGCCGCGGCATCACTTCCTCGGCCAGGCGCCGCATCGTCTCGGCCTCCCATTCCGCGTTCACGCCGGACCAGTCGAGGCCGGGCATCAGCAGGTGGCCGAAGGGGCCGGCTTCCTCGCGCAGCGCCACCAGGCGGTCGAGCACGCTGCGCGGGCTACCGGCGATGACGCAGGCCTCGATCATGTCCTCGGGCGTCGCGGCCATGGGGTCCATGTCCTCGCGCGGCGTCATGGTGCCGGCCAGGCCCGCGCGCTTCGCGAGGCTGCCGAGGTAGTCGAAGTAGTAGCGCGTCGCGCCCTCCGGCGCCGTGGCGCGCGCGCGTGCCTCGGCATCGCTCGCGGCGATGACCATGTTGCGCGCCACGCGCCATTTCGCGCCGTCCACCGGGCGCCCGGCCTCGGCCAGGCCCTTGGCCATGCTGCGCCAATGCCCCGCGATGACGCGATGGGCGACGAAGTTCGCGCTGATCACGCCCCAGCCGCGCGCGGCCGCGACCGTCACGCCGTAGGATTCCGCCTGCCGCGCCGAGATGTGGATGGAAGGCCCGCCCGGCTGGAAGGGCTTGGGCATGTAGCCCACGCCGTAGTCGGGCAGCACGGTGCGGGACAGGTGGATGGGCCAGGTCTCGCCCTTGATGTCGTAGGGCGGGCCGCCGGCCCAGATCGCCTCGATCGTGGCGATCGATTCCAGCATGCGCTTGCCGCGCTCCATCGGCGCGATGTCGCCGAACAGCTCGAAGTCGGAGGCGAGCCCGCCCGCGCCGATGCCGAGCATCAGCCGCCCGCCCGACATGTGGTCGAACTGCGCGACCTCCGCCGCCACGATCGCGGGATGGTGGTTGGGCAGGTTGATCACGCCCGTGCCGAAGGCCAGCCGCGTGCGGTGCACGAGGCCTGCCATGAACATCAGCGGCGATGCGATGGGCTCGGAGGTGGCGGAGAAATGCTCCCCCACCCACAGCTCGTCGAAGCCGAGCCGGTCGGCCAGCAGCGACTTTTCGGTGTCCTCGGCCAGCGTCTCATGCATCGGCCGCTGCGGCGGGTGCAGCGGCATCATGAACAGGCCGAGGCGCATCGGATGGAATCCCCGTGGAAAGACCGGGGAAGGCTATGCGGTCAGCGCCGGAAGGAGAAGGAGGCGCCGTAGGGCCCGAAGCGCAGGGTGGTGATGCCGTTCGCGGTAGAGGGGAAGTATTCGTCCTGTCCGGCGAGTGCCACGATGCTCACCGGCCCGCCCTCCGGCCCGATCACCCCGGATTGGCGGGCGGCGCGGCAGATCGCGCTGTCGGCGGTGAAGATGCCGGTGCCATAGACGGTGCCAGTGGCGATCTGGGCCGCGCTGCAGCGGCAGGCGAGGTCCTCCGTCCGGCCCTCGAAATCCGCCGGGCAGGCGGGCAGGGCGGCGGCGGCCGGGGCGCGCGGTGCGGGCGCATCGCCGATCGCCGGGGCCACGGTGAAGGACCCGCCCCAGGGGCCGTAGTTGGTCGTCGTGACGCCGTTCGCCGCGCTGCCGCGATAGGCCTGCTGTCCCGGCGCGGGCGTGACGAGGACGACGCCGCCGGTGGATGTGATCGCGCCCGCATGGATGGCGGCGCGGCAGATGCGGCTGTCGGTGGTGTAGGTGCCGGTGCCCCAGACCGTCCCGGTCCGCCCCGCCTCGGCGGTGCAGGAGCAGGTCATCGGCGCGGGCTCGTTCTCGAAGGTCTCGGGGCAGGACTGGATCGCGTCGACGTTGAACGACGCCGGCCAGGGACCGTAGTTGGTCGTCGTGACGCCGTTCTGCGTCGTGCCGGTGTAGGTGGGGCGGCCCTCCGCCGGGCTGACCATCACGAGGCCGCCGGAGACGGGGATGGCGCCGGCATGGACGGCGGCCCGGCAGACGCGGCTGTCGGTGGTGTAGTCCCCGGTGCCCCAGACCTTGCCGGAGACCGCGGCCTCGGTCGAGCAGCTGCACACCAGCGGGGCGGAATGCGCCTGGAAGTCGGCCGGGCAGGGCGCTTGCGCCATGGCGGGGGCGGCGAGCAGGAGCAGCAGCCCCGGAAGGATGAAGAAGCGCATGGCGATGATCCCGCAAAGAACGGGACAGTAGCGCAATATCCGGGCGGGCGGCTATGGCCGATCAGGATTCCCGATCCCGAAGCCATTGATTCCATGGCACTATCGGGTCGGGCCGGATCGGTGCGGGCCCGGTCAGGCGAAGCCGCGGCGGAACCAAGGTCCCGCCGCGGCCCGCAGGGTCAGGCGGCGCCGGAGCTGCGGCGCTGGTCGTTGGCCGGGCGGGGCGCATAGCCCAGGTCGAACACGCGGCCGATGTCGAAGCGGGTCATGCCGATATCGGTCAGTTCCCGGTCCGAGAGCTGGCGCAGCGCGCGATAGGTCTCGATGCGCGCCGGGAAGTCCCGGACCGCGCCGGCGAGCGCCGCGACGAAGCGCCAGGTGCCGATGGCGAAGCGGCGGAGCATGTCGGCCAGCGCGGCATCGCGCGCCGCCGCCGCGGCGAGGCGGATGCGCTCCACCTCCGCCATGCGGGGGCTCTGGAAGGTGGTGGCGGGCAGCAGGAGAGCGGCCTCGGCCTTGGTGATACGGGCGTCCATGATAGGTTTCCTTGGGCGGCGGCCCGGCCCGTTCCGGTGCCGGGTCGCCTGTCAGGCCTGTCATGTAGATGCATCGAGGACACAGGTGATGCGTGAAGGCAACGCATATGACATGCGAAATGCGCATGGTTTCCTGTGGATGAATGCAACTTTGCGGTAACAAGGATCACGACACTGACCCAGTCCGACCGCCTCGCCGCCCTCCGCGCCCGCCTCGCCGCGGCCGGCGTCCAGGGCTTCATCATCCCCCGCTCCGACGAGCATCTCGGCGAATACGTCCCGCCCTCGGCCGAACGCCTCGCCTGGCTCACCGGCTTCACCGGCTCCGCCGGCATGGCCATCGTCCTGCCCGACCGCGCCGCCGTCTTCACCGATGGCCGCTACACGCTGCAGGTGCGCGACCAGGCCGATCCGAGCCTCTGGGAATGCCGCCACATCACCGAGGAACCGCCCGCCGCATGGCTGAAGCAGCACGCCGCGGGGCTGTCCATCGGCTACGATCCCTGGCTGCACGCAGCCCCCGCCATCGAGCGCCTCGCCACGCCGGGCGTCACCTTCGTCCCGCTGCCCGAAAATCCGCTCGACGCCGCCTGGGCCGACCGCCCGGCGCCGCCCAAGGCGCCGGCGCTGGCGCACCCGATCGCCTTCGCCGGCAAGCCGGCCGAGGAGAAGCGCGAGGAAGCCGCCGCCGCGCTGCGCGAGGCCGGTGACGAAGCGGCGATCCTCGCCGACCCGCATTCGCTCGCCTGGCTGCTCAACATCCGCGGCGGGGACCTCGCGCACACGCCGCTCGCCCTCGGCTTCGCGCTGCTGCACGCCGATGCGCGCGTCGACCTGTTCATGGCGCCGGAGAAGGTGCCGGCGGACACCCGCGCGCATCTGGGCAACGCCGTCACCGTCCGCCCGCGCGCCGAACTGCCCGCGGCGATCGACGCGCTGGCCGGCCGCCGCGTGCGCCTGGACGCCGAGGCGACGCCCGCCTGGTTCGCCGACCGGCTGCGCGCCGCCGGCGCCGTCATCGGCACGGGTGAGGACCCGTGCCGCATGCCGCGCGCCTGCAAGAACACCGTGGAGCGCGAGGGCGCGCGCGCCGCGCATCGCCGCGACGCGGCCGCCATGGCGCGCTTCCTCGCCTGGTTCGCGCAGGAAGCCCCGAAGGGCGGGCTGACGGAAATCTCCGCCGCCGCGCGGCTGCTCGCCTTCCGCCGCGACGGCGAGCATTTCCGGGCGGAATCCTTCCCCGCCATCTCCGGCGCCGGGGAACACGGCGCGATCGTGCATTACCGCGTGACGCCGGAGACCGACCGCCGCATCGCGCCGGACGAATGCTACCTGATCGATTCCGGCGGCCAGTACCTGGACGGCACCACCGACATCACGCGCACGCTGTGGACCGGGCCGGGGCCCGCGCCCGCCACGCTGCGCGACCGCGCGACGCGCGTGCTGAAGGGGCACATCGCGCTCGCCACGCTGCGCTTCCCGGCCGGCGTGGCGGGGCCGCACCTGGATGCGCTGGCGCGGCGCGCGCTGTGGGATGCGGGGCTCGACTACGACCACGGCACGGGGCACGGCGTGGGGTCCTTCCTGTCGGTGCATGAAGGGCCGGCGGCGTTCTCGCGCGCCGCGCGCGTCGTGCCGCTGCGCGAGGGGATGATCCTGTCGGACGAACCGGGCTTCTACGCGCAGGGCGAATACGGCATCCGGCTCGAGAACCTGCTGCTCGTCGTGCCCTCCACGCTCGGCGCGGCGAAGCCGTTCCTGGAATTCGAGACGCTGACGCTCGCACCCTTCGACCGCGCGCTGATCGACGCGGCGCTGCTGACGCGGGCGGAGCGGGAGTGGATCGACGCGTATCATGCGCGCGTGCTCGCCGAGGTGGCGCCGCTGGTGGACGAGGCGACGCGGGCCTGGCTTGCGCGCGCATGCGCGCGGCTTTGAAGCGTGCGGGGGAGGGGAACCTCCCCCGGGCCCCCTCCCTTCCTTGTCTGTTGGGGACTGACTTCGGCGGGCCGGTGCTGCGCGTCAGGTGCCGATCGCGAAGCGCAGCAGCAGCCCCGCCGCGGCGGTGACGGCGAGCGTGCGCAGCACGCCGAGCCGCAGGCGGAAGACCGCGACGGCGGCGAGGATCGCGAGCGCGACCGCCGCCGGGTCCACGCTTCCCGGCAGCGGCAGGTCGAGCGTCACGGGCCCGGCCGTGAACCGCAGATGCTCGCGGAACAGCACCTGCAGCGAGAACCAGACGGCGAGGTTCGCCACCACGCCCACCACCGCGGCGGTGATCGCCGCGAGCGCGCCGGCGAGCGTCCTGTTCTCCTGCAACCGCTCGATCAGCGGCGCGCCAAGGAAGACGAAGAAGAAGCACGGCGCGAAGGTGACCCAAAGCGTCAGCACCGAGGCGAGGATGCCGCCGGGCACGCCGCTCAACGCCTCCGACGCCCGGAAGCCCGCCAGGAAGCCCACGAATTGCAGCACCAGGATGAGCGGCCCGGGCGTGGTCTCCGCCAGGCCCAGCCCGGCGAGCATCTCCTCCGCCGAGAGCCAGCCATAGGCCTGCACCGCGTCCTGCGCGACATAGGCGAGCACGGCATAGGCACCGCCCACCGTGACCACCGCCATCTTCGAGAAGAACAGCGCGATGTCGGCATAGGTGCCGCCCACGAAGGCCCACAGCGCCGCGACCGGCGCGAGCCAGAGCACGAGCGCGATCAGCCCCGCCCGCCGCGCCCCGGCGGCGAGGCGCGCCGGCCGGCCGGGATCGGCGGCGAGCACCGCGTCGATCAGCGCCGGGCCGTCATGCTTCGCCGACCCGTGCCCGGCGACCGCGAAGGCGCCCGGCGCGAGATAGCCGACCACGCCGGCGGCGATCACGACCAGCGGGAAGGGCAGGTTCAGGAAGAACAGGGCGACGAAGGCAAGCCCCGCCAGAGCCCAGGCGGGCCTGCCCTTCAGCGCACGGCGGCCGATGCGCAGCAGCGCCTCGACCACCAGCACCAGCACGGCGCACTTCAGCCCGAAGAACAGCGCCGCGACCAGCGGCACCTCCCCGAACAGCGCATAGACCAGCGACAGCAGCAGCATCACCAGCGCCCCGGGCAGGATGAACAGGAGCCCGGCGGCGAGGCCGCCGCGGACGCCATGCATCATCCAGCCGAGATAGGTGGCGAGTTGCTGCGCTTCCGGTCCCGGCAGCAGGGTGCAGAAGTTCAGTGCCTGGAGGAATCGCCGCTCGCCGATCCAATGGCGTTCGTCCACCACCTCCCGGTGCAGCAGCGCGATCTGCCCGGCCGGGCCGCCGAAGGACAGCAGGCCGATCCGCAGCCAGACGCGCAGCGCTGCGGCGAAGGTCGGCAGGCGCGGCGTGGAGGGCGCGTCGGTCATGCGCGGCCCCCCGGTGCGGGCCAGTTGTGGGTCTCCCCGGTCGCGTCGCGCGCCCAGCGGTACAGGGCGTCGTAGAGGCCCATCGCCGCGTCGAGCTGGGCGAGGTCGTCACGATGCATGCGCGACAGGCCGAGGGAGGCTGCGAGCAGCCCTGCCGATTCCGGCGCGAGGTCCAGGCGCCCCGTGTCCGCGCCGCGGACGATCGCGGCGAGGCGCAGCAGCGGGTCAGCGCCGAGGCCGAATTCCTCGATCATGACGTCGAAGGTGCAACGCTCGCCGCGGTGGCTCCAGAAGACGTCCTCGATGTCGAACGGCACGGCGCCGAAGCGTTCGGCGACGGCCTGGACCTCGGATGGCGCGACGAACAGGAAGACGGCGGCGGGATCGACGAAGCGGCGGATCAGCCAGGGGCAGGCGATGCGGTCGATCTTGGGCCGCGCGCGGGTGACCCAGAGCGTGCGCCCCCGTTCGTCGCGCGGCGGCACGCGATCGGGCCGGACAAGAAGGCCTCGGGCCGCGACCCAGGCCTCGAAGCCGCCCTCCAGCGCTTCGGCCCGCCGGCCGGCGTGGCGGAGCCAGGCCGCGACGCCGTGGCTGAGCTTCAGGCCCCGTTGGCACACGACCGCCACGTTGCGGTCCGGCAGGGCATCCGCCCAGGAGGACACGGTCCGGAAGTCGCGCCGGACGGCGCCGGGAAGGCCGCGCGGATCGGCGGCGAAATCCTCGTCGGTCCTGACGTCGAGGATGAGCGGCGCCTCCGGCGTTCCCGCCAGGCGCTGGAGCTGGGCAACGGTGATGATTGCGGTACTCGGCATGACACGCCCTCACTGTCCGTGCGATCACGGAAGCATGGACGCGATACTCGGGCCGAAGCCTCACGGGGCGATCGCGAACGACCCCTGGAGGTGAGAATGGCAATGCACGACGTGGTGGGCAAGTGCCGCGACTGACTCCGGCCGTGCCCCTCCGCGCCACCCGCATCCTTCTGGTCTACGGCCTGATGGGCGAGCTCGTCGCCGCGATGCACCCCTTCGGCCTGGACTACATGCAGCCGCTTGCCGACTGGCTGCGCGACGAAGGTGCCATGCCTTCGGTCGTGCCGCTGCGCACGGCGGAACCGGTCGCGGCGAATGCGCGCCGCCTGGCCGAGGCGATCCTCGCCGAACCCACGCCCGTGTTGTTGATCGCGCACAGCAAGGGCGGGCTCGAGGCGCTGGCGGCGCTGATGGACGACCGCGTCGCGGCGCGCTGCCGCGGCCTGCTCGCCATGCAGTCGCCCTTCTATGGCAGCCCGGTCGCGGATGCGGTGATGGGCAACGGCGCGCTGGGTGCGGCGGCGGGCGGGCTCGCGCGGCTGCTGCGCATCGGCAGCGGGCAGGGCGTGCGGGACCTGACGACGACGGTGCGCGGCGCCTGGATGGAAGCGCAGGCGGAAGGCGTCGCGCGTCTTGTCGCGACGCTGCCGGTGGCGTGCCTGGCGACGGTGATGGAGGAAGGTGCTGCGCGCGGGCGCGAAAGGCTGCACCTTGCGGCCGCGCGCTGGATGGAAAAGCGCGGCCACGGCCCGAATGACGGGCTGGTGCCGCTGGCGAGCGCGCTGGTGCCCGGCGCGCGCCACGTGGTGCTGCCGGGCAGTCATATCGCGACCGTCACGCGGGGTCCCGGGCGGGACCCCGTGGCGTTGATGCGCGCGGGGCTGGCCGCGCTCGGCGTCACTCCGCCTGGCGCAGGCGGTTCTCGTCGATGATGGTCTTCATCCGGTCGATGTCCTGCGCGACGACCGCGGCGAAGTCCCGCGCGCCGAGATGGACGATGGGCGTCTGGATGCGCTCGTGGCCGACGCGCATCGCCTCGCTGCGCACGGCCTGGGCGCAGGCGGCCTCGAAGCGCTGGATCGCCGCTTCCGGCGTGCCGCGCGGCGCGAACAGCCCGTGCCAGATGTGCATGGACAGGTCGAAGCCCTGTTCGCGGAAGGTGGGCGTCTCGGGGAAGTCCGGGAAGCGCTCGGCGGCGAGCGTGGCGATGGCGTGCAGGTTGTTGGCGCGGATCGAGGACGGGTGGTCGTTCATCACCAGCACGTCGCCGCGGGCGAAGGCGATCATCACGTCGGCCGGGCCGCGATAGGTGATGTGTTCCATCTGCACGCCGGCGGCGCGCGCGAACATCACCATGGACAGATGCGGCGTGGTGCCGACGCCGGTGGTGCCGTAGGCGAAGTTGCCCTGGCGCGCGCGGGCGACGACGTCGGCGATGGTGCGCAGCCCGGAATTCTGCGGCGTCATCATGATCAGCGGCGCGCGGTTGACCACGCAGATCGGCGTCAGGTCGGCCGCGGTGTAGCCCGCGTTGCGCATGAAGTTGGGCTGGATGGCGATCGGCCCGATCGGGCTGAACAGCACCGTCTGCCCGTCCGCGCGCCCGCGCACCACGTGGTTGGTGGCGATGGTGCCCGCCGCGCCAGTGACGTTGGTGACGACGACCGGCACGCCGAGGATGGGCTGGAACTCGGCGGCGAGCAGCCGCGCGACGATGTCGGCCGCCGATCCCGCCCCGAAGGCGGTGACGATGGTGACCGGCGCCTGGGCGCGGGCGGGGGATGCGAAGGCGAGCAGGATGGCCGCGAGGGCGGCCAGCGCTGGACGGCG
Source organism: Roseomonas nitratireducens (assembly GCF_017813355.1). GTDB lineage: Bacteria > Pseudomonadota > Alphaproteobacteria > Acetobacterales > Acetobacteraceae > Neoroseomonas > Neoroseomonas nitratireducens. Next base: position 184,505 of record NZ_JAGIYZ010000005.1, read on the forward strand.
CGGCATGGGCGTCTCCCTGGACATGCTTTGGCGGTCGGACCGCTTTCGAAGCATGCCGGAAGGCGCGGCCGGAATGGAACCGGCTTGTTCTACAGCCCGGCCATCTCCCGGTACTCGGCCTCGGTCAGCGTCCGGACGCCGAGTTCGGCGGCCTTGGCGGCCTTGGACCCGGCATCGGCGCCGACGACGACGAAGTCGGTCTTCTTGGAGACGGACTTGGTCACCTTGGCGCCGAGCCGCTCGGCCTGCGCCTCGGCCTCGTCGCGCGTCAGCGTCTCGAGCGTGCCGGTGAAGACCAGCGTCTTGCCGGCGAAGGGGCTGTCGGCCGCGGAAGCGGCTTCGGCGGCCAGGGGCGGGGCCTCCCGGGCGAGGTCGTCGAGGGCCTCGACCGCGCGCGGCTCGGCGAAGAACTCCACCAGTTCCTCGGCGATGGCGGGGCCGATGCCCTGGATGGAGCCGAGTTCCTCCCGCGCTTCCGAACCGATGATGTGCGCGGCGATCATCCTCGCGCGCCATTCGTCGAGCGTGTGGTAGTGGCGCGCCAGCAGCTTCGCGTTCTGCTCCCCGATCCGGCGGATGCCGAGGGCGAAGATGAAGCGTTCCAGCGGCACGCTCCGCCGGGCCTCGATCGCTTCCAGCAGCTTGGCGACCTTGCGTTCGCCCCAGCCTTCGAGGGCGAGCAGAGCGTCGCGACGGTGGCGCAGGCGGAAGATGTCCGCGGGGCTCTTCACCAGGCCCTGGTCGAACAGGAGCTGGATGTTCTCCTCCCCCAGCCCCTCGATATCCATCGCGCGGCGGGAGGCGAAGTGCTTCAGCCGCTCCACCGTCTGCGCGGCGCAGACCAGGCCGCCGGTGCAGCGGCGCACGACATCCTCCCCATCGCGGATGGCGTGGCTGCCGCAGACCGGGCAGGTGGCGGGGAAGGCGTAGGGCACGGCGCCGGCCGGGCGCTTTTCCGCCACCACGCCGAGGATCTGCGGGATCACGTCCCCCGCGCGCTGGAGGATGACGGTGTCGCCGATGCGGACATCCTTGCGCGCGATCTCGTCCTCGTTGTGCAGCGTCGCGTGGCGGACGACGACGCCGCCGACGGTGACGGGCTGCATCACCGCGCGCGGCGTCAGTGCGCCGGTGCGCCCGACCTGGATCTCGATGTCGAGCAGCACGGTCGTCGCCTGTTCCGCCGGGAACTTCCAGGCCGTCGCCCAACGCGGCGCGCGGCCGACGAAGCCGAGCCGCCGCTGCCAGTCGAGCCGGTCGAGCTTGTAGACGACGCCGTCGATGTCATAGGGCAGCGATGCGCGCTGCTCGCCCAGGCGGCGCTGGAAGGCGGCGGCCTCGGCCTCCCCATCCAGCGGCGTCGAGAGCGGGTTCACCTCGAAGCCCCAGCCGCGCAGCCTGTCGAGGAAGCCGTGATGGCTGTCGGACGGCGCCTCGCTCGCCGCGCCCATCGCATAGGCCAGCAGCCGCAGCGGGCGGGATTCCGTGACGCGGGGGTCGAGCTGGCGGACGGACCCGGCGGCGGCGTTGCGCGGATTGGCCGGCACCACGACGGCGTCGCCGAGCTTCTCCCCTCGCGCGCGGCGCGCCTCGCGTTCGGCCGCGGCCTGTTCCTGCGTGGCGCGGAAGCGGAAGAAGTCGTCCTTCGTCATGAAGACCTCCCCGCGGATCTCGATCCGGGCGGGGAAGGGGGGCTTCAACCGGCGCGGCAGGTCGGCCAGGGTGAGGAGGTTCTGCGTGACGTCCTCGCCCTCCGTCCCGTCGCCGCGCGTGGCACCCTTCACGAAGGCGCCGTCCTCGTACAGCAGGTTGATGGACAGGCCGTCGATCTTGGGCTCGCCCACGAAGCGCAGCGGTTCCTCCGGCGACAGGCCCAGGAAGCGGCGGATGCGGGCGCAGAACTCGCCGAATTCCTCCTCCGAGAAGACGTTGTCGAGGGAGAGCATCGGCTCCCCATGCCGCGACTTGGCGAAGCCTTCGGCCGCCGCGGCGCCGACGCGGCGGGACGGGCTGTCCTCCCGCACCAGCCGGGGGAAGCGCGCCTCGATGGCGCGGTTGCGTGCGACGAGGGCGTCGTAGGCGGCGTCGCTGATCTCGGGCGCGTCCTGGCCATGGTACAGCGCGTCGTGATGTGCGATCTCGGCGGCGAGGGCCGCGAGTTCGGCGGCCGCTTCCGCTTCGGTCAGGCTGTCCGCGTCGCGGCGGCGGAGCGTCGTGTCGTCGGTCATGGCGCGGCTTCGTCGGCGAGGGTGCGATAGGCGGCGCCGTCCAGGATGCGGCCGTCGAACCAGCCTTCCGACGCGGCGCCGATGGCGTTGTAGAACGCCGTGGCTTCGTCGTCTCCCTGGTCCACGCCCCACCAGAGGCAGCCCGCGCCGTCGCTGCGCGCCCGCGCGGCGAGGGCTGCCATCAGCGCGCGCGCCGCCCCGCGCCGGCGGCATTCGGGCCGGACATAGAGGTCCAGCACCATCATCGCCGGCGCCGCGCGCGCCGCGTCGTAGATCAGGTTGCCGGTGACGAAGCCGGCCAGCCGCGCGCCGTCCGCCGCCACCAGCAGCAGCGCGCGCGGCGTGGGCCCGAACAGGTCGCGCGCGACGATCGCGCCGGTCATCGGGACCGGCGGCGTCTCGCCATCGAGGCTGTTGATGGCGTTGATCAGGTCCGCGACCTCGTCCGCCTCCCCGGCCTTTGCTTCGCGAACGATCATGGCGGTGGTTCCGCGGCCAGGTTGAGGAAATCCTGCTGCACGACGGCGAAGGCCATGACGGCTTCGCCCTTGCTGCCGAGCCGCCGGTAGAAGGCATGCGCGACGGCGTTGCCCTGCTTGGCCGTCAGCCAGAGATGCCGCGCGCCGATGGCGTGCCCGCGCCGTGCGGCCGCGGCGAGCAGCGCGCGCGCCACCCCCCGCCTGCGATGCGCCGGCGCCACATAGAGGTCAGCGACGTACAGCCCGCGCTCCGCGTGCCCCGACTCATAGGTCGCGTGCGCCGTGACGTAGCCTATCAGGCTGCCGTCATCGCCCTCGGCGACGACGGCGATGGTGCCTTGGTCGGCGATGACGTCGCGCGCGACATGCGCCTCGGTCAGCAGCTCCGTCGGATCGCCCTGGTCCTGGTTCAGCTCGCGCATCAGCGCGAGCAGCGCCTCGGCGTCCCGCGTCCCGGCATCCCTGATCCTCACGGCACGCCCCTCAGGCAAGGGCGGAAGGCCAGAAAAGGGAGGGGCCCGGGGGAGGTTCGCCTCCCCCGGCCTTCGCTTCACCGGGCATCCTGCATCAGGCTCTCGGCCGCCGCCCGAGCCGCGTCGGTGACCTTCTCGCCGGCCAGCATCCGCGCGATTTCCTCCCGCCTTTCGGCTTCGGGCAGCGCTTCCACGCGCGTCTCGGCGCGCCCGCCGCGCACCTGCTTGGCGACGCGCAGATGGGCCGCGCCGCGGGCCGCGACCTGGGGGGAGTGCGTCACGACCAGCACCTGCAGCCGTTCCGCCACGCGGGCCAGCCTTTCGCCGACGGCGGCGGCGGTGGCGCCGCCGATGCCGGAATCCACTTCGTCGAACACCAGCGTCGGCACCGGCGACCCGCGCGCCAGCACGACCTTGAGCGCCAGCATCAGGCGCGAGAGTTCGCCGCCCGAGGCGATCTTGGCGAGTTGCCCCGGCGCCTGTCCCGGATTGGTGCTGACGAGGAAGGTGACGCGGTCCTGCCCATCGGGGCCCCAGCCGCCTTCCTCCTTCGCCGCGATGTCGATGGACAGCCGCGCGCGGTCGAGCTTGAGCGGGGGAAGTTCCCTGGCGACCGCCTTCTCCAGCCGCGCCGCGGCCTCCCGCCGTGCCTCGGACAGCGCCGCGCCGGCGGCGAGGTAGGCGCGGCGCCCCGCTTCCTCGTCGCGCTCGAGCGCCGCGACGCGCCCCGCGCCGGCGTCGAGTGCCTCGAGCCTTGCGCGGAGGTCGGCGGCGAGGCTCGGCAGGTCGGTCACGGCGACGCTGTGCTTGCGCGCCGCGGCGCGCAGGGCGAAGAGCCGTTCCTCCACCTGTTCCAGCCGCCGCGGATCGGGCCCGCCTTCGGACAGCAGGCGCGACAGGGCGCTCTCGGCCTCGGCCAGCGCGTCCTGCGCGGCGGCCAGCGCGGCGAGCGCGGGCTGCGCGTCCTCGTTCGGCGGCGGCAGGCGTTCCAGGGCGCGGGCGGCTTCCCGCAGCGCGCGTGCGGGTGTGGCGGCACGGCGGTCGCGCGGGGTGAGTTCGGCGATGGCCGCCGCGATCGCCTCGGCGCGGCGTTCGCCCTGCTGGAGGCGCTGGCGCTCGGCAGCGAGGCTTTCGTCCTCCCCTTCCTCGGGCTTGAGGTCGGCGAGCTCGGCCACGGCGTGGCGCAGCCATTCCTCCTCCCGCTGCGCGGCGGCGATGGTCTCGCGCGCCTCGGCCAGCCGCTTCGTGGCGGCGCGCCATGCGGCCCATGCCTCGGCGGTGGCGGCGCGGCGGCGTTCCAGCGCGCCGAAGGCGTCGAGCAGCCCGGCATGGGTCGCGGGATCGGCCAGGCCCACCTGGTCGTGCTGGCCCTGCACCTCGACCAGCGTTGCGCCCAGGCGGCGCAGAAGCGCGACGCCGACGGGCTGGTCGTTGACGAAGGCGCGGGACCGGCCATCGGCCTGCACCACGCGGCGCAGCACCAGGTCTTCCTCCGGCTCGATCCCCTGTTCGCGCAGGATGTCGAAGGCCGGGTGGCCGGCGGGCGGGGCGAAGGATGCGGCGACGGAGGCCTGCGGCTGGCCGCTGCGGACCATGCCCGCCTCGGCCCTGCCGCCCAGGGCGAGGCCGAGGCTGTCGAGCAGGATGGACTTGCCCGCGCCCGTCTCGCCGGTCAGCGCGGTGAGGCCCGCGCCGAAGGCGAGGTCGAGGCGCTCGATCAGCACCACGTCGCGGATGGACAGGCCGGCGAGCACGCCGTGCCCCTCGTCAGAAGAGCCAGTTGAGCGTGCGCGTCACGAGGCCCTGGCGCGCCGGCGTCGCGGGTGTCGCGCCTTCGACCAGCAACGCGTAGGAATCCTGGTACCAGGTGCTGCCCGGGTAGTTGTGGCCGAGCACGGAGGCGGTGCGGCGCGCTTCCTCGGTAAGGCCGAGCGAGATGTAGATCTCGGTCAGGCGGTGCAGCGCCTCGGGCACGTGGTTGGTGGTCTGGTATTCCTCGACCACGCGGCGGAAGCGGCCGATCGCCGCCTGGCGCAGGCCCTGGCGCTGGTACCAGCGTCCGACATGCATCTCCCGCCCCGCGAGGTGGTCGCGGGCGAGGTCCATCTTCAGCCGGGCGTCGCGGGCATAGGCGCTGTCGGGGAAGCGGTTCACCACGTCCTGCAGCGCTTCCATGGCGATCTGCGTCTGGCGCTGGTCGCGCTCGGCGTCGTTGATCTGCTCGTATTGCGACAGGGCGCGCAGGTAGTAGGCGTAGGCGATGTCGCGATGCGCCGGGTGCAGTTGGATGAAGCGGTCGAGCGCGCCGATCGCCTCGGTGTACCGGTTCCGCGAGTACTCGGTGTAGGCGACCATGAGCTTCGCGTTGGTGGCCCAGGTCGAATAGGGGTGCTCGCGCTCGACGGAATCGAAGAGGTCCACGGCGCGCTGGTAGCGGTTCTGCCGCAGTTCCTGCATGCCGGCGGCGTAGAGCGCCTCCGGCGACTGGTCGGACGCATCCGCCGGCGCCGCGCTGCGGCGCACGAGGGACGGGTCCTGCCCGGTGCCTTGCTGGAAGCTGAAGCTGCCGCAGGCCGTGAGCAGGAGGAGAGCGAGTGCAGGCAGGATCGGGCGAATCATCGTCTCGGCCATGGTGTCGGGCCGCTCTATATCACGGCCCGCGGTTCGCCCGCCAAGCGGTACGGATCAGGCCGCGACGGAAGCGGTGGCGCGGGTGCCGGAAAGGCTCTCGGCCATGCCGGGGACGCCGACCATGCGCCAGGCGCCGGCCTCGGCGAACAGGGCGCGGAGCAGGCGGTTGTTGAGCGCGTGGCCCGAGCGGCTGCCGCGGAAGCGCGCGCGCAGCGGCGCGCCGGCGAGGGCGAGGTCGCCCACCACGTCGAGCAGCTTGTGGCGGACGAATTCATCCGTGCGGCGCAGCCCGCCCGGGTTGAGCACCATCGGCCCGTCCACCACCACGGCGTTCTGCAGGTTGCCGCCCTGGGCGAGGCCGGCGGCGCGCAGCCGGGCCACGTCCTCGGCCAGGGTGAAGGTGCGGGCATCCGCCAGGCCTTCGCGGAAGGCGTGCGGGGAGATCCGCATCGAGACCGCCTGGCGGCCGATGGCGGTGTTGGGGAAGTCGATCTCGAGCTCGGCGTCGAAGGCGGGCTCGCGCGCGGGCAGGAGTTCGGCGAAGGCGCCGGAGGCGTCCTCGACGCGGATCGGGCGCAGCACCTCGATCGCGCCGCGCGGGGCGGCGGTGGTGGCGATGCCGGCGCAGTCGATGAGGAAGACGAAGGGGGCGGCGGAGCCGTCCATGATCGGGGCCTCGGGCCCGTCGACCTCGACGACCGCGTCGTCGATGCCGGCGCCGGCGAGGGCGGCCATGACGTGCTCGATCGTGCCGATGCGGGCCTCGCCCTCACCGATCGCGGTGCACAGGCGGGTGTCCACGACGCGGTCGAACAGCGCGGGGATGTCGATGCCGAGGTCGGAGCGGCGGAAGACGATGCCGGTGCCGGCCGCGGCGGGGCGCAGCGTCAGCTCGGCGCGCCGGCCGGAATGCAGCCCGACGCCGACGCACCCGATGGGTGCCTTCAGCGTCCTGCGCCGTCCTGCTTCAGCGGTGACGAAACCGTCCATGCGCCCTGTGCCTTTCTGGGCGGCGCCTGCGACGGGATATCCCGCGACGCACAACGCCCCGGTGCACAGAAGCATCTGCGGCACCGGGGCGCCATTCAACCCTTGTTTCTCTGTATTACGCCGCAACATCTTGAATTCAAAGGATTGTTGCGGCGCAAAATACGGCGGAATCTAGGCGGTTCCGCCCGCGGTTCAGTTGCTCTGGCGCCGGAGGAAGGTTGGGATCTCAAGACCCATCTCGTCCTGCGGTTGTGCCGCACGCGGGGCGGGTCGCGCGGAAGATGCCACCGAGGGCTCCACCCGCATCACCTGCGGCGCCGGCGCGGGGGCCGGGGCGGGGGCCGGCAGGTTGCGGCGCATCATGCTGCTGCCCAGGCCGGTCGCCTTCTGGAACAGGTCGCGCAGGGCGCCGCCGCTCTGGCGCGGCGTCTCGACCACCGCCGGGCGCTGGGCGTGCATGACCGGCGCCGGCTCGGCAACCGAGGGGGCGAGCATGACGGGCGCGTGCTCGACCATGGGCTGCGCCTGGATCTCGACCGCTTCATCCTGCTGGGGGGAGGTGTCGACGACCGCCTGGCGGAGCGTCGCCATTGTGGTGGCCGGCAGCGGCGCGGCGGCGGGCGCCGCGACGGGGCGGATGAAGGAGGTGGTCGCGGGGCGCGGCGCGGCGGCGGGCGCCGCCTGGGTCGCGACCGCCTGGACCGGCGCGCCGCCGCCCATGGCCACGACCTTGAGCGGCACTTCCTGCTTCGCGGACGCGACATCGATGCCGGTCGCGACGACCGAGACGCGCACGCGGCCGTTCATGCCTTCGTCCACCGAGGTGCCGAAGATGATGTTCGCGTCCTCGTCCACTTCCTTGCGGATGCGGTTGGCCGCCTCGTCCACCTCGAACAGCGTCATGTCGTAGCCGCCGGTGATGTTGATCAGCACGCCCTTCGCACCGGCCATCGAGATGTCCTCGAGCAGCGGGTTGTTGATGGCGGCCTCGGCGGCCTTGCGGGAACGGTCCTCGCCCTCGGCCTCGCCCGTGCCCATCATCGCCTTGCCCATCTCGGCCATGACGGTGCGGATGTCGGCGAAGTCGAGGTTGACCATGCCGGGGTTGACCATCAGGTCGGTCACGCCGCGCACGCCCATGTACAGGACGTTGTCGGCCATCTTGAACGCTTCCTGGAAGGTGGTGCGTTCATTGGCCAGCCTGAACAGGTTCTGGTTCGGGATGACGATCAGCGTGTCGACGAACTGCTGCAGCTCCTCGATCCCGCTTTCGGCCGACTTCTTGCGCTTCGGGCCCTCGAAGTCGAAGGGGCGCGTCACGACGCCGACGGTCAGGATCCCGCGCTCGCGCGCCATGCGGGCGATGACGGGCGCTGCACCCGTGCCGGTGCCGCCGCCCATGCCGGCGGTGATGAAGATCATGTGCACGCCTTCGATGTGGCGTGCCAGTTCCTCCATCGCTTCTTCCGCCGCGGCGCGGCCGATCTCGGGCTTGGCGCCGGCGCCCAGGCCCTGGGTCAGGTGCGGGCCCAGCTGCACGCGGCGTTCCGCGCGCGAGTGGAACAGCGACTGGCTGTCCGTGTTGGCGACGAGGAATTCCACCCCGTCCAGCCCCATGGCGATCATGTTGTTGACCGCGTTGGTGCCACCGCCGCCGACGCCGACGACCGTGATGCGCGGGCTGAAATCCGTGTGCGTGCTGGTCGGCACGGTCAGGTTCAGGGTCATGGGCGGGCCTCCTGTCCGAAGTTCTCTACGGGGTCGCTTCGATTCGTGGCGAGAGGGGGCATCACACCTTCTCCCGGACCCAGTTCACGAAGCGGCGGAAGGCGGAACCGGCGCGGGCCGGCCCCGGGGCGATGTCGAGCACGGGGCGGCCTTCGCCGGCGCCCCACAGCAGCAGGCCGACCGCGCCCGCGAAGGCGGGGCCGGAGGCGGCCTCGGCGAGGCCGCGCACCGGCAGCGGCCGGCCGAGCCGTACCTGGCGGTCGAGGATGCGGGCTGCGAGTTCGCGCACGCCGACGAGCTGGCTCGCGCCGCCGGTCAGCACCACGCGCGCGCGCCCTTCCTTGCCCAGGCCCGCCGCGTCGAGCCGCTCGCGGACCAGCTCGAAGGTCTCCTCGAGCCGCGGCTTGATGATGCCCACGACCATGGCGCGCGGGATGCGGGCGATGGCGTGCTCCTCCTCCCCCAGCAGGGGGACGGGGATGAATTCGCGGTCGTCGTCCGCGCCGCCATGCACGCTGCCATGCAGCGTCTTGATGCGCTCGGCATGGGCGACGGGGGTGGACAGCACGGTGGCGAGGTCGTTCGTCACCTGCCCGCCGCCGACCGCGATCTGCGCGGTGTGGACCAGGTGGTGCTCGCTGAAGACGGCGATGGATGTGGTGCCGCCGCCCATGTCGATGACCGTCGCGCCGAGCTCGCGCTCATCGTCCACCAGCGTCGCGAGGCCGGCGGCGAAGGGGGCGGAGACGAGCTCCTCGACCTCCAGGTCGCAGCGCAGCAGCGCGGCGCCGAGGTTGCGCAGGCTCGCCTGCGCCGCGGCCACCATGTGCAGCCGCGCGCCCAGCGTGTCGCAGATCATGCCGCGCGGGTCATCGACGCCCGGCGTCGCGTCCACGGTGAAGCCGAGCGGGATGGCGTGCACCGTCTCCCGCCCTTCCTCCCCCGTGCGGCGGCGGCCTTCGTGCAGGATGGCGCGCAGGTCGTGCTCGGTCACCGCGCGGCCGCCGATCGGCCACTGGATGTTGAGCAGGCGGGAATCCGGCTGGCCGCAGGACAGGTTGACGATCGCGCCGGGAATGCGCGTGTCGGCCATCTCCTCCGCCTGGCCGACGGCGGCGCGGATGGCGCGTTCCGCTTCCTCGAGGTCGACGATCGACCCGCCCTTCACGCCGCGGCCGCGCTGCCAGCCGAAGCCGAGCACGCGCGGGCTGCCGTCGCTCTCGATGCGCGCGATGATGCAGACGGCCTTGGTCGAGCCGATGTCCAGCACGCCGAAGGTGCCGCTGCGCGCGTGGCGCCGGCGGCGCGGCGGCTGGCCGGGCTCGATGGGCGGGGACGTCAGGCGGGCGATCTGGTTCATCCGCGTCTCGCTCGGCTGGCCTGCTGCGGGGTGGGCTGTTCGGCGGGCTCGGCCTGCCGCGTGGGGCGCAGCACGAGCCGGTCCGGCAGGCGAAGGTCGATGGCGGCGAGCGGGCGGTCGAGCAGCCGCGCTTCCCGCTGCAGTTCGGCAAGCCGCTGGATGGCCGCGCCTTCGGCGCCTTCGGGCAGCAGCACGTCGGTGCCGTTGTGCAGGCGGAGGTTCCAGCGCCGTTCATGGATGCGGACCATGGCCTGCACCCGTTCGTGCACGTCGCGCTCCGCGCGCAGCAGGTCGTAGAGCGCCGCGCCCGTCGCATCCGCGCCCGCGCCGACCAGCAGCGGCAGCGGCCCGAACTGGTCGAGCCCATCCGCCGCGACGACCTTGCCCTCGCGGTCGATGATCACGAAGCGGCCATTGTGCTGCCAGATGGCGAAGGGGCGGCGTTCCTCGATGCGGATCAGCAGCGTGCCCGGCAGGCGGCGTTCCACATGGGCGCGCTGCACCCAGGCGATGGTCTCGAGCCGCCGGCGCAGCGCCTCGGGCGAGACGTCGAGGATCGGATCGCCGCGGGAGACGCCGAGCGCCGAGCGGATCATGTCGGTCGGCGTGTTGTGCCGCCCTTCCAGGATCACGTGCTGCACCGTCAGCCCCATCCCTTCGCCGAGGCCGTCGAAGCTGTCGGTCACGCCGCGCACGCGCCCGGCCGGGTCAATCGCGCGCACCGCGAGGAACAGCACCGCGACGGCGCCGAGCCCGGCCACGCCGTAGAGCGCCGGGCGCAGCAGGGAACGCCGGCGCTTGAGCCAGATGCGCAGGCGCGACGGGCGCGCGGGGTCCTTGCGCGCGGAGGATGCGGCCAGGCGTTCACGCGCCCCGCCGCGGGAGGGCTCACGCGCCATGGCGCGCCTCCTTCACCATCCAGGCGCAGAGCGCGGGAAAGGGAATGCCGCAATGCGCGGCCTGTTCCGGCAGCAGCGACGTCGGCGTCAGGCCGGGCTGGGTGTTGACCTCGAGCAGCACGAGCCGGCCGGGCTCGCCGCCCGTGTCGTCGTAGCGGAGGTCGGCGCGCGAGGCGCCGCGGCAGCCGAGCGCCTGGTGCGCGCGCAGCGCGATGTCCATCGCCGCCGCATAGGCGTCCGGATGGATATGCGCGGGCAGGACATGCCGCGACCCTCCGGCGGCGTACTTGCTCTCGTAGTCGTAGAAGGCGCCGGCATCGGCGATGATGTCGGTGACGGCGAGCGCGCGGTCACCCATGACGCCGACCGTGAGTTCCCGCCCGGGGACGAAGGATTCCGCCATGGCATGCGCGCCGTAGCGCCAGTCCCGCGCGATCTCGGCGCGGCGGTTGTCGCCTTCGGTCACGATGAAGACGCCGACGGAGGAGCCTTCGTTCACCGGCTTCACGACATAGGGGCGCGGCAGCGGGTCGGCGGCTTCCAGTTCCTCGCGCGTGACGAGGCAGTGTTCCGCGACCGGCAGCCCCGCCTGGCGGAACACCGCCTTGGCCGCGTCCTTGTCCATGGCGACGGCCGAGGCGCGGAGCCCCGAATGGGTGTAGGGCAGGCCGAGCCAGTCGAGCACGCCCTGGATGCAGCCATCCTCCCCGAAGCGGCCGTGCAGCGCGTTGAACACCACGTCCGGGCGCGGTTCGGTCAGGGCGCGGATCAGCGCGGGAAGGTCCTGCGTCACCTCGACGGGCGTCACGCGGAAGCCGGCCTCGCGCAGCGCGGCCACGACCTGGCGGCCGGAGGAGAGGGAGACCTCGCGCTCGGCCGAGATGCCGCCGAGCAGGACCGCGACGTGCTCGTTCATGCGGGCCTCCCGATGCGCCTGATCTCCCATTCGAGATCGATGCCCGTCGCGGCGCGGACGCGGGCGCGGACGTCCTCGCCCAGCGCCTCGATCTCCGCCGCCGTGGCGCCGCCGGTGTTGATAAGGAAGTTGCAGTGCTTCTCGCTGACCTGCGCCGCGCCCATGCGCAGCCCGCGGCAGCCGGCCGCGTCGATCAGTTCCCAGGCCTTGCGGTCGCCCGGAGGGTTCTTGAAGGTCGAGCCGCCGGTGCGCGCGCGCACGGGCTGGGTGGCTTCGCGGGCGGCGCGGATCTCGTTCAGCCGTTGCGCGATCGCCGCCGCGTCACCGGGCGTCGCGCGCAGCCGCGCGCGCGTGACGACCGCGCGGGGCGGCAGTTCGGCGCGGCGATAGGCGAAGCGGAGGTCGGCCGCGGAAAGGCGCAGCAACCCGTCGCGGGTCGCGACCTCGGCCCAGTCGAGCACGTCCTTGATCTCGGCCCCGTAGGCGCCGGCGTTCATCGCGACCGCGCCGCCGATGGTGCCCGGGATGCCGACGAGGAATTCGAGCCCGCCCAGCGCGTGCGCCGCGGCCGTCTCGGCGACCGTCACGTCGAGCGCGGCCGCGCCGGCGACGATGCCGTCGGCCTCGACCGCGATGTCGCCGAAGCCGCGCGCGAGGCGGATGGTCACGCCCGGCAGCCCGCCGTCGCGGATGACGAGGTTGGATGCCGCGCCGATGATGGTGAGCGGCGTCGCGTCGTCGAGCCCGCGCAGGAGATCGACGATGTCCTCCGCATCCGCCGGTCTGACCAGCGTGTCGGCGTACCCGCCCACGCGGAACCAGGTGCTGGCCGCCAACGGCGCGTTGTGTGCCGCCCTTCCGCGAATGGGCGGAATCCTGGTGTCCAGAGGCCTTTCGGCCTCTGGCGGGGAGAGGCCCGGAGAGGGGCGGCGCCCCTCTCCGGAAATCGCTGCCGCCATCATCACTTCATCGCCCCCGCGAGCCGCCCGCGCGCGCGCTGCTGCAGGTCCTGCAGCTGGGCCGGCAGGGCATGCGCCCATTGGGTGATGTTCCCCGCGCCGAGGCAGACCACGTAGTCGCCCGACTTCGCGATGGCGTTGATCATCTCCGGCAGGCTTTCGGGCCCCGGCAGCGGCACGACGGACCGGTGCCCGCGCGCGCGCAGCCCTTCGACCAGCGCGTCCTTGTCGATGCCTTCGATCGGCTGTTCGCCCGCGGCGTAGACGTCGGCGACGATGACCGTGCCGGCGTCGTTCATGCAGGTGCAGAAATCCTCGAACAGCGTGGCGAGGCGGGAGTAGCGGTGCGGCTGCACCACCGCGATCACGTCGCGCGCGCCGGCCTGCCGCGCGGCCTTGAGCACGGCGGCGATCTCGACCGGGTGGTGGCCGTAGTCGTCGATCACGGAGATGCCGCCCGCTTCGCCCGTGCGGGTGAAGCGCCGCTTCACGCCCTTGAAGCCCGCGAGGGCCGAGCGGATGGTCGCCTCGTCCACGTCCATCTCGACGCCGATCGCGATGGCCGCGAGCGCGTTCTGGACGTTGTGCTGGCCCAGCATGGGCAGGCGCAGCGGCTTCATGGTGCGGGCGCGGCCGGTGGCGCGGTCGGTCACCGTCACCTCGAAGGTCGCGCCCATGCGGTCGGTGATGAGCTTTTCCGCGCGGACATCGGCCTGGGGGGAGAAGCCGTAGGTGACGATGCGCCGGTCGGACAGGCGCGGGATCATCGCCTGGACTTCCGGGTGGTCCATGCAGAGCACGGCGAAGCCGTAGAAGGGGATGTTGCCGACGAACTGGGCGTAGCCTTCCTTCATCGCCTCGGCCGTGCCCCAGTGGTCCAGGTGCTCGGCATCCATGTTGGTGACGACGGCGACGACGGCGGGCAGCTTCAGGAAGGACCCGTCGCTTTCGTCCGCCTCGACCACCATCCAGTCGCCCGAGCCCATGCGGGTGTTGGTGCCGTAGGCGTTGATGATGCCGCCGTTGATGACGGTGGGGTCGAGCTTCGCCGCTTCCAGCACCGCGGCGACGAGGGAGGTGGTGGTCGTCTTGCCGTGCGTGCCGCCGATGGCGATGGACCATTTCAGGCGCATCAACTCGGCCAGCATCTCGGCGCGGCGGACGACGGGGATCAGCCGCGCGCGGGCGGCGACGACCTCCGGGTTGTCGCGCTTGACGGCGGTCGAGACGACGACGACCTGCGCGTCGCCGATATTGGCCGCGTCGTGCCCGACCGCGACGGGAATGCCGCCCGCGCGCAGGCGCTGGACGTTGTAGCCGTCGGCGATGTCGCTGCCCTGCACCTGGTAGCCGAGGGTGTGCAGCACCTCGGCGATGCCGGACATGCCGATGCCGCCGATGCCGACGAAGTGGATGGGGCCGATGTTGAGTGGCAGGGCGCGCATCAGGCGGCTCCCATGGGAAGGCGGCGCGCGCGGGCCAATACCGCGTCGGCCAGCACGCGCGCGGCCTGCGGGCGCGCGAGGGAGGCGGCGGCGGCGGCGGCCGAGGCGAGGCGCGCGGGCACGGTGAAGAGGGAGGTCAGGCGTTCCGCGAGCGCCGCGGGGGTGAAGGCCGGCTGGGGGTAGACCCAGGCCGCGTCGGCCGCGGCGAGCGCGCGGGCATTGGCGGTCTGGTGGTCGTCGATGGCCGAGGGCAGCGGCACCAGCACGGCGGGCCGCCCCGCGCATTCCAGCTCCGCCACGGTCGATGCGCCGGCGCGCGCGACGACAAGGTGCGCGGTGCCGAGCCGCCCGGCCATGTCGGGGAAGAAGGGGGCGAGGTCGGCGACGACGCCGGCTTCCCGATAGGCGGTCTCGGTGCGCGCGAGGTCCTCGGCGCGGCATTGCTGGGTGACGAGCAGGCGGGCGCGGATCGCCTCGGGCAATGCCGCGACGGCGGCGGGCACGACATCGGCGAAGATGCGCGCGCCCTGGCTGCCGCCGGTCACCAGCAGGCGCAGCGCGCCGCCTTCGGGCGGCACCGGATAGGGCTGGCCGGCGAGGGCGGCGAGCGCAGGGCGCACCGGGTTGCCGACCACGGCGGTGGTGGCGCCGGCGGGAACGTTGCTCGTGCCCTCGAAGGACAGGGCCAGAAGGTCCGCCGCGCGCGCCATCAGGCGGTTGGCGCGGCCGAGCACCGCGTTCTGCTCGTGCAGGATGATGGCCGGGCGCGCGCGGCCCATCAGCCGCGCCGCGGCGAGCGGGGGGAAGGAGGCATAGCCGCCGAAGCCGACGACGGCCGAGGGGTGCAGCGCGGCGAGGTGCCCGCGCGCCTGCGCCGTGCCGGCGAGAAGGCGGAAGGCGCCGGAGACGGCGCCGCGCAGCCCGCGCCCGGACAGGCCGGCGCCGGAAAGGACGAAGCGCTCGGCCGCGGCGAAGGCGGCGCTGTCATAGGCGGCGGATCGCGCATCGGTCATCAGCGCGACGCGTTCGCCCCGGCGCAGCAATTCGGCGGCGAGCGCCTCGGCGGGGAAGAGGTGTCCGCCGGTGCCGCCGGCGGCGATGACGATGGGCTGCACGGCCGGGCCCCTCACCGCGCCCCTCCCGCCGCCAGGGCGGGGGCGGGCGAGTCTTCGTGGGTGACGCGCCCGCCGGTGCGGCGGCGCGTGAGGGCGAGCAGCATCCCCATGCCGATGGCGATGGCGAGCACGGAGGAACCGCCATAGGAGACGAAGGGCAGCGTCATCCCCTTGGTGGGGATCAGGTGCAGCGTGGATCCCATGTTGACGAAGGCCTGCAGGCCGAACTGCGTCAGCAGCCCCGCGCCGGCCAGCATGACGAACAGGTCGTGCTCGGCGAGCAGGCGCATCATCCCGCGCACGACGATGAAGGCGAACAGGAAGAGGATGGCCAGGCAGATGACCATGCCGAATTCCTCCCCCGCCACGGCGAAGACGAAGTCGGCATGTGCGTCGGGCAGCACGTTCTTGACCCGCCCCTCGCCGGGGCCGCGGCCGAGCAGGCCGCCATTGGCGAAGGCCTCCAGCGCCACGCTGACCTGGTAGGAATCGCCCGAGGACGGGTCGAGGAAGCGGTGCACGCGCGACTGCACGTGCGGGAACAGCAGGTAGGCCCCGACCGCGGCGGCGATGCCGAGGCCGCCGACGGCGCCGACGAGGAACATGTTCATCCCCGCGACGAAGAACTGCGCGAAGAACACCGCCGCGACCACCAGCAGCATGCCGATGTCGGGCTGGCCCTTCAGGATGCCGGCCACCACGACGAAGAGCCCGACCGCGATGGTCGCGCCCCACACCTTCGACCCCGGCGCCTTGCCCTCGGCGATCAGCCAGGCGGCGACGACGGCGAAGAAGGGCTTCACGAATTCCGAGGGCTGCAGCGAGAAGCCCGGGATCGGCAGCCAGCGCCGCGCGCCCTTGATCTCGGTGCCGATGACGAGCGTCGCCGCGGTCAGCACGATGAAGACGGCGAAGCCCGCGAGTGCGAGCCGCCGCACGCCCTTCACCGAGAGCATCGAGACCGCGACCATCAGCAGCGTCGCCATGCCCAGATAGGCGACCTGCTTGATGAAGAACATGTGGCGGGAGGACGCGCCGATCCGCTCCGCGACGGCGGGCGAGGCGGCGAGCATCATCACGTAGCCGAAGCCCACCAGCGCGAGCAGCGCGGCGAGCGTCCAGCGGTCGACCGTCCACCACCAGCGGCCGAGGGTGGAGGTGTCGGCGCGGGAGAAGGCAGTCATGGCGCGCGCTCCGCGATCAGGGCGCGCGCGAGGTCGCGGAAGCGGTCGCCGCGCGCATCGAAGCCGGTGAACTGGTCGAAGGACGCCGCGGCCGGGGAGAGCAGCACGACCGGCGCGGCGCCCGCGAAGGCGGCGGCGGCGGCGGCGGGCAGCGCGGCCTCGAGCGTGCCGGCGACCTCGTGCGGCACGCCGTGCGCGGCGAGCGTCGCGGCGAAGGCGGGCGCGTCGCGGCCGATGAGAAGCGCGCGGGCGATGCGCGGGAAGTACGGCGCCAGTTGCTCGATGCCGCCATCCTTGGCGATGCCGCCCGCGATCCAGACCACGCGGTCGTAGGAGGCGAGCGCGCGGGCCGCGCTGTCGGCGTTGGTCGCCTTGCTGTCGTTGACGAAGACGACGCCGCCCGACTCGCCCACGCGTTCCTGGCGATGCGGCAGGCCGCCATAGGTCGCGATGCCGTCGGCGACCTCATCCCGCGTCAGGCCTAGCGCGAGGCAGGCCGCCGCGGCGGCGGCGGCGTTCTGCGCGTTGTGGCTGCCGGGCAGCGCCGCGGCGGCGGACAAGTCGAGGATCGCGCCGTCCTCGTCGCGCAGCATCCGCCCTTCGGCCCAGATGCCGCCGGGCTGACGCGCATGGCCCGAGATCGGCACGAGGCGCGCCGGCAGGTCGCGGCCCATCGCGGCCGTCATCGCGTCGTCCTGGCCGAGCACCGCGACATCCTCGCGCCGCTGGCGCGCGAAGATGCGCGCCTTCGCGGCTGCATAGCCCGCCATGTCGCCATGGCGATCGAGATGATCCGGGCTGAGGTTGAGCATGACCGCGACGTTGAAGCGCAGCGTGGCGATTCGCTCCAACATGTAGGACGACATTTCGAGGGTGTAGATGCCCTCGGACCCCAACATGTTGAGAGAGAGCGCGGGCGGGCCGAGATTGCCGCCGGCCTCGGCGGTCCGCCCTGCATGGGTGAGCACGTGCTGGATCAGCGCCGTGGTGGTCGACTTGCCGTTGGTGCCGGTGACGCCGACGAAGCGCGCGCGCGACTGCGCGGCGAGCACGGCGCGATAGAGGAATTCCGCGTCGCAGAGGATCGGCACGCCCGCTTCCGTCGCCGCGCGCGCGGCCGGATGCGGCGCGGGCAGGCGGTGCGCGATGCCGGGCGACAGCAGCAGCGCATCCGCGCGCAGCCGCCCCTCGGTCGGGTCGCGCAGCGGGATGCCGGCATCCTCGGCCGCGGCGCGCGCGTCGGGCCTGTCGTCCCACGCCGCCACCTCCGCCCCCCATTCGGCGAGCCGCAGCGCCGCGGGCAGGCCGGCGCGGCCGAGCCCGACGACCGCGATGCGCGCGCCGAGGAAGGGGGTGAAGGGGGGCGCGGGCCGCGTCATCGGATCTTCAGCGTGCTGAGGCCGACAAGGGCGAGGATCATCGCGATGATCCAGAAGCGGATGACGATGGTGGGCTCCGCCCAGCCCTTCTTCTCGAAATGGTGGTGCAGCGGCGCCATCAGGAAGACGCGCCGGCCCGTGCGCTTGAACCAGAAGACCTGGATGATGACGGAGACGGTCTCCACCACGAAGAGCCCGCCGACGATCGCGAGCACGATCTCGTGCTTCGTCGCGACCGCCAGCGCGCCGAGCGCCCCGCCGAGCGCGAGCGAGCCCGTATCCCCCATGAAGACCGCCGCCGGCGGCGCGTTGAACCAGAGGAAGCCGAGTGCCGCGCCGATCAGCGCCGAGGCGAAGACGGCGAGCTCGCCCGTGCCCGGCACGTAGTGCAGCTGCAGATAGTCGGAGAACAGCCGGTTGCCCACCAGGTAGGCGATCAGCGCGAAGACCGCGGCGGCGATCATCACCGGCACGATGGCGAGCCCATCGAGCCCGTCCGTCAGGTTCACCGCGTTGGACGCGCCCATCATCACCAGCATGCCGACCAGCGGGAACAGCAGCCCGAAGGGGATCAGCAGCTCCTTGAACACCGGCACGGCGAGGGTGGTGGACAGCGGGCCGGGCATCAGCCAGGTGATCCAGACGGCGGCGACGAGGCCGAGCCCCGCCTGCACCGCGAGCTTCATCCGCCCCGACACGCCCTTGGTGTTGCGCTTGGTCACCTTCAGCCAGTCGTCGGCGAAGCCGAGCGCGCCGTAGCCGATCGTCACCAGCAGCACCGCCCAGACCATGCCCGAGCGCAGGTCGGCCCACAGCAGCGTCGAGACCACCAGCGCGCCGAGGATGATCACGCCGCCCATGGTCGGCGTGCCCTTCTTCTCGATCAGGTGGCGCTCGGGCCCGTCGTCGCGGATCGGCTGGCCGCCGCGCTGGAAGGACCGCAGCCAGCGGATGATGGCGTTGCCGAACATCAGGCAGATCACCAGCGCCGTCAGGCAGGCCGCGCCCGCGCGGAAGGTGTGGTAGCGCGCGAGGTTGAAGAGCTGGAAGTCGTCCGCGAAGGGAACGAGGAAGTTGAAGATCACGGCGCGTTCCCCCGCATCAGCTCATCGACCACCACCGCCATGCGGGACCCGAGCGAACCCTTCACCAGCACCGCGTCGCCCGGCCGCAGCGCCGCCCTCAACACCGGCGCGAGCGCGGCCGAATCCGGCAGATGCGCGCCGCGCTTGCCCTCCGGCAGGGCGCGATGGAGGTGGCCCATCATCTCCCCGCAGGTGAAGACCAGGTCGCAGGACGCCGCCGCGTCGGGGGCGAGGGATGCGTGGATCGCGGGCGCCGCCTCGCCCAGCTCGCGCATGTCCCCAAGTGCTGCGAGCCGGCGGTCGGCCCGCTGCGCGGCGAGCACGGCGAGCCCGGCGCGGATCGAGGGCGGGGAGGCGTTGTAGGAATCGTCGATCAGGAGCGCTTCGCCGCCGGGCACCGCGATGCGGCTGCGCCGGCCGCGCCCCGCCGGCGCGCCGAAGGCCGCCAGCGCCCCGGCGGCGACGCGCGGCGAAAGCCCCAGCGCCGCGACGGCCGCGAGCACCGCGCAGGCGTTCAGCGCGACATGCCGCCCCGGCGCGGCCAGCGCCAGGGCGATGCGCTCGCCGCCCAGCACGATCTCGGCGCGCCCGCCCTCGGCATCGCCTTCGTAGGACAGCAGCCGCGCATCCGCGCCCGGGGCTTCCCCATGCGTCAGCGCGCGCAGCCCGGCCTCGGCGGCGCGGGCGCGCAGCCGGGCCGCGAAGCGGCTGTCCGCCGGCAGCACCAGCGCCCCGCCCGGCGCGACGCCCTGCAGGATGTCGCCCTTCTCCTCGGCGATCGCTTCCTCGCTGCCGAGGTTGCCGATATGCGCCGTGCCGACATTCGTGACGACCGCGATGTCGGGCCGCGCGAGGCGCGCGAGCGGGGCGATCTCGCCCCGGTTGTTCATGCCGATCTCGATGACGCCGAAGGCGGCGTCGCGCGGCATGCGGGCCAGCGTCAGCGGCACGCCCCAATGGTTGTTGTGGGAGGCGGCGGAGGCATGCGTCGGCCCGAAGGCCGCGAGTGCCACGCGCAGCATCTCCTTCGTCGTGGTCTTGCCGACGCTGCCCGTCACGCCGACGAAGCGCGCGGCCGAGCGCGCCCGCGCCGCGGCGCCGAGCGCGGCGAGGCCCGCCAGCGTATCGGCCACGCGCAGCAGCGGCGCGCCCGGCGCCGCGCCGGGCGGGTCGCGATCCACCAGCGCCGCGGCGGCGCCGCGCGCCAGCGCGTCCGCCACGAAGTCATGCCCGTCGCGTGCCGCGCGCAGCGCGACGAACAGGTCCCCCGGCGCGATGGTCCGCGTGTCGATCGAGATCCCGGCCACCGCGACGTCCTGGCCGAGCGTCCCGCCCGTCGCCGCGCGCAGCTCGGCCGCGGTCCACAGCGCGGTCATGGCGCGAGGCCCGCCAGCCGCCGCACCACCGCGACATCATCGAAGGGGTGGACGGTGCCGGCGATCTCCTGCCCGCTCTCATGCCCCTTGCCGGCCACCGCCAGCACGTCGCCCGGGCGCAGGTCGGACAGCGCGGCGGCGATCGCGGCTTCCCGCGCGCCGGCATCGATCGCGCCCGGCGCGCCGGCGATCACGGCGGCGCGGATCGCGGCGGGGTCCTCGCTGCGCGGATTGTCGTCGGTGATCCAGACGCGGTCGGCGCCGGCAGCCGCGGCCGCGCCCATCAGCGGGCGCTTGCCCGGGTCGCGGTCCCCGCCCGCGCCGAACAGCACGTGCAGCCGGCCATCGGTGTGCGGACGAAGGGCCGCGAGCAGGCGGGCCAGCGCATCGGGCGAATGGGCGTAGTCGACATAGACCGCCGCGCCGTTCGCCAGCACCGCGGCGCGTTCCATCCGCCCGCGCACGCCGCGCAGGCCGGGCAGCGCGGCCAGCACGCGGTCCGCCGGCTGCCCCGCGCCGATCGCGAGCGCCGCGGCGAGCAGCGCGTTGTCCGCCTGGAAGCGGCCGGGCAGGGGCAGGCGGATCTCGTGCCGCGCGCCGAAGGCGGTGACCTCGAGATCCAGCCCATCCGGCCGCGGGCGGGCGGCGAGGAGGCGCAGCGCTTCCCCCGCATCGCCCACGGTCAGCAGGCGCAGGCCGCGCGCGCGGGCGGTCGCGCGGATCGCGGCGAAGGTCTCGGCGTCCATCTCGGTGCAGGCGGCGGCGGCCGCGCCGGCGGGCAGCAGCGTGTCGAACAGCCGCAGCTTGGCGGCGCGATAGGCCTCCATCGTGCCGTGGTAGTCGAGGTGGTCGCGCGTGAGGTTCGTGAAGCCCGCCGCGGCCAGCACCACGCCATCGAGCCGCCGCTGGTCGATCCCGTGCGAGGAGGCTTCCATCGCCGCCGCGCCGAAGCCCGTGCGCGCGAGGGCCGAGAGCGTCGCATGCAGCGCGACCGGGTCGGGCGTGGTGAGCGAGGGGCCGGGCGGGAAGCCTTCCGCCACCAGGCCGAGCGTGCCGAGGCTCGCCGCGCGCTCGCCGGCCGCGATCCAGACCTGGCGGAGGAAGTCGACCGTGCTCGTCTTGCCGTTGGTGCCGGTGACGGCGACCACGGTGCGCGGCTGGGCGCGATGGAAGGCGGCGGCCATCAGCGCCAGCGTCCGGCGCGGATCGGCCGCGGTGATCAGCGGGCGCACCGGCACGCCGGGCGGCCATTCCGTGCCCTCGGGCGCGAGCACGACGGCCGCGCCGCGCTCGACCGCGTCGGCGATGAAGGCGCGGCCATCGGCGCGCGCGCCGGGCAGGGCGGCGAAGACCATGCCCGGGACCACGGCGCGGCTGTCCGCCGTGAGGCCCGAGATGGGCTCCCCTTCCGGCGCGGAGGCGGCGAGGCCGGCGCGGCGCATCATCTCACCGAGGCGCAAGGCTCGCCTCCCGCTGCGGCGCGGGCGCGGGCGCGGGCTGGGCGGTGGGGCGCGGGCCGGCCGGGCGCGCGGGCGCCGCGGCGGGCGGGGCGATGCCCGGGATGCCGCGCCCGTTCATCGGCATGGCCAGCGCGCGCTGGATCTCGGGCGTCATCGGTTCGGGCAGCAGGCCGAGGATCGGCGCGATGCGGGAGATCACCATGCCCGCCGCCGGCGCGGCGACCCAGCCCGCCGTCGCGTAGCCGTGGCTGCGCGCGTTCGGCTTGGGCTCGTCCACCATCACGTAGACGGCGTAGCGCGGCGCGTGCATCGGGAAGGCGCCGATGAAGGCCGCGATGCGCTTGTTCTCGAGGTAGCCGCCGCGCGGGCCGGTCTTCTGCGCGGTGCCGGTCTTGCCGCCCACGTAGTAGCCCGGCACCTCGGCGCTGCGGCCGGATCCTTCGGTCACGACCAGCCGCATCATGCGGCGCACCAGGTCGGACGTCCGCTCGCTGATCACGCGCGTGCCTTCGCGCGGCGCGGCCGGGTCGTGCATCAGGATCGAGGGCTGGCGCAGGATGCCGCCATTGACCAGCGTCGCGCCGGCGGTGGCGACATGCAGCGGCGTCACCGAGATGCCGTGGCCGAAGCCGATCGTCATGGTGTTGAGGTCGCGCCAGGTGCGCTGGCCGGGGACCAGCGGCAGCGCCGTCTCCGGGATCTCGATGCGCAGGCGCTGCGTCATGCCCATGCGCTGCATGAATTCGCGGTGGCGGTTCACGCCGACGCCGGCGGCCATGTGCGCGGAAGCGAGGTTGGAGGAGTAGGCGATGATCTCCGGCAGCGCGAGCCAGCGGTTCTTGCCGCGGAAATCGTTGATCTCGTGCCGGCCGACGCGGATCGGCCGCGACGCGTCGTAGCCGCCCCAGGGCTGCACCGTGCCGTAGTCGAGCGCCATGGCCGCGGTCAGCAGCTTGAAGGTCGATCCGGGCTCGTAGACGCCGACCGTCACGCGGTTGAAGCGCTGGTCGACGGTCGCCGCGCCGACGTCGTTCGCGTCGTAGTCGGGCAGGCTGACCATGGCCAGCACCTCGCCCGTATGCACGTCCATCACCACGCCGGCGCCGCCGATGCCGTTGAACTCGGTGATGGCGCGCTGGACGGAATCGCGCAGCGCGAGCTGGACGCGGATGTCGAGCGACAGGCGCAGCCGCGCGTTCGGCTGGTCCCGCAGCCGGTCGTTGAAGGACCGCTCGACGCCGGCGATGCCGATGCCGTCCACGTCCACGCCGCCGATGATGTGCGCGGCGGTGCGGCCCTGCGGGAAGTAGCGGCGCTCCGCTTCCTCGAAATGCAGGCCGGGGATGCCGAGCGCGTTGACCTGCGCCACCTCGCGCGGCGTCAGCGCGCGGGCGATGTAGGCGAATTGCCGCTCGCCCGACATGCGCTGGATCAGCCGCTCGCGGTCGAGCTGCGGCAGGATGCGGCGCAGCCGGTCGGCGGCCTCGGCCGCGTTCTCGATCTGGCGCGGATTGGCGTAGAGCGCCGTCAACGGCAGGGAGACGGCGAGGATCTCCCCGTTCCGGTCGGTGACGGTGGCGCGCGCGACCGGCGCCTCGGCCGCGGGCTGCGGCGGGCGGGACAGCGCCGCGGCGCGGCGCGGCTCGGCCGGGTTGAGCACCGTGGCGAAGGCGAGCTTCAGCGCGATGGCGCCGAACAGCGCGGAAAAGCCGAAGGCCGCGATGACCAGCCGCCCGCGGCTGCGGTCGAGGATGGCGCGGCGGTCGAGATCGGGCTGGGTGACGCGCACGAGCGCGCGCGGCGCCTCGGCCTCGGCCGGGCGCCGCAGCATGGACACGGCGGGCGGCGCCGCGCGTGGATCGGGGGGCGGGGGGATCATCGGCGCCTGGCCGTCAGCGCGGCAGCGTCGCGGCGGCGGCGCGCGCGACCGGGACCGGGGGCGCGAGGCTCGGCCCCGACCCGCCGAGGGATGAGGCGATGACGGGCCGGACCACCGGCGCGGGCGCGGGCGGCGTCGCGCCCTCCGCCGTGTGCAGGGCGCGGCGGACCGGCGGCGCGGGGGCTGGCGTCGCCTGCGGCGGTGCCGCGCGCGGCGCGGCGGC
>NZ_JAGIYZ010000050.1:2500-5912 GCF_017813355.1 Roseomonas nitratireducens
CCTTCGGGTTGAGACGGTGGCAGGCCGAGTGAGCTGCCTCATCGAGGTGGCGGCACTTCCGAAACCCGCGCTGGCGGTGTGATCCGGGATCCTCGAGAGGGAGCCGGGTTACCTGCTGGTGCGAGCATGTTCTTTCACATGGTGAAGATGATCTGGTGTGTGAGTGATTTCTGCACATCGTCCGAGGCGAACTAGACCGCGACCTCGGGGATGGAGCGGGCGCTGCCGTTCGAGACTTAGGCAGCATGGGGCGTGTTTTGGCCCTGTGCGCGGGCGGTGGTGAGGATATGGAGTGAGAAAAGGGCATTCGGTGGATGCCTTGGCGCCAAGAGGCGATGAAGGACGTGGCACGCTGCGAAAAGCCGCGGGGAGATGCGAGCGATCGTTGATCCGCGGATGTCCGAATGGGGAAACCCACCCCTTTGGGGTATCCCGGCCTGAATTCATAGGGTCGGGAGGCGAACCCGGGGAACTGAAACATCTCAGTACCTGGAGGAAAAGACATCAACAGAGATTCCGCGAGTAGTGGCGAGCGAAAGCGGAGCAGGCCAGTGGTTGCTGAAAGAGAAGCCGAACAACCTGGAAAGGTTGGCCGCAGTGGGTGACAGCCCCGTAGGCGTAGTGCTTTCAGTGATCCTTGAGTAGGGCGGGGCACGTGAAACCCTGTCTGAACATGGGGGGACCACCCTCCAAGCCTAAATACTCCTTGGCGACCGATAGTGCACAAGTACCGTGAGGGAAAGGTGAAAAGCACCCCGACGAGGGGAGTGAAAGAGACCTGAAACCGGATGCCTACAAGCAGTCGGAGCCCCAAGTGGGTGACGGCGTACCTTTTGTATAATGGGTCCGCGAGTTCGTGTTGGCAGCAAGCTTAAGCCGAGAGGTGTAGGCGCAGCGAAAGCGAGTCTGAATAGGGCGCATAGTTGCCGGCATGAGACCCGAAACCTGGTGATCTAGCCATGGACAGGTTGAAGGTGGGGTAACACCCACTGGAGGACCGAACCCACGCCTGTTGAAAAAGTCGGGGATGATCTGTGGCTAGGGGTGAAAGGCCAATCAAACCAGGAAATAGCTGGTTCTCCGCGAAATCTATTGAGGTAGATCGTCCGTCGATCACCGTCGGAGGTAGAGCACCGGAAGGGCTAGGGGGGCCCAAAGCCCTACCAAACCCTACCGAACTCCGAATGCCGATGAGTGCAGGCGGGCAGACAGACAGTGGGTGCTAAGGTCCATTGTCGAGAGGGAAACAACCCAGACCACCAGCTAAGGCCCCCAAATGATGGCTAAGTGGGAAAGCATGTGAGACGGCCAAAACAACCAGGAGGTTGGCTTAGAAGCAGCCATCCTTTAAAGAAAGCGTAATAGCTCACTGGTCTAAACAAGCTGTCTTGCGGCGAAAATGTACCGGGGCTCAAGCCATCTGCCGAAGCTGTGGGTGCGCAGCAATGCGCGCGGTAGCGGAGCGTTCCCTAGGCCAGTGAAGCGGTACCGGTGACGGGCCGTGGAGGTATGGGAAGTGCGAATGCGGACATGAGTAGCGACAAAGAGGGTGAGAAACCCTCTCGCCGAAAGTCCAAGGGTTCCTGCGCAAGGTTAATCCGCGCAGGGTGAGCCGGCCCCTAAGGCGAGGGCGACAGCCGTAGCCGATGGGAACCAGGTGAATATTCCTGGGCCCGCCAGAAGTGACGGCCGTGAAACCGTGTTTCTCCTTATCGGATTGGAGGGGCGCGTGGATCGGTCCGGGAAATAGCTCTGGCATATGGACCGTACCCGAAACCGACACAGGTGGACTGGATGAGTATTCCAAGGCGCTTGAGAGAACCATACCGAAGGAACTAGGCAAATTGCCCGCGTAAGCTAGCGATAAGCGGGACCCATCAATGGGCAACCATGGGTGGGTGGCACAGACCAGGGGGTGGCGACTGTTTAGTAAAAACACAGGGCTCTGCGAAGTCGAGAGACGACGTATAGGGTCTGACGCCTGCCCGGTGCCGGAAGGTCAAGGGGAGGAGTGCAAGCTCCGAACCGAAGCCCCGGTAAACGGCGGCCGTAACTATAACGGTCCTAAGGTAGCGAAATTCCTTGTCGGGTAAGTTCCGACCTGCACGAATGGCGTAACGACCTCCCCACTGTCTCCGGTATGGGCTCAGCGAAATTGAATTCCCCGTGAAGATGCGGGGTACCCGCGGTCAGACGGAAAGACCCTATGAACCTTTACTGCAGCTTGGCAGTGGCGCCAGGAAGGGGCTGTGTAGGATAGGTGGGAGCCATTGAAGCCGGGGCGCCAGCTCTGGTGGAGGCAACCTTGAAATACCACCCTGCGCCTTTCTGGCGTCTAACCGAACCCCGTCACCCGGGGTCGGGACCCTGCCTGGTGGGCAGTTTGACTGGGGCGGTCGCCTCCCAAAAGGTAACGGAGGCGCGCGATGGTGGGCTCAAGCCGGTCGGACATCGGCTGTTGAGTGCAAAGGCACAAGCCCGCCTGACTGCGAGCGCGACAGCGCGAGCAGGGACGAAAGTCGGCCTTAGTGATCCGGTGGTCCCGCGTGGAAGGGCCATCGCTCAACGGATAAAAGGTACTCTAGGGATAACAGGCTGATCTCCCCCAAGAGTCCACATCGACGGGGAGGTTTGGCACCTCGATGTCGGCTCATCGCATCCCGGGGCTGGAGCAGGTCCCAAGGGTTCGGCTGTTCGCCGATTAAAGCGGTACGTGAGCTGGGTTTAGAACGTCGTGAGACAGTTCGGTCCCTATCTGCCGTGGGTGTTGGAGACTTGAGAGGATCTTTCCCTAGTACGAGAGGACCGGGAAGGACGCACCTCTGGTGCACCGGTTGTCGCGCCAGCGGCACAGCCGGGTAGCTAAGTGCGGAATGGATAACCGCTGAAGGCATCTAAGCGGGAAACCAGCCTCAAGACGAGGTCTCCCTAAGGGCCGTGCAAGACCAGCACGTCGATAGGCCGCAGGTGAAAGCTCCGCAAGGAGTGCAGCCGAGCGGTCCTAATCGCCCGATAGAACTCCATATCACACACTCAACCACCGCATGGATGCGAAAGCATCCACCGCGCACAGCGCCAAAACACGCACAACACCAGATCATCCACATCACCACATCAGAGGATCCGGCCCGGTGGCCCGGTGGCCATCGCGGGGTTGATACACCCGTTC
Source organism: Roseomonas nitratireducens (assembly GCF_017813355.1). Taxonomy (GTDB): domain Bacteria; phylum Pseudomonadota; class Alphaproteobacteria; order Acetobacterales; family Acetobacteraceae; genus Neoroseomonas; species Neoroseomonas nitratireducens. The sequence goes on from NZ_JAGIYZ010000050.1 coordinate 5,670, forward strand.
CCATCCCGAACACGGCCGTGAAACACCCCAGCGCCCATGGTACTGCGTCTCAAGACGCGGGAGAGTCGGTCGTCGCCGGGCCACCAGGCCGGATCCTCATCACTACTTCCCCGCGGGGTGGAGCAGCCCGGTAGCTCGTCAGGCTCATAACCTGAAGGTCACAGGTTCAAATCCTGTCCCCGCATCCATCATCTCCCAACCTCAGAACACAACACGCCCGTCAGCAACAGCTGCCGGGCTTTC
>NZ_JAGIYZ010000051.1 GCF_017813355.1 Roseomonas nitratireducens
CCGGCCGCGTCTTCCACGGCGAACGCCGCGACGATGCGCGCCCACCCCGCGCGCCCCGTGGCGAAGGCTTCGGCGCCGATCGCGCCCCGCGGGCCGAGCGCCGCGACGACGCGCGCCCGCCCCGCCAGGCCCGCGCGCCCTACGGCGAACGCCGCGACGACGAGCGCATGTCACGCCCCACCCGCGCCCCGCGGGCCGAACGCCAGGACGCCGAGCGCCCCGCCCGCGCGCCCTACGCCGAGCGCCACGACGCCGAACGCGCGCCCCGCCCCGGGCGCGGCCAGCCGCCGGCGGCGGCCATCGACGACGCCCCCGCCCCGCCCCGCCCCGGCGCCGGCGCGGGGTCCGGCGCCTTCTGGATCTACGGCCAGCACGCCGTGCTCGCCGCCCTGTCCAACCCCTTCCGCAAGCCGCGCCGCCTGCTGACGACGCCGGACGCCGAGGCGACGCTGCGCGAGCGCTTCTCCGGCCCCTGGCGCGTCACGCCCGAACGCTCCGAACGGTCGCGCTTCGCCACCTTCCTGCCCGAGGATTCCATCCACCAGGGCATCGCCCTGCTGGCCGAACCGCTCGAGGCCGTGGCGCTGGAGGACGCGATCGAGGCCGGGGAAGGCCCGGTGCTGCTGCTCGACCAGGTGACGGACCCGCGCAACGTCGGCGCCGCGCTGCGCGCCGCGGCCGCCTTCGGCGCAGCCTGCGTCGTGCTGCAGGACCGCCACGCGCCGCCCGAGACCGGCGCGCTCGCCCGCGCGGCGTCCGGCGCGCTCGACATCGTGCCGGTGGTGCGGGAGGTGAACCTCTCCCGCGCCATCGCCGCACTGCAGAAGGCGGGCTTCTGGGTGATGGGCCTGGCCGGTGAGGCAACGCGCACCCTGGCCGAGGCCGCGCCGCGCGACCGGCGCGTCGCCCTTGTCCTCGGCGCCGAGGATTCGGGCCTGCGCCGCCTGCAGCGGGAGACCTGCGACGAACTCGTGCGCCTGCCCATGGCCGAGGGCGTCGAGAGCCTGAACGTCGCAGCGGCCGCGGCGGTGGCGCTGTACGAGATCGTGCGGCGCTGAGGGTGCGCGGCGGAGAGGGGCTTTGCCCCCCTCCGGACCTCCCCCCACCAAAGGCCTAAGGGCCCTTGGAACCCTGTTGATTCATCGGAGGGTTTGGGGAGGGGGCTCATCCGTGCCGCTGGCGCGAAGGGCGCGCCATGCCCCCTCCCCAAACCTCCGATCAAGTCCCGGTGTCCGGAGGCCTTTCGGCCTCTGGCGGGTGGGGGTCCGGGGGGAAGGCGGCGCCCTCCCCCGCCCGCCCGCCCGCATCAGATCGGCGGCGTCTTCGCCCAGCGGAACCCGACCCGCGCCTTCTCGTACCCATGGTCGTACAGCGCGCGCATGAAGCCCTGCTCGAAGGGGGATTCGAGCTGCCGTGTGAAGTCGCTGCCGATGAAGGCGAGGTTGAAGTCCACGCCGTCGCGCTGGGCGAAGAAGTACAGCCGCACCGCATCGTTGAAGCCGCTGGCCGCGATCATGCTGGAGATGGCGCGCGCGGCGATGCTCAGCCCCCGGCGGTTCACCATCGCCCATTCGGAATCGAGCCGCCCGTTGCGGATGACCCAGGCGCGCGCCGGCGGCACGCGTCGCCCGCGCGCGATCGCCGCGCGCCGGGACGCGGTGACCGCGCTGGGATAGAGGAAGGCCTGCGCGAAGGTGCCGCCATCCACGTGCATTTCCTGGTGCCGCTGCCCATCGACCGTGACGTCGAACATCACCGGCGGGAAAGCCCCCGGAATGGCGGCGGAGGCAAGCAGGATGCGCCGGACGGTGTCCAGGGCGCGGGGGTGGCCGCTGTCCGCGATGGCGCCGATGTTCCACACGACCGGCAGCTGCGCGTCGATGTCGGCGGTGCCGATCATCAGCAGCCGTCCCTGCCGGTGGCCCTCGGCGATGGCGGCGAGCATGCGTTCGTCGAGATAGGTCGAGATGGTGTCGAACAGCGGCGAGGTATCGGCCAGCGCGTCGTTGAAGATGGCCGCGGTCAGGCCGCGCGACCGCAGGACGCGGTCGACCGTGATCGCGGTGTAGACCTCCTTCAGCGGTTGGTCCCAGTCGGATCCCAGGAAGGCGAAGGGCGCGGTCAGCGCCCCGGTGGACACGCCCGTCGCCAGGTCGAAGACCGGCCTTGTGCCATGCGCCGTCCAGCCATTGATCAGCCCCGCGCCGAAGGCGCCGTTCTCCCCGCCGCCGGACACGGCCAGCAGGTTCATCTCGGGAACACTCGCGCCGTCCCGCAGGCCAAGCGCGCGGCGCTGGCGGGCAAGGGCATCCACGACCTCCCGCTCGAAGCCCGCCTGGCCCTCGGCGGTCGTGATGCGGAAGCGCTCGTTCGGCAGGCCGAGCACGCGCGCTTCCCCCGAACGGCCGGCGGGGACGGCATCGAGCCGGGGCGGCAGGGCGCAGCCCGGCGCGAGGCCTGCCGTCCCGACCGCCGCGGCCGCGCCCAGCAGCCGGCGCCTGGATCCTCCCCGGGGCGGCGGACCGCCGCGTGATGTGTCGGTCATCGCTTCTCCCATCGGTGGCGCGCCGCGAACCTGCGTTATGCACCGGCGATCGCGGAAGGGCGATGGCGGCGCGCGCTGGGCATGCCCTTTGGCGGCCATCCGGCACGGCCGCGGCAAGGCCGGGCCTTGCGCGCGCGCCGGCCTTCGGCACAAGGGGGGGCGGGAGGGCGCGCCCTCCCCCGTCAACGCAAGGGGAGGACCGCATGGCATCCGAAGCCGCCGAGGCGATCATCGAGGCGCGCCGCGCGCGCCGCATCCTGGCCCCGCTCGGCCGTGCCGCGCCCGCCACGACCGAAGCCGGCTACGCCGTGCAGAAGGAAGTCGCGCTGCGGATGGGCGGCCTGCCGCCGGCCGGCTTCAAGATCGGCGCCACCACGAAGCAGATGCAGGCGATCCTGGGCCTGTCCGGCCCCGCCGGCGGCTTCGTGCCCAAGGCCGGGCTGCGCGCGAGCCCCGCCACCTTCCGCCATGCCGACTTCATCAATCCTGGCGTGGAATGCGAGGTCGGCCTGCGGCTTGCCCGCGACCTGCCCGCCGGCCCCTGCACGCGGGAGGAAGCCGGCGAGGCGGTGGGCGAGGTCTTCGCCGCCATGGAGATCGTCGAGAAGCGCTACGACGACCTGGCGAAGCTCGGCACGCCGACGCTGATCGCCGACCAGGTGTTCCATGCCGGCGGCGTGCTCGGCCCGCCGGTCGCGGGCTGGCGCGCGCTCGGGCTCGACCTGGCCGCGACGCGCGGGCGGCTGCTGGTGGACGGGCAGGTGCGGGGCGAAGGCGTGGGCGCCGACCTGCTGGGCCACCCGTTCGAGGCGCTGGCCTGGCTTGCCGCTTCCCCCTGCGCGGCCGCCTTCGGCGGGCTGCGGGCGGGGCAGGTGGTGTTCCTGGGGTCCGTCACGCCGCCGATCTGGCTCGATGGTCCCTGCACGGCGGTGGTCGATTTCGATACGCTCGGGCGTGTCGAGTTATGTCTGACCTGAGCCTTCGACTCACCACTCGTTAACCATGCACAGCGCAATCTGAGTGCGCGCTCACATGGGGCGTGTATGGACGCCAGAACGGCGGTTGACGCGGATGGAACCGCCATGCGGCCTGCCGACTGGAATTGCCTCTCCGAGGATGTGCAGCTGACCCTCTCGCGCGAGGCGCTGCGCCGCGCCGCGGAGACGCTTGCCGACCACGCCGAGATCCTGGCGAAGGAGATGGAGGGGGGTTCGCTGCTCGATCGCGGCGGCCCCGACGCGCTGCGGCTGTTCGCCGCGGTGGTGCGCACCACGAATCGCGACGCCTTCGGCGAGGTCGGGCACGCCTGACCTTCGGCCGGCGCATCCCGCGCATGCGGGGGCGCGCCGGGCGGGTCCTGGCCTGAGCCGGGCGGCGCGGCCTTAGGCGCCTTCGCGCGCGTTCGCGCCTTCGGCGTGAAGGAGCGGATTCGCGCGGTCGGCGCGACGCTGCGTCTGCGCGGCGCCGGCATAACCGGTCATCCGCGCGCCTTCGGCGTAGCCGGTCATCAGCGCGCCTTCGGCACGACACCGGAAGCAGCGTGCCTTCGGCGCGACACCGGAATCAGCGCGCCTTCGGCGCGACACCGGAATCAGCGCGCCTTCGGCGCGACACCGGAATCAGCGCGCCTTCGGCGCGACGGCACCACCTCGTGCCTGTCGTGTCGTCCGCCTTCGCACATCGGCATGGCATCGCGACATCGAGCCTTCGTCGTCGCGGCACGCTTCGCGCGGCTGCGGCGCGGCGGCCTCGGCGGCGCGACCTCGTCGCCGTGTGCGGACCACAGCGCATTCGGCAGGACATCCGCGCCGGCGCGCCTTCGGCGCGGCATCCGCATCAGCGCGCCTCCGGCGCGACGCCCCGCGATTCGCGCGCCGGCCAGGACCGTCCTCGTCGCGCGCCGCTACCGCCCGTACAGGATGTAGTTGATCGTCAGGTCGATCGTGACCTGCTCCTCCGCCGTGCCCGGCGGGAAGGGCGGCAGGTTGCGGCCGCGGAACACCGCCTGCGAATAGTAGTTCAGGAAGATCGAGCGTGACGCCGTGCGCATCTCGACCGAGCGCACGCGCCCATCCGCGCCGGTGATGATGCGCACCGTCACCGGCCCCTGTTCGCCGAGCTCCGCCGCCTCCCGCGGGTAGCGCAGGTTCTGCTCCAGCCATTGCCGGAAGGCGTTGCGCCAGTCCGGGCCCGCCTGGGCGCCGCGCACGCGCAGGTTCTGGTCGTCCCCCGGCCCGGGCAGGGTCGCGCCCGGCGAAAGGTCGAGCCCGCGCCGCGGCGCGGCGGGCGGCGCCTCCCCCAGCCGGATCGGCGGGCGATTCGTCAGGTCGAGCGGCTGCACGCGCGGCGGCGCCGGCGGCGCGGCCGGCGGGCCGGGCGGCGTGGGCGGGGGCAGCGGCAGGGCGGCGATCTGCGGCGGGGCGGCCTGTGGCG
>NZ_JAGIYZ010000052.1 GCF_017813355.1 Roseomonas nitratireducens
GGTCAGCCATCGGGCGTCGGCCAGGATCAGGGCGAGGCTGCCATCGGTGAGGCGCGCGATGGCGCGAACCTCGCGCGTGGCGATCGGCGCGGTGACGCGGAAGTTCGCATCGCCGACGGGCACCTCGATGATGGAGGGAAGCGCCGGCGCGCGTCCGGGCAGGTCGCCAGCGTTCACCCGCACCGGAGGCGGGACAGCAGGCGCATCATGGCCGGCCGCCCCGCCCTCGCGCTGCGGCCCGGTTCCGGGCCGTCGCACCCGTCAGGCCTTCTTGGCTTCGGCCTCGGCCGGCGGGACGACCACCGGGATGGTCAGCGTCTCGCCCGGCTTCCCATCGGCCAGCGTTTCGACGACCGAGATCACGCCATCCTTGTCCTGGCTGACCTCCACCTTGGCGCCCGGCTGGTCGGAGTGGACCGCCATGCCTTCCGAGGTGTGCACGACCGAGATCGCGCGCTCCGTCGCGCCCGGAGCGTCGCGCGTGGTGATCGCCTTGAGCCCGTCGCGGGTGACGATGTTGGCGCGGCCGTCGCGGTTCGTGGTGTCCATGTCGGAATCCTCCTTCTGCTGCGGATCGACTGGGCGACCATGCGGCGCAGCGCCAGGGCGCGCGACCGGATGTTCGGCTGTTCAGGCCGACAGCGCGCGCCGGCTCAGATCACCATGACGTAGCGCGCAGTCTCGGCCCTGGCCTGCGCCATCAGGTCGGCCAGCCGGCGCTTGTCGGCTTCCGTGGCGCCGACCGCGCGGCCCGCCAGCGCAAGGGACACCGCCTCCTGCGCCGACATGCGGACAGGGCCGACGATCTGCCTGCCCTCCGCGTCGAAGACCATGCACAGCGGGTAGACCAGGATGGCCTCGCCGTCGCGCGCTGGCATCTGCGCCCGCATGGCGACGCGGATTCCGTCCAGCGCCGCAGCCGCTGCCGCCGACCCGGCGCGCGCCAGGAAAGCCAGCAAGTCCAGGCGCGGCTGATTCGCGGCGGCCGGATCGCCCACCTCAATGCGCGCGACGGTGCTGCGGTGGATGCCCGCCTTCGTCGCCATGGCCTCCTGCGTCATGTCCAGCCGCGCGCGCTCCTGCGCGATCAGCGCGCCGATGCGTGCGTGGGTCCAGCCAGGGAGTTCGACAGCCATGTGGTGAACATGCCGCAACGCGACGCGCTTTGCATCGTCGGCGCGACCCGCTGTGCGTGCTGCACAGCGCGCGTCGTGCATGTCGCTGAAGCCCGCGCATCGGCTATGATTCAGCGATGCGGCGTCGGTCGGCGTCGCGCCCTTTGGTCAAAGGACGAGAACGATGGACGAAGCACTGGCGCGCCGCATTGAAGCGGAAGTGCGCGCAATCGCAGACGAAGCCGGCGCCGAAGCGACGGCGATCCTCAAGGCGCAGCAGCGCGTGATGCTGGCGGCCGATGCCCTGGCGCAGCAGCGGGGAAGCCGGACGACGGGCGCGGCGATGCTGCGCGCGGCGATGGGCGCCATTGCCCGCGACGGCGCGCATCTGCCCGAGTCCGCCGTGGCCGATGCCCTGGATGATCTGGCCGACAGCATCGAACAGGAACTCGGCTCGTCCATCGTGCGCGGCGGGACGCTTGGCATCATCCCGTCCAGCGGGCGCGAGCGGGAAGGCGGGCCGGTGGTCGCCCTGTCCCTGCGCATCGCGTTCCGGGAGGCCGCGTGATGGAGGACTTTCCCACGCGCATCCGGAGCGAGATCAGGCAGGCGTTCGCGCGCGGAGAAGCGGTGAAGTCCCTCCTGCTCGTCCCGCCCACCGCACCGCCCGCCGGGGCGCGGCTGGGCGCGCTGATCACCGCCGCAGCCGCATCCCCCGTCCTGCGCTGGCAGGAGAACGCGGCCGAGGTCAGGGCGGCCGTCGCGTCGCGCCTGGATCGGGCGGAAGCCCTGGCGCGCGAATACGAGTCCGCGATCCGTGATCTAGAGCGCGTGGCGGATCACATGGACGGCGATCCCCTGGGCGATGATCTGAGCGCCGATCTCAGCATGGCGGCGCGCCTGCTCGCGGGGTCGCCCGACGGTCTGGCCGCAGCCCGCAGCATCCGCGCCGACCTCGAGCGCGCGAAGCGTCGCCTGGACGAGTGCCGCTCCGAACTGCGGCGCGCGAAGTCGGCGGGAGCCGTGGCCGTCGCCGGGTGGATCCGGAACTACGTGGATCAGATCGGCTTGGATGGGCAGGCACTCGGCCTCGATGCCGTCTGGAAGTCCGCGGTCGCCAGCCACCGCGTTCTGCTCGCGGAGCGGAAGCGAACCCGCGCGTCAGGGAGGATCGCGGCATGAGCGGCGTGACGGCACGCGAGAAGGCGCTGATGCAGGCGCTCGTGGACCATGTGCAGGAAGCCACCGGCGCGGTCAGCGCGGCTGCATCCGCGCGGCTCACCGAGATCGAGCAGGTGGTGATCGCCGCCCGCGACGCGCAGCACGATGCCGAAGAGCGGGCCGAAGCCCTGGCATCCGAGGTGGCGGCGCTGCGCGATGAACTCGCCCTCGCTCGGTCGCAAGCCCGCCAGCCCGTCGAGCAGGCGGCCTCGCTGGTCAAAGCCGCCCGACGCACAATCGCGGACGCTGAAGATGCAATTGCCATCCAGCGGCGCTGGGCGCGGGACTACCTCATGGCGAAGGCGCGCGGGCTCGCCGCGTGATGGGCGCGGCGGTGGGCGACCCGGCCGGGATCATCTTGGCCGCGCACGAGTGGGGCCACGTGCTGGTCGCCCTGCGTGCCGGCGCCACCGAGATCGCCATCACGCGCGTGGATGATGGCTGGCGGGTGGATGTGTCGCCCCCGCCGGCATCCGGCGTCGCGGCCATGGAGGGGATGCTCGCCGGGGTCTTGGGCGAATTGCTCCACGCCATGGGCGGCGATGCCGACAAGGTCGTGACTTTCGTGCGGCAGTTCGGCAAGGCGGCCTTCAGCGCGACGGCGTATGGCGAAGCGGACCTGGTTCTGATCGATCGGCTCCAAGATGCCGATGTTGCCCGCCTCGTCGCGGGGCTGGCGCCCTCCCTCGCCGCAGACTTGGCTGCGATCCCCCACGATATGCTGGAAGCGATGGGGCGGACGCTCCTGCGGCAGCGCGTGGGCGACCGCCTGCCGATCGTCAGGGCGAAGGCGGCGGCCTGATCGCGGCGCGGTCAACGGTGATCAGCGCGGCCTCGCGGCGGCCCGACTGGCGAACATGGGGGAAGGCAGACCCCGCAAGGAAACTCCGCAAATTTACGGAGTATCGGCGCTCCCCGGCCTCGCCCCACCACCCGCGCCGCCGCCCGTCAGCGCGCGCGCAGCGCCGTCAGGGCCCGCGCCGCCGCCTGCCGCATCCTGGCCGCTTCTGCCCGCGCTTCCCTCTCACGCTGCTCCGCCTGCTCGCGCCGCTGCCGCTCCTGCTCTACCTCGCGCAGCAGCCGATCGCGTTCCGCTTCTCTCTCGCGTCGCCCTGGTCGCATGCCATCACCATCCCCGTCCTGTGCACGAGGTAGCGAAGCCGCCGCGCCGTGTGCAATCTGCACGCAGCGATGCAGGACCACGACCCCGACACCACAGCCGCGCCCCGCCTGTTCCAACACGGCGAATGCCGCATGCCTCTTTGGCAGACCGGCGCCGTGCCGACGCACGCCTACTGCTGTCGGGCCGTCGTGCAGGCCAGCGCGGCCGGCCTCCGCGCCCGCTACTGCGAGGCCTGCATCCAGATCATCGCGAGGCCGACCGATCCGCACACCGGCAGGGCCGTCATCGCACGCGACCCACAGCCGCAGCGGAAGCGCCACGACACCAGCAAGCGCGAGGTGGACCCCGACGCCCTCGTTGCCCTCCGACGCGAAGGCCTGTCGGCCAAGGAGATTGGCCAGCGCGTCGGCGCATCCGAAGCGACCATCAAGCGGCGCCTCGCCGCCCTTGGCCTGCCGACCGGTCGGTGGGCGACGCGCGCCCAGGCTGCCGCCGCCGCCGCATAGGCCCGCCCGCCCGGCGCCCCTGCCCCGCCCCGCCCTGCCGCAGGCCCGCGCGCCTCGCGTGGGGCGCGCCTGGGCGCCTTGGGCGCCCTGCCCGGTGGTGGGAGGCGGCCCGGCGCCCACAGGCCCAGGCGCCCGCCCCAGGCCAGCGCGCAGGCCCGGCGCCCATGGGGGTAGGCCCGCCGCCTTCGCGTGGGGCCGGGGGGGAGGGTCCAGACCTACGCGAGGTCGCCCATACCGAACGCCCCAAGCAAGATTCTTGCTATGCAAAATGCACGAAGTCGGGGGCGCGCGGAGTTCAGCCTTTCGGCGTTTGGCGACGCCGGTATCGCTTCGCCGGGACTGCCAGCGCGCGGGCGAGCG
>NZ_JAGIYZ010000053.1 GCF_017813355.1 Roseomonas nitratireducens
GACCGCCGCCGCGACGCCGCCTGCCGCGACGCCGCCGGCCGCCTCGGCGCCCGCGTCAGCGCCGCCCGCCGCCGAAGCCCCGGCCGAGGCGCCCGCGCCGCTCGCCGTGCTGATCCCCGAGGCCGGCACCGCCGCCGCGCCCCGCCTGCTCCAGGGCCCGCAGATGGTGCCGGACGCGCCGCGCCAGGGCGGGCGCCCGGCGCCGGCGCGGCTCGGCATGAGTTCCGTGGATTACGAGGAAGGCGGTTCGATCCGCTTCGCCGGCACGGCCCCAGCCGGGGCCTCGGTGCGCGTCTATGTCGGCGACCTGCATGCCGGCGACGCCGTGGCGAATGCCGAGGGACGCTGGCTGCTGCTGCCCGAGCGCCAGCCGCCGGTCGGGCGCGCCATGCTGCGCGTCGACCAGATCGCCGAGCGCGGCCAGGTCGCGGCCCGGGTCGAGGTGCCCTTCCAGCGCGACGAATTGCCGCCCGACGCCTTCGAGCGCGGCCGCGTCGTGGTGCAGCCGGGCGCCAATCTCTGGCGCATCGCACGCGCGGTCTACGGGCGCGGCACCCGCTTCACCGTCATCTACGACGCCAATCGCGACCAGATCCGCGACCCGCGGCGCATCTTCCCCGGTCAGATCTTCGCGGTGCCGGAGGTCCAGGCGACGCCCTCGGCCTCGAGCGTGTCGAGGTAGGGGTCGAGTTCCAGCACGAAGCGCACCATCGCCGTCACCAGGGAGGTGGCGTTGGCGGGGACGGCGATCGCCCGCTCCGCCTCCACCCGCACCCGGTGGTCGGGCATCAGCCTTGCCCGCCAGCCCGGCGGCAGGTGGCGCGGCAGGCTTTCGAGCGCGGCGAAGGCGCGGCGGCGATCCGATCCGGGTTCGGCCGTCGAGGGGATGCGCGCCGCATCGGCCGAGAACCGCAGCCCGTCGGGCTCCAGCTCGGCCCGGCAGGTCCGCCCGCGCCAGGCGAAGCCGAGGGCCGGCGGCGCTTCGGTGCCGCGGGGTTCGAGGGCGCCGTCCGGCCTGACGGCGAACGGTCCGAGGGTGATCGTTTCCATGGTGAGCCAAGGGTTGCCCGAAACCTGTGAAAACATCATAAGCGCGCCGATCATGGCCCTCGGACAAAGTCTTCGCCTCGTGCTCGCCCCGCCCCATCCGGCGGCGCGGCCCTTCCTGATCGGCGGCGGGGCGGCTGTGCTGCTCGGCCTGCTGCTGCTCGGCCACTGGCTGGCCTGGATCGGCCTGCTGTTCACGGGCTTCTGCCTGTACTTCTTCCGCGACCCCGAACGCGTGCCGCCGGACCGGCCCGGGCTCGTGCTCGCGCCGGCGGACGGGCACATCGTCAGCATCGGCCCCGCGGTGCCGCCGGCCGAACTCGGCCTGGGCGACGCGCCGCGGCCGCGCGTGGCGATCTTCCTGTCGGTGGTCGACGTGCACGTGAACCGCATGCCGGTCGAAGGCACCGTCACGCGCATCGCCTACCACCACGGCAAGTTCCTCTCGGCCAACCTCGACAAGGCGAGCGAGGAGAACGAGCGCAACGCGCTCGCCATCCGCTTGGCCGACGGGCGCGACCTCGCCGTCGTGCAGATCGCGGGCTTGGTCGCCCGGCGGATCCTCTGCGACGCCAAGGTCGGGGATTCCGTGCGCGCGGGCGATCGCTTCGGTATCATCCGCTTCGGCAGCCGCACCGATGTCTACCTGCCCGAAGGCGTCGTGCCGCTGGTCACCGAGGGCCAGACCATGATCGGAGGCGAGACCGTGATCGCCGAACTCGGCCACGCATGAGCGAGAGCAGCCCCGGCGGGCGCGTCCGCCGCCTGCGCCGCCGCTTCCGCCCGCGCACGCGGCCGCGCTTCGAAGGCCAGTCCTTCAACCGGCTGATCCCGAACATGATGACCATGCTCGGGCTGTGCTGCGGGCTGGTCGCGATCCGCGCCGCCTTCGACGGGCGCTTCGAGCTCTCCGCGGTGCTGATCGTGGTGGCCGGGGCGATCGACGGGCTGGACGGGCGGCTCGCGCGGCTGCTCAAGGCGACGTCGCGCTTCGGGGCGGAATTCGACAGCCTGTCGGACTTCCTGTGCTTCGGCGTGGCGCCGGCGCTGATCCTGTACCTGTGGACGCTGCACGACTACCGCGCCTTCGGCTTCGCGCCCTGCCTGCTGTTCGCGGTGTGCATGGCGCTGCGGCTCGCGCGCTTCAACGCCTCGCTCGATGTCGGGCCGGGCGTGAAGCCCGCCTACACCTACAACTTCTTCACCGGCGTGCCGGCGCCGGCGGGCGCGGGCTGCGTGCTGTTCCCGCTGTTCCTCGGCCTGTGGCTGCAGCAGATGGGCTGGGAAGGGCTGGCCGGCGCGGTGCGCCACCCGGCCTTCGTGGGCCTTGTCATGGTGGTCGTCGCCGCGCTGCTGGTGTCCACCCTGCCGACCTGGTCGTTCAAGAACTTCAAGGTGCCGCGCGCCTACGTGCTGCCGCTGCTGCTCGGCGTCGGCCTGTTCGGCGCGCTGCTGCTGGCGGAACCCTGGGCGGCGCTCGCCATGGCGGGGATCATCTACCTCGGCATGCTGCCCTTCTCGCTGCGCTCCTACCTGCGGCTGAAGCGGGAGGCGGAGAGCCTGCTCGAGCCCGTGGTGGTGGCCGAGACGCCGCGCCCGAACGGGGCGTGACGCCGCTCGGCGCCATTCGCCTCGCCTTCGGCGATGCCGAGGTGACGATCACCGGCGGCCCCTTCGACAGCATGCCCGAGGGCGCGCGCGGCCTCTGCCTCGAACCACGCAGCGCGCGCGTGGCGGAAGCCGAGTGGCGGCTCGACATCGTCGATTTCGGCGTGCCCGACCCCGCCGCGCTGCGCGCCGTGCTGGAGGCGATGGTCGCCGCGATGCGCGCGCGCCCCGGCGATGCCTTCCATGTCGGCTGCCGCGCGGGGCTGGGCCGCACGGGCACGGCGCTCGCCTGCCTCGCCGCGATGGCGGGCATCGAGGACCCCATCGCCTGGCTGCGCGCGCATTACGATCCGCGCGCGGTGGAGACGCAGGAACAGGCCGCCCTGGTGCGTGCCTTCGCCGCCGGCGGGACGTGCTTGAGCGATTGAGGGCGCGAATCGCGCGGTCTCACGCACATTTGCTTCAAATCCTTTCGCGCTGAAACGCCCGATTAATCCTTCGGGCGCATCTTCCCCCCAGCCACGATGGCAGTGCGGGAGACAGGATGATGAACGCCCTTTCGAGCATCGAGCCCCAGTCGAGCGAAGCCACCAGCGCGTGGGACGAAGCCCGCCCGCGCCCGACCCGCGAAGGGATCGCGGCCTGCCTCGCCCTGCTGGAATGGGAAGCGCGGACGCTGGGGATGGACCTCGCCGCCTCCCTGATCGGCGCCGCGAGCCTCGAGATCACGACGCGCGACCTCGCCACGCCGTCGAACTGACGACACGCCAGCCCTGGCGCCTGCTTCGCGCGGGCGCCGGGACGTTGGCCGTCATCGCCGGGCGCGGGCCCGTGCGCATGCACCGCGATCCGCGCCGGCCTCCGGTCGCCTGGATCGCGGCACGCTTCCTCCGCATTCCGTGATGTCCCGCGCCCGCGTTCCGCGCGCCGGCGACCACGCGACGGGCCGCCTCGTGCGGCCATATCGTTGACAGATCGCAATTAACGTCTGACACCGTGGCACATGCCGCCACGCGGTGGACCCAGACGACGTGCGACGCCCGGTCACCCTCATCCTCGACGCGAATCCCGAAAGCCGCGGCGGCGCGGCCGAAGCGCTCGCGCTGCGCGGCTTCAGCGTGGAGGAACTGGCATCGCTCGGCGCCGCGCTCGCGCGGCTCGACGCGGCGGATGCGCCGGCCGCGCTGCTCTTCGACATCCACCTGCCCGAAGCCACGCTGCCCGAGGCGCTGCGCCTCATGGCCGGGCGGCACCCGGCGCTGGTCATCGGCGTGATCGGCGCGGCGGAGGCGGAGGAGGTGCTCGCGCTCGAACTCGGCGCCGATCTCTGCCTGCCGCGGCCGCTGCCGCCCGCGCTCGCCGCCGCGCGGCTTCGCGCCAGCCTGCGCGCGCGGCAGGCCGGCGGCGCGCGGATCGGCGCGCTCGGCTTCGTCGAGGCGCAGGCCGCCTTCGCG
>NZ_JAGIYZ010000054.1 GCF_017813355.1 Roseomonas nitratireducens
CCTCCGCGCCGCCCGCGGCGCCGGCCAGCGCCGGCGGGCTGACTGCCGCGGCCAGCCGCCCGATCGCCGGCCGCCCGACGAGCAGGATGGCGAGCAGGGCGACCAGGGCGAAGATGCCGCTTTCGATCAGCCGCGCGATGGTGGTGCTGGAGAAGTTCAGGTCGAACATCCCCTGCGCCGCCGCGTCGCCCGCCGGCGGGTCGGCGAAGCGGAGGGAGACGACCTCCACCTTGTCGCCGCGCTGCTCGTTGAAGCCGACCGCGCTGCGCACCAGCGCCCCGATGCGGGTAAGCTCCTCGGCCGTCCGCTCGCGGAAGGTCGCGGGCCCGTTCGCCTGCGGCTCCCACACACCGTCGACCAGCACGGCGACGGAGATCCGGCGCACCACCGGGTGCTCGCGCACCGTGTTGCGGGTGGTGCGGCCGATCTCGAAGTTGGTCGTCTCCTCCTGGCGCGATTCCTGGGTGGAGTTGCCGCCCTGGTTGTCGGCGCCGGGGGTGTTGTTCTGCACGCTGGTCGTGCCGCCTTCGGACCCGCGGGAGGATTCCTGCACGCTCTGCTGGCTGCGCGGCACCTGGTTCTCGGGGTCGAAGCGTTCCTCGGTCGTCTGCACGCGGTCGAAATCCATCTCGACCGAGGCTTCCGCCCGGACGCGGCCGGGGCCGAGGGTGCGTTCGAGCATCTCCTCGACCGCGCGGCCGATGCGCAGCTCCTGGCCGCGGCGGATTTCCTCCTGCGAGGCGGCGGCGGCCGGGCCGGCCAGCGCCTGCCCACCGCGCGCGAGCAGCGCGCCGCGGCTGTCGACGATGGAGATGTTCTGCGGCCGCAGCCCGGGGACGGCGGTCGCGACAAGATGCAGCACGGCCGCGGTGCCCTCGCGGTCCAGCCGCTGCGCGCCCTGCATGGTCAGCACGACGGAGGCCTGCGCGTCGCCGCGGTCGCGGGAGAAGGCCTCGCGCCGGGGCAGCACCAGGTGGACGCGGGCGGACCGCACGCCGTCCAGGCTCGAGATCGAGCGGGCGAGCTCGCCCTCCAGCGCGCGCAGCCGGTTCACGTCCTGCTGGAAGGGCGTGGTCGTCAGGCTCTCCCCGCGGTCGAAGATCTCGTAGCCGACCGACCCGCCGCGGGGCAGGCCTTCGCGCGCCAGCGTCAGGCGCAGGCGGGGGATCTCGGCCTCGGGGGCGAGGATGCGGCTGCCGCCGGCCTCGATGCGGTGCGGCACGCGGGCGCGTTCGAGCGCCGCCACCACCTGGCCCGCGTCACGCGGGTCGAGGTCGCCATACAGCAGCGCCATCGGGGGCTGGCTGGCCCGCAGGGCAAGCCAGGCGAGCAGGCCGAGCACGGCGATACCGGCGCCGGCAAGCGCCGCCAGCCGCATCGGGCCAAGGGCCCGCAGCTGACCGAGAAGTCCTGCCGCGTTCATCGGGCCATCGCCCCATGTGTCGCGTCGCGCCGCGCCTGCCGCGTATGCCGCATCCGATGGCCGCCTCCTGCCGCCGGGGGCAAGATTTGCCGATCGGGTGTTTCGCGCCGGTTAACGCGCGCTAATGAGAGCCCGCCGGCGGGCCGCCGTGCCACAGCGGCCCACCCCCGACGGGCATCAATTCGCCGGGGCGATGCTGCGCAGCCGGTCGAAGCCGACCGTCAGCGCGCCCATGCGCAGGTTCAGGTCGGAGCCGCTGCGCTCGGCCCCGGTGACGGTGCCGCGCACCGCGAAGGGCACCGACACGGCTTCCCCGTTCGCGCCGCGGCCGTTCACCTGCACGCGGTAGGCGCCGTCGGTCAGCTGGCGGCCGGTCGAATCGCGCCCGTCCCAGGTCCAGCCCGACGCGGCTTGGGTGAGCGTGACGTTCTGCGTGCGCACCGTGCGCCCGGCGCCGTCGATCACCGCGATCTCGGCCGTGCGCACCGTGCCGGCGACGGGCAGGCGGATCTCGGCCGTGCCGTTCTGCAGCGCGATGCGGTCGCTCTCGACCTCCGCGCGCTGGCCGACCAGCGGCGCGGCGGCGGTCAGCTGCGCGGATTGCTGCAGCGTGATCATGCGCTCGAGGTTCTGGTTCATCGCGATCTGCTGCTCGACCGAGGCGAACTGCACGAGCTGGTTCGTCATCTGGTTGGCGTCGAGCGGATCGGTCGGGCTTTGGTTCTGCAACTGCGTCGTGAGCAGCGTCAGGAAGGTGTTGAAGTCGCCCGCCAGCCGCGTGTTGGACCGGGTGGCTGCGCTGGCGCTGGCGGCGGCGGAGGTCGTGGAGGCGATCGAGCCGGACATGGCGGGTCCTTTCCTGGCGTCAGATGGCAAGGTCGATGAGGGAGAGCGCGCGGCGCGGCGGCGGCGCGGCGGGCGTGGCGCCGCGCGGGCCGGCATCGGCCGCGAGGGCCTGGCCCTGCGGCGCGCGGCCGCCCTGCTCGTCGCGCCGGCCCTGGGCGTGGCCGGAACCCTGCCCGTCGGCCGACAGGCCGAAGGACAGCGCGCGGCCTTCCGGCTGCAGCCCGGCCTGGGTCAGGGCGCGGTCGAGCTCGCGATGGTCGCGCTGGAGAAGGGCGAGCGTCTCGGGACGTTCGGCGAGGATGCGCACCTCGGACATCTCGCCGACGCGTTCGACGCTGACCTCGACGCGGCCGAGCTCGCCCGGGTCAAGCGTGATGGACAGGCTGGCATCGCCGCCGAGGGACAGCGCGACGACGAGCGGCGTGATCTGCCGCGCCGGCGGGGCTGGCGGGGCGGCGCGCGGCGCGGGGGTGGCTTCGACGACGGGTGCCGACTCGCGCTGGACGCCGCCGGCGGCCTCGATCCCGGCGGCGCCGGCGAGCGTGGCATCGGGTGCCGGGGCGACCGGGCCGTTCGGCGCGAGGCCGGGCGGGGGCAGGGCCTCGGCGCGCGGGGCCTGTTCGGCCGTGGCGGCGGCGAGGGCGGGGGGCAGCGGCGGCAGCGCGGCTTCCGTGCCGGCGGGCCGCGCGGCGGGATCGAGCGGGGC
>NZ_JAGIYZ010000055.1 GCF_017813355.1 Roseomonas nitratireducens
CGCCCCGGCCGCGCCGCCACGGCTGGCGCCACGCCCTGCGGCGCCACCGCCGCCCGCCCGCCCGTCCGGCGCGATGCCGCCGCGTGCCTGGATCGGGCAGCCGAACCAGGAATGGCGCGAGCGTATCGCGTATGGGGAGTCGCGGGGTCGCGGGGTCGCGGGGTCGCGGGGTCGCGCCGCGATCGACCATGGCTACGGCGCGCGCAACGGCGAGGCGCTCGGTTGATATCAGATGAATGACAGGGGCCTTCGCGGCGCGGGATGGCGGAGCACGAGGGAACGCTGGACGAGGGCGGCGCGCGATGCCGGGGTCCGCAGCGATGCCGACTTCCTCGCCAGCCCCGCCGCGCAGGAGGCCGCGTTCAACGCGTATGTCGCGGACAACGAGCGGCAGTTGCGCGACCTCGGCGTGTTCCAGCGCGCCGACGACCCCGCGCGCAACACCGTTCGGGACTTCGACGGAGCGCCGCTTCGCCTGACACGCAGCGGCCTGGCCGCGGCGGCGCATCGAGAGGGACCGACAGCGGTGCGGAACTTCCTGCGCCGCCGCGACGTGGGGCTTCCACGACCGGCGCCGGTACAGGGCCGCGGCGACCTGTCGTCCTTCAACGAGATCACGCGACGCCTACGCGAATTCGCCGACGTGCCGTACGAGCCCGTGCGGCCATGAGGACTGCGTTGATGCTCCTGTGTCTGGCAATCCCGGTGCAGGCCGCATGGAGCCGCGAGACGCGCCTGCCCTGGCGCTTCATGGACCCCGTCGCCGTCGCCGCCCTCGACGGCGTGCGACGCAGCGCGGAGGTGTACGCGGAGGAATTCACGCGCAACTTCGATGCCGACGACCGTCAGGGGCGCCATCAGGCCGGTCGCGAACCGCTGAACTTCGATGCGACCGATCTGTTCTACGCCATCGCTGACCTCGACGGGAACGGTCGCCCCGACGTGTTTCTCCTGCCGCTCGGGCCCGGTTCGTCGGGCAGCACGGCGCGGGCCATGGGAACCCTGATGCTCCAGGCGGGAACCGGGCACTGGCGGGTCGCTTGCCTGTTCGAGGAACGCGTCGCCGGGGTCCGTCCCGCGGACCCCGGCGTCCTCGTCAGCGCCGCAGGCAGCGGCAGCACCGGCCTGCGGCGCTTCCGCACGCAGACCGGGCCATTCGGCTGGGCACGGAGCGGCGACGGTTCGGACCGAATGGAATGCGTGCCGCTCTACAGCCGGATGCAGGGCGGCAGGATCCGCCCCGGAGAACGGGTCGCGCGGTGGCAGTCGATCGACCGCGCCGCCGCCAGCGCGCTGTCCGATTTCCGCAATTCCGCCCACCCCATCGCCGACGCCATGGCGATCAACCACGAGGGCGATCGCATCGGCGTCGACCGCGCCCCAGGCCGGCCGCGCAACTTCGACGCCGCCTCCGACCTGCTCTACGCCGTGCGGCCGCACGGCCGGGGCAACCTGGTGTTCCTGCTGTTCGACTGGCCGATGCCGCGGCAGGACGGCGGCCCGCTGCCGGGCGTGGTCATGCTGTGGGATGGGCAGGAGGAGCGCGCCCGCATCGCCTGCACCATCCACGACCGCGGCGATCGCGGCGCGGGCGGTGGCGTGACGCTGCTCGATGCGCGCGGCGCGGGACTGCGCGACTTCCGCACGAGCGCGGGCCGCTACGCCTGGCGTGCGGCGCCGGACGGGGCCGGGCCGCCGGAATGCCACCTGGTCGGCCCGCGCTGACGCCGCGGCGGGCGCGCACTTTCTCCCGCGGGCTTTTCCCATTGACGCGGAGAGCAAATTAGGAAAATAATCATACCGAGATAGCCCGCAGGAGGTCACCATGGCAGAGTCCGCCCCATGCGATGACGACCTTCGCAGCCTGATACGCCAGCCCGAATATCGCCGGCCCGGCGCTGCCGGCGACCGGCTGCGCGAGCAGGTGAGCGCCGCCTACGCCGCGCGCTATCCCGGCCCGGGGCCGCGCGAACTGGCGCAGCGCCAGGGCGAGGCGATGGTGCATGTCCGCGCCCATCAGCGCCGCGGCGATGATGGCCGGCCGCACCCGGTGCGCGCCCATGACCGCGCCGCGCCGCCGGCTGGGACCGCACGCGCCCCGGCCGCGCCGCCACGGCTGGCGCCACGCCCTGCGGCGCCACCGCCGCCC
>NZ_JAGIYZ010000056.1 GCF_017813355.1 Roseomonas nitratireducens
GCCGAGGCCGCGATGCGCGAGGCCGTCGCCCGCGCCGCGACCGCCGAGCAGGCGCGCCAGCGCGCCGAGGACATCGCGCGGCAGGCCGCGACCGTGCAATCCGCCGCCGAGCGCGCCCGCGCCGAGGCCGAGCGCGACGCATCCGCCCGCATCGCCGCGGCCGAGCGCGCGCGCACCGAGGCCGACGCGCTGCGCCAGGAAGCCGCGAACCGCGCCGGCCGCGCGGAAGCCGCGGCGGGGGAGCAGTCGCGGCTCGCCGACAGCGCCCGCGCCCAGGTCGCGCTGCTGACCCGCCAGATCGAGGCGCTGCGCAGCGAGATCGCGCGCCTCGTCATCGCCCTGGAACTCGAGGAAGCGGCCGGGCGCGACCGCGACGCGCAGATCACGCTGCTCGGCCAGCGGCTGAACGCGGCGCTTGCCGCCCGCGTCGAGGAATTGCAGCGCTACCGCTCGGACTTCTTCGGCCGGCTGCGCGACGTGCTGGGCGAAAGGCCGGAGGTGCGCATCGCCGGCGACCGCTTCGTCTTCCAGGGGGAGGTGCTGTTCGCCCCCGCACAGGCGGAACTGTCCGAGGAAGGCCGGCGGCAGGTGCGCGCGCTCGCCGCCGTGCTGGCCGAGATTTCGTCGCAGATCCCGCGCGACATCGCCTGGGTGCTGCGCGTCGACGGCCATGCGGACCGCACGCCGATCCGCTCCGCCCGCTTCGCGAGCAACTGGGAACTGGCCGCGGCGCGCGCCATCGCGGTGGCGCAGCTGCTGATCGCCGAGGGGCTGCCGCCGAACCGCGTCGCCGCCGCCTCCTTCGGCGACACCCAGCCGATCGATGCGGGCGAAGGCCCGGGCGCGCTCGCGCGCAACCGGCGCATCGAACTGCGCCTGACCGATCGCTGATGGCGGCGATGGGCACGGAGGAGATCCTCTTCGTCGCGGCGCGGGGCGCGATCGCCGTGCTGGCCCTGGTCGCGCTCGTCAGCGTCTGGGCGTCGATGCGCGGCGCGACGGCGATGCCGGCTTCCCCGCGCCCGCTGCTGGTCGCGCTGGTGCCGCTGCTAGGGCTCGCGGCGGCGATGCAGGGCTTCGATGCCTGGGACAACGTGGTCCGGCATCATGAACAGAAGATCCTCCCGTCCTCCTGGATCTGGATGCTGTTCGACGCCGCTGTGCCGGTCCTCGCGCTGATCGCGCTGCGGGTGACGCGCGAGCGCGACGCGGCGCTGGCGCGGCTGTCGTCGATGGCGGTGACGGACCCGCTGACGGGCCTCGCCAACCGGCGCGGCTTCACCGACGCGGCGATGGCCGCCATCGCCGCCTGCCGGCGGGACGGCGCGCCGGCCGCGCTGGTGATGTTCGACGTGGACCGCTTCAAGTCGATCAACGACGGGCACGGCCATCCGGCGGGGGATGCGGTGCTGGTCGCGCTGGCGGACGTGCTGCTGCGCGGCGCGCGCGCGGGGGACATCACCGGCCGGCTGGGCGGGGAGGAATTCGCCCTGTTGTGCCCCGGGCTGGACGCGCCCGGCGCGGCCGCCGTCGCGGAACGGCTGCGCGCCGCGCTTCGCGCCGGCGTGCCGCATCCGGCGGGCGGGGATGCGGCCGTGACGGCTTCGGCGGGCGTGGCGGAGATCGCGGTGCGCGGCGCGCCGGCCGGTGCGCTGGATGCCGCGCTGAAGGCCGCGGATGAGGCGCTCTATGCCGCGAAGGCGGGCGGGCGGGACCGGGTGGTCGTGGCCTAGGTCGTGTGGACTCTTGGGATTCCCGAAGGCGGCGTGACGTGATTCAAGGCTGCCTTTGGGGAGCTGGCCTTGGGCGTCTTGGATCGTTTGGTGCTGAGCGACACGGCGTGGGAGCGGAT
>NZ_JAGIYZ010000057.1 GCF_017813355.1 Roseomonas nitratireducens
GCGGCAGGGGCAGCGGCTCTTCGGGCCGGGGCGGCTCGGGCGGCGGGTCCGGCTGGCGCGGCGGCGGGGGCGGCGGCTCGGGCGCGCGGGGCAGCGGGCAGGCAAGGCGCCGGCGGCCGAGTTCCTCCTCAAGCCGCGCGAGTTCGGTGCGCAGATCGCGCTCGCCGCGCTCCGCCTCCACCAGCCGGTCGAGCGCGGCGATCCCGCCCGGGGCCGCGACGCATTGCGCCTGCGGGGGTTCGAGGAACCGCCAGGCAAGCAGCGGGGCGAGCAGCCCCGCGAGCAGCGCCAGCAGGGCGAGCGCGAGAAGGCTCGCGATCCACACCCCCCAGGGGCGGCGCGGCGGCGGCTGCCAGGGCACGCCGTCGTCGAAGCGCGCGAGCAGCCCGAGCGGCCCCGGCGCGGCGGCGCCGACATGGCCCCAGCCGGCCAGCACCGGCCGCCCATCCACCGCGAAGACCAGGTCGAAGGACGGGATTTCCGCGATCGCGGGCCAGAGCCGGGCCAGCGCGCCGCCGCCTTCCGCCGCCTGCCGCTCCGCCTCCCGCCGCAGGTCGGACAGGATGCGCCCGGCCTCGGCCGTCAGCGCGGCGCGCGACGCGGCGTCGAGATCCGCGTAGCGGGACATGCGCGACCCCGGCGCCGCCCAGGCGATGCCGGACGGGTCGGGCGAAGGGGCCGCGAACAGCGCGGCATGCGCCGGGGAAAGCCGCGCCGCCTCCGCCTGGAGCGTGCCGAAGGCCTCCGCGGGCGAGACCGGCAGCAGCCAACGCAGATCCTGCGGGCGGGTCTGGGCGAGCGGCATCATGGCACGGTGAACTCACCCACCACCTGCTCCCGCACGCCTTCGCGCGCGGTGCCGGTGATGACGCGGTCGGGCTGGCCTTCCCGCCGGATCGTCACGCGATAGGGCGTGTTCGGCCCGTCCCGCCGGTCGAAATAGTCGACCACGATGCGATAGGTGCCGGGCGCGGGATCCTGGTCGAAGACCACGTTCTCGATCGGGTTGCGCGTGGCCGGCCCGCCCTGGGCGTTCTGGTCGATGTCGAGCGACCCGCCGCAATTCTGCCGGGTGCGGAAGTCGATGCGCCGCCCGTTCGGGCAGACCACCGCGAGGTCGAGGTCGTTCCGGTCGTCCCAGGCCAGGATGACCTGGGTGCGGCCGCGCCGCGCGCCCTGCCGGTCGGCGCGGTCGAGATCCGCGTTGCGCGGCTGCTCGGCCGGCGGCTGCGGCGGGGGCTGTGGCGGCGGCTGGCGGGGCGGCTCGGGCGG
>NZ_JAGIYZ010000006.1 GCF_017813355.1 Roseomonas nitratireducens
CGCGCCCGTCGTCACGCCCGCGCCCGCCGCCGGGCCCGCGGCAGGGGAACGCGGCCCGTCCTCGGCCACCGAGGCCGCCGCGGCGGCGCGGCGGGAGGAACAGCGCATCCTGTCGACCGACCCGACGCTCGCGCGCGTCGGCGGCGTGCTGACGCCGCGCGGCGCGCTGTCCGTCGAACCCACCCTCGAATACGGCTATGGCGAGAACACCCAGGCGACGGTGAACGGCTTCTCGATCGTGCCGGGCATCACCTTCGGCACGGTCGACATCCGGCAGAACACGCAGCGCGCGACGACGGCCTCGGTCACGCTCCGCTACGGCATCACCGACCGCTTCGAGATCAACACCCGCATCCCCTACGTGTTCCGCAACGACACGATCGAGACCGGCCCGGCCGACGTGAACGCGAGCCCGATCCTGATCAGCCCGCGCGGCAACGGCATCGGCGACATCGAGTTCGGCGCCTCCTACCAGATCAACGCCGGCATGAACGATTGGCCGATCTTCATCGCCAACCTCCGCGTCAAGTCGACGACCGGCCGCAGCCCCTTCGAGGTGCCGATCTACACGACGAACGACCCGCAGGGCGGCTTCATCCGCGGGCTCGAGCGCGAGCTGCCGACGGGCACCGGCTTCTGGTCGGTCGAACCCGGCGTGACCGTCGCCTGGGCGTCCGACCCGGCGGTGTTCTTCGGCGGCATCCGCTACATCTGGAACATCGCGGATACGGTCGACCTGCAGAATCCGTCCGGTGGTCCCGCGACGCGCACGCGCCTCGACCCCGGCGACGCGATCGGCGTGAACTTCGGCGTGGGCTTCGCGATGAACGAGCGCACCTCGATCAGCCTTGGCTACGAGCATGTCTTCGTCATGCGGTCGAGCCAGGAGGGGCGTGCCATCGCGGGGTCCACGGCCGATATCGGGACCTTCAACTTCGGCCTCGCCTATCGCGTCTCCGACAGCGTCAGCGTCAATCTCGGCGTGGGCATCGGCGTGACGGATTCGGCGCCGGATGCGCGGATCATCCTGCGCGTGCCGGTGCGCTTCAACCTGATCTGACGCGGCCTTTCGTGCCGCTGGGCGGAGGCCGCGGCGTGTTGCGCCGCGGCATGATGCGTCATGCACGCGATTGGTGTGGAACGCCGCGTCCTGCACCTGTTAACCACCCGTTAACCTTTACGCCGTGAACACGCGCCGTGTGTGTCGGCGTTAACGATTCGCCGGGCGCCGCTTCATTCGCTGCTCGCGCAGGCCAACGGCCGCGCGGCGGAAAACCTCGCATCGCACGACGTCCCGCAAACGCCCGCGCCGTGGCACGCGCGTTGCTCTCTCCGACATGCGCGAAGAAGAGTGTTGGGGAAGGAAGTCGGTGCATGGCTCGCCAACGCGTCTGGCGACGCCTTCCTCCCGCTCCGCAGTGCGCAACCCCGCCGCGACGCCGCGGCGGCACGTGACAACACGGGACGAGGAGAGAGAGATGCGTGCACTTCTTCTTGCGGGTGTCGGCATCGTCGCCTTCGGCGGCGCCGCCATGGCCGAAGGCGACCGCGGCAACCACCATCGACGCTACCAGCCCGCGATCATGGACCACTACGCGGCGGCGCTCGGCGTCAACATCGGCGAGGTCCGGGGCAATAGCTCCACCACCGGCCGTGGCCAGGCCGTCGGCGTCACCACGACCGGCAGCTTCGGCGGCGCGCGCGGCGTGATGAACGTGAACCAGAACGCCGGCGCGAACAGCGCCCAGCAGAACGCCGTCGCCATCGCCTACATCGAAGGCTGCGACTGCCGGGTCGAGTTCAAGTATGGCGACGGCAACGCCAACGCGGTCGCGGGCAATGGCGGCCAGGTCGTCGGCAACAACAGCGCGAACGGCGAATACTCGCGCCGCCACCACCACGGCGACGACGGCACCAGCGCCAGCGCGACGCTCGCCGGCAGCTTCGGCAGCGCCACCGGCATCGCCCAGGTCAACCAGAATGCCGGCGCCAACAGCCTGCAACAGAACGCCACGGCGGTTGCCTACATCGACAACGTGTCCGGCACCCGCAGGCAGGACCGCGACGCCTGGGCCATCGCCGGCAATGCCGGCCGCGTGACAGGTTCGGGCAACAGCTCGGACGACTACCGCCACCGCGCGAACGGGTCGATCGAGGGCGCCTTCGCCGGCTTCACCGGCGTCGCCAACGTGAACCAGAACGTCGGCGCGAACAGCCTGCAGCAGAACGCCGCGGCGCTGTCGGCGGTGGAGTACTGCAACTGCGCCACGCGCGACCTGTCCACGGTCGTGGCGGCCGCGGCCAATCTCGGCTCCGTCTCCTACAACCGCGCCGATGCGGATCGCGGCGCCGCCTTCGCGACGATCGGCGGTTCGTTCAACGGCATCACCGGCATCACGCAGGTCAACCAGAACGCCGGCGCGAACAGCCTGATGCAGAACTCCGTGGCGGTCGGCGCGGTCTACAACCGCTGATCCTGTCCTGACGGCGCCGGCGGCCCGCCCAATGGGCCGCCGGCGTCCCCCTGCCCAAGCAGAACGAGGACGACGCCATGAAGATCGCGACCATCGTCACCGCAGCGCTGCTCGGCACGGCGGCCTCGGCGCAAACCGTCCATGCTTCGGACCCCGCCGCGCTGTTCGAACGCCTCACCCCCGTGGGGCAGGGCGAACTGGCCCGTTCCTCGGGCCGCGCCGGCTTCGACCAGGATTCGGCGAACCTCGCCAATGTGCACGGCAACCATGTCGGGTCGCACAGCGTCACCGGCAGCAACAGCATCTCGGGCTCCCTCAGCGGCAATGCGGGCGTGACCACCGTGTTCCAGAACACGGGCAACAACAGCGTGTTCCAGTCCGCGACATCCATCACGATCAACATGCGCTGAGACGCGCCGATGCTGCCGCCGCGTATCGCCGTGCTGATGCTCCCCGCGCTGCTCGCCGCCTGCGCGGCCGGGCGCGGCGACGCCACGCTGCCGGTCGAACCGATGCGCGCGGGGCAGGTGGAGCTCTCCCTGCCGGACCTCGACACCGGCGGCGCCAACCTCTCCGTTCCGGTGCGTAGCGTGCTCGCCCGCCGCTTCGCGCGCACGATCAAGCAGCGCTTCGACTTCTCCTGCGGCTCGGCCGCACTCGCGACGCTGCTGACCTTCCACTACGGCATGCCGACAGGGGAGGAGGCGGTGCTGCGCGACATGATCGAGCATGGCGACGTGGAGCGCATCCGCAGCGCGGGCTTCTCGCTGCTCGACATGCAGTCCTATCTGGCGCGGCGCGGGCTGCGGTCCAACGGCTACCGCCTGCCGCTCGACAGGCTGGCGGAAGTGCGCGTGCCGGCGATCGCGCTGATCGACACGAACGGCTATCGCCATTTCGTCGTCGTGCGCGGCGTCACCGCCGACCGCGTGCTCATCGGCGATCCGAACCTCGGCACGCGCACTATGCCGCGCGTGCGGTTCGAGGAGGCCTGGAACGGCGTCCTGTTCGTCATCCTCGACCGCCCGGACCTGGGCCAGGCGAGCTTCGGCCTGGCCGAGGATTGGGGCGTGCGGTCGCGCGCGCCCGGCCTGCTCGTGCGCGACCAGATGGACCGGGGCATATCCGGCCTCGGCATGCCGGCGCCGCTCGTCCTCAATTCGGGCGTGCCGCCGACGCGTGGCTTTCTTCCCTAACGCCTGCCTTGAAGGGAGAGGAGAAGCTGTCATGACCCGAGGGACCGTGTTCCAGGCGTCGCTTCTCGCCATCACGCTCGCCGGCGGCGCCGCCATGGCGGCCGATGCGCCGGGGCGGCGCGACATGGCCGATGCCTACGCCCGCGCGCTCGGCCTGGACATCGGCGGGCAGGCGGAAGCGCTGGACATCGTGGCCGCCGCGGTGCCCGAGGAGGAACTCGGCGACATGCGCGGCGGCTTCGCGCTGCCCGGCGGCCTGTCCGTCGCCTTCGGCTTCGACATCGAGACGCGACTCGGCGGGCAGGTTGTGCAGCGCCTGACCCTGCCGGCCTCGGTCCTCGGCCCCGGGGGGCGCATGGAGGCGATCCGCATCGTCGAGGGCAGCGCGACGCGGCTCGCCGATCCCGCCGCCGGCCCCGCGGTGGCCGAGGGCGTCTTCAACGGCGGCGCGACGCGCATCGTGACGCAGGCGGGCATCGGAACCGTCCTCGGCGTCGTGCAGAACAGCCGGGACGGGCAGGTCGTGCAGCAGCGGTCGAACCTGCAGGTGGACATCTCCGGCATGGGGCGGCTGCTCGACGCGACGTCGAACCGTCGCGTCATGGACCAGGCGCTGCCGCGGCGCGGCGGGTGGGCACGGTGAGGCGCGTCCTTCTCGCGTCGCTGCTGGTCGCCGCGGCGCTGGCCGCCGCCGCGGGCGGCGCGCGCGCCTTCGAGCCCGAGCCCGGGGCGATCGCGCGCATCGGCGGGCTCGAGGTGCTGAAGCCGCTCGATGCGCAGGATCTCGGCCGCCAGCGCGGCGGGCGGCTGCCCGCGGTGACGCCCGGGATGCAGGCGCCCGCGCCGATGCTGCGGCTGTGGGACGAGATCGGCCGGCCGACCCGCCCGCAGGACTCCGGTTCCCAGGGCGTCGTGACTTCGACCCATCGCGGCGCGCGCTGAAAACCACGCAACAGGAGGAAGTTCGCCCATGAGGATGTCCGCGACGCTCGCACTCGGCCTGCTGGGCCTGCTCGCCGCCGGCTGCGCCCAGCCGGGACCGGAGACGGTCGCCGCCCCCGCGCGGCTCGAGCCGGAAGTCACGGGTGGCCAGCGGATGAGCGGCGAGGAGTTCCGCGCGGCGGTCTTCGGCAACACGCTCGACCGCCGCCTGCCGAACGGTGCGCGGCTGACGATGCATGTCGCGGCGGACGGGTCGCAGCGGCTGCGCCTGACGGCGCCGGGCGGCCAGCGTGGGGCCGATCGTGGCCGGATCGAGATCCGCGGCAACGAGATTTGCTCCTCATGGGAACGGATCGACCAGGGCCAGCCGACCTGCTTCGCCTATTTCCGCCTGGGCGCCTCGCTCGTCGCGATCGACCTCGCGGGGCAGATCGAGCCGACTCGCTTCGAGGTGCTGCGCGGCAATCCGGAACGGATCTGACGGCGGCGAGGCGCTTGCGCGGCGGCGCGGGCCGGTGCCCGCGCCGGCGTAGTGGCACCGCGACACGGATTTGCTTCCATCCTGGCGCGGGATGCTCTATGAACTGCGCGTCAGCTTTTCTTGGTATCGCCGCGCTCTCCTTGCTCCTGATCGAGCGCCGAGCCCGCAAGCCCTCCATCGGAAGATTGATCGGACGCGCCATCGGGCGCGGCCGTCGCACGACGCTCGAACGGAACAATCATGTCCACTGGCACCATCAAGTGGTTCAACGCCACCAAAGGCTACGGCTTCATCCAGCCTGACGACGGCACGAAGGATGTGTTCCTGCACATCTCCGATGTCGAACGCTCCGGCATCGCGTCGCCGCAGGAAGGCGACAAGCTCGAATACGACATCCAGCGCGGTCAGCAGGGCAAGATGTCCGCGACCAACCTGCGCAAGGCCTGACGGGCCGCGGCGCGCATCGCGCGCCGCCCCATCGCACCGAACGCGGCGCCGCCCTTCAGGGACGGCGCCGCCAAGAAGAACGAACGAAATCCATGACCATCACCATCACCAGCCCGCGCGCCACCCCGGCGCGCGGCGCCTCCATCCCGGCACCGAAGTCCCCGCGCCCCGGCACGGGCCTCTCGGCCGCCGAGATCCGCCAGATCGTCCTCGATATCCTTGGATGATCCGGCGCCAGCCAGCCACGCCCACTGACGAAGGACAGCAGTAAGCAAAGATGCAAGGTTCGAAGCGCGACGACTTCAACACCCGCCGCGAGACCGCGGCGCTCGCCAAGCAGGCGATGATCGAGCGGTTCCGCACCCAGCCGCGCCCGGATGATCCCGTGGTGCAGGAAAGGCTGGCCGCGCAGCGCGCCTTCGCCGAAGCGCGCGACCAGCGCCGCGCCGAACGGGTCGCCGAGCGCGCGGCCCAGGCCGAGGCCGCCGCCGCCGAGGCGAGGCGCCTTGAGGCCGAGGAAGCCGCGCGCCAGGCCGAGCTCGCCCGCCTCGCCGCGGAGGAAGCGCAGCGCCAGGCCGAGGCCGCCCGCCAGGCCGCCGAGGCGGCGATGGAGAGCGAACAGCGCGCCGTGCTGCTGGATGCCGAGAAGAAGGCCCGCGCTCTTGCGCTGGCCGCCGAGCAGAAGGCGCTGCGGGACGCGCGCTACGCCGCGCGCCAGGCCCGCCGCAAGTAGAACAGGGCGGCGGCGCCCCAGGGCGCCGCTGCTTCATCCGGGTGGCCGGTCCACGGCCGCCTTCGAACAGGACCTCCCCCCATGGCACATCCCGCCATCGACGCCGCATCGGCCAAGCCGGACGCCATGACGGACGAAGACGTCGCGGTGCTCGCGAAGCGGCATCGCATCTCGCCCGCCATCGTGCGGGAGATCATGCGCCGCACGGGCACGACCGACCGTTCCCAGGTGGAACGGGAGATCGCCAAGGGGAAGGCGCGCCGCTGACATCGGCTGCCACGCGCGCATCCCCGCGCGCCGGCGGCATTCCTATCGTCACGAAGGCACGCATGGCCGGCTGAACGCCGCGCCGTGCGATGCCGCGTTGCGTCCCGCATCGGCGGGGCAGTGGCTGGGATGATGGGAAGGGTGGCTGGGGGACCTGGATTCGAACCAAGGCTGCCCGGGTCAGAGCCGGGAGTTCTACCGCTAAACTATCCCCCAACGGGTCCCGATCTCTGTCGGGAGCGGGCACATAGCAAAACCGGGCGCCGCCGGCAACCTCCGCCATGCGGGACGCCTCCCGCGCCGCCGCCGTCACCGCGCCGGCCCGCGGCGCGCGGGCCCGCCGGCCAAGGTTCCTCGGCCCCCGCTCGGCGCGCCGATCCGCCGCCACTGGCCACGTACCGTGGAAAGCGCTTGCCCCGCGCCCCACATGTCCGGATCATTCTGCGGCGACCCGCGCCTCCCGTCGCCGGTCCGGATTGCGAGATGCCCGAGATCCTGCCCCGTTGCGCGACCGATGCCCCGCCCGAGCGGCCGGCGCGCGCCGAGCATGCGCCGCCGGCCTTCGCCGCGCTCGACCTCGGCACCAACAATTGCCGGCTGCTCATCGCTGCGCCCGGCCCGGGCGGGTTCCGCGTGCTCGATTCCTTCAGCCGGATCGTCCGGCTGGGGGAAGGGCTCGCCCAGACGGGGCGGCTGTCCGACACCGCGATGGACCGCGCCGCGGCGGCGCTGCGCGCCTGCGCCGACAAGCTCGGCCGCCGCCCGGTGCGGCGGCTGGAGGCGGTGGCGACCGAAGCCTGCCGCCGCGCGGAGAACGGGCCCGCCTTCCTCGCCCGCATTGCCGAGGAGACGGGGCTCCGCCTGCGCATCATCTCGGCGCGGGAGGAAGCGGAACTCGCGATGGAATCCTGCGCGCCGCTGCTCGAGACGGTGGACCGGCGCGCATTGCTGTTCGACATCGGCGGCGGCAGCACCGAGATCGCCTGGATCCGCGTGCCCGCGGGCGCGGCCGATGGCGCGCCGCCGGACCTGATCGGCTATGTCTCGCTGCCGCTCGGCGTCGTGACGCTCGCCGAAAGGGCAGGGCAGGACTGCTTCACCGAACGCGGCTTCTTCGAGGTGGTGGAGGAGGTTGCGACGCATCTCGCCGAATTCGACCGCATCCACCGCATCGGGCAGGAGATCCGCGCCGGCGGCGTGCGGCTGATGGGCACCTCCGGCACCGTGACGACCCTCGCCGGCGTGGCGATGGCGCTGCCGCGCTACCGGCGGCCGCTGGTCGATGGCAAGACGCTGGATTGCGAGGCGGCGGACCTCGCCCTGGGAGACCTGTTCGCGCTCGGTCGCAAGGGGCTCGCGGAACATCCCTGCGTCGGGCCTGACCGGGTGGAATTCGTGCTGCCGGGCTGCGCGGTGTATGCCGCGATCCGCCGGGTGTGGCCGACGCCGCGCCTGACGGTGGCGGATCGCGGGCTGCGGGAAGGGATGCTGACCCGCATGATGCGGGCCGAGCGCGCCGCGCCGCGCCGCCGCGCACGATAGAAGGAAGCGAGGAATGGCGAAGAAGCCGCCGGCCGCCGGGCGCGGCATGGCGACCCGCCTGCGCACGGCGGAGGGCCGCAGCACCGCGTCCCAGCGCTGGCTGACGCGGCAGCTGAACGACCCCTATGTGAAGGCCGCCAAGGAACGCGGGCTGCGGTCCCGCGCCGCCTTCAAGCTGCTTGAGATGGATGAGCGGCTGAAGCTGCTGAAGCCCGGGATGCGGGTGGTCGACCTCGGCGCCGCGCCGGGCGGCTGGACGCAGGTGGCGGTGAAGGCGGTCGGCGCGCGCGGCCAGGTCGTCGCGATCGACATCCTGCCGATGGACCCGGTGCCCGGCGCCACGGTGCTGCAGGGCGACTTCCAGGAGCAGGAGGCCGAGGAGCGCACCATCGCCGCCATGGGCGGCAAGGCCGACCTGGTGCTGTCGGACATGGCGCCGAACACCACCGGGCACCAGGCGACGGACCACCTGCGCATCATGGCGCTGGCCGAGATCGCGCTGGATTTCGCGCGGCGCGTGCTGGCGCCGGGCGGGGCCTTCGCGGCGAAGGTGCTGCAAGGCGGCACGGAAGCCGAGATGCTGGCCGTTCTGAAGCGGGATTTTTCGACCGTGCGGCACGTCAAGCCGCCGGCCAGCCGGAAGGACAGCGCCGAGATGTACGTGGTGGCGACGGGCTTCCGCGGCGGCGCCTGACCGCGGCTATTTCCGCCGCACGATCCAGCCCGACATCTTTCCGGTCTTGAACCGTATCGTCCCCGCGCTGAGTTCCGTCGGGTGCACGTCCCCGTCGCCGGGGTCGTTGATCATGGCGTAGCTCTTGCCGCCGAAGTCGGATGTTTCGTCCACCAGCACGAAATGCGCGCCGCCGCCGTCCCACATGACATGCGCGATGCAGGGCGCGCCGGCTGCGACCGCGCCCTTGATCGCCGCCCCCATGCCCGCTTCGCCCGCCCAGTGGCATTCCCACGCGCCGAGGCCGAGCTTCGCCAGCACCTCGGGGTGCTTCTTGGCGTTGGTGTAGGACGTGCCGTCATAGGTGCTGCCGATCACCTCGCCATAGATCTTGTAGACCTCAGGCTCGGACTTCACGGCGTAGTCGATCGCCGACTTGGCCAGCGTCGGTCCGATGTACTTGCCCACGATGGGCACGACCGACACCTGCGCGCCGGCCGCCATGCCGGCGAACATCATCCCCTTCTTCATCTTGAAGTTCGCCATCAGGATGCAGGCGATGCCGCAGGAATTCACGTTCTCCTGCTTGTGCACCACATGGGCGGTCAGGAAGCGCGTGAAGCGGATGAACCAGGCCATGGCGGGTGCGTCCCATCGGGTCAGCCTAACCTAGGCCATTTTCGTCTCTGCGCCATGAAGCGTTGCAGCGGGGCGCCGAAGGAAGGACAGCGTGCCGCGCTCCGGCGCGTCGACGCGCTCCCGCGCGAGGGTGTGGGTCGGCGCGAGCAGCGCCTCGATCGCCGCGCGATCCGCGAGGCTGTGGTATTCGAGGTGGACCGTCCCGACCTCGGCGAGCAGTCCGCCGAGCGCGCGAAGGATGGGCAGCTCGGCGCCTTCCGTGTCGATCTTCAGCAGGTCGAAGCCGGCGCAGCCGATGGCCGTGGCGGCTTCCTCGGCGAAGCGGCCGGCATGGCGCAGTGCGACGTCGACGCGCTCATTCGCGATGCCGGGCGCCGGAAGGTCGTAGAGCGTGCTGACGACCGAGATCGAGGAGGAGGCGAAGGGCGCCTGCCCATCCCGGTCGAGCAGCGCGACCTGGTGCGCCGTGCAGCGGCCGATCCGCCGCGCATTCTCGGCGAGGATGGGGAAGGTCGCCGGGTCGGGCTCGACGCAGACGATCGTCGCCTCCGGATAGGCCAGCCGGAAGAAGGCGGCGGTGATCCCCTGGTTGGCGCCGACATCGAGGATGGCCCGCGGCGCGGCGGCGCCGGGAATCGGGGCGTAGGTCCCGTGCTCGAACACTTCCCGCAGCACGAGCCTGGAGCTCGTGTCGTTGCGCAGCTCGACCTCGAGCCGCGCGGCGTCGTTGGAGATCGCCACCGGGACCTTCGCTGCGTGACGGAAGGACATGCCAACCCCTGATCCGGCCTGTTCCGGGCGCCCCGGCGGCCCCGCGCGTGAGGCCCGGATATAGCAGCATCGGCGCGGCGAGGCCCCGGGTGCCGTGCGCAACTTCTCCTGAGCTTCGCCCCGCCGGGATCCCGGCGGCGGTCCTTTCCGACAGGCTTGTCGCGAAGGGGCGCTTGCCCGGCGTGGCCGCCGGCACTAAGGAGGGCCGCCAAGGTCGCGGATCGCGAAAGGTCCCCCATGGCACCCGACACCACATCTGAATCCCCCCGGCGCGGCATGCGCATGATCGAGGAGGCCTACGCCTTCGACGACGTGCTGCTCGTGCCCGCCTATTCCACCGTCCTGCCGGCGCAGACCGACACGCGCACGCGCATGACGCGGGAGATCGCGCTGAACATCCCGCTGATCTCGGCGGCGATGGACACGGTCACCGAGGGCAACATGGCGATCGCCATGGCCCAGGCCGGCGGCATCGGCGTGATCCACAAGAACCTGAGCCCCGAGGAGCAGGCCTCCCAGGTCCGCCAGGTGAAGAAGTTCGAGTCGGGCATGGTGGTGAACCCGATGACGGTCCACCCCGACCAGACGCTGGCCGAGGTGCGCGCGCTGCAGGAACGCCACCGCATCAGCGGCATTCCGGTGGTCGAACGCGGATCCGGGCGGCTTGTCGGCATCATCACGAACCGCGACGTCCGTTTCGCGACCGACCCGAACCTCCGCGTCTATGAACTGATGACGCGGGAGAACCTGATCACGGCCCCGCCCGAGGTCACGCCCGACCAGGCGCGCACCCTGCTGCACAAGCACCGGATCGAGAAGCTGCTGGTGGTGGACGAGGCCTATCGCTGCGTCGGCCTCATCACCGTCAAGGACATGGACAAGGCCCAGGCCAACCCGAACGCGGTGAAGGACGGGATGGGGCGCCTGCGCGTCGCCGCCGCCACCGGCGTGGGGGAGGACGGGCTGCGCCGCGCCGAGCTGCTCGTCGCCGCCGAGGTCGATGTCGTCGTGGTGGACACCGCCCATGGCCATTCGCACGGCGTCATGGCGGCGGTGGAGCGCATCAAGCGCCTGTCCAATTCCGTGCAGGTCGTGGCCGGCAACATCGCGACGCCCGAAGGCGCGCTCGCGCTGATCGAGGCCGGTGCGGACGCGGTGAAGGTCGGCATCGGCCCGGGGTCGATCTGCACGACGCGCATCGTGGCGGGCGTCGGCGTGCCGCAGCTGACCGCCGTGATGGAAGCCGCCTCCGCGGCGCGGGAGAAGGGCGTGCCGGTGATTGCCGATGGCGGCATCCGGTCCTCGGGCGACCTCGCCAAGGCGATCGCGGCCGGCGCCGACTGCGCGATGATGGGCAGCGTCTTCGCCGGCACGGACGAGGCGCCGGGCGAGGTCTTCCTCTACCAGGGCCGCTCCTACAAATCCTATCGCGGCATGGGCAGCCTGGGCGCGATGGCGCGCGGTTCGGCCGACCGCTACTTCCAGGCCGAGGTGCAGGACGCGCTGAAGCTCGTGCCCGAAGGCGTCGAGGGACGCGTCGGCTACAAGGGCCCGGTGGGGACCGTGGTGCACCAGATGGTGGGCGGGCTGCGCGCGGCGATGGGCTATACGGGTTGCGCGACGGTTGCCGAACTGCAGACCAATGCGCGCTTCCGGCGCATCACCGGCGCCGGCCTGCGCGAGAGCCATGTCCACGACGTCGCCATCACGCGTGAAGCGCCGAACTACCGGCTCGAAGGCTGATCGCTGCTGACCTGTTGGCGAGGCCGCATCTTCTCGGCCATGCTGCGAATCGGGTTGGGGGTTCGCACGCATGTCCGCGCCTGAAGCGGTCATTTTCGATGCCTATGGCACGCTGTTCGATGTGAACGCGGCGATGGAGGCGCATGCGCGTCGCCTCGGCGACCGCTGGCCGCGCCTGTCCGAGGAATGGCGCGCGAAGCAGCTGGAATACACCTGGGTGCGCAGCCTGACCGGCGCCGCGTACCACGAGGATTTCTGGCTCTGCACGCGTGACGCGCTCGATTTCGTCTTCGCCCGGCATGGCATCGACGACCCGGCCCTGGCGAAGGACCTGATGGAATCCTACCGGAAGCTGCCCGTCTATCCCGAGGTGCCGGCGACGCTCGCCGCGATCCGGGAACAGGGGATCGCGACCGCAATCCTGTCCAACGGCACGCCGGGGATGCTCGAGGCCGCGGCGCAGGCGGCCGGCATCGCATCCCTGGTGGACGAGATCCTGAGCGTGGAGGAGGTCGGCACCTTCAAGCCCGACCCGCGCGTCTATCGCCTCGCCACGCGGCAGTTCGGCTGCCCGCCGGACCGGCTGCTCTTCGTCTCGGCCAATGCCTGGGACACGCAGGCGGCGCACGCCTTCAACATGCGCGTCGCGCGGGTGAACCGCGCCGGCGCGCCGGACGAATATGGCCTCGGCGCCGCGGGCGTCGCCGTGCTGACGGACCTGTCCGGGCTGACAGACCTCCTCGCGTGACCCTTCCACACAACGGGCGCGCGGCATGACGCCCTCCGGCCGCGTCGCGGCAGCCATCGCCCTGCTCGTCGAGCTGGAGGCGCAGTGTTTCGCGCCAGACGCACGGCGCCGCCCCGCCGATGCGGTGGCGAGCGACTTCTTCCGCGCCCGCCGCTTCATCGGCGGGGGCGACCGTCGCGCCGTGTCCGAGCTGGGCTGGGGCGTGGTGCGCCAGCGGCTGCGGCTCGACTGGCACATCGCGCGCATCGGGCTCGTCCCGACGCCGCGGCTGCTCGTGATCGCCTACCTGCTGCTGGTCGAACGGCGGCCGCGGCAGGAGGCCGAGGCGCTGTTCGACGACACGCATTTCGGCCCGGCCGCGCTCGATGCCGTGGAACGGCGTGCCGCCGCGGCGCTGGCCGGGCGCGCGCTGGTCGATCCCGCCATGCCCGAGGGGCCGCGGCTCAACCTGCCGGACTGGGTGCTGCCGGGCTTCGCGACGCGCTTCGGCGCCCGCCTGGCCGAGGAGGCGGCGGCGCTGGAGGGCGAGGCGCCGCTCGACCTGCGCGCCAACCTGCTCAAGACCGATCTCGCCGCCGCTGCCGTCGCCCTGGCGGCGGAAGGGATCGAGGCGCAGGCCACGCCCTTTTCCCCCTGGGGCCTGCGCCTGCCTTCCCGCCGGCCGGTCACCGGCGCCAAGGCCTATCGCGACGGGCTGGTCGAGGTGCAGGACGAAGGCAGCCAGCTCATCGCGCTGCTGGCCGATGCCCGGCCCGGCATGCGGGTCGCGGATTACTGCGCCGGCGCTGCGGGCAAGACGCTGGCCATGGCCGCGACCATGGGCAATCGCGGGAAGATCACGGCCTGCGACACCTCCGCCGTGCGGCTGGAAGGGGCGGGCAAGCGGCTGCGGCGCGCGGGCGTGGACAATGCCGAGCGGCACCTGCTGGAGCCCGGCGATCGCTGGGCGAAGCGGCGCGGCGGGACCTTCGACCGGGTGCTGGTGGATGCGCCCTGCACCGGCACGGGCACCTGGCGGCGCAATCCGGATGCGCGGCTGCGCACGCGAATCGAGGATCTTCAAGAACTTACCGCGGTGCAGCATGACATTCTGCGGAGGGCGGCGGAATTGGTGCGCCCCGGCGGACGGTTGATCTACGCTACCTGTTCCCTCCTGCCTCAGGAGAATGAGGAGCAGATGGCCCGCTTCCTGGCGCTCGATGCGCGCTTCGCCCCGGTGCCGTTCGATCGGCTCTGGCCGGCGCTGCGCCCGGGCGTGCCGGCGCCGTGCGAGGGGCCATGGCTCGCGCTCTCCCCCGCCGCTCAAGGGACGGATGGCTTCTTCTGCGCGGTGCTGGAGCGCGCGTCGTGATCAGCATCCGCCGCGCGCGGCCCGGCGACGCCGTGGCGATCGGCGCGATCCACGCCGCGGTGTGGCGTTCGACCTATGCGGGCATCCTGCCGGATGCCTTCCTGTCCGCCCTGTCCGAGGCGCGGCTGGCCGGCTTCTACCAGCGCGCCATCCTCGACCGGCGCGAAGGCCATGCGGTGTTCGTCGCGGTGGCCGGAGGCGCCGATTCCACGGGCGGGCCGAAGGTGGTGGGCTTCGCCTCCGGCGGGCGGGCCCGGCGGCAGGGCATCGCGGAGGGCGAGGTCGAGACGCTCTACCTGCTCGAGGATTGGCGGGAGCGGGGCGCGGGGCGCCGCCTGATGCGCGCCATGGGGGCGCATCTGCGCGCGGTGGGCTGCCGGTCCGCCATGCTCTGGGTGCTGCGGGACAACCCGACGCGGTGGTTCTACGAACATCTCGGCGGGCGGGAGACGGCGCGGGAGACGATCCGCGTCGGCGGCGAGGCGGTGGAGCAGGCGGCCTTCACCTGGGACCCGATCGAGGCGCTGCTGGCAGCGACGGCGCCGGCCGGGGAAGGGTAGGGGCAGGGCCGCCGCGCGCGACGCGAAGGCCGCCCCCGTTCCGGCCCGGGTCGATCCTGGCCATCAGGTGCGGATCCGCGCCAGCAGCGCCAGCGTCGCCCCCCAGCCCAGCCGCAACGGCCGCCAGAAGCGCAGCCCCAGCAGCGCCGGCAGCAGGATCGTCCAGAGCGTCCCGAGCATCAGCACCAGCTCGCCCTCCGGCGGGGCGAGGCCGATCGCCGCGGTCCAGAGCAGGCTGACATTCCGCACGGCGCCGCCCAGGGCGAAGCTCGCGACGAATCCCCGCGCCATCATCGCGGCCGACAGCATCCCCAGCGCCGCGCCGACCAGGGATGCCAGGAACAGCCCCACCATCGCCTCGCCCAGGACCGCGGGCATCACAGCGAGCCGCGGCAGGCCGGCGGCGAGGGAGAGCGTGATGCCGCACAGCGCCACCACCCCCAGCCCGCGCATCGGTCGCGCCAGCACCGCCCGCCGATGCTCGCCCAGCAGCCGGCACATCAGGAAGCCGAGCAGCGCGGGTGCCGCGACCATCAGCACCACGCGCCACAGCAGTTCGAAGGGGCTGACCACCTTGCCCTGCAGCACGAAGCCGGCGACGAGCGGCGCGGTCAGCGGCAGGGCGAAGAAGCACAGCAGCTGGCTCAGGAGCAGCGGCCGGACCGGCAGGCGCAGCAGCGAGGCGACCAGCACCGCGCCGCCGGAGGCCGGACAGGCCGCGACCAGCACCAGCCATCCGCCGGCCTCGTCCAGCCCGGTGGCCAGGGCGATGCCGTGGACCAGCAAAGGGGTGCCGAGCAGGTTGCAGGCCGCGAGCAGCAGCACGGGCAGCCATTCCCGGCCATGGATCCTGCCCGGCTCGGCCAGGCCCACGCTCATGGCCTGCAGCAGGATGACGCAGGGGATCAGGACCGCTTGGCCGAGCAGCGCCAGCGGCGGCACGGCGAGACCGAGCACGAACACGACCGGCGGCGCGAAGAGCCCGAAATCACCGATGCGGCCGAGGATGCCCGCCAGCGCGGCCCTCAATGGTCGCGGCCGGGCGGGATCGCGACAGGTGACGCAGCCGCATCGGCGGCCGCCTTGCCCGACCGCGCCGGGGCGAAGGCGGGGCGGTATGGCCGGCCGGTGGCGCCGGGCACCGTCGCCGGGCGCGGGGGTGCGGACGACGCGCCTCCCACGATCGCGGCCACGACGACCGCGGTCCGTTCATCGCGCGCGCCGAGGCGGCGCATACCGGCCGGCCAAGCGACTGTGCCGGCACGCGCCGGCATGGCGCGCGAGGCCAAGGGATGATGCGCGTGGCGCGAAGAGGGCCTGGTCAATCCGCGGCCCCGGGGCTTTCCGCGCCGGGGCGACGGAGGCGGATCACGGACGAGGCGTCCGACCGCATGGCTCGCCTCGCTCCCACGGCACTCTCCGTCGCATGGCGCAGTGTCGCGGCGGGCTGCCACGCGCGCGCCGCAGCCGGCCTGGTGGCGCGCGGGTGAGCTTCGGGCCGCGAGGCCCGGCCTTCTATGTCGATTGCGAAGATCGCGGACCGATCGCGCAGACATCGCGTCCGCGCGCCGCGGCGCGCGAACGCGCCGGCCGGATCGGGATCAGTCCGTTCGGCGCGGCCGCGGCGGTGGCAGGCGGAGATCCCCGACGGGGCTCTCGCCATAGGCGGCACGGTACATGCGCGCGAAGCGGCCAGGATTGGTGAAGCCGAAGCGCAGGGCGAGCTCCGTGACCGTGCCGCGCGCCTCGCCCGAGCGGAGGGCCTGCCGCGCCGCCTCGAGCCGCGCCCGGCGAATGGCCTCCAGCGGCGTCATGTCGCGGAATCGCTGGAAGCCTTGTTGCAGGCTGCGCACGCTGCAGCCCGCCGCGTCGGCGACGTCGTGAAGCGCGATCGGTGCCTCGACATTGGCCCTGATGTACGCTTCCGCGCGCTTCACGGTGGCGGGGATGGCGGGGCTCGACGCCTGCAGCAGGCGCTGCGAATGGCTGTGCGGCACGGCGTGCAGCAGCGTGTAGACGAGCAGGTCGGAGAAGGACCGGCTGGCGATCGCGTTGCCGGCGAAGGGCAGGGGCGACGCCATTTCCTCCGCCATCAGCCGCAGCACGCGCTGCAGGCTCTGCGCCGGGCCGGTGGACCAGTCGAAGACGGGCTCGAAGGCCAGGTCCTTCCCGACGGGACCACCCAGCGCGGCCGACAGGCGCTGGACCAGCGCCGCGGCGGGGATCCAGATCGCCAGCCTCTCGTGATCGCCGGTGGCGGCAAGGCTCGTGCCCGGCACGCCGCGGTAGATCAGCCCGAGCTTCTCGTCGATCCGGGGCAGCGACTTCGCGCCGGGAATGCCGGTGCAGTCAAGCGCGCCGCGGCGCACCGCGGTCAGGCAATAGTCGGGCAGGCCGTCATTCGCGATCATCAGCTTCGCGGCCAACCGGTCCGCGATGTAGGCGACGTCGAACTCCCCCACGCCGCTCGCGCCGCGGAGGGCGACGGTCCCGCCGGGGGCGTCGAGCGTGCCGGCGCGATCCTGGATGCGATACCGCAGCGACTTGAACTTCGGCGCGAGGAAGTGGGGCTCGAGCTGCGGCCAGTAGACGCCGCTCTCCAACTCCCGCAGGTCGCCGATGCGCGCGGCCTTGAACCCCTGGGGCGGGCTGGCGGTCTCGCCGTTCATCCTTGGCCGCGGCCCGCTGATCGGCGGCTGCGCGCGGGCCGCGCATCAGGGCACGGCCGAGGCGGGCGCGCCCGGAGCCGCGAAGACTGTCGCCACGGGATCGGCTTTGGCATCGGCAAGCCCCCCAGGGCGCGATGCCGCCCGGAAGTCCGGGCCGGCGCGCCACCACACAGGCGCGATGATGGCGCTTCGCGGCCCGGCGCAAAAGCGGTTCGCGCGATCCTTCCGCGCATGGGCTGTTCCGGGGGAGGCGGGTGCCCGATGCGGCCTGGTCCGGCGGGAAGCAGCCCGGCCTGCGGGCGGGGGAAGGCGGGGTCGGTCTTGCCCGCGCCGCGCCTTCATGCTTCACGCCGCCATGGCCGACCAGATCGCTGATTCCGTCCTCCGGCACGACCGGATCCTGATCCTCGACTTCGGCAGCCAGGTGACGCAGCTCATCGCGCGCCGCCTGCGCGAGTCCGGCGTCTATTGCGAGGTCTGGCCGTTCCACCACGCGCCGGAGGAACGCATCCGCGCCTTCGCGCCCAAGGGCATCATCTTCTCGGGCGGGCCGGCCTCGGTCACCGAGGGCGCGAGCCCCCGCGCCCCGGACTGCGTGTTCGAGATGGGGCTGCCCATCCTCGGCATCTGCTACGGGCAGCAGACGCTGGCGCACCAGCTGGGCGGCACGGTGGAAGGCGGGCACGCGGCGGAATTCGGCCGCGCCTATGTGGAGGTGACGGGCGACTGCGCGATCACCCAAGGCGTCTGGGCGCCGGGCGCGCGCGAGCAGGTCTGGATGTCCCATGGCGACCGCATCACCGAACTGCCGCCGGGCTTCCGCGTGGTGGCGAGTTCCGAAGGCGCGCCCTTCGCGCTGATCGCCGACGACAAGCGCCACTACTACGGCACGATGTTCCATCCGGAGGTGGTGCACACCCCGCATGGCGCGGCGCTGCTGCGCAACTTCACCCACCTGGTCTGCGGCTGCACCGGCGACTGGACCATGGGCGCCTTCCGCGCCGAGATGATCGAGCGCATCCGCGCCCAGGTCGGCTCCGGCCGCGTGGTGTGCGGGCTTTCGGGCGGCGTCGATTCCTCGGTGGCGGCGGTGCTGATCCATGAGGCGATCGGCGACCAGCTGACCTGCATCTATGTGGACCACGGGCTGATGCGCGCGAACGAGAGCGCGCAGGTCGTCGCCACCTTCCGCGACCGCTTCAACATCAAGCTGGTGCACCGCGACGCGTCCGACCTGTTCCTCGGCCAGCTGTCCGGCGTCACGGACCCCGAGGTGAAGCGCAAGACGATCGGGCGGCTGTTCATCGAGGTGTTCGAGGAGGAGCAGAACAAGATCGGCGGCGCCGACTTCCTGGCGCAGGGTACGCTCTACCCCGACGTGATCGAGAGCGTGTCGGCCACCGGCGGGCCTTCGGTGACGATCAAGTCGCACCACAATGTCGGCGGCCTGCCCGAAGGCATGCGGATGAAGCTGGTCGAGCCGCTGCGCGACCTGTTCAAGGACGAGGTGCGCGAACTGGGTCGCGAACTCGGCATCCCCGAGGAGATCGTCGGCCGCCATCCCTTCCCGGGGCCGGGGCTGGCCATCCGCATCCCCGGCGAGGTGACGCGTGAGAAGGCGGATGTGCTGCGGCGCGTGGACACGATCTTCCTCGAGGAGATCCGCGCCGCGGGGCTGTACGACGCGATCTGGCAGGCCTTCGCGGTGCTGCTGCCGGTCCGCACGGTGGGCGTGATGGGCGATGGCCGCACCTACGACCAGGCCTGCGCGCTGCGCGCCGTGACCTCGACCGACGGCATGACGGCCGATGTCTATCCCTTCACGATGGAATTCCTAACGCGCGTGGCGAACCGCATCGTGAACGAGGTCCGCGGCATCAACCGCGTGACCTACGACATCACGAGCAAGCCGCCGGGGACGATCGAGTGGGAATAATTTGTGCCCATCCGAGGGTATCCGAAACTACGCCGGAATACGCTCTAATACACTGAAAAACAAAAATAAATGAGCCAAGGTCTATCGAGGTCTATCGGTGGGCATAGAACGCGTCTGTCGGGTCTGGTGACGGACCCGCCCCCCGTTGATCATCCGGAAAATCGAAAGTACCGTCAGAGCGACCGAGGCCAATGACGGTACTTTTTTCAGCCTTACACGCTGAAATTAAACAGATTTCTCCGCCTGCAGCCTCCAAAAACCGCGTGACGGTCCTTTTTCCGCGAGGAGGCCCAAATGTTGACGGACGCAGCACTCAAGTGCCTGAAACCAAAAGCCAAAATGTACAAGGTGACCGATCGTGACGGCATGTATGTGCGCGTCGCGCCGACAGGCGGCATCTCGTTCAGGCTCGACTACCGGCTGAACGGCAGGCGGGAGACCGTCCATCTCGGCAAGTATGCCCGAGATGGGATCTCACTCGCCCGGGCGCGCGAGCTGTGCCTGGACGCGAAACGGATGATCGCCGAGGGGCGGTCCCCCGCCATAGAGAAGCAGCGGGAGAAGCGCCGGATCAAGGAGGCTAAGAGCTTCGGCGAGTTCGGCGAGAAGTGGCTGACGGGCGCCCCGATGGCCGACAGCACACGAGCCATGCGCCGCGCGATCTTCGAGCGTGAACTCAAGCCCGTCTGGCGAAACCGTTTGCTGACCGAGATCACGCCTGACGACCTGCGCGCCCACTGCGCCAAGATCGTCGAACGGGGCGCGCCGGCGACGGCCATCCATGTGCGGGATATCCTGAAGCAGATCTACGCCTTCGCAATTCTCCACGGCGAAAAGGTCGCGAACCCGGCCGATGACGTTGGTCCTGCCTCGATCGCCACCTTTACGCCGAAGGATAGGGCGCTGTCGCCGACCGAGATCCGCATCATGCTCAAGCAGCTCGAGCATGTCGCGACGCTGCCGACGATCCGTCTCGGCATGAAGCTCTACCTCCTCACCATGGTCCGGAAGAGCGAATTGCAGGACGCGGTCTGGGATGAGGTGGATTTCGAGAACGCCGTCTGGACGATCCCGAAGGAGCGCATGAAGCGGTCGAAGCCGCACAATGTCTACCTGTGCCGGCAGACCCTCGACATCATGATTGCGCTCAAGACCTGCGCCGGCAATTCAAGGTATCTGCTGCCGTCCCGCTACGATGCGGATGCGCCGATGTCGCGGGCGACCTTCAACCGGGTCACCTACGCTGTCGTCGAACAGGCCAAGAAGGAGGGGCTGCCACTGGAGCCTTTCACCGTGCATGACCTGCGCCGCACGGGCTCGACGCTGCTCAATGAGCTGGGCTTCAACCGCGACTGGATCGAAAAGTGCCTGGCGCACGAGGACGGGCGTTCATCACGCGGCGTCTACAACAAGGCTGAATATGAGGTTCAGCGTCGCCACATGATGCAGGAATGGGCTGACACCGTCGATGCCTGGGTCGAGGGCCGGAAGTATGTTCCGACGCTGCTGCCGACAGCCATGCCGTCTATCGCGCTTGATCCTGCCCTTTGACCGGGCGGGACTTGCGCTTGGTGACGTCGGGATGCTGTGCGCGAGGGATTGGCTTCGCGCGCCGCGCCAGCAACCAAGCGTGGACCTCGGCGAGGTCCCAGACGATGCAGCGCGGCGACAGCGCGAAGCGGCGTGGGAATTCGCCGCGCTGCTCCATCTCGTAGATTGTGCTGTCGGCTAGGGGCACCATCTCGCGCAGTTGGTGCCGCCGGATTGTCTTCCTGATCTCCAAAGGCTCGCGGTGACCCATACCCAATCTCCTTAGCGGCTGTCGCTGGCGATTGAGAACGATAGGTGCCGATGCCGGAAGTCCCTCCCGAGTGGCGTGCGGCAATTTCGGGCTCTGGCGTAGAAAACGGCGGGTCATTTTCAGTCCTGACAGCGCGGCCGGACATCCGTCAGCCCACAGAATCTGCACGACTCGCCGCACGCGTTCCGCGCCGTAATTGCGCTGTTCAGATCACGCACCATTTACTGCTTTCACCGGCGAGATGCGATCCAGAAGTCCGCTAGCGACGTAGCAACAGTCGAATGTGTGACACCTAAGGATTTCGTGGGCGGCGGTAGCGAGGAGACGGAGAAGACCCATAATCTGATCGGAACAGTTCTCGGGGGCTGACGGGGCTACGTTTGCAAAGACCTTTGCATCATGGGGAAC
The DNA here is from genome assembly GCF_017813355.1 of Roseomonas nitratireducens. Classification (GTDB taxonomy): domain Bacteria; phylum Pseudomonadota; class Alphaproteobacteria; order Acetobacterales; family Acetobacteraceae; genus Neoroseomonas; species Neoroseomonas nitratireducens. Next base: position 21,382 of record NZ_JAGIYZ010000006.1, read on the forward strand.
CATCGTGCCGAGATCGAAGATCGAGCTACGCCATGTGCGTTACATCATCGCTGCTGCGGAAAGCGGCAGCTTCCGGCGTGCGGCGCAAGATCTCGGCGTCGAGCAGTCGGCGATCAGCCGCCGCATCCGGGATGTCGAGGATGAGATCGGCGCACAGCTGTTCCGCCGTCATACTGCCGGCGTCGACCTGACAGACATCGGCAAACAATTTCTGAATCAGGCCGCCCCTGGGGCGCGCCAGATCGGATCGGCGCTCTACGGCGCAAGAACGGTGGCGAACAGAGGACGGCATCTTCGGATCGGCGTGTTCGGGCCTCTGACCATGGGCTTTCTGTCTGAGCTCTTCGGGGCCTTTCGGGGTGACCGCCCGGGGGTCAAGCTGCGGTTCAGCGAGGGCAGCTGTCCCGAACTCATCGCGGCCGTGCGGCGAGGGCAGCTTGATGTCGGTGTCGTCGCCGAAGCATCGCCCGGGAAGGGCTTTGACGTGACGCATTTGTGGGCTGAGCCCGTGTACGTGGCATTGCCGGACGGCGACCCACTCGCCGATCAGAAGGCGCTCCGGTGGAATGACCTGCGTGATCGGCACTTTGTGGTGACTGATTTACCGACCGGCGATTTCGCGAAGGGTTACCTGATGCGAAACCTCCAGACTTCGACCGGAGACCTCCAGATCGAGCAATTGTCCGTCACTCGGGAATCTCTGATGCAGATCGTCGCGCATGGGGACGGCGTCACCATCGCAGGCAGCGCGCATGTCCGTCACGGACTGCCAGGCATTGCTTTTCGCCGGATCGAGGATGCTGTTCTTCGCTATGGTGCTGTCCACCCGCGAGGGGAGCTCCATCGGAACCTCGAGCGCCTGCTGGCGCTGGCAAAGTCTTTCTCGGAGCGAGATGACGCTTGGTTCGCCCGGCAACGGCTCATGCGCCCTGAGCATCGGCGCGTGCCGCACGTTGACTCCCATCGCGGCGCGCGCGGGCGAACCCCCGATCGGTTGCAATGAAGCGCTCGAGCATGGGCACGATCAGCTTGGTCGGGTCGCCGATGGTCTGGCCTTGTTCGCGGCCGAGTGCTGCGGCGTAGGCGACAAGGTCGCGATGCAGTGGCGCAGGGAGTTCAATCGTCACCTTCACCGGCTTGTCGTCGATGATCGGGCCGAGCTTCAGCTTGGTCATCACAACCCTCCATAAGGTTCGAGCACGAGGTCGCGGGTGACGATGACGCGCACAGGGAACCCCGGTCTGATCGTCAGGGTTGGCGCGACATTGAGTTGCCGACGGATGATTTGCTGGCCTGCGTCGTTGATGGTGTCCTGCCCGCCGTTGCGGATCGCCCGGAGCAGCCGATCCTGATCGTCAACGGCGAGTTCGGCGCCGACTGACAGCAGTGTCGACAGGCCGGCAGCCTTGGCGAGATCCCACCAATGATAGTCGACGCCATCCTGAAGACCCGCATAGCCTTGCGCGTCGGCTCCGGGTTGACGTTCCAGGACAATCGAACGGCCGTTCGGCAGAATGAGCCGCTTCCAGACCAGCAGCACCCGGCGCTGACCGAAGCCGACGTCGTTGCTGTACTCGCCGATGAGCCGCGTGCCCTGCGGGACGAGCAGGATGCGCCCGGTGGGGCTGTCGTAGACATGCTCCGTGACTTGCGCGGTGATCTGGCCCGGAAGGTCGGATCGGATGCCGGTGATGAGGGCCGCGGCGATGACGGCGCCAGTCTGAAGCACATAGGGCGATGCCGGAGCCATCACGCGATCGGGCGAGACGGTGCGGCGGTCCACGCCCGCATTCAGGAATGCGAGCTGGCGATCCTGCGCCGTTGGTGCGCTTGGCTGGCCCGGAAGGCCCAGACCGGCGAGGCTCGGGCTGCCCGGTCCGCCAGCTGTCGCAATCGGAGCTGCGGCGCGCGCCTCCGTCTGGAAGAAGACGCGGCTCGTTCGGGCAGCTTCTTCTTCCGCGCGCCTGCGCTGCTCAACCGGATCGACGGCGGGCGCTGCCGCCATCGGCGGCGTGACGGGCTGGCCACGATTCTGCGCATCGAGGATGGGGCGCCCCAGATCCCCAGGAAGCGGAGGCCCAAGCACCGGACCGGTATAATCGCGTGGCAGGCCGGCGAGCCCGTCCGCGGTTCGCCGGTTCTGCGTGGAGTAAAGCTCCTCACTGCCATGGCCAATACTGCGCGTCTGAAGCGCATAGATGAGCGCGCCACCGACCCCAAGGGCGGCGACGAGACTGATACCGCCCAGCACCTTTCTCGACAGTCGGGTGACCCGGGGCGGTTCGGCGCGCAGCCGCATTGGCGCAGCGGCGTCGCCGGGCTGTGTGCCGACCAGCGGTGCGTTGGTTTCGTTGGACGCGTCGCGCTCGCTCATGACGCGGGCCTCCCATCGGTGCGAACGATCCGGACCGTCTGCTGGCGCTCGCCACTGCCGAGACGGAGCTCGGCGGCGCCGAACATGCGGTCGACGATCAGGATGTTCTGGTGGATCCGGCTGTTGGCGATCTGCGGTTCGCCATCTGCGCCGATGACGAAGAGCGGCGGCATCTCACCCTGAACGATCCCACGCGGGAACTCGACATAGACGCGGCGCCCGTCGTCGTAGACCGAGATTGGCCGCCACGGCGGCGTGTCGCCCGTAAGGCCGTAGCGATAGTTCCGTGCCGCAACGGCCGGGATCACTGGCGTAGCGGGCACTGCCTGTCTCTGCGAGGCGGGCGGCTGCGGATAGGCCCAGGCGACGGCCGGCATATAGGGGCGTTCGCCCGAGCGCAGCTCGATCATGTAGATGCGACGGTCGGTGGTGATGACCAGATTGGTCGTGATGTCTGGCCGGGTCGGCTTTACGAGAACATGGACGCGGCGCGTGATCCCCGAGCCGCTCTCGGTGTCGCCGATGATCCAGCGCGCCGTGTCGCCCGCAGCGATCGGGCCGGCGCCAGTCAGGCTTTCGCCGGGTTCCAGCGCGATGTTGGTGATCTGCCCGGGGGCGGCATAGACCTGATAGAGCGCGCCCTCGCTCCACGGATAGATCTGGATCGAGTTGTAATACCCCTCGCGACGTGGCTCGACGCGCGCGGCGGCATTGGCATTCTCAACGCGGGCCGCCGGCGTCCCTGCGGCAGCACCACCGCGCGCGGGCGTCCAGGCGGGCGGTGTGTGAAGCGGCCTTGGTGGCGCCTCCGTGACGGCAGCCGGCACCGGGGGAAGCGGCGGTACATCGGCGTCATAACTGATCTGCGGCGGTCGGTTGGTCGCGCAGCCGGCCAGCGCCAATCCGGAGATCAGCAAAAGCGCAGAGCCTGATAGGCGGACGCCACGGCTCGCGGGTCGGCGGAGATGATCTCTCATTGCCCCATCTCCCGCGACCAGTTGATGGCGTTGACGTAGATCCCGAGCGGATTGGCCCGCAGCCGCTCTGCATCGCGCGGGGGTTGGATCACGATGGTCAGGATGGCCGTCCAGCGCTGTGTCGTGGAGAGCTGGCCGTTCTCGTACTGGCGTTCGGTCCAGGCGACGCGAAAGCTATCAGGCGACGCGCGGATAACGCTCGACACCTCGATCGATACCTGCTGCTTCCCGACGCGGGTGAACGGATCGTTGGCGCGGGCGAAGTCGTTGAGGGCCGCCGCGCCGCGATCGGTCGTGAACTCGTAGGCGCGCAGCCAATTCTGCCGCACGACGATGGCGTCGGCGGGGATCGAGCGGACCTGCTCGATGAACCGCGCCAGATGCCAGGCCACCTGCGGGTCGGTGGGGCGGTAGTCGGCCTGCGCTGGCGCGACCGCCTGCGCCTGGCCGAGATTGTCGACCTGGACCACCCACGGGACGATGGTCCCGCGCGCCGACTGCCAGACCAGCGCGGCGGCGAAGCCGGCGGAGAGGATCAGGCAGCCGAAGGCCATGAGCCGCCAGTTTCGGGCCTGGACACGCGCTGAACCGATCCGATCGTCCCAGATCTGCGCTGCGCGCTGATACGGCGTCTCGGGCTCGGGCGTTTTGCCATAGTGGGTTGCGGGTCGCTTGAAGAAGCTCATGTGCGGTCGCCTCCGGAGAGATTGATGGAAGAGCCGCCGCCATGGCTGTCGCCCGATCGGATCGCGTGTGCCGCGAGCGTGACGCCGTGGCTCATGGTCTGCCCACGCCGCATGCGCTGCGCCCAAGCCGGCGGGTTGGCGGCAGAGCCTGTCGCAGCTGGTGCGGCCGAACCGGCATCATTCGCGACCGTTCCCATGCTCGAGGAGCCGCCGGTGGCGCCGAAGCCGCTTTTGACGCCGTCGGCGAAGCTCGAGCGAACGCTTTGCGCGGCCCGGCGCAGCGGAGAGGCTGCCGCGCCGCCGGCCGCTCGTGCGACGCCGCCGAGGCCGGACGCGACGCCGGCGGCGCCCGACTGGCCGAGGGAACCGAGACTGTAGGCAGCGGAGGCGGCTCCCGCCGCGCTGGCTCCACCGCGCACGGCGGCGCCGCCGCCGGAAATAGCGCTCGCGCCACCGCGCAGGGCGAGCCCGGCCGCGCCCCCGGCAGCCATGGCTGCGCCGCCCGCGACGAGGCCGGTGCCGATGGCGGAGCCTGCGCCGAGTTGCGGGCCGCCGGAAACGATGCCGTTGGCGATACCAGGCCCGAAGATGCCGAGACCAAGAAGCGACAGCGCCGCCAATACGACGGCCATCGCGTCGTCGATGGTCGGTGGCTGGCCGCCGAAGCCTGCCGTGAACTGGCTGAACAGAGTCGAGCCGATGCCGATGATGACGGCGAGCACCAGCACCTTGATCCCTGACGAGATGACGTTGCCCAGCACGCGCTCGGCCATGAAGGCGGTCTTTCCGAACAGGCCGAACGGGATCAGGACGAAGCCGGCCAAAGTGGTCAGCTTGAACTCGATCAGCGTGATGAAGAGCTGGATGGCGAGGATGAAGAAGGCGAGCAGCACCAGCGCCCAGGCGAAGAGCAAGCAGGCGATCTGGATGAAGTTTTCGAAGAAGGCGATCCAGCCCATCAGGTTTGAGATGGATTCGAGCAGCGGCCTTGCTGCATCGAGACCCGTCTGCGCGACCCGGCCCGGGCGCATCAGGTCCTGGATGGAAAACCCGGTGCCAGACGCCTGAAGTCCGAGGCCGGCGAAGCTTTCGAAGACGATCCGCGCGAGGTTGTTCCAGTTGCCGATGATGTAGGCGAAGACGCCCACAAACAGCGTTTTCTTCACAAGGCGTGCGATGATGTCGTCGTCCGCGCCCCAGCTCCAGAACAGGGCGGCCAGCGTGACGTCGATGACGATCAGCGTCGTCGCGATGAACGCCACCTCGCCGCCGAGCAGGCCGAACCCGCTGTCGATGTAGGAGGTGAAGACCCCGAGGAAATTGTCGATGACGCCGCTGCCGCCCATGGCTCACCGCCCTTCGTCGGCGCGTCGCGGCACGGTGCGGCTGCCAAGGAAACGGTCGCGGGTTTCGGCCCAGATGCGCAGACACTCACTGTCTCTGGCTGCGGCTTCCCCCATCTGCTGGCACCGACGCTGGCCCTCGCGCAGCGGGTCCTCCGCCTCCTCAAGCACGGGCGTCGGCCGAACCGCTGGCCTATCCTCTTTCCGGGTCATCTCGATCGCCGTTGCGGTGATCGCGACGGAGACGAAGATGATTGCGCCCACGCGGGCCAGCGTCTTGCCGTCCATCCTGCTGTCCTCAGTTGCCGTTCGGGAACATCCGGGCGTTGCCGGGCTGATAGCCGGAGCCGGGCGTCAGGAACCGGCGGCGCTGTTCACGGCCTTGTTCGGCGGCTGCGGCGCGCTCGGCATCGACAAGCGCCCGCGCTCGGCCGTTCGCAGCGACCACGGCGACCAGGTCTGCAAGTTGCTGCGCCTGCAATGCGAGCAACTGGTTGCCGGCCTGGGTTGCCTGAAGCGCGCCGGTCGCACCCTGGCTCTGCCCGACCAGAGCCGCCATCTCGGCGCGGTTGGTGTCGATATTGCCGACGACACCGGCCTGCACGCGCAGCGCGTCCTGAAGGCCGCCGACCGTGTTCTGCCAGCGCGATCGTGCATCGGAGACGAGACGCTGATCCGAAGTCGACAGCGAGATGTTGCCGTACTGGCTCTGGAAGGCCTGATCGATCTGTTGCACGTCGAAGGCGATGCGCTGTGCCTGACCCAGAAGCGCTTGCGTGCGCTGCACCGATTGCTGGAGCTGCTGAAGCGAGGAATAGGGCAGGCTTGCGAGATTTCGGGCCTGGTTGATCAGCATCTGCGCTTCGTTCTGGAGGCTCTGGATCTGGTTGTTGATCTGCTCGAGCGCCCGCGCAGCCGATAGGACATTCTGGACGTAGTTGGTCGGATCATAGACCACCCACTGCGCCGCTGCCGGGGTGACGAACACGGGCGAGAAGGCGACGGGCAGCGACAGGATGGTTGCAGCGAACAGCGCAGAGCGAGAGCGTCGGATCATCATGGGTTGGGCTCCAGGTTGGTGAGGTCGGGGATGAGATCGGCAGCCCATCCGATATCGCGGGCGCGCAGCCAGGCGGGCAGAAAGCCGTCGCGGCCATGCTCGGCGAGGATCGCCTCGATCGCTGCCTGATCAGCTTTCGAGGATGCCGCACAAAGCGCGAGGGCGACTTCGGAGAGCCCCAGGTCGAACAGCCGGTTGCCGCGCCGCGACTGGCAGTAATAGTCGCGCTTGGGCGTGGCCCGGCCGAGGATCTCGATCTGGCGGTCGTTCAAGCCGAAGCGCCTGTATATCGCGGTGATCTGCGGTTCGATCGCGCGTTCGTTCGGCAGCAAAAGGCGCGTCTGGCAGCTCTCGATGATGGCCGGAGCGATCGCGCTCCCATCGATGTCGGCCAACGACTGCGTGGCGAAGACGACGGACGCGTTCTTCTTGCGCAACGTCTTCAGCCATTCGCGCAGTTGCGCCGCGAAGCCCTCGTCGTCGAGCGCGAGCCAGCCTTCGTCGACGATCAGGAGCGTGGGCCGTCCATCCAGACGGTCGCCGATCCGATGGAAGAGATAGGTGAGGACCGCCGGCGCCGCGCCGCCGCCGATCAGTCCCTCGGTTTCAAAGGCCTGGACTGCGGCTTCCCCCAGCTGCTCGCCTTCGGCGTCCAGCAGCCGTCCATAGGCACCGCCCACGCAATAGGGTCGCAGCGCCTGTTTGAGATCGTTCGACTGGAGGAGGACGGCGAGGCCCGTCAACGTGCGCTCTGGGATCGGCGCGGACGCCAGCGAGGTCAGCGCCGTCCAGAGATGTTCCTTCACCTCCGGCGTGATCGTGACGCCCTCGCGGGCAAGGATCGCCGCGACCCAGTCGGCTGCCCAGGCACGCTCATGGGTCTCGTGAACGCGCGCGAGTGGCTGGAGGGAGACCGACGACGCGGCGCCGTCCGTCAGGCTGCCACCGAGGTCGTGCCAATCGCCTCCCATGGCGAGCGCGGCCGCGCGGATCGAGCCGCCGAAGTCGAAGGCGAAGACTTGGGCGTCCGGATAGCGCCGGAACTGAAGCGCGATGAGCGCGAGCAACACAGACTTGCCCGCGCCTGTCGGTCCGACCACCAGCGTGTGGCCGACGTCGCCGACATGCAGCGAAAAGCGAAACGGCGTGCTGCCTTCGGTCTTGCCGTAGAGCAGCGGCGGCGCACCGAAATGCTCGTCCCGTTCCGGCCCGGCCCAGACCGCCGATAGCGGAATCATGTGGGCGAGGTTCAGGGTGGAGATCGGTGGTTGCCGCACGTTGGCGTAGACGTGGCCGGGCAGCGAACCGAGCCAGGCATCGACGGCGTTGATGGTCTCGGACATCGCGGTAAAGTCGCGGCCCTGGATCACCTTTTCCACAAGGCGCAGCTTCTCGTCGGCGGTGCGCGGATCGGCGTCCCAGACGGTGACGGTGGCGGTCACATAGGCCTGACCGGCATAGTCGGCGCCTAGCTCCTGCAAGGCCATGTCGGCATCGGCCGCCTTGTTCGCAGCGTCCGTGTCGACAAGCGCGGAGGCCTCGTTGGTCATCACCTCCTTCAGGATTGCGGCGATCGACTTGCGCTTGGCGAACCACTGCCGCCGGATGCGCGTCAGCAGTTTCGTGGCGTCCGTCTTGTCGAGGAGGATCGCCCGCGTGGACCAGCGATAGGGAAAGGCGAGCCGGTTGAGATCGTCGAGAATCCCTGGCGTCGTCGCCGTCGGAAAGCCGTTGATCGTCAGCACGCGCAGATGGGCGGCGCCGAGCCGCGGCTCGAGGCCGCCGGTCAGCGGCTCATCGGCGAGAAGCGCATCGAGGTAGAACGGCGTTTCGGGCACGCGGACGCGGTGGCGCTTCGTCGAGACAGTCGAGTGCAGGTAAGTCAGGGTCTCGGCGTCATCGAGCCACCGGCATTCCGGCATAAAGCCATCGACGAGCTGGAGGACGCGGTTGGTGCGGTCAATGAAGGCCGCGAGGGCTTCATGGGGATCGACGCCGGACTGTTGGCGACCCTCGTAGAGCCAGGTCTCCGCCCGCGCGGCGTCCTCGGCAGGCGGGAGATAGAGGAAGGTCAGGAAGTAGCTCGACTCGTAATGCGCGTCCGCTTCCTCGAAGTCGGCCTTGCGCTCTGCATCAAGGAGGGCGGAGGCGGCGTCCGTGAAGCGGCTTGCCGGATAGGAGGCGGCTTCGTGGCGCTGCGCTTCGACGAAGATCGCCCAGCCCGAGCCCAGACGCCGGAAGGCGTTGTTGAGGCGACTGGCGACGGCCACCAGTTCGGCGGCCACAGCAGAGTCGAGATCGGGACCACGAAAGCGCGCGCTACGCTCGAAGCTGCCATCCTTGTTGAGCACAACCCCTTCGCCGACCAGCGCCGCCCAGGGCAGGAAATCAGCAAGGCGGGTCGCGGTTCGGCGATATTCGGCGAGGTTCATCATGGCCATGCCTCAGACCGTGAGATGGCCCGGAATGCGCAGATGCCGGCGGCCGACTTCGACAAAGAGCGGATCGCGCTTTGCTGCCCAGACGGCGGCGAAATGGCCGATCGCCCAGATGAGGAGACCAACCAGCCATAGCCGCAAGCCGAGACCGACAGCGCCGGCGAGCGTGCCGTTCATGATGGCGATGCTGCGCGGTGCGCCGCCCAGCAGGATGTGCTCGGTCAGCGCGCGGTGGACCGGAACCGAGAAGCCCGCGACCTCATCGGGATGATGCAGGAGGCCCGCCATCAGACGAGCGCCCCGCCGCCGAACGAGAAGAACGACAGGAAGAAGCTGGAGGCCGCGAAGGCGATCGACAGGCCGAAGACGATCTGGATGAGGCGCCGAAATCCTCCGCTCGTGTCGCCGAATGCCAGCGTCAGGCCGGTGACGATGATGATGATCACCGCGATGATCTTGGCGACTGGCCCCTCGATCGACTGGAGGATGGACTGCAGTGGCGCTTCCCAGGGCATCGAGGAGCCCGATGCATGGGCGGCGGGCGCCAGAAGAAAGCTCAGGGTCAGCGCAGTGGTGGCGGTCGCGAGGCGCTGATGGCCGCGCGCGATATGTCGGATCATGCGGGTTCTCCTTGTGGGTCGGGAGGCTGGGTTGCGGGGGAAAGGCGGTAGTCGGTGTCCGTCCCGAGCCCTTCGACGCGGGCGAGTTCGGCAAGACGCCGCGCAGCGCCGCGGCCGGAGAGCACGGCCACCAGATCGATGGTCTCGGCGATGAGCGCCCGGGGGACGGTGACGACAGCTTCCTGGATGAGCTGCTCGAGGCGGCGTAGCGCGCCGAGTGCGGTGCCGGCGTGGATCGTGCCGATCCCGCCGGGATGGCCGGTGCCCCAGGCCTTCAGGAGATCGAGCGCCTCGGCCCCACGCACTTCACCGATCGGGATCCGATCCGGCCGCAGCCGCAGCGAGGAGCGCACCAGGTCTGACAGCGTCGCGACACCGTCCTTGGTGCGCATGGCGACGATGTTCTGCGCCCTGCATTGCAGCTCGCGGGTGTCTTCGATGACGATGACGCGGTCAGTAGTCTTCGCGACCTCGGCCAGCAGGGCGTTGGTCAGCGTGGTCTTGCCGGTGCTGGTTCCGCCGGCGACGAGGATGTTGGCGCGCGCTGCGACCGCCTGCCGGAGGATGACGGCCTGCTCCGCCGTCATGATGCCGGCGGCGACATAGTCGTCGAGCGTGAAGACGGCGACCGCGGGCTTGCGGATCGCGAAGACCGGTGCCGTTACGACCGGCGGCAGCAGGCCTTCGAAGCGCTCGCCGGTTTCGGGGAGCTCGGCCGAGACGCGCGGTCGACGGTCATGTACCTCGACGCCGACATGATGGGCGACGAGGCGGATGATGCGTTCGCCATCGGCCGCCGAAAGCTGTTCCCCCGTATCGGACAGGCCGTCAGAGAGCCGGTCGACCCAGAGCCGTCCATCGGGGTTGAGCATGACCTCGACGATCGCGGGGTCTTCAAGGAATCGGGCGACCGCAGGCCCCAGCGCGGTGCGCAACATGCGTGCGCCGCGTGAGGCTGCTTCCGATTGCTGATGGTTGACCGCCACGTCGTCCCCGTTCGCTTGCGGGCCCGCGCGATGCGCGGCCCTGGATCGGGGATGAGTAAGAAAGGCAGGAATTGGGGCGTTGCAACAACGCTCAAGGGGTCATCGTACTGTGGCGAAGAAAGACAGGTGATCGGCGGACCGGCGTCGAGCCACAGCAGCGTCTGAGGCTTCCGATGAGTCCATTTTCCCGAGCGGGAATAATTCAGGTGCGGGAGCCACCCCCAAGCGCAGGCTTTCCCGAGCGGGAAATTCTGATAGACATTCTTCAGGAATCCATGATACTTTCCCGTTCGGTAAATATCATGGCCAGACGCAACCTCACCACCGCCGAGATCGGCGACATCGTCCGAACCACCCGCAAGGCCGCTGGCCTGCGGCAGGACGAGCTTGCGGGTGCAGCGGGCGTCGGCCTGCGCTTCATCGTCGATCTCGAGGCCGGCAAGCCGACCGCGCAGATCGGCAAGACGCTTCAGGTCCTGGCGGCGCTCGGATGCTCACTCGATATCACACCGCCGCCCGACACCAAAGGAGCGCGCAAGGCATGACGCGCACCCTCGATATCTGGTGGGACGGGCGCCTGGTGGGCCAGCTGACGCAGGACCGGCATAGTGAACTCGGCTTCGCCTATGCGCCGGCTTGGCTTGACGATGAGGAGGCGCAGTCCTTGTCCGCCTCGCTGCCCAAGCGGGCGGAGCCGTTCACCCGCCGCGAGTGCCGCCCGTTTTTCGGCGGTCTTCTGCCGGAGGAAAGCCAGCGCGATGCCGCGGCTCAGGCACTTGGCGTGTCGCGCGCCAATGATTTCGCCCTTCTTGATCGCCTCGGCGGGGATGTGGCGGGCGCGCTCCAGCTTCTGCCGCCCGGCGAAGGTCCGGCCCCTCTTGCCCCCGATCAACGGCCAACCCGGCTTGACGATGCGGGCTTGATCCGGGTGCTGGACGCGCTGCCCGTCCGCCCACTGCTCGCAGGCGAGGAAGGCCTGCGTCTCTCGCTCGCCGGCGCGCAATCGAAGGTTCCGGTGGTTCTGGTGGATGGCGCGGTCGCCTTGCCTGCGCCGGGCCAGCCGACGACGCATATTCTGAAGCCTCCGATATCGCGGTTTGCGGCCACGACCGAGAACGAGGCCTTCGTGTTGCGTCTTGCCGCCGCCATTGGTCTCGATGTCGCGCCGGTGGAAGCGCGCACCGTCAAGGATCGAACATTTCTGCTGGTCAATCGCTATGACCGCGCCGTCGGCGACGATGGCGTAGTGCGCCGGATCCATCAGGAGGATTTCTGCCAGGCGCTCGGCGTGCCGCCGGAGACCAAGTACGCCAGCGAAGGCGGCCCGACGTTCAAGGACTGCTTCGCGCTGCTCCGCCGCGTCGCCGCAAGGCCCGCTGTGGATGTGCTGAAGCTCCTCGATGCCGTGATCTTCAATGTGATCGCCGGGAACGCCGACGCCCACGGCAAGAATTTCTCGATACTATATGACGCTGAAGGCCCGCGCCTCGCCCCGCTCTATGACTTGCTGGCAACGGTTGCCTACCCCGATCTCTCGCCGAAGTTCGCCATGAAGATTGGGAAGCGGGCGACGCTTGCCGAACTGGACGCGAGGGGGTGGGCAGCGTTCGCGGCGGACGCGGGTGTCGGCCTGCCGCTGATACGCAGGCGGGTCGCGGAGATCAGCAAGGGCGTGATCGCGAGAACAGGCGAGGTTGCGGCCGATTTGGTCCGCCCTGGCTTCGATCGGACGTCGATCGAAAGTCTTGCCGCGATGGTCCGCGAACGAGCGGAGCGCTGCGCGCTGACGGTGGCGGAATCCGGCCGCTCGGCCAATCAACAGCGCGATGGAGGGAATGTCGAAGGGAGCAATGGCGAATGACATTTCTCTACTTCGCGTATGGCTCCAACATGTTGCCGGCCCGCCTGCTTGGCCGCTGCCCGTCTGCGAGGGTCGTAGGGACGGGAGTTGCACGCGCCTGGAGTCTTGCGTTTTCGAAGGCGAGTAAGGACGGCTCAGGAAAAGCGACCTTGGTGACCGACCCGAATTCGGCCGTGCCCGGAGTCATTTTCGAGATTGATCTGGCCGAACGAGAGCAGTTGGACCGGCACGAGGGGGTCGGCTATGGCTACCGGCGCGACGACACCTTCGCCATCGAGGGAAGCAGCGTTCCGGCAAGCAGCTATCTTGGCACCTCGTTGGACAACACATTGCGGCCTTTCGATTGGTACCTCGCGACCGTCATTGCCGGCGCGGAATATCATGGGCTGGATACAGCTCATGTCGCCGCACTGAGGGGCACGCGCTTCGTCGAGGATACTGAATTGGGTCGAAGGACTCGCGTCGAAGCCATTGAGGCGATGCGAGAGCATGGCATTGAGGATTACCGAACGCTTCTTGAACGCCTGGGATGAGCCGTTCCGAACGGTACCTTAGCCATCTTGTGCGTCCACCCCGCTGATATCGTCCGGAATCTCCCTCAAGAAGCTTTGCCCCTTCTGCAGGCGCCTCCCCAGCGTCTCGATGAAGCCTTCATAGCGTTCCCGCCCTTTGGCCTGTGCTGACGCTTGAGCATCGTTCGGCAAAGGCGGCGTGATCGTCAGCCAGAACCGGACGAACAGGGCGAGGGTTTCTGCGGTGACGCCGAGGTCGCGCTCGAGACGCTGGACCTGACGCGACAGCCGATCAAGGCGGCGCGCGAACGCGGCCTCGCGCTTGTCGGCGCCATCGGGTGACAGGAACGACGCAACCGCCGCTTCGACGATTGCGGAGCGGGAGAGCTTCTTGCGGTCGGCGAGATCGGCGATCTGGCGGAGCATCTCGGGCGGGAAATAGACGTTCATCCGGTCGCGCATGGCCGCCTCACAAATCGATGCCATCATTCGGATCGAGCGCCACCTGTCGCGCGACGCCGCGCATCTGCTGCCGCAGCGCCTGCCGCTGCCGCGCTGCGTCTTCCGGCTCATCGTCCAGCATGATGGAAAACTCGTCGGCCGCGGCAGGTCCGGTTGTTTCCTTGGCGATCGCGACATGGTCGGGCAGCTCCGGCTCGCGCCGCAGCCCGCCATTGGCGGCATCTTCCGCCTTGTCGAGCTGGGCCGCGAGGTCTGCGTCCGGCCGCTGCGGCTTCAACTCGGACCAGGCGTCCTTTCGGGTCGAACGCCCGGATTTCGCCGGGTCCGGCGATGGCAGGACGCGCTCCTTGAAGCGGCGATCCTCGAAGTAACGGGCCTTCTTGGCTCGGATGGGATGGACACCGGCGGCCATGACGATCTCGTCTGTCGCGGGCAGCTGCATCACCTCGCCGGGCGTGAGGAGCGGCCGCGCCGTCTCCGAGCGCGAGACCATCAGATGACCCAGCCAGGGGCTGAGCCGATGCCCGGCATAGTTCCGCATCGCCTTCATCTCGGTCGCGGTGCCGAGCGCGTCGCTGACGCGCTTGGCGGTGCGTTCGTCATTGGTGGCGAAGCTCACGCGCACATGGCAGTTGTCGAGGATCGCGTTGTTCGGGCCATAGGCCTTCTCGATCTGGTTCAATGACTGGGCGATGAGGAACGACTTCAGGCCATAGCCGGCCATGAAAGCGAGCGCGCTCTCGAAGAAGTCGAGGCGGCCGAGCGCCGGGAACTCGTCCAGCATCATCAGCACGCGATGCCGCCGGTCTCGCGTATGCAGATCCTCGGTCAGGCGTCGGCCGATCTGGTTCAGCACGAGCCGGATGAGCGGCTTCGTCCGGGAGATGTCGGATGGCGGAACCACAAGGTAGAGCGTCGCCGGCTTCTCATCGGCGATCAGGTCGGCGATCCGCCAGTCGCAGCGGCGCGTCACCTCCGCCACCACCGGGTCGCGATAGAGACCCAGGAACGACATGGCGGTGGACAGGACGCCCGAGCGCTCGTTGTCGCTCTTGTTGAGAAGTTCGCGCGCTGTTGACGCCACGACCGGATGAGGGCCGCCGGGTCCGAGATGCGGCGTCGTCATCATCGCCTTCAGCGTCGCTTCGATCGGACGGCGCGGGTCCGACAAGAAGGCGGCGACGCCGGCGAGCGTCTTCTCCTCCTCCGCGTACAGCACATGCAGGATGGCGCCGACGAGCAAAGAATGGCTCGTCTTCTCCCAGTGATTGCGCTTGTCGAGCGAGCCCTCGGGGTCGACGAGCACGTCGGCGACGTTTTGCACGTCGCGGACTTCCCACTCGCCGCGACGCACTTCCAGAAGCGGGTTGTAAGCGGCCGACTTGGCGTTGGTGGGATCGAACAGCAGGACGCGGCCGTGCCTGGCGCGGAAGCCGGCGGTCAGCTGCCAGTTCTCGCCCTTGATGTCGTGGACGATAGCGGAGCCCGGCCAGGTGAGGAGCGTGGGAACGACGAGGCCGACACCCTTGCCCGATCGGGTCGGCGCGAAGCACAGGACATGCTCAGGCCCGTCGTGCCGGAGATAGGCGTCGCCGATCTTGCCGAGGACGACGCCATCGGGTCCGAGCAGGCCCGCTGCCTTCACCTCCCGGAGTTCAGCCCAGCGGGCCGAGCCGTAGGTCTCGACGTTCTTCGCCTCACGGGCACGCCATACCGACATTGCGATGGCGACGGCGATGGAGATGAAGCCGCCTGAGGCGGCGATCACCGCGCCTTCGACAAAGATCGGAGGGGCATAGGCGTCGTAGAAATACCACCACCAGAAGAAGGCGGGGGGGTAGTAGACCGGCCAACCCGCCAGCTCGAACCAGGGCGTGCCGAGCTGCGCCTGAAAGCCAAGCCGCCAGGCAGTCCATTGGGTCGCGCCCCAGGTCGTGAGCAGCACGATGAGGAACACGGTGGTGATCTGGCCCCAGAGGATTTTCGTCGCAGACATCGGCGGCGGAGTCCTTTCTTCCTTGTTGCCTAGAGGGCGAGCCCGCGCTTGCGACCGAGGCCCCATTCGATGCCGCCGCCGTCCTTCACGGCGCCGGCGACATGCTGGCCGAGCTTGCGCTCGATCTCGCGGGACCAGGGCACGAGCTGGAAGCCGAGGCCGTTGTCGATCATCGCGAAGCGGCCGGAGGAGAGGTCGAGACGCTGGCGATAGGTGCCCGCGACCTGATCACCGGCGGTCGGTTTCATGTGCGCCAGACCGGTCTCGGCGGAGAGGCGCGCCCCGACCGCATCCAGTTCGCGCCGCCGCAGCGTGGCGAGGAGGTCGCGTTGCAGGATGATCCGCTGGCCTTGGCGGCGACCGAGGCCTTGGTCGGCGAGATGCTCGGCCCGTGCCTGCATGGCGTCGCGCACCTCTCGCCCAAAGCCTCCCATCGACAGCGGCATGGGGTCCGCCTCCACGAGCCGATGGTCCAGCCAGGTGGCCCCCGGCGCCTTGATCTGTTGGCCGAGTTCGAGGTCTGACCGGCTCGCGAGAACAAGCGTCGGGCGCGGCTCATCGGCTTGGCCAAAGCGCCGAACCTCAACGATGCCGCCGATCGCAGGCGCATGCTCGAAGGCTTCGATACCGCGGAACCGGACGTGGTGGGCGCGGCCGTCGGTGCCGTCGATCACCGCATAGGCTTCGCCCGTCAGCTCGTCGTGCAGGCCGCGATCGACCAGCCGCCCGATGATCGGTGCCTGTCCGCTCCCGCCTTCGATGACATAGTCGGCGACGGCGCGATCTTCACCGCGCTCGGCAAAGGCGCGGTGCATGGTCTTGATGATGTCACCGCGAAGCCCGAGATCGCGCAAATGGCGTTCGGCGTCGAGGCCGACCATCCACTCGCCGGGGCTGGCGGATGACGCAAGGCCCATCTTCTCCAGGTGCTGGAGCCGGCCGATCATGAGCCGGCGGGTCTGGGGATCAGCGGTGCCGGTTTGCTCGGGACGAAGGTCGATGAAGCCGGTTTCGTCGGCGGCAATGCGAATCTCGACATCGAGGCGCGTCCAGCGCTCGGCCGTGATTTCGCGCTCGAGCGCCGTCTTGATCTCGTGCTCCGGCTTCGGGCCGAGTTCGATCGACACGAGATCCTCGGCCCGGGATCGCAAGCCGCGGCTGATGTAGTCGCGTGAGATGACGAGGTCGGCGCCTTGGGTGTCGACGCCTCGCACCAGCAGGTGGACGTGGGGATTGTCGGTGTTCCAGTGATCGACCGCGACCCAATCGAGCCGGGTCCCGAGGTCGGCTTCCATTTGGCGCGCGAGGTCGCGGGTGAAGGCGCGCAGGTCCGTCATCTCGCCGGCGTCCTCGGGCGAGATGATGAAGCGGAAATGGTGCCGGTCGTTCTTGGAGCGCGCGGCGAAACCAGCGTCGTCGGCGCGGTCGCTGTCGGCATCGAACATCACGGCCTTTTCGCCGTCGCGCGTGACGCCGTCGCGCTTGAGATAGAAGAGATGGGCATTGAGCGGCGCAGACCGGAAGGCCCGGCCCTGATGGCGGGCGATCCGCGCCTTGACGACGACGCGGCGCGACGAGCTGAAAAGCCGCGCGCGGCTGAACGCGATCCGTCCGCGCCCGAAGCTCGAACGGCCATAGCCGGATGCCTTGCGGCCCGGACCGCCGCCGGTGCCGACATGCCCCGAGCGCTTGGCGGCTCGCAGGACCTGGTTGATGAAGCTCTTGGGCTTCGGCGCCCGCGTCGAACCGATGCGGCCTGGCCGGACCCGGAAGTCGCTGTCGCCGCCGCTCATCGTCGGCCTCCAGCGGGCCAAACGCCGGACAGTGCCGGCAATGTCCTTGTAAAAGCGTGGAAAATAGCCGGAAGCGGCACTGCCCACGACCGACCGGCACGTGAAAAGCCATGCGAAAGCAATGGCTTGCGTGAGAGTGGCGAGCCGCTTTTATCTCGCCGTCTGTTGGTCGTGTCTGCCTCGCCCCAACCGCCCCATACCGCCTCTTTCCCGGAGCTCGCTACACCGCGCCGGAGTGCGATTCTGGTCATGGGCGCCCCCCATCATCGGCGCGGGTCACGAAGATGCCTGCCGTCTGCGTCGAACCAGCGATTGGGGGTTGCTGCGGATCTGCCGTTCGGCTGCCGTTCCTTTGACGATCGGGCTGCGATCGGTCTGCTGCAACGCTGCCGTTGGAGCGCGCGACGAACAACGGAGACCGAGTCCAGGCGAGCGGGTCGACGGTCGCGACAGCGAGCGGCTCACTGCCGATCAACGGCGCGATCGCGGCCACGTAGGCGATGGTCTCGGCGGGCAGCGAGCGGCCAGCCGAGAGATATTCATCGTAGCGCCCGGGGCCGGCATTGTAGGCCGCAAGGAAGCCCGCCGCGCCGTAGCGGTCGTGCATTTCGCGCAGATAGGCTGCACCAGCGAGGATGTTGTCGCGCGGGTCAAAGGGATCGGCCCCCAGACCGTGGCGCGCCCGCAGAACTGCCCAGGTCGCGGGCATGATCTGCATGAGTCCCATCGCGCCTTTGGGCGAGACCGCGCGGACACGACCGCCGCTCTCGACGCGCATGACTGCCCAGATCCAGCGCTCGGGAATTCCGAACCGCTGCGCTGCCTCGGCGACCGCTTGTGTGTAGGGCGAGCCTGCAGCGGGTCGCTCGATGACCGAGGTCTGCGCCAGAGACGGCGCGGGCATCGCGCCAGCAAAGGCCAGGCCGGAAAGGAGAAGGAAGGGCAGTCGGCGGGCGGCCCCTTTCGCTCCGGCGGCGGGCTGGCGATGGGAGACGCGCATCGGTCAGTCCCGCTCGCTGCGCTTGATCGGCCGGTTCCAGTAGAGACCCCATGCTGACTTGTCGTCGGCCGACTGGAACAGGCTGGCCCGGATCGGCTGTGCGAAAGTCGGATCGTCGAGCTGCAACGACACATACTCGCCGGCCTTCTCGCCGGTGCGCTTCCATCCCGCGCCCACTTCAGGCCCATCGGCGTCATCGCCGAGGTGAACGCGATAGTCGGGCGCGTTCTCGGCGTCGGAGTGCTCCGCCGGCACGAGCACCAGAGCGGCGTCGAGGGCGAGCGTGCGAATGCGGCCGCCATAGCCGCTCTTGGTGCGGGTGAATTCTCCGATCAGGCTCATGGCAACCTCCTTGGCGATGCGGTGGAACGGGTCATGGCTGCGCCGTCACCGCGTCGGCGCGCGCCAAACGAAGCGACCGTCGCCGTCTTCGTCGGTGTAGAGAGGCGTGGCCCGCCCGATCACGGTTGTGACGGCGAGAGGCCCGAAGTAGCGGCCGTCCAGGCTGTCTCGGACGCCGATGTTCATGAGGAAGAGTTCGCTCGCGCCGATCTGGTGGCAGCCCTTCCAGATGGGCAGCGTGCGCCCCAGACGATCGCGGTCGAGCGCCTTGCCGAGGGCGATTCCGTCGACGGTGATGGCGGCACCCGAACGGCAGACCGTCTGTCCGGGAAGTGCGGCAACGCGCTTCAAGAGCGGCACGCCGCGCGGCAGATAACCCCGGTCCGCGAGGAATGCGGCAAGCGGCTCCGGCGCATTGACGGCGACAAGGTCGGTGACCTCGAGCGGTGTCGCCGAACCGATCTCATAGAGGCCGACCGGGACGCTGGCCGATGCGTTCCAGACGAGCCGCGGTGCAACGTGCACCATCGCCAGCGTGATCAGCAGGAGCGCGGCGCCAGTGGCCGTCAGCAGGTAGCCGGCGCGCGTCATGGCTCGGCCCTCTGTCGCAAGCGCCAGGCGCGATGCTGCTGTCGGGAGTAGGATCGCGGGGCGTCCCCGGCGGCGAGCCGGTTATGGACATGGCGCCAATAGTCAGGCGCAGCTTCGGCGGGATCGATGTCAAGCGCTTCGATCGCGTCGATCAGAAGCAGCACATGCTCGACGCTCGGCCAGCCGCTCGTTTGCAGCAGGATTTCACCACCGGGCCGCACCGAGGGCAGCGTCTGATAGCCTTCGCTCGCGCTGACGGCGCGCAGGATGTCGATGCGCGAGACGACGGTGCCAAAGCCATTCGATGCCCAGCGGACGAAGGCGAAGACAGCCCCGGCGGGGAAGCTGAGGACGCGGCGCCGTCGGTCGAGGATCTGCTCGTGGACCGCATGGCCGAAGCGGATCCAGTGTTCGATCTGCTTCTCGCGCCAGACCAGTTCAACCTCGGTGAGCGCGCCCGGAGGTGATGACGTCCGAACGCCCGCTGCGCCATGAATTGCCGTTGCGCTCATGGCGCGTCCCCCTCGGCAGGAAACGCGTCCGCGAGGAGATCGCGCAGCATGTCCGCCACAGTCTGGCCGCGCTGGAACGCAGTGACCTTGATCCGACCGCGCAGGTCCGGCGTGACGTCGATCGTGAGGCGCGCCGTGTAGGCGATGGCGTCAGCCCTGCGGCCGCGCGGATCGTCGGCGGCCTTGATCCAGGTGTCCGGGTCGCCGGGCCGTGCGGCGAAACTGCGCCTGGTCATGGTGCGAGCCTTCCAACTTCGGCGCAGAGCGCGGCGATCTCGCGCGTACCGGCACGCTGGCCATCGAGCTCCGAGATCAGGCGGCCGGATTGCGCGGCATCCGCGAAGCCGACGCGTTGGCCTATCGCGCTCGCCAGCACCGGCGGATCGTGTTCGGCGAGCGCCTTGGCAGTCTCGCGTGCGATGATGGTGCGCGCGCCACAGCGGTTGAGCACGAACCGAGCGACAAGCGACGGGCGGAACAGGCGTGCTTCGCGGAGC
Source organism: Roseomonas nitratireducens (assembly GCF_017813355.1). Taxonomy (GTDB): domain Bacteria; phylum Pseudomonadota; class Alphaproteobacteria; order Acetobacterales; family Acetobacteraceae; genus Neoroseomonas; species Neoroseomonas nitratireducens. Next base: position 41,432 of record NZ_JAGIYZ010000006.1, read on the forward strand.
AGCGCCAGCATCTCGGCTGACGCCCATCCGTCGAAGGGCGACGGCTGAACCGGGATGAGGACGAGATCGGCGGCGAGCAGGGCCGAGCGCATGAGGCCGGCGACGCGCGGGGGACCATCGATCACCACATGATCGGCGCCGCGCCCCAGTTCGGGCGCTTCGCGGTGCAAGGTGTCGCGCGCAAGTCCGATGACGGCGAACCGGCGGGGCAGGCCTTCACGGGCGCGCGCTTCGGACCAGTCGAGTGAAGAGCCCTGCGGATCGGCGTCGATGAGCATGACGCGTTGATCCCGGCTGGCCCATTCGCCGGCGAGATGGAGGGCGAGCGTCGTTTTGCCGACGCCGCCTTTCTGGTTGAGCAACGCGACGATCATCACCGCGCGCTCCGTCGGCCGCGGGGCGGTTTTCCTCCGTCGCCCCGCTCCAACAAGAAGTTAGATTCCTTGTTAGACTCTAAGTTAAGGCTCGGAATCGCCGTTTCAGGCCAGAGGGTTAGCTGCGATCCGCGCGCCCGAAGTCCCGATGCGGCTGCGCCCGAAATCCCGATACCCTTTGCGCCCGAAGTCCCGAACGCATCCACAACGCCATCCACAGGGCCTGTGGACAAATTGATGGGGCGGATATGCAGGCGTTCCTGACGACCGGCGCGCTCCAGCGCCAAGCGATAGCCGGGCAGCGGCTGGCGGGCGACGATGCGGCGGATGTCGATGGCAAAGTCGGAGATACGCGCCTGGCTGCCCGACTTGGCGTGAAGGTGTGCGATTTCAAAGGTCCAGCCTGTGGGCTGACGGCCGGCATGCTTGCGGGCGACCCGATAGAGCCAGCGCTCGATGCCGCCGGTCAGTCGGAAATAGGCGGGATCGATGGCGAGCACGAGCGAGCGATCGATGACACCGCGATAGAGCCAGTCGGGCAGGACGAATTCCATGCCCTCCACGCGGCCGTCGCGCGTCATGCATTCCCCCCATTCGTTGATCCAGGAGAATTGCTGACGCCGCCAATGCTCGCCGTTGCGGATCGTGGTGCGGATGACCGTCGACTGAAGGCGCGCGAGAGCGCCCTTGAGAAGCCGATAGTCGCGCGATCCGGTCTGGCGCCCGATGGCGGTTAGGAGCTGATACGGCGTGAAGCGCAGGAAGCGTGAGGTTTGGAACCCGAGGTTCGCGGCTTCGACGATCTGGCTCGCAGCCCAGATCAGGATATCGGCGTCCCAGATTGTCGCCATGCCATGTTCGGGGACCGCGAAGACTTCGACGCGGACGTCGCCGGATTCGTAGTGGATTGGTGAGGTACGCTTGGTCTTGGCGAGCGAGAAGAAGGGCCGTTCCATCAGATCGCGCTGGTCGCGCGGGCTGGCGTCGCCGGTGGCGACGACGAAGGGGTCGAGCCGCGATCGTTCGCTCAAGGAGAGGGGGCGCTGCCGCGGGGACATGTCGGATGGCTCAGCGGGCTTGGCCGCCGCCGAAGGCAGGCGTGACGGCGGCATGGCGCTTGGCGGGAAGGACATTCCCGCGCGGATCGGACGTCGAGGTGACGAAGCCGCGGTCGGCCCAGGCTTTCAGGTCCTCGAGCGCGTAGACGACGCGCCCGCCGAGCTTGCGATAGGCGGGACCGGTGCCGTAGGTCCGGTGCTTCTCGAGCGTGCGATCCGAGAGACCGAGGAAGCGGGCCGCTTCAGGCGTGCGGAGAAAGCGTTGCGGCACGCCGGCGCCATTGGGTGACATGATCGGGCCTCCGAGTTTGCGCGAGAGCCGCAGGGGGACAGCGGCGGTTGGCGGCTACCCTGGCGGAGCGCGAACTTGCAGAGGGAGTGGGAAGCTGGCGGGAGCACATCGCCACACCAGGCGTGCTAGCGTCGACGGCGATGGCTCAGCAGGCGTCGATAGCCGCCGGCGATCATGGCGAGGCCGCCGCGCACGAGGTCCATCGTCGCAAACCTGCGCGAGGATGTTTTCCACGGTTCATCGGCGAGGTCGCGCGTGCCGAACAGGGTCACCGCGATTTCGCGGTAACTGGCGCCGCTGAGGCGACCGTCCACGGCCTGCAACATCCGTCGCGCACGGTGACGCTGCTGCTTGGTCAGCCGCGTGTCGGCAGGGATCGCGCGACCATGAAGCGAACTCAGGAGACGGGCGACGGCCTCGAGCCGATCGAAGCCTTCGGGGCCGAGCGGGATGACGGCCGCCGCGCCTTCGTCCGCGCCTGATCCGCCGAGACGCAGGATCTGGAGCCGTTCGCCATTCGTGAGGGAGTGGACGAAGTGGGAGCCTTGCGCGTCTGATTGGCCGGGCGCCTGCGCGTCAATGGATTGTGACGTCTCGTCCTTCGGCAGGATGGCGGGCGGTGCGGTCAGAAGTATGACGCCAGTGTTCACGGTGGGTGCCCAGATGGGAGCGGCCTCTTTGGCGTCGAGGGCCGGCGGCAACAGGAAATCGCAGCCCCCATCGAGACCTCGCGGCCTCGGTTGCTGCGGTGTCGGCGTTCGGTTCCAGCTGAGCGGCCTCGAAGTCGCGCTGATAGTCTTCGTTCCGGCGTAGCCATTCCCAGGCGAGTTCAGGCGAGACGAGGTCTTGGACGTACTCGTAGCGCTCGGATGATCGCCAATGCGAGATGTCGGGGGTCATGCATCCTCCGCCAGCAAAGCTGCAGTAGCCTCGCTGCGCAGGATTCCGCCATGCGAGTGCCAGCGGAAGCCGGAGAAATGGAAACGGGCGATGCCGCCGCGGCATCACCCCCGCATCAACGACGCGGGTGCTCGTGTGCGAGCTCGCGGTAGCCGTGCTGGGTCATCCATTTGGCACGATCGAGATGGCTGTCATGGATGCGGCGGGCGCGCTCCGGCTCGGCGGCCGGGTCGATGCCGAACAAGATCGACACGGCTTCTTCCCAGGCCGCGCCGTCCGACGCGGCATCGAGGAGGCGAAGGTAGAGCGTCATGTGCGCCCGATCATAGTCGGTGACCGACGCGCTCTCGGGCGGTCGTTCGAGGAAGTCTGCCTTGGTCACGACGCCCCACCTGGAATCGCAGAGCCCCTGCGTGTCGACATGGCGTTAACCAAGCCCGACTTCGACGGCAACTGGGATAGCTGCTGGCCCTCAACGTTGCTCGGACGTCGGGGAACGGCGCTAGTTTCTCTTCCGCATGTCGCTGGCGGCTTTTCGGCCATGGACGAGCATCACCCCTTCACCTTGGTCGGACTGCAAGAGGACGATGCCATGCGCTTCGAATGCCCGGCGCACCTGATCGCGCGTGCTCTCGTAGACCTTCAAGTCGCTCTCCGACTCGAGGCGCTTGAGCGCGGTCAGTGACACACGGGCTTCGTCAGCGAGCGTCTCCTGTGTCCAACCCAGCAACGCGCGTGCGGCCCGCGACAGTCGGGCGGTGATCATGCATGATCACCTCCACTCGGACCTCAGCGCACGCCAGAACTACGACTATAATAGTCGTTCTTGGCTTCTCAGGCCAGACTGAAGAGCGTCTATTGCGGTCGTTCGAGTAGTTCAGGCCGCAACCTGATTCGGATGCTTTGGCTGACGAAGGCCCCGTCCGGATCGACCGGACGGGGCGTCGCCGGAGCCTCAGTCGCCGTTGCGGCGGCTGGGGCGGGACCAGATGAGGCTGAAAGCTTCGCCGTCCTCGTCGTCGAAGAGGTTGGCGTAGATCGGGGCGTTGAAGCTCGGGTCGTCCAGCTTGAGACCAAGATAGTCGCGGCCCTCGTTGGAGCGCTTGGACCAGGCGGCGCCGATTTCGGCGCGACCGACCAGGACGCGGTGGCTGGGGGCGTTCTCGCCAGTGGCCCGGGTCTCGGGGACGATGCGGACGTTCTTGGCCTGAACGCTCAGGGTGACGATCTCGCCGGTGAACTCGTTCGTGCCGGTCTTCTTGAAGGTGCCGATGGTGGCCATGTCATTTCTCCTCGATCTGAAGTCTCGAGCCCGCACCATTGCGGCCTCGATGGCGATCGACGGGCCGGAGACGCTCGGCGGCGCACCCCAGCCAGGGGTCCCCGGTTTGCCGGGGTAGGCTTGGGGCCTGACAGCAAAGGAGGAACTTTCTTGTCCCGCGAGGAATGTCGGCGCAGCCGGCAGGGGAAGAAAGTTGCGACGCCGCTGTTGCGCCATAGGCGAGCGAGGCATGAGCCGGTCTTCGGCCAGATCAGGCCATTGAAGAGGCCGCTCGGGTGCGCTCGATCCGGCTAGATCCCGAGGGGATGACGTGGCGGCGCAGGGCATCGGCCGAGTTGGCACGCGCGCGGTTTACGTGATCGGCGTTTTTTGAGCCCGGACCTGGCACGTCGCGTCCTGCTGATGAGGAACGCCTGACCGATGACGCCGATCGGCCTGCGTTTGGTCGGTCGGCAGTTGATCAGCCTGAGATCAGACGTTCAGCGAGCCCTGCGGCATGACAGGTTGCGCGCTGCCGTGCGCATATTCGCCCGATCCCACATCAGTTCGGTCGATGGCTGGTGCGTGGTGCACGTCCACTCTCTGGTCCGGCTCTGCGGTCAGCTCGACACTCAGGCATTGGCAACGCCCCGTCCGGTCGATCCTGGCGGGGTGAGTGACGTCACGCGGATGAAGGTCGTGACTGCAAAGGCGATCGCCCCGATGACCGAGAACACGAGCTGCCAGGTTTCCGAGGGCATGGTGTGCTTCACGATGCCATGCGTCGCGTGAAAGCCCGCGATGGCTGCGGGCGCGACGAAAGCCAAGGCGACGAGGATTTTCAGCCAGACCGGCCGCAGAACTGCGAGCAGAAGCTGGCCGACGCCGAGTGCGGTACCGGCACCAACGGCGCCGATGACAATGGCACCGAGCAGGCCGGCGCCGGTCTGATGCGCCCAGATGCCGACGCTGACGCCGACGAAGGCTGGGAGCGCAAAGACAGCGAGTGTAAACAGTAACCAGCAAAGCACGCCGATGGCGGCGAGCGAACCGAGAATGGCGAAGACGATCATGGTGGTGGCCTCCGTGAGAATAGGTCTGACGGCTGCGCCGACCACCACCACCAAGGCGCGATTGAAAGTATAGCCAGTTTCGATGAGCATCGGGAGCGGAAATCGAACCGATCTCCGCCCGCGAAGCAGTTCCGCCGGACGTCAGACGTCGAACGGATCGATCTCGGCCACGATCTCGGCATCGCCGTCGAACTCGTTGCAGGGCGTGACGGACAGCGTGCCGTCGCCCGCCCGGAAGATGATGATGGCGACCATCAGGGTGCCAGCGAGGCTGTTTGCGAAGGCATAAGCGGCGTCGAGGGACATCGGTCCGGCTCCTGTTCCGAGCGGAGGACCATCCCCCGCTGACAGGCGCCCGATGTGTCCGGCCGAGGGCCGCAATCACCGCGGTGGCGAAGACGAAGCGGCGGCACGCCAAGGCGTAGCTGACCCTTCACGGGTTGATGGCGTCAGGCCCTCGGTTGGATCAAGGATAAGCGCAGAAAAAAGCGGGGCGGTGGCTCTGCCTCTGGCGCCAGTGCAGCCGGTCGACGACCAGTAGCGTGGCCATATCAGGTTGCGGTATCCCGTATGCGATCTCCCTCATGGATAAGGAGGGCAGAGAGCGGTATTCCAAAGCCAAAGGGAGAGGGATGTTGAGGTTTCGTGATTTTGTAAATCTGCCGACGCTGACCGAAGTAATTGTGTCCAAAGATAACGAGAGTTTCGAGCGGCTTGACGAAGGCAAATGGGTGAACGGTCGGTTCGACAAAAACATCCGTATCGACCAGCCGACACACGGCGTTGGTCAGACGCATGCGCATGTATACGGGCGCAGAGGGACAGAAGTAGGCGTGGTGAATTTGGACGGCTCATCAAGTCACGGGACCCAATGCCGGTTGAGCGATGCAGATGCCGCCGCCCTGCGAGCACGTGGCTTCACGATAAAGCCGGGTAACATCGTAGAGTGGATCATGCTGCCCACGCAGCCACAGCTTCTGTTCGGCTGAAGGCGGCGCTTATGCGCCGCCGAACCTCCAGACCGGGATGCCGAGCCTCTTCGCCTTGTCGGCCAGGTTGTCCTGGATGCCGGTGCCGGGGAACACGATGACCCCGATCGGCAGCACGTCCAGCATCTGATCGTTGCGCTTGAACGGGGCGGAGCGGCCATGTTTGGTCCAGTCGGGGGCAAAGCCGATCTGCGCGACGCCGCGGTGGTCGGCCCAGCGGGCCGCGATCTTCTCGGCCCCTTTTGGAGACTTGCCGTGCATCAGCACCATGTCGGGGTGCTTCGCGCGGACCTGGTCGAGCTTGGCCCAGATCAGTTGATGGTCGTTGAAGTCGAGCCCGCCGGTCAGCGCGATCTTCGGCCCGGCCGGCAGCAGCACCTCGCGATCGGCACGCTTGCGGGCGGCGATGAAGTCGCGGCTGTCGATCATCGCGGAGGTGAGCTGGCGATGGTTGACGCGAGAGCCGTGGCGGGGCGACCAGTTCGAGCCGGTTGTCTTCCGGTAGAGGTCGGCGCCGGTGTCACGGAAGAGCTCGAGGGCGTCACGGCGTTCGATGAGCCGCTGTCCCGTGGCGATCAGCGCTTCGAGTTGCACGGCCTTCACCTCGGAGCCGTCCTGTTCGCGCTGCCCCTGCTTTTGCGCCTGCTCGTTGTCGTCGAGTGTGCGTTCGACCCGTTCGACGGCGCGGTGGAAGGTGTTGACCGTTGACCACAGCAGGTCGTCGAGATCTGCGTCGAGGCCGGTATCGGCGATGGTGGCGATCAGCGCGTCGAAGATGTCGGCGACGGCGCCGGTGATCACGCGATCTTCCGGGATCGGTCGAGGATCGGGTTCATCGTCGCGGGGAAGGAAGCCGTAGAGCTGAAGCTCGGTCAGAACGTGGTCGGTGGAAGAAGAGATGTGGTCGGGCTCAAATTCGTCATGCTCGCTCATGGGAAGCTCCGTTCGCTGGACCGCGACCGCCGCGGCCTTCATGGCGACGAAGCCGTCGGACGGGCTGGGCTGGCACCCCGAGCGACAGCGAGGGGCCGCAGCGTGAGCGAAGGACCGCAGGGGCCGGCTATTTTGTCTCGCGATGGAAAGGCCCGAGCCGGGGTCCCCGCGCGGCTTGACTGCGTGGGGTGGAACGGGCCGCCGGAAAATAGTCGGCCACAAGGTTGCCTGGATGGACCGTCTGATGGCCGAACGCCCTCTGGAAGGCCGGGGCGCGGTCCTCTGGCGAACGGTCATCCCAGATGCGGGCGTTGATCGAAGTGCTCGACCGGCAGCCGCCTGCCTCTATCCCGGTCAGGCTGCATGCTCCATGAAGCGTGCGACGTCCTGGGGCGCGATCTGGACACGGATGGCCGCCCGGAGCGCCGCGAGTCCCAGCAGCCGTAGGTCCTCATTGAAGTCGCCACGCGTCGGAGACAGGATGACCGCCTCGATGCCGGCTTCCTCCGCGCGGGTCATCAGGGTCCTCACCGCTGCATCGCCGGCGGGATCGTCATCACGCGCGACATACAGCCGGTGCAGGGTGTCGGGGAACTGGATGGCGGCAAGATGTGCCGCCGACAGCGCGGCCGCCATCGGCATGGTCGGCAGGACGCAGCGCAGCGACAGCATGGTCTCGACGCCTTCGCCGGCCGCCATCACCGAGCCCGGCAGCCCGAAGCGCACGGCAGAACCGAGGAGATTGCCCATCGCCCGTCTCGGTGTCTCGACTGGCGCCTTGCCTAAGGTCGCTTCGTTGAAGCCGTCAGGGTCCAGCCAGGTGCGATGTGCGCCGGTGAGCTCGCCATTGAGATCCGTGACGGCGGCAATGATCGCCGGCCAGATCTCGGTCGGGGAATGCTCATCGGGGCGGAAGAAGCAGCGGGGATGAAAGCGCAGCGATCCGGTTTCGTGCAAAGATGTAATGCCGCGTCTACGCAGATACGTCTCGCCGAGTGTACGGCTGATTGGCCGTGCCATCGCGAAGAGACGCTTCGCGGCTTCTGGTGAACCCATTGGCGCCAAGGACGTCTTAGCCCGCCGCGACTCTCGTGCGGGCTCTGGATGCGGGAGGCTCAAGAAGCGCCGCGCCTCATCGGCGATTTGCTTGAAGTCAGGAAGGCCGCAGGTTTCGCGAATGACATCGAGCAGATCGCCATGCTCGCCAGTCGCGGCGTCGGTCCACTTGCCGGCGGCGCCCTTACCCGTCTGCGGCCCCTTGAGCCGCACGAACATTGAGCGGCCCGGCGTGTTGCGAACATCGCCGACCAGCCAGTAGCCTCCCTGCCTTGTGCCGTTAAACAGATAGTGCCGGCACACGGCTTCGGCTTGGCCGGCGAGGCGGGCGGCCAGATCGGATGCGTCAAAGCTGGCCATCACGCGGCCTCCCGTTCGGAGATCCGCGTGACCGGATAGCGCTCCATCACCTTGGCAAGGACGGCCACGCCGGTCGCATCGGTGGGAACGAACATCCGGAGCTTCCAGGAGATGATCTCGTGGAACAGGCCGTAGGACCGGAGGCGATCGCGCATCGTGTCGGAGAAGCCCGATAGCTCGATGCGGTGGACGCCCATCACCCGCGCGCGATGAAGCTGGAGGCCCTCAGTGAGATCGAGGACGGTGCTGCCGGCCACCAGGGCTCCGAAGGCATCTGCAGCCGTCAGCGTCGGCGCTCCGATCGCGAGCGCGTTGGCCGCCCAGGCTGGAGAAACGCGTCGCCCGATGATGCGTTCGCCGTCGTCCGTCTGGAGGCGATAGACACGCGTGCACTCATCCGGGAGACGCTTCCAGATCGGAAGCAGGAGCCCGGCGACGACATGGATCGTGCTGTCGGTGAACTCGGGGATCTGACCCAGTTCGCGCTGCCACGCCGCCGCGAAGACCTCGCGATCGGCCGCCCGCCAATGGCTTTCCGCCATCGACGCCAGCGATGCATGGTGATGTTCCATCGGCCGGAGCAAGCGCACCCGGCGTTCGATTTCGCCATCATCCAGCATGATGCTCGGGGCAGGCACCTGAACCGCCGCCCTGGCGGATCGCTCGTTGATCAGCAGAGCTGCACGTGGATCGGCGAGAAGCTCGAAGGCTTGGTCGAGCGACAGGGGCCGGTTGCGCTCGCGCTGGGTGATCGTCAGCAAGCGGGTTTCCGCGCCAGTGGCGGGATGCGTGTAGATGGTGTGCCGGTCGGTGACGATGAAGCTTTCGGCCTTCAGCGTTTCCAGCCCGATGTCATAGGTGCCGCTGGCCAGTGCTCCGGCAATCCGGGCATTGAGAAGCTGCTCGAAGGCGGTGAACAATATGCCCTGCAGATCGATCGTCAGCGCCAGCAACCGATTGAGAAAGGTCGTGATCGGCGGCAGCTCGTCGCGGATGCCCGTGTCGTCCATCAGGCTGAGGCCGGTGGCGCTCTCGAAGAGCTGGAGCGGGCAGCCATCGACCTTGCCGCGGACGATCAGCAGGTAAAGTTGGCGCAGCGCGTCGCGCGCGTGGGGGCTTTCGAGATTGTCCTCGGGTCTGAAGAGGCCCTGTCCGCCGGTCTGGCGCTGGCCGCGGGTGATTGCCCCGAGCGTGTCGAGCCGCCGGGCAATGGTCGACAGGAAGCGCTTCTCGGCTTTCACGTCGGTTGCGATCGGACGAAACAGCGGCGGCTGCGCCTGGTTGGTGCGGTTGGTGCGACCAAGGCCCTGAATGGCGGCGTCGGCTTTCCAGCCCGGCTCGAGGAGATAGTGGATGCGAAGACGCTGGTTACGCGCCGCGAGATCGGCGTGATAGCTGCGCCCGGTGCCGCCAGCATCACTGAACACGAGGATGCGCTTGGCATCATCCATGAAGGCAGCGGTCTCGGCGAGGTTGGCGGAGCCCGGACGGTTCTCGACCATGAGCCGATCACCTTTGCGGATGATGCGCCGCGATCGCCCGGTCACCTCGGCAACCAAGTCCACTCCGAAGCGCTGGACGATCTGATCGAGCGCGCCAGGCACCGGCGGCAGGCTTGCGAGTTTCTCGATCAGCCGGTCACGCCGGGCGACCGCTTCACGGCTTTCGACGGGCTGGCCGTCGCGGGTGACAGGTCGCGAAGAGAGATAGCCATCCGCGTCGGTGAACGGCTCGTAGAGCTGCACCGGGAAGGAGTGTTGAAGGTAAGACAGCACATATTCGCGCGGCGTGATGTCGACGCGCACGTCGTTCCATTCCTCGGTCGGCACCTCGGCCAGTCGCCGCTCCATCAGTGCCTCGCCGGTGGAGACGATCTGGACGACAGCCGCGTGCCCGTCATCGAGATCGCGCTGGATCGAGCGGATCAGCGTTGGGGTCTTCATCGAGGTCAGCAGGTGCCCGAAGAAGCGCTGCTTGGTGCTTTCGAAGACCGAACGGGCGGCAGATTTGGCGCGCGGGTTGAGCGTGCCGGTCTCGCTGGTGATGTTCGCGGCGCGCATCGCGGCATCGAGGTTGTTGTGGATGATCGAGAACGCGCCAGCATAGGCGTCATAGATGCGGCGTTGCTCGTCGGTGAGCGCGTGCTCAACCAGCTCGTACTCGACCCCGTCATAGGACAGGGATCTGGCGGTATAGAGGCCGAGGGCGCGAAGATCGCGGGCCAGCACCTCCATCGCTGCGACACCGCCGGCCTCGATGGCAGCGACGAATTCGGCCCGGGTTGCGAACGGGAAATCTTCGCCGCCCCACAGGCCGAGACGCTGGGCATAGGCGAGATTGTGGACGCTGGTGGCACCTGTCGCCGAGACGTAGACGATCCGAGCGACCGGGAGCGCGTGCTGGAGGCGCAAGCCGGCACGGCCCTGCTGCGACGGCGCAACATCGCCTCGTTCTCCCTTTCCGCCGCCGGCATTCTGCATGGCATGGCTCTCGTCGAAGATGACCACCCCGTCGAAATCGGAGCCCAACCAATCGACGATCTGGCGGACGCGCGAAACCTTGTCGGCCTTCTCGTCGGACCGCAGCGTGGCATAGGTGGTGAATAGGACGCCTTCCGCCAGTGTGATCGATCGTCCCTGCGGGAAGCGGGAGAGCGGCGTCACGAGCAGGCGCTCCATCCCCAGGGCCGACCAGTCGCGCTGCGCATCCTCAATCAGCTTGTCCGACTTCGAGATCCAGACGGCCTTGCGCCGACCGTGCAGCCAGTTGTCGAGGATGATGGCGGCGGACTGACGGCCCTTACCCGCTCCCGTGCCGTCGCCGAGCATGAAGCCGCGCCGGAAGCGCACGGCGGATGCCGCTTTGTCAGGTGCGGCAGAGACGACATCGAACGTCGCGTCGACAGTCCAGGCGCCGCTGAGGAAGCCCGTATGGGCCTCGCCGGCATAGATCACGGTTTCGAGCTGGGCGTCCGACAGTACGCCCTCGTTGATGAGCCGTTCGGGCAGGCGTGGATGATAGCTTGGCTTGGGCGGCGCGACCGATGCCATGGCCGCCGATTGCACAAGCTTGGTCGGATGGGCCTGAGAGCCGGGAATGCGGATCGTCTGAAGTCCGTATTCCTCGTAGATGGCGTCGGTCAGCCGACCACCCTCGGCCGGCTTCCAGTCGAGGGTCTCATAGGCGAGGTCCAGGTAACCCGGCTCCTCGAGTGATGACCTCTGCGGCGCGTTCGCAGTGCCGCGCGCGATCGGACGGGCAACCCGCTTCGGCACCATTGCCGACGGCGCTGGAGGGGCAATGGAACCGGCCAGCGTGAGCCTTGGGGGAACGTGCTCGGTGACCCAGCCTAGAAGGGTCTGCGTGTCGGGTGCTTGACCCGGTGATGCGGGAAACCGGGCCGGATCGTCTGCCGGCAGCTTGTCGAAGACGGTGAGCCGCGTCTCAATGGTGGTGCCGTGCTTGGCGTAGACGGAGCCGTCGATGCTCGCGGTGAATACGACGCGCCCGCGCTCCTGCAGGCGGATGAACGCCTCGCGCCAGGCGGGATGCTCCGGACTGATATTGGCACCGGTGATGGCCACCAGGCGGCCACCCTCGGCGAGGCGGGCAAGCGCGGATGCGATGTGTCGCAGCGCTGCGTCGGCCATGCGTCCGGAGACGTTCGTCATCGCTGAGAATGGCGGGTTCATCAGCACGACCGTCGGGACCAAGGCTGGGTGCAGATGATCGTCGATCTGCGCCGCGTCCAAGCATGTGACTCCGACGGCCGGGAAGAGGGAGGAGAGGAGGCTGGCGCGGGTCTCCGCCAGTTCGTTAAGGATCAAGGTCGCGCCCGCAATCTCGGGCAGGATGGCGAGCAGGCCGGTCCCGGCGGACGGTTCGAGCACATGGTCGGCAGGTGAGATAGCTGCCGCGCGCAACGCGATGAATCCGAGGGGGATGGGCGTTGAGAATTGCTGGAACGTCTCGCTTTCGAGGGAGCGGCGGGTATGCGTGGGGAGCAGGCCGGCGACTTTCGCGAAAAGCGGCAGGGCTGCTGCCGGAGAGCCGGCTTTGTGCAAAAGCACTTTGCCGTATTTGCGGAGGAAGAGAACAGTCGCTGCCTCGCAGGCGTCGTAGGCCAGCTTCCAGTCCCAGGCTCCGGTTGCGTCGCCCGCGTTGAAGCTCGCTTCCATCGCGTCACGAAGCAGGGTGGCGTCGACACGTCGGCCTGCTTCGAGATGGACGAGAATGGATCGGGCGGCATCGAGCAGGGCGGCCGTCCGGTCGACACGTTGCGGATAAGACGCCGGCATGTATTCTTGCGCGCAAGATGCGGAACGATCGTGCATGGGGAAGACCTCGAGGAGAGCGGGAAACGGGGCGAGCCCTTGGGCGCTCTCTCTCGACCGTCCGGGCTCAAACCCGTCCCGGCCTCCTCTGCCTCTCGACGTAAGAGCGGCAGGCTGCATCAGCCGAAGCGCCGGCCCGCTTCCGTGAAGGTGTAGCCGTTCGCCGCGATCGCCTCGTCGACCGCCTCGACCGAGGTCATATGCTCGTATGCCCGTTCAAGCTGGCGGTAGAGCCAGCGGGCCAGATCGCGGAGCGCTTCCGAGACGGCATCTTCCGCATCGGCGGTCATGTCCTGACCCACGGGACTGTCGCGATCGACCGCGATCGCCATGCAATGCTCGTGATAGTAGCGCCCCCGGTGGGTCACGGCGGCGCGTAGCTGGTAGAAGTTGCGGCGCTGAACGGTCTGGAGGGTGTCGGCGATCCCGTGAAGCGCGGTATCCGTTGGTGCATAGGCCCGGATGCGGCGGGCGGCGGAGTTCAAATGCCTGTAGTCGCCCTCGAAGCAGGCCCCGTCGCCCTGGCTCCAGAAGCCGGAAAACCAGATGCAGGGTTTCGAGCGGGTGCCGCCGCCGAACAGCCGGACGGGGCGCGTCCTGAGGCGGATGCCGAGGATCGCGCAGATACGTTCGAAGTCGTCATAGACAAACTCGAACCAGTCATAATCGAGGCCGCCCTCGCGGTACCATCCGCGCGCGGCGTCCTTCGCCGCATCGGAGAGTTCGTCGAGGCGATAGACGATGGTTTCGATGACCTCAGGCATCGTGATCACCTCCATCCACCGCGGCGGCGAGCCAGCCATCGGTGTCGATCCATCCGACGGTCTCGCCCGTCCCGAGGTCGAGGACGTGCGCGCCGCCGCCAAACGCACTGAGCCGGGGCCGCGAGCAGGTATTGGCGTATTGGAAGCCCCAACGGCCTTTCAGGCTGAATTCCGCCGCGCAGAGTTTCACGAACTGGATCTGCCGTTCGGGATCGCCGGAGACGTCATCCCGTAGCCAGAGCTGCGAGCCGCCGTGCTCCGGCTGGATGGAGAGAAGGAAGCCCTCCGACGGCGGTTCTTCTGACGCGCCGGCCTCGGACAAGGCATTGTAGAGATCGAGCGCACGCGCGGCATTTTGTGGCGTGCCGACGTCGAGCAGGCACGAGAAGTGCGTGAAATAGTCTGCCATGACAGTCTCCCACGAACATGGAAAAGCCCGGCGTGGCGACCGGGCTGATGGAACGGGCGTGTGAGGAAAGATGCGGGACCGCCGGAGCGGTCCCGCCTGGATCGGCTACTCGGCGGCAATGGCCGGGAGCGGCTCCGCATCCTCGTCCGAGGCTTCCTCGTCGCCAGACAGGAACGCCGGAAGATCCACGGAGCTTGCCTGAGCTTCGGGTTCGCCCGCTTCGGACGATGTGTCCGTCTCAGCGAGCCGCAGCGGCTCGGGGAGCCACCGGGCGTCGGCGAGAAGGCGTTCGGCTTCCTTGGCCATCTCAGCCTTCTTCAGATGCTCGATGAGCTGCGCCGCCCGCTCTCCCGCGCCCTCACGCACGGCCTCGACGATGCGACGCTTCGGCACCCGGCCGAGATAATTGTCGACCGAAGGACGCCATCCGGCCTCCACCATATCGAGACCAGTCGCCCGCGCGAGCCGGTCGGCCTGGGTGAGACGGCGTTGGAGCCCGTGCTGGGACACGCCGTTCCCCCCGTAGGGGTTCGGCTTCTCGTAAAGCGCGTTGACGCCGAAGCTCACGCAATGAGCGAGCAGCGAGAGTCGGCTCGCATCGTCGAGTGCCGACAGCCAGTCCCAGAGCGCCCGATCGTCCTGCGGAAGATCGGCCTTCCAGGCGTCCTGACGCTCCGCGATCGCGCGTGCGGAGGGGCTGTCCTTGAGGTCGGCGGCCTGCGCTGGGAAGAAGACGTGCCGCACGGACGCTTCGAGGCATCCGCCCCCGATGTTGGTGCGCTGGAACGTGTCGATGACGAGCTTGTGCAGCAGCGCCGTCAACGCGATCTGCGGGTTGCTCGCCACGGCGTCGCGCAGCGCAAGCGTGCGATGGGCGGTCAATTCGATCACCAGGCGCTCGGGCAACGGCTTGATCACGTCGTCCTCGTCGTCCTCGCTTTCGATCTGCTGCCCGCCGACCGTGATGACGGTGCGGGACGTGCCGCTCGGTCCGGGTTCGCCGGCTCGGGCGATGGTCGCCGCCGTAGCGCCATCGGTCTCGTCATCGGGCAGCGCGAGGGGCGCCTCGTCGTCCGGGCGAACATAGCCGCGGTCGACCATGAGCCTGCCGTCCGCGCCGATGCTCACGAAGACGCCTGCACGGGTGATGTCGCTCGGATCAAAGATCACCGGCCGGTTGTCGAGCTCGTCCAGCAGGGCCTCGATCTCGCCGAGCCGCGCATCGACCTCGTCTGGCAATTCGTCCGCATCTTCATACTCGGCCTCGAGCCGCTGATACTCGGCGTTGAGCGCGTCGATCGTGGCCTGCTCGTCAGCCGATCGTTCGGCGGCGACACCGTCGATCTGGCGCAGACCGTGGGTGTGACCGTAGGGGAAGTCGGCAGCGACCTCGATCCACTTCCAACCTTCGGCCGCGATGGCCTCGGCCTCTGTCTTCAGCTTGGCGGCGACCAGGGTATCGAGCAGGGCGACATCGGCGAGCCAGCCGCCATCGTCCTGTTGGAAGAGATCGCGCAGGACCGTGCCGCCAGCCGCTTCATAGGCATCGAGCCCGACGAACATGGCGCGGCGGTCCGACGCGCGCACCGTCTTCTCGGTCAGCATCCGGCGGATCTGATACGGCTCCTTGGACCAGGATCTTGCGATCGTTTCCCAGACCTGTTCCTGCCTTGCATGGTCGGCGCTGACCGTGAAGGCCATCAGCTGCTCCAGCGTCATGCCGTCCTCGGCATAGATGTCGAGAAGCTTCGGCGAGATACCTGCAAGGCGCAGACGCTGCTTCACGACATGGGCGGAGGTGAAGAAGGCCGCAGCAATGTCTTCCTCGGACTGGCCCTTCTCGCGCAGCGCCTGGAACGCCCGGAACTGATCGAGCGGGTGCAGCGGGGCACGCTGAAGGTTCTCGGCGAGGGAGTCGTCTTCGGCCATGATAGGCGACGCGGGATCGCGCACGACGCACGGCACGGGGGCAGTCTTGGCGAGGCGCTTCTGCTTCACCAGGCGCTCGAGCGCCCGGTAGCGACGCCCGCCGGCCGGGATTTCGTACAGGCCGGTCTCTGCGCCGTCGGCATCGAGGACGGGCCGGACGTTGAGGCTCTGCAGCAGACCGCGGCGCGCGATGTCCTCGGCGAGTTCCTCGATCGACACACCGGCTTTGATGCGCCGGACGTTCGCCTGCGAGAGCGTGAGCTTGTGGAAGGGGATGTCGCGCGACGGCGACAGGGTGATCTTCTGAATGGCAGTGGACATGGCAGGTCTCCGCGACGGGCGGCCGGGAGCCTCTCTCCCGACCTCCAACCCGTCACGAAAATCGGCGCAGCCCTCTTCCTCTCATCGCTTCCGGAACGCCGGAACGCCGTAAAGCCAGAAAGACGGGACTGCGCCGATGCTTGGAGAGATAACGAGTGGGTCAGGCCGCCTGGCGTGCGGCCTCGGGGGTGGTGGCAATTGCCTGACCCGGTTCTCCGGCGTTTGGGGCGAAGGCCAGCAACCAGTCCGCTGCCTTGCTTGCCTGACTGGCTGCCCGGACGATGGCGCGATTGTCCTCGCGCAGGACCTCGGCCCAGGATCCGATGTAGTCGGCGTGGCGGACGGTCGGTGCGATGCCGAGGGCGGCGCAGCAGAAGGCCGAGGCGATTTCGGCCACCAGTTCCTCGAACGCGTATTTCTTGGAGCCGAACGATCCTGTGAGATCGCGTCCCAGCCGATGGGCCGCGCCGCTGGCATGGGCGCATTCATGCAGCGCCGTGCGATGCCAGTTGATGGGCTCGAAGAAGGCCTGGGGCGGCGGCACCATCACATAGTCAGGCGCCGGCGCGTAGTAAGCCCGGTCGCCGCCGATGCGAAAATCGATCCCGCTCGCCCGGATCAGCGCGTCGACCGTGGGCTCGATCAGCCCAGGTTCAGGCGCCGGCACGGCCGCCACGAGGTCCTCCGGCAGGCCGTCACACTGAGCGACGTTGAAGACCGTGAAGCGCTTCAGGAACGGGATCGCCTGTGCCTCGTCGCCGGTCTCTCGCGCACGACGGCGTTCATCGTCCGGTACGAAGCGGTCGGCATAGACGACGGTGGTGCCGCGCTCGCCCTTCCGGACATTGCCGCCGAGCGACAGGGCCTGGCGGAAGGTCAGCCAGCCTTGGCTCGGGAAGCCAAGCGAAATCACCGCGCCCCAGAGGATCAGCACATTGACCCCCGAGTAGCCGCGCCCGGTCGCAGCGTTGGTCGGCATGGCGAGTGGCGCCTTGGCCGCGGCCGTCCCCCAGGGCTGGACCCAGGGCAACCGTCCGGCCTCCAGTTCGGCCAGGATCTTGCCGGTGATTTCGTCGTACAGGCTCGTCCGGTCGGCGCTCGGCCGGCCGCGTGGATCACGTTTCGACATCGCGGGTCTCCACGACGGGCGCCGGAAGCCTCTCTCCCAGCCTTCAACCCGTCACGGCACAGCCAGCCTGCACTCTCACTCTCGGGGGGCGTTGCGGGGGCACTCGCCGCTAGACAAGGGTCGGCAGAGACAAAGCCCCGCCGCAGGGGAAGACTTTTCCCTCAGATTCTGGGAATGCTCACGATACCAATCAGCGGACCATTGACTACAAATCTGCCGAGACTGATGATGCCAATCAGCCGGTAGTCGGAGATGTTATGTTTCAGCGATTCGTTGAGCGGAGGGCGGAGGAGGCGCTTGCAGACACGCCGGTCGTCCTCATCGTCGGACCGCGCCGGGCCGGCAAGACGACGCTGGTGCGAAAGATGGGAGAAACCGGCTGGACCTACAGCACACTCGACGACCAGACCGTCCTTGAGGCCGCCCAGTCCGACCCGGCCGGGTTCATCCGAGGTCTGGATCGCGCCATCATCGACGAGATCCAGCGCGCGCCCAATCTGTTGCTGGCGATCAAGAAGTCGGTCGACGAAGATTATCGCCCGGGCCGTTTCCTGCTGACCGGCTCGGCCAATGTGCTGACCTTGCCGCGCGTCGCTGACAGCCTCGCTGGCCGGATGGAAACCATTCGGATGCTGCCCTTGGCTCGGGCGGAAATCGAAAGCCGAGCACCAACCTTTCTGGAACGCTTGTTCGAGGGGAATTTAGAGAGTCAAAGCGCCGCCATTGTCGGCGACGAGTTGGTCCAGCTTGCGTTGCGCGGCGGCTTTCCTGAGGCGATTAGCCGCGACAGCGAACGCCGGCGACAAGACTGGGCGCGTGCGTATCTCACCTCGATCCTGACCCGTGATCTGCGCGATATCGCTGAAGTTGAGAAGCTCACCGAACTCCCCAAGTTCGTGCGTCTTCTCGCCGAACATTCCGGGCAGCTCGTCAACTATTCCCAGCTTGCGAGCGGCATCAACGTCAACCACAGGACCGGTCAGCGCTATGTCGGTCTGCTCGAACAGGTGTTCCTGATCGCGACCCTGCAGCCATGGTTCACCAATGCGCTCAAGCGCATCGTTAAGACGCCCAAGCTGCATTTCCTTGATTCCGGCCTGCTGGCTGCCGCGCGCGGGCTGACTTTCGATCGGATCAAGGCGGATCGGGGGACGTTTGGCGCGCTGCTCGAGAGCTTCGTGTTCTCCGAAGTGCTGAAGCTGATGACGGCCTCAGACCTGCGTCTGACGCCTCACCACTTCCGGGATAGGGACATGCGCGAGGTCGACATCGTGCTCGAGCGCGACGACGGCATGATTGCTGCCATCGAGGTGAAGGCGAGCGCAACGGTCAAGGCCAGCGACTTCTCGGGCTTGCGCGCATTGGCAGAGGCTTGTGGGGACCGCTTCGCGTTTGGCGTTGTCCTCTACGACAGCACGGACGTCGTGCCGTTTGGCGATCGGTTGGCAGCGGCGCCCCTGTCGTCTCTTTGGAGGTGACCCGGTGTCTCGGCCTATGAGATCACCGCAGGTGCAGCGCGCGGCGCTCGTCGAGCCATCCTTGGGATGGACCTATCTGTCCCGCGAGTCGCTGGCGCGCGCCAAGGCGCAAATGGACGTAGAATCCATGGGCGTGCGTGACGAGATCGGCTTTCTGACTATCCATCAGCGATACGCGGATCACTTCTTCCCAGGCACGTCCGTCCTGCACACTCGGGTGCGCTACGCGATCTTCGTGCCTTGGTTATTCGAGGATCTCGCGGGTTTGACGGGACCAGCTGCTGAGCGTGCACTACGCGAACGCGAAAGGGTGCTGGCAGGGCGGCTTCGGGATGCCGGCGAATCCCAGGTGATTGGGAGTCGTGTTTTTCCCAAGCCTTCCAGTCAGCCGCCATCGACCGTTTATTGGAATGCTCTCGCGGTGTGGGGAATCCTGCGCCCGCGTCTTGACGGGCGGACGATTTCTCGGGCGCACGCGCATAGGTTGCTGAAGAGCGTGAGCCTGGCGACTGACGATGATGGACAGCCCCTCCTCGGCTTCGATCTGCCGTTCGTTCCGCTACCCAACCGCCCGGCTGGCTGGCGCGATGGATCGATCACTCTCCGGTTGGCGGCCGCGGAGGCCACATTTCTTCGCGACCGCCTTGCGCAATTGCGCGGCAGCGGAGGTTATGAGCTTTCCTTGCTCGCTCGCCTTGTTCGGACAGAGGCCGCATCACCGCCGGGAATGTGGGCCGATGAAACCCGTGCGATCGCCGGTCCCGACCGGGCGCCGCTGGTGCGTGCGCATCAGGCGGCCAATCTGGCTGGCGTGGGGCGCGCCATCTATGACGCTCTCCTCGAACATATCGTCGAGGCCTACGACAAACGGGAGACGTCAACCCGACATCGCGATCACCTCGCCTCGACCGTTGCCGAATACGGCGCCGTCGCAGCCAAACTCGATGTCGACGCGCTTGAGGCAGACATTGGCGTACTGCCGTCGAAGTTGCGCGCCGTCGTAGCGGCGACGAAGGAGTGGATCGCTTCGAAGCTGACTGATCCCCGACCGCTTTTCGAGGTCTATGAGGCGGCCGAAGCCCGAAAGGGGCCCCGCGCGCGGCTCCCCTTGACGCCTAATGGTCGCGCGCGGCGGCTCGAATGGGCGAACGACGAACATGGTCTAGCTGGACCTCTCCACTATAGATGGGAGCAGGTCAGCACGCTCCTTAACGATCTGGCGGAAGCCGAATGAGCGGGGCGGTCGACAGCTGGCCGGCGCTCTCGTTTCTCGAGTGCCTTCGTCCTGGCCCCGACGAGAATGTCGAACTGGCCTTGCTGGCCTCCTATTCGGCGGATCTCGGGACTATTGGCGCAACGCTGCTTGCTTTGGCCGGCAAGGACACAGATGCAGGCAGTGGAAGCCCCTCCGATTTCGCTGATGCGGTCGAACGCCTTCGTGGAAAGGTGCGCATCATCATTCAGCGAGGGCGGCTGGCGAAGATGCGTCGAACACCGCGTATCGCGGCGGTCCTCGACCAGTTCGTGCGCGAAGTCGATTTTGATGAAGCTATTCATAGTTGGCATCCCAAAGCAGCCCTTGTTCGCACGCGCGATGCGGGCGGTAGCGTTGGCTGGCGTCTTTGGATCGGGAGCCGCAATCTCACCGAAAATATAAACCGGGACATCGGACTGTTGCTCCTGTCCGCGGAGAAAGGCGGCGCCTTTATCCCAGGCGTAGAGAACTTGGCGCGTGCCCTGGCCGAGAGAGCAGGGTTCCAAGGCGTACGGCCTGCTTCATTGGGCGCTGCCGTTGCAAAGCTAGGCTGGCGCGCTCCGGCCGGCGTCCGTGTCGAGCGGCTTCACTGGTCGGACGGAACTGGAAACATGGCGGTTCCCGTGCCCACGGCGGGTACTGATGAAGTCGTGGTGGTGAGTCCGTTCATCGACAAAGCGTTCCTCGCTCGACAAGCGGCACAGGGGTCGAAACCGGCGCACCTCGTATTGTTGACGACCATTCGCGAGATCGAGCGGATTGGTCCCTCGCTTGCGGCGTTTGATGATATCCTCGTGCTGGATGCACCGGAATATCCAGTCGGCGACCCCGAGCCTGATGCAGACATCGCCGTGGCGGCTTCCGATCGTGATCCGTCTGATGACGAGGAAGAAGAACTTGGTCGTGGCCTTCACGCGAAGCTGCTGTTCATGCGATCGGGACAAAAGCGGCGGCTGTGGCTCGGCAGCGCGAATGCGACCATGCGCGCTTGGACTGGCCGCAACGTCGAAGTGACCGCCGAGCTGGTCGTCACGGAGCCTGTCGAGAGAGGACTGAAAGCACTTATCGGATCAGCTCGGTTGGTAGAGGCGCCTCTCGTGGAACATGCGCCCGACGCCATAGCCCTGGAGGAGGAGGCGCTCGAGCGCGCGCGCGCGCAGGTCGCGGCCCGATGGGCCGCTCAGCTCGGCTTTGACGACGAAGGCGCGCGCCTCGCGCATCGTTCCGATCTTCATCCAAGCGGGCCACATCCAGATGAGCGGAACATCGCGCTCGAGGTGGGCACGCTCCACGGCGAATTGGTTGGGTGGCCCTGCGGGCAAAATATCGTGCCTCTGGGGCCGATGCCTCCAGCGGAGCGGAGCGAGTTCGTGCGGCTGCGCGTGAGCCGTGCTGGAAAGGGGCTTTCTTGGCTGCAACGCGCGCCCGCAGATCCGCCATTTGGGGAGGATCGTGACCGCGCGGCGTTCGTTCGCTTTTTGGGCGCCAGAGGGTTCCTCTTGTGGCTCGCCGGATTGCTGGCGGACGACGGCCGCGAGGGGGAAGGCGACTGGACGCATGACGAACCACGGAATCGCGCCGATCCGGGAATAAATCCGGCGCTCGATTCCTCGCTGCCGACACTGGAGGAGATGTTGGCGGCTTGGGCGCGTGATCCCGAGAAGTTTCGTCAGATCGAACGGCGGGTATCTCAGTATCTGCCTGCTGTGCTTGAGGAGGCCAGGCGGGAAGACTCTCAGACTGCGGATTTGCTGCGCCGGTTCGATGATTTGTGGGGCAAGCTCCGCCGCGGGCTCGGCGTTGCCGAAATCAAGGGCAAACGCCCATGAGCGCCCCAAAGCCATTTCAGAAGGCGGCCGTCGATGCTGCGTTTGCGGCTTTTGCCGACCTTGACGGCCGACGGCGCTTTCTTGTCGCTGATGAAGTCGGCCTTGGAAAAACCGTCGTGGCGAAGGAGTTGGCTTGCCGCATGGCTGATGGCGGTCGCCGGCCCCTTACCATCTACTACATCGCCAACGGACACGCTGTGTCGTTCCAGAACAAGAGCCGGGTTGTCGGCTTCCTGAGCGACTTGCAGCTACGGGATGCGATCAAGACGCCCGATCGGCTTTCGCTGATCGCCGTCGAGAAGCGGCCTGCCAGCCCGGTTTTGATCTATGCCCTAACCCCTGCGACCTCGTTTCCGGGCGCGAAGGCTCGCCTGACCGGCGGCCGCAAGGAAGAACGGGCGTTTCTGAAGGTGCTGCTCGAACAGAGCTACCCGGCTTTCGCTCGCGATCTCGATCCCGACCTCTTGCGGCTTAGTGCGCGCGGCTCCTGGGACTGGGCCGTTACAGAGGCCGAGAAGAAGTTTGCGGCGTCGCCACCTGGCTTGCGGCAGAGGTTTCGTGAGGCGCTGGAGGTTGAGTTTGGCGAACCTGTGCGTGCGATGCTCGATCTGGCGTTGCACGGCGACACCGAGCGCAGAATCAAGCCGCTCAGGCCTACCACCTTCGTTGGCCGTCTCCGGCGAGCCTTGGCCTTGGCGACGTTGCGCCATCAACCCCCGGACCTTGTCATTCTCGACGAGTTCCAGCGCTACCGGCAGCTTCTGGACGAGAAGGACGCCGACCCGCTCCTGAAGGCGCTGCTGGAGCCTGAAGGCTCGGCCAGGCGTCCGGCGATCCTGCTGCTGAGCGCCACGCCATATCCGTATCTGACCACGCGATGGGAGGAAGCGCGCGGCGCGCTCGCTCACGCGGAGCTTCTGAAATTGATTGAGTTTCTCGCCGGCCCGGACGCGCGTGATCGCGCAAAGAATCTCTTTGCGGATTTTGGGGACAAGTTGCGCGCCATCTCCGCCCATTCCGATGCAAGCCGCCCGGAACTGATGGAAGAGGTGGCAGAGGCACGTCGGCTCAGGGATGAGCTTCGGCGGCTTATGACGCCGGTGATGTCGCGCACGGAGCGGGACAGCGTGGCTTCATCCGATCCGCTCGCAGGTACCAAGTTTCTCCATGCGGACCCGCTGCCCGAGGATTTTCAGGTGTATCGCCATTTGGCGGAGAGCTTCGCCGAGCAAGTGCGCTACGAGGCGTTGCCCTACTGGTCGTCGGTTCCGTTGCCGGCCCAGTCCCTCGGGCCGCGCTATGCGGCCTGGAAGAAGGCTAGGATCAAGGCTGCGCCGAAGCTCACGCGGATGACGCGCGAGCGCCGCAACAAGCTCAATGCGCCGGCCGACTGGCCGGACGCCAAGCTTCGTGCGCTTAACGGTGTTTCTCCGCCCGCGTTGTTGTCGTTGCCCTGGGTCGCCCCATCGCTTGCATGGTGGCCGCTTCGCGGGGGGTGGGCGGCGGCGGCGGCCGATCAGAAAGGCGGGGCTGATCCCAAGCTCCTTATGTTCAGCCGGTTCCGCGCAACGCCCCCCAGCGTCGCCGCGCTTCTCAGCTTCGGGGTCGAGGCACGCTGCCTTCCCAAGAAACAAGGGGGATACGAAAAAGCCTATAGGCGGCGGCGCTTCAAGCTGGCGGCGGTTCCTGGCCCCGTCATGGCGGCGTTTCATCCCTCACCATGGTTGATCCGTAACACCGACCCGCTCGCAAAAGCGGGGGCGCCGCTGGGTGCTGTCCGCAAGGAAGTTCGCCGACAGATTCTCGCTGCTTTGCCGAGAGGCATCATAGAACGGGACACCGTCAGGGCCCGCCGACGCCACAGATCGATTGCCCGCGTCTTGGCGTCCATCGAACGCATGGCAGGTTTTGCGGAACAGTCGGCGACGGGATGGAGCAGCGCGATCGGTGATGATCGCGCCGCGCAATCGGCGGTACGAAAGTGGCGCCAGACGCTGCCGATCGACAGGCTTTCACCGGCCGAGCTTTCCGACCTCGTGGATTACGCAATTGGTGCGCCGGGCGTCGTGCTTGGCCGGGCAATGCGGCGCTATGACCCGACGATCCTGGATGGCCCGCGATACCCCGAATTGGTCCAGCTCAGTTGGCAGGGCCTGCGCGCCTATCTCGACAACCCGGTTATATTGTCATCGCTGCCAGGCAGAAACGCGGTCGAGCAGGTCATGGGAGCGGTGGTTGACGGCGGTTTCGAGAGCGTTCTCGACGAGCATTTTTGGCTCCGCGCCCAGAATCTCCATGAGGGCGCTGCGGGTCTTGCCAGGGATCTGAAGGCGTCGCTCGGGCTCCGTGCCGGCAGTTTCAGTTTTCATGGGATCGGCGGACAGCCGCACAAGATTCCTGTCCGTTGCCATGTCGCCGTCCCCTTTGGGGACGCGGAAGCCGAGCCGGTGGCCAAGGTGGAGGGAGGCGTGGCGCAGGCCATCCCGGCGCGTCCGGACGAAGTGCGCCGAAGCTTCAACACGCCCTTTTGGCCGCATGTCTTGGCAACGACATCCGTTGGGCAGGAGGGACTGGATTTTCATCCGTGGTGTTCGCATGTGGTTCATTGGGACCTTTCTTCCAACCCGCTCGACCTCGAGCAACGCGAAGGCCGCATCCAGCGCTATGCGGGTCTGTCGGTCAGACGGAAGCTGGCGGAAGAGCTGCGCGATGAAGTGCTTAGGGATCCCGCCGTGGCTCAACGCTCTCCCTGGCAATGCGTGGAGCGGCACGCGCAGCGCTTTGTTGATAAGAGCGGCCTTCGCCCGTGGTGGGTACTCGATGGCGCTGAAATCCGGCGGCACGTTTTTGAGCGTCCCTTTGGTCGGGATATGCTGCGGTTCGCGCAACTTCGGGAACAGCGCATGATCTATCGACTGGCCCTCGGCCAGCCCAACCAGGAAGACTTTATCGACGTGCTGTCGCGCGGCGGGGAAGCGACCCGCGCGCTGTTGCAACCGCTGGTCCTAGATTTTTCCGCCATGGGTCTTCGGCAACAACACATGACTGCGCCGGACACATTGGCCAACGGACATGGGCAGATGACGGCGACCGGCGTTCCTGTGTTAAATCAAGGCGATATAATGGCGGCTGCGTCGGCAACCAACCCACCGATAACCGACATTGATGCCCAGCAGCGGCTCATGCGTGGCTGATCGGGAAGACGCGAGGCGGCACTATGATGGCTATGCGCTGCCTAAGACCCGCAATTTCATCGCGCGGGTCTCCAGCAAGTAGGTCTCGACCCCAGCGAGCAAGTGCAGCCCCTCTTCGGTGATCGCCGCCCGTGACAGGCCGGGCTGAATGATGCGGACGTCAAATTCGTAGCGATAGTCCTGCCAGGTCGCTTTCAGCCGCTTGAGGAACGCGGCGTTCCCATGTTCGAAGCGAGAGTTTTGCCCCTTGTCGAGGCGCAGTTTCTCGCGCCTTAGCATATGCGTGAACATCCGGTTCGGACGGTCGCGCCAGCGGGCGGATTTTTGGGCCTGCCCGCACACTTCGTAGAGATCTTTCACGCGGGCGCCGGGTGTGTCGGCGCTCGAGAATTTGCAATGATGGAGCGTGACCTGGACAAGGCCCTCTGTGACGCGGAGCGTAACCACATCGGCGATCTCGCCGGCGCCATCGTCGTCGAAAACCAGATCGTAGGCGTCTCCGTCGGCGAGTAGGGTCTCAATGACGCGCCGTTGGACGGAATCCGCACGCTTTTCGGATCCTTGCGATTCTGTTCGGATATTTGTGCCCGACCAGTCCCAAACTTCGATCCGGTCTGAAGGATAGGGCTCGACGCGAACGCCATCGGGCAGGGCATAGAGGTGGCTGTAGATCAGGAGAGAGCCATCTCCGAAATCAATCTGCGGGGAGTCTTCGCCAAAGGATTCCGACAGCGTCTTCACCTTGCCGCCGACTTTGATCGTCGCCTTCGGCCCTGATCGCTGCGGATAGCGGGCGCCGCCTTCCGCGAACACGATTTCGAACTCGGCGCTCTGGGAATCGCTGCGCACCGCGAAGCGCAGCGGCCCGGTAGCTTGGTGGTCTAGGAGTTCGATGTCGCATTCCGCGAACGGTGCGGCGATGTCGTCGAAGCTGATCTCGATCCGGTCCTCGATCTGTGTCAGCAGAGATTCCGGCCAGTGAATTGCAACGGGTGGAACGCTCGGCCGCTCACTGATCTGGCGAGGGCGCATGGCGCTCTTGAAGACGCCATCGGTGGTGATGCCGGGATCGTTGACGGCTGTGCCGATGTCGTTGCACCACTCGACCCAGTCGGTGAGGTCGCGAACCGGGGAGATCGACCAGAACTTTCCTTTTGCCGAGCAGCCGCGCGAGGCCGGCACGCCATCGAGAAAGCCGGTCGCAAAGACGTTGTTCTTGATACGGGACTGCGATTTCGCAGTGTCCAATCCATCGGCGACGTCCACGCCCATATACATTGAATAGCGCACGCCACGGCCCTGATGGTGCGTGAGCCCAAGGTTGCGCAGGATGAGGCGATTGAAGCCGTGAAGACTTCGAAAAACGTCCTCACCTTCGACGCGCCGCGTCGTGTCGCCGCAGACGGCCTTGGCCAGCCGGTCATAGGGGCCCTTTGCCGAGCTACTGATGTAGAGGAGCCTCTTGTCGGGGTCCCAGTGCATCATATGCAGGTCCCAGACGACGTTGGTGGCATGCTGCGCGGTCGTCCAGCCCGCTTGCTCCTCCGAGCGGGTGACGAAGATGGCCACGCGCTGATGCGGGTTGACCTTCATGCCGAGATAGACGCCGGGATTATACAGGTCTTCGGCACGCAGCGGCTCCCAGGCGTCGCAAGCCGTGCGATAGACCACGGCATTCATCTTCGGCTCGAGGGTCTGCAAGGGAATGTCGCTGAGATCGCCGACAAAGCCCTTGAACATCTCGGCGCGTCGAACTTGCCGGTCGATTTTGGCTGTGCTGAGCGCTTCGACCAGGGCATTCCAGTCAGCGTCCTCGGCATAGAGCTTGGCGAGCGACCGATCGATGTCATCCACGCCGGTATTGGCGATAACGGTCGCGTCGCCCAGGCGCGGATCTTGCCGGGTGAAGCGGCCGACAAACTGGATGGTGACGGCGATGCTTTTGTGCGGATCGTGCAGACCCGCTATCTTCAGTTCCGGGAGATCGAAGCCTTCGCCCAACATGTCGACGCATACGATGATCCGGCTCTCGAAACGCCGCAGCGCGGCAAGGTTCGCGCGGCGCTCGCGGATCGACTGCTGGCTATGAACGATGACCGGGCGGAACTCGGGGAACATCGAGCTGTAGAGCTGGTGGAGATACTTGGCGCGCTCGATCGTCTGGCAACGCGCCATTGCCAGATGATTGAGGCCGGCCGCTAGATCGGCCTGGAGGACTTCGCCGAGCTTTTCGGCGATCGCAAGGTCTGCATCGGGCTGATCGAGCCCGAATACCGCCTCGAACCGGATCGGCTTGAAATAGCCCTCGGCCTGCGCCTTTTTGAGCGGGTAGGTGTAGATGAACTCACCGTCGACGCGCCGGCCGTCCTCCCGGAAGGGCGTGGCGGTGAACTGGACGATCGGAAGCGGCGGGTCGCGGTCGATGAAAAGGCCACGGAATCGCGACCAGGTAGGTGCGCCGATATGGTGTGCTTCGTCGATGAACAATGCCGATGCGCGGGCAGCCATCCGTTCCTGAACTGGGGCATCCGCCCGGCCAGCAATTTGCATTGTGGTGACGACGACATTGGCGCTGTCGAATATTTCATCGACTTCGGCCTGGCTGGTCGGGATATGCGAGAGCCGCATGACCAGAGGGAAAGCTGCCGTCTCATCGAGGCATTTCTGCTGCTTCAAGACGCCGAAGGTTTCGAATTTGCTCGCGATCTGCTCGCGCAGCGCGTCGGTAGGCACCACCACCAGCAGGCGCTCGAACCTCTGATTGGCATTGAGCGCCAGCATTGTCTCCGTCTTGCCCGTCCCCGTTGGCATGACGATGGTGGCCGGATCCGTCGATCGCGTCGCGTGGGCAAGCGCAGCATGAAGCGCGCCGATCTGTGGGCGCCGCAGGCCGGGCTGCGCCGCCTCGCCGTTCGCGGCAGTTCGTCCCTCGCGCAGATGAACCGCATCGATCCAGGATGCGGAGACTACCTTCAGACGCTCGGCGCGCGCAGATCGATCTAATGTGTCGATTCTGGTCGGCGGGGCATTCATCCACCGGGATTCACCGAGTTCCAGTACTTCGGCGATCCGTTCCGGCTCCGTTGCTCCGGGCGCAATGAGAATAAGATCGGCTTCCAGGGGCGTTGCCGTCTTCGCACTGATGATCTTTAGAGTCTCGCCGGATTCCAAGGTCGTCTCGTAGCCATTGACGCGGCGGATGGCGAAGGGGCGCAGTCGGCAACGCACGCGTCGGGCCGGAACCGCCAACTGGCGCGTGAGGCTTCCCAGCACTTTGCCGTCGATGGCAAGCCGAGCCGGCAGCAGGAGTTCGACCTCGGGATTAAAGAGATCGTCCTGGTTGGAGCCGGTCGGGGGCTTGCGGGAGGCCATCGTGTTCCCTTCCGTCAGGCCGCCACCGTCTGCGGCGAGGGCAAGACGGCAATCACCGTTCCCCTCGTCATCAGAACGACGAGTCCGCGCTCGGCGCCGGTCATATCGAGATAGGCGCGGACCTGAGCCCGATAGTGCTCGAGTATCTGAGCCTCGGGATTCACGTCGCTCTTCCAGTCGACGACCACGACCGGTCGGCCATCCTTCCCGACAGTCAGGGCATCGGCGATCCCGGCCGTTACGTTTTCCACGCCGTCGGCTGCTTGCGCGGAATAAACGGGAAATTCGGCCAGTAGCCCCGGTCGCAGGGCTGCGATGTCAGGCAATGCCAGGGTCCGGGCTACACAGGCCGCCAGTTCCTGCGCCGACAGTCCTTTCGCCGGGTCGGCGACCGAAGATTGGCCGAGAGCACGGATAAGTTCGGCTGCCCGTTCGATGAGGGCAGCCTCCGTCTCAAGGATTTCGCCGGTCAGAACCTCTTCCATGAGCTTATGGAGGATTAGCCCACGTTCGCGGCCGCCCTGCACAAGAATCGCGGCTTCCAATTCGGGAGGCTGCTCGTCGGCCGCCCCCGTCCAGAGCGCGGCCTCTTCTTCCTGCAAGACGGTCCCGGTGGCGCTTTCATCGCGACTGGGTGCAAGCCAGGTCAACCGCGTCTGCGCGGCGGCGATGGCTTCGGCTTCGGCGGCGAAGCTCGCACGCGTCTGGGTGTTGCCCGCGCCCGCACCTGCCGCCGTGAGGCCGGCAGGCAGGTGAGAGACGTCCAGTCCGGGCAAGCCGGCGAGCGACAGATCGACGAGGCCGATCCAGGCCGATTTCGACGGTGTGGCGTCGAGCCGGGGAAGGACGAGGAGTTCGCGAGCGCGGGTGGCTGCGACATACCAGAGCCGGATGCGTTCGCGGTCCAGCTCCTCCTTTTCCGCTTGGCGGGCGGTTTCGTAGCCCTCAGGCGTGACGCCCAGGACCGGGCAATAGAAGGTCTCGGCCTGGCGGTCGATGACGGCGCTGTCGGGCGCCATGACGCTGGTCATGGTGTTGACCGGAATGACGATCGGCCATTCCAGCCCCTTGGCCGCGTGCATTGTGAAGAGCGCGACGGCTTCCTCCTGGGCGTCGGGTCGTCCCTCGACGGCGCGTGCCTCGTCGGACCATGCCGCTGCCATCGCCTCGGCAAAGGCGCGCAGGCCGCGCACGGCGTAGCCGGTCGATAGGCTTAGATAGAGATCTACATTGGCGAGCGCGCGTTCCGCCTGGCCGCGATGACGCTCAAGGAGGAGCGGACGGACGCGCATCACGTCCACTGCTTGCGAGAGCAGTGCGTGCGGTGTCGTGCTGTTGCCGCGCCGGGAAAGCGATTGCAGCCGCTCGATGACTTCGCGCGCGAGTGGGTGCGCGACAACCGCTGAGTCGATGCTGAGATCTAGGCGCGGGATCCGATCCGGCTGTTCCTCCGAGCGCGGAAGCGCCCAGATGATATCCAGCAATTCTTCTTCAGTGAGGCCGACCAAAGGCCCCCGCAGCAGCGCACCGAGCGCCAGCGTGTCGCGGCGATCGGCGAGAACTCGGGTCAGGGCGATCAGGTCCTGAATTTCCTGACGGCGGAACAGCCCCTTGCCGGCCTGTGTCGCGACGGGGATGCCACGGCGTTCCAGGGCTTCTTCATAGCGCCACAACTCCGCACCGGTCGGCGCCAGCAAGGCGATGTCGCCCGGTTGGCAGGGACGCTCTTCGCCGCTGCGACGGTCGATGATGGGATGGCTTTCGATCAGCCTGGCGCACAGTTCGGCGACGGCATCCGCTTCGGCGTCGCGCTGCCGTTCGGCGCTTGCCTTGCCGTGTTCGTCAGCCACGGCGATGTCTAAGGCCGCGACGCACAGGCCGCCCGTGTCGTCATGGAACGGGTCGAGAGCGTTGAAGCCCGGCTGCCCATCGGACGAGAGGACGGCCTCGAAGCGTTCGTTGACGAAGGTGAGGATCGAGGCGCAGGAGCGGAAATTGGTCGAGATTGACAGGAGGCTGCCGGGATCCTGGGCGCGGAAGGCGTCGCGCGCCTGCACATAAGCGCCGACGTCGGCACCCCGGAAGCGATAGATCGCCTGCTTCGGGTCGCCGACCAGGAAGAGTGCGCCCGGCCGGATGCGGAAGCGGGTCCAGTCGTCATCGCCATCGGCCGGTTCGCCGCAAAGCCGCCAGAAGATTTCGGTTTGCAGGGGATCTGTGTCCTGGAACTCGTCGACGAGGACATGGGCAAAACGCTGCCCCAGCGCCCGGCGCACGGCATCATGGTCGCGCAGCAAGTCGCGCGCGGCGAAAATCAGATCGTCGAAATCGAGCTGGGCGCTGGAGCGTTTGTGGTCGCGATAGCGTTGAAGGATCGGACGCGCTTCTTCGATTAGCGCCGCTAGGGCATGGCCGGCGGCGGCCTGCGCCAGCGCGAGCCAGGCATCGCAGCAGCTGGTGTAGTGGGACTCGGCGCCGTCGTTCAGCCGGTCGCCATCGGCCTTGGAGAGACCGGCCTGCTTGGCGGCAGCGGCCCATTTGCCCTTCTTGCGATAGGAGGCGAAGGCCCCGGCCTTGGTGCAAAGGTCCGGATGTGGCCGCAAGGTCAGGAGGCGGACGAGGCCCGCAGGCGTTGCGGGATCGGGACCGTTGGCCAAGGCGGTCGCCATCTCGGCCAGCCGCTCGACGATCGTCACCGTTTCCGGCTCGGCCGCCGTCACACCATCCATGAAGCCTTTGAAATCCGCAGCGGCCTGTCGGAATGCCGTCAGGTGGCCGTCAAGCGGGGAGACGGCCGGGGCCGCGAGCGTGGGGCGGCGACGTAGGTTTTCGGCGATCTTTTGGATGAGCGCCACGGTTTCGCCGGGGCTGTGCAGCACCATCTCGGCAAGGATGCCGCCCTGGCCGCCGGACAGGCGTTCGCGCAGCCAGCCATCGACAATCTCGAGGAAGGTAAGATCGGCCTGGTTGCGATCCATGACCCGTGCGCCGGGATCGATGTTGGCCTCCGCGGGATAGGGCTTAATGAGGCGCTGGCAGAAGCCGTGGATGGTCGAGCACGTGATCTCGTCGATCCCCGCGCTGCCGGCGGCGAGATTGTTTCGATGGACCTCGGTCAGCCCATCGGGGAACGCGACGCGCAGTTCGGTTGCGATGATACCGTCCGAGAGATCGGCGACGAACTCGCGGACGCGCGACAGTAGCTCGCTAGCGGCGAGTTCGGTGAAGGTGACGGCGGCGATGGAACGCGGCGCGACGCCTTCGGCCAGCATCGCGGCGATGCGGCCAGCCATGACGGCAGTCTTGCCCGAACCTGCGCCGGCCTCGACCAAGATCGAGCGATCATGCAGGCTGATCGCATCGCGGCGTGCGCCGTCGTCCTTCAGCACCTTGGACACGCTGCTCATCATTCCGCCTCCCAGACCTGAGCGACATCGCCAAGCCGCTCCGTGGCTGCCGGCATTTTGCGTTTGCAATAGGTGGCGCTGGCGTTGGCCGGCAGGGCGAAGGCGAGGTCGTCATAGTCGCCGCCGGTGTCCGGGCCAGGCAGTGCCGCACCGCCGGCGAGACTCGCCCTTGCCGCGCGCAGATAGCCTGTGATGTCGGCCAGCACGGCTTCGGGATCGTCGAGCTGAAGATCCACGGGCTCGCGCGGATAGAGCAGCGAGGCGCTGATGGCGACGTCGTCGCCGAGGAGCGCCTTCACCGCGAAAGCATAGAGGCAGCGTTGAAGTTCCCGCCCGCCGTTCAGCCGGATGTCGCTCCGCGGGGGGCGGCCTGTCTTGTAGTCACGCACCAGCGCACGTTTGCCGTCGCCCGAGATGTCGAGCCGATCAATATAACCGGCGATGTTGAAGCCCGTGCCGGGAATCGTGACCAGCTTGCGCGCATCCCAAGGCGTTTCAGCGTCGGATTTCGGCTCCGATCGACCGAAGGGTACCTCACCGTAGGAGCGCGCGCCCGGCAGTACATCTTCGCCATAGGACAGGGCTCGGCCCGCCATCACGCGAGCGTCTTCGAGTGTGCGCTGCCAGATGACGGCCGGTGGAACCGGACGTTCGCTTTCCCAATCGGCGGCGACGGCCTGCGCGGCCTCTGCTACCGCCGCTTCGATGGCTTCGATATCGGAGGAAACAAGGCCGCCTCCGGTTTCGAGTTTGCGCAAGGCGCGGTCGAGAACCATGTGGACGAGGTCACCGATCCCGAGCGCGTCGAGCACAAGCGGTTCTGCGCTGCTCTGAGGTTCACGCCATCCGAACGCATAGACCCAGAGGAAGCTCAGCGGATTTCGCAGCAAGCGGCGCAACGAGCTGGCCGATTGGGTGCGGCTGAGGATGGCGAGAATGAGCGGATGATCCGCCCGCACGAGCCCGTCATGGGGGGTGATCTGCGCCTGCCGCCAGTCGCGCCAGCAACCCCGAGCGCTGACCGCCTGCGGATCAGTGGCAAACTCCTGGGGCCGGGCCATGAGGCGGTCGGTCTCGCTGAAGGCGTGGACCGGCGGCGCATTGCGGCGCAGATAAGTCTCGTCGCCATGTCCGGCGAGCAGGGGGCTACGACCCAGGAGACGCCCATCGCTGTCGCGCCGGGCGCGCGAGAGAACGATGGTATCGGCCGTCGTGGCGAGGATTGTCTCGAAATCGCGGCGGTCGGCGAGATTGACCGGCAGCGGGTCGAGCACTGGGGTCGGGATGATGTGGTCCGGGATCAGGCGGTCCTCGGCGATCCCACGCGGCCAACGCGAGGAGTTCAGGCCGAGGAGCCGGACAAAGCGGCGAGGCGACGCTGCGAGCGCGCTGGCGGGCATCCAGGCGACGGAAACGCATGCCTCCAGCCCGTCGTCCTGCTTCAGGGTTTCCAGAGTCGCGTCGATCGAGGCAGCAGGGCCGGCGAGCAGCGCCTTGCGCCAGATCGCGAGCGCGCGGCCCCTCAGGAAGGCTTCTCCGATCTCGCCGGCGGCGTCCGGCCCTTTCGCCAGAGTCTCGGCCGCTGCGCGCAGCGCTGGAACATGGTCGGCGCCGTCGGGCCAGTCTTCGGGCGCCAACCGGCTCAGCAGGCGGTTCCAGGCGCCCGACGTCGAGAGCGGCGCATCGGTCGGCAGGACACGCAGCCAGCCTTCAGGCAGGGTCTCGAATGGCCCGCTGTCGCGGCAGAGCGCCGCGAGGCGACGCAGCCGCGATTGCGACAGGCCACGGACCACGATGACGGCCAGCGCTGCGGCCGCCTGGCCCTCGCGGGTGGTGACCGTGCGGACGCCGTGGACGAAGTGCAGGTCGATATTGGCGTCGGCGCGCAGGGCCAGGAAATAATCGTCATAGTCGGCGGGCGATGCGGTTGCGATGGCGATATCCGAGGGCGAGACGCCATTGGCGAGCAGGCTGCGCGCCCAGCGCATCGCCTCGATGGCCTCATGATAGGCGGTCGCGGCGCTGACGGCGCTGATCCCTGGCGTTTGCGCCGGTGCATGCGCGACCGTGACGCCGATGCCGTCAAGCCAGGCGGGAACGCTTCTCGGGCCGGCCGTCCACTGCACCGGGATATGGGCAGCTAGGTCCTGGAGCAGTGGCCGCCAGCAGGGCGAGAGTTCGGTAAGACCGACGATTTCCATCGGTCCGAGGACGGCTGGCGCATGAGCGATGCGGGCGGTCGCGGCTGCAACGATGTCGTGAGGCCGCATCATCCCGGGCGGAAGCTGGTCGAGGACGGCCGATTCTAGGCGCGCGATGGCGGCGAGACGCGGATGGACACCCGCGCATGCGGCAAGATCGACACCCGCGCGCCAGACTTTGTGGAGCGTGTCGGCCGCCGCGCCGATCATTCCGGGAAGAGCTTTGATGCCCTCAAGTTCGCCCATCGGCGTGGCGGGCAGGACGGCCTGGATGGCCGCACGCAGGCTCTCTTCGTCGATAGGGCGAACGAAGCCGCCAGCCAGTCGGACGGCGGCCTGCTCGAACGACATGATCTGAAGGCCGTGACGACGGTCACGGCCAGCCGCCAGCCGGCGCTCCCGCATGGCGAGACGACCGTGAACGACCAGGGTGGAACGAAGCGCGATGGTCATTGCCACCCTCCTTACTGGTGCTTCTTCTTATTGGGACGCTGGGTTAGCACCGACGCGGCGGCCGTCTTCGCAATCTTGTCGCCCTTGGGGTCCCGCAAAACCTTCAAGGTTGCCGTGCCTGCTGGCCTGCTGGTGACTTCGCCTTTCGAACCGTGCTTCGGCATCTGGCGCCTTCCCATCCGAACGCTGATCACCATTGACGAGCGCCGCTGATGAGAATAATAATTACACGGGTCGTTATGATCTGTCCATATAGATTTTATCCCCATCGTCATACGGAGAGACTGAAGGTGATGCGAGCGGTCGCTGCGACGTTGAAATGGGGGGTGGAGCGCCGGCTGGAGTTCATCGAATTTCGGCTGCTCTGGGAGGGCGGGGTCAACCGCTCCGACATCATCGAGACGTTCGACGTGTCCGTTCCCCAGGCTTCGAAGGACTTGACGCTCTATCAGGAGCGAGCGCCCCAGAACGCGATCTATGACAAGAGCGCAAAGCGGTATGTCGCTGGGCCCCAGTTCTCGCCGGTTTTCCTTAAGCCGGATCCAGACGGGTATCTGTCGCGTCTACGATCATTGGCGGAAGGCCTTGCTGATCCCGGCGACTCCTGGATCGCGAATCCGCCTGAGACCGACATTGCACTGACGCCGCGCCGCGAGGTGGATACAGGTGTGTTGAAGGCCGTTCTCCAAGCGGTCCGCGAGAACCGTTCGCTCGAAATCTATTATCAGTCGATGGGGAGCAGGCGAACCGATCCAATGTGGCGGCGCATGACGCCGCATGCCTTCGGCTACGATGGCTTCCGTTGGCATGTGCGCGGCTATTGTCATATCGATGAAAAGTACAAGGATTTCCTGCTGCCGAGGATTCTCGGCGTGCGCCAGATGGACGTGCCTGGCCCAGGTGGTGATCAGGATGTCTTGTGGAAAAAGACATTCGATATTGAAATCGGCCCGCATCCAGGGCTGACCCAAAGTCAACGTGCCGTGGTTGCGAAGGACTATGGGATGACGAATGAGCGTGCCGTCCTCTCGGTTCGCTATGCCATGCTGTTCTACGTACTCAAGCGGCTCGGTCTCTTGGGGGACGCAAGCCAGCAGAATGCGCGCGCCCAGCATATCGTTGCGCTCAATCCCCATGAGACAGAACGGGCGTTGCGCCGCGCGGATTTTGAGTTCGGCGAGGTCGAGCAGACTCCGAAAACGGTCGGAGAGGCTTGATGGAGCGTTCGCGGGAACAGCCGTATCTGATGTCCTTTGGGACCGGCGGTCTCTACA
Source organism: Roseomonas nitratireducens (assembly GCF_017813355.1). GTDB lineage: Bacteria > Pseudomonadota > Alphaproteobacteria > Acetobacterales > Acetobacteraceae > Neoroseomonas > Neoroseomonas nitratireducens. The sequence continues at coordinate 77,077 of NZ_JAGIYZ010000006.1, forward strand.
TCAACGAAAGCGTGGCCATTGCCCGCCTGCATACATCCGGGAGCGATTGGGAAGCGACCGTGATCGTCGCCCAAGAGAGGGGGGCGTTTCCCGTGCGCAAGGCCAGTTCCGCGCGCCGTTCCATTCGGGAGATCGTAAACCGCCTGAGGCGACTATCTGGATATGAACTAGCGCTGCTGATTAAAGGCGAGCGGAGCGAACAGGCGGCGCTGCTATGGCTCGCGGCCTGTCGTACTTACCGGTTCATCGCCGAGTTTGCCGTTGAGGTGGTGGGCGATAGGTTCCTATCGCTTCGCACGACCCTTACTTACGACGATTTCGACGCTTTTCTGTCGGCAAAGGAGGAATGGTCGCCGAAGCTCTCTGCGTTGTCGGTATCGACGCGCGCCAAGCTTCGTGCCGTGCTGTTTCGTCTGATGCGAGAAGCCGGGATCCTTTCGCAGGACAACCAGATCCTCGGGGCAATGTTGTCGCCGCGAGTTCTGGCTGTCATCGAGGCCGGAGACCTCGATGAACTCGGATACTTCCCAGGGTCCGCACGGCTGGTGGGGAGGCAGGGATAATGGCGCGGCTGAGCAAGACAGCAACCGCTAAGGACCGCTTCGACCACCTTCTCAGAGTGATCGCCAGCGACAGATTCTTGAAGAAGCAGGGCCTCGGCAATGAAGTGCCGTTCTTCATTTGCCCATATCCGGCTGAGGAAGCGCAGGGCATGGAGACGTTGCGCGCGAGCCTCGTGAAGCAACTCGAGAACCGCGGCGTACGCGTGTTTGAGATCAATCTCTATGACCTCAGCATCTCCCTGCTGCACAACCGCGGCATCTGGGACGACGTTCTCGCGGTGGAGCCAAGCATTGGAAAGGACGAGCTCAAAGAGCTTTTGCAAGGGGTTCTCGATCCGGAAACTCATCTCATTCCGGAAATTGGTGCCCTTCTTGAGAAGCAGCAGTTCGACGTCCTGTTCCTTTCCGGTGTTGGCGAGGTCTACCCCTACATCCGATCCCACAATGTGTTGAACAACCTCCAGAGCACCGCCAAGGAAAAGCCAACGGTGATGTTCTTTCCCGGCAAATACACACAAAGTTTGGATGCCGGTGCTTCACTTGATTTGTTCGGTATCCTGCACGACGACAAATACTACCGGGCGTTCGACATAACGCACTATGAGGTCTGAGGGGCGCATGATCACACTTCGCGATATCTTCGAAAAGCCCGTCGATCGTGCGATCGAAGGGGTCATAAAGGCCGATGACGAAGCCAGCCTCAAGGTTGAGCTTGAGGAATATGTCATCACGAACGAGATCGAGCGCCAGTTCGAAAAGTTCCTCGATGCTTACAATAACTATGGCACGGCAAACGGAGTCTGGATTTCTGGCTTCTTCGGCTCAGGCAAATCGCATCTGCTGAAAATGCTCGCGCTCCTTTTGGAGAACCGGGACATCGGCGGAAGCCCAGCTTACGAGGTTTTCAAACAGAAGTGCGCGCACAATGAGATTCTCGCGGCCGACCTGCGCAAGGCCGTTTCGATCCCGTCGAAGAGCATCCTGTTCAATATCGACCAGAAAGCCGACGTGATTTCGAAGGGGCAGACCGACGCCCTGCTGTCCGTATTCCAGAAAGTCTTCGACGAAGTGGGCGGCTATTATGGCAAGCAGCCGCACATCGCGCAGTTCGAGCGCGATCTCGACAGTCGCGAGGTACTTGAGGCGTTCAGGGCGGCCTATCAAGCTGTTGCTGGTAAACCCTGGGAGCGCGGACGCGAGCAGGCACTGCTGGAGAACGCGAATGTCGCCAAGGCCTATGCCCAAGCCACCGGCGCCAATCCCTCCGAAGGCGAAGGCATATTGACGCGGTATCGGCAGGACTTCCGGTCGTCAATCGAGGACTTTGCCGAGAAGGTCAGGGCTTACATCGAATCCCAGAAGCCGGGCTTCCGGCTGAATTTCTTCGTCGATGAGGTGGGGCAGTACATCGCCGACAACGTCAAGCTCATGACGAACCTCCAGACCATCGCGGAGAGCTTGAACACCAAGTGCCGCGGTCGGGCCTGGATCATCGTGACGGCGCAGCAGGATATGGCGTCGGTCATCGGCGACATGAACCAGCGACAGGAGAACGACTTCTCCAAGATTCAGGCACGCTTTGCAAATCGGATGCCACTCAACAGCGCCGATGTCGCCGAGGTGATCCAGAAGCGGCTGCTCAAAAAGACCGAGTCCGGCATCACCAGCCTTTCCGACCTCTACCACCGCGAGTCGAATAACCTGAAGACGCTGTTCGACTTCACGGATGGTTCGATCCGGCTAGAGAACTTCCGCGACCGCGATCATTTCATTCACAGCTATCCTTTTGTTCCTTACCAATATCCGCTTTTCCAGTTGGCGATTCAGAACCTTTCCCAGCACAACGCTTTCGAGGGAAAGCATAGCTCGGTCGGTGAAAGGTCCATGCTGGGCGTTTTCCAAGAAGTCGCGGTGCGGCTGGCGGAACTGCCGCTCGGCGGGCTTGCGACGTTCGATCAGATGTTCGAGGGCATCCGCACTGCGCTCAAATCGAATGTCCAGCAATCGATCCTGATTGCCGAGAAGAACCTGGGTGACGAATTCGCCACACGGATTCTGAAGGCGCTGTTTCTGGTCAAATACGTCAAGGGCTTCAAGCCCACGGCCCGCAATGTCGCCGTACTGATGCTTGATAGGTTCGACACGGACCTCACGAAGCATAAGCGGCGGGTTGATGAAGCGCTGAGCTTGCTTGAGCAGAACACCTACATCCAGCGCAATAGCGAGCTGTTCGAATTCCTGACTGATGAGGAGAAGGACGTCGAACAGGAGATCAAAGCGATCGAAGTCGACACGGCGGAAATCGCCAAGGAGCTGGAGACGCTGATTTTCGATGGCGTCATCAAGAGCCGTAAGCTCAAGCACGAGGCGTCCTCGCAGGACTACGCCTTTGCGCGCTACCTCGATGACCGGCTGCTCGGCCGCGACTACGAGCTGGCGATCAACGTCATCACGCCCTTTCACGAACAGAGCGGCAACGCCGAAGCGACCGCCATGCGCACCATGTCGAGGGACGAACTCGCCATTGTTCTCAATGCCGACAACCGCTTCGTGAGCGACCTGATGACCTTCAAGCGGACGGATAAATATGTCCGTCAGGCGCGGTCAGTGACGCAGCAGGCGAGCATCGAACGTATCGTCCGCGAGAAGGGCGAGCAGAATAACAGCCGGCAGCGCGATCTCGCCCTCAAGGCTCGCGCTCTGGTGGGCGATGCGCGGCTTTTCGTGCGCGGGGAGGAAATCGAGGTTCGCTCCGAGGATGCTCAGGCGCGGGTCGAGCGTGCGTTCCAGACCCTTGTCGATAAGGTCCACGTCAATCTCGGAATGCTGCGCGGTGCTGCCTATTCCGATAACGAGATCGGCCGGTTCCTCACGCACGGCAACGACGGCATGTTCGGCGAGGATGCTGCCAATCTCACGGAGGCCGAGCAGGAGATTCTCAACTTCGCGCAGTCAAACGCGCGCAACGGCATCAGGACGACGGTAAAGGCCGTCGTCGAGCGCTTCGAACGCAAGCCCTATGGCTGGTCCTACGCCGCCATCCTTTGCACCACGGCTAGCCTGCTTGGCCGTGGCAAGATCGAAGCGCGCTCTGACGGCAGCCCGTTGGAAGGCGATGCCTTGCTGCGCGGGCTCCAGAACGCCCACGCCCTCGGCAATATCGTGCTCGAGCTCCAGGTGGAGTTCACGCCGGCTCAGACGCGCAAGCTCAAGGAATTTTTCCGCGAGTTTTTTGATGCGCAGCCGGCAGGCACCGAGGGCAAAGCACTCGGAATCGAGACAGCCGAAGCCTTCGGCACGCTCAAGACCGAGCTCGCGGTCCTGGAAGGACAATCCTCGCGTTACCCCTTTCTGTCTGCCCTGGGTCAGCTTCAGGACGCCCTCCGCGAGGTCACGGGCAAGCCCTACGCCTGGTATCTGCAGGAGCTTGGCCGGCACGAAGATCGACTACTCGATCTTAAGGAGGGCATTCTCGATCCGATCCGTCGCTTCATGGGGGGCGGTCAAAAGGCGATTTATGACGAGGCGCGGAGCTATCTGGCCGATCAGAATGCCAATTTCGGCTATGGCGGCGAAGATCAGGCCCGCGCCATCCAAGAGGTATTGGTTGATCCCAATTGCTTCAAGGGCAACGCAATCCAGCAGATCAAGGGTACCCTTGATACCCTGAGGGCTGAGGTTGACCATCGGCTTGCGGCGGAACGTAAGACAGCGATTTCCGATGTCGAGGAGCTTCGCGCCAAGCTTCGAGCGCTCCCCGAGTTCGCTTCTTTGACGGAGCCTGACCGCCGCGAAATCGAGGCGGCCTTCACAAATGTTCTTGATACCATCGGGACCAGCAAGCTGATCGCGGTGATCCGGGAGCGCGTGAGCGGATTCCGAGCCTCGGGCTACCCGACGTTGCTCGGCCGCGTAACGGCGCCGCCTTCTGCGAAGAAGGACGGTGACGACGACAAGCCGGGCGGCTTCAGCGACAGTTCGAGCGGCGCACCGGCGGCGCAGACCCAACCGGAATATGTGGCCGCCAGTGCGCTGCGCGTCACCTATGCGAAGGCGTACCTAGCCGACGAACGGGACATTGACGCCTATCTGGAGACCCTGCGCGAGACGCTGATCTCCGAAATTCGCTCGGGCAAGCGGGTGACCGTGTAATGATTGCCGGCGTCGAGATCGAGAACTTCACGGCGTTTGGGAGGCTGCAGCTATCGCTGTCTCCGCGCGTGAATGTCGTCATTGGTTCCAACGGGACGGGCAAAACACACCTTCTGAAGGCGATCTATGGCCTGGCGCTGGCGGGCCTGCCGGCATCCGCCGATCGTTCGGCCAAGGAGGTAGCGGCCGACATATCAGGGAAGCTGCTGCGGCTCTTCTCTCCCGAGGAAAGCAAGATAGGCGCACTGCGAGCCAGCGGCGCGAATGCATTAACGCGGCTTAGCTTGGTAAGCAGCGATGAGACCCGCGTAGCGATCTCTTTCGGCAGCCGCTCCCAAGCGGTGCAGATCAACGTGGATGCGGGCGGCACGGGCCATGAACTCCAGCCGGTATTCATTCCGACGAAGGAGGTACTGTCGCTCGTCCGTGGCATGCGCCACCCGGATCATGATCGCGCTACCGTGGAGATGATCTTCGACGACGGCTATATCGACCTCGCGGAACTTCTCGTCCGTCCGGGTTTCGAGGACGAGGCTGCGAGCCTGGATGAGGATCCGAGGCTATCGAGCGTTGTCCGCGAATTGGTCGACCTAGTCGGCGGACGGTATCGCTGGACACGCGAAGGCGCTTTCCGCTTCGAGCCTGGCCGCTACGAGGAGAAGGCCGATCCGGCGCGGTCAAAGTCGAAGGCAGCGCAGGCCTACCAGGATTCGACGGTCACCCGCTTCGTGCCGAGAGGCGAGCAATCGCTGTCGAGCGGCATGACCGCCGAGGGGTACAGAAAAATCGGTGTGCTGCATCGACTGCTCAGCAACGGGTCGATCAGCCCCGGCGCCACTGGTGTTCTGCTGTGGGACGAACCGGAGGCAAATCTCAATCCGAAGCTGATGAAGAAGCTCGTGCAGGTCCTGCTGGAGTTGTCACGCAATGGCCAGCAGATCGTCCTCGCCACACACGACTACGTCCTTTTGAAATGGCTGGACCTGCTGATCGACAAAGGCAAGGACGACCATGTTCGGTTTCACGCCCTCTATCGCGATCCAGACTCTCAGAAACTGGCGGTGGAGAGTGCCGACAGCTACTCGCTGATCTCAAAATCGGCAATCTCCGACACCTTTGCCGAGCTGTTTGACGAGGATGTGGCGCGGGCTCTCGGCGGTGCCAAACCATGAAGGCTTACAAGGCTGAACCGAACGCCGATTTGGAATTCTCATTTCCCGACGAGCTCGTTTGGGAGGAGCTGGACCGTCAGGGCGTTAAGCTGCCGATCCAAATGAAGTTCGTCGATCTCGTGATCGAGAGAGACGACGACGTGCTACTGGTCGAGATCAAGGACCCGTCCAACAAGAGGGCGCCCGCTGAGGAACAGCAGGCGTATTTCAAGCGGCTATCGGACAATTCAATCCTTACGCAGGAGCTGACGCCCAAGGCCCGCAGTTCATACACTTTTCTCCACCTGATGGAGCGCGATGCGAAGCCCTTCAAGTATGTCGTGCTGCTAGGTCTCGACGCGTTCGATGGCGCGCAACAGAAGGCGCTCCTCACCGGCTTCAAGGATCGGCTGCTTGCCGACATTCGTTGTGAGACGGATACGCCCTGGCGACGCCAACACATCGCGGATTGCGTCGTGCTTTCCGTAGACATCTGGAACAAAACCTTCGCCGACTGGCCCGTAACTCGGGTTCCTGCTGCGGCCGCAAATGGAGAGGCAGCCGCCTGATGGATACCTCAAAGCTCAAGAAGTTCGCGCAGTTTGCCCGCCGTACCTTGATCGGCCAGGTAAGCGCCAAGCTGGATTCCGTGCTTGCTCCTGGCGCCCCGGCGCGACGAGAGCATCCCGAAGCGATGAAGAAGCTCGATGCGGCTATCGCCCGGGACGGCAAGACCCAGGTGATCGAGCGGGTGGCCTATATTTGGTTCAACCGCTTTACGGCCTTGCGCTTCATGGACGTAAACGACCTCAATCCCGTTCGCGTGATCTCACCCTTGTCCGGTCAATTCCAGCCGGAAATCCTGGCCGAGGCCAAAGCCGGGAACATCGACGAGGACCGCGTCCCCGATAAGGTTCGCGCTCAGGTCCGTGCCCTTCTGGATGGTCGAGCGCCCAGCCCCGATGCACAGGCCGAGGCTTACCGGCTCCTGCTCGTTGCGATCTGCAACGATTGGCATCGGGTCATGCCTTTCCTCTTTGAGCGGATCGACGACTACACCGAGCTGCTGTTGCCCGAGGATCTGTTATCGAACGGATCCATCCTCGCCTATTTGCGCGAGGCGATGACACCGGACGTCTGCGAGGACGTCGAGGTCATCGGTTGGCTCTACCAGTTCTACATCAGCGAGAAGAAGGATGAGGTCTTCGCAGGGCTGAAGAAGAACGTGAAGATCACGGCCGAGAACATCCCGGCCGCGACGCAACTCTTCACTCCGCACTGGATCGTCCGTTACCTGGTCGAGAACTCGCTGGGGCGGCTGTGGCTGCTGAACCGGCCGGGGTCGAGGCTGGCCGGGCAGATGGACTACTACATCGCGCCGGAAGAACCCGAGACGGATTTTCTGAAGATCGGCAAGCCGGAGGAGATCAAAGTCTGTGATCCGGCCTGCGGATCGGGGCACATGCTGACGTATGCCTTCGACCTGCTCTATGCGATCTACGAAGAAGAAGGATACGAGGCCGACAAGATCCCCGCGCTGATCCTGCAGCACAACCTGACCGGAGTCGAAATCGACGACCGCGCAGGCGCGCTGGCGGCCTTTGCGGTGGCGATGAAGGCGGCGGCGCGACTGGGGCGGCGGCGGTTCCTACGGATGGAGGCGAAGCCCGACATCTGCGTGCTGCAGAACGTGACCTTCACCCCCGCCGAGTTGCGGGACGTGGCCGCTGTGGTGGGGCGCGACCTGTTCACCGACGAACTGCGCGAGACGCTGCTGCAGTTCGAGCAGGCCAAGAACTTCGGTTCGCTGATTGTGCCGAAGCTGCGAGACCCAACCGAGGCGCTGCGGGTGGTTGAGGCGCGGGACTTTGGCTCCGATCTGCTGCTGAACGAGGTGCAGGCGCGCGTTGTGGCCGTGCTGCGCATGGCCGAGACGCTGTCGCCGAAGTATCATGTGGTGGTGGCCAACCCGCCGTACAAAAAGAAGGCGGACCTTAATGACAAATTGCAGGCTTTCCTTGAGGAGAACTTCAAGGACGGCAAATATGACCTTTATCAGGCCTTCATCTTGCGAAATTTGGATCTCGCACGCCGGTTCGGACTGGTTGGGATGATCACAATGCAAGGATGGATGTTCGCACCTCGATACGAATCTATTCGGTCTACGCTTCTTTCCCGCGCAACCATTCGTGGCATGGCCCAACTCGGAGAACGTGCGTTTGACTCGATCGGAGGTGAAGTTGTCACCACAACCTCCTTTTTGCTCGCCAACGTAGCAGCCCCCGATTTCAAAGGTGATTTCTTAAAGCTGACTGACGGACAAGACGAGTCAGAAAAGGAACGCGACCTACTGAATGCCGCCAGAGACAAGCGGAATCCGCTCAGGTTCCGCGTTTCGGCTGAGCAGTTTGAGAAGATTCCAGGGGACCCGTTAGTCTACTGGGCGCAAGAGAGGATTAGAGATTTATTTGGTAGCCACAGCCCCATCTCGGACTCCATAGTCACGCGAGAAGGTCTAGCTACTGGTAGCAACGCCATTTTCCTCAGAGAGTGGCACGAAGTCAGCTTAGGCAATGCAGGCTTCGGAATGGCCAACAACCAAGAAGCCAAATTATCCCAGATGCGTTGGTTCCCTTACGTCAAAGGCGGTGGTTCTCGTCGCTGGTATGGTAACCTCGAGCATTTTGTAAACTGGTATGACGATGGCGCTGAGCTTCGAAACTTCAAGGACCAGAAGACGGGGAGGGTACGGTCGCACAATTACAACGGTGAATTCGGATTCAGGCGAGGATTCACTTGGTCTGGGATCTCCGGCAATGACTTCGCAATCCGCTTCGTGCCGTCCGGGTTCATGTTCGACGCAAAAGGCCCCATGGGGTTCATCGATGAACTAGATCTGGAGGCGCCGGTACAAGGTTTCTTGAATAGTCGAGTTGCAAGCTTTCTGCTGCGGATGCTGGCTCCAACGCTAGATTTCAAGCTCACGCACGTACTGAGTTTGCCTTTCTCGGTTCAATCGAGGACGTCGCTCGCGCAGATCGTTGAAAGCGCGATTACCACGGCGAAATCCGACTGGGACGCCTACGAAACCTCCTGGGATTTCGATACCCTCCCATTGCTCTCGCCTGATCTCCGGGCCGGGACGCTGGAGGCAACTTATGCCCGTCTGCGCGCCCACTGGCAGGGCATGACGGACGGGATGCAGCGGCTGGAGGAAGTGAATAATCGCATCTTCATCGACGCCTACGGCCTCCAGGACGAGCTGACTCCGCAGGTGCCGATCGAGGAAGTCACTCTCACGTGCAACCCCGCCTACCGTTATGGCTTGAATGGTGCCGAGGAAGACCGCGAAACACGCCTGCTTGCCGACACAATGGCTGAGTTCATCTCCTATGCTGTGGGCTGTATGTTCGGCCGCTACAGCCTCGACGTGCCCGGCCTGGTTCTTGCTAATCAAGGGGAGGCACTGGCCGACTACCTGGCCCGAGTGCCGAAGCCGTCCTTTTTGCCGGATGAAGACAACGTTATCCCGGTGCTCGATGGCGACTGGTTCGCCGACGACGTCACCGAACGCTTCCGCCGGTTCCTGCGCGTTACCTTTGGCGAGGAGCATTTCCAGCAAAACCTCGCCTTCGTAGAGGAGGCGCTGGGCAAGGATATCCGCCGGTACTTCACGCGCGACTTTTTCAACGATCACGTGAAGCGCTACAAGAAGCGGCCCATCTACTGGCTGTTCTCCAGCCCCAAGGGCACTTTCAACGCGCTGATCTACATGCACCGCTACCGCCCCGATACGGTGAGCGTGGTGCTGAACGATTATCTTCGCGAGTTCCGGTCCAAGCTCGAGGCCTATCGCCGGGCGCAGGAAGCACTCAGCATCAGCGGAGATGCGTCGCCTGCGCAGAAAACCAAGGCGCTGAAAGAGATCGAGGCGACAGCCCGCCAAATCGAGGAGCTTGATGGCTGGGAGCGTGATGTCCTGTTCCCGTTGGCGACCCAAAAGATAGAGATCGACCTCGATGATGGGGTGAAGGCGAATTACCCGAAGTTCGGCGCTGCTCTGAAGCCCATCAAGGGCCTCAACGATTCGGACGACTGAGCATGCAGGACCGGATCGCCAAGGGGCTCGAAGCCCAATTCGACAAGCACCGGATCGTCTTCTGGTACGATCCGGCGCAAGAATTCCGACAGGCGTTTGAGGCCCTGACGCTCGACGGCGTGGAAAAGATCGAGGTGGCGAACACCGAGTTCGCGGTGAAGCATCGCGTCCTGCGTGAAGAGCCGAAGCGGCGGTTCCTGCTCTATCGGAACGGGCCGCGCCCCGCCGACATCGATAACTGGCTGCTCGACATCGAGTTGGCACATGGGGTGTTCAAGAGCGATCAGGTCGCGATCTGGCTGGCGGACCTGGGATTGCCGATCAGTTTCGAGGACGTGGTTCGGGAACACCAGGAATTCTTTCGGTCAGGTCGGAGGCTGGAGAAACTCAAGGTTGCCGTCCGGGGTGACGACACGAAAGCGAAGCTACGCCTGAGGATGCTCAGCGTGTGCGCCGGGGCCGATGGTGACTTCGACACGGTCGTCGAGGCGCTGTTGGGAGAGCTAGCTGTCGGAAAGGATGACAGCCTGCGGTTGATCGATCGTGTCGGCTTAAGCGGTTTCCTCTGGGAACAGATGCAAAGGCTATTCGGCTACCGCACTGAAATGGCGAGCGTCAGCGACTTCGCGATCACGCTGTTCAAATCCTGCTACCAGAGCGCGGTCGGCGGCGAAGCGATGCTGGCTCCCGAGGCTCTGGTGTTCTTCCGTCGCTGGAAGAACAACCGGAACGCAGAGGAGGCTTTTGCGAGCCTCTCGGCCGAGTATGCCGAGGCACTGGGGGTGGCCCAGGATCTCGCCAAGCGCGACTTCCGCACGCTCATCGACGTGGACTACTTCGAGGAGGTCGACCGCGCCATCATCCGCGCGTTGGTCCATGAGGTCGGCAGCCAAACAGTGGCGCAGGGAGATGTACTGAACTGGATCCGCCAACGTCGGCAGAGCCATTGGTATGGCGCGTACCGCGACCTCTACGAAGCGATCGGCTTCGCCGCTGAGTTCCAGAAAGGGATGGCGCAGGTCACGCTCGGCATGACGAGCCTCGCGGAAGGTGTGCAACGCTATGCGAAGAGCTGGTTCCGGATCGATCAACTCTACCGGAAATTCATCTGGCGTATGCAGAAGTCGGGCCAGGCGACGCTCATGCGCGAGTTGTTCGAGCAGGTCGAGAACCACTACGTAAACAGCTATCTCCTGCCCCTGAACGAGGCTTGGCAGACGCACGTCGATGGGGCTGAAACCTGGTCGGCTTCCCCGATCCCCGCGCAGCGCACATTCTACAGGGAGCATGTCGGCGAGTTTCGCCGGCGCGATCAGAAGGTGTGTGTCATCATTTCCGACGCTCTTCGCTACGAGGTAGCAGAGGAGCTGCGGGGACGCATCCTCAGCCTGGACCGCTACGAGGCTGGCATCGATCCGATGTTCGGCTGCCTGCCGAGCTATACACAGCTCGGGATGGCAGCACTGCTACCCAATGGCGACTTGCAGATTGCGGACAACGATAGCGGCACCGTGCTGGTGAATGGCCAGAGCTCGCAGGGAACCGAGAACCGCAAGAAAATCCTGGCGACAGGAAGGACGGGCGACCGAACCACGGCCGTGAAGGCGGAAGACCTCATGGCTCTGGACAAGGACGAGGCGCGAGCACTCGTTCGCGATCATGATGTTGTTTACGTCTATCACAATCTGATCGACGCAATCGGCGACAAGCGGGATTCAGAGGAGCGCGTTTTCGAGGCCGCCGAAGACACGATCGAGGAGATCGTGCGGATCGTCAAAAAGCTAAACGGCGCGAACGCCAACAACATGATCGTGACGTCCGATCATGGCTTCATCTACCAACACCGCCCCATCGAAGAGAGCGACTTCTCCTCTGCGCAGGTCGAAGGTGACGCGATCCTTTTCCGCGACCGGCGTTTCATTCTCGGCCACGGCCTGAAGGCCAATCACGGTCTGCGACGCTTTACGCCGGAGCAGGCCGGTCTGGAAGGCTCGGTAGAATTGCTCATCCCGAAATCCATCAACCGGCTTCGCCGGCAGGGATCGGGGAGCCGGTTTGTGCATGGCGGCGCGACCCTTCAAGAGGTTGTCGTTCCAGTCGTCAAGATCAACAAGAAGCGGCAGAGCGACACGACCGCTGTTGAGGTTGAGATCATTGGAAGCTCCAACCAGTTGATCACGTCGAGCCAGATCTCTGTTCGCTTCTATCAGGTTGAGGCGGTCACGGAAAAAACCCAGGCGCGCACGCTCAGGGCGGGGATTTATGCCCAGTCGGGCGAATTGATCTCGGACAGCCACGAGCTTGTGTTCGACTTCCGATCCGAAAACGCGCGCGAGCGCGAAGTCCCAGTCCGGTTTCTCCTTCTCCGCCGGGCCGACGAATTCAACGGCCAGGAGGTGATCCTGAAGCTGGAAGAGCGGCATGGCGATACGTCCCACTTCAGGGAGTACCGCACGGCTCGCTATACGCTGCGTCGCAGCTTCTCGAGTGATTTCGATTTTTGACGGGGGAAGCGATGACCGCGCTGGATGACAAAATTAACGAACGCTTCCCGGGCCTCGTGGTTCGGAAGGACTTGGTCAAGGCGGTAAAGGGTAATGCCATTGTCCCGTCCTATGTGTTGGAGTTCCTGCTCGGGCAATACTGCGCCACCAATGATGAGAGCTCGATCCAATCAGGGATCGAGACCGTCAAGGAAATCCTTCGGAAGCACTACGTCCATCGCAACGAGGCGGGGCTGATCCGATCGAACATCCGGGAAAAGGGGCGATGGAAGGTGATCGACAAGATCAGCGTCGATCTCAACACCGATAAGGACGCCTATGAGGCGACCTTCGCTAATTTGGGCATCAAGAAGGTCATCATCGACTCCGACACCGTGAAGGCTCATCCCAAGCTGCTAGTTAGCGGTGTTTGGTGTATTGCCGACGTCGAATATGAGCACAGCGAGGACAAGAACGTCGAACCCTGGATTATGGGGAGCATCAAGCCGATACAGCTCTCTAAGTTTGACTATGAGGCTTTTCTCGGTGCACGCACGGGGTTCACAACCGACGAGTGGATCGACCTGCTGTTCCAGACGGTTGGCTTTGACCCGGAGATGTTCGGTCGGCGCAGCAAGCTCCTTCAGCTGATGCGCCTCATTCCATTCGTCGAGCGGAACTACAACCTGATTGAGCTGGGGCCGAAGGGGACTGGCAAGTCGCACATCTTCTCGGAGTTCTCGCCGCATGGCATCCTGATTTCTGGCGGCGAAGTGACTGTGCCGAAGCTGTTCGTCAACAACAGCTCGGGAAAGATCGGATTGGTCGGCTACTGGGATGTTGTAGCCTTCGATGAGTTTGCTGGCCGGCAAAAGCGGGTCGACAAGGCGCTTGTCGATATCATGAAAAACTACATGGCTAATAAAACCTTCTCGCGCGGAGTAGAGACACTTGGCGCTGAAGCGTCGATGGTTTTTGTCGGCAACACCAAGCACAATGTCCCGTACATGCTGAAGCACACCGACTTATTTGAGGAACTTCCAGAGAAATATTACGATTCGGCCTTCATCGATCGGCTCCACACCTACGTGCCAGGTTGGGAGATCGATATCATCCGCGGAGAAATGTTCGCTTCCGGGTACGGTTTCGTCGTCGATTACCTCGCCGAAATCCTTCGGCACATGCGCAATGATGACTACTCCAATCGCTACCAGCCGCTGTTCGCGCTCTCATCGGATATCTCGACGCGCGACCGCGATGGGGTAAACAAGACGTTCTCCGGGATGATGAAGCTGCTTTTCCCAGCGGACAATGCAACAGAGGCTGAGGTGGAGGAGATCCTGCATCTCGCCGTTGAAGGACGGAAGCGGGTCAAGGACCAGCTTCTTCGCATCGACAGCACTTATCCCGAGGCAGAATTCTCGTTTACTGCTCGCGACGGTCGAAAGGTGGTCGTGAAGACACTCGAGGAGACGGAGTATCCACAACACTATCATAAGCGGACGCCCACGCATGAGGAGCCGGTGCCTGATGAAGGGAAGGAGCGCGGTGACAAGCCCTTGTCGACGGCAGCGAAGGGCCCGGCCGAGACTGCGGGCAATCCAGTCGGCCCGAGAGAGGGTCACAAGGTTTTCACCGAAAACCAGAAGGGCATCACCTTCGCTGATTTGTTCTGGCCCTGGCTCGAGGGCGCGACAAAGATCGTAATCACTGATCCCTATATCCGAATGTTTCATCAGGTGCGGAATCTGATGGAGTTCATAGAGATGATTGCCGTGCGGAAAGCGCCGGAGGATGAGGTCACCGTGCGCCTCATCACCTCGCCAGACGAAAATTACCCGGAAAAGCAGCAAGCGAACTTGGCTTCCGTTGAAAGCGCCTGCACGGCAGCCGGGATCAAGTTTTCTTGGGAGTTCGACGGAACAAACACAATCCATGCGCGCCACATTTTAAGCGACACGGGCTGGAAAATCAGTCTCGATCGAGGCTTGGACATCTATCAGAAGTTCGAAATGAACGATGCTTTCAGCCTCGCAAATAGGCTACAGCGCTTTCGGCAAGTAAAAGCCTTTGAGGTTACGTATCTGCGAAGCGGTATACGATCAGAATGAGTCTGTCAGGAGGAGTGATCAATCATGGACCGCCGGGCTCAGTTGGCTTCGCCGTCCGTCGCCTGGTACCGTCAGGGGGCAAGTTGGCGACGGGAGCCGAGGCATGAACTGCGGGCCTCGCGTCGGCGTCACAGAACTGGTATCGGAACACGTGCGACGGTACTTTCTTGGCACGGTTTGAGCACCCGTAGATGCGCCTGAAGATGCTTTTTGGCGGCAATCGACGCCGATAGATACCGGAACCATGAAAATATTTTTTCTGGCAGTTTTCCTAATGAAATCAGAAGCGTAGCATTTTGACGGCCTCGCAGTCGGAGAATGGCCGTCAGAATGGGCGCTTACCATCGAGTTTTCAGAGACTTATGGGGAATTTAGACAATCGAGTGGGAGTGACGGACGCCATCGTCCGCTGCGCCTGGGCCGAGCGCGATCCGCTCGAGCGCCACTACCACGACACGGAATGGGGCGTGCCGGTGCGCGACGCGCGCGCGCTGTGGGAATGCCTGATGCTGGAAGGGTTCCAGGCCGGGCTGTCCTGGACCGTCATCCTGCGCAAGCGTGAGAATTTTCGCGCGGCCTTCGCGGGCTTCGACCCGGAGCGCGTCGCGTCCTTCGAGGAGGCCGACATCCTCCGCCTGCTCGCCGACCCCGGAATCGTGCGGTCCCGCGCCAAGATCGCCGCGACGATCGAGGGCGCGCGCATCTTCAACGCGATGCAGGCGCGGGGTGAGGATTTTTCCCGCTACTGCTGGTCCTTCACCGGCGGCGTGCCGGTGCCGGGCGATGGCCGCGCGACCGAGACCGACCTCTCCCGCGCCATCTCCAAGGACCTGAAGCGCCGCGGCTTCAAGTTCGTCGGGCCGACGATCGTGCATGCCTGGATGCAGGCGGTCGGGCTGGTCGACGACCATGCGCCGGGCTGTTTCCTGCATCGCGACCGGCGCTGAGGCATGTCGAAGGCGACGCGCGCGACGGTGGCGCTGGGCAAGGCGGGCATCGCCTTCACCGTCCATACGTACGACTACGACCCCGACGCGGACAGCATCGGCCTGCAGGCGGCCGCGGCGCTGGGGGAGGATCCGGGGCGCGTGCTCAAGACGCTGATGGCGCTGGTCGACGGCAAGCCCGCCTGCGTCATCCTTCCCTCGGACCGGGAGGTCTCGATGAAGCGGCTCGCCGCCGCCTTCGGAGGCAAGGCGGCGCAGATGATGAAGCCGGCGGAGGCGGAGCGCATCGCCGGCTACAAGGTCGGCGGCATCAGCCCCTTCGGCCAGATGCGCCCGGTGCGCACGGTGCTGGAGCAGGAGGCGGTGGCGCACGAGCTTGTCTACATGAATGGCGGCCAGCGCGGCTTGCAGGTGCGGCTCGCGCCGCGCGATGCGGTGGCGGTGCTCGGCGCCATCGTCGCCCCCATCGTGGCCTGACCATCGGAGAGACCCGCGTGAGCATCGTCCTGCACGGCATCCGCAACTGCGACACGATGAAGAAGGCTTTCGCCTGGCTGGATGGGCGGGGCCTCGAGTGGCGGCTGCACGACTACAAGAAGGAGGGCATCGCGCCCGCGCTGCTGGAAGGCTGGGTGGCGCGCGTCGGCTGGGAGGCGCTGCTGAATCGTGCCGGCACCACCTTCCGGAAACTGCCGGACGCCGAGAAGGCCGATCTGGACGCCGCGAAGGCGATGGCGCTGATGCTGGCGCAGCCTTCGATGATCAAGCGCCCGGTCGTCGTCGCCGGCGACGCGCTGCTGGTCGGCTTCGATCCCGACCGCTGGTCAGCGACGCTCAAGTGACGGGGTCCCAGGGGCCTTTCGGCCCCTGGCGGGGGGTGAGGGGGGCGGCGCCCACCTCGTCATGACCTTGGCCTTTCGGCCCCTGGCGGGGGGTGAGGGGGGCGGCGCCCCCCTCGGACTTCACAGCGTGCGCGCCAGCGCCACCAACTGGTCCGTCGCCGCGTTCCACCCATCCTCGAACCCCATGGCGAGGTGACGTTCTCGCGCCGCCGCGTCCGCGTGCAGCACCAGCGCGTGGTAGTGCGTGCCGCCCGCGATCGGGGTGAAGGCGATGATGCCCGTCATGAAGGACGAGGCCGCGGGGCGGAACCCTTCCGTCAGCGCGTCCGTCCAGACGAGGCGCCGCTGCGGCACGACCTCGAGGTAGCAGCCGCGACCCGGCATCTCCTCCCCCTCCGGCCCGCGGATGACGGAGTTGAAGCGCCCGCCGGGGCGCAGGTCGACCTCCACGTCGGTCGCGCGCCAGGGCACGGGGCAGAACCAGCGCTCGATCAGCGCGGGGTCCGTCCAGCAGGCCCAGAGCTTCTCCGCCGCGACGTCGATGTCGCGGCGGAGTTCGAGGTCGAGCGCGGGGTTCATGCCGTGCCCTCGACGCCGATCATCCAGAGGATGCCGAAGCGGTCCTGCACCATGCCGAAGCAGGGGCTCCAGAAGGTGGGGCCGAGCGGCATCCGCACCTCGCCGCCGTCCGACAGCGCGGCGAAGTGGCGCCCCGCTTCCGCCGCGTCGCGCGCGGGCAGGGAAAGGCCGAAACCCGCGAAGCGCGCCGCCTGGCTGCAATGCCCGTCGGAGGCCATGATCTTCGCCTCGCCGATCGTGACCTCGGCATGCATCACGCGGTCCTCGCTGCCCGGCGGCAGCATCCCCGGCGGCGGCGGGTCCGGCGCGTCGCGGAAGCGCATCATGTGGCCGGTCTTCGCGCCGATCGCCTGCGCGTAGAAGGCGAGCGCCTCCTCGCAGCGGCCCTCGAAGAACAGGTAGGGGAGGATCGCCATGGCTCAGGCCTCCAGCAGCACGGAGAAACCGCCGAAGATCATGCGCTTGCCGTCGAAGGGCATGCTGGCGGGGTCCATCTTCATGCGCGGATCCTCCATGATCTTCTTCCAGCCTTCGTCGCGCGCCGCCTTGGACGGCCAGGTCATCCAGGAGAAGACGACGGTCTCGTCCTCCGCCTGCTTCACCGCCATGCGGAAGGAGGTCAGCTTGCCCTCCGGCACGTCGTCGCCCCAGCACTCGACCATCGCGGTCATGCCGTGTTCCTTGAGCATCGGCGCCATCTCGGCCGCGTGGCGGCGATACTCCTCCTTGCGCGCGGTCGGCACGGCGAGCACGAATCCGTCGATGTAGGGCATGGGGTTTCCTCCTTCCCGGGTTCAGGCGGTTGCGTGCGCGGCTTCGAGTGCGGCCGCGTCGATCTTCACCATGTCCATGAGCGCGGCCATGGTGCGGGCACGCTGGTCCGGCGTGCCGCTCGTCATCAGGCGGGGCAGGGCTTCGGGCACCACCTGCCAGGCGACGCCGAAGCGGTCCTTCAGCCAGCCGCAGGCCTGGGCCTCGCCGCCATCCAGCAGCGCGTCCCACACGCGGTCGAGCTCGGCCTGGTCGTCGCAGCTCACGACCAGCGAGACGGCGTTGGTGAAGCCCGGCGGCGGCTCCGCGTTGAAGGCGAGCATCGGCGCGCCGGCCAGGGTGAAGGTGACCATCATCACCTCGCCTTCCTTGCCGGGCACGCCGGAGGGGCGGGCGATCACGGCGTCGATCCTCGATCCGGCGATGGCGGCGCAGTACTGGCGTGCGGCGGCCTCGGCGTCCTTGGCGAACCACAGGCAGGTGGACATCTGGGTCATGGCGCGGTCTCCCGGAACAGCATCTCGATGTAGCGGCGCAGGTGGCGCAGCGTGTCGACGGCCAGGTCCGGCCCGCCGGTCGCCTTGGCCATGACGAAGGCGCCTTGGATGACGGCGACGATGTGCAGCGCGAGCCCTTCCGGCGTGAAGCCCCCCACACCATGCCGGTCCATCGCCGCGGCGATGTCGCTTTCGAGCCCCGCGGCGTGGTGGCGGATGCCGTCCTCGCAGGCGGCGCGGACGGCCGGGCGCGTCGCGTAGCTGTCTTGCACCAGCGCGCCAAGCAGGCAGGTGAAGTGGGCGATGTCGCCGCGCAGGATGGCGATGCGCGCATCGATGTAGGCGAGCAGCCGGTCGCGCGGGTCCGCGTGGTCGCGCCAGGCGAGCCGGTCGAACAGCGCCTCGAGCCAGATGGAGAAATGCGCCGCGGCGGCGACGG
Source organism: Roseomonas nitratireducens (assembly GCF_017813355.1). GTDB lineage: Bacteria > Pseudomonadota > Alphaproteobacteria > Acetobacterales > Acetobacteraceae > Neoroseomonas > Neoroseomonas nitratireducens. The sequence goes on from NZ_JAGIYZ010000006.1 coordinate 95,711, forward strand.
CGAGGTCCTCCTTGCTGCGGAAGTGATGGAAGAAGGCGCCCTTGGTGACGCCGGCGGCGGCGCAGATGTCGTCGACGGAGCTGCCCTCGTAGCCGCGGGTGCGCAGGACGCGCATGGCGGCGTCGAGGATGCGGGCGCGGGTGTCGGGGCGGGGTGTCGCGATCTGGGGCATGGCGTCGTCTTCTATCGATATACGTACCAACCGGTTGGTATGTCGCGCAAGCGAATGCTTCAAACGATACGTCTACTGAATGTGACGTTTTCATCCGTCATTCTTTTCTTGACGCTGCGGCGCCGGCACGGAAGGCTCGGCCGTCTCAGGAGGACCATCGCCATGGCTGAGCGCACGCGTGATCCGGTCAGCATCAAGGGCCAGCTCGTCAGCATGAGCATCCTCGGCAGCGCGGTGACGCTCTGCATCTTCCTCGAGAATTTCCGCGTCGCGGCCTGGACGCCCTACATCCTGCACATCATGGGCGGCGCGCTGCTGCTCGCCGTCGCGGTGCCGCACTTCTTCTTCCGCCGGCCGCTCGACTGACCCTTCGCGCTTGACGCGGCGGCGCCGCGGGCCTGAGGCTCCCTTCCAAGAAAAGGGAGAGGGGCTTCCGATGCCGGGTTTCCGCGCGACACTGCTCGCCGCCGCCTTCACGCTTGCCGCCCTGCCGGCCATGGCGCAGCGCACGCTGACCATCGGCGCGTCATCCGCGCCCACGGGGATGGACCCGCACTACCATTCCTCGAACATGAACAATGCGCAGCTGCGCCAGGTGTTCGATCTGCTGATCGACCTCGACAGCAGCGGCCGCTTCGTCCCGCGGCTCGCGGAATCCTGGCGCGCGGTCGATGACCACACCTGGGAATTCCGCCTGCGGGAAGGCGTGCGCTTCCACGACGGCACGCCGCTGACGGCCGAGGACGTCGCCTTCTCCTACGCCCGCGTGCCCACCGTGCCGAACAGCCCGGGCCCCTTCACGCCGGCCGTCCGCCTGATCTCCCGCGTCGAGGTGGTCGACCCGCGCACGGTGCGCTTCCACACGCGCGACCCGCATCCCTTCCTCGAGCACGACATCGCGGCGGTCTTCATCCTCTCCCGCACCATCCACGCGACCGCGACGCTCGCCGACTTCAACGGCGGGCGGGCCATGATCGGCACCGGGCCCTATCGCCACGTCTCCTACCAGATCGGGGAACGGCAGGAGGTGGTGCGCAACCCGGAGTACTGGGGCCCGGCCCAGCCCTGGGAGCGCGTGATCACGCGCGTCATCTCCAATTCCGGCGCGCGTTCCGCCGCCCTGCTGTCCGGCGATGTGGACGTGATCGATTCCGTCCCATCGCAGGACGTGCCGCGGCTGGAACGCGAACCGCGCATCGCCGTCTTCGGCGTGGAGGCCAACACCACCTCCTACCTGTTCCCGGATGCGATGAGGGATGCGTCGCCCTTCGTCACCGACAAGCAGGGAAGGCCGCTGCCGCGCAACCCGCTGGCCGACCAGCGCGTGCGCACGGCGCTCTCCCTCGGCATCAACCGACAGGCGATCGTCGATCGGCTGCTGCAAGGGCAGGGCAAGGCGGCCGACCAGTTCGCCGCGCCGGCGCTGGAAGGGCGCGCGCCCGGCCTGCCGCCGCTGCCCCATGACCCCGACCGCGCACGGCGCCTGCTGGCGGAGGCGGGCTATCCCGACGGCTTCCGCCTGACGCTGCATGGTCCGAACGGATGGTTCGCGGGCGATTCGGAAGTGATGCAGGCGATCGCGCAGGGCTGGACGCGTATCGGCATCGAGACGCGGGTCGAGATCCTGCCGCCGGCCAACCTGTTCAGCCGCGCGACCAACCGCGAATTCTCGATGTTCATGACGACCTTCACCGCGAACTACGGCGCCAACATGCTGCGCCAGGTGGTGATGAGCCGGAACCCGGAGGCCGGCACCGGCCCCTTCAACCGCCAGCGCTGGGAAAGCCCGCGCATGGACGCGCTGGTGGCGCAGGCGATGGTCACCATGGACAGGACGCGGCGGGATGCGGTCACGGCGGATGCGCATCGGGTCGCGGTCGAGGAACTCGGCGTCATCCCGGTGCATTTCCTGCGCCTGACCTGGGCGACGCAGCGCGCCCGCGTGCGCTACGAGCCCGATCCGCGCTGGTACACCAACGCGATGCTGTCGCACCCCGCGAACTGAGGCTGGCGCGTCGCGGCGAAGGGGCTAGCATCGCCGCAGCCACAGCGAGGACGCGACCCATGCCCGACACCGAAGCCCGACAGAAGATCTTCGCCGCGATCGACGCGGGCTTCGACAAGCAGGTCGCCTTCCTGCAGGACCTAGTGCGCTTCCCCTCCCTGCGCGGGCGGGAAGCGCCGCTGCAGGACTGGTTCGCGCGCCAGATGGCCGCGCGCGGCTATGCGGTGGACCGCTTCACCATCGCCGACGTGCCGGACCATCCGAAGATGGCGCCGATGGTCGATGTCGATCCCGCCGGCAGCGTGCAGGTGGTCGCGACCCATCGCGCGCCGAACCCCACGGGCCGCAGCCTGATCCTGCAGGGGCACATCGACGTGGTGCCGGAAGGCCCGCACGAGATGTGGACCCATCCGCCCTATTCCGCGACCATCCGCGACGGCTGGATGTACGGCCGCGGCGCGCACGACATGAAGTCGGGCGTGTCCTGCATGGTCTTCGCGATGGACGCGATCCGCGCCGCCGGCTTCGAGCCCGCCGCCGACGTCTACCTCCAGACCGTGACGGAGGAGGAGAGCACCGGCAACGGCGCGCTCGCCGCCCTGCTGCGCGGCTACCGGGCCGAAGCGGCGCTGGTGCCCGAGCCGACGGGCCACACCATCACCCGTACCCAGACCGGCACCATCTGGTTCCGCCTGCGCGTCCGCGGCGTGCCCGTGCATGTCGCGGTGGCGCAGGACGGCACCAACGCCATCATGTCGGCCTATGCGCTGATCAACGCGCTGTACGAGCACACCCGCGGGCTGAACGCGGCGGCGCGCTCGAACCCCTGGTATGCGGACATCAAGGACCCGATCAAGTTCAACCCGGGCATCATCCGGGGCGGCGACTGGGCGTCGTCCACCCCCGCCTGGTGCGAGGTGGATTGCCGCATCGGCCTCGTGCCTGGCACGACGCCGGAACAGGCGATGGCCGGCATTGAGGCCTGCGTGAAGGCCGCCGCGACGGGCGACGCCTTCATGGCGAACAACCCGCCGGAGATCATCTGGACGGGCTTCCAGACCGACCCCTACGTGCTCGAACCCGGCAGCGAGGCGGAAGCCGTGCTCGCCGCCGCCCATGCCAGCGTGCATGGTGGTGCGATGCCGGAACGCCGCACCACCGCGGTGAACGACACGCGCTACTACGGGCTCTATTTCGGCTTTCCGGGCCTCTGCTACGGTCCGAAGGGCGAAGTGGCGCACGGCTTCGACGAACGCACCTCGATCGAGGATCTCCGCACATGCACGAGAACCATCGCGACCTTCATCGCCGACTGGTGCGGCCTCAAGCCACGGGCCTGACGCGGCGCGCGCTGCTCGGTGCCGCCGGCGCCGCGCTCGCGGCACCCGCGCTGGCGCAATCCGACTGGCCGAACCGCGCGATCCGCCTGATCGTGCCCTTCGCGCCGGGCGGATCCTCGGACGTGCTGGCGCGGCTGATCCAGCCGGGGCTCGGCGCGGCACTCGGCCAGTCCGTGATCGTCGAGAACCGCTCCGGCGCGGGATCCATGCTCGGCACCGAAGCGGTCGCCCGCTCGCCCGCCGATGGCTACACGCTGCTGCTGGCCGATCTGCCCTACGCCATCGTGCCCGCACTTCAGGCGCGCATGCCCTACGATGTCGAGCGTGACCTGGTGCCCGTGGTGATGGTCGGCGCGGCGCCGCTGCTGATCTTCGGGCATCCGTCGCTGCCGGCGCGCAACGCCGCCGAGTTCGCCGCACTCGCCCGCGCGCGGCCGGGCCACTACACCTACGGTTCGGGCGGCGTCGGCGCGGCGTCGCACATGATGGGCGAGCTGTTCCAGATCGCCACGGGCACGCAGCTCACGCACGTGCCCTATCGCGGCGGCGGGCCCGCCATCCAGGACCTCGCGGCGGGCAACCTCAACACCGTGTTCGTGACGGTGGCCTCGGCGGCGCCGCAATTGTCGTCGGGGCAGATCCGCGGGCTCGGCGTGATGGCGACGGAGCGGATGCGCAGCCATCCCGACATCCCGACCTTCCGCGAACAGGGCATCGACCTGGTGGCGGAACATTGGTGGGGGCTGCTGGCACCGCGCGGCACGCCGGAGCCGGTGATCGCGCGCATCGCGGCGGCGATGCCGGGCGTGCTCGGCGGCACAGGGATGGCGGAGCGGCTCGACGCGCTGGCCGTCATCCCGCGCAGCGACGGCCCCGCGCCCTTCGGCGAGCGCATCCGCCAGGACATCCGCCGCTACGGGGAGATCGCGCGGAGCCGCGGCATCACCGCGCAGTGACGCTCGAAGCCTTCCTCGGCGCCGTCGCGGCCGATGCCGCGCTGGCGTCGGACTTCGCCGCCATCTGCGACACGGGCGGCCGGTTGCAGGGCAGCGACAGCGCGGCGTGCGGCTTTTCGCTGCTGCACGATCGCATGGCCGCGATCGGCGCCGTGACGGACGAGCCCGTGCCCTATGCCGGCTGGCGCTGCCATGAGGCGCGGGTGACGGACCTCGCCAGCGGCCGCGACCTCGCCTGCGCGCCGCTTCTCGGCGCCGCGGCGACGCCGCCCGGCGGGATCGTGCTCGACACGCTCGATTGCGGCCGCGGCGCGCCCGGCGCCTATGGCGATGCGGCGGGCCGCGCCACCCTCGCGCGCCACGAATATCCCTTCGCCGCCTGGACGGTGCATCGCCGGTTCAAACTGGCCGCGGCGACGGAGGCGGGCGCGGCCGCCTTCCTCATCGTGCAGCCGGAACCGGGCGTGGGGCCGGTCTCGGGCTCCTCCGGCCGCAATGGCGGGGCGGGCATCCCGGCGCTCGGCATCAGCGCGGAGGCCGGCGCGCTGCTGGCCGAGGGCCGGCGCGTGCGCATCACGCTCGCCGGCGAGGACATGGAAGCGACAACGCCGACGCTGCTGCTCGACCTGCCCGGGCGCGGGCCTGGCCGCGTCATGCTGTCGGCACATCTGGACGGGCATCCGCTGGGCGAGAGCGCGATCGACAACGCGACGGGCCTCGCCGCGGCGCTGTCCCTCGCGCGCGCGGCGGCGCGCTTCGTGGAAGGCTGCCCGCGCGGCCTGACGCTCTGCATCTTCGGGGCGGAGGAATGGGCGCTGTCGGGTTCGCGCGCCTGGCTGGCCGGGATGCCGGCCGAACGGCGCGCGCGCATGGCGGTCAACCTCAACCTAGATTCCATCGCCGGCGGGTCGCGGCTGACGGCGCTGACGAGCGGCTTCCCGGCGCTCGGCCCCTTCCTGCGGGACGCGGCGGGACGCGCGGGGCTGCCGCTCGGCGTGCACCTGCCGCTGATGAGCAATTCCGACCATGCGAACTTCGCCGCCCACGGCATTCCCGCCGCGCGGCTGGTGGCCGGCTTCGACGAGCCGGGCAGCGCGCTGCGCTACCTGCTGACCGCGGGCGACACCCGCGCCATCGTGCCGGCGCAGGAGCTGAAGGGCGCGGCCATCACCGCGGCCGCGCTGCTGTGGGCGGCGCTGACGGCGCCGGACGAGGCGATCGCCGCGCTGCGCTGAAGGAAGAAGAAGGGGAGACGCGTGTACGACTTCATCATCGTCGGCGGCGGGTCCGCCGGCTCCGTGCTGGCGCATCGCCTGTCCGCGCCGTCGGCGAACAAGGTGCTGCTCTGCGAGGCCGGGCCCGACACGCCGCCGGGCCAGGAACCGGCGACGGTGCTCGATACCTATCCGGGACAGGCCTATTTCGACCCGCGCTTCCACTGGACGGAGCTGAAGGTCCGCACCCAGGTCGTCTCCCACAACAACCCGTCCGAGAAGCCGCCGCTGCGCAAGTACGAACAGGCGCGCGTGCTCGGCGGCGGGTCGTCCATCAACGGGCAGATGGCCAATCGCGGCGCGCCGCACGACTACGACGAATGGGCGCAGCGCGGCGCGGCCGGGTGGAACTGGGACGCGGTGCTGCCCTATTTCAGGAAGGTCGAGCGCGACCTCGACTTCGACAATGAATGGCATGGGCGGGACGGGCGCATCCCCGTCCGCCGCATTCCGGAATCCGAATGGCCCGCGCATTCCAGGGCCGCGGCGGAAGCCTTCGGCCAGGCCGGCTTCAAGCGGCTCGAAGACCAGAACGGCGCCTTCGAGGACGGCTACTTCCCGATCACGGTGAACGTCACCGAGACGCGCGTCTCGGCCGCCATGGGATATCTCGATGCCGAGACGCGCCGGCGCCCGAACCTGACGATCTCGACCGACACCCAGGTGATGTCGCTGGTCTTCGAGGGCGCGCGCTGCGTCGGCGTGCGTGCCCTGGTGGCGGGGCAGGAGCGGGAGTTCCGCGCGCGGGAGGTCATCCTCTGCACCGGCGCGATCCATTCCCCCGCGCATCTGATGCGCGCGGGGATCGGGCCGGCGGCGCATCTGAAGGAACTCGGCATCGAGGTGCGCGCCGACCTGCCCGGGGTGGGGCAGGGGCTGATGGACCATCCGGCCATCTCGCTGTCCTCCTTCATCCGGCCGGAGGCGCGGCTGAACCGCACCAGGCTGCGCCGGCACATCCTGGTCGGGCTGCGCTTCTCCTCGGGCATCGAGGACGCGCCGGCGGGCGACATGTTCATGGCGGTGGCGAGCAAATCCGCCTGGCACGCGGTGGGCGAGCAGGTCGGATCCATGCTGACCTGGGTGAACAAGACCTATTCCCAGCGCGGCCAGGTGCGGCTGGCATCGACCGACTGGCGGGCGCATCCGGAGGTCGAGTTCAACCTGCTGTCGGACCGCCGGGACCTCGAGCGGCTGATGATCGGCTTCCGCCTCGCCGCCGCGCTCAACCTCAGCCCGCCGCTCGCCGCGGTCACGGCGGACCCCTTCCCGGCGGCCTATTCGGACCGGGTGCGGCGGATCGGCGTGGTGAACAAGAAGAACCGGATCCTGACGTCCATCATCGCCAGGTTCCTCGACGGGCCGGGCTTCCTGCGCTCGGCCTTCATCGATCGTTTCGTTATCGAGGGCTTCCGCTTCCGCGAGGTGATGGAGGATGAGGAGGCGCTGGAAGCCTTCATCCGCAAGGCGACGATCGGGGTCTGGCATGCCTCCTGTTCCTGCCGCATGGGGGCGGAGGCGGACCCGATGACGGTGGTGGACACGGCCGGGCGGGTGCGCGGGGTCGCGGGGCTGAGGGTGGTCGATGCCTCGGTCTTCCCCGTGGTGCCGTCGGCCAACACCAACTTCCCGACCCTGATGGTCGCCGAGAAGATGGCCGACGCCATCCTCGCATAAGGCCTTGGCGGGCTGTGGGGGGGAGGCCAAACTCGCAACGAGCCAGCCGGCACCGGCGCGGCTTCTGGTCAGGTATTGGGAGACAGGGAATGAGCAATCTCGGCACCCGCATCGCGGGTGTGGCCGCCGCGGCGGTCATGGCTTTCGCAGGGCAGGCGGTCGCGCAGTCGGCGCCCGATACGGTCGCGGCCATCCGCGCCCGCGGCACGCTGGTCTGCGGCGTCGCGATCAACTCGGCCGGTTTCGCGCTGCCTGACAGCCGCGGCGAGTTCCGCGGCCTGGACGTCGACACCTGCCGCGCCGTCGCCGCCGCCATCCTGGGCGACGCGACGAAGGTGCGCTTCGTGCCGAACACTTCGGTGCAGCGCTTCCCGATGCTGCAGTCGGGCGAACTCGACATCCTGGTGCGCAACACGACCTGGACGCTCGGGCGTGAATCCTCGCTCGGCCTCGCCTTCGCCGGCATCAACTTCTACGACGGCCAGGGCTTCATGGTGCGCCGCAACGCGAACGTGACCTCGGCCCGCCAGCTCGACGGCGCGACGGTCTGCGTGCAGCCCGGCACCACCACGGAACTCAACCTCGCCGACTATTTCCGCACCAACCGGATGCGCTTCACGCCGGTGGTGATCGAGAGCGTCGAGGAAATCCGCACGGCCTTCGTCTCCGGCCGCTGCGACGCCTACACCAACGACGCCTCCTCGCTCGCCTCCTTCCGCGCGACGCAGCAGGACCCGAATTCCTTCGTGCTGCTGCCCGAGATCATCTCCAAGGAGCCGCTCGGCCCCGTCGTGCGCAAGGGCGACTGGCGCTACTTCGACATCGTGCGCTGGAGCCTGTACGCGCAGATCGCCGCCGAGGAACTCGGCGTGACCAGCGCCAATGTCGAGGAGATGCAGCGCACCAGCACGAACCCGGACATCCAGCGCCTGCTGGGCCGCACGGGCGACCTCGGGCGCTCCATGGGCCTGGACAACGACTGGGCGGTGCGGATCATCCGCCAGGTCGGCAACTACGGCGAGATGTACGAGCGCAACATCACCCCGATCGGCATTCCGCGCGGCGTGAACAACCTGTGGAACAATGGCGGCCTGCACTACGCGCCGCCGATCCGCTGACGCGCGGGCGACCTTCGCGGCCTGGGGCAGGGGGCGGCAACGCCCCCTTCTTCATGTCCGGGGGACGGAGGCCAAAGAAAAAGGGCGGCAGGATGACCTGCCGCCCGTTTCCGTGAGCCGAAGCTGGACCGGGTTCAGCCGACGCTGAGGCGCCGTTCCGTCACCTGCTGCTTCATCGACTTCTGCAGCTTCTCGAAGGCGCGCACCTCGATCTGGCGGACGCGCTCGCGGCTGATCCCGTATTGCTGGGACAGTTCCTCGAGCGTCGTCGGCTCCTCCTTCAGGCGGCGTTCGATCAGGATGTGGCGCTCGCGCTCGTTCAGCGTCTTGAGCGCGCCGTTCAGCAGGTCGCGGCGGTTGGACATGTCCTCCCGCTCGGCGAGCGCCGATTCCTGGCTTTCGGTGTCATCGACCAGCCAGTCCTGCCACTCGCCCTCGCTGTCCGCGCGCACGGGCGCGTTCAGGCTGTTGTCGGGGCTGGCGAGCCGGCGGTTCATGTTGATGACGTCCTGCTCGGGCACCTGCAGGACATGGGCGATCTTCGCCACCTGCTCGTCCTTCAGGTCGCCTTCCTCGAGCGCGGACATCTGCGCCTTCAGCCGGCGCAGGTTGAAGAACAGCTTCTTCTGCGCGGCCGTGGTGCCCATCTTCACGAGCGACCAGGAGTGCAGGATGTATTCCTGGATCGCGGCGCGGATCCACCACATGGCGTACGTCGCCAGGCGGAAGCCGCGCTCCGGGTCGAAGCGCTTGACCGCCTGCATCATCCCGACATTGCCTTCGGAGATCAGCTCGCCCACCGGCAGGCCGTAGCCGCGGTAGCCCATGGCGATCTTCGCGACGAGGCGCAGATGGGATGTCACGAGCTTGTGTGCGGCTCGTTCGTCCCCATTTTCCTTCCAGCGGCGAGCGAGCGACAGCTCCTCCTCCGGCGAAAGCATCGGGAACTTGCGTATATCCTGAAGATAGCGCGAGAGGTTGCCCTCGGTCGCCATCGGGATGGCCATGCTGGAAGCCATGGTTCACCTGCCTCCTGGGCCGGGCGGACTCCCCGTGACGGCGGGGTCCGCGAGCGGCCAAAAGCCTCGGTTATGTCGCCTTCCTCAGGGCCCTGACCCGGGCCGTCCGCCCCGGTCACGTCGGGGCCGGCCGGACGGGGCACTTGCTGGCACCCTTCGGAATCCGACACGACTTATGTAGCCGCCACCGCGCCGCGGCGCAAGAAAAACCGACCTCAATAGTCGGGTTACGCCCTGTTACCGTCCAGCAACAGGAGCAGCCCTTCCATGTCCGCCGGCAGCGGGCTTTCGAAGTTCAGCGCCTGTCCGGTTACGGGATGGTTGAAGCCGAGGCTCGCCGCGTGCAGCGCCTGGCGGGGGAAGGCCAGCAGCGCGTCCCGCGCCGCGGCGGGCAGCAGCCGCGCCGCGGCCGGCGTGCGCCGCAGATAGACCGGGTCGCCCACCAGCGGGTGGCCGATATGGGCCATGTGGACGCGGATCTGGTGCGTCCGGCCGGTCAGCAGCCGGCATTCGACAAGCGCCGCGGCCGCGCCCCAGGCGCGCTTCACGGCATAGCGCGTGGTCGCCGCCTTGCCGCCGCGTTCCACGACGGCCATGCGCTTGCGGTCGGCCGGATGCCGCCCGATCGGGGCCGAAACCTCCCCCGCCAGCGGTTCCGGCAACCCCCAGCAGAGCGCGAGATAGGCCCGGTCGAGATCCCGCGCCGCGAAGGCATCCGACAGCACGCGATGGGCGCGTTCGGACTTCGCCACGACCATGACGCCGGAGGTGTCCTTGTCGAGCCGGTGGACGATGCCCGGCCGCATTTCCCCCCCGATGCCCGACAGGTCATCGCCCGCATGGGCGAGCACGGCGTTGACGAGCGTGCCGTCCGGGTTGCCCGGCGCCGGATGGACCACGAGGCCCGCCGGCTTGTCGAGCACGATGAGGTCCCGGTCCTCGAACAGGATGGTGAGCGGGATCGCCTGGGCCTGCGGCGTGGCCGCGACGGGCGGGGGAACGAGCAGCGTGTAGCGCGCGCCGGCGCGCACCGTCTCGGACGGGTCGGTCAGCGTCGCGCCGTCGCGGAAGGCATGGCCGGCTTCCATCAGCGCCTTGACCCGGGAGCGGGAGAGCGAACCTATGGCGTCCGCGAGGAAGCGGTCGGCGCGCATGCCGGCGGCCTCGGGCGGCGCTACCGCGTCGAGGCGTTCGGGTTCGGGAGAAGATGGCGTGGCGGCGCTCAAGGCTCTGGTTATCGGTATGGGTGTGCTGATCGTGGCGGGCACCGTGACGCTGGTGGTGCTTCTCGTCCAGCGTGCAGGCGCGCCGGCGCGCGGCGGGGCGGTCGCGGCGGTCACGCTCGGGGAACCGGCGGGGTCGCGGATCGGCGGCATCGCGATGAGCGAGCGCGCGCTCGCGATCTGGGTGACGCGGCCCGAGGGCGGCGAGCGCGTGATCATGGTCGACCCCGGCAGCGGGCGCCGCATGGGCGAGATCCGGCTGACCGACTGAGTTGCCATGGCGCACCGCAAGCCGAACCTGCCGGAGAAGACCTGCGCCGCCTGCGCGCGCCCCTTCGCCTGGCGGAAGAAATGGGCGCGGGTGTGGGAGGAGGTGCGCTTCTGCTCCGACGCCTGCCGCGACGGCCGTCGCGCGGCGGCGCGGGCGGGCGGCGGGGCGGGGCGCAAGAAGGGCGCTTGATCGGACGCGGCGCCGGGTCTAGAAGCGCGCCTCCGGCCAGGGTCCCATTCGTCTAGAGGCCTAGGACACCGCCCTCTCACGGCGGCAACAGGGGTTCGAATCCCCTATGGGACGCCATCCAGCCCGCCCAGCGCATTGATTTTCGTGCGGTTCGCATGGAGTCGGTTGGTACGGCACCCAACCTTACCCCCATGACCGAGCGGGCCAGGGCTGCATTCCGCCAGACGTATGTGTTCTGTCGACGCGGGGCACTGGCACTCGCCGGGCCTGTCCATGGACGCGGCTTCCCGTCTCGCCCGCCCCTCGCGCATCGTCCACCAACGCTACCACCGGCTGCTCGCGACATCGGGAAAAGCGAAGTCGGCTTGCGATGTCCGTCACGCGACAGCGCGCGCCGTCCGTCGTCGCGTGCCGCCGCCGCCGAACCCGGTCAGCGGCAGCGGCTCGATCGGGAGTCGCGTCGCGAGTGGTACGCGCGCCATCCATTCGTCGGACGGGAGTGCTACGCGCGGCGATCCATCGAGAACGAATACCCGTTTCACGGTGATGGCGGTGCACAAGGCTCCGCTCGATGCGGCCGTTTCCGCCACGCCCGGCGTTTCTTGCCGGCAGGCGAGCGCCTTCGGCCTAGTCCCCCCGGCAGGAAGTGCCGGTCGACTGGTTGTTCTCGGACTTCATCTGTTGTCCGGACCGCGTGCTCGGCTTGGTGCGGCGCGCAACTTCGTCCGCAGGCTGAAATTCCAGAGCGAGACCGATCACGCCACGGCCACGAAATTCGACGCGATTTCAGGAGCTTGCCTGTTTCACGGCTACCAAAACAGACAAAATCCTACCTTCTCACTCCTCCACTGATCGCGCTGTGGCACAGCGGCTGCAATGCCCCTTTACAGATGATGGATGCCGCTTCGGAAGCGAGCGGAACCAAGCATCTTGTAAGATACGCGCGACGGAGATGAAGATGTTCATTCTCGGAACAGCCGCTTGGACGATTTTTTCTATGCTGTCAACTTGGCTTGTATTGCGATGCCTTGGTAATTTTCTCGCATGGTACGCAGATTTTCTCGATCGCCGGGCTGGCATTGAGCCGTATTCGGAATATCTGGCGAGGATTGAGCTGCCCTTCCAAGCCCTCACATCAAAGACCTGACGGCGCAGGTCGGTTCCTCAGCCATACCGGCGCGCATGTGGGGCAGCCTCCACGCCAGCCCGTTCTAGGCGTGCCCCACATGCCCCACCGCTTGCGAGACAGCCCGGGGGCCGGACGGCGCGCTCGGGCACAACAACCAACGGCTGCCCGCCGCCTTTCACCACCAGGACAGTGCCTCTGCGGACATCGTCCGACGCTGACATATTTTGTCATGCATCCGCGGGGCACCGTCGCACATGCGACGGCAAGGAGTAGGCGTCCAGGAGCCCTCCATGCCCTATCGCCCAGTGCCGAGTCCTCTGCACGCCGTCCTTCGGCATGCCGTTCTCGCCCTGCTCGCCGTGGTCCTTTGCCTCCGTCCCGCCGCCGCCCACGAAGGGCACGACCACGGCGCGGTGCCCGAGCCGGTGGCGACCGCCCTGCCGCGCGCCGAGGCCCATAGCGACCTGTTCGAGATCGTCGCCATCCTGCAGCCGGGCGGCGCCCTGACCCTCACCCTCGACCGCTACGCCGACAACAGCCCCCTGGATGGCTCCGTGACCCTCACCCTGGATGGCCAGGAGGTGGCGGCCGAGCGCCAGGGCATCGGGCTCTTCGTGGCGCGGCATCCGCTGCTGGAACGGCCGGGGCGGCTCGACCTGGTCTTCACGGTGACCGCCGGCGAGGAGATGGACCTGCTGACCGCGACATTGGAGGTGCCGGCCCCGCCGGCGGCGTCCGGCACGATGGTCGAGGCCCTGGCTCTGCTGCGGAACGGCGCCGTCCAGATCGGCATCGGGCTCGGCCTTCTCCTGCTCGGCCTGCTGCTTGGGCGCGCCTCTGTCCGCCGCCCGCTGCCGCCGATGGTCGAGGAGACACCCGCCATCCGCCCGGTGGAGGCCCTGCCGGCCGACACGCGGCGCGCCGCCGCGGCGTTGTTCGTCGCGCTCGTCGCCGCCGGGCCGGCCGCCGGCCAGCAGGCGCTGGTCACGGGGGAAGCCCCGCGCCGCCTGCAGGACGGCGCGATCTTCGTTCCGAAGCCCTCGCAGCGTCTCCTCGGCGTGCGCACGCAACTGACGGAAAGCGGCGAGGCATCCGCCGCGCTGCGCATGATCGGGACGCTGGTGCCCGACCCGAACGCCTCGGGCCGCGTCCAGGCCAGCCAGAACGGGCGGCTCGAGCCGGGCGATGCCGGCTTCCCGACGCTCGGCCAGCGGGTCGAGCGTGGGCAGGTGCTCGCCTATGTCACGCCGACCTACAGCGCCGCCGAGCGCGGCAGCCTCATCCAGAACGCCGCGGAACTGGATGCGCAGATCACCATCCTCGAAGCCCGCGTGCGCCGGCTGACATCGCTGCGCGGCACGGTGGCCGAACGCGAGATCGTCGACGCCCAGGCCGAACTCGCGGGTGCGCGGCAGCGGCGCACCGCGATCCAGCCCGCGCTGTCGGGGCGCGAGCCTCTGGTTGCGCCCGTCTCCGGCATCGTCTCGACCGTGCGCGGCGCCGTCGGGCAGTTGGTCGATAGCGCCACCACCGTCGTCGAGATCGTGGATCCCGGCCGGCTCTGGGTGGAAGCACTCGCCTTCGACCGCGCGGCGCTGGAACGCGTCACCGGCGCCAATGCCACCCTGCCCGATGGCCGCGTGCTGGACCTGGTCTTCATGGGGCGGGGGCTGACGGTGCGGCAGCAGGCGGTGCCGGTGAACTTCCGGGTGAACGACCCGCCGCCGGACGCGCCGATCGGCATCTCGGTCCTCGTCACGCTGCGCACGGCGCGCGCGGTGCAAGGCATCGTGCTGCCGGCCGACGCGGTGGTGCGCAGCGCAGAGGGCCCGCCCGTGGTCTTCGAGCATGCGACCGCCGAACGGTTCATTCCCCGCCAGGTCCGCGTGCAGCCGCTGGACGGCACGCGCGTGGTGGTGACCGCCGGTCTCGACGCCGGGCAGCGTGTCGTGGTGCAGGGCGCCGCACTCATCGCCCAGGTGCGCTGAGCGATGCTGTTCAACGCCATCGTCGGATTCTCGCTGCGCAACCGGCTTTTCGTGCTGGTCGCGGCGCTGCTGGTCAGCCTCTACGGGCTCTTCACCCTGTCGCGCATGCCGGTCGATGTCTTCCCCGACCTCAACAAGCCGACCGTCACGTTGATGACCGAGGTCGAGGGTTTCGCGCCGGAGGAGGTCGAGCAACTCGTCTCCTTCCCGATCGAGACGGCGGTGAACGGCCTGCCCGGCGTGACCCGCGTCCGCTCCGTCTCCTCCGTCGGGCTTTCGATCGTCTTCGTGGAGTTCGATTGGGGCGCGGACATCTGGCGCGCGCGCCAGCAGGTGAGCGAGCGCCTCGGCCAGATCCAGGCGCAGCTGCCGCCACGGGTGATGCCGGCCATGGCGCCGGTTTCCTCCATCATGGGCGAGATCATGCTCGTGGCGATGACCGCGCCTGTGGATGGCTCGGTCGGTCCCATGGAACTGCGCGACCTGGCGGACTGGGTCATGCGGCCGCGGCTGTTGACCATCCCCGGAGTTTCCCAGGTCATCCCGATCGGTGGCGAGGTCCGCCAGTTCCGCGTCATGCCGGACCTCGACCGGCTGCACGCGCTGGACTTGACGAACGAGCAGCTCATCGCCGCGCTGCGCCAGTTCGGCGGCAATGCCGGCGGCGGCTATGTCGACCAGGCGGGACGGGAGTTCCTGATCCGCAACATCGGCCGCACGACGTCGCTCGAGGATCTGCGCAACGCCACCGTCGGCTTCCGCGAAGGCCAGCCCATCGCGCTGCGGCAGGTCGCCCGCGTGGAATACGGCCCGCGCTTCAAGCGCGGCGAGGCAGGGGTGGACGGCCAGCCTGCGGTCATCCTCGCCATCGCCAAGCAGCCGGGGGCCGACACCATCCGCCTGACACGCGCGGTCGAGGCGGCGCTGGCCGAACTGCAGGCGGGCATGCCGCGCGGCGTGGTCGCGGACCGGATCAAGTTCCGCCAGGCGGACTTCATCGCCCAGTCCATCGCCAACCTGCAGCAGGTGCTGGCGGAGGCCTTCGTCGTCGTGGCGATCGTGCTGTTCGCCTTCCTGCTCAACACGCGCACCACGCTCATCTCGCTGACAGCGATCCCCCTTTCCATCCTGCTGACGGCGATCGTCTTCGCGGCCTTCGGGCTGTCCATCAACACCATGACGCTGGGCGGGCTCGCCATCGCAGTCGGCGAACTGGTGGACGACGCCGTGGTGGACGTGGAGAACATCCTCCGCCGCCTGAAGGAGAACGCCGCGCGCGCGGTGCCGGAACCGGCGATGCGGGTGGTGGCCGCCGCAAGCGCCGAGGTCCGCTCCGGCATCGTCTACGCCACGTTGATCATCGTGCTGGTCTTCCTGCCGCTGTTCGCCCTGACGGGAATCGAGGGCCGGCTCTTCGCGCCGCTCGGCATCGCCTACATCGTCTCCATCCTGTGTTCCCTGCTGGTCGCGGTCACCGTCACCCCGGTGCTGTCCTACTGGCTGCTGCCGCGGATGCGGCGGATGCACGCAGGGGATGGGGCGCTGGTGCGGGGGCTGAAGGCGGCGCAGCAGCGCCTGCTGCTCTGGTCCTTCGCGCACCGGCCGCTGGTGCTCGGCCTCGCCTTCGGGAGCGTCGCCCTCGCCGCGGCCAGCGTGCCCTTCCTGCCGCGCGCCTTCCTGCCGCCCTTCAACGAGGGCACGCTCGTCATCAACGTCACCTACCAGCCCGGCATCTCGCTCGCGGAATCGGATGCGCTCGGCCGCGTCGCCGAACGGCTGCTGATGCAGGTGCCCGAAGTGAAGGGCGTGGGCCGGCGCACCGGCCGCGCGGAGCTGGATGAGCATGCCGAGGGCGTGCATTCCTCGGAACTCGACCTCGACCTGCGGGAAGGCGGCCGCCCGCGCGCCGAGGTGCTGGCCGACGTCCGCGCGCGGCTCGCCGCCCTGCCGGCCGCGGTCAATATCGGCCAGCCGATCAGCCACCGGCTGGACCACATGCTGTCCGGCGTGCGGGCGCAGGTCGCGCTCAAGATATTCGGCGACGACCTCGACACGCTTCGGACGCTGGCCGAGACGCTGCGCGGCCGGCTGGCGGAGAACGTGCCCGGCCTCACCGACCTTCAGCTCGAGCGCCAGGTGCGCATCCCGCAGCTGCGCATCGCCGTCGATCATGAGCGCGCGGGGCTCTACGGCGTCTCGGCGGCGGCGCTGACCGAGACACTGGAATCGCTGACCGGCGGCACGGTCGTCAGCCAGATCCTGGACGGCGCGCGCCGCTTCGACGTGGTGCTCCGCCTGGCCGACGAGGACCGCACCACCGCGCGCCTTGTCGAGGCACTTGTGCCCACCCCGCATGGCCGCGTGCCGCTCGGCCTGCTCGCCCGCGTCGAGGAAGGGGACGGCCCGAACCAGATCCTGCGGGAAGGCGCGCGGCGCCGCATCGTGGTGCTCGCCAACACCACGCCGGAGGCCGACATGGCGCAGGTGATCGCCGGCATCCGCGCCGAGATCGCCCGCATGCGGATGCCGACCGGCTACACCACGGCGCTGGAAGGCACCTTCCAGGCGCAGGAGGAGGCGATGCGGACCATCGCCGTGCTCACCCTGATCTCGCTCGGCCTGATCTTCGTCGTGCTCTACTCGCGCTACCGCTCGGCGATGCTCGCGGCGATCATCATGGGCAACGTTCCGCTCGCGCTGATCGGCGCGGTCGCGGCGATCTGGATCGCCGGGCAGCCGCTTTCGGTCGCGACGCTGGTGGGCTTCGTCACGCTGACCGGCATCACCACGCGCAACGGGATCCTCAAGGTCAGCCACTACCTGAACCTGGCATTGCACGAGGGTGAGCGCTGGGGCCTCGCGCTGGTGCTGCGCGGCAGCGCGGAACGGCTGACGCCGGTGCTGATGACCGCGCTGTCCGCCGGGCTGGCGCTGATCCCGCTGGCGATCGGCGCCGACGCGCCGGGCAAGGAGATCCTGCATCCGGTCGCCATCACCATCCTGGGCGGCCTGGTCAGCGCCACGCTGCTGGATACGCTGGTGACGCCCATCCTGTTCCACCGCTTCGGTCGCCCGGCGCTGGAACGGCTGCGCGCCGAGGCCGAGGAACGCCGCGCTGGCGGGGCGCTCGCCCCCGAGACATTCTGAGCCCTGGAGATTTCGATGCCGACCAAGCGCAGCCTGATCGCCGCCGCCCTTCTTGTCCCGCCCTCCCTGGCGCTGGCGCATGGCCCCTCTCGCGGCCCGAATGGCGGCCAGATGCAGGACATCGGCACCTACCACGGGGAATTGCTGGCGCAGGACGGGCGGCTGACCTTCTTCCTGTTCGACGTGAATGACCGGCCGCTCTCGGCGACCGGCGCGACCGCGACGGCCATCGTGCTGGCCGGGGGGCGCCAGCAGACGCTGACCTTCGCGCCCCGGCCCGACGGCGCGGCGCTGGTCGCGAGCGGAGAGTTCCGGGCGGAACCCAGCCTGCGCGTCGTCGTGCAGCTGGTGCCGGCCGCCGGGCAGCCGCGCATCCAGGCGCGCTACGCGCCCGTCGAAGCGGCCAGATGAGCGACGCCGCGGAACGCCGCCTGCTCGACCCCGAGGCGCATCTCCTCATCGTCGAGGACGATGGCGAGATGCGGAACCTCGTCGCGCGCCTGCTGCGCGAAGCGGCCTTCCGCGTCTCGACCGCGCGCGACGGGCGCGAGATGTGGGAGGTGCTGGACAGCCCGGCCGGCCAGCCGGACCTGATCCTGCTCGACGTCATGCTGCCCGGCGCGTCCGGCCTCGACCTGCTGCGCCGCATCCGGGAACGCTCGCGCGTGCCGGTGCTGATGCTGACGGCGCGGGGGGAGGAGATGGACCGCGTCCTCGGCCTCGAACTCGGCGCCGACGACTACGTGTCGAAGCCCTTCGCGCCGCGTGAACTGGTCGCGCGGGTCCGCGCCCTGCTGCGCCGCGCCGCGCCGGCCGAGGCGCAACCCGATCCGCGCTCGCGGCGGCTGGCCTTCGCCGGCTGGGTGCTGGACACGGCACGACGGGAGCTCACCTCCCCCGAAGGCGTCGCGGTCGATCTCTCGGGCGCCGAATACGACCTGCTGATCGCCTTCCTGGAGCATCCGCAGCGGGTCCTGTCGCGGGAGCAGCTGCTCGAAGTCGCCAAGCGGCGCGTCGGCGCCGACCCCTTCGACCGGACTGTCGACGTCCAGGTCAGCCGCCTGCGCCGGAAGATCGAGCCGGAGGAGGACAGCCCCTCCCTCATCAAGACCGTGCGCGGGGCCGGCTATGTGCTTGTGGCGGACGTGACCCGGGCATGAGGGTGCGGTGGCCCGCGAGCCTGGCCGGACGCATCACGCTGTTGCTGCTGGGCGGGCTGATGCTGCTGCACATCGGCAGCATGTGGGTGCATGAACGCGCGCTGCGCGACACGGAACAGGGCGCGCGGATCGAGCGCATGGCCGACCAGTTGGCCGCGGCGCGCGCGGCGGTGGCCCCGCTGCCCGAGGCGGCGCGGGACGCCGCGGCGCATGCCATCTCTCGCCCGGGCCTGGACATCCACTGGGACCGCGTGGCCCCATTGCCGGAGGCCGCGCCGCCCGAAGCCCTGGCCGCTGCGGCGACGCGCCTTGGCCCGGGCGCGCGGATCGGCTGGGACCCGAAGGCCGAACCCGGCCATCGCGTGCTCGGCGCGTTGCCGGCGGTCGGCGGCGGCTGGATCGTCTTCTCGGCGCCCTGGCTCGGCGCCGGCGGCGGGGCGCTCGACCATGGCGCGATCGCGTCGATGGTGGCGATGGCGCTCGGCATCGGGCTCGTTTCGATCCTCGTGGTCCGCTGGATCACCGGACCGCTGCGGCGCCTGGCCAGCGCGGCGGACCGCATCGGCCGCGATCCGAGCCCCCGGCCCGTGGCGACCGAGGGGCCGGAGGAGGTCCGCCACGCCGCGGCGGCCTTCAACGCCATGCAGGACCGCATCGCGCGGCTGCTGGAGGACCGGACGGAAGCCCTGGCGGCGATGAGCCACGACCTGCGAACCCCGCTGTCCCGCCTGCAGCTGCGCGTCGGCTTCCTGCCGGAAGGCGAGGACCGGGCGCGGCTCGAGGCCGACATCGCCGAGATGGAATCGATGATCGCGCGCACCCTCGACTACATCCGCGAGGGCCGCGATGCGGAGCCGGTGCGGCCCGCCGATCTCGCGGCGATCCTGCAGACGCTGGCGTCCGACGCCGCCGATGCGGGGCACGACGTCGTCTACGAAGGGCCGGGGCGCGCCGTGCTGCCGCTGCGGCGCGTCGCCGCGAAGCGCGCCCTGTCGAACCTCGTCGAAAATGCACTGCGCCACGGCCGCCCGCCGGTGCGCCTGCGGATCATCGAGGAAGGACCGATGCTCGTCGTCGAGGTGTCGGATGCCGGCGACGGGATCGCCGAGGCCGACCGCGCGCGGGCGATGGCCCCTTTCGTGCAGCTCGATCGGGCGCGCGGCGGTTCGGGCGTCGGGCTCGGGCTGGCGATCGCCCAGCGCTTCGCGCAGGCGAGCCAGGGCAGGCTGGAACTCGGCGAGTCCCGTGCCGGTGGGCTCCTGGCGAGGCTTCTTCTTCCGCGGCAGGGGGGCTGATGGCCGCGCCGCGACGACATGTTTTGTCATGCCGCGGAGAGGCTCCGCAGCGCCTCCGCGCGCATCCTGAAGGGGTGGAAACGATGGAGCCCGTCCCATGCGTCGCACGCTTCTGACCGCAACCGCAGCGATGACGCTGCTTGGCGCCGGGGCACTCGTGCGGGCTGATGCCCAGCCGCAGCACGGACCCGGCCACGGCATGCCGATGATGCAGGGTCACGGCCCGACAGGGCACGCTGCCACGGCGGTTCCCGCGAATGCGACGCCCGCGACGCGCGCCTTCATCGCCGCGAACGACAGGATGCACCGCGACATGTCCATCACCTACTCGGGCAATGCCGACCGTGACTTCGTCGTCGGCATGATCCCGCACCACCAGGGTGCGATCGACATGGCGCGGGTCGTGCTGGAACACGGCCGCGATCCGGAGGTGAGGGCCATCGCCGAGGCCGTCATCCGCGAGCAGGAACGCGAGATCGTGCAGATGCGCGCGATCCTGGCCCGGATCCCTGCGCGATGAGGCGCCGCGGCCTCCTTGTCGCGGCCTTCGCGACCGTGGCCGCGCCCGCGCTGGCGCAGGGCGTGGCACGTGTCGAAGTCTGGCGTGATCCGAATTGCGGCTGCTGCTCCGGTTGGGTCGCGCATCTGCGCCGGGAAGGCTTCGCCGTCGACGACCGCGTCGTCCCCTCGGTCGCGCCGTTCCGCAGGATGCTGGGCACGCCGGCCGACCTGCTGTCCTGCCATGCCGCCCGGATTGCCGGCTTTGCCCTCGAGGGTCATGTGCCCGCGCTGGCGATCCGTCGCCTGCTGACGGCACCACCGGCCGGCATCCGTGGCCTTGCCGTGCCGGCCATGCCCGTCGGATCGCCCGGGATGGAAGTTCCGGGGCAGTCGCCCGACACCTACGACGTGATCGCCTGGCGTGCCGACGGCACGCATGAGCCCTTCATGCGCTTCGTCGGCGCGGAGCCGGCCTGACGGTAAGTTCGGCGGGGAATGCCGGCAACGCCGCCCGCAGGTGCTTCCTGCGGCCAGAAGGCGTCGGGATTCCCCGCCATATCCAGGGCGGCCTCTCGGCCGATCTGAACCGAGAAAGCTGGCTGGCCGTCCTGCATGGAGGCTCCCCGCGCCTAGGCACGGGGAGGTGCCTCGCGCAGCGTTGCGGCGCGGAGGCCAGCCGCGGTCCGGGGACGCCCATCGGCGGAACTCTGCCTCGCCGTCTTCGGCCCATGTGGAGTGGTGGCGAGGATCCCCGGGAAGAGGTATTCGCCCTGACTATTCTGTATCGGTCGTCATTCGCACCGAGGATATCTGCCCCTGGGCGTAGCCACGGCAAAGGCACCCCTACGATCAACGTTCCACTCGGTTCTTCGGCATGTCCCCGCAGGCAGCGACCCGCAGTTCCACGTCTGCGTCAGCGGATCGGTGGCGCGTACATGAGACCGCCGCGTGTCCACTGGTCGTTGACGCCGCGCGCCAAGCCAATGGGCGATCCAGCGCCAAGGTTCCGCTCGAAGATCTCGCCGTAGTTGCCTACCTGGCGGATGGCATTGAAGGCCCAGCGAGCGTCAAGGCCCATCATCGGACCATGGTCGCCATTGGCGCCAAGCAGGCGGCGGATAGCCGGGTTGTCGCTGGCCAGCATGGCTTCCGCATTGCCCGAAGTAACGCCGAGTTCCTCGGCCTCGATCAAGGCGAAGACGGTCCAGCGGACGACCTCGGTCCATTGCTCGTCGCCGTGGCGCACCACGGGAGCAAGCGGCTCCTTGCTGATGCGATCGGGCAGGACCTGGTGCTCGGCCGGGTTACGCAGCGTGGTCAAGATGCCGACCAGCTGCGAGGCGTCGGTGGACATCGCCGCGCAGCGGCCTTCCTCGTACGCAGTGCGCATGGCCGCCGGCTCGCTCACCAGGACGGCGGTATAGGTCACGCGATTGGCGCGCGCCCAGTCGGCGAGGTTCGCCTCGCTGGTGGAGCCGGAGAACGTGCAAATGGCGCTGCCCTGCAGGTCCTGAGCGCGGCTGATGTTCGCGCGGCGGGTCAGGAAGCCCTGCCCGTCGTAGAAGGTGACGGGGCCGAAGTTGAAGCCGAGCTGCGTGTCGCGCGACTGCGTCCAGGTCACAGCACGCGTGAGCACGTCCACTTGCCCCTGCTGCAAGGCGGGGAAGCGGGCCTGGCTGCTGAGGGGTGTGAACCTGGCGCGCTGTGCGTCGCCCAGCACGGCCGCGGCAATGGCACGGCAGATGTCGACCTCGAGACCTTGCCACGTACCGTCTGCGGCCTGGGCCCCGAAGCCCGGCACGCCGGGCGGGATTCCGCAGGCGAGCGTGCCGCGCTGGCGCACCTGGCTCAGCGTCGGGCCGGGCGCGGCCGGTTGGGCCGAGGCAGTTGCTGCGGAAAGAAGAAGGGCTGCTGCCGCAGAGGCCACCCGCATCATCATCCGATTCCTCCCCTACCTGCTCTCGCCGGCGGAGTGGAAGGGGACGCAACCACTCGCGTGCGGCGGTTCGCAATCAGCTACCCGTTCAGCGCGTGGGGGTTTGATCCATGTCATTCAGCACAGGCATTTTTCCGCGGAGCATCCTGCGCGTCATCGCGACGACGCTGACCTCGCCCAGGGGGAGCAGCAGCACGACGGCCGACAGCACCATCTCGATCCCGCCGAACCGTTATTGGCCTGCTTCGAGCGCTCGGCGCCACCTCGATGCATTGCCAAGCCACGCGTCGCTTCACCGCCTGCACCGCACGCAGCCAGATCCACCGTCGCCACGCTGACGTTGCGCGCCGTCACGCGCACGCTGTTGTCCGCCCGGAGTACGAAGGCAATGCTGCTGGTGTCGCGCGAGGCGTACGCGTCTCCGCGCCGTGCGCCAGGCACCGTGCCGTCGACATTGCCGATACACCGATCTTCGACGCAGACTACCGAGGGATCCGGGACAAGGCCTACGGGAGGAGATCGATGAACACTGTCAAGAACGCACTGGCCCAGAAGAGCGGCGCCCTGATCCATGTTCATTCCGGCGACATGGTCGTCGAGGCCCTGCGCCAGATGCGCGACAACCGGGTCCGGTCGGTGCTGGTCATCGATGACGACGTTCTGGTCGGTATCGTCACCCAGGGTGACTGCGCCATCAAGGTGCTGCTGCCCGGGCTCGATGCGAAGCAGACGCCGGTGAGCCAGGTGATGACGCGTAACCCGGTGACGGTGAAGCCTGACGACCGTCTCGAAGGCTGCATGACGATGATGGCTGCGCGCGGCTTTCGCCATCTGCCGGTGCTGGACGCGGGCAAGGTCGTGGGCGTGATCTCCATCGGAGACGTCGTCAAGGAAATCATCCGGGATCTGGAGCGCAACGTGGGCGATCTGATGGGATACGTCATGCGGGACAGCCCCGGCGGCTAAGGAACGAAGCGGGGCGCCGTCGCCGGCGTCATCTTGCGGTGACGCGCCATGGTGATGGCACTGGAGTTGGGGACCCCACCCCGGAAGCCCGGGGACCGCCGGAGACGCCGCACGGCCGGGCGGATCGAGGGCGGTGGCGAGGATGGCGGCGAACCCGCTGCTGCCCACCAGGCTGGCCGGTATCGGCCTAGCCGAGAGCCGCGAGCGTGCCCGACGTAGCGACGCGGCCGGCATGCCTCTCGCCTTGCAGGGCGCCGGTTAGGGCAGCACCGCTTCCACCCTTTCGATGCTGAACAACCCCGCCCCGACCATCGCATTCATCCGGGCCCTGGTCCGCGGATCGACGGGATCAACCTCCTGCGGCGGCCGCAGCATGTCGAGCCAGCGTTCGGGCGGGGCGACACATGATTCGAGTCTTCCGTACGCGTCTGATCTCCTACGCTCCCATCGCTACGCATTCGCACCAGTTCTCTGGTTCGTCGCACGGGGGACGCCAACGGCTGAGGTTTCGGCGCCTTTCGGCCCAGCAAGACCCCATGCCCCCCGCACCGCATCGCAATCTCGCCCGCGATGGTCTCGCATCGGACCACACGTCTGGCGCCCGACTGCCCGGGGCGGGTGGACGCGTGCTTGGAGCCGACGCGGCCGAGCCAGGCGCGGGCTCCACCCGCCGCGTGCGCGTCATCTGCCCGTGGCAGCGCCGCGCGCCGCAAGATTGAAGGCCCCGGCCGCCACGAGAGCGCCGGGCCTGAACACCTAGAAGCTGAAATTCACCGCCAGATACGCGCCGCTCATGGTCATGTCCTGCACCAGCGAACTGCGGCCCTGGTCGTAGGACATGTAGCGCCAGCCGAGCTGCACGCCGGCCCATCCGCTCTGGTAGCCGATGCCCGCGAAGGTCTGCCAGGTGAGGTTCGAATCCCCCGCGCCGATATCGAGGTAGTAGGGAACGAAGAAGCCGCTCTGCGCGATGTTGATGCGTCCGCGCACGCCGAAGATGCCGTTCCAGATATCGTCGCGGCCGGACACCCGGCCGACGCCACCGAAGCTCGGCCCCGCATTGCCGCGTGGCCCGAGCAGCGTGACCGCGAGGTTGTAGTCGGTCGTGGCCTCGACCCCGAGGTAGCGGAAGCCTGCCAGCACATCGACATTGCCCCAGCTGCCCGTCGCCAGCGTGTAGCCGGCCGCAAGGGTCCAGAGCGTCGTCTTGAGGTTGGTGCTGCCCGAGACGTTGACGCTGCTCGAGATCGGGTTGCGACCGACGCCGATGATGTCGGCGCCTTCGACGCGGCTCGCACCCGCATCGGCGCTGACATACATGATGTCCGTCAGCAGCGTGAACCGGTCGTAGCGAACGGTCGCCCCGACGGCCATGGCGAAGTTGAACTGCGCGGAATAGTCGGCGGCATCCGCCTTGACGTCCGCCGATCCGCCGATGCCCGGCGGAAGCGAGTAGCGCAGGTTCGCGTCGACCGAGGGGAGCCAGGCATAGGGCGCGACCTCGAAGCTCCAGCCCGGACGAAGGCCGGTGTCCCGCGCCGCGGCGCCGGTGCCGATGCCGACGGCGAGCACCGTGGCCGCGGCGCCGAGCCGCCAATGGTTACGCTTCATGTCGTGGCCTTTGCTGAGATGCCGTCACGCGCGCGGCCCGCGGCAACCCGCCGGGGCCGCGCGGAACCGCCGATCCTAGTTGCGACGCGCCGCCGGCGTGGCCGCCGGTGCGGATGCCCTCTCGCGCCGCTCCATCTCCTCCTGCAGCAGGCGCAGCGCGGCCGGCGTGACCGTGCTGTCGCCCAGGTCGATCGTCAGCCGTGCGATCCGCCCGGTGAAGGGGTTGGGCGAGGTGTAGTCGCGGTCGTCGACGGATGTACCGGTATCGAGCCCGACATCGAAGGTCTCGTCCCAGGCGAGGGTGAAGGGCAGCGTGGTCTGCAGCGCCTGCTGGGCGACCTGCGTGCCGTTGACCGTCAGCGTGCCCGTTCCGCCGCGGCCGAAGGGCAGGCCCTGCGGCTGCATCTGCCAGTCGAAGACCAGCGTGTGGCGGCCGGGCGGCAGCGCGGCGGGCCCTTCCCAGCGATGGCGCGCGGCATTGAGGAAGTTCCAGGTGAAGACCGGCCGGCCCTGCTGCAGATAGAAGCCATAGCCGGCGAAGCGCCCGCCCTGCGTCACCAGCACGCCGTTCGCCCCGCCCTCAGGCACCTCGATCTCCGCGGTGATCCGGTAGGAGCGGTTCAGCAGGCTCGGCGCGGCACTGCCCTGGATGGCGGAGACCGGGCCGTTGTAGGTGAACTGCCGCCGCCCCGCCGCCGGGCCCGGCCGGGCAGAGATCAGCCGCGTCAGCGCGCTGTTGTCGAGCGGCAGGACCTGGTAGCGCGTCGCCTCCATCAGGAAGATCTCCTGCATCATGCGCAGCCTTGCGGGCTCGCGCGCCGCCAGGTCGTTCATCTGCGTCGGATCATCAGTGAGGTTGTAGAGTTCCCAGGTGTAGCCGTTCAGCACATCGGACGGCTTGGGCGACTGTGAATCCCAGGGCGGCACGGGCGGCGTCGTGCTGGCCATCCAGCCATCGTGGTAGATGGCCCGGTTGCCCATGATCTCGAAATACTGGGTCCGCCGGCGCGTCGGCACGTCGCGGTTCGCCGCGTCGAAGGTGTAGGCCATGCTGAGGCCTTCGATCGGGCGCTGCGCGATGCCGTTGACCATCGTGGGGGCTGGGATGCCGGCGGCCTCCAGGATGGTCGGCACCACGTCGATCACGTGGTGGAACTGGTGGCGGATGCCGCCGCGGTCGGCGATGCGCCGCGGCCAGGAGATCGCCATGCCGTTGCGCGTGCCGCCCAGGTGCGAAGCGATCTGCTTGGTCCAGCGATAGGGGGAGTTCAGCGCGAAGGTCCAGCCGATCGCCATGTGGTTGTAGGTGCGGTCGGTGCCCCAGGCATCGAGGAAGGGCATCATCTGGTCGGCGCTGAACAGCAGGCCGTTGAACCAGGCCACCTCGTTCACCGTCCCGTCCGGCCCGCCCTCCGCGCTGCCGCCGTTGTCGCCGCTGATATAGATGATCAGCGTATTGTCGATCTGGCCGGCATCCTCGACGGCCTGGATGACGCGCCCGATCTCATGGTCGGTGTAGGCGAGATAGGCCGCGTAGATCTCCATCTGCCGCGCATAGAGCCGGCGCTGGTTGTCGGTCAGGCTTTCCCAGCGCGGGATGAAGTCCGGCAGGGGCGGCAATTGCGCATTGGCGGGAATGACGCCGAGACGCCGTTGGTTCTCGAAGATGCGCCGGTGCATCACATCCCACCCCGCGTCGAACTGGCCGCGGAAGCGTTCCGCCCATTCGCGGGTCGGGTGGTGCGGCGCGTGCGTGCCCCCCGGGGCGTAGTGGATGAACCATGGCCGGTTCGGTGCGACCGAGGTGATCAGACGGATGTGGTCGATGGCGTCGTCGGCCATCGCCGTGGTCAGGTTCCAGTCCGGCCTGGCGCCCACATTGGGGTGGATCGGCGTGGTGTTGCGGAACAGGTTGCCCGGCTGCCACTGGCTCGTGTCGCCGCCGACGAAGCCGTAGAAGTAGTCGTAGCCCTGGCCTGTCGGCCAGTTGGTGAAGGGGCCGGCAGGGCTTGATTCCCAGGTCGGCACGTTGTGGTTCTTGCCGAACCATGCGGTGGCGTAGCCGGTCTGCCGCAGCGTCGCCGCGACATGCGCCGTCTCCGGCGGGATGATCGAATTGTAGCCCGGGAAGCCGGTCGTCAGTTCCGAGATCACGCCCGAACCGACGGAGTGGTGGTTGCGCCCCGTCAGCAGCGCGGCGCGCGTCGGCGAACAGAGCGCGGTGGTATGGAATTGCGTGTAGCGCAGCCCCGCTTCCGCCACGCGGTCGAGCGCCGGCGTCGGGATGACCCCACCGAAGGTCGATGGCGCGCCGAAGCCGACATCGTCGGTCAGGATCACCAGCACGTTGGGCGCGCCTTCCGGCGGCATGACCTGCGGCGGCCAGGCGGTCCGGCTGTCGCCCGCATTGGGCATGATCGTGCCGGTGAACGGCGGCGTCGGGCCTGGCAGGCTGAATGGATTCGGCGTCATCAGCGCGTCCGGCGCGCCAGGGGCGCCGCGGATCTGTTGCGCCACCGCACCTGGGGCGCAGAAGCCGAAGGCGAAGGCCGTGACCACGGCCCCGGTCGCGAGCACTCCGAGGAGTCTCATCGGGCGTTTCCTTCTTCCAGATCAGCAAGGCAGGCCTACGCGCGTCGCGCGCGTGTCCCGTCTCCCGCCCGCAGCATGCGCCAGGCATCGCGCGTCGTCCCCGGGGCGCGCTATCCAAATTCGGCAAGCCGCGCGTCGCTGCCGGTGGCGTTGGCGCGACCGGGCGGACGGGTCAGGCGCCTTCGCACCCCGGCCCAGCCCGGGTGCCGGCCGTGGCGAGCGTTTCCGAGGGCAGTTCCCCGAACAACGCCCGGTAGTCGCGCGCGAAGTGACCGAGGTGCCAGAAGCCGTGGCCGAGGGCGACGGACTTCACCAATTCCGGGCCGTTCGCTTGGCGCTGCAGGGCCCGGCGCGCCAGCGTCAGGCGGCGGGACTTCAGGTGCGCGTGCGGGCTCGTTCCCAGCGCCGCGCGGAACGCGTCGTGCAGGCGCCGCGCCGAGACGCCCAGCGCCGCGCACAATTCCTCCGTGTAGACCGGCCGTGCCACCCGCGCTTCCATGAAAGTCTCGGCTTCCCGGACGAGGCGCAGCGCCTGGCCCACGGCGCGCGGGCGCGGCCTGAAGGCTGCCTCGGCGGTCAAGGCGCCGGCGATCTCGTCGCGCAGCGCCATGGCGAGGCCGGCCGCGCAATCGGGCTTGTGCAGCCGCTCCGGCAGGCGTTCCGCAAACTCGCCCGCCGCCGACAGGGCGGAGACCAGGCGCGCCGCCCGGTCGGGCGGCAGCGCCACCCCGCTGACCGCGCCCGGCACGTGCACATCCGGGGCTGCGATTTCGGCCAGTTCCTCGAGCAGCGAGAGCGGCAGCGCGAGGGCTGCCCAGCGCAGCCGTCGCGGGGTGTGCCCGGCGATCTCGGCGCCGCCCGTGGCCAGGACCGCGTCCGTTCTCCCCACCTCCACGCCGTTCACCCGCGCCGGGCGATCCGTGATCTGCATGTTCAGCATGAGAACCGCGATGCCGGACGCAATGCCGCCGCGCGTGACATGCGCCGAGGTGTCGGCGTGCTGCACGACAAGGTCGCCAACCCTCAGCACGCGGAGCGTCGCCGAGAAGGGCTCGTCATGCAGGGGCGTGATCTCGAATTCTCCGCCGAGAAGCGCGGCGGAGAAGCGGTCCGGTTCGGCGAAACTGTGCATCAGGCCGGCTGCGGGGGCCGGATGGTTCAAGGTGCTCATGCCGCGCGTCCCCCGGCAAGGTCGGCGCGGGGGCCTTCGTGAAGAGGCAACGCCGGCGCTTGCCCCGAATTAGCCCACGCCTTCGTGAGTCCTGCAAGGAAGGGCGGCCTTGAGGCTCGCGCGCCGTGACGGGCGTGGCAGGGTCGGTGCCGATTTCGGATACGCCCCGCACATACCGCGCGGCCTCGCGGCGTCTAGGGTTGTCGCTTCGAGGACGGACGCAGGGAGGCCGAAGGGGTGCACGCGCCTCGCCCGATCGGAAGACATCCTGGAAGCCGCATGGGACGGGATCGCCGGCCTCCCGTTCGACGCGGCCTGCGCGCCGCCCTCGGGCCGGAACGGCGGGGGCGGTCCATCGCGTGCGCGGCCGTCGCGGCGCCGATCGCCCCCGACGGCCAAGCCCCTGTCCGTGTCAGGCGGGATGCGGGCGTCGATGTCCGGCGGCGCGCAGCGACCGTCGACGCCGCCGTCGAGTGTTCGCCGCGACCGGGCCTTGGCGCGTTCGTGGATCGCCCGCCCGCCGAAGGCAGGTCGCCCGTGCTTCCGGACGGCATCCCGCGGCACGGCCGAAGCGGCCCGTTCGGTCACTCCTCGGGAAAAGGTTCGAGCGCATGACGCCCCTGTCCATCGCCGTCCTGGCCTTCGTCTTCATCACCGGCGCTGGGTTTCTCGGCCTCGCGCTGCGTCCGCACGAGACGCAGAAGGCCGAGCCCGTGCGTGACATGGTGCGCTTCACCCAGGGCATCGTCGCCTCGATCTCCGCGCTGGTGCTGGGGCTTCTCGTGGCCGGCGCGACGGACCACTACCGCAGCCAAAGCGAGCAGGTCCGGCGCATGGCGGCCGAGGTGATCGTGCTCGACCGCGCGCTGGCGCAGTTCGGGCCCGAGGCGGCGGAGGTGAGGCGCGTGCTCCACGGGTCGATCGAACACTCGATCAACGAGATCTGGGCGGGCGAGGCCAGGCGAATGACGATGCCGCCAGGCCCGAACATGCTCGACATGGTCATGCGGCTCGAGGCGGCGACGCCCGGCCAGGCCTTCCTCCAGGGGCAGGCGCAGGGCCAGGTGGTCACCCTGGCCCGCACCCGAGCGACGCTTGCCACGGCCGAGCATGGCGGTGCGATCCAGGTGCAGGTGGTCGTGATGCTGGTGCTGTGGTTTGTCTTCCTGTTCCTGCTGGCGGGCCTCTACGGCCAGCCCGATAGGCTGGCGATCGGCGCGATGGTGCTGGGCAGCGCCGCGGTGGCCAGCGCGCTGCTGCTTGTTCTCGAACTCGATCGACCGTTCCACGGCATGATGGCCGTGTCGGACGCACCGATGCGCGAAGCCCTGGCGACGGTCGCCGGCGTCCGGTGACTGCCGAGCGCGGGGCAAACGGCCCTCCTGTTTGGCGTGGGCCCGAGGAACCGGGGCGGGTCAGGCCTGAGGTGTCTTCGCCCGGCACGCGGATCGACCTGGCTGAGCTTCCCGGTCTCGATCAACGCGGCGCTGGCGGCCCGGGCCTCGGCGCGCTCGACGCCGGAGGTCACGAACCCGATGCGGCCGTCGTCGACGAACGGGACAAGGTCCGCGCGCCGGTTCGGCGCATCGCGGATCGCCTTCGGCATCGACCACGCGCGGGATCCTGAACCTGCGGTCATCCCGCGTCCGGTCCTCGACGAAGTCGCAAGCCCCTGCATCGCTCTCCCGCTTTGGTCGCAGGCCGATGCAGGGTCCGTCCCCCCTCGCTAAGCCTGCCGCGCTTCCTCGGCCTCGATCATCTCCCGCAGGCCGAGGCCCCAGGACGAAATCGCCTTCATGAACGGCAGCAGCGGCACGTCGAGGTACCGCACGCGGTCCGCCGCGAAGACATAGAGCGCGCCCGACATCGGCGCCGGCGAACCGGGCACGAAGACCAGCAGCCGGCCATCGGCGAAGGTGTCCATCACGAACGCCGGGCACAGCCCGTCCTCGATCTCGGCCAGCGCGGGCTTCAGCGCGCGGGCGCCGCCTTCGGCCAGCGGCCCGTCGCCGGAGAAGGCCTTCACCAGGCGGTAGCCGGGGATGCGCTCGAACAGCGCGCCTTCGAGCCTGCGGCGCGCCCAGCCGCCGGGTGCGGAACGCACCAGCACGCCGATCAGCAGGCAGAGCACGACCAGCAGTACGACCGCGACGATGGCCGGGTGGCCATAGTGCCGCGACAGCGGGTCCGCCGCCTCCTGCAGCTTGTGGACGATGCCAAGGACGAGCAGCGCGACGGCGCCGAGCGGCAGCACCACCATCGCGCCGTCGAGCAGCGCGCGGCGCAGCGTCCTCATGGCCGGCACGGCCCGCGTGCGATGTGGCGCATGCTCATTCCTCCGCAAACAGGCGCGACCGGTCGTCGCGCTGGTCGCCACGGCCGGCGGGCTCCCCATGCCCGCCGGCCTTCATGTCCGCCGCCGCCGAGGAGATGGCGGCGGCGGTCCATGACGATCACCGGCTGGCGGCGCCCTGCCGCAGGCGGTTCATCGCATCGCCGAGGCTGAAGCTGCCGGGCGCCTGCCGTGGCGGGAAGTCGCGGAAGGTGGCCAGGAAGCGCGCGACGAAGGCCTGCGCGGGCACGAGCGCGAAGGCGCGCTCGACCCGCCATCGATTGTGCTCGAAGGATTCGGTCGCCCGCTCGAAGGGATCGGATCGCAGGTTGAACAGCATCGGCAGGCGCAGCGGCGTGAAGCCGCGTTCCCAGACGCCGAAGCCGTGGTTCTCCTGGATCAGGAAATGCACCTTCCAGTTGCCGTGGCGCAGCGCAGCAAGGTCGCCGTCGTCGGTGAAGTAGAACATCTCCTGCCGCGCGCCGGGACCGGCGCCGGTCAGCAGCGGCAACTGGTTGTAGCCATCGAGATGCACCTTGTAGGTCCGCGCGCCCGCCTGGTGGCCGGCCAGCAGCTTCTGCTTGATCTCCGGCTCCCCGACCGCGGCCATCAGCGTCGGCAGCCAGTCCTGCAGGGAGACGATGTCGTTGATCACCTGCCCCGGCTGGATGCGGCCCGGCCAGCGGATCGCGCAGGGCGCGCGGAAGCCGCCTTCCCAGGCCGTCGCCTTCTCGCCGCGGAACGGGGTGTTGCCGCCGTCGGGCCAGCTCATCACCTCGGCGCCGTTGTCCGTGGTGTAGATGACGATGGTGTTCTGCGTGATGCCGAGGTCGTCGAGCTTCTTCAGCAGCTGGCCGACATGGCCGTCATGCTCGACCATGCCGTCGGCATAGACGCCGAGCCCGGTGACGCCGCGGCTCTCGGGCTTCAGCCGCGTCCAGATGTGCATCCGCGTCGAGTTGAACCAGGTGAAGAAGGGCCGGTTCGCGCGGTGCGCGCGGTCGATGAAGTCGAGCGCGCCGGCGAGGAACTCCTCGTCCACCGTCTCCATCCGCTTCATCGTCAGCGGGCCGGTGTTCTCGATGCGCTGCGTGCCGTCCGGGTTCGCCCAGGTCTTGAGCACGCCGCGCGGACCGAACTGCCGGCGGAACTCCGGGTCGCGCGGGTAGTCGGGGTTCTCGGGCTCGTCCTCGGCGTTCAGGTGGTAGAGGCTGCCGAAGAACTCGTCGAAGCCGTGCATCGTCGGCAGGTGCTCGTCGCGGTCGCCGAGGTGGTTCTTGCCGAACTGGCCCGTGGCATAGCCGAGCGGCTTGAGCAGGCCGGCGATGGTCGGGTCCTCGGGCCGCATGCCCTCGGCCGCGCCGGGCAGGCCGACCTTCGACAGGCCGGTGCGGATCGGGCTCTGGCCGGTGATGAAGGCCGAGCGGCCGGCGGTGCAGGAATTCTCGGCGTAGTGGTCGGTGAACATCGCGCCTTCGCGCGCGATGCGGTCGATGTTGGGCGTGCGGTAGCCCATCATCCCCATGTTGTAGGCGGAGATGTTGGACCAGCCGACATCGTCGCCGAAGATGACCAGGATGTTCGGCCGGCCCTGCGCGGCGGCGGCGGGCGCGGTAGCGGCGGGCGCGGCGGGCCGCGTCGTCTGCGCGAGCGTGGCACCCCCCGGCAGCGTGCCGGCGGCGAGCCCGGCGGCGCCCCCGAGCAGCATGCCGCGGCGCGATTGGCCGTTTCCGTTCTGGCTCATGTCCTGTCCTCGTCTGCGTGTTGCGTGGTCTGGCGGCGGATGCAGCGGAAGCCGATGTGGCTCATGCCGGTTTCCACCATCTGCGCGTGGCGCGCGGCCGGGCGGTAGCGCCGGCAATAGGACGGCGCGCAGAGGAAGGAGCCGCCCTTCACCACCTTGCGCGGAATGCGGATGGCCGGCTGGGCCGGGTCAAAGGATCCCTCGACCGCCGGGCCGCGCGGATTGAGCGGCGCGCAGCACGGCTTGGACGGATCGGCCGCGTGCCGCGTGCCCCACCAGTCGGTGGTCCATTCCCAGACATTCCCGCACACCTCGAACAGGCCGTAGGGATTGGGCGGGAAGGAGCGCACGGGGCAGGTCCGCTCGAAGCCGTCGGCGGCGAAGTTGCGCCAGGGGAAGGGGCCCTGCCAGGTGTTCGCGAGGTGGACGCCGCCCGGCGCGAGCTCGTCGCCCCAGGCGAATTCCGCGGCCTCGAGCCCGCCGCGCGCGGCGAATTCCCACTCGGCCTCGGTCGGCAATTGCTTGCCGGCCCAGCGCGCATAGGCCTCGGCATCCTCGAAGGCGACCTGGACGACCGGGTGGTCCTCCCGCCCCTCGATGCTGCTGCCCGGGCCTTCCGGCGCGCGCCAATGGGCGCCGGGCGTCCAGTGCCACCAGTTGGAGACGTCGCGCGTGTCGACCGGCCCGTCCGTCATGCGGAAGACGAGCGCGCCGGGCACCAGCATGGCGGAATCCGCACCCGGGTAGAGCGCCGGGTCGAGCGGCCGCTCGGCGACCGTCACATGCCCCGTCGCGGCGACGAAGGCAGCGAACTGGGCGTTCGTGACCGTCGTCGCGTCCATCTCGAAGGCGCCGACGCGCGCGAAATGCTGCGGCTGTTCCTCGCGATAGTGATGGTCCGACCCCATCAGGAAGGTGCCGCCGGGGATGGGCACCATGGCGCCCGGCACTGCCCGGTCCAGCGGGACCGGGGCGGCGGCTGCGGCGTTTCCCATGCCTGCCTCCTCCCTCACGTTCTTGTCAGCGCATGTTGCCATCCCCCTGGCGGCGGTGCCCAATGCCGCTTCGGCAATCTTCGCTTGCTCATGGAGGCATATGTTCGAGGTCCGCGACCTGCGGATGGTGCGGGCGATCCAAGAGCATGGCAGCCTGGTCCGGGCCGCGCGCGTCCTGGGCATCACGCAGCCAGCGCTCACGCGTCAGCTCGCGGCGCTGGAGGCGCGGCTGCGCGGCCCGCTCTTCGAGCGCAGCCCGCGCGGCGTGACGATGACCGACCTGGGCCGCGCGGTAGTGACGGATTCCGTCGACATCCTCGACCGGCTGGACCGGCTCGGCCGCCATGCGTCCGATGCGCGCGGGGACCAGGTGCGCGACCTCAACATCGCCGCCGGCGCCTACATCGCCGAGACGCTCTGCATCACGGCGGCGTCGCGCATGCTGTCGCTCTATCCCCAGGTGCGCGTGCGGCTCGTCTCGTCGAACTGGGCCGAGGTGCCCCGCGCGGTGCATGAGCGCGAGGCGTCGCTCGGGCTGCTCGACCTGCGGGGCTTCGGCCCGGAGATGGGCGAGGGGCTGGTCGTCGAGCCGCTGCAGCCGCAGCCGGGCGTCTTCGTTGTCCGACCGGGGCATCCGCTCGCGGGGCAGAGGGCGATCGGGCTGGCCGACATCGTGTCCTTTCCGTTCATCCTGATCGGGCGGATCCCCACGGCGGTGCAGGCACCCATCGCCGCGGCGCGCGCCGAGGCGCGGGCGGCCGGCCGTTCCCATGCGGCGTTCCCGGCGCTGATCCACGAAAGCCCGACCGTCGCGCTGCGCGCCCTGCCGCATTCCGACGCCGTGGCGGCCGTGACGCTCGCCATCGCCGCGCCCGCGCTGCAGGCGGGCGAGGTGGTCGCCCTGGCGTGGCGCGAACCCTGGGTGTCGATCCATCCGGGGATCGTGCGGCTGAGGAACCGCGCGCTCGGCGAGGCGGAGGAAGCCTTCCTGGACCTGCTGCGCACCGCGGACCGGGAGGGCGAGGCGGCGTCCCTGGCCTTGTGCGAGGCCCTCGGGCTGCCCGCGGCGTGCCTGTGACGTCGCGCGGCGGGGTCGGCGCGCGCCTGGCCACGACCGCCATCGCGTGAGCCCCGGCGTGTTGCCGGGCCTTCCCGGGCGCGTCAGCCCATCATCCCGTTGCGCGCCGGCGCCTCGCGCACACGTCCCGACCGGCCTCGATCGCGCGGGGTGTGATCCATCGCACCGATGGCGAGACTATTCGATTTGCGCATCAGTCGCGCGGTGGTCACGGTCTCCCGGAGCCGTGAAGGATCGAGCGGGATGGCGTATGTCGATGTCGTGGGCTTCGGGGCGGGCGAGGCGGCCCTCTTCAACATCGAGCAGTCGGTCGGCGCCAATGGCGTGAACGAGCGCGGCGACGTCCGGCTCGTGCAGTACCTGCTGCGCGCCTACTACGGGTCGCGCGCGGGCGGCCTTGCGATGGATGGCTGGGGCGGCCCCGCGACCAATGCCTGGATCAGCACGTTCCAGAAGGACATGGCGGCGCTTGGCAACAAGGTCCTCGTCGATGGACGGTTCGACCGCGCCTTCGGCAGCACCTCCTCGGTCTCGCGGACGGTCTACGCCATCTACCTGCTGAACCTGCATGTGGCGCGGCACAATCCGGCCGCCTATGCCGCGCTGCCAACCGTGGTCGCGATGAACCCGAACCCGCGGGGCAATCCCTACAATCAGACCCTTTTCCAACTCATACGCATTCGCGATGTCGTCATGATCAAGCGCACCGACGACAAGTTCGAGTTCATCTACAAGGACGGCACGGTCCTGGAGGCGTATTGCACAAGCAAGAGCGCCGGCCTCGCGATCAACAACAGGATGATCGAATCCGGCGACCATTACGTGCGGATGCCGGATGGAAGCTTCAAGAACATCATGAAGTTGTTGGATTGGACGCAGATCAGTCCGTCGCTTCCGTCGTCCTAGAGCCATCTTCGATCGGCCGGGGACGGCTGATCGGATCGCATGCCGTGGCCAGGCGACCGGCACGGTCGAGCGCATCGCAACGCAAGCGCGCGCCCGGGCCGCGCCCCGGCATCGGATCGCGGTTGCGCACCGACCCCCCATCGCTTCGCCGGGGACGGTGCCGCCCGGCGCGTCAGCCCGCCTGGATCGCCGCGATCATCGCCGGCGCCTCGGCCGGCAGCGGTCCCTTGTTGATCGCGGCGACCGCGTGGTCGAGTTCCGCGATGCTCGAGGTGCCGACCAGCACCGTCGGGATCTCCCGCGGCATCGCCGCGTAGCGCAGCGCGAGTTCCACCAGGTCGGCCGCGTGCCCGGCCTCGATCACCGGCATCAGCCGCCGCGCCGCGGCAACATCCGCGGCATAGGACGCGCCGGAGGCGATCGGCGCGACCGAGGGCACGCCGAGCGGGCTGCGCGCCTCGCTACCGCTGAGCGCGCCGCCGGCCAGGATGCGGATCGCCATGACACCGACGTCGATCGAGGCCGCGTGCCGGATGCAGCCGCCCAGGTCCGGCATGGCCGAGCCCGCCGGCAGCGGCGCGAGGCCGCTCGGGTTGAGGATGTTGTAAGGCATCTGCGCCGTCGCGAAGCCGCCCTGTTCCAGCACGCGGCGGATCTCGGGCGCCTCGCCCAGGCCGGTGATGCCGTAGTGGCGGAACTTCCCCGCATCGCGCAGCCGCTGCAGCACGGGCACCGCGTCGTGCAGGATGGCGTCGGCGGTGAAGGTTGGCGGCGCGCCGTCGCGCGTGATGGGCTCGTGCAGGTGCAGGATGTCGACGCTGTCGCGCCCCAGCCGCGCGAGGCTCGCTTCCACCGAGGCGACGATGGCGCCGCCGATGTCGTCGCGCTGCTCGCCGCGGATGCGCACCTTGGTGCCGACCGTGACCTTGGCGCCCAGCGCCTTCAGCGCGCGGCCGAGATTCGTCTCCGACACGCCATCCCCATAGGCGGCGGCGGTGTCGAAATAGGTGACGCCCTGGTCGATGGCGCGGCCGATGGCGCGGTCCTGCTCGGCCGCCGTGCCCTTGACCATGAGCCCGCCGATCGCGCCGCACCCGTAGCCGAGGACCGAGACCATGATTCCGGTCCGTCCAAGTCGCCGCTGTTCCATCCGTTCCCGTCCCTTCGATCGGCCGCGATGCCGCGGCAGGCGCGCACCATTGCGGCGCGGCCCCCCCGATGCAAGGCTGCCGCCAACGGCCGCAGATGCCGGATGGGGAAATTGCCATGCTGTCACGCCGCCTGCTGCTCGCGACACCCGCGCTTATCGCGCTGCACAGGCCCGCGCTCGCGGCCTATCCCGACCGGCCCATCCGCGTGATCGTGCCCTTCGCCGCGGGCGGGAACACCGACATCCTCGCGCGCATCCTCGCCGCGCAGATGGCCGAGCGGCTCGGCCGGCCGATGGTCATCGAGAACCGCACCGGCGCGGGCGGCAGCGTCGGCGCCGAATTCGTCGCCAAGGCGACGGCGGATGGCTACACGCTGCTGTTCGGCGCCGGCGGGCCGCTCACCGCGAACCCGGTGCTGCAGGCCAATATCCCCTACGACGTGCTGCGCGACTTCCGCCCCATCGGCCTGGTCGGCATCCTGCCGATGATCTGCCAGGTGGGCGCGCGGACGCCGGCGCGCTCATTGACCGACCTGCTGGCGCTGATGCGCGCGCGGCCGGGGCAGGTGACGGTGGCCACGCCCGGCAGCGGAAGTGCGGCGCATCTCGCCCTGGAACTGGTGATGGCCGGGGCGAATGTGCGCGCCACCCACGTGCCCTATCGCGGCGGCAGCGCGATGATCCCGGACCTGATCAACGGCACGGTCGATGCCGGCATGGTGGAACTGCCTTCCGCCCTGCCGCAGCATCGCGACGGATCGGCGCCGATCGTGGCGATCGCGGCGATGGAGCGCTCGCCCGTCCTGCCCGGCGTGCAGACCTTCATCGAGGCGGGGCTGCCCGGCTTCACCGCCGGCAGCTATGGCGGGCTGCTCGCCCCGGCCGGCGTGCCGGCCGATGTGACGGCGGCGCTCAGCCGCGCCCTGCTCGCGACGCTGGAGGATGCGGGCGTGGTGTCGCGCATCGCCGAGGTCGGCGCCGTGCCGAGCGCGCCCGCGCAGCGCACGCCGGAAGGCTTCGCCGCCTTCCTCGCGCAGGAACTCGACAACGCCCGCCGCGCGGCGCAGCTCGCCGGGCTGCGCCCGTCCTGAACGGGTTCAGTCCGCCGTCCAGCCGCCATCCACCACCAGCGCCGAGCCGGTCATCAGCGCCGAGGCGTCGGAGGCGAGGAACAGGATCGCGCCCATCAGGTCCTCGACCTGGCCGATGCGGCCGAGCTTGATCTTCGTCAGCACGCTGGCCTTGAAGGCGGCGTCGTCGAAGAAGGGCTTCGTCAGCGGCGTCTCGATGAAGGTGGGGCCGAGCGTGTTCACGCGGATGCCATGCCGGGCGAGTTCCACCGCCATCGCCTTGGTCAGCCCCTCGATCGCCCATTTGGACGCGCAGTAGATCGTCCGGTTCGCCGCGCCGACATGGCCCATCTGGGACGATACGTTGATGATCGACCCGCCGCGCCCGGCCGCCAGCAGCCGCCGTGCCACCGCCTGCGCGAGGAAGAAGGCGGCGCGGACATTCAGGTCCATCACCGCGTCGAAATCGTCATGCGTGACGTCGGCGAAGGGCTTGGGCCGGTTGGTGCCGGCGTTGTTCACCAGCACCTCGAAGGGCTCGCATTCGGCGATGGCGCGCGCGGCGGCGTCCGCGTCCAGCACGTCGAGCACCAGCGTGCCGGCCGCCCCGCCGCGCGCGCGGATCGCCGCCGCCGCCTCCTCGATCTCCCGCGCGGTGCGGGAGAGCAGCGTGACATGCGCCCCCGCATCGGCCAGCGCCGCGGCGGCGGCCAGCCCGATGCCGCGCCCCGCGCCGGAGACCAGCGCCCGCTTGCCGTCCAGGCGGAAGGATGGCGTCCTCGGCAGGTCCATCGCTCAGTCCGCCGCGGTCGCGTAGGGGATGTTGCGCCCGCCATAGCGGCGCACGCGGATGTTCGCCTGCTCGGCATGGCCGGCGAAGCCTTCCAGCATGCACAGCCGGGAACAGTATTCGCCGATCATCGCGCTCGCCGCATCGGTCAGCACGCGCTGGTAGGTGACGGTCTTGAGGAACTTGCCGACCCAGAGCCCGCCCGTGTAGCGCGCCGCCTTCCTCGTCGGCAGGGTGTGGTTGGTGCCGATGACCTTGTCGCCGTAGGAGACATTGGTGCGCGGCCCGAGGAAGAGCGCGCCGTAGTTCGTCATGTGCGCGAGGAAGTAGTCCGGGTCGCGCGTCATGACCTGCACATGCTCGGATGCGATGCGGTCGGCCTCGCGCACCATCTCCTCCTCGCTGTCGCAGACGATGACCTCGCCGTAGTCCTCCCAGGCCTGCCGCGCGATGCCCGCCGTCGGCAGGATGGCGAGCAGGCGCTCGACCTCGGCCATGGTCTCGCGCGCCAGCTTCTCGGAATTGGTCAGCAGGATGGCGGGGGAATTGGGGCCGTGCTCCGCCTGGCCGAGCAGGTCGGTGGCGCAGAGCTCGCCGTCCACCGTCTCGTCCGCGATCACCAGCGTCTCGGTCGGCCCGGCGAACAGGTCGATCCCGACGCGGCCGTAGAGCTGCCGCTTGGCTTCCGCGACGAAAGCGTTGCCGGGGCCGACCAGCATGTCCACCGGCTCGATGGTCTGCGTGCCGAGCGCCATCGCGCCGACCGCCTGGATGCCGCCCAGGCAGTAGATCACATCCGCCCCCGCCAGGTGCTGCGCCGCCACGATGGCGGGCGCGGGCCGGCCCTCGAAGGGCGGGGCGCAGGTGACGATGCGCTTGCACCCCGCGACCTTCGCCGTGACGACCGACATATGCGCCGAGGCGAGCAGCGGATACTTGCCCCCCGGCACGTAGCAGCCGACGGAATTGACCGGGATGTTCCTGTGGCCGAGCACGACGCCGGGCAGCGTCTCGACCTCGATGTCGCGCAGCGCGTCCTTCTGGTGCTGCGCGAAGTTGCGCACCTGTTCCTGCGCGAAGCGGATGTCGTCCAGGTCGCGGGCCGAAAGCTGGGACAGGCAGTCGCGGATCTCGGCATCCGTCAGGCGGAAATCCGTGCGGTCCCACTTGTCGAAGCGGATCGACATCTCCCGCACCGCGGCGTCGCCGCGCGCGGCGATGTCGGCGAGGATGCCCTCGACCGTCGCGCGGACCTTCGCGTCGTCCTCGGCGCGCGCCTCGGCATCGCGGCCCTTCTTGAGATGTCGCGCCATGGCGTCCTCCTGCTACGTTGGGGCAAGGCGTAGCGGCGGGCGGGGGCGTGTCAACCTTCCGGTCGCCATCGCGCCATGCGGGAGCGGCGAACCCCGGACGCCGGATCGGCCGCGCCGGGGAGGGGGGGATGGCGGCTGCGATGGTCCGGCTCACTCTGGACAGGTGCGGCCGGCGCGGCGATGAGGGAGGCCATGATGTCCCCGTACAGCAACCGGCGCCTCGCCCCCGCGACACGCAACCTTGCCTCAATCGGGGTGGACGGAGCAGGCCTTGCGTGCGCCCGGCCGCCATCGCGCGGCGCCGGCCATCCGGGGAGCATCGGCTGATGGTCGCGACCCGCGCCCTGGATCCGGTCGACGGCGACGACCGCCTGCCCGAGGCGGCGGATGTCGTCGTCATCGGCGCCGGCATCATCGGCGTCGCGGCCGCCTATCACCTCGCCAAGGCAGGACACTCGGTGGCGCTGCTGGAAAAGGGCGTCGTCGCGGGCGAGCAGTCCAGCCGCAACTGGGGCTGGTGCCGCACCTTCAACCGCGACGAGCGGGAAATCCCGCTGATGCAGCACAGCCAGGGGCTGTGGGACAGCCTGCCGGCCGAGATTGGCGCCGACATGGGCTTCCGCCGCGACGGCCTCGTCTATGTGACGAAGGACCCGAAGGAACTGGCGGAGTGGCGCGCCTGGCTCGACATGGCGCAGCCCTACCAGATGGGCGCGCGCATGATCGACGCGGCGGAGGCGAAGCGCCTCACGCCCGGCAACGAGCAGGAGTGGATCGGCGGCATCGTCTCCCCGCGCGACGGGCGGGCGGAACCGGCCATGGCGGCGCCCGCGCTGGCGAAGGCGGCGCGCGCGCTGGGTGTCACGCTGCACCAGAACTGCGCCGCGCGCGGGCTCGACACCACAGGCGGGCGCATCGCCGGCGTCTTCACCGAGAAGGGGCGCATCCGCACCCAGGCGGTCGTGCTCTCGGGCGGGGCCTGGGCGTCGATGTTCCTGCGCCGGCATGGCATCCGCATGCCGCAATCCTCGGTCCATTCGACGATCTTCGCGACCACGCCGGCGCGCCAGGTCAGCCCGGGCCCGCTTCGGACGCCCGATTTCATCCTCACGCCGCTGCTGGACGGCGGCTATCTCGTCGCGGCCCAGGCGCGCGGGCGGCTGGAACTGACGCCGGCCGGCATCCGCTACGCGCGGGACTTCCTGCCGGCGCTGCGGAAGAACTGGAAACTCGTGGAACTGCGCTTCGGGCGATCCTTCTTCGAGGGACCCGACGCGCTGCATGGCGCCTGGTCCTTCGACCGGCCGACGGTGTTCGAGCGCATGCGCGTGCTGGAGGCGAAGCCCAAGGCCGGGATCGTCGAGCCCGCGCTGCGCCAGATCGTCGCCGCCTATCCCGACATGGCCGGCATCCAGGCCGCACGCCTCTGGGCTGGCTGGATCGATTCCACGCCCGATGCCGTCCCCGTCATCTCGCGGGTCGAGGCGCTGCCCGGCCTCGTCGTCGCGGCGGGCTTCAGCGGGCACGGCTTCGGCATCGGGCCGGGCGCGGGGCGGCTTGCCGCGGACCTCGCCACGGGCGCGCCGCCGGTCGTCGACCCGGCGCCCTTCGCCCTGTCCCGCTTCGACCGCGCGGCCTGATCCCGCGCGGCCTCGCCCGGGGCCTGTCTTCCGCGCGGCCGGGCCAGCCCATCGCCGGCATGACGGGCCGCGGCAGCGCCCGGCGCATCCTGCCACGATTGAACGCGCGCCGGTCAAAGCCAGGGGACGACCGCCTGACCCTGCGCGATGCGTTTCGAATGCCCTGATCCGGCTCCGGCCCGTACCCGCCGCCCAGCGTTCTTCGTCTCGATCCTGCCGCCGCGCGCCCTGTCTGGTGCGCGTGCTGCGACGTTTCGTCACGCCGCCGCACAAACCTGCCGGAAGGGTCAGCCTTCTTTAATAACATTGTTCGAAAACACGATCGAACGCCGTGCCTGTCCTCACCTTCAGGGAACCCCCAGGAATGCCTCTCGTCAGCGCTCCGACCAAGCCTGCGTCCGCCCCGGCGAACGGGCATCTGAACGGCCACGCCAACGGCAAGGCGGTGTCCTTCGCCGAGCCGGCGCGCACCCCCGTCCGGGCGCCGGCCGCCCCGCCTCGCCGCGCCGCCGCGGCGACCGAACCCAAGCGCCGCCAGCGCACCTTCGCGCGCCAGCAGAAGGCCGCCGAGCGCGTCGCCTCGGCCACCACGCAGGTCTCGAGCGGCATCGCCGAGGCCGCCTCGGCCTGCGAGGAACTGCGCAGCGCGATGACCCAGATCTCGAGCGGCGCGGCCGAGGCCGCCTCGGCCGCCGAGCAGTCGCAGCGCGCCGTGACGCGCATCGCCGGCCAGATCCGCTCCTCCGCCGAATCCGCCGACGTGTCCCGCCGCAAGACCTCCGCGCTCCAGGACGTGCTGACCGCGGTCAGCGCGCAGAT
Source organism: Roseomonas nitratireducens (assembly GCF_017813355.1). GTDB lineage: Bacteria > Pseudomonadota > Alphaproteobacteria > Acetobacterales > Acetobacteraceae > Neoroseomonas > Neoroseomonas nitratireducens. Next base: position 138,288 of record NZ_JAGIYZ010000006.1, read on the forward strand.
CACGGGCTCGGTCGCGAGCGTCGGCCGCGCGGCCGAACGCCAGGGCGGCTCGGTCGCGATGGTCGCCGAACTCGACCGTGAGGCCGCGAACATCGGCGAGATCGTCAAGGCGGTCGCGCGCATCGCCGACCAGACCAACCTCCTCGCCCTGAACGCCGCGATCGAGGCGGCCCGCGCCGGCCAGCACGGCAAGGGCTTCGCCGTGGTCGCCGACGAGGTGCGCACCCTCGCCGAGACCAGCGAGAAGAGCGCCCGCGACATCCAGGACCTCGTCGCCCAGATCCAGCGTGACGTGAAGGTCATCTCCGAGGGCATCGCCGCGTCCAGCGCCGCGGCGCAGGCCGAGGTCGAAGGCGGCCGAGCGGTGACCGTGCAGCTCGAGGCCCTTCGCACCGACATCGTCGCGATCCTCGACGGCGCGAGCGACATCCTGAAGGCCGCCGAGGAATCGGACGCCGCCGCCGCCGAGGCGCAGAAGGGGGCCGAGGCCATCTCCGCCGCCGCCCAGGAACAGTCCGCCGCCTGCGAGGAAGCGCAGAAGACGGTCGAGCAGCAGACGACCGCGCTCGCCCAGTCCGAGCAGGCCGCGACCGAGCTGTCCGAGCTGTCCGACGAGCTGCGCAGCAGCACCGACATCTCCAAGAGCGCCGAGGAAGTCGCCTCCGCCTCGGAGGAACTGTCCGCTGCGGTGGAGGAGATCAACCGTGCTGCCGCCGAGATCATGACCGCGATCGAGCAGATCAGCCGCGGCGCGCAGCAGCAGGCCGCCGCCACGCAGCAATCCTCCGCCGCCATCGTCCAGATCCAGAAGAGCGCCGAGCTCGCCAATGCGCGGGCCGTCGAATCGCTCGAGAAGGGCGAGGCGATGAGCGTCGCGCTCAAGTCGAACGCCGCGGCCGTCGAGAAGATGATCGCGGGCGTCGAGCAGTCCGTGCGCGACAACGCCACCGCGCGCACGCAGATCACCGCGCTCGAGCAGCTTGGCCGTCGGATCGACAAGATCGTGGACGCGATCACGACCGTCTCGATCCAGACCAACATGCTGGCCGTGAGCGGCTCGATCGAGGCCGCGCGCGCCGGGGAGTTCGGCAAGGGCTTCCTCGTCGTCTCGACCGACATCCGCAACCTCGCCCGCGACAGCAGCGAGAACGCCGACCGGATCAAGGACCTGGTGAAGTCCGTGCAGGACCAGATCGTCGCCGTCCGGCGCGACCTGGAGGAGACCGCCGCGCTCGCCGCGGCCGAGGTCGAGAAGAACAAGGCGATCACCGAGAACCTGGCGGTGGCGGCGACCGACATGGCCGTGGTGCTCGACGGCAACCGCGCAATCACGACGGGTGCGGCCGAGATCCTCGCGGCGCTCGAGGAAGCGAGGCAGGGCGTGGCGGAAGTCGCCGCGGCGGCGACGCAGACGAGCACCGCGGCGGGCCAGGCCTCCCAGGCGGCGCGCGAGCAGTCCAAGGGCGCCGAGGAACTCGCCTCGGCGGTCGAGGAGATCGCCTCGCTCGCCGACGAGCTGCAGAACAGCGAAGCCGCCTGAGCGGGGAGCGCGAGCCATGAGCGCGACGGCGGAGGCGCCCGATGCCGGCGCGGCGGCGGAAGGCCGCCAGTTCGTCACCTTCCAGGTGGAGCGGGAGATCTTCGGCGTCCCGCTCGCCGAGGTGCAGGAGATCATCCGGATGCCGGAGCTCGTCCAGGTGCCGCTGGCGCCGCCGAGCCTCGAGGGCATCGCCAACCTGCGCGGCGCGGTGCTGCCGGTGAGCAGCCTGCGCCGCGTCTTCGGATGCGAAGGTGCTGCGCATGACGACGCGACCCGCGTCGTCGTGGTGCGGCTGGGCGACCGCCCGGCGGGCTTCGTCGTCGACCGCATGGCGTCGGTCGTGACGGCCGAGGCGGGCGAGATCGAGGACGCCACGACGATCGAGGCGACGGTGCGCAGCGACCTGCTGCGCGGCGTGGTCAAGCGCGAGGCGGGCCTGATCCAGCTGCTCGATCCCGCGCGGCTGCTCACGCTCGACGGCATGTCGCAGCGGTCCGGCACCGCCGGCGGCGGGACGGCGGGCCTCGACGAGGCGCAGGACGCCGCGGTGCCGGAGGACGACGTCCAGCTCGTCAGCTTCGCCGCGGCGGGGGAGGAATACGCCCTGCCGATCGAGGAGGTGCAGGAGATCGTCCAGCTGCCCGGCGCGGTCACGCGCGTGCCGCAGGCGCGATCCCACGTCGTCGGCGTCATCACGCTGCGCGAGCGGCTTCTGCCGCTGGTTTCCCTGCGGCGGATCTTCGGCCTGCCGGAAGGCGATCTCGGCGAGAGCTGCCGCGTGCTGGTGGTCTCGCCCGATGGCGCCGCCGGCGCGTCGATCGGCATCGTGATGGACCAGGTGAAGGAGGTGCTGCGCGTGCCGCGGGGCCTCGTGGAGCCGGTCCCCCCGCTGCTGGCCGGCGAAGAGGACGGATGGCTCGAGGGGATCTGCCGGCTGGAGCAGGGCCGACGGCTCGTCACGATCCTGTCGGCACGACGGATGTTCCACGACGCGTCGCTCCGCTCGGCGGTGGCCGAGGTGACGGGCGGCGAGGCAGCGGATGAGGGCGCTATGGACGACGAAGGCGCGGCGGGCCGCATCTCGGCCGAGGACGAGGAACAGGTCGTGGTCTTCCGCCTTGCCGGGGAGGAATACGGCGTGCCGATCGGGGCGGTGCAGGAGATCGTCCGCGTTCCGGACGCGCTGACGCACATCCCGCGCACGCCCGACTTCATCGAGGGCGTGGTGAACCTGCGCGGCGCGGTGCTGCCGGTCGTGGACCAGCGGCGGCGCTTCGCGCTGCCGGCGCAGGACCGCAACGACCGCCAGCGCATCATGGTGCTGCAGATCGGCGGCATGCGGACGGGCTTCATCGTCGACCAGGTCTCGGAGGTGCTGAAGATTCCGCACGGGGCGATCGAGCGGACGCCCCACCTGTCCGAGGCGCAGGCGCGGCTGATCCGCAGGGTCGCGAACCTGCCCGCGCAGCGCCGCATGCTGCTGCTGATCGACCCGGGCGACCTGCTTGAGGCGCGCGAGATCGAAGCCCTGGAAGCAGCCTGAGCGGGGCCGCGCAGCATGCCGCATGCAGGGGGGATACGCCTTCTCGTCGTCGATGACAGCGCGCTGATGCGCAAGCACATGCGCCAGATCTTCGAGGCGGAGGGCGACTTCACGCTCGCCTTCGCCCGGAACGGGCGGGAGGCGCTGGAACAGGCGGAAGCATTCGCGCCGGACGTGGTCACGCTCGACGTGAACATGCCCGAGCTCGACGGCATCTCCTGCCTCGAGCGCCTCTCGCGCGGCGGCTCGCCGGCGCGCGTCGTCATGGTCTCCTCGCTCACCGAGGCGGGGGCGGCGGTGACGCTGCAGGCGCTCGACCTCGGCGCGGTGGACTTCATCGCCAAGCCCGACGGCACCGTCTCGCTCAGCATCGACCGGATTCGCATGGAACTGGTCGGCAAGGTGCGCGCCGCGGCGCGCGCACGGCCCCGGCGCGCCCGTGGCCTGCGCGAGCGGATCGGCGCCCAGCGCCGCGCCGTCGAGCACGGCGCGACGAACGTCGCCGGCCATCGCGTCGCGACCCGCGCCGGCGTGGCGGGGCTCGTGCTGATCGGCGTGTCGACCGGCGGGCCGCGGACGCTGGAGGAGATCCTGCCCGCGCTGCCGGCGGACTATCCCTGGCCCGTGCTCGTCGCCCAGCACATGCCCTCGAGCTTTACCGGCGTCTTCGCCCGACGGATGGACAGCCTGTGCGCGCTGGACGTGACCGAGGTAGACCGTCCGGTCCCGCTGGAGCCAGGGCGGGTCTATATCGGCCGCGGCGACAGCGACATCGTGGTGGAAAAGCGTCTCGGCCGGCTGGTGGCGAATTCGGTCCCGGCCGATGCCAGCCTCTGGCACCCGAGCGCGGACCGGCTCGTCTCCTCCGCCATGGCGGCGATGCCGGCCGCCTTGCTGACCGGCGTGCTGCTGACCGGCATGGGCAATGACGGGGCGGAGGCGATGGCCGCGCTGCGCAAGTCCGGCGGCCGCACCATCGCGGAATCCGAGGAGAGCGCCGTGGTCTTCGGCATGCCCGCCGAACTGATCAAGCGCGGCGGCGCGGACATCGTGCTGCCGGCCGAAGATGTCGCGCGCCAGCTGCTTGCCTGGTCGCGGCGGGGGCGCTGACAGGCCATGCCGCTCGTCCGGGGCAAGCCGCCCGCATCCCCCCGCGCCAGGCGGACCAGCTTGGCCTTCGATCGCGACGCGCCGCCCGACCGGCGACGCGAAGCCGCGCTGGCCTGCGCGGGCGACGTCACGGCGGCGCCGGCGCTGCTCGCGGCGCTGCCGGGCGAACCCGTCGCCGTTGTGCGGGACGCGATCGTCACCGCGCTGGCCGCGACCGGCGACCCCGCCGCGGCCGAGGGCCTCGCCGCGCTGGTCGGCAGCGAGGACGCGGCGCTGCGCAACGCCGCGCTCGACGGGCTGCGCCGCATGCCGGCCGAGGTCGCGCTGCCGCCGCTGCTCGGGCTGCTCGGCCGCCCGGATGCGGATCTGCGCCTGCTCGCGACGGGCGTGCTGTCGGCCTTCCCCGCCGGGACGGTGCGCGGCACCCTGCATGCCGTCCTGGCCCAGGATCCGGAAGCGAATGTCGGGCTCGCCGCCGTCGAGGTGCTGGCCCAGGCCGGTTCGATCGAGGATGCGGACGCGCTGCGCGGCTTCGCCGCGCGCTTCGAGCATGAGCCGATGGTCCGTTTCGCCGTGCGCGCCGCACTCGGGCAGATCGGCGCCGCGCCATGAGCGCCGCGAACGGTCCGGCCATGCCCTTCGATGAGGAGCAGTACCTCCGCTTCTGTGAGTTCTTCTACACGCGCACCGGCATCCAGTTCGGCGCCGGCAAGCGCTACTTCGTCGACCGACGCCTCGCGGAACGGGTCGCCGCGACGGGCCAGCCGACGCTGCGCGCCTACATGCTGAAGCTGCGCTACGAGGATCGCGACGGCGAGGAGATGCAGCTCCTCATCAACGAGATGACGGTCAACGAGACCTATTTCTACCGGGAGGACTACCAGCTCCGCGCCCTCGCCTCCGAGATGATGCCAGAGCTCGCCGCGCGCCGGCGGGGCGAGACGCTGCGCATCTGGTCGCTGCCCTGCTCGACGGGCGAGGAGCCCTATTCGATCGCGCTGCACCTGACCGAGAACTGGCCTGGACTCGAGACGGTCGATGTCGAGATCGTCGCCTCCGACATCGACACCCGCGCGCTGTCCCGCGCCCGTGCCGGCGTCTATGGCGAACGCGCGCTGCACAACCTGCCGCCCGAGATGCGCGCGCGCTACTTCGAGTCCGCCGGGCCCGAGCGCTGGCGCATCGCGGCGCCGATCCGCGGCGCGGTGCGCTTCACGGCGACGAACCTCAGCGATCCGGCGGAGATGGCGCGCCATCGCGGCCTCTACGACGTGATCTTCTGCCGCAACCTGCTGATCTATTTCGACGACGCGTCCCGCCGCCAGGCCGGGACCGCGCTGTATGAGGCATTGCGTCCGGGCGGCTTCGTCTGCCTCGGCCATTCCGAAGCCATGAGCCGGATCTGCTCGCTCTTTACGGTTCGGAAGTTCCGCGATGCGATTGTCTACCAGAGGGCACCCGCATGACTGCGACAACTCCCTTGGCCCTGATCGTGGACGACGCCGCCACGATCCGAAGCTTCCATCGCGACACCCTGGAGAAGGCCGGCATGCGGGTGGAGGAGGCGATGAACGGGCTCGAGGCCCTGGAACGCGCGCTGGCCGCGCCGCCGAACCTGTTCCTCGTCGATGTGAACATGCCGCAGATGGACGGCCTTTCCTTCCTGCGCGCCGCGCGGGCGGAACCCGCGCTCGCCGCCATCCCGGCCATCATCGTCACGAGCGAGCGCGCCGCGGGCGATGTCGAGGGCTCCTTCGCCGCCGGGGCGAACCTGTTCCTCTCGAAGCCGGTGCGCCCGGAGGTGCTGGCGCGCTTCGCCTCGGTGCTCGCCGGCGTGCCGCTCCATGGGGCCAGCGCATGACCGTCATCGACAGCCCGCTGCTGCCGCAGTTCATCCCCGAGGCGCGCGACCTGCTGGAGCAGGCCGGGCGCAGCCTCCTCCTGCTCGAACGCGATCCCGCCGCGGCCGAGCCGATGAACGCGCTGTTCCGCGCGATGCACACGCTCAAGGGCACATCCGGTCTCTTCGAGATCGGGCCCTTCACGCGGCTGGTGCATGCGGCGGAGGACCTGCTCTGCGCCGCCCAGGCCGGGCGGCTCGACCTGGCTCCGGCGCATGCCGACCTGCTGCTCGCGACCCTCGACCGTCTCGCGGAATGGATCGAGTCCCTCGCCGAGGCGTCGCTGCTGCCCGACGGGGCGGAAGCCGCGTCGGCCGACCTTTCGGCGCGGCTGCGCGCGCATCTCGGCGGCGCGGGGCAAGGTGCGGCCGCGGCCGCCGCGACGGCGCCGCCGCCTGCCTGGCTTGCCGCGCTGCCGCCGGATGTGTTGGCGGCGCTGCCGCCCGGCCAGGGCTTCGTCGCGCTGCGCTACACGCCGGACGAGCACTGCTTCTTCCGCGGCGAGGACCCGCTCGGCCTCGTGCGTCTCGTGCCGGGGCTCGCCTGGCTGGCGCTCGAGCCCTGCGCACCGTGGCCGGCGGCCTCGGAGATCGATCCCTATCGCAGCCAGTTGCGCTACCTCGCCATCGCCGCGGCCGAGCCGGGCGTGGTCGAGGACCTTTTCCGCTACGTGCCGGACCAGGTGGAGATCGCGGCCCTGCCGCCCGAGGCGATCGGCCCGCGCATGGCGGCGCCCGGCGCCTTCGCCGCGCCCGCGGATGAGGTGTCGGAGACGGTGCGGGCGCTGCTCGCGGCGCAGCGGCGCCTTCTGGAAGCCGGTGGCGGGGAGGGGGCGGCCGATCCGATCGCCGCCGGGCGCATCGCCGCGGCGCGCAGCGCGATCGGTGCGGCCATCGCCCATGCCGGATGGAGCGATCCGGTGCCTCAGGACGCGGCCGGATTGCTCGGCCTGATCGCGACGCTCGAGGCGCGGCTCGACGCGCCCGCACCGCTCCAGGCGGCCGAGGCGCCCGAGACGGCCGCGCAGCGGCCCGCCGGCGCCGACACTGCGCGCGGCGGTCCCGCGACGACCCTGCGCGTCGAGCAGGCGAAGATCGACGCGCTGATGAACCTGATCGGCGAGCTTGTCGTCGCCAAGAACGCGCTGGCCTGGCTGTCGCGCCGCGCGGAGGACGGCAGCCTCGGCGTGCGCGAGCTGGCGCGGGAGATCAAGGACCGCCAGGCGCTCGTCAGCCGCATCGCCGAGGAGATGCAGACGGCCGTGATGGCCGTGCGGATGATGCCGGTCGAAAACGTCTTCCAGCGCTTCCCGCGCCTCGTGCGCGACACCGCGCGCCGGCTCGACAAGCGCGTCGAGCTGCTGATCGAGGGCGGCGAGACCGAGGCCGACAAGACGGTGGTGGAGGCGCTCGCCGACCCGCTGATCCACATGGTGCGCAACAGCCTCGACCACGGCATCGAGCCGCCGGCTGAGCGCCTCGCCGCGGGCAAGCCCGAGCACGGGACGCTGCGGCTCGAGGCGCGGCAGGGCAACGACCAGGTCGTCATCCGCGTCGTCGACGACGGGCGAGGGCTCGATCCCGAGAAGCTGCGGCGCCGCGTGCTCGAGAAGGGGCTGATGGAGCCCGAGCGCGTCGAGGCGCTGACCGACCAGGAAGCCTGCGAGCTGATCTTCCTGCCCGGCTTCTCGACCGCCGCCACGATATCCGACCTGTCCGGCCGCGGCGTCGGGATGGATGTGGTGCGCAGCACCATCGCGAAGGCCGGCGGCAGCGTCTCCCTCTCCTCCCGCAAGGGGGAAGGGACGGTCGTCGAGATCACCCTGCCGCTGTCCATGGCGGTGACGCGGCTGATGACGGTCGCCTGCGGGGAACGCCTGTTCGGCGTGCCCATGGGCCTCGTCATCGAGACGGTGCGCGTCCCGCGCGCCGCCGTGCGCCGCATCGGCCAGCGTGAGGCCTTCGTGCTGCGCGACCGGGTGGTGCCGCTGCTGCGCCTCGCCCACCTGCTCGACCTGCCCGAGGAGGACAGTCGCGCGGAGGAGGAGGCGGTGCTCGTCGTGCGCGTGGGCGGCGAACGCCTCGGCCTCGTCGTCGGCGCCTTCCGCGAGGTCATGGAGGCGATCGTCAAGCCGCTGGAAGGCGTGATCGCCGGCCTGCCCGGCTTCGCCGGGACCACGCTGCTCGGCGATGGCCGCGTGCTGCTGATCCTCGACCTGCCGGAGCTCGTGCGCTGATGCCGATCACCTATGCCGACGGGCTCGCGACCTTCTCTGGCGCCTGCACGGTGGAGGAGGCGGAGCCGCTGCTCGACTGGCTGCGGACCACGCCCGAGCCGTCCATCGACCTGTCCGACTGCGCCGCGCCGCACAGCGCCGTGGTGCAGCTGATCCTCGCCATCGGGCCGCGAATTGCCGCGCCGCCGCCCGATCCGCTGCTGGCAGCCGCGCTGGCCCCCATCCAGAAGGTGACGCGATGAAGCCCGTCTTCCTCGTCGACGACAGCCCGACGATCCTTGCGAGCATGGAGAGCATGCTGAGCCGATCCGGCCAGCCCGTGGAGAAGGCCGCGACCGCCGAGGAGGCGCTCGTGAAGCTCAAATCCATGCCGGCGCTCCGCGCGATGATCACCGACTACCACATGCCGGGGATGAACGGCGCCGCGCTGGTGCGCGAGATGCGCAAGATCCCCGCCTATCGATTCCTGCCGATCCTGGTCCTGACCACGGAATCGGAACAGGCCAAGCGCGACGAGGCGCGGGCCGCCGGCGCCACGGGCTGGCTCGTGAAGCCCGTGGACAGCGACAAGCTCATGCAGGTGCTGCGCCAGGTCGCGCCGGCCTGACCGGAAAGGCACCCGCCACCATGCCCTTCGATTTCGCGACACCTCCGGCCCGCGGCACGCCGGCCCCCGCGCGCAGCCACGCCTGGCTTGCCGGCTGCGTGCTGACCGGCGCCGTGCTCGGCGTGGCGGGCGCACAGCTCGGCCGCGCGGCGATGGGGCCCGGGTTGGCCGCCGATCTGTGCGGCGCGCTCGGCTTCGCGCTCGCTCTGCTGCCGCTGTTCCTCCGCGGCGAGGCGGCGTCGCGCGCGGCGCCGCCCGCCGACGTTCCATCCATGCCCATGCCGGAACCGCAGCCCGCATCCGTGCGGACCGAACCCGCCACGGCGCAGCAGGTCGCCGGCGAGCTGAACCGCTACAGGGAGGTCGCCGACATCATGCGGCGCCAGGTGGATGGCGCGATCGAGGAGACCGAGGGCGCGGCGCTGTCGCTGATCGGGGACCTCGACAGCATCGATGCCGGGCTCCGCGGGTTGCTCGCGACGCTCGAGACCGCGCAGCGGGAATCGGGAACGCTGACCGAGGCCGGCACGCAGGAGGTCGAGACCATGCGCCGCGCCATGAACGCGCTGCGCGAAAGGTTGCAGAGCCGCACGGCGCAGATCCGCGACGACCGGCAGATCTATGCCGGCATCGCCGCGGAGGCGGAGGGCTTCGCCACCGCGGTCGGCGCCATCGGCCGGATCGCGTCCCAGACCAGGATGCTGTCCCTGAACGCGACGATCGAGGCGGCCCGCGCGGGCGAGGCCGGGCGCGGCTTCGCCGTCGTCGCGCAGGAGGTGCGGACGCTGGCCGGGGAGGCCTCCCAAGTCGCCGACGGCGTGTCGCAGGGCCTTGCCCGGCTGCGGGACCTGATGCGCCGCCGCCTGTCGGACGCGCTCGACAACGATGCCGAGGAAGCGCTGCTCGCCAGCGCCGAGCGCGAGGCGGTCGCGGCGGAGGAGGCCTTCGCCCTGCTGGCGCGGACCACCGGCACGGCGCTGACCGCCATCCAGGCCGCGGGTGGCGACATCGCCCGGCATGCCACCCGCGCCGCGGGCGGCACGCAGGTCCAGGACATCGTTCGCCAGCGGCTGATGCATGTCGGCGCCGGCCTCGAGCGGATCGGCCTGCACGCCGCCTGGCTGGCCGAGGCGCTGCACATGGGGCGGGAGGTCCAGCCGGTGGGCGAGGCGCTGCTCGCGCCGATGGAAGCAGGGTATGTGATGGATTCGCAACGCGCGGCGCATGACGGATCGGCCCGGGCCTCGGGTCCGGCCATCGAGTTGTTCTGATGCCCGGCCCGCAGATGCCGACGGCGCCGCGGGGCGCCATGCAGAGCCACGGCGTGGTGACGGCGGGCCGGGAGCGCCGGGTCCATCCCCGCTACCCGGTCGACTGGACGGCCCGCGCCGAATGGCGGGGCGGCATTGCCGTGGAGGGACGGGTCGGCAACGTCTCCCATGGCGGTGCGCTGCTGGTCGGCGTTCCGCCGCAGGCGGCCGGAAGCATCGGCACGCTGCGCATCGAGGGAATCGCCCTGCCGGTCCCGTGCCGCGTCGTCGCGGTCGGCGCGGATTCCAGCCTGCACATCGCCTTCGAGCTGGAAGGCATGGGGCTGGAGGCCTTCCTCGCGCGGCTCGACCAGCGGATCGCGCAGGGGCGCTGATCCGCCGCCCTGCGCGCTGAAGGTTTGTTTACCGGCCCGACCGCACTCTTTCGCGGCTTGGACAAGGGGGCCTCGGCGTGCGGGTCGCGGTGTGCGTGAAGCGGGATCTGTTCGGCATGCTCGCGGCGCGCGCCTTCGTCACGGCGCTCGGCGCGCCTGCGCCCGAGCTTGCCTTCTTCTGCAGCACGCGCACGCGGCCGGCCGAGACGGGCCATCGCCTGCCGCTGCTGCTCAAGGCGCTGGAGCGCGACATTCCCATCGACACGCTGCTGGCGGCCACGGCTGATGAGCGCGCCGGGCTGCCGCCCGAACTGCGCCCGGATGCCTGGCGGCCGCTCGCCGACCTCGCGCCCGGCGGCGGCGCGGCGGACCTGCTGGCCTGGCGGCCGGACATGGTCGTGTCCATGCGCTTCAGCCTGATCTTCCCGCGCGCCGTGATCGCGGCCGTGCCGGGCGGGATCCTGAACGTCCATCCCGGCCCGCTGCCCGGCTATCGCGGCCTATTCGCCCCCTTCTGGCAGGTGCTGGAGGGGGAGGCGGAACTCGCCGCGACCCTGCACCTGGTCGATCCCGGCATCGACACCGGCGCGGTGCTGGCCGAACACCGCATCGCTCGGCGGCCGGGCCGTTCGCTGCTGTGGCACATGGGCGAACTCTATCGCGGCGGCGCCGTTCTCGCCGCGCGCGCGGTGCGCCGCGCGATGCGCGGCCAGGCGCCGATCGGCGCGACGCAGCCCCCGGGCGGGCGCTATTGGTGCATCCCCGGCGAAGCGGCGGCGGATGCCTTCCTGCGCGGCCCCATGCCGGTGGTGACCACCGCCGACTACCTCGACCTGCTGGGCGAGGCGCTGCTGCCCGCCCTGCCGGAAGGGGCCATCGCGGCCGCGTCCTGATGCGCGGATCCTCCTTCGCCTCCCGCGTCGCGCTGCTGCTGGCGCTGCTGCTCGTACTCGCCTGCGCGCTGGTGGCGGTGCTGAACTACCTGAAGTTCGAACGCCTGCTGGTCGCGCAGCAGGCGCGCGTGCTCGGCATCATCGCCGCCGACGCGGCGGAGGGCTTCGAGCGCGGCATCAACCTCGGCGTCCGGCTGCCCGGCGTGCCCGGCGGCCAGGCATTGGTCGAGCGCGCGCTGGCGAGCGACCCGGACCTTCACCGCGCGCTGGTCGCCGATGCGCGCGGGCGCATCCTGTTCGATACCGAGCGCGGGCGGATCGGGGAGGACCTGCCCCCCGCGCTCGCCGCCGCCGCGGGCGGCGCCGCGACCGCCGGCTGGCGCGCCGCGCCCATCGTCAACGGCTTCGGCCAGACGGAAGGCACGCTGCTGCTCGGCCATGCGCGGGACAGCATCCGCGCGCGGCTCGATGCCATCGCGCTGGGGATGTTGCGCCCGACGCTGCTCGTGCTGGGGGTCGCTGTGCCGCTGGTGGTGCTGCTGACCTTCCTCGCGGCGCGGCCGGTGCGGCGGCATTTCGACGCCTTCGGACAGGTGCTGGCGCGCGGCGGCGGCGGCGCCCCGCCCGCCTTCGCCGCGCTCGACGCCAGCCTTGCCGAGACCGAGGCGCTGCTCGACGGCGCGGAGCGCGACCTCGAGGCGCTTGTCGCCCTGCCCCCGGGGCAGGAGACGCCGGCATGACAGCGCCCGTGATCCGGCGCCTCGTCGCCACCCTCGTCGCCGTCTCGGTCGCGATGCTGCTCGCCTGCGTGGCGCTCGTCTCCGCCGCCGCGCTCTCCGCCTTCGAGCGGGAGGTGCGCCCGGCGCTGGAGCAGGAGGCCGCCGCGCTGGGCGGCGTCGTCGCCGCGCCGATCGAAACGGCGATCTCGCTCGGGGTCCCGCTCGACGCCCTGCCGGGCGTGGCGGCCTATTTCGAGACGGTGCTGGCCGGGCGGCAGGGCGTGGCCTGGCTGGTGCTCGCCGGCGCCGACGGCACGCCGATGGTCCGCGCCGGCCCGCGCGCGGAGGCCTTCGAGCCCGCGCCGCCGGAAGGCGCGGCGGCCCGGCGCCTGGATGCCGCCTACGACACGCGGCTGCGGCTGGGCCCGGTGGCGGAAGCGCCGCGCGCCTTCCTGCATGTCGGCATGAGCCGCGCGCCGTTGGAAGCCGCCATCGCGGATACGCGCTGGGACGTGCTGATCGTGATGCTGGTCGGCGCCATCCTCGCGATCGAGCTGCTGCGCTATGTGCTGGAACGCGCCGTGACCGGGCCGCTTGCCGCCGCGGACAGGCTCGCGGCGCGGCTCGCCGCGGGTGACCTCGCGGTGACGGCGGACGATGCGGCGCCGGACGAGGCCGGGCGCCTCGCGCGGCTCGCGAATGCCCTGGCGCGGCGTCTGGCGGATCGCCGCGCGCGGCTCGAATGGCTGGCGCAGGAAGTCGCGTCGGGTGGCGCGGCGGCGGCGCGCGGCGCGGCCGCGGTGCTGGCCCGCGTCGCCGCGCGCTTCGGCATGGGCGCGGCCGAACCCGCCATGCCGGGCGCGGCCACGGCACGGCTGCCGCTGTTCCTCTTCGTCGCGGCGGAACAGCTCTCCACCTCCTTCATCCCGCTGCTGGGGCGCGACCTCGCCCGCGCGGGCGGGGCGGCTGACCCCGGGATGCTGGCCGCCGTCGCGATCGCGGCCTTCGTCACCGCGGTCGCGCTCGCCACGCCGCCGGGCGGGCGCATGGCGGCGCGGCGCGGGCCGCGCGCGACCATCCTGGCCGGCGGCGTCATCGCGGCCCTGGGCTTCCTCGGCGCGGCGCTGGCGACGACGATCTGGGGCTTCATCCTCGCGCGCATCCTGTGCGGCGTGGGCTATGCGCTGGTCAGCATCGCCTGCCAGGCACAGATGGTCGCGGTCGCGCCGCGCGGGCGGCTGGCCGGCACGCTCGGCGGCTTCACCGGGGCGGTGATGACGGGCGCGGTCTGCGGCACGGCGATCGGCGCGGTACTGGCGGACAGGATCGGGCAGGGGCCGACCTTCCTCGTCTCGGCCGCGATGGTCGGGCTTGTGCTGCTGCTCGCGCTGCGCGGCTTCCCGCGCGGGGCGCCGGCCACCCTGGCGATGCCGCTCGGCCTGGCGCAGGAAGCGCGGCTCGCGCTGCGCGCGCCGGCCTTCCTCGCGCTGCTGCTGCTCGCCGCCGTGCCGGCCAAGCTCGTGCTGACCGGCTTCGTCTTCTACCTCGCGCCGATCGCGCTGAACGACCTGGGGCTGAGCCAGTCCGCGGTCGGGCGCTACGTGATGCTGTACGGCTTCTGCATGCTGCCGGCGATCGCGCTGGGCGGCTGGATCGCCGACCGCACGCGGCTCGGCCCCGCGCTGATCTGGGGCGCGGCGGTGGCGAACGGCATCGCGCTCGCGCTGCCCTTCGCCGCGCCGCTCGAACTCGCGCTGCCTGTTGCCATCGCCATCACCGGGCTTGCGCAGGGGCTTGCCGCCGCGCCGATGCTGGCCGCGGTCGCCGCCGCCGCGCGGCCGGAGGAAGGGGCGACGGCGCCCGTGCTGCTCGCCTTCCTGCGCCTTGGCGAGCGCTTCGGCAGCATGCTCGGGCCCTTCGCGGCGGCGGCGCTGCTCGCCGGCGCGGGCATGGGGCAGGCGCTGGCGGCGATCGGCGTGGTCTCGGCCGCCACGGGCGTGGTCTATGCGCTGGCCATGTTGCTGCGCCGGGCCGTCCGCCCGGCGATCGGGGTGCCGGCATGATGCCCGCCTCGCGCCGCGCGCTGCTAGCCACGGCGGGGCTTGGCCTGGCCGCGCCGGCGCTCGCCACCGGCCGGCCGCCGCGCATCCTGATGATCCTGTTCCGCGGGTGGGAGGAAGCCTGCGATGGCTTCCGCGACTACTTCGCCGCGCGGCGGATGCCAGTCGACCTTGTGGTGCGCGACGTGGCGCAGGACCTGTCGCGCGTGCCCGCGCTGGTGCGCGAAGCCAGGACGATGCGCCCCGACCTTGTGTACCTGTGGGGCACGACGCTGACGATGGCCGTGCTCGGGCCGTGGGATGCGCATGACCCTGACCGGCACCTCAGCGGCATTCCGGCGGTGTTCAACATCGTCACCGACCCGGTCGGCAACCGCATCGTGCGGTCCCGCGCCGCGCCCGGGCGTCCGGTGACCGGCACCGAATACATCGCCCCCGTGGCGGTGCAGGTCGAGGCGATCGCCGCCTACCGCCCCTTCCGCCGCATCGCCGCGCCCTTCAACCCGCTGGAACAGAACTCCGCGCGGGTGGTCGAGGAGATGGGCCAGCTGCTCGCCGCGCGCGGCGCCGCGCTGCAGAAGCTTCCCGTCCCGGTGCGCGCGGATGGCCGGCCGGATCCTTCCGCCATTCCCGCCCTGCTGCGCGAAGCGCGGGCCGGCGGCGCGGAGTGGCTCTACATCCCGCCCGACACCTTCCTCAACGACCATCGCGCCCTGCTGACGCAGACCGCGATCGCCGAGGGCCTGCCGACCTTCTCGGCCTCCGAGCGCTTTGTCGCCTTCGCCGACGGGCTCGCCGGGCTGGTCAGCCGCTACACCAGCGTCGGCGCCTTCACCGCCTTCAAGGCGGAACAGATCCTGACGGGCGGACGCGACCCGGGCAGCATCCCGGTCGAGACGCTGACGCGCTTTTCCTACCAGATCCGCATGGAGACGGCGCGGCTGCTCGGCGCCTATCCCCCGGTCGGCCTGCTGCGCATCGCGGAGCCGGTGTGATGCTGCTGCGCACGCGCATCGCCATCCTCGCCGCCGTCACCCTGCCCATCGTCGCGGCGGCCGTGGCGCTGCCCGCCTGGCTGCTGCTGGAGGAACGCGGGGCGCGCATCGCGACCCTGCGGCTGGCCCAGCAGGAAGCGGAGGTGGCGCGCGTGCTCGACGCGGCAGCGCGCCCGCTCGGCGTCGCGCTGCACGGCGCGGCGGTGGAGGAGGAGCTTGCCGCCGCGCTGGCACGACGGGATGCCGAGGCGGCGCGCGCGCGGCTCGCGCGCCTCGTCGCCACGGTGCCCGAGGGGCGGATCGAGGCGATCGGCCGTGGCGACCAGCTGATCGCCGCGGCCCCCGGCCCGCGCTCGGGCGAGCCGATGCTGGCCGGGGCGGCGCTGTTCCGCGAACTCGCCCCGGGGCGGGAGGCGCTCGGCGTCGAGACCGCCGCGACCGATGGCGCGCTGCGGCTGGTCGCCGTGCGCCGGCTCGACACCGCGCTGCTCGCCCTTGCCGTGCCCTTCGATGGGGCGCTGCGCGCGCTCGCCGCGTCCTTGCGCGCGGAGGTTCTGCTGGCTGACCTGGAAGGCCGCCCGCTGGCCGCGCCGGAGGCCGCGGGCTGGGCGCTGCTCGGCCCCGGCGGCGCGGATACGGCCTCGCCGCGGCTGGTCGAGCATGAGGGGCGCGCGGTGCTGGTCGTGCCGACCGAATTGCGCTCCCCTGCCGGGCTGCCGGTCGCGCGGCTGATGGTGCTGCGCGACGCGACGGCGGAGGCGCGGCGGGAGGATCTCGCGACGCTCTCGGCGCTCGCGCTGCTGATCGGCATCGGCCTTGCCGCGGGCGTGCTGCTGCACCGGATGCTGCGCGCCGCGCTCGACCCGCTGACCGGCCTGGCCGGCGTGCTGCGCGCCGTCGCGGCGGGCGATCCCTATGCCAGCACCAGCGTGCCGGCGCGGCGCGACGAGGTGGGCGAGATCGCCGCCGCCTTCGAGGCGCTGCGGGCGAGCGGCCTTGCCCTGGGTCGGCACGAGACGCGCGACAGGCTGGCGCGCGAGAGAGTGATCGCGGTGATTCGCGGCAACCTCGCCCGGCTCGCCGCCGTGCTGGACCCGGCCGAGCGCGCCGCGGTCGAAGCCCTGCTGCGCCGGGCCGAGACCGGGGCCGAGGGCGGCGGCCAGGTCCTGGCGGAAGCCTTCGGGCGCATGGCCGAGGGCGTGCTGGACCGCCATGGCCGGATGGACGGGCTGCTCGCCGAGCGCACGCGGGACCTCGAGACGGTGCGCGCCGCGCTGGCGCAACGCGTCGCCTTCGACCGCATGGTCGAGGAGCTGGAGGTCGCGCGCCGCCTGCAGATGGCGAGCCTGCCGACCGAATTCCCGACGCGCCCCTCCTTCTCCCTCCATGCCGAGATGCGCGCGGCGAAGGAGGTGGGGGGCGATTTCTACGACGTGCTGATGCTGCCGGGCGAAAGGCTGGCGCTGATGGTGGGCGACGCCTCCGGCAAGGGCGTGGCCGCGGCGATCTTCGTCGCCATGACGCGCAGCCTGCTGCGCGCGGCGGTGACGCGCGGCGCGAGCCCGGCCGAGGCGCTGGCGCAGGCGAACGACATCCTCGCCGCCGACAACCCGTCCATGATGTTCGCGACCGCCTTCGTCGCCATTCTCGATTGCCGGACCGGCGCGATGGTCCATGCGAGCGCGGGTCACGACGCGCCGCGGCTGCTCCGCGCGGATGGCGCGGAGGTCCCGCTGCACGGGCGCGGCGGGCAGGGCGTGGCGCTCGGCGTCATGGAGGACCTCGCCTATGCCGACCACGCGGCGAGCCTCGCGCCAGGGGAGACGCTGCTGCTGTTCACCGACGGCGTGACCGAGGCCGACCGCGCCGATGGCGCGCTGTTCGGGGAGGCGCGGCTGGGCGAGGCGCTGGCCGCGTCGCGCGGCGCCGCGCCGGCCGAGACGGTGCTGCGCATCGCCGACGCGGTCGAGGCCTTCGCGGCCGGCGCGCCGCAGGCGGACGACATCACGCTGCTCTGTCTCGCCTTCCATGGCGCGGCGGCGGCGCGCGCCCCGGACGTCCCGGCGGCGGCCATGGCTTGAGATGGAGACGGACACGATGGACCTGATCACGGAACGCAAGGGCGGGGCGGTGATCCACCGGATTGCCGGGCGGCTCGACACCGCCACCAGCGCGGCGGCGGAACGCAGCATCCTGGGCGCGATGGCGCCCGGGCAGTCACGCGTGCTGCTCGACATGCGGGAGGTCGCCTATGTCTCCTCCGCCGGGCTGCGCGTGGTGCTGCTCGCGGCCAAGCACGCCAAGGCGGCGGCCGGCGGCGTGGCGCTGTTCGGGCTGCAGCCTGCGGTGCGCGACGTGTTCGACATCTCGGGCTTCTCGCGCATCCTCGCGATCGCGCCGGGCGAGGCCGAGGCGGCGGCGATGCTCGGCGCATGATCCAGGCCGCCGGCATCGCCTGCGACGGCCCGCGCGCGGCGGAGGAGGTGCCGGCGCTGCTCGACCGCGCCGAGGCGCTGCTCGCGGAGGCGGGCTGCGCCATGCCGGCGCGGATGCAACTGCTGCTGGTGCTCGAGGAAGTCGTGGTGAACATCCTGCGCAACGCCTGGCCCGGCGGGGCGGGTCAGGGGCGCGTCTTCACCCTCGCTCTCCGCGCCGCGCCGGCCGGCGATGCGGTCGAGGTCGCGATCGAGACGGAGGATGACGGCATCCCCTTCGACCCGACCGGGGCGGAGGCGCCGGACATCGACGCGCCGCTGGATGACCGCGCGATCGGCGGCCTCGGCATCCACTTCATGCGGCAGATGACCGACCGGCAGAGCTACGCGCGCATCGGCGGGCGCAACCGGCTGCGGCTGGAAAGGCGCTGCCCGGCAGGGGCGTGAGCGCGGCAAACCTGTTGTTCACGTTCGGCGCCCTAGGATGGCGCGTCCCGGTCCTGACGCCCGGGCGCCGAAGCATGGGAACCGCCAGGTGAGCCACGCCGAGCAGCATCTGCAGGACGACGATCCGACCCTCGCCTCCCTCGCGCCGGCGGCGGATGGCACGCCGGCGCTGATCGCCGGCCGCTACGAGGTGCGCGATTCGATCGGCCGCGGCGCCTTCGGCGAGGTGTTCGAGGCCTATGACCGCGTGCTGGGGCGGCTCGTCGCGGTCAAGGTCATGCCGATCGCGCAGAACCTCGGCGCCGAGGGGCGCGAAAGCCTGCGCCGCTTCCAGGTGGAGGCGCGCGCCGTCTCCCGCCTCACCCACCCCAACATCATCACGGTGCACGATTTCGGCCAGGGCGAGCGCTTCGCCTGGATCGTGATGGAGCTCGTGATCGGCGAGACGCTGGCCGATGCGCTGCGCCGCACCGGGCCGCCGCCGCTGGCCGAGACGTCGCGCATCCTCTGCGCGCTGCTGTCCGCCCTGCATGCGGCGCATGAGCGCGGCATCGTCCATCGCGACGTGAAGCCGGGCAACATCCTGCTGGAGATGAACCTGGAGGATGGGCTCGGCGAAGTCCGTCTGTCCGACTTCGGCATCGCGCGCACGGATGCCGAGGACCGCACCGTGGTGGGCCAGATGATCGGCACGCCCTGGGTCATGGCGCCCGAGCAGTTGCGCGGGGAAGCGGTGGATCGCCGTACGGACCTCTGGGCCGCCGGCGTCATCCTGTACGACATGCTGACCGGCGAGCGGCCCTTCAAGGGCTCGATGCCGGGCATCTTCCATCGCATCCAGCATGAGGAGCCGCCGGCGCCGACGCGCCTGCGCGCCGAACTCCCGCCGGCGGCGGATGCGCTGGTCGCGCGCGCCCTGGCCAAGGCGCCGGAGGATCGCTTCGCGACGGCGGAGGAGATGGCGGCCGCGATCCGCGCCGCGCTGGTCGAGGTGGAGCGCTGGCAGGATGCGCCGCCCTTGCCGGGGCTGGGGATCGAGGCGCCTGCGGCCGGCGCGCTCGTGCCCACGATGCCGTTGCCGCCACCGCCGGCGCCAGCGCCGGCGCGCGGCCGCTTCGGGCAGGGGATCGCCGTCGGCATGGTCGCCGGCCTCGCGCTCGGCATCGGCGCCAGCCATGTCGCGGGCATGGCCGGCGCCGTCGCCGTGAGTGTCGGCCCGCCGGCCGCGCCCAGCCTGGCCGCGCCCGGGCCGCATGCGTCCTCTCCAGCGGTGCCTGTTGCGGTGGGCGATGCCGGCGCCGCGCGCCCGCCCGCGGCCGCGCTGGCCTGGATGCCGGAGCCGGAGGAGGCGATCAGGGCCGTGCCCGCATCGCGGGACGTCCGCGCCGCCGTCGCGGACGCAGCGATGCCCCCTGTGGCGACTGCCGCGACGGGAACCCTGGCCGAAGCGAATGCCATCGCCGCGCCCGAGCCTGTCGCGCAGGCGCGGCCCGCCGAACCGGATCCCACGCCGTTATCCGACATGCCGCAATCCGCGGACAGGCCGAATGGCGAGGCGCCGGCGGACATCGCGGCATCGACGCGCGGCGCGCAGGTGCCGGTCGCGGCGGCCACACCCGCCGAGGCGGAGATGCCGCCTCCTTCGGTCGCGCGCGATGTGCCCGCGCTGCCGGAGTTCGTCGTGGAAGCACGCCCTGTCCTCGATCCGCCGGTGACCACGGTGGCCGCGGCGCGGCCCGCCGACGCGCATCCTGAACCGATCGGCGCGGCCCCGACGCCGCATGCCGCGCCTATCCCCGCGGCGGCCGCGCAGGGCGCGGATGCTGGCGGTGCAGGGCTGTCCGGCGGCACGCCGGCGCGGGTCGCGAGCGCGGCGGCCGCTCCGCCCCCCGCCCCGCGGCTGGTCGGCGCGACGCCGCCCTCCGTCGCGATGGTGGCGCCGCCGGCCGGACCCCTGCCGGCCTGCGGGCCCGACCGGCTGCGCATCCGCACCGGATCGCATGACGGGCACGGGCGCGTCGTCTTCGACTGGTCGGGGCCGGTCGCCTATCGGCTGACGCCGGGTGTGGAAGGGCTCGGCATCGTCTTTCCCGATGCGGGGTGCAGGCCGGCCGCGAACGGCATTCGTCCCGCGCGCAACCTGCGCGGCGCCGATGCGGAAGGGCAGGGCGCCGCGCTGGTGCTGCGGATCGCGCCGGGCGCGCAGCCGCGCGACTTCCGGCTCGGCAACCGCGTGGTGATCGACCTCGCGGATCCGGCGCGCTGAACGCGCGCGTCAGGCGGCGCGGCAGCCGGCGAGGAAGCGGTCGATCGCGGCTTCGATCGCCGGGGCGCAGTCCTCGGGTGTCGGCAGGCGATAGATGAAGCGGCGGATGCCGATGTAGACGATGCCGCCATGGAGGTTCCACATGTCCTCCATCCCGGGCGGCGCGAGGCCGGGTTCCGCGCCGATCTCCGCAGCGATGGGCGCGAGCAGGCTGTCGGCCACGCGCGAGAGGTAGCGGTTGTTCAGCGCATCCCCCGCGAGGCCCGCCCACATGAAGATCCGCATCCATTCATAGGTGAAGATCGCGCCCGTGTAGGCGCCGTAGAAGCGCAGCAGTCGCGCGCGCAGCGGCACGGACCGGTCGCGGATCTCGTCGATCCAGCGCGGGTCGAGCCGGCCGAGATAGATGCGCTCGAACACCGCCTCGGTCAGTTCCGCCTTGCTCGCGAAGTAGCGGTAGAGCAGCGCCTGGGTGATGCCTGCCCGTTGCGCAAGGTCGCGCGTGGTGCCGCCGAATCCGACCTCGGCGAAATAGGCGACGGCGGCGTCGAGGATCTGTTCCCGCCGCGCGGGCGAGGCGAGGCGGCGCCCGGCGATCCTGCCCTGCGTCCCGTCCACCTCGCGCCCTCCTCCGCTGACTCTTGACACCATGGTCGCACTCTGTTGATCAATTGATCAACAAGCGAAGCGTCCGGCCCTGGGCCGGGTCCGCCAGGGAGGACCGCCGATGAAGTGGCCGGCCATCGGGTATCTGCGCGCCGGGAGCCTCGAGGATGTCTGGCGCGCCCGCGCCGAGCACGGCGCCGCGGCGCAGATCCTCGCCGGGGGGCAGACGCTGCTCGCGACCCTCGCCTTCCGCCTCTCCGAACCGAAGATCCTGATCGACATCACGCGCATTCCGGCGCTGCGCGGCATCGCGGTGCAGGCCGGCGTGCTGCGGATCGGCGCGCTGACGCGGCATGCGGAACTCGCGCGCGACCCGCTGGTGGCGCGGCACGCGCCGCTGCTGGCCGAGGCCGCGCCGCTGATCGCCCATCCCGCCATCCGCAACCGCGGCACGATCGGCGGCAGCCTTGCCTATGCCGACCCGGCGGCGGAACTGCCGGCCTGCGTGGTGGCGCTCGGCGCGACCATCGTCGCCGCATCGCCCGCCGGGGAACGCCGCATCGCGGCCGCCGCCTTCTTCACCGGCCTGCTTTCGACCGCGCTGCGGGACGACGAGGTGATCGCCGCCGTCGAGGTGCCGGTCGCGACGCCGGCCACGCGCAGCGCCATCGTCGAGGTGGCGCGCCGGTCGGGCGACTACGCCATGGCGGGGCTCGCGGCCTGCCTCGAGATGGACGGGCCGCGCATCGCGACGGCGCGGCTTGTTTTCCTTGGCGTCGGCGCGGTGCCGGCGCTGGCGGCGGGCGCCGGCGCGGCGCTGGCGGGGCGCGCGCTGGACGGCGCGGCGATCGCGGCGGCGCAGGCGGCGCTGGATGCGGATCTCGACCCGCCGGCGGACCTGCACGGGCCGCCGGAGATGAAGCGGCATCTCGCGCGCGTGCTGCTCGGCCGCGCGCTGGGCCGCTTCCTGCCCGAAGCGGAGAAGGCGGCATGAGCGCGCGCGTGGACATCACCCTGACCGTGAACGGCGAACGCGTGTCCCGTGCCGTGGAGGCGCGGCGGCACCTGATCGACTTCCTGCGCATCGACCTCGGCCTGACCGGCTCCCACGCCGGCTGCGAACACGGCGTCTGCGGCGCCTGCACGGTGCGGGTGGATGGCGAGATCGTGCGCGGCTGCCTGGTGCTGGCCGCCTCGCTCGACGGCGCCGAGGTGACGACCATCGAGGGGCTGACGGACAGCGGCGAGGTCGCCGACCTGCAGGACGCCTTCGTCGCGCGCAACGCCGCGCAATGCGGCTTCTGCAGCCCGGGGATGGTGATGGCGGCGGCCGACATCCTGCGCCACCATCCCGGCGCGACGCGGGAGGAGATCCGCGAGCATCTTTCGGGCAACTACTGCCGCTGCACCGGCTACCAGGCGATCGTCGATGCGGTCGAGACCACGCTGAAGGCGCGGGAGGGCGCGCGATGAACGAGATCCCGACCCCGGCCTCGATCGGCCTGTCGCGCGAGGACCTGCCCAATTCCTACATCGGCCGGTCCGTGCCGCGGCCGAACGTGCCGAAGCTCGTGCAGGGCCGCGCGACCTACACGGACGACGTCGTACTGCCGCGCATGCTGCACGCCGCCTTCCTGCGCAGCCCCTACGCCCATGCGCGGATCGTATCCGTCGATGCGTCCGCCGCGATGCAGGTGCCGGGCGTCATCCGCGTCTTCACCGGCGCCGACATCGCCAAGGTCTGCGACCCCTGGGTCGCGGTGCTCGCGCATCTCAAGGGGATGAAGTCGGCGCCGCAGCATCCGCTGCCGCTCGACCGCGCGACCTGGCAGGGGGAACCCGTGGTGGCCGTGGTGGCGGACAGCCGCGCCGCGGCGGAGGATGGCGTCGCGTCGCTGCGCGTCGACTGGGACCCGCTGCCCGTCCAGGTGGAGATGGAGACAGCGCTCGCCCCCGGCGCGGTCGTGATCCATCCGGAACTCGGCGACAACCTGGTGTTCACCCGCACCGCGGCGCAGGGCGACGTGGACGCAGCCTTCGCCGCCGCGCACAAGGTGGTGGAGGCGACCTTCGTCACCGGCCGGCACACGGGCGTGACGCTGGAGCCGCGATCCATCATCGCCGACTACAACCGCGCCGACGGCACGCTGACGGTCCATCACTCGACCCAGGCGCCGCACATGATGCAGACGGTCTTCGCCAAGCACCTCCGCATGGAGGAAGGCGATGTCCGCGTCATCTGCAAGGATGTCGGCGGGTCCTTCGGCATCAAGGTGCATGTCTATCCGGACGAGGTCGCGGTCGCGGCCATGTCGCGGATCCTCGGCCGGCCGGTGAAGTTCGTGGCCGACCGCTTCGAGAGCTTTTCCAGCGACATCCACGCCCGCGACCACCGCATCAAGGGCCGCATCGCGGTCGATGCGCAGGGAAAGATCCTCGGCTTCGACATCGACGATTTGACGGGCATCGGGCCCTATTCCGTCTATCCGCGGACCAGCGCCATCGAGGGCAACCAGGTGGTGAATCTCTGCGGCGGGCCCTACGACTTCGCCAATTACCGCTGCACCACCACCGTCGTGCTGCAGAACAAGGCGCCGACCTGCCAGTATCGCGCGGTCGGTCACCCGATCGCGACGGCGGTGACGGAAGGGCTGGTCGATCTCGCCGCTCGGGCGATCGGGATGGACCCGATCGAGATGCGCCGGCGCAACTTGCTGCGCGACGACGCCTATCCCTTCACCTCGCCCGCGGGGATGCGGTTCGAGGGGCTGTCGCACCACGCGTCGCTGGACAAGCTGCTGGAGATGGTTCCGGTCGAGCGCATCCGCGCCGACCAGGCGGAGCAGCGGAAGAAGGGCGTGTATCGCGGCCTCGGCATCGCGGCCTTCATCGAACTGACCAACCCCTCGCCCTTCATGTACGGCATCGGCGGCGCGCGCATCTCGGCGCAGGACGGCGCGACGGTGCGGATGGACCCTGACGGTTCGGTCGTCGTCGCATCCGGCGTGACGGAGCAGGGGCAGGGGACGGAGGCGATCCTCGCCCAGATCGTGGCGCATGGCGTGGGCGTCCCGGTGGGTCGCGTGAAGGTCATCACCGGCGACACGCAGAACACGCCCTATGGCGGCGGCACCTGGGCGTGCCGCGGCGCGGGCATCGGTGGAGAAGCGGCGCTGCAATCCGCGGTGGCGCTTAAGCAGCAGATCCTGGTCGTGGCCGGCGCGATGCTGCAGGCCGCGCCCGAGACGCTCGACATCGTGCTCGGCCAGGTGGTGGACAAGGCGACGGGGGCGGAGCGCATCAGCCTCGCCGAGATCGGGCGCATCGTCTATTTCCGCGGCGACACGCTGCCCAAGGACCTGCCGCGCGAATTCGTCCAGACGCGCCACTTCATCACCAAGGAATACCCCTTCGCCTTCACCAACGGCATCCAGGCCTGCTGGGTCGAGGTCGACACGGCGACGGGCATGGTGAAGCTGCTGGAGCATTGGTGCGTTGAGGATTGCGGGCGCGTGATCAACCCGCTGCTGGTCGACGAACAGGTGCGCGGCGGCATCGTCCAGGGTCTCGGCGGCGCGCTGTACGAACACTGCGTCTACGACGCCGAGGGCAACCTGCTGACGACCACCATGGCCGACTACCTGGTGCCGATGTCGGCCGAGATGCCTGAGATCCATGTCGGCCATGTCGAGACGCCGACCAAGGAAAGCCTGCTCGGCGCCAAAGGCGCGGGGGAGGCCGGGACGGCCGGCGCGCCCGGCGCGCTGATGAACGCGATCAACGACGCGCTGGCGCCGCTCGGCGCCGTCGTGACGGAACAGCCCTTCACCCCGGCGCGCATCCTGCGCGCGCTCGGCACGATCTGAAGATCCTGGGAGAGGAACCGAACCAATGAACGCACCCCGTCGCAGCCTGCTGTTCGGCGCTTCCGCGCTGCCGCTCTTCGCCATCCGCGCCGCGCAAGCGCAGTCGGCGGTGAACGTCACCATCGCCTCCTCCCACCCGGTCGCGAACTACTGGGTGTCGAACATGAAGAACGTGTTCCAGCCGGAGGTCGACAAGCACCTGCGCGACAACGGCAACACCCACCGCATCAACTGGCGCGAGGCCTATGGCGGGACGCTGTATCGCTTCCAGGACACGATGGAGGCGGTGCGCGACAACATCACCGACATCGGCTACGTCGGCACGCTCTGGGAAGGCAGCACCATGCCGCTCCAGAACGTCACCTACTTCACGCCCTTCGCGACCGGCGACCACGGCGTGGTAGCGAACGCCTTCGAGCGGCTGAACGAGACGGTCCCCGCGATCCGCCAGAACTGGGAGGGGCTGAACATGATCCCGCTCTCCTCCTACATCACCGACACCTACCACATCTGGTCGAACTTCCCGGTCCGCACGCTGGACGACCTGCGCAACCGCAAGATCTCGGCGCCGGGCACGAGTGCCAACTGGCTGACGGGCACGGGTGCCACGCCGGTCGACGGCGCGCTGACCACCTACTACACCGACATCCAGACCGGCGTGTCGGAAGGCGCGCTGTCCTTCTTCGTCGGCATCTTGCCGACCCGCGTCTACGAGGTCGCGAAGTACATCACGAAGTGCGACGTCGGCGCGATGTATGTCGGCGGCATCGCGGTGAACCGCCAGCGCTTCGGCCGCTACCCCGAACCGGTGCGCGCCGCGCTCGTCGCCGCGGGCAAGATCTCCACCCAGAAGCACATCGAGGACGTCTCCGCCCGCGTCGCGGCGAGCGAGGCCGAGATGGTGCAGAAGGGCGCGATCGTCACAACCCTGCCGGCGGCCGAGCGCGAGCGCTGGATCCGCGGCCTGCCGAACATCGCCCGCACCTGGGTCGACAGCTCGGGCCCGGCCTCGCGCGATGTGCTGACGGCCTATTTCGCGGCGATCCGCGCCGCCGGCCAGACGCCGGGGCGCAACTGGGACCGCGAAGTCACCGCCTGACCCGCCGAAAGGGACGCCGCCATGGCTGACGACATCGACATGGCGGCGCTCGACGCCGCGCAGGCGCCGCAACCCTTCGACCCGGTGCGGATGGTGCTGGACGGGCTCGCCGCCATCGGCACCATCTGGACCTTCGGGCTGATGCTGCTGATCTGCGCGGACGTGATCGGGCGCTCCTTCCTCAACGCCCCGATCACCGGCGTGGCGGAGATCGCCGCGCATTCGGTGGTGGCGATTGTCTTCCTGCAGATCGGCGCGACGATCCACCATCGCCGCATGACGCGCGCGGACTTCCTGATCGCGCGCATCGCCACGCACATGCCGGGCCTTGGCCGCGTTATCGAGATGCTGTTCCATCTGGCCGGCGCGGCGGTCATGGCCTTCATCGCGCAATCCTCCTGGCCGGGGCTTGAGACGGCGCTCGCGCGCGGCGAGTTCTTCGGCGTGCAGGGGCTGTTCACCGTGCCGACATGGCCGTTCCGCGCCCTCATCATCCTCGGCAGCGCGGCGGGGGCCATCGCCTACCTCGCGCTGTTCGTGCACGACATGCGCCGCCCCGGCGCGGCGAAGGGCTGAGGCCATGGAAGACGTGACTCTCGGCTTCACGCTGATCGGCGTGATGGTGGCGCTGATCATCATGGGCCTGCCGATCGGCATCACCTTGATCTCGACCGGCGCGGTCGGCGTCTGGCTGATCCGGGAGAACCCCGACCTCGCCTTCCGCTTCACCGCGATGGCGACCTATTCGGGCATCCAGGACTACCTGTTCGCGACCATCCCGCTGTTCGTGCTGATGGGCCTGCTCGTCAGCATATCGAATGTCGGGCGGGACACCTTCGAGGTCGCGCAGGCGCTGCTGCACCGCGTGCGCGGCGGCCTCGGCATGGCGACGGTCGGTGCCAACGCCGTCTTCGCCGCGGTCACCGGCGTGTCGATCGCCTCCGCCGCGGTCTTCACCAAGGTCGCGGTGCCGGAAATGGTGCGTCACGGCTACACGATGCGCTTCGCGACCGGCACCGTGGCGGGGTCCTCGATCCTGGGAATGCTGATCCCGCCCTCGCTGCTGATGATCGTCTATGGCGTGCTGGCCGAGGTCTCGATCGGCGCGATGTTCATCGCGGGCGTTATCCCGGGCATCATCATCGCCTTCGGCTTCGCGGCGATGATCTGGGGCTACGCCACCTTCTTCCCGCACCGGATCATGGCGGCGGACGCGCCCGTCGCGGTGACGGAACGCGTCATGCCGGCGTCCGAGATGGCGGCCAAGTCGGTGCCGATCATGGCGCTGGTCGCGCTCATCCTCGGCGGGCTCTACACCGGCTTCTTCACGCCGACCGAGGCGGGCGCGGTCGGTGCGGCGGGCGCGCTCGTCATCGCGCTGGCGCGCCGGCAACTCAGCCTGGGGCAGTTCTGGCGCGTGCTGAAGGAAACGGGGCTGGTTTCCGCGGCCATCCTGTTCCTGCTGATCGCCGCCGGCCTGTATTCGCGCATGCTCGCCATGGCCGGCGTGCCGCAGGCGATCGGCGACATGGTCGAGCATCTCGGCCTCGGCCCGTACGGTTTCCTCGCGGCCTTCGTCGTCATCATCCTGCTGATGGGGATGATCCTCGATTCCACCTCGATCCTGCTCATCATGGTGCCGATCGGCGTGCCGATCGCGCAGGCGATGGGCTTCGACCTGATCCATTTCGGCATCGTGGTCATCATCGCGGTGGAAATGGGGCTGCTGACGCCGCCCTTCGGCATCTCCGTCTTCACCGTGAAGGCGACGCTCGCGGACCCGCGCGTGTCGATCGAGACGGTCTTCGCCGGCGCGCTGCCCTTCGTGGTCGTGATGGGGATCGCCCTGCTGCTCATCGCCATGGTACCGGACCTCGCGACCGCCCTGGTCCGGTAGGGGGCTTCGCAGCTGGGCATTGCCGGGCCTATCGTCGCGGCCACCGATGCCGCGACGGGATGGGATGCGCGCCGACCGAACGACGAAGCTGCTGCTGATCGTGCTCGTGGCGATGTTCGTCCAGCAGGCCTTCGCGACGCTGGGGCGGTCGCTGCCGCCGATCATCGCGCCGGCCATCCTCGACGACCTGGCGCTCGATCCCGCCTGGCTCGGCGTCTATGTCGGCGCGGCGGCCTTGTCGGCGCTGCTGTTCCAACTCGGCTGCGGGTCCTTCATCCTGCGCTACGGCGCGATGCGCATGAGCCAGGTCGCGCTGGTGCTGCTCGGTGTCGGGCTGGCGGTGGCGACCACAGGGCCGCTGCTGCTGTTCCTGGTGTCGGCCGTGATCGGCGGCGGGGCCGCGGCGATGTCCACGCCGGCGAGCTCTCACCTGCTCGGTCGCTATTCCCCGCCCCGCCAGGCGCCGCTCGTCTTTTCCATCAAGCAGACGGCGGTGCCGGCGGGCCTGCTGGTGGCGGGCATCCTGGGGCCGTGGCTGACCGGCCTGACGGGATGGCGCGGGGCGCTGCTGATCGCGGCCGCCGGCTGCATCGTCTTCGCCGTCATGCTGGAACCGCTGCGCGCGGAGTTCGACGCGGACCGCGTGCCGGGCCAGGCCTTCCACCTGTCGGATTTCCACACCACCGTCGCCGCGGTGCTGCAGGCCGCGCCGCTGCGCCGGCTCGCCTTCGCCTGCTTCGCCTTCAACGGGCTGCAGACGGTCTTCACCTCCTATTTCGTGGTGGCGCTGACGGAACTCGGCCACGGGCTCGCGGCCGCGGGGCTGGTCTTCTCGGTCGCCATGGTCATCGCCGTGCCGGGGCGCATCTTCTGGGGCTGGCTGGGCAGCGGGCGGGTGGATCCCGGGCTTGTCATGTCCTGGCTCGCGCTCGGCATGGCCGGGGGCAGCGCGGCGATGGGGCTGCTCGGTGAATCCTGGTCGCTGGTGCTGATCGGCGTGGTGGCGACGGTGCTGAGCGCGACGGCGATGTCCTGGCACGGGGTGCTGCTGTCGGAAGCGGCACGGTTGGCGCCGAAGGGCAGGGCGGGCTCGGCGACGGGCGGCGTGCTGTCCTTCGGCCAATTGGGCGGGCTGCTGCTGCCGCTCTGCTACGCCGGCGTGCTGGTGGCGACCGGCCGGCATGGCTGGGGCTTCGCCGCCTGCGGCCTGCCGGCGCTGGTGGTGGGGATCGTGCTGCTGCGCGCCGCGCCGCGCGGCGAACCAGGGGAGGAGGAAAATCGATGACCGACGGCTTCGCGCTCGGCGACGTTACCATCCAACGGATCGTGGAACAGGAGGCGCCGCTCTTCGACCCGCTCACCTTCTTCCCGACGCTGACGAAGGAATTGCTGGAGGAGAACCGCGACTGGCTCGCGCCCTCGGCGCTCGACCTCGCCACGGGCAAGTTGGTGCTCGCCATCCAGTCCTGGGTGGTGCGGACGCGCCACCACACCATCCTGGTCGATACCTGCGTCGGCAACGACAAGGACCGGCCCGCGCATCCCTTCTGGAACCGGCTGCGGGGCGAATCCTACATGCGCGGGCTCGGGGCACTCGGCCTGCGGGTGGAGGACATCGACATCGTCATGTGCACCCACATGCATGTCGACCATGTCGGCTGGAACACGCGGCTCGAGAACGGCCGCTGGGTGCCGACCTTCCCCAAGGCGCGCTACGTCTTCTCGGCGCAGGAATTCGCCCATTGGAACGCCGAGAACGCGAAGGCCCCGGTGCCGCCCTTCGCCGATTCCGTCCTGCCGGTGGTCGAGGCCGGGCGCGCCGAGATGGTCGCCGACGATCACGCGATCGCGGACGACATCCGCCTGGAGCCCACGCCCGGCCACACCCCGCACCATGTCGCGCTGCGCGTGGGCCGTGGCGATGCGGAAGCCCTTTTCACCGGCGACCTGATCCATTCGCCGCTGCAGGCGCGCTACCCGGAATTGTCCATGCGTGCCGACTTCGACCCCGTCCAGGCCGCGGCGACGCGCCGGCGCGTGCTGGAATGCGCCTGCGAGGCGCGGACGCTGCTCTGCTTCGCGCATTTCCCTTCGCCCTCGCGCGCGCGCCTTTCGCGCTGGGGCAGCGGCTTCCGCGCCGATGCGGTCGGCTGAACAACGACGTCCAGGACAAGGAAGACCCGACGTGGAGCATGTGACCGTCACCGATGAGGGCCCGATCCGCATCGTCGCGCTGAACAACCCGGCCAAGGGCAACGCCATCAGCAAGCCGATGGCCGAGGCGGTGCAGGCGGCGATGAAGGAATTCGAGGGCCGCGACGACCTCCGCGTCGCGATCCTGACGGCCACCGGCACGCGCGCCTTCACCTTCGGCGCCGATGTCGCCGACCCGCCGGAACTCTGGCGCGCCGTGCCGACCGTGGGCTTCCGGCCGCTCAAGCCCGTCATCTGCGCGGTCGAAGGCTGGTGCGTCGGCGGCGGGATCGTGCTCGCCATGATGTGCGACCTGATGGTCTGCGGCGCCACGGCGAAGTTCTACTATCCGGAGGCGAAGCTCGGCCTGACCGGCGGGATGATCTCGGGCCTCGTCAGCCGCATCCCGCACAAGGTGGCGATGGAGATCATGCTGTTGTGCCGCACCATCGACGCCGCGCGCGCCGAACGCGTCGGGCTGGTGAACGAGGTGGTGCCCGAAGGGGAGGCCTTGGCGAAGGCGAAGGAGTGGGCGCTGGAACTTTCCGGCATGGCGCCGCTCGTGCTGCACGAGATCAAGCGCATGGTGACGGAGGAGATCCTCCCGCGCGGCCCGTCGGAGCAGATGGCGATCCACATGCAGCGCATGGGCGCGATCCGGGCGTCGTCCGACTTCGCCGAGGGCAAGGCCGCCTTCCGCGAGAAGCGCCCGCCGCGCTTCGAGGGGCGCTGAGCCGTGCCCGGGCCGCTTGCCGGGCTGCGCGTGATCGAACTCGCCGGCATCGGCCCGGGCCCCTTCTGCTGCATGATGCTGGCCGACCAGGGTGCGGAGGTGCTGCGCATCGACCGCCCCGAAGGCCCGGCGGGCGGGCATTCGGCGGACGTGCTCGGACGTGGGCGGCGAAGCCTGGCGCTGGACCTGAAGTCGCCCGCCGCGGTCGCGGCCGTGCTGCGCCTGGTCGAGCGCGCCGACGTGCTGGTGGAAGGCTTCCGCCCCGGCGTCACGGAACGGCTCGGCCTGGGGCCGGAGGCCTGCCACGCGCGCAATCCGCGACTGGTCTACGGCCGCATGACGGGGTGGGGGCAGGACGGGCCGCTCGCGCCGGCGGCGGGGCACGACATCACCTACATCGCGCTGACCGGCGCGCTCTGGTCGATGGGGCGCGCGGGGCAGCGGCCGGTGCCGCCGCTGAACCTGGTGGGGGATTTCGGTGGCGGCGGCATGCTGCTCGCCTTCGGCATCATGGCCGCGCTGCATGAGGCCTCCCGCAGCGGCCGCGGCCAGGTGGTCGACGCGGCCATGACGGACGGGTCGGCCACGCTGATGGGCGCATTCTTCGGGCAAGTCGCGCAAGGGCGCTGGCGCAATGCGCGGGAGGCGAACCTGCTCGACGGCGCCTGCCCCTACTACGACACCTATGAATGCGCGGACGGGAAGTATGTCGCGGTCGGCGCGCTGGAACCGCAGTTCTTCGCCCTGCTGCTGAAGGGCCTCGGCCTCGATCCGTCGCGCTTCGCGGACCGCACGGACCCGGCGCGCTGGCCGGCGATGAAGGCGGGGTTCGCCGCGATCTTCGCCTCCCAGCCGCGCGACCACTGGGCCGCGGTGTTCGAGGGCACGGATGCCTGCGTGGCGCCGGTGCTCGACCTCGAGGAAGCGCCGCGCCACCCGCACAACGCCGCGCGCGGCACCTTCTTCGACCGCGGCGGGATGCAGCCGGCGCCGAGTCCGCGCTTCTCCCGCACGCCCGCGGCCGAACCCGCCCCTGCGCCCAGGCGCGGCGCAGATGGCGCGGCGGCGCTGGCCGACTGGGGTTTCGCGCCCGACGAGATCGCCGCACTGCTGGAACCGGGGGGCGCCGCGGTCTAGGCTCGACGCAACAAAGTCGAGGAACCGCCCTATGGACACGAACGCCCCCCTGCCGGGTGCCGCGCGCACGGTCTTAACCGCCGAGCACGAGATCTTCCGCACCCAGGTCCGGCGCTTCTTCGACCGCGAGATCGTCCCCTTCCACCGCGACTGGGAACGCGCCGGCATCGTGCCGCGGGAACTTTGGCGCAAGGCGGGCGCGGAAGGCCTGCTCTGCCCGATGATGGCCGAGGAATGGGGCGGCGCCGGTGCCGATTTCGGCTACTCCGCCGTCATCACCGAGGAGATCGGCCGGGCGAACGCGACCGGCGTCGGCTTCCCGCTGCATTCCGACATCGTCGTGCCCTACATCGAGGAATTCGCGACCCCGGCCCGCAAGCGCGAATGGCTGCCGCGGATGGCGGCGGGTGAGATCATCACCGCCATCGCCATGACGGAACCCGGCATGGGGTCCGACCTCAAGGCGGTGAAGACCCATGCGCGCCGCGACGGGTCGGACTGGATCATCAACGGCGCCAAGACCTTCATCAGCAACGGCCAGAATTGCGGGCTGGTGATCGTGGTCTGCAAGACCGATCCTGGCGCGGGGCGGAAGGGCATCAGCCTGATCTGCGTCGAGGAAGGCACCAAGGGCTTCGTGAAGGGCCGCAACCTCGAGAAGATCGGCCTGCACGCGGCCGACACCTCGGAGTTGTTCTTCGAGGATGTGCGCGTGCCGGCGGAGAACCTGCTGGGCGAGGAGAATGCGGGCTTCTCCTACCTGATCCGCAACCTTCCCCAGGAACGGCTCGTCATCGCCATCCGCGCCGCGGCGTCGATGGAAGCGATGCTGCAGAAGACGATCGAATACGCGAAGGACCGCCGCGCCTTCGGGCAGACGGTGTTCGACTTCCAGCACAACCGCTTCAAGCTCGCGGAGCTGAAGGCGCAGGCGACCATGTTCCGCGTCTTCGTCGACCATTGCCTGGCCAGCCACATGCAGGGCGGGTTGTCGATCGAGACCGCGGCGATGGCCAAGCTGCTCGGGACCGAGATGCAGAACCGGCTGCTCGACGACTGCCTGCAGATGCATGGCGGCAACGGCTACATGGCCGACTACGAGATCGGCCGCGCCTGGGCCGATGCGCGCGTCGGGCGCATCTATGGCGGCAGTTCCGAGATCATGAAGGAAATCATCGCGCGCGCGCTCTGAACCGCGCCGAAGGTCAACCGGGAGGACACACATGAACAGGATCACCCGCCGCGCCACGCTCGGCGCAGCCCTCGCCGTGCCGATGGTGCGCGGCGCCGCGGCGCAGGAGCGCTTTCCGAACCGGCCTATCACCCTCCTCGTGCCCTTCCCCGCGGGCGGGGCGACGGATGTGCAGATGCGCGCGCTGGCGGAGGCGGCGACGCGCCATTTCGGCCAGCCCGTGCTGGTCGAGAACCGCCCCGGCGCCGGCAGCACGCTGGGTGCCGCGGCGGTCGCGCGCGCGCGGCCCGATGGCTACCTGGTGGCGCAGATGACGCTGCCGGCGCTGCGCCTGCCGCACATGCAGCGCATGCCCTACGACGTGACGAGGGACTTCACCCCGATCATCCACCTGACGGGCTACCTGTTCGCCGTCATCGTCCGCGCCGACGGCCCCTACCAGACCTGGCAGGACCTGATCGCGGATGCGCGGCGCAGGCCGGGCCAGGTGCGGCTCGGCAACACGGGCGCGAACGGCACGCCGCACCTGACGCTGGTCGACCTTGCCGAGCGCGAGCGCATGGACATCGTCCATGTCCCCTTCCGTGGGGAGGGCGACATGGTGCCCGCGCTGCTCGGCGGCCATATCGAGGGCGGCGCGGGTGGGTCTGGCGTCGGCCAGCTGGTCGACGAAGGCCGGCTGCGGATGCTGAACGTCTGGTCGCGCGAGCGTTCGCCGCGCTGGCCGACCGTGCCGACGCTGATCGAGCTGGGCTACCAGGGGATGGCGGTGACCTCGCCCTATGGGCTGGTCGCGCCGGCCGGGCTCGACCCGGCGATCCGCCGCGCGCTGCATGACGGCTTCAGGGCGGCGCTGCACGACCCCGCGCATATCGCGACGCTGCGGCGGCTCGACCAGCCGCTCGAATACCTCGACAGCGAGGCCTATGCGCGGAACATGCTCGAGGTCTACGAGCAGGAACGCCAGCGCGTCGAACGCCTCGGCCTCAGGACGGGCTGAGGTAGCGCTCCTTCAGGATGCGCCGCAGGAGTTTGCCCGCCTCGCTGCGCGGCAACTCCTCGGCGAATTCGTAAGAGCGGGGGCGCTTGGGGCCGGCGAGATGCTCGCGCGCCAGCGCCTCCAGCCCCGCGCGCAGCGCCGCTTGGTCGGCGCGCGGGTCGCGCGGGACGATCACGGCGTGCACCTGCTCCCCGAATTCCTCGTGCGGTATGCCGACCACGGCGACCTCGGCGATGTCGGGATGGCGCGCGAGCGCGGCCTCCACCTCCGCCGGGTAGATGTTGACGCCGCCCGACAGGATCAGGTCGGCGCGACGGTCCGACAGGAACAGCCAGCCATCCTCGTCCACGCGGCCGAGGTCGCCCAGCGTCGCCCAGCCATGGCGGTTGTAGGCGGCCTCGGTCTTGTCCGGCGCCTTGTGGTAGGCGAAGCGCGGCGCGCCTTCGAAGCAGATGCGGCCGACCTCGCCCGGCGGCAGTTCGTTGCCGTCATCGTCGCAGATGTGCAGCTTCACGCCGTTCACCGGCCGCCCGACCGTGCCCGGGCGCGCCAGCCAGTCCTGCGGGGAGACGACGCAGGTGCCCACGCTTTCCGACCCCGCATAGTATTCCCAGACGATCGGACCCCACCATTCGATCATCCGCCGCTTGACCGCGACGGGGCAGGGGGCCGCGGCGTGGATGGCGCAGCGATGCGAGGAAAGGTCGAAACGCGCGCGATGGTCCTCGGGCAGCGCGAGCAGGCGCACGAACATGGTCGGCACCCATTGGCTGTGCGTGACGCGGTAGCGCTCGATCAACTCCAGCGCGCGCAGCGGATCGAACTTCGCCATCACCACGACCGTGCCGCCTTCCATCAGCGCGCGCCGCGTATAGCCATGCGGCGCCGCGTGATAGAGCGGCGCGGGGGAGAGGTAGGTGACGCTCTCGTCGAAGCCGTAGAGCGTCTTCCAAGTCATGTCCCATTCCGGCGCCTCGCGCTGTTCCCAGGGCAGCATGGGCCGCTTGATGCCCTTGGGCAGGCCGGTGGTGCCGGAGGAATAGAGGAACTCCCGCCCCACGGGGCGCGGCGGCAATTCGGCCGGCGCGGGGAAGGCGGCGAGCCCATCCTCCAGCCGCGCATAGCCCGGCAGCCCTTCGCCCGCGGCGAAGCGCGGCACATCCCCGAAGGCCCCTTCGCGCAGCAGCGTCGCCGCGAGGTCGGCGAGCCCGGGCGAGACGATGACGAGCCGCGCCGCCGCGTCGCCCAGCATGTAGGCCACTTCCTGCGGCCGCAGATGCACCGACAGCGGCGTGTAGTAGAGCCCCGCCCGCCGGCAGGCGAAGGCGATCTCGAAGAACTCCGGCCGGTTGTCCATCAGCAGCGCGATGCCGTCGCCAGGGGCGAGGCCCTGCGCCACCAGCCACTGCGCCATGCGGTTGGCGCGCGCATCGAGCGCCGCGTAGGTCACCTCGATGCCGAGGTCCGGGAAATGCGCCGCGACCTTGCCGGGCTGTTCCCGCGCCCAGCGCGCGAGCCGGTCCATCCGCTTCCTCCCCTGTGCTTGGCGCAAGCCTGCTGTGGCGCTCCCGCCGCGTCAACGCGCCTTGCGGGCGGCGGGCGGGCGCGCTGCAATGGCGCCATGGCCGAACCCGCCCCCGCCCGACCCGCCTCCACCGTGC
Organism: Roseomonas nitratireducens; assembly: GCF_017813355.1. Taxonomy (GTDB): domain Bacteria; phylum Pseudomonadota; class Alphaproteobacteria; order Acetobacterales; family Acetobacteraceae; genus Neoroseomonas; species Neoroseomonas nitratireducens. Next base: position 174,069 of record NZ_JAGIYZ010000006.1, read on the forward strand.
TGCTGCTGCGCGACGGCGCGGCGGGCATGGAAGTCTTCATGGTGGTGCGGCACCACCAGATCGACTTCGCCTCCGGCGCGCTGGTCTTTCCCGGCGGCCGCGTGGAGCCCGCCGATGCGGTGATCGCCGGCGGCGACGACCAGGCGGCCTTCCGCGTCGCCGCCGTGCGCGAGACCTGGGAGGAATGCGGCGTGCTGCTCGCCCGCCCCGGCGCGCCGCCGCCGGCCGAAGGCGAATTCGCCGCCATGCTCGCCGCGCGCGCGCTTGTGCCGGATATCGAGGCGATGGCGCATTTCGCCCATTGGATCACGCCCATCCCCGTGCCGAAGCGCTTCGACACGCATTTCTTCCTCGCCGCCGCGCCGGCCGACCAGGACGCGCTGCATGACGGGCATGAAGCGGTGGACAGCGTCTGGATCCGGCCGCGCGACGCGCTCGCCGCGGCCGAGGATGGCAGCCGCAAGATCGTCTTCCCGACGCGGATGAACCTGCTGAAGCTGGCCCGCCACGACAGCGTGGCGGATGCCTTCGCCGCCGCGCGCGCCACGCCCGTGGTGACCGTGATGCCGGAGATGCGCATGGCGCCCGAAGGCCGCATCCTGCGCATCCCCGCCGCCGCCGGCTATGGCGGGGAGGAATTCCTGGCGGGCGATCCGCCGTCGATGTGATGAGGACCGCCCCATGACCGCACCGCGCCGCCTGCGCTTCGGCATCTTCCTCGCCCCCTTCCACCGCGTGGGGGACAATCCGACGCTCGCGATCGAGCGCGACATGAAGCTGATCGAGTGGCTCGACGAGCTCGGCTACGACGAGGCCTGGATCGGCGAGCACCATTCCGCGGGGTGGGAGACGATCGCGAGCCCGGAGATCATCATCGGCGCCGTCGCGGAACGCACGAAGCACATCCGCCTCGGCTCCGGCGTGACGAGCCTGCCCTACCACCACCCACTGCTGGTCGCGCAGCGCTTCGTGCAGCTGGACCACATGACGCGCGGGCGCGTCATGCTGGGCTGCGGGCCCGGCGCGCTCGTCTCCGACGCCTACATGATGGGCATCGACGCGGCGCATCAGCGCCGCCGGATGGATGAGGCGCTGACCGCCATCACCCGTCTGCTGGCCTGCGAGGAGCCGGTCACGATGGAGACGGACTGGTTCACGCTGCGCGAGGCGCGGCTGCACCTCGCCCCCTATTCGGACCCCTGCTTCCCGATCTCCGTCGCGTCCTCCACCACGCCATCGGGCGCGCTGGCGGCGGCCAAGCACGGGCTCGGGCTGCTCTCGCTCGGCGCCGGGCTGCCGGGCGGGCCGAAGTCGCTCGCCGAGCAGTGGCGCATGGCGGAAGCGGAAGCCGCGAAGCATGGCAAGCGGATGGACCGGCGCAACTGGCGGCTCGTGGTCAACCTGCATTGCGCGGTGGATGACGAGACCGCGCTGCGCGACGTCCGGCACGGGGAGACGCTGGAGACGCTGACCTATTTCAGCGAGACGCTCGGCCGCCCGCCGATGCGCTCGGAGGATCCGCTGCGCGACGGTCTCGCGCAGGGCTCGACGCTGGTCGGTTCGCCCGAGACGGTCGCGGCGGGGATCGAGCGGCTGCTCGCCTACACCGAAGGCGGGACGGGCGGCATCCTGTTCCGCGCGCATGAATGGGCGGACCGGGAAGCGACCTGGCGGTCCTTCGAATTGTTCGCCCGCTGGGTCATGCCGCGCTTCCAGGGTTCGCTCGCCATGCCGGCGGCGTCGCGCGAATGGGTCAGCGCGAACCGGGAGAGCATCTTCGCGCCCAACATGGCGGCGCTGAAGCAGGCCTTCCGCGATGCGGGGCAGGAGGCGCCGGAATTCTCGCGCCTCAAGCTCCACACCGGGAAGGTCGAGGTGCCATCTAGTTCAGGCGGAGATTGAGGCGGCGGATCACCGCCCCTTCCTCCTCGATCGTGCGCTGGACGGCGGAACGGTAGTCGTCGCTGTTCATGTAGACGACCGGCATGTCGAAGCGTTCCAGCACGGCGAGATGCGCCGGGTCGTGCAGCGCGGCCTTGAAGGCGTCGTGCAGCACGCGGACGATCCCCGGGTCGATCCCCTTCGGGCCGGCGAGGCCGTAGGGGGAGGCCGAGACGATGTCGATGCCCGTCTCCCGCAGCGTCGGCACGTTGGGGTAGCGCTTCGCCCGTTCGGCGCCCCAGGTGACCAGCAGCCGGAACTGCCCGCCATCGACCAGCGGCGCCCATGACGTGCTGTCCGCCATCGCCTGGGTCTGGCCCGAGAGCAGCGACTGCGCGTTGTCCGCGCCGCCGCGGAAGGGCACATGCAGGAACTCGATGCCGCGCTCGGCGCCGATGCGTTCCATGGTGATGTGCAGCGTGCTGCCGATGCCCGGCGAGCCGTAGGCGACCTTGCCCGGGTTCGCCTTCGCGTAGTCGAGGAATTGCTGCCAGGTCTGCCAGGGGCTGTCCGCCTTCACCACCACGCCGAACAGGTAGCCTGTCAGGTGGATGATGTAGGTGAAGTCGCGCATCGGATCCCAGGTCGGGCGGCTCGACATCATCGGGTAGCGGAAGGCGGTCACCGGCAACTGGCCGACGAGGTAGCCGTCGCCGCGCTGTTCCGCCGCCATCATCTGCGCTGCCATGGTGCCGGCCGCGCCGCCGCGATTCTCGATGATGACCGGCTGACCCAGATGGCGCGTCGCGACCTCGGCCAGCGCGCGCAGCTGCCCGTCGGTCGAACCGCCGGGCGGCCAGGGCACGATCAGGCGGATGGAACGGGTCGGGAAGCCCGACTGCGCCACGGCGGGGGCTGCGAGCAGCGCGCCGGCGGCGCCGAGCAATGTGCGGCGGTTCATCATGCGTCGTCGTCCTCCCGTATCGGGTCCTTCTGGCGGCCCCGCGCGGCGTCGCGCGGGGCCGGAGGGCGGCTCAGGGCCGTTCGTTCGACAGCACCACGGTGCCGGAGGCGGAGAACATCCCCCCCACCCCGTGGCAGACGCTGACCTTCACGTCCGGCACCTGCGCGGGGGCGATGCCGCGCACCTGGCGGACGCTCTCCTGCAGGGCGAACATGCCGTACATGCCGGTGTGGGTGTAGGACAGCCCGCCGCCATTGGTGTTGAGCGGCAGCTTGCCGCCCGGGCGCGTGTTGCCTTCCCAGATGAAGTCCTTCGCCTCGCCCCGCCCGACGAAGCCGAGATCCTCGAGCCCATAGAGCGGCAGATGCGCGAAGGCGTCGTAGATCATCAGGTGGTCCACGTCCGCATGCTTGATGCCCGACATGCGGAAGGCCTCGGGCCCCGCGACGCGGAAGGCGCGGCTGGAGGTGAAGTCCTCCATCTGGCTGACCATCGTCGTCTCGGCGGATTCGCCGCTGCCCAGGATGTAGGCCGGCTTCTGCGGGAAATCCTTCGCCCGGTCGGCGGAGGTGAGGATCAGCGCGCCGCCGCCATCCGTCACCAGGCAGCATTGCAGCAGCCGGAACGGATAGGCGATCATCTTGCTGTTCAGCACGTCGTCGATCGTGATCGGGTCGCGGAAGGCCGCGCGCGGGTTCTTCCCCGCCCATTCGCGCTGCACGACCGCGACCTGGGCCAGCTGCTCATGCGTGACGCCGTAGGTCTTCATGTAGCGCAGCACGGGAATGGGAAACAGCGTCGGCGGGCCCATCGGGCCGAAGGGCGCCTCGAACTGGCCCTGCAGGCTCTGTGGCTCGGGCGGGCGCGGCGTGGCGTTGATGCGCGACTTGCCGCTTTCGCCATGCGTGATCAGCACGGTCTTGCAGTAGCCCGCATGGATGGCGGCCGCGGCATGGCGGACATGCAGCATGAAGGAACAGCCGCCCACGCCCGTGCCGTCCACCCATTTCGGCGTGATGCCGAGGTAGTGCACCAGCTGCTGCGGCATCATCGGCCCGACGCAGGCGAAGCCGTCGATGTCGGAGGGCTTGAGCCCCGCATCCGCCATCGCGTTCAGCGCTGCGTCGGCATGCAGCATGATCTGCGACATCTCGGGCACGGCGCCGATGCGCGTGCTCTCGGCCGCGCCGACGATAGCGATCTCGCCTGGCTTGATCGTCATGGTCTCAACCCTCCTTCGCGGGGCGGAACAGGGGGAGGGTGACGGCATCGTCCATCGGCACGAAGGCGACCTCGAGCTTCATGTCGAGCTGCAGCGCCTCGGGCGTCTGCGGGCAGTCGATGATGTTGGTCATCATGCGCGGCCCTTCCTCCAGCTCCACCACGGCGATCGCGTAGGGCGGCTTGAAGCCGGGCACGGGGCGATGGTGGATGACGTAGGAATGCAGCGTCGCGCGGCCGGACGCCTCGAACACGCTGACGTTGCGCGTGCCGGTGTAGGGGCTGAAGGGGCGCGGGGGGAAATAGGCCTTCCCCGTATCGCCGCAGCGCTGCAGCAGCAGCTTGCCGTCCTTCGTGCCGTCCCAGAAATGCTTGGTCTCGGGCGTGGGCTCGGGCCGCGGGCGGCCTGGTTCCAGGGTCATCTCTGCGCTTCCTCCTTCCTCTCTTGCCGGCATCGTCGCCCGGCGCGGCGGGAAGGGGAAGGGGGGCGGGCTACAGCTCCAGGATGCGCTCCGGCGCAGCCTTGCCGCGGATCAGGTCCCACAGCCCGATCATGTTGCCGCGGAACCGGCCCCATCGGTCCGCCCAGGGTTCCGGCCGGATCGAGCGCACGAGGTTCGCGAGGCAATGCCGCGCCGCGCTCGGGATGGCGTGGTTCCAGGGGAAGGTCCCCTTGCGCGCGAGATAGACGGGATTGACCACCTGCGAATAGCCGAGCCGCACCTGCGCCACGCGCCCCGACTTCGACCCCAGATGCACGCCCCGCGCGCCGGCCAGCCGCAGGATCGCGCCATGCCGGCCCAATTGCCGCGTCACGTCGATATCCTCGTACCAGGCATAGAGCGGCAGGCGTTCATCGACGCGGATGCCATGCGCGCGCACCGTCGCCATGCGGAAGGCCATGTTGCAGCCATAGCCGTTGAAGTGCGGCGCCATCGCCATGCGGTCCGCGGGCGGGATGTCGGCCGCGAGCAGCGCCGCCCCTTCCTCGACCGAGAAGCCCGGCCCGTTCGCGCCATCCGCCACCACCGTGCCGGTCGCGACCACCATGTCCGGCCGCGTGGCGAAGGCCGCTTCCGTCACCGCCAGATAGTCGGGCGCGCAGAGGAAATCGTCGTCGAGGAACAGCACGACGTCGCAATCCGCCGCGGCATCCAGGATCGCGTTGCGCTGGCGCGGCAGGCCGGCCGGGGCGGTGATGAACTCGATGCCCGGGATGGCGTCGCACCCCGCCACGTCCTCCGCCGTCACGTGGCAGACGATGACGCGGTCGGCGCGGCGGGACTGCCGTTCGAGGTCGCGCAGAACGGCGGCGAGGATGGCCGCGCGGCCGCGGGTGGCGATGCCGATGGCGATGCGCATCAGCCTGCCTCCGTCAGCGCCGGCAGCACGGCCGGCGCGCGCGCCTCGGCCGCCAGCGCGCCGGCCATCCGCCCGCGCCAGGTCATGTAGTAGTAGCCCGCATCGTGCATCCGCCCGCGCAGCAGGCTCAGCGCGACGCCGCCGAGCGGACGGACCAGGAAGGCGACCCAGGCCGAGGCCGGCGCGCCATGCCGGCGCAGCGCGAAGCCGAGGCCGCGGCCGTAGCGCTCGGCACGCTCCACCGCGACATCTGTCAGCCGCTTGTCGGGATGGATGATGCGCAGGTCCGGGTCGTAGCGCGCATGCAGCTCCTTCGCCATGGCGCGGCAGACGAGGTCGTTGCCCTCCGCCGAGCCGAAGGGCGTGCCCGGCCCCATCCGCTCGTCGAAGCCGCCGAGCGCCATCGCCGTCTCGCGGCGGAGAAACAGGTTGAACTCGATCACGCTGGTCCAGACATTCGCGAGGTCGATCGCCCCGCCTTCCAGCCGCCAGCGCCCCGAGCCCAGCCCGCCTGCGGGGGAGGCCGCCGGTCCCGTCAGCACATGCAGCGCGGGGCTGGCCGCGAAGGCGGCATCGACGCGATCGAGCACCCCGGCCGGATAGAGGCAGTCATCGTCGGGGAAGGTGACGATCTCGCCCCGGGCATGGCGCAGCCCGAGGTTGCGCGCGTGGTTGGCGTTGCGCACCGAGGACCGGATGCGCCGCAGCGGCAGGCGCCCCGCGAAGGCCGCCTCCACGGGACCGACGCGGTCATCCTCGTTCTGGTCGACGATGATGACTTCGAAATCCTGCCGCCCCTGGGCAAGCAGGCTGTCGAGCAGCTCCGCGATCTCCCGGTCCCGCCCGAGGGTCGCGACGACGAGGGAGAACCTCACGCCCGTGCCTCCTCCACCACGCGGCGCATGGCGGCGCGGAAGGCGGCATGGCCGAAGCGCTCGGCATTGGCGCGGCAGGCGGTGGGGTCGATGGACATCGCCTCGAAGCGGCCGACCGCGTCGATGATGGCTTCCGCCGCTTGCTCGGCGAAGAACAGGCCGGTCTCGCCCTCACGCACGATGTCGCGCGCGCCGCCCTTGCCGAAGGCGATCACCGGCGTGCCGCAGGCCTGCGCTTCGACGGTGGCGATCCCGAAATCCTCCTCGGCCGCGAAGATGGCCGCGCGGGCGGATTGCGTCAGGCGCACCAGTTCCTCGTTGGACACGCGGCCGCGCAGCTCGATGTTCGCGGCACCCGAAGCGGCCTCGCGCACGCGCGGCGCGTTGGGCCCGTCGCCCACCACGACCAGCCGGCGGTCGGGCATCCGCGCGAAGGCCGCGGCGATCAGCTCGATCCGCTTGTAGGGGACCATGCGGGAGGCGACGAGGTAGAAGCCTTCCTTCTCCGCCTTCAGCGCGAAGCGGTCCACGTCGACGGGCGGATGGACCACCAGCGCATCCCGCCGCCAGACCTTGCGGATGCGCTCGGCGATGTAGGTGGAGTTGCCGATCAGCACGTCGGGTCCGAGCGCGCTCGCGCGGTCCCACATGCGCATCCGGTGCAGCAGCCAGCGCGTATATGCGCCCATGATGCCGCGCTCGAGTCCCGCTTCCCGCAGATACTGGTGCTGCAGATCCCACGCGTAGCGCATCGGGCTGTGCACGTAGGAGACATGCAGCTGCCCCGGCCCGGTCAGCACGCCCTTGGCGACGGCGTGGGAGGAACTCAGCACTAGGTCGTAGCCGGACAGGTCCAGCTGCTCGATCGCCAGCGGCATCAGCCCGAGGAATTTCCGGAAATGCTTCCGCGCGAAGGGCAGGCGCTGGATGAAGCTGGTGGTCACCGGCTTACCGCGCAGGAAGCCGCGCTCGGCCTCGGGCAGGAAGTCGCAGACGGCGAACAGGTCCGCCTCCGGCCATTCGGCGATCAGCTGCTCGACGACGCGCTCGGACCCCGCATAGGTGTCGAGCCATTCATGGACGATCGCGACCTTCATGCGAGGCGCTCCCGGACCTGCGCGAGCAATTCCCGCGCCGCCCGTTCCCAGGTGAATGTCCGCGCGCGCGCCAGCCCCGCCGCGCGCAGCGATGCGGCGAGCCCATCCTCCGTGGCCAGCCGGTCGAGTGCGGCGGCGAGCGTCGCCGGCGCCGCCGGGTCGAACCACAGCGCGGCATCGCCGCAGACCTCCGGCACCGCGCCCGCGCGCGCGGCGACGACGGGGCAGCCGCAGGTCATGGCTTCCAGCGGCGGCAGGCCGAAGCCTTCGTAGCGGGACGGGAAGACCAGGCAGAGCGCATCGGCGTAGAGCGCGCGCAGTTCGGCATCCGATACGCGCCCGAGCAGCCGCGCGGCGTCCGCCGCCACGCCGCCGCCGGCGCGGAACACGGCCGGGTCCGCCGCCCCCGCCACGGCCAGCGTCAGCCCATGCCCGCCAAGCGTCTCCGCCGCCGCGGTCAGCACGGCGAGGTTCTTGTGCGCCGCCGGATTGCCGACGACGAGCGCGTAGCGCCCCGGCGCCAGCCCGTGCTTCGCCAGCACGCCGGCCTCGGGCGCGATGCGCAGCATGTGCTCCCCGCCTTCGGGCAGCACGCCGATGGATGCCGGCGCGATGCCGAGGGCCGCCGCGATCCGCCCGCGCGAGAATTCCGAGACCGTCAGCAGCCTTGCCCCGCGCGCGGACAGGCCGCGCTGCAGCAGCCGGTACCAGCTGCGGAAGGCGAAGGAATAGGATTCGGGGGTGTCGAAGGCGCCGGCATCGTGGATCACCACCGCCTGCCGCGCGCCCGCGAGCAGCGGCGCGGTGTTGCCGAGGTTGATGAGGAAATCCCCGCCGAGGGCGCGGGGCAGGTCCCATTGCTCCCAGCCCTGGCCGCCGCGCGTGCCGACCGGCTGCGAACGAAAGGCGACAAGCCCGGCCTCGCGCGCGCCCTGCGGCGCCAGCAGCCGCGCCGCCGGCCATTCGCCGCGCGCGGCCAACGCATCGGCGGCGGCGACGATCTCGGTCGCGAAGCGCTGCACGCCCGTCATGCCCTGCGTCAGGAAACGCCCATTGATGGCGATGCCGCTCATGCCCCAGCCCGTCCGATCCGTCCGAGCAGCCGCGCCCGGTCTTCCGCCGGGGCCAGCCGCCAGCCGAGCACGGCGGCGACGATCATCGTCGCCATGCCCAGCAGCGCCGGCGCGACATGCCCCGGCAGCGGCACCATGGCGGCGAGCCCCGCGCCTGTCACGGCCAGGAAGGGCAGCAGCGCGCGCCCGGCCTGCGCCGCCGGCGGATAGAAGCGCGCCGCGAGCAGGAAGCGCCCGGCGCAATCCGCCGCGGCGCGCAGCGCCCAGGCGACGGCCGCGCCCTCGATTCCGACCAGCACCAGCAGCAGCGCGCCCAGCGGCAGGAAGACCGCGGCCTGGACCAGCGAGAAGGTGGCCGTCACCTCGGGCCGGCCGATCGCATCCAGCAGCGTGCCGGGCACGAAGGCGAGGCAGGAGAAGAAGATGCCCACGCCCAGGATGCGCAGGACCATCCCCCCGCCCTCGGCGAAGGCGGTGCCGAGCCAGAGCCACAGCAGCCATTCGGCCAGCGCCACCAGCACGAGGCAGGCCGGCAGCACCAGCCCCGCCACGATCAGCGCGCCCCGGCGCATCAGCAGCACGGTCTTGTCGGGCGCGGTGCGGAAGGCGCCCGCGAAGGCCGGCAGCAGCGCCTGCGCCACCGCCACCGGCAGGATCCACATGCGGATGACGAGGTCGAGCGGCGTCGCGTAGAAGGCGACCGCGGTCAGCCCGATCAGCGCCCCGATCAGGAAGCGGTCGGCATAGAGCAGCACCTGCGTCAGCGCGCCGGACAGGCTCATCCAGCCGCCCTGCCGCAGCAGCGGCCGCAGCAGCGCGAAGCGCGGCGCCGCCAGCCCCAGCCCGGGCACGTCCTTCCAGGCGAGCCACGCATAGGCGATGCCGCTGACGAGGCGCACCGCGACCAGCGCCAGCATCACGCCGACCAGGCTGTCCCAGGCCAGCAGCGCGAGCACCGGCCCCAGGTAGTAGAAGACGCTGACCGGCATGTTCACGAGGTTCGCCGCGCGGAAGCGCTGCCAGGCCGCCAGCACCCCCCACAGCGCCGCGTTCAGCACCACCAGCGGCGCGGCGAGCGCCAGGACGCGGAAGGCGGCCAGCGCCTCGGCCTCCAGCGCCGGGGGGACGATCAGCACGCGGCCGATCAGCAGCGGCATCAGCGCCCAGGCGATCCCGGCCATCACCCCCGAAAGGCCGAGCAGCGCGATCAGCGTCGCGCCGACCAGCGCCGGGGCTTCCGCGCCACGGCCTTCGCCGATGCGTTCGGAGACCGCGCGCGTCAGCGCCATGCCCAGGCCGAGGTCGAAGACGCCGAAGATGCCGACCATGGCGAGCGCCAAGGTGAACAGGCCCCAGCGATCCGTCCCCATCAGGTGCACCAGCACCGGCGTCAGGACGAGGGCGAGGAGCAGCGGCACGCCGCGCCCGAGCGCGTTCCACGCCACGCCGGAGACGAGCCTGCGCCCGCCGGCCCGGTCCTCCGGGCCTTCGGGCGAAGCGCTTGTCATCGGAGGAGCCCCGCGGCCGGGGCAGCCGGGGCAATCAGCCGAACCTCGGAGCGACGCCAAGCCTCGATCCGGGGGCGCGCATGCGCGACCGCGCCCAGACCGCCCGCCGCCCCTGGCGCACCAGCCCAGGGCGCGAAAGCCAAGCCGCCGGAGGCGGCGCCCGGCGACTGAGGTCCCATGAGACTCTGATCCCTGAGGACGATGAAATCGGCCGCAGGGATCAGTGCGCGCCGCGGCGCGACAGGACGGCGACCGGCGTCTTCAGCAGGATGCGGATGTCGGCCAGCAGGGAAGGCTGGGAGACATAGGCGACATCGAGCGCGACGCGCTGGTCGTAGGAGGTCTCGCTCCGGCCGCTCACCTGCCACAGGCCGGTGATGCCCGGGCGCACCGACAGGTAATGCGCGGCGGCGGCGCCGTAGTAGCCGTCGAGCTCGGACTGCGTGACCGGGCGCGGGCCGACGATCGCCATCTCGCCCTTCAGCACGTTGATCAGCTGCGGCAGCTCGTCGAGCGAGGTGGCGCGCAGGAAGCGGCCGATGCGCGTGATGCGCGGGTCGTTCTTCAGCTTGCGCGTCTGCTCCCACTCGGCCCGCGCCGCCGGGTCGGTGGCCAGCAGGGCCTCGAGCCGCGCCTGGCTGTCGATGACCATCGAGCGGAACTTGAGGCAGCCGAAGATCCGCCCGCCGCGGCCGACGCGGGGATGGGCGTAGAAGGCCGGGCCGCCATCCGCGCGGACCATCGCGCCGACGACCAGGAAGAAGGGCAGGGCGACCAGCAGCGCCAGCCCGGCTATGGCGATGTCCATCGCGCGCTTGGCCAGCGGCAGCAGGCGCGGCGCGGCGACGCGCCCGCCGAACAGGCGCACCGCCGCATTCTGCGGGGGAAGGGGACCAACCGGGACGCTGGACATGAGCGGAGCGGCCTTCTGGGGGGTAACCGCCGCCGGTGGGGGCCGGCTGCGGCCAAAGGTGGCCCGCGGGCCGGATCGCCCCCCCTTTTCTCTGTCGTGGGGAACGAGGCCGGACCTCGGTTGACGCGGGTTGTCGCCCTTGGCGCGGGCGGATGTGGGACCGGGTTGCGGCATGATTGTGGCGGCGCAGCAAACCCGCACTTGTCCTGGCGTCCGCCCGGCCGCAAAACCGCCCGCCGTCGTCCCGAGGATCCAGCCCCTGTCGCCCAGGCTCGCCGCCGCCCTGTCCTATGGCTTCGCGCTGCTGCTCGGCGCCGGCCTCGCCCTGGCGCTGTTCCCGGCCGAGATGCTGGTCCCGCGCGCCGGGGGCGCCTTCGCCCCGCAGGGCGACGCGGCGCAGCACGCGATCGCGCAGCGCTACTTCCTGGCCGATGACTGGCGCTGGCCGCTGCTGACCGCGGCGAACCTCCGCCCGCCGGAAGGCGTGAACATCGCCTTCGTGGACGGCATCCCGCTGCTCGCCCTGCTGCTGAAGGCGGCCTTCCCCCTGCTGCCGGAAGGCTTCCACGGCATCGGGCTCTGGTACGCGATCGCCTGGACGCTCCAGCCCGTCGCCGCCGTCTGGGCGCTGCGCGGGGCGGGGGAGACGCGGCTGCTGCCGGCGATCGGCGTGGCGCTGGCGGCCTCCGCCATGCCGTCCTTCGTCAACCGCTACGGGCATGCGGCGCTGACCGGGCATTTCTGCCTGCTGCTCGCCCTCGGGGCCTATGCGCGGCTGGTGCGCGGCGGCGGGGTCGCGGGCTGGGCCGGGGCGGCGGGGCTCGCGGTCGGCACGCTGCTGGTCCATCCCTATCTCGCGGCGATGGCGCTGGCGCTGCTCGCCGCGGTGCCGACGACGCTGCTGCTGCGCGGCGACCGGCGCTGGATCGGCGCCGCGGGGGGCTTGGTCGCGACCGTCGCGGCGGTGTTCGGCACCATGGCGATGCTCGGCTATCTCGGCGCGACCGGGGATGGCGGCTATGGCGACTTCGCCCTGAACCTGCTCTCGCCCGTCTGGCCCTATCGCTCGCTGGTCCTCGGCTGGCTGGTGGAACGCGAGGTGGACGCGACCGGCCATGGCGGCTGGGAAGGCTACAACTGGCTCGGGCTCGGGCTGCTGGCGGGCCTCGTGCTGCTGGTCGCGGCGGCGCCGCGGGCGGTGGGTTCTGCGCTGCGCCGCCATGCCGGGTTGGCCCTGGCGCTGGCCGGGCTGACGCTGCTCGCGCTGTCCTTCCGCGTCGGCGCCGGCGGCGCGGTGCTGGTCGACCTGGGCGATCCGCCGGGGTTCCTCGAGCAGTTCCGCGCCTCGGGGCGGTTCTTCTGGCCGGTGGGGCTGGCGCTGCTGGTGGGGGCCGCCGCGCTGCTCGCGCGGCTGCCGCGCTTCGGGCCGGTCGCGGTGCTCGCGCTCGGCCTGCTGCAATTCGCCGACGCCGCGCCGAATCGCGCGGCGCTCGCCGCCTGGGCCGGTCAGCGCCAGCCCTGGACGGTCGAGGCGACCCCGCTGCGCGCCCTGCTGGCCGAGGCGCGCAGCGTCGCGATCTTCCCCACCTGGCCTTGCGTGCCGAAGCCCGACACGCTCGGCGACCATGGCCGGCAGCTGCAGGTGCTGAACCTGGCCGCCGAGCGCGGCGTGACGGCCAACACCATGTATGTCGCCCGCTGGCGCGGCGAACGCCCGCGCTGCGACGACGCGGCCGCGATCGCCGCGCCGCTCGCCCCGGGGGAACTCAGGATCGTCCTGCCCGGCGCGCGGGATCAGGCGTTGGCGTCGATGCCCGGGGCCGCCGCGCTCTGCGCCCCGCTGGGCGAGGTGCTCGCCTGCCGGCTCGGCAGGTAGCGCTCGGCGAAATAGAGCGGGCGCTGCTTCGTCTCGTTGAAGATGCGCCCGAGATACTCGCCGATGATGCCGAGCATCATCATCTGCACCCCGCCGAGGAACAGCGTGACGGCGAGCAGGCTCGGATAGCCCGCCACCGGGTTGCCGAAGAGCAGCGTGCGCACGACGAGCGTGAAGAGGTAGATCGAGGCCAGCACCGCGATCGCGAAGCCGACATAGGTCGCGACCTTCAGCGGCGCCACGGTGAAGCTCGTGATGCCTTCCAGCGAGAAGTTCCACAGCTTCCAGTAGTTCCACTTGGTCTCGCCGGCCGCGCGCGGCGCGCGGTCGTAGCGCACCGCGGTGGCGGGGAAGCCGATCCAGGCGAAGAGCCCCTTCATGAAGCGGTGCTGCTCGCGCAGCTTCAGCAGCGCGTCGACGGCGCGGCGGGACATCAGGCGGAAATCGCCGGTGTCCTGCGGCAGCTTCACCTTGCCGCCCAGGCGCTGCATCACCCGGTAGAAGCCGGCCGCCGTGGCCTTCTTGAGCCAGGTCTCGCCCTCGCGCGTGTTGCGCTGGGCGTAGGCGATGTCGAAGCCCTCCCGCCAGGCGGCGACCAGGGCGGGGATGACCTCCGGCGGGTCCTGCAGGTCGGCGTCGATGACGATGACGGCCTCCGTCGCGCGGGCGTGGTCGAGCCCCGCGGTCAGCGCGATCTCCTTGCCGAAGTTGCGCGAGAGGTTCAGCACGGCGGCGCGCGGGTCCTGCCGCTGCAGCCCGGTCATCACCTCCAGCGTCGTGTCGCGGGACCCGTCGTTGACGTAGACCACCTCCCAGGCGAGGCCGATGCCCTCCATCGCCGCGGCGAGGCGGCGGTGGAATTCCGGCAGCACCTCCTGCTCGTTGTAGGCGGGGACGACGACGGAAAGGGCGGGGGCGTCGGGGGCGGTCATGGCGGGGTCCGGGAAGGGCGCGGGCGGCACGCGCCGCCCATCACCCCGCAGGACCATGCCGGGCCGGCCAAATCAAGGCGCGATTGCGGTCAGCCCTGGACGGAGAGGTTGAGTTCCGTCGCCAGCGCCGTCCATTCCCGCAGGCAGCGGGCGATGTCCTCCCGGAAGGCGTCGGGGCCGAGATAGGCGGGGATGGTGTCGATCTCGACCAGCCGGCGCTGCACCGCCTCTGCCTCGACCACCTTCCGGAAGGCGGCGACGGCGCGGTCGAGGATGGGCTGCGGCGTGCGCACCGGCGCGAGCAGCCCGATGAAGCCCGAGAACTCGAACCGCGTCGAAAAGCCCGAGGCGCGCAGCAGCGGCACGCTGGGCAGCGATGGCAACTGCCGCGTGCCGGACAGCCCCAGCGGGCGGATCCGCCCGGCCCGGATCGCGCCCCCGCTCGCGGCCATGGAGTGGAAGGCGCAGGCGACGGTGCCGGCGACCATGTCCTGCAGCATCGGTCCCTCGCCGCGATAGGCGACATGGGTCATGCCGAGCCGCGCCTCGTCCGAGAACATCTGCCCATAGGCATGCCCGGAGGAGCCCGGCGCATAGGAGCCGTAGGACAGGTCCCGCCCGCGCGCCCAGGCGACGAAATCCTGCACCGTGCCGCCCTGCGTGGCGGGCGAGGCGCAGAGCACGAGCGGCGTGACGCCGAGCTTGCCGATCGGCGCGAAATCCGCGACCGGGTCGTAGGGGAAGCGCCGCAGCACGACCGGCGACTGCACATGCGTCGTGATGGTGAACAGCATCGTGTGCCCGTCGGGCGTGGCCTTGGCCGCGGCTTCCGTGCCGATCAGCCCGCCCGCGCCGCCGCGGTTGTCGATCACGATGGGCTGGCCGAGCTCGGCCGCCATGGGCTCGGACACCAGCCTGGCCCAGAGATCCGTCGAACCGCCCGGCGGGAAGGGCACGATCCAGCGGATGGGCCGGTCCGGCCAGCTTCCCTGGGCAATGGCGGGGCGCGCGAGGGCAAGGCCCGCCGCCGCCCCGATGATGGTCCTGCGCCGCATTCCGGCTTCCTCCCTGGTCGTCTTGGAGCGAAGCCTAGGCCGGAAGGCGCCCGGGGTGGAACCACCCCGGGGCCCCACGGATCAGAAGCGGTAGCGCACGCCGACGCCGACGATCCAGGGATCGAGGTCCGCCCGCGCATTGATGCGCCCGAGCGTGGTGTCGACCGCCAGGTCGGGCCGCAGGAACAGCTTCTTCACGTCGAAGTTCACCAGCCAGTTCGGCGCGACTTCCACATCCATGCCGATGTTCAGCGCGAAGCCGAAGGCGTTGCGCACGTCGACGCCGGTCACCGCCGCGGTCCGCCCACCGCCCTCGCTGTAGAACATCGTCCAGTTCACGCCGGCGCCGATGTAGGGGCTGAAGCGCTCGGCCGGCAGCGGGTGGTACTGGAAGGTCAGCGTCGGCGGCAGCGCCCAGACATGGCCGAGATCGACCGTGCCGAGCGAGCTGTCGCGCACCTCGAGGTCGTGCTGCGTCGTCGCCGCGATCAGGTTCAGCGAGAAATTCGGCGTCAGGAAGTAGGTGAAGTCGAGCTGCCCGGTCCAGGCGTCCGACGCGTGCGGCGTGCCGCCGATCGTGTCGACGTTGCCGCCGCTCATCGGCAGCACGCCGATGACGCTGGCGCCGATCATGAAGTCCCCGGCCTGCTTGCCGCGCGGCCCGGCGGACTGCGCGAAGGCGGGTTGGGCGAGAAGGCCGATGGCGGCGGTCGCGGCCAGCAGCAAGGTCTTGCGGATCATCGTCTCTGGATTCCCTCGGGTTCCCGACGAGGGCCGAGGTATGGCGATGCCTCCGTAACGTCCTTGATGTGTCTCAAGCGGCATGCTGCGCCGCGTCACGCGTGGCGCGGACGCCACGCGCGATTCATCAGGGGAAGAAGCGGTAGGCGAGGGTCAGGCCGACGATCCCCTGCGTCGCGCTGCCGCGCTCGACCAGCGGGCTGTCGGCGGACTGGCCGAGGATCTGTCCCACCTCGCCGAAGGCGATCACCGTCCAGCGATCCGCGACGAGCCAGGTCGCGCCGGCGGCCACCGCCGCGAACCAGTAGTCGCGCGGGCGGAACACGCCGTAGCCGCTGCGCGCGGACTGCCCTTCGTCCACGCCGAAGAAGGTCTCGGCGAAGCCGCGGCTGCCCCAGGACAGGCGCGGGCCGGCGGACAGGATCACGCGCTCATGCACGCGGAACACGCGGTCGAGCCGCGCCTCGGCCAGCACGCCCGAATGTCCGCCGAAGCCCTGCCGCGCCTCGCCGCGGATCAGCCAGGTTCCGTCGGAATAGGAGATGAACCCGCCCGCCTCGCCCGCCAGGCGGATGTCGCCCATGCCGCGCAGAGCCGCGTTGTCGTCCTGGTCGCGGCCGAAGCGCGGCCGCAGCACGAGCCCCGCCTGCACCGGCCCTTCCCGCAGCAGCGACACGCCGAGCCCGTCGCGGAAGGACAGGAAGAAGGTGTCGAAGGGCGCGCGGATCTCGGGCGCCACCACCGGCGTCACCCGCCAGTCGTTGGAGCCGAGATAGTCCGGCGAGAACAGCATTCCCGCGCCGATCCCCACGCGCCAGCGGTCGAAGCCCGGCGCGCCGATCGCGGGCGCGGCCTGGGGCGCGAGGTTGGTCTGCGCCGCGGCCGGCTGGGCAAGAACGCAGGGCAGCAGGGCCGCGAGACCGGCAAGAAGGCGACGCATGGCGAGGAAGGCTCCCTTATTGGTGGCGGGCCCGGCCCCGCGGAGCGCCGGACTTGGCCCTGCCCGCTTTACCTTTCAACGGCGCCCCGATAAGCGCCGCTGGAACGCCAGGACCGCAGGGGAGACGCCGCGCCATGACGACCGACCTCGAGATCGCGCGCGCCGCGACCTTGAAGCCCATCGGGGAGATCGCCGCCCGCGCCGGCATCCCCGACGCCGCGCTGGAACCCTACGGCAAGTACAAGGCCAAGGTCGGGCTCGACTTCGTCTCCTCGCTCCAGGACCGCCCGGACGGCGCGCTGGTGCTCGTCACCGGCATCAACCCGACCCCGGCGGGGGAGGGCAAGACGACCACCACGGTCGGGCTGGGGGACGCGCTGAACGCCATCGGCGTGAAGACCATGATCGCGCTGCGCGAGCCCTCCCTCGGCCCCTGCTTCGGCGTGAAGGGGGGCGCGACGGGCGGCGGCTACGCCCAGGTGCTGCCGATGGAGGACATCAACCTCCACTTCACCGGCGACTTCCACGCCATCACCAGCGCGAACAACCTGCTCGCGACCATGGTGGACAACCACATCTACTGGGGCAACGGCACGGGGCTCGATGCGCGCCGCGTCTCCTGGCGCCGCGCGCTCGACATGAACGACCGGGCGCTGCGCGGCATCGTCTCCTCCCTCGGCGGCGTCGCCAACGGCTTCCCGCGCGAGGACGGCTTCGACATCACCGTCGCCTCGGAAGTCATGGCGGTGTTCTGCCTGGCGCGGGACCTTTCGGACCTGCAGGCGCGGCTGGGGCGCATGATCGTCGGCCAGACGCGCGACGGGCGCAGCGTGACGGCGGCCGACGTCAAGGCCGATGGCGCCATGGCCGTGCTGCTGCGCGACGCCTTCGCGCCCAACCTCGTGCAGACGATCGAGGGCTCGCCGGCGCTGGTGCATGGCGGGCCCTTCGCCAACATCGCGCATGGCTGCAACTCCGTCATGGCGACGCGGCTCGGCCTGAAGCTCGCCGACGTGGTGGTGACGGAAGCGGGCTTCGGCGCCGACCTCGGTGCCGAGAAGTTCATGGACATCAAGTGCCGCCAGGCCGGGCTGAAGCCGGCCGCCTGCGTCGTCGTCGCGACCGTCCGCGCGCTCAAGATGCATGGCGGCGTCGCCAAGGCCGAGCTGGGGCGGGAGGATGTGGCGGCGGTCAGGCGCGGCGTCGTCAACCTCGCCCGCCATGTCGAGAACGTGGGCAAGTTCGGCGTGCCCGTCGTCGTCGGCCTCAACCGCTTCACCTCGGACACCGAGGCCGAGATCGCGGCGGTGCAGGAGGCGATGCGCGCGCTCGGCACCGACGCGATCCTCTGCACGCACTGGGGCGACGGGGCCAAGGGGGCGGAAGCGCTGGCGCGCGCGGTGAAGGGCATGATCGATGCGGGCCGCGCGGATTTCGCGCCGCTGTACACCGACCATGTCTCGCTCGCCGGCAAGATCGAGACCATTGCGCGGGAGGTCTATCGCGCGAGCGCCGTGTCCATTCCCGCGCCGGTCGCGGCGAAGCTGAAGCGCTTCGAGGAGGAGGGCTTCCGCGACCTGCCGGTGTGCATCGCCAAGACGCAGTATTCCTTCAGCGCGGACCCGACCAGGCTCGGCGCGCCGGAAGGCCATGTGCTGCCGGTGCGCGAAGTGCGGCTGTCCGCGGGCGCGGGCTTCGTCGTCGCGGTCTGCGGGGACATCATGACGATGCCCGGCCTGCCGCGCGTGCCGGCGGCGGAGAGCATCCGGCTCGATGCGCAGGGGCGGATCGAGGGGTTGTTTTAGCGGACCACAGGCGCCGGCGAGAGTCTTGGTTGACCTCAGGCGCCGGCGCGGCCATCCGGCCGCTTGGCTTGCGCGCCGTGCGCTGATGCGCCGGGCGCGGATGTCGGTTTGGGCGCGGTCGCGCTTTGCGCTCCCGGCTCGAGGCTGAAGCCTCGAGCCGATTTTCTGGGCCCCAGGCGCCGGCGCCCGCATGCGCGGGCTTGGCTTGCGCGCCGTGCACTGATGCGCCTGGGCTGATGTCGGTCTGGGCGCGGTCGGGCTTTGCGCTCCCGGACCGAGGCTTCGCCTCGATCCGTCCATCCTCGCCGCGGGCGCCTAGCGCCGCGCCTCCTCCACGCCGTCGCGGATGAAGGCGCCCAGCGCGCGGGCCAGGCAGTCGTTCAGCCGGTCGATCTCCGCCGTCCGCCGTTCGCGGGGCGTGCGCTCGACATCGACCGTGCCGGCCTCGGCCCAGGCCTTCATCACGTCGTAGCGGGAAAAGAAGGCGCCGCCGCCCGTCGCGGCCAGCATGCGCAGCGCGTCGCGATAGGGATCGACCTCGGCATTCGCGCGCAGGAAGCGGCTGAACTGGATGCCCATCACCACGGTGTCGACGCCGCGCATCGACAGCCTCTCCAGCCCCTGCACCAGCGCGGCGCCCAGGTCCTCGATCGGCAGGCCGCGCACCGCCTCGGTCATGCCGGCCTGCCAGATGACAAGGTCGATGCCGCCCGCGCGCATCGCGTCCTCGATCAGCCGCAGCTGGTCGGCAGCGGTGCTGCCGCGCCCGCCGCGCACCTCCATCCGCAGGTCGAGGTCGGGCCGCCTTTCACGCAGCAGCGCCTCCAGCCGCGCCGGCCAGGCCGCGGCGGGGGCGCTGACGCCCGGCCCGGCGACGGAGGCCGACCCCACCGCGAGGATGCGCAGCCGCCCGGTCGCGATGCCCGTCGCGGTCGCCCGCAGCGGCGGGGATTGCAGGAATTCGTTTGGCGCGCCGCAGCCCGGCCCCATGGGCGGCGCGGCCCGCTCCGCCGCCGCGGCCGGCAGCGAGAGGCACAGCCCGAGCAGGATCGTCAGGGCGCGGCGCATCGCCCTCAACCCCTATCGGCCGGCGCGCCGGCCGGCAAGCCCGGCGTGGAGGGGCGCCGCGGGGCGCGCTTTTCCGCCCCGTACCAGGCCGTCAGCACCGCCAGCGCCACAAGCGCGGCGGCGCCGAGCAGGTTCACCACCGCCTGCATCCACCAGGCATCCGATGCCTCCAGCGCCAGCCGGCCGAGGAAGGACAGCGCGATGCCCGCGCAGAACACCGGCAGCGCCTGCTGGCCAAGCAGGGCGAGCAGCAGCCCCGGATCGCTCCTGAGCCACGCGGCGTCCCGGCTGACCAGGTGCGCGATCAGGTATGTCAGCGCCAGCATGGTCGCGAGCCGCAGCGGATGCAGCGAGGCCTTGTCGATCGCCGCGAGCCAGGGCGCGAAGGCGGGCAGCCGCGCCAGGGTGAAGTCCCACTGGAAATGGATCAGCACCGTCAGCGCCGCCCCGGCGGCGAGCAGCAGCCAGCACAGCGCGCCCGCCCAGCGCCGCCACGGCAGGACGATCGGCCTTCCGCCCGGCGGCCGGTAGCCCAGCGCGCAGCCGATGAAGAACAACAGCTGCCAGGCGAGCGGGTTGAAGAACCAGTCCTCGCCCCGCCAGGAGGGCAGCGACAGCCCCATCTCCCGCGCCACCAGCCACAGCGCGGCCGAAAGCCCCAGCATGAGCCAGGGCCGGCGCATCAGCGGCATCGCCAGGGCGAACATCGCCAGCACGACGATGTACAGCGGCAGGATGTTGAGGAAGGAGGGCTGGTAGCGCAGCAGCAGCGCTTCCAGCAGCGCGCGGTACGGGTCCGCGCCGAAGGGGTCGAGGTGCAGCTCGTCCAGGTAGGCCGCCGCGTCCAGCCGCTCGGCGGAGAACCCCACCTGCGCCGTGAAGACCACCAGCAGGAAGATGTGCGCGACATACAGCGTGAAGACGCGCCCCAGCACGCGCGAGGCGGCGAAGAACCACCCCTGCCGGTCCATCACGATGCCGTAGGCCAGGCCCGCCGCGTAGCCCGCGAGCAGCACGAAGGCCTCGGTCGCGTCGGACAGCGTGTAGTTGCGCGGCGTGACCGCGCCCATGACGTTGCCCGGCGTGTGGTTCACGAAGATCGCCCAGAGCGCGAAGCCGCGGACGATGTCCACGCGCAGGTCGCGGTCGAGGCGGATGAGCGAGCGCATGGGAGGATGAACACCGCCCCGCGCCCGCGCCGCAAGGGCGGAGTTGCGGCGCCTCAGCCGAGGCCGCGCGCGACCGCCTCCACATCCTGCGCCGCGTTGCAGGCCGGATGGCGCGTCAGCAGCGGCGTCTGGTGGCGGATCGTGTCGCGCACCTTCGCATCCCGCCGCACCACGCCGGCCAGCGGGATATCGCGCTTGAGGAACGTGTTCGCCGCGCGCGCCAGCGTCGCATGGGTGCGCGCCCCCGACGCGGCATCGGCGGCCAAGTTTACGACGATGCGCGCATCGCCCCCCGGGCGGTCCTGCGCGTGCAGCTTCAGCACGGCATAGGCGTCGGTCAGGCTGGTCGGCTCGTCGGTCGCGATGACCAGCAGCGTATCGGCCAGGGCGGCGATGCGGCGCTGCGGCGCCTCCAGCCCCGCGCCGAGGTCGACCACCACATGCCCCCAGCGGCCCGCGGCGCGCGCCAGCATCGAGAGCATCGCATCGAGCGCCGTCCCGCCGAGACCGGCCAGCGCGCCGGATCCCGACCGCCCGGCCAGGATGTCGAAGCCCGCGCCCGGGTGGCGCACGGCGGCGGCTTCCACCGGCGCGCGGCCGGACAGCACGGCGGACAGGTCCTGCGCCGGCTGGAAGCCGAGCTGGACGTCCACATTGGCAAGGCCAAGGTCGGCATCGACCAGCAGCACCGATCCGCCCTGGCGGGCCAGCGCCTGGGACAGCGTGATGGCGAACCAGGTCTTGCCCACGCCCCCCTTGCCGGAGGCGATGGCGACGATCCGCCCTGGCGCGGGGGTGGGCCGGGTCGCGGGAAGGGTCATGTCAGGCGGCCTCCAGCGGTGACGTGGCGTCCCCGCGCCGTGGCGCGGCGAGGCGCGCGGCCAGCCGCGCGGGGGAAAGGGGTTCGAGGCCCTGCACGACCTCGGGGCTGGTGCCGCCTTCGGTCAGCAGCAGCGGCCCGGCCTCGGCGGCGGCGAGCACCGCGCCGAGCCGGCGCGCGGAATCGAGCCGCGTCGGCACAAGATGCCGTGCGCCGAGTGCGGCGAAGGCGCGGGCGAGGTCGGCCGCCTCCAGCGCATCGAGCCCGGCGGGCAGCACCAGGACCGGTTCCGCGCCGATCGCCGCGGCGAAGCCGTGCAGCGCCATCGCCTGGCGCGGGTCGAAGGGATCGCAGCCGGTGCTGTCCACCAGCACGGGCTGGTCCGGCGTGCGCCGGGCCAGCGCCTTCACCAGCGCGCCGGGCGAGGTCGCGACGGCGAGCGTCAGGCCGAGCACGCCGGTGAAGGCGGCGAGCTGCGCCGCCGCCCCCGCGCGCTGCCCGTCGGTCGTCGCGATCACCGGCGGCGTGCCGGCGAGCACCATGCGCGCGGCGATCTTGGCGCAGGTCAGCGTCTTGCCCGCGCCGGGCGGACCCACCAGCAGCAGCGGCCTGTCGCGCCCGTCCGGCAGCGGGCCGAAGCGGAACACCGTCCCCAGCGTTTCCTCCAGCGGCCCGCGCGACAGCGCCGCGGCCAGGCCGGGCGGGGCGTTGTGGAAGGCGAGGGGGCCGCTGGGCTGCGGCGGTGCGGCCGCCGGCTGCGGCGTCGGCAGCGTCGCGATGGCAGCGGCCGGCGGGATCAGCACCGGCTCCTCGGCCTCCAGCGCCGCGGTGATCTCCACCATGCCGCCGCTGCGGCGGGTGTCGAGGATGATCGCCTCGACGCCGAGTTCCTCGCGCAGCATCGCCATCGCATCCGCCATGCGGGGGGCGCGGAAGGTCTTGAGCCGCATCAGAGGCTACCCACGGTGCGGATGCGCGCGCGCGGATGGATCTCGGTATGCGCGAGCACCATCGTCGAGGGCCGGAACCGTTCCACGATGGCGCGCACATGCGGGCGGATCGGGCCGGAGCAGACCAGCGCCGGCTGTTCCCCCGCCGCGGTCGCGGCATCGAAGACGGCGCGGATGCGCTCCATGAATTCCGACAGGCGCGAGGGCGCCATGGCCAGCTGGCGTTCCTCCGGCGGGCCGATCAGCGCCTCGGTGAAGGCCACTTCCCAGTCGGCGGTCAGCGTCACCATGGGCACGTAGCCCTGCGGGCCGCGCGCCGCGTCGGACAATTGCCGCGCCAGCCGCACGCGCACGATGGCGAGGATGCCCGGCACCGTCCGCGCCCCCGCCGCGCAGGCCTCCTGGATGCCTTCCAGGATGGTCGGCAGGTCGCGGATCGACACGCGCTCGGACAGCAGGGCCTGCAGCACGCGCTGGATGCCGCCGACGCCGATCTGCTGCGGCACCAGGTCGGCGACCAGCTTGCGGTGCTCGGCCGGTAATTCGTCGAGCAGCTTCTGCGTCTCGGCGAAGGAGAGCAGCTCGGCCATGTTCTCGCGCACCAGCTCCGTGATGTGGGTCGCGACGACGCCGGCCGCGTCCACCACGGTGCAGCCGCGGGCCAGGGCTTCCTCCCGCCGCGCTTCCTCGATCCACAGCGCGGGCAGGCCGAAGGTCGGCTCGTTGCAGCGTTCGCCCGGCAGGTTCGGCACGCCGCCGGTCGGATCGATGGCCAGCAGCAGCGGCGGGCGCAGCTGGCCGCGCCCGGCCTCGATCTCCTTCACCCGGATCGCATAGGTGTCGGGGGCGAGGGAGAGGTTGTCCTGGATGCGGACGGAGGGCAGCACGAAGCCCATCTCCTGCGCGATCGACCGGCGCAGGCCCTTTATCTGTTCCGTCAGCCGCGGCGCGTCGCCGGCGGCCAGCGACAGCAGCCCGTAGCCGAGTTCCAGCCGCAGCAGGTCGATGCGCAGCGCGTCCGCGATCGGCGCATCCCCCGGCGGCGGCGGTGCCGCGGGCGGCGGCGGGGGCGCGTTCGCCGCGCGATGCTTGGCCCAGGCGCCCGCGCCGGCCGCGCCGGCGATCGCCAGGAAGGGCAGCATCGGCATGCCCGGCATCAGCGCCATGAAGCCCGCCGCGCCGGCCGCGAGCGCGAGCGGCTTCGGCCCCGCGCCGAGCTGGTCGATCATGACCTGGTCGGCGGTGCCCTCGGTGTTGCCCTTGGTGACGACGATGCCTGCCGCGACCGAGGTCAGCAGCGCCGGGATCTGGCTGACGAGGCCGTCGCCGACGGTCAGCAGCGAGAAGGTCTGCGCCGAGTCGGCGAAGGAAAGCCCGTGCCGCGCGACGCCGATCGCCATGCCGCCCAGCAGGTTGATGAAGGTGATGATCAGGCCGGCGATCGCGTCGCCGCGCACGAACTTCGCGGCACCGTCCATGGCGCCGAAGAAGCCGGTCTCCTCCTCCAGTTCCTTGCGCCGGCGGCGGGCTTCGCTCTCGTCGATCAGGCCGGCGGACAGGTCGGCGTCGATCGCCATCTGCTTGCCCGGCAGGGCATCGAGGCTGAAGCGCGCGGCCACTTCCGCGATGCGCCCCGAGCCCTTGGTGATGACCATGAAGTTCACCACGAGCAGGATCGCGAAGACGATGAGGCCGACGACCACGTCGCCGCCCATCAGGAACCCGCCGAAGGCCGAGACGACATGGCCGGCCGCCTGCGGCCCCTCATGCCCATGCGTCAGGATCAGCCTCGTCGTCGCGACGTTCAGCGCCAGCCGCAGCAGCGTCGTCAGCAGCAGCAGCTGGGGGAAGGATGTGAAGTCGAGCGGCCGCTTGAGGAACAGCGACGTCATCAACATCAGCACCGACAGGGTGATGGAGATGGCGAGCCCCATGTCGAGCAGCACCGCGGGCAGCGGCACCACCAGCACGGCCAGCAGCGCCACGACGCCAAGCGCGAGCGAGACGTCGTTGCCGGGCTGGGCCCGGCGCAGCCAGCCGGGAATCGCGATCGATCCCATGGGCTATCCGGCCGCGATGGCGTAGGGCGGCTGGCCGGGCACCGGCGGAACGGTGACCCCCGCCGCGCGGTATTCGTGCAGCTTGTTGCGCAGCGTGCGGATCGAGATGCCGAGCATCTCCGCCGCCCGCGTCCGGTTGCCCAGGCAGTGGGACAGCGTCTCGAGGATCAGCTCCCGCTCGACCTCCTCCACCCGCCGGCCGACCAGGGCGGCGACCGGCTGGGCCGGCGCGATGGCGGCGGCGGCGGCGGCCAGCGGCGCGGTCGCGGCGGCGAAGGCGGCGGGCAGGGGCGGCGCGTCGGGCGCGAAGCTCGGCGCGGCTTCCAGCAGGTCGATCGCGTCCGGTCCGATGGACGGGCCTTCGGCCAGCAGCACGGCGCGGTGCAGCGTGTTCTCCAGCTCCCGCACATTGCCCGGCCAGGCATGGGCCATCAGCACGGCCTCGGCCGCCGGCGTCAGGCCGCGTTCCGGCAGGCCGTTGGCATGGGCGTAGCGGGCGGCGAAGTGGCGGGCGAGCGGCAGGATGTCGTCGCGCCGTTCCCGCAGCGCGGGGATGCGCAGGCGCACCACGGCCAGGCGGAAGTAGAGGTCCTCCCGGAACCGGCCCTTGGCCACCTCGATCGTCAGGTCGCGATGGGTCGCGGCCAGGATGCGCACATCGACCTTCACGGGCGCCGAGCCGCCGAGGCGGTCGATCTCCCGCTCCTGGATCGCGCGCAGGATCTTGGCCTGCAGCCGCGGGTCCATCTCGCCGATCTCATCGAGCAGCAGCGTGCCGCCCTCGGCCTGCTCGAACTTGCCCTTGCGGGACGCGACGGCGCCGGAGAAGGCGCCCTTCTCATGGCCGAACAGTTCCGATTCCAGCAGCGCCTCGGGCAGTGCGGCGCAGTTCAGCGCGACGAAGGGCCCGCGCGCGCGGCGCGATGCCGCGTGGATGTGGCGTGCGAGCACTTCCTTGCCGGTGCCGCTTTCCCCGGTGATCAGCACGGAGGCATCGGCGCGCGCGACCTGCTCGGCGCGGGCGAGCAGCGTCGTCATCGACGCGTCGCGCACCACGGGCTTGTCGGGCTCGCCCGCCACGGTCTGCAGCATCGCCGCGATCAGGTCGGCATCCGGCGGCAGCGGCAGGAATTCCTTGGCACCCGCGCGGATGGCGCGGACCGCGGCCTCGGCATCGTCCGGCCGGCCGCAGGCGACCACGGGGCAGGCGATGCGCTCGGCATCCATCTGCGCGACCAGCCAGCCGACATCGTGCAGCACGTCGCACAGCACGAGGTCCGCGCCTTCGCCGCGGAGCCTGGCGAGGCCCGCGGCCGCCCCTTCCGCGACGATCAGCCGGGCGCCGCGGGCGACCGCGATGCGCGCGGCGGTGCCGAGCTCCGCCTCCAGCGAGCCGATGATCAGGACGCGGGCCATCTCAGACGCCCCGGTCCGACTTCACGATCTCGGTCATCGTCACGCCGAGCCGGTTGTCGTCGACCATCACCACCTCCCCGCGCGCGACGAGGCGGTTGTTGACGTAGATGTCCACCGCCTCCCCGAGCTTGCGGTCCAGCTCCACGACCGCGCCGCGGCCGAGCTTGAGCAGCTGGGAGACCTGCATCGTCGCGCGCCCGAGCACGGCGCTGATCTGCACGGGGATGTCGTAGACCGCCTCCAGCTCCCGCACCGGGACGGCGGCGGGGCGCGCCTCCTCGGCGGTGGCGGTGGCGGGGGAGGCCGGTTCGAAGGTCGCGTTGCCCGACATGTCTCTACTCCTTCGGCCCGAGGCCGGCTGCATCCAGCACGCGGGCGATGTCCTGCCGGCGTGCCGCGAGATCGAGGGTGGCCGCACCGCCGCGCCATTCGGCGCGGGCATCGCCCGGCGCCAGGGCGGGGTCCTCGGCGACCGAGAGGCCCGGCGCGCCGAGCAGCGCGGCGACCTCCTCGGCGAAGCCGGGTGCGACGAGGATGCGCGGCTCCGGCATGCTCTGCAGCGCGGGCGCGATCCGGCGGGCGAAGGCGGCGGCGATCGCCGCGCCGTTGTCGGCCGCCAGGCCCGGCAGCGCGGCATCCATCATGGACAGGGCGAGGCGCGCGAGGCCGATGGCGGTCTCCTCGGCCGCGCGCAGGGCTTCCTGCTGCGCGGCGGCGAGCGCCTCGGCCGCCAGCGTGGCGGCGCGCGCCACCTCGGCCTCCCGCGCCGCGGCGGCCGCGGCCATGCCCTCGGCGCGGCCTTCGGCATGGCCGGCGCGGCGCGCCTCGGCGAGCAGGTTGGCGATCTCGTCCGGGTCGGGGCCGGCGGGCAGGGGCGGGGGCATCGCCTCCGCCTCCCGCCGCGCGGCGTCGAGGGCGGCGATGAGCACCGTCGGCGTGAAGGCGCCGGCCAGCGCGTCGGGTGCGATGCGGGTGAAGCCGTCGGCCATCCTAGTAGACCATCTCGTCTTCGCGCCCGTCCTGCATCTGGATCTGGCCCTGGGCGGCGAGGTCCTTGGCCATCAGCACGATCGCGGACTGCGCCTCGTCCACCTCGCGCAGCTTGACCGGGCCCATATTCGCCAGGTCCTCCTTCAGCATCTTCGCCGCGCGCTCGCCCATGTTCTTGATGAACAGGTCGCGCAGCGCCTCCGACGCGCCCTTCAGGGCCAGCGTCAGCTGGTCCTTGGGCACCGCGCGCATCAGGATCTGCACGCCCTGGCTGTCCAGGCGTGCGAGGTCGTCGAAGGTGAACATCAGGCCGCGGATGCGCTCGGCCGCGTCGCGGTTGCGCTCCTCGAGCGCGGCCAGGATCCGGGTCTCGGACTGGCGGTCGAGGTTGTTGAAGATCTCGGCCATCATCTCGTGCGCGTCGCGGCGCTGCGCGCGGGCCAGGTTAGACATGAACTCGGCCTTCAGCGTCTTCTCGACGCCGTCCAGCGCTTCCTTCTGGACGGTCTCCATGCGCAGCATGCGCATCACGACCTCCATCGCGAAGCCTTCGGGCAGCAGCGACAGGACGCGCGCGGCGTGGTCGGGCTTCACCTTGGTCAGCACGACGGCGACCGTCTGCGGGTATTCGTTCTTGAGGTAGTTCGCGAGCACGGCCTCGTTCACGTTGCCGAGCTTGTCCCACATGGTCCGGCCCGCCGGGCCGCGGATCTCCTCCATGATCTGGGCGACGCGCTCGCGCGGCAGCGTCTTCATCAGCATCCGCTCGGTGGTCTCCCAGGACCCCACGAGGTTGCCGGTCTGGCCGAGGCTGTCGCCGAACTCCTTGCACAGGTCCTCGACCACGGTCGCGGGCACGGTGCCGAGATTGGCCATGGCGGTGGAGATGTCGCGGATCTCGTCCTCGTGCATCTTGGCGAAGAGCCGCGAGGCGTGCTCCTCCCCGATCGCCAGCATGAAGGTCGCGGCCTTCTGGTGTCCCTTGAGCTCGGCCATGGTCACGCTCCGTCCGGCGTCAACCAGCGGCGGACCACGGCCATGGCCTCATCCGGGTGGCGGTCGACGAGTTCCTGCAGCTTGGCGATGGAGGAGGCGCGCATCTGGCCCT
Source organism: Roseomonas nitratireducens (assembly GCF_017813355.1). Lineage (GTDB taxonomy): Bacteria > Pseudomonadota > Alphaproteobacteria > Acetobacterales > Acetobacteraceae > Neoroseomonas > Neoroseomonas nitratireducens. The sequence continues at coordinate 201,893 of NZ_JAGIYZ010000006.1, forward strand.
CGACCATCGAGATCGAGACCATCGCGTCGCCGCCCTCCCCGCCGGCGGCGAGCGCGCCCGCGGCACCTGCCTGGCCGGGCAGGGCGGGGGTGCCGTCGGCGTTGACCGCGCCGGCCGCGCCGCCCGCGATCGCCGCCGCGCCGCCCGCGGCGCCGGCCAGCGCCGGC
>NZ_JAGIYZ010000007.1 GCF_017813355.1 Roseomonas nitratireducens
CAGCGGCGCCATCCGCTCCCACGCCGTGTCGCTCAGCACCAAACGATCCAAGACGCCCAAGGCCAGCTCCCCAAAGGCAGCCTTGAATCACGTCACGCCGCCTTCGGGAATCCCAAGAGTCCATACGACCTAAGGCAGCCGCCTGACCGCAGCCCAGCTCCACGGGCCTACTCCAGCCAGAGAGCCGCTCGCGAGCCGCCCGAATGCCACGCCGCATCGTCTCGGCGCTGCCTGTTGGACCAACAAGGCGAGAGAGACAGCGGGCAGGGCGCATGTCATTCGCGCGGGCGATATCCGGTCCGACCGGGCGCATCATCCGCCAAGATCGGGAAGGTCGATCCACCGGCGCTCGCGGTGGCTGGCATGGCACGCCTCGATCAGCTGCAGGCCCTTCGCGGCCTCGATCAGGCTGGCGCGGTTCGGGCCGTCTTCCGCGACATGGCGCAGGAAGGCTTCCCAGGCCATGCGATAGGAGTTCTTCAGCGGCAGCAGGTCCGGCACCGGCGCCCACTGCGCGTAGAGATCCTGGGCCGCCGGTACGTCCACGTTCCACACCGGCTTCGGCGTGGTCGAAAGCGGCTGCACGACGCAGCGATGCAGCCCCGCCACCGCGCTGCCCAGCGTGCCTTCGGCGGTGATGGTGAGGAGGTCGTCGCGCCGCACGCGGTTCGCCCAGGAGGCGTTGATCTCGGCCACCACGCCGTCCTCGAGCTCGAGCAGCGCGCGCGCCTCGTCCTCGACGTCCACCGTATAGGGCCTGCCGCGCTCGTCGCGCCGGTGCGGCTGCGCCGTGCGGATGTGGCAGGTGACCGAGGTCGGGCGTCCGAACAACCCTTCCATGATGTAGCGCCAGTGCGGAAACATATCGAGCACGAGCCCGCCGCCATCGGCCAGGCGGTAGTTCCAGGATGAGCGCTGCGCCGGCACCTGCTCGCCGTCGAAGACCCACCAGCCGAAATCGATGCGCACCGAGAGCAGGCGACCGAAGAAGCCCTGGTCCTTCAGCAGCCTCAGCTTGGCGAGACCGGGCAGGAACAGCTTGTCCTGGACCACGGCGTGCTTGACGCCCGCGGCCTCGGCGGCGCGCCGGAGGTCGAGCACCTCCTCGAGCGTGGGCGCGACCGGCTTCTCCAGGTAGATGTGCTTGCCCGCCGCGATCGCGCGGCGCGCGAGGGCGGGGCGCGTGGCCGTGTAGGCGCTGTCGAAGAAGATCTCGTCCTGCGGGTCGGCGAGCGCGGCGTCCAGGTCGGTCGTCCAGCGCTCGATGCCCGTCGTCGCCGCCAGCGCCTGGAGCTTCTCGACGTTGCGCCCGACCAGGATGGGATCGGGCATCAGCCGGTCGCCGTTCGACAGCGGCAACCCGCCCTCCCGGCGGATCGCCAGGATGGAGTTCACCAGATGCTGGTTGGTCCCGATCCGGCCGGTGACCCCGTGCATGACGATGCCGATGCGGCGGTGGGCCATGGAATTCCTCTCCCTGAAGTCAGCGCGCGCAGGCGGCGATGATGTCGTCCGATGGCACGAGCCAGCCGAGCGCTGCCTCGATGAGCGTCAATGCCGCGCTGTGGTAGCCGGGCCCGTTCATGCTGGCGCAGGCATCGGGCACCAGGATGACGCGGAGGTCGCGGTTGAAGGCCTCGAAGCAGGTGCACAGGACGCAGTTGTTCGTGTTGACGCCGCCGATGACCAGCGTGTCGACATCGAGGTTCTTCAGCAGCAGCTCGAGGTCCGTGTTGTGGAAGGGGCTGTAGCGGTGCTTGAACACGGTGTGCTCGCCCGGCCGCGGCGCGAGCTGGGGCACCACCTCCGTCACCGGCGAACCTTCCACGGCGAGCGTCTTGCGCGGCTTCGACAAGCCGGGGATCGGGTTGGCGTGCTGCGCCATCCAGAAGGGGTTGCGGTTGTCGATCACCTCCCCGGTCGCCGGGTTCCAGCGGTGGTGGGTGCGCACGAAGATCACCGGGCGGCCCGCGGCGGCCCAGGCGTCGCGAAGCTTCACCGCCGTCGCGATGATGCGGTCGGCATCTTCCTTCGCCACCAGCAGATGGCCGATGGAATGGTCGAGGTGGCTGCGGTTCATGTCGACCAGCAGCAGGGCCGCGCGGTCGAGCAGCGCGGGGGTCAGGTCAGGTCGCATCAGGCGGCGAGCATCCGGTAGAGATCGCGGTTCAGCGCCGCGACGAGGTGGGCGAATTCGTCGGTCAGGCGCATCTCCGGCGTGCGCGGGCGGGGCAGCGGGACCTGCAGGATGCGCGCGATCCGTCCCGGCCGCGGCGTCATCAGCACCACGGCGTCCGAGAGGAAGACCGCCTCGGCGAGGGAATGGGTCACAAACAGCACCGTCTTGCCGAACTGCGACCAGATGCGCATCAGCTCGATCCCCATGCGGTCGCGGGTGATCTCGTCCAGCGCCGCGAAGGGTTCGTCCATCAGCAGCACCGTCGGGTCGAGTGCCAGCGCGCGCGCCAGCGCCGCGCGCGACTGCATGCCGCCCGAAAGCTGCGAAGGATACTTGCGCCCGAAGCCATCGAGCCCGACGAGCCGCAGCAGCGCGGGCACGTCCGGCGCGGCCGCGGCGACACCGCGATCCGCGACCAGGCGGTGCAGCAGGCGGACATTGTCCTCGATGCGCAGCCACGGCATCAGGTTGGGCTGCTGGAACACCATCCCGATGCGGCCCTGGCGGCGCAGGTCGGAGGCCGGGACGCCGCCGATGGAAATGCCGCCCGCGCTGGGCTGCAGGAGGTCGGCGACGCATTTCAGCAGCGTCGACTTGCCGCAGCCCGACGGGCCGACCAGGGAGACGAAGGCGCCCTCCGGCACGCGCAGCGCGATGTCCGACAGCGCCGTGACCGGCTCCGCGCCCTGCGGTCCGTAGGTGACGCCGACGCCCTCGACCGAGATGAAGGCGGGCGTGTGCTCCGCCCCCGGAGGGCCGGCGAAGCCGGATGCGGGGGCGGTGGCGTCCATGGTCAGGATGCGGGGCGGCCGTGAACCAGGGCGGAGAGCTGCTTCGCTTCCTCGATCCGGTCCACGAACTGGTGTGTGTAGAGCTCGCGCGCCGTCGGCTTGCGCTGCAGGTCGCCGCCTTCGGCAAGGTACTCCACCGAGGACGCCCACTTCGCTTCGTCGAAGCGGCCGAAGCGTTCGGCGAAGTCGGGGCTGCGGTACATCTCGTAGATGATGCGCAGCTTGCGCACCTCGAGCGCATGGGACCGGTCCGGCGCCACCTCTACGACGTAGTTCATCGCCGTGTCCATGTTCGCATGCGTCCAGATCAGCGACTTCATCGTCGCGCGGACGAAGCGCTCCGTCAGGTCGCCGCGGCCGGCCTCGCGCTCGTTCGCAACGATGGAGGTGCCGCAGAACTTCACGCCGAAATCCTTGAGCGCCATGACGTTGCAGGGGAAGCCGCGTTCTTCCAGCGTCAGCGGCTGGCCGTAGGAGAAGCCGAAGCCGGCATCCGCCTGGCCGGCGGCGACCATCTGCACCTCGGCGCCGCGGCTCACCGTCAGGAAGGTGATGTCGTTGCGCGTCAGCCCGCCCGATTGCAGCAGCGGGTCGAGCAGCCCCTTCACCTGGCTCTGGAACCAGGTGATCCGCTTGCCGCGCAGGTGCTCGGGCCGGGAGATGTTCGTCGTCCGCAGCGCGAAGACGGAAAAGGGCGTGTCCGGCTGGTCGGCCATCACGGCCACCACCGGCAGGCCCGCGGCGCGCGACTTGATGTAGCCGTCCGCATTCGCCACCAGGAACTGCTCGCGCCCCGCGGCGATGAAGACCTCGTTCTGCTGGCCCGCGGCGGCCGGGCGGATCTCGAGGTTGATGCCCTCGGCGCGATAGATGTTCTGGCGCAGCCCCGCATAGTACTGCGCGTGCATGCCCCATGGCGTGAAGTTCAGCCGCAGGATCGCATCCTGCAGGCGACCCTGCGCGCGGGCGGGGCGCAGCCCCTCCGGCACCGCGGCGGCCAGGGCGCCCAGCGCCACGAAGGTCCGTCGTCCAAGCGTCGCCATGCTTCGTCTCCCTGTGGTTGTCAGGCCTGGGCGCGCGTCGCGCCATCTTCCGCGCGCTGCCAGGACAGCGCACGCTCCATGGCACCCATCGCTCCGAAGAAGCTCATGCCGATCACCGCGAGCAGGATGATCGCGGCGAAGGACCTCGCCGTGTTGAAGTTGAAGCTGCCCGAGAGAACGAGGTAGCCGATGCCGTCCGTCGCCGCGAGCCATTCGGCGACGATGGCGCCGAGCACCGCCAGCGTCGTCGCGATGCGCAGCCCGGCGAAGATGTAGGGCACCGCATAGGGCAGCCGCAGCCGGAAGAAGGTCTGCCGGCTCGTCGCATCCACGCTGGCGAAGACATCGAGCAGCCCGCGGTCGACCTGCTTGAAGCCGGCCATGGTGTTGATCACCACCGGGAAGAACGCGATCGAGGCCACCACCAGGACCTTCGAGCCCGCTCCCGCGCCGACCCACAGCAGGATCAGCGGCGCGATCGCGATCTTCGGCACCGACTGGCTCGCGACGAAGAGCGGCATGATCATGCGCTCGACCAGCGGCCAGCGGATCATCGCCATGCTCGCCGCCAGCGCGAAGGTCACCGCCGCGGCATAGCCGGCGAGGATGCCCCACACGGTCTGCACCGCATGGCCGAAGATCAGGCGCCAGTCCTTGATGAATTCCGCCGCCACGTCGCTCGGTGCCGGCAGCAGGAAACGCGGGATGTCGAACCCCCGTACGCCGGCCTCCCACAGCACCAGCAGCGCGGCGAGCGTCAGCGCCGCCGCCCCCGGCCCGGCGGCCCAGCGGAGGAGCGGCGCCGCCGGGTTCACGTCGCAAGCCCCGCCGCGGCCAGCAGCGCCGCCGGATCCTGCAGGCTCATGTCGAAGGGGCTGTCCGTGCCGAACAGGATGCGATCCGGGCCGACCATGCGCGCGAGGAAGGCCAGGGGCTCCGGCTCGAACACCACCGTGTCGTAGAGGAAGCGCCGCGCGGCGAGCGAAGGTCGCTCCGGCGCGCGGCCATGCTCCGCCGCCTCCCAGGCGCGGTCCATGCGGCCGAGCAGGAAGGGCAGCGCGCCGCCGCCATGCGCCAGCATCAGGCGCAGCGCGGGATGCCGCTGGAGGGTGCCGTCCTCGATCAGCCGCGCGGCGGCGACCGCGGTCTCGAACGGATTGCCGAGCGGGTTGCCGAGCCGCCTATCGTCGAGGCGCGCGCGGTCGCGCACCTGCCAGGGATGCAGCATCACGAGCCCGCCGCCCTCGGCGAGCGCGGCCCAGAGCTCGTCGGGGATGGCCTTGTCGAGGTCCGTGCCGGCGACATGGCTGCCGATCGCGATGTCGCGGATGCCATGGCGATCGGCGCAGCGGCGCAGTTCCGCCAGCGCGGCGGCAGGGTCGCCGAGCGGCAGCACCGCCATCGCGGACAGCCGCGTTCCCGCGACCAGCCCGGCCAGCCAGTCGTTCAGCCCGGCGATCCGCGCCGCCTGCTCGGCAGGGGGCAGCTCGTACAGGTAGAGGATCGGCGGCACCGAGACGATGCGCCGCTCGATACCCTGCGCATCCATCTGCGCGTGATGGCCGGCGACGTCGAACAGCAGTGCCGGCGGGTCCTTGGGGAAGGGCATGAAGCGCCGCGCCATCGCTTCCGCCAGCGCGTCGCGAGGCGCGACATGCCCGTGATGATCGACGAGGGCACCCAGCTTCATTTTTCCACCCATGGGGCGATGCTAGCGGTGCGACGACGACCGTCAATGTGCACCGCGCGCGGTTTGACACCCGCGGGGGGCGTGCATAGCGTTCCTTGGCGGTTCGGCGTGCAGACATTCGCGCACATGCCCGATCCGCGCGCTTCGGCGACAGGAGGTGGCTCTGACGACCACCGCAGATGCGGCCCGGTTCGGCGGGCGCGTGGGCCTCGTGACCGGCGCGGGGTCGGGCCTCGGTCGCGACGTGGCGCTGCGCCTCGCGCGGGAAGGCGCGAGGCTCGTGCTGCTGGATCGGAACGCCGAGGCGCTGGCCGCCGTCGCCCGGGACTGCCCGGGCGCTGAGTCCGTTGTCGGCGACGTCGCGGTCGCGGCGGATGTTGCCCGCGCGGCCGCCGCGCTCGATAGGCTCGGCCCCGCGCGGCTGCTGGTGACCGCCGCCGGCATCCTGGGCCCCACCGTTCCGCTGCCGGAGGTGAGCGAGGCCGAATGGGACCGGCTGTTCGCCATCAACGTGAAGGGCACCTGGCTGGCGCTGAAGCACGTGGTGCCGCGCATGGAAGCGGCGGGCGGCGGGGCGATCGTCACCTTCGCCTCCGGCGCCGGGCTCGTCGGCAATCCGGTCTTCCCCGCCTATTCCGCCAGCAAGGGCGCGGTGGTGATGATGACGCGCAGCCTGGTGGCGGGCCACACGGCGAAGGGCATCCGGGCGAACATCGTCTGCCCCGGCCCGATCGAGACGCCGATGCTGCGCGACAGTTTTGCGCAGGCCGGCGATGGCGCGGCGGCGCGTGAGGACTACACCCGCGCCCGCAACCCGATGGGCCGCTTCGGGACCCCTGCGGAGGTGGCCGAGACGGTGCTGTTCCTGCTGAGCGACGCCGCGTCCTACGTGAATGGCGTTGCGATGCCGGTCGATGGAGGACGGCTTGCCTGACCTCGCGGAGCGCGCGGCGATCGTCACCGGCGCCGCGCGTGGCATCGGGGAAGCGGTGGCCGCGCGGATGCTGCGCGACGGCGCCCGCGTCCTGCTCGCGGATCGCGATGAGGAGGTGCTGCGGACGGCGGCCCGCCTGGGTGGCGAGGCGCTGGTTCTGGACGTCGCCGGGCCCGGCGCGGGGACAAGGCTGGCGCGGGCCGCGCTCGACGCCTTCGGTCGCATCGACATCCTGGTCAACAATGCCGGCATCGGCGGATCGAAGCCGCTGGCGGAATCCGATGACTCGCTGATCGCGCGCTTCATCGAGGTGAACCTGTCCGCCGTCCTGCGCGTGACGCGGGATATCCTGCCGCATCTGGCGCGGCCGGGCGGACGCATCGTCAATGTCAGCTCGGTCTTCGGCATCGCCGGGCATCCCGGCACGACGGCCTATGCGGTCGCCAAGGGCGGCATCGCGCAGTTCACACGCCAGCTCGCGGGCGAGGTCGCGCCGGACGGCATCACGGTGAACGCCGTAGCACCCGGCGTGATCGAGACGGCGATGACGGAAGGCCACCTGCGCAACGCCTATTATCGCCGCGCCGTGCTGGACCCGACGCCGCTGCGCCGCGCCGGAAGGCCGGAGGAGGTCGCGGCCGTCGTCGCTTTCCTCGCCTCGGAGGATGCTTCCTACGTCGCGGGCCAGGTGATCGCGGTGGATGGCGGCTGGCTCGCGGCGCGACACCCCCCGCGCGAATGACGCAAGGAGAACCGGGCATGGACATGAGCGTGAAGTGGCCGAACGGCGCCCGCATCGCGGTGACGCTGACCTTCGACTTCGACGCGGAGACGCTGTGGCTGTCCCGCGACCCCGCCAACGCGCAGCGCCCGGGCACGCTCAGCCAGGGGACCTACGGCGCGCGGGTGGGCGTGCCCAAGATCCTCGAGACGCTGCACGACGCCGGCGTGCCCGCTACCTTCTTCATCCCCGGCTGGACGGTGGAGAACCACGCCGACCGCGCGGAGATGGTCCTGAAGGCCGGGCACGAGATCGGCCATCACAGCCACACGCATGCCTGGATCGACCCCGCCTTCCCGGAGCAGGAGGTCGAGGAGATGGAACGCGGCCTCGCCGCCCTGAAGCGCGTGCTCGGCGTGGTGCCGAAGGGCTATCGGTCGCCCGCGGGGGAGACGAGCGACAACACCGTCCGCCTGCTGGCGAAGCATGGCTTCCTCTACGACAGCTCGATGATGGCGGACATCAACCCCTATCGCATCGCCGGACCGGACGGCGCCTCCATCATCGAACTGCCCTGGCACTGGAGCCTGGACGACGCGCCCTTCCTGCTGTTCTCGATCAAGACGCCGCGGCCGATCTTCACGAACAGCCACATCCGAGAGGTGTGGCAGGACGAGTTCCGCGAGATCCATCGCTGGGGCGGGTACTACAACCTCGTGATGCATCCCCAGTTCTCCGGCCGCCCGAGCCGCATCGCGCTGCTGCGCGAGATGATCGCCTTCATGCGCGGCTTCGAGGGCGTCTGGTTCGCCACCTGCAGCCAGGTCGCCGAGGCCTGGGCATCCACGCAGTCCTGAACCCCCGATAGGAGAAGGCAGATGATGTTCACGCGCAGACAGGGTCTCGCCGCCGCGGGTGTCTCGCTGGCGATGCCACGCCTGGCCATCGCGCAGGGGCGCGAGCGCCCCTTCCGCTTCGTGGTGAATGTCGGGTTGCAGAACCTCGACCCGATCTCCGGCCCGTCCTTCGTGACGCGCAACTTCGCCTACCTGGTCTTCGACACGCTGGTGTCGATGGACGGCCAGGGGCGCTACCGGCCGCAGATGCTGCAGGGGTGGGAGGTGAGCGCGGACAAGCTCACCTGGACATTCCGCCTGCGCCCTGGCCTCGCCTTCCACGACGGGTCGCCGGTGACGTCGGAGGATGCGGTCGCCTCGCTGCGCCGCTGGGGTGCGCGGGATTCCATCGGCCGGCGGCTGCTGGCGGCCACGGCGGACCTCAGTACGGCCGGCACGGACAGCTTCGTGCTGAAGCTGTCGCGCCCCTATGGCGGCGTGATCGAGGCGCTGGGCAAGCCATCGGTCCACGTTCCCTTCATCATGCCCGCCCGCATCGCCTCCGCCACACCGCCGACGCAGCAGGTGCGCGAGATCATGGGCTCGGGCCCCTTCGTCTTCCTGCGCGAGGAGTGGGTGCCGGGCGAGCGCACCTTCTTCCGTCGGAACGAACGCTACGTGCCGCGCGACGAGCCGGCCGACGGGCTCGCCGGCGGCAAGGTCGCGAAGGTCGAACGCGTCGAGATGATCACCATGCCCGACATCGCGCTGCGTGCGACGTCGCTCCAGCAGGGCGAGGTGGACTACCTGGAATACGCGCCGATCGACAACCTGCCGCGCATGCGGACCAACCGGAACATCGTCATCTCCCAGGCCAGCGGCCAGGCGGAGATGATGTACGCCGTCAGCATCAACCACCACCAACCGCCCTTCGACAACGTGCTGGTGCGGCGTGCGCTCCAGCAATGCCTCGACCGGGCGGAGATCCTGGCTGGCGCAGGCTTCGCGGAGGTGGGGCGGCCGGATTGCGCGGCGATGTTCATGTGCGGCACCGCGCTCGGCAGCGACCGCGGCAGCGAGGCGATCGCGCGACCCAGCATCGACCGCGCCAAGGAATTGCTGCGCGAGGCCGGCTACAACAACGAGCGCGTCGTGCTGATGCATCCGGTCGATTCCGCGCTGCTCAATCCCTTCGGCCTGATGCTGATCGACCGGATGCGCCGCGCCGGGTTCAATCTCGACATCCAGGCCTCGGACTGGTCGTCGATCGCGCAGCGCTGGGTGCAGCGCCAGCCGCTCGACCGCGGTGGCTGGTCGGTGGTGCCCGTCGTCTACACCGGCTTCGACATGGCGGATCCGCTGTCGAATCTCGGCGTCGGCTTCAACTGCACCGGCAACCAGCCCTGGGGATATTGCGAGGCGTCGATGACGCCCTTGATCGAGCGCTTCGAGGCGGAGAGCGATCCGGCGCGGCGCCGCGAGCTGGCGGCGGAACTCAACCGCGTGGCGATCGACCGCGCGACCTTCCCGATTGCCGGGCAGTTCCGTGCGCCCGCGGCGTGGCGTGCGGAGCTGCGGGGCGTGATCGATTTCGGCTTCCCGATCATCTGGAACATCGAGCGCGGCGGGCGAGGTTAGCGGAGCGCGGCAGGCGGGCGTCGGTCGATCGGACAGCCGGCGCCCCCCAGGCCGGTCACCAGTCTTCACCACGTCTAGGGCGTGACCGCTCGATGGATCCGCACATCATCGGGTCTGCGCGCCGCGGGATGGACTTCGTCCCGCTGCGGCGCGCGCGGTGGGCGTGGCCCCCGCGATTCGAAGGGGCCGGATGTAGGGACGCCTCACAATTCGACTCGCCGACGACAAGGACGACGATCGCGCGGCCGTCCACCTTGGTGGTGCGAAATGCGTTCACCCCACAGCCGGCCTGCGCGCGACCGGGGTATCGGGCCCCGACCACGCATGCGCTCAGCGCGCCGCGAACTCCGGCTCCTCGAACACTTCCTTCGCGACCTTGAAGGCTTCGCCCGCCGCCGGCACGCCGCAATAGATGCAGGCCTGGAGGAAGATCTCCTGGATTTCCTGCCGCGTCACGCCGTTGGTCAGCGCGCCGCGCACATGGATCTTCAACTCGTTCGGCTTGCCGAGCGCGACCAGCATGCCGAGATTGACCATGCTCCGCGCCTTCCGGTCGAGCCCCGGTCGACCCCAGACCTCCCCCCAGCAGTAGCGCAGCGCGAGTTCCTGGAAGGGCAGGTCGAATTCGGTCGCGTTCGTCATCGCGGCATCGTGCCGCGCCTGTCCGATCACCTCGGCGCGCAGTCGCTTGCCGGTCTCAAGGAGGTCGTCGCTCATCCTGGATGCATCCTTCGCCTGGCCCTGGGGGCGCCCCGGGATGCGGGGCGCCCGCCCTTCTAGCAGGGCGCGACCTGCGCGCCGCGCCTCAGCGCGGCAGCGCCGCGCGATAGGCGTCCAGCACCTGCTGGCCCTCGGGGCCCGCGCGCTGCACCCATTCCTGGGTCTGCCGGGCACCGACCTCCCGCAGCTGCGCCATGAAGGCGGCGGAGGGCTCGCGCACCTGCATGCCGCGGCTGCGCAGCCGTTCCACCATCTCGCCTTCCGCGGCACGGGCGAATTCGAGCCCGCGCGTCGCCGCCCGGCCGGCGGCCTCGGTCAGCGCGGTCCGCGTCGCCTCGTCCAGCGCGCGGAAGGCGCGGGCGTTAACCAGCACGAGGTTGCGCGCGCGCATGCCGCCCACATCGGTGAAGTAGCGGGCATAGTCCCAGGCGCTGGTATCCACGCCGGTCTGCGCGGAGGTGAACATCGCCGCGATCACGCCCGTGGCGAAGGCCTGCGGAATCTCGGCCACCTGCACGGTCACCGGCACGGCGCCGAGCAGTTCCGCCATGCGCTGCGTCAGCACGTTGTAGGTTCGGAAGCGCAGGCCGCGCAGATCCTCCGCCGTGCGGACCTCGGCGCGCGTGTAGAAGGCCTGGCTCGGCCAGGGCACCATGTAGAGCGGCAGCACGCCCTGCCGGTCCAGCCTTGCGCGGATGAAGGGTTGCGAGACGCGGTCGAGCGCGGCCGTCGCCTCCCAGGTGTCGGCGAGGAAGGGCACGCTGTCGAGCTCGAAGAACGGATCCTCGTTGCCGTGCACGGACAGCAGCACCTCGCCCAGCTGGATCTGCCCGGTCTGCACGCCGCGCTTGATGTTGGGCATGGTCAGCAGCGAGGCCGCGGGATGCAGCTGGATCTGCAGCCGCCCGGATGTCGCCTGCTGCACGTCCTCGATGAAGGCGCGGATATTGCGCGTATGGAAGTTGCCCTCGGCATACGCCGTCGCCATGGTCCAGCGGGTCTGGGCCTCGGCCGTGCCGAAGCCGATGGCCAGCATGGCGGCGGCCAGCGCCGTCCTTCGCAGCATCATGGAATCCTCCCTGGCGATCTCGCTGTCGCGCCGCCAGCATCGCATGGCGGTGCCTCCTGGCAAGGCGGGGTCCCTGGCCATGCCGGCGGCACGCGGCTAGCCTCGCACCTGGAGGAAACGCCATGACTCAGAAGCTGCTGCCGACATCGCTCGTCGGCTCCTATCCCCAGCCCGAGTGGCTGATCGACCGGAAGCGGCTCGCCGGGCGCTTTCCGCCGCGCGTGCGGGCGCGCGAATTGTGGCGTGTGGCGCCGGACGCGCTCGAACAGGCGCAGGAGGATGCGACGCTGCTCGCCATCCGCGCGCAGGAGAAGGCGGGGCTCGACATCATCACCGACGGGGAGATGCGGCGGGAATCCTATTCCAACCGCTTCGCCACGGCGCTCGATGGCGTCGACATCGACAATCCCGGCATGGCGCTCGACCGCAGTGGGCATCCGAACCCGGTGCCGCGCGTGGTGGGCCGCATCAGCCGCCGCCACGCTGTCGAGACGCAGGACGTCGCCTTCCTGCGCGCCAACACCGACCGGATGATCAAGATCACGGTGCCCGGCCCCTTCACCATGGCGCAGCAGGCGCAGAACGACTTCTACGCGGATGAGGCGGAGATGGCGATGGACTACGCCGTCGCGGTGAACGCGGAGATCCGCGACCTGTTCGCCGCCGGCGCCGACATCGTCCAGATCGACGAGCCCTACATGCAGGCACGGCCCGAGAAGGCGCGGCAATACGGCCTCGCCGCCGTGAACCGGGCGCTCGAGGGCATCACCGGAACCACGGCGCTGCACATCTGCTTCGGCTACGCCGCCATCATCCATGCGCGGCCGACCGGCTATTCCTTCCTGCCCGAACTCTGCAACTGCCGCGTCCGGCAGATCTCGATCGAGACGGCGCAGTCCAACCTCGATACCTCCGTGCTGAAACAGCTGCCGGACCAGACGATCATCCTCGGCGTGATCGACCTCGCCGACATGAAGGTCGAGAGCGCGGAGACGGTCGCGGCGCGCATCCGGCGCGCGCTGCCGCATGTCGACCCGGCGCGCGTCATCGTCGCACCCGATTGCGGCATGAAGTACCTGCCGCGCGAGGTCGCGGACGGAAAGATGCGCGCCATGGTCGAAGGTGCCGCGATCGTGCGGCGCGAACTGGCGGGGGCCGCGTGATGAAACCCTGCCTTCCCCCGCTCGACGTCGTCCCGAACCCGTCCTGGAAGGCGCCGCCGCTGTCCTGCGACTGCCATTTCCACATCTTCGGGCCCTATGACCGCTTCCCGCTCGACGCTGGGCGGCACTACGACCCGCAGGCGGCGTTGATCCCGGCCTATCTCCGCATGGCCGAAGCCCTTGGCATCGGGCGGATGGTGATCGTGCAGCCATCGGTCTACGGCACGGACAATTCCTGCTCGCTCGATGCCGCGGCGCGGTTCGGGCTGGATCGGGCCCGCGTCGTCGCGGTGGTGGACGACAGCTTCGACGAGGCGGCGCTGCGCGACCTGCACGCGAAGGGCACGCGCGGCGTGCGCTTCAACGCCGTGTCGGGCAACGGCACGCCGCTCGACCAGCTGGAGGCGCTGGCGCGCCGCATCGCGCCGCTCGGCTGGCATCTGCAATTGTATGCGGAAGGACACCAGTTGCCGGACCTGGCGCCACGGCTCGCCGCCCTGCCGGTGCCGGTGGTGGTGGACCACATGGGCGGCGTGCGCACGGCCGACGGCGTGAACGATGCCGGCTTCCAGGCGCTGCTGCGCATCCTGGACAGCGGGCGCGCCTGGGTGAAGCTGTGCGGCTACCGCATCTCCTCCTCCGGCCCGCCCTTCCGCGATGTGGCGCCCTTCGCGCGCGCGCTGCTCGATGCCGCGCCTGATCGCTGTGTGTGGGGGACGGACTGGCCGCACCCGTCGCTGTCCGCCTGGATGCCGGAGGACGGTGCGCTGCTCGACCTGCTCGGCGAATGGGCCCCGTCGGCGGCCGAGCGCCGGCGCGTGCTGGTCGACAACCCCGCCGCGCTCTACGGCTTCTGATCAGCGCGCGGCAGGCTGGAACATCAGCGCGAAGCCGGGGATGTAGGTGGTGAGGAACAGCACCACCAGCATCCAGGCGATCTGCGGCCAGATCGCCCGGCTGATGCGCGCGAGCGACAGCCCGCTGATTGCCATGCCGATGAACAGGCAGTAGCCGATCGGCGGCGCCGCCATGCCGATCGACACGTTCGTCACGATGATGGCGCCGAAATGGATCGGGTCCACGCCGAAGCGGTTGGCGATGGCGATCAGCATGGGGCCGAGGATCACCATGATGGCGATCTCGTCCATCACGGCGGCCAGCAGGAAGAAGGCGATGTTGAGCGCGGCGAGGGCGAGCCACTTCTCGCTGACCGTCGAGGCGAGCCAGCCGGCGAACTGCGTCGCGATCTGCTCCTGCGCCACCAGGATGCCGAAGCCCGTCGAGACCGCGATGATGGCGGTGACGATCGCGCTGGTGCGCATGGCGTTGACGAAGATGCCGGGCAGCGCGCGCAGCGTCAGCTGGCGTTCGATCAGCAGCCCCACCAGCAGCGCATAGACGCAGGAGATCGCTGCCGCCTCCGTCGGCGTGAAGATGCCGCCGTAGATGCCGCCCAGCACGACGAGCGGGGAGGCGAGCGCCCAGCGCCCGCGCGCGAAGGCCGCCCCGGCTTCGCGCAGCGTCGCGCGTGGCAGCATCGGCACGTCGTTGCGCTTCGCATGCCCCCAGCAGATGACGAGCAGCCCTGCGGCGAGCACGAGGCCGGGCACGATGCCGGACAGGAACAGCCGCCCGATCGACTGTTCGGCCACGATCCCCCAGATGACGAAGGCGATCGAGGGCGGGATCAGCGGCCCGAGCACGCCGGCGCTCACCGCGATCGAGGCCGCGAAGCCTTTATCGTAGCCCGCCTTCGCCATCGCCGGGATCATGATGGCGCCGATCGCCGCCGTGGTCGCCGGCGCCGAGCCCGAGATGGCCGAGAAGATCAGCGCCGCCAGCACCGTCACCATCGCAAGCCCGCCGCGCAGGTGCCGCACCAGCGTGGAAGCGAAATCGACCAGGCGCTGCGACAGCCCGCCTGCCGACATCAATTCCCCCGCCAGCATGAACAGCGGGATGGCGAGCAGGCTGAACTGCTGCGACCCGCTGACGACCGATTGCGCGAGGAAGGCCGGCTCGATGTCCGCCGCGATCAGCGCTCCGGTGATGGCGAGCGCGATGGCGATGGCGAAGGGAACGCCGAGGACCACCAGCAGGCCGAAGCCCGCGGTGAGGAACCAGCCGATCTCGCTCATGCCGGCACGCCGCCGGGCCGGAGGGCGCGTTCCAGGCCGAACAGCGCCATCAGCGCCCCGCAGATGATCGCGAGCGCATTGAGGATCTCGGTCGGATAACCCATGGCGGCCGAGACGGATCCGCCCGTGATGTCGAGGAAGCGCCACCCCGACCAGGCCAGGAAGGCGCCGAGCGCGGCCGTCACGGCATCCAGCGCGCGCTCGGCGACGATCCGCCCGCCGCGAGGCAGCCGGTCCGGCAGCAGCGTCAGGCGCACATGGAAGCCCTCATGCACGCCGAGGGCGAGGCCGCCGAGCACGCTCCAGGAGAACAGCAGCACCGCCATCTCCTCGCTCCAGGAGGAGGCCGAGCCGACGACGTAGCGCATCACCACCTGGTAGGCGATGCAGCCCACCATGCCGGCGGCCGTCAGCGCGATGGACAGCCGCGTCGCCGCCGCTGCGGCCTGCGCGGCGGCGGCGAGCGTCCTCACTGCACCGCGGCGAGCGCGTCGCGCACGATGTCGGCGCCGATCTGGCCGCGGAAGCTCTCGTACATGGGCAGCACGCCGCGGCGGAAGGCGGCCTTGTCCGGCACCTCATTGATCTGCATGCCCTGCCGGCGGAGGCTTTCGAGGAATCCGGTATTGGCCGCGGCGTTCGCCGTGCGCTGCGCGCGCGTCGCCTCGGCGGCAGCTTCCTGCACCGGGCCGCGCAGGTCGGCGGGCAGGCGGTCGAAGGTGCGCTTGGCCATCAGCAGGCCGATCATCGAATAGATGTGGCCGGTCAGCGACAGGTACTTCGTCACCTCGAAATACTTGTTCTGGTCGATGATGCCGAGCGGGATCTCGAGCCCATCCACAGCGCCCTGCTGCACGGCGGTGAAGGTCTCGCCCCAGGCCATCGGCACCGCGTTGCCGCCGAGGCTGCGGAACATCTCGATGTAGATCGGGCTCTGCAGCACGCGAAACTTGATGCCGCGCAGGTCTTCCGGCCGCACGATGGGCCGGACATTGTTGATCATGTGGCGGAAGCCGCCCTCCATGTAGCCAAGCGGCACGACGCCGCGCGCCTCGAGCCGTTGGCGCAGCGCCGCGCCGACCTGGCCGTCGAGCACGCGATGGCCCTGCTCCTCGCTGGAGAACAGGAAGGGCATGTCGTTGACCTGGAAAGCGGGTTCGACCTGCGCGATCACCGCGTTGGTGATGACACCCATATCCACCGTGCCGAGCCGCATCCCGTCCAGCATCGGCCGCTCGTCGCCCAGCGCGCGATTGGGGAAGAGCTGCACGTCGACGCGTTCGCCGACGCGCCGTTCCAGACCCTGCTTGAACAGTCGCGCGCCGCTGGCATAGGGGTCCTGCGCGCCGTCGCCGCTGGTCCAGCCGATGCGCAGCACGGTGCGGCCCTGCCCGTGCAGCAGGGCGGGCGCGGATGCGATGGCGAAAGCTGCGGCGCCGAGGGCGCGGCGGGTGAGCTTCGGCATGGACTGTCTCCTCCGGTTGCCCGATGCGTGCCGGGCCGTTGCGCGCGATGATAGGGGAGCGGCGCGCCGCGGCAAGGCGGCTCAGCCCATCGCCATGAGGCGGCCGAAGCCGGGCACGGCATCGGCGATGCCGCAGCGCCGCAGCGCATGCCAGGCCATCACTTGGTTGCTGGTGATAACCGGCAGGCCGAGTTCGGCCTCGAGCGCCGCGATCAGCGGCGCGGACCGGATCGCGGTGCAGGAGACGAAGCAGGCCTCGGCGCCGCCCGTCGCGGCATCGCGGACGGCGGTGGCGATGCGCTCCGGCGGGATCAGCGCCATCTCGGCATTCGTGTTCACGCCCATCATGGCGCCGCCGACCGTCTCGATGCCGTGCGCGGCCAGGAAGGCGACCTCCCGCTCATGCACCGGCGCGATGTAGGGCGTGACGAGCAGCACGCGGCGCGCGCGCAGCGCGGCCAACGCGGCGAGGATCGCCTCCGCCGTGCCGGTCGCAGGCAGGCCGGTCGCCGCCCCGATGCGGGCCGTGATGCCCCCGGCCATCTCCGGCGCGAAGGTCGAGACGGCGGTGCAGTGGAAGGCGATCAGCGCCGGCCGCGCATCGGCCAGCAGCCGTGCCGCCGCCTCCAGCCCATCGATCATGCGAAGGAGCTCGGGCTCCGAACTGCCCCGCAGCTCGAGCCGCGTGACATGCGCCGCGACGCCCGGCGGCATCATGGCGTGCAGTTCCGCCTCGCAGACCTGGTTGCCCGACGGCACCATCAGCCCGATGCGGGCCCGGTCGCCATAGTCGATGGCGGTCACAGCGAGGCCCGCGCCTCGGCCAGCCAGCTGCGGTCGATGTAGTCCTCTGCGCGGGTCCGTGCGCGGCTCGGCAGGTCGCGGATCAGCGCGCTGGTCTCGATCAGGTTCTGCACGCCGGCGGCGCTTGCTTCCCCGTCGCGGGGGAAGATCTCCGCCTGCACGTACTCCTCCCAGGCGCGGTCGGCGTAGCGGGGCTCGATGCCGCTTTCCTTCACCGCGACCTCGCGCGTCAGGTCGCGGTCGGTGAAGAAACGTTCATGCGCGCGGAGGAAACCGCGCAGGAAGCGCAGCACAAGGTCCCGGTGCGAGGCGGCCCAGCCGGCATCGACGTCGAGGCTGGTGAACTGGAAGTCCTGCCGCGGTTCGGCCAGCGAGACGAAGCCCTGGTCGAGCGCGATGTGGTTCAGCGGCGCGCCCTGCAGCCCGGCATCGATCCCGCCGGAGCGCAGCAGCTCCCACCGCGCGAGGATCGGCCCGCAGGGGATGATCTCGTAGTCGTCGGGATGGTGCAGCCCGTGCGCGGCGAGCATCTTCATCACCAGGGAGGAAGACCCGGCGCGCAGCGAGGAGACGCCGATCCGCTTGCCGCGCAACCCCTCGATGCCCTCGATCCCCGGTCGTGCGACCAGCGAGAAGGGCAGCCGGTTCACGTTGCCGCCGATGATGACCTGCCGGCCACCGGTCTCGGCATCGAGGATGACGTGCTCCGTCACGCCATAGGCGAGCTGCGCCCGTCCGTCCCGGACGCGGTCGTTCACCTCCTCGATCCCCTCGATATGGTCGATCGTGAGGTCGATTCCCTCGGCCGCGAACAGGCCCGCATGCAGGCCGAGCCAGGCGGGCATGTTGAAATAGTTCCGCGAGACGACGGCGAGCGTCAGCTTGTCCATGGCGTTCCTCCGCCCGGCACCCTGCGCGGGCGGCGTGCGCTTGCCAAGGGCCGGCGCGGGCACGATCCTCCGGCGCCTTGACGGGAGGGATGCATGGATTTCGGCCTGACGCCCGAGCAGGAGGCGATCGTTGAGGGCGTCACCGCCATCGCGCGGCGCTTCGGCGACGAGTACTGGCGCGCCTGCGACGACGAGGCGCGATTCCCGCGCGAGTTCCACGGCGCGATGGCGCAGGCGGGCTTCCTCGGCATCACCATGCCGGAAGCGCATGGCGGCGCCGGCCTCGGCGTGACCGAGGCGGCGCTGATGATGGCGGCCGTCGCCCGCCATGGCGGCGGCATGGCCGCGGCCTCCGCGCTGCACATCAACATGTTCGGCCCGCACCCGATCGTCGTGCACGGCACGCCGGAGCAGCAGGCGCGCTGGATCCCGCCACTCGTCGCCGGCACCGACCAGGCATGCTTCGGCTTCACCGAGCCGAATGCCGGACTCGACACCACGAGCATCACGACCTTCGCCACGAAGGTGCCGGGTGGCTACCGCGTGAATGGGCGGAAGATCTGGACATCGACCGCCCAGGTCGCGAACAAGGTCATGCTGCTGACGCGCACGACGCGGAAGGAGGATGCGCGGCGCCCATCCGACGGCATCACGCTGTTCTACACCGACCTCGACCGCAGCCGCGTCGAGGTGAAGCGGATCCCCAAGATGGGCCGCGCCGCGGTCGATTCGAACATGGTCTTCATCGACGACCTGTTCGTGCCGGAGGAGGATCGCATCGGCGAGGAAGGCCGCGGCTTCCGCTACGTGCTCGACAGCCTGAACCCCGAGCGCATCCTGATCGCGGCCGAGGCGATCGCGATCGGGCAGGACGCGCTCGAGCGCGCGGCGCGCTACGCGCGGGACCGCAGCGTCTTCGGCCGGCCGATCGGCCAGAACCAGGCGATCCAGCATCCGCTCGCGGAATGCTGGGCGGCGCTCGAGGCCGCCTGGATGATGACGATGAAGGCGGCCTGGCTCTACGACAGTGGCCGGCCCTGCGGGGCGGAGGCGAATGCCGCGAAGCTGCTCGGCGGCCGCGCGGGCCACCAGGCCTGCCTGCAGGCGATGATGACCCATGGTGGCATGGGCTATGCCAAGGAATACGTCGTCGAGCGCCTGCTGCGGGAGGTGATGATCACGCGCCTCGCCCCCGTGTCGGAGCAGCTGATCCTGTCCTTCATCGCCGAGCGCGTTCTCGGCCAGCCGAAATCCTACTGAGAGGTGCCGCCGATGGCCGACCTGCATGACCGTGGCGGCGGCCGCCCGCAGGCGCGCAACGTGCTCGGCGGCGCGTTGCTGCCCTGTTCCGTCGCGCCGCTGACAGGCTTCTACCGAGACGGATGCTGCAACACCGGCCCGGGCGATGTCGGCCTGCACGTGGTCTGCGCGGAGGTGACGGAGGAGTTCCTCGCCTTCAGCCGCGCCGCGGGCAACGACCTTTCCACGCCACGCCCCGAATACGGCTTCGCTGGGCTGAAGCCCGGCGACCGCTGGTGCCTCTGCGCCGCGCGGTGGGAGGAAGCGCGCCGCGCCGGCGTCGCGCCCCCGGTGCTGCTGGAGGCGACGCATGAGGCGGCGCTGCAGGTCAGCGAGCGGGCGCATCTGCTTGCCCATGCGCTGGATGCCGATTGAGGGAAATGGCGGAGCCTGGCGGGTCGGCTCATCCGCCTTTCGCGTCCTGACGACTGGCCGCCAGCGTCGCGAGGATGCCTTCCATCCGATCCCGCGCCTGCGCCTGGAGCGTCTCGAACAGGCTGTTGCCATGAGCGTCGATGCCGACGGTCACCGGCCCGAGGCCTTCCACCGCAAGCCGCACGAGGCGGTAATGCGCGACGAGGTCCGGATACGCCACCTCGCGCACCGCCCGGATCGCGGCCGAATGCAGCGGCGCGCCGCCGCCGAGGAACGACAGGTAGACGCAGCCCACCTCACGCATCGCCGCCGCGCAGGCGGTGTCGAGGCCGCCCTTGCCGCCGACCGCGGTCAGGCCGAAATGGCGGATCAGCCGCGGCATCAGCGGGTTGAAGCGCGTGCTGGTGGTCGGGTTCATGTACAGGATCTCGAGCCCGCCAGCCGGCATTTCCTGCGAGTAGGAGCCGAGGTGGAACAGCGAGCCGCCGGCCAGCGCGATCGGCGGGTCCCGGCCTTCCTCCGCGCAGGCGACCAGCCGCTGGATGGTCGGCAGGCCGGCGGTGATGACGATCTCCCCTTCGAGCAGCACCATGTCGCCGGCGCGCAGGCTGCGCGCATCCTCGCGCGACATCGGCATGCGCAGGGTGCGGAACGCGTCGCTCATTCGAAGCGCTCCACGCTGCCATCCGCATGCAGCCGGGCGCGCGTGCGGCGATTGATCCAGCAGTTGAAGCAGACCGCGACCGGCGTGTAGCCATGGCCCGAAGCGTAGTCGACATGCACCGCCAGCGCGGTCGTGTCGCCGCCCGTGCCCATCGGCCCGAAGCCCGTCGCGTTCACCGCGCGCAGCAGGCGCTCCTCCATCGCCGCCAGCACCGGTTCGGGATTCGTGGTGCCGATGGCGCGCATCGTCGCCTTGCTCGCGATGCGCGCCGCGACGTCGAACGACCCGCCGATGCCCACGCCGATGATCACCGGTGGGCAATGCTGCGACCCCGCCTGCATCACCACCTTCATGACATAGGCCTCGATCTCGGCGAGGGAGGGGAAGGAGAAGGTCTCCAGCGCCGCCCAGCGGCCCGAGCCGAGCGCCTTGGGCTGGCACAGGATCTCGACCCAGTCGGCGCCGCCTGCGACGTCCCAGGTCACGAGCGGCATGTCGCGGCCCTTGTAGCCGCGCTCATTGGTCAGCGGGTTGGTCACATGCTTCAGCAAGGGCGGGCTGATGGTCGCCACCAGCTCGTCGAAGCCGTCGCTGATGGCGGCCTTGATGTCGCCCTCGAGCCGCGCCGCGGTGCCGATCGTCACGTGATAGACCGGCACGCCGGCATCCGAGCAGACATAGCGCTGCTCCGCCTCGGCCTTGCGCGCGGAACCGAGCATCATCTGCAGGACCTTGCGCGCGCCGTCATGCGTCTCGGTCGCGAGCGCACGGGCGAGGCCATCGAGCGTGTCGGCGGGCACGGCGCGCAGCGACCAGTCGTAGAGCTGCGCGGAGAGGGATTTCACGGCCTGGTAGGTGATCGGCATCCTGGACCCGCTTCCTTCGACCGCGACCGGCGCTCCCATGGCGGGGCGAATGGGGCTGGACGCCGGTCGCCGATCGGGTTTAAGCCATATAACTGACCTTTTTGCCTAAACTCAAGGGAGGCGCCGTCATGGCGTGTTCGCGGCGATGATGAAGCTGCACTGGTCCCCGCGCTCACCCTTCGTGCGCAAGGTCATGGTCGCGGCGCACGAACTCGGCCTCGCCGACCGCATCCGGACGGTGCGCACGGTCGTCGCCATGATCAAGCCCGCGCGGGAACTGCTGCCGGAGAACCCGCTCGGCAAGATCCCGACCCTGGTGCTGGAGGACGGCACCATCCTCTACGACAGCCTGGTGATCATCGAGTATCTCGACAGCCTCGCCGGCGGCGGGCGGCTGATCCCGTCCTCCGGCATGGCGCGCTTCACAGAACTGCGCCGCCATGCGCTGGCTAACGGTTTCCTCGACATGCTCATCCTCTGGCGCAACGAACGCGATAAGCCGCAGCCGCTGCCCGCGCTTCTGGACGCCTTCGCGCTCAAGACCGACGCCGTCCTCGCCGCGCTCGAGGCCGAGATCGGGGCGATCGCGCAGGGCCCGACCGGGATCGCGCAGATCACTCTCGCGATCGCCGGGGATTACATGGACTTCCGCTTCCCCGACCTCGGCTGGCGGGCGCGCTGCCCCAGGCTCGATGCCTGGCAGCGCGAATTCGCCGACCGCGCCTCGATGCGGGCCAACGCGATCGTCGACGCCTGACCATGGCGGGGCCGCTGTCGCATCTGCGCGTGCTCGACCTCGGCCGCATCATGGCCGCGCCCTGGGCGACGCAGATCCTCGCCGACCTCGGCGCCGACGTGATCAAGATCGAGCGCCCGGGCGCGGGCGATGACACGCGCGCCTGGGGCCCGCCCTTCCTCGCGGCCGAGGACGGCACGCCGACGCGGGAGGCCGGGTACTTCCTCTCGGTCAACCGCGGCAAGCGTTCCGTCACGATCGACATCGCGAAGCCCGAAGGCCAGGCGATGCTGCGCGACCTCGCGCGGCGCTGCGACGTGGTGGTGGAGAACTTCAAGGCCGGCGCCCTGGCGAAGTACGGTCTCGATGCGGTCAGCCTGCGCGCGCTCAAGCCCTCGCTCATCTGCTGCTCCGTCACCGGCTTCGGGCAGGACGGGCCGCGGCGCGACCAGGCGGCCTACGACTTCATGATCCAGGCCATGGGCGGGCTGATGAGCCTGACTGGCGAGCGCGACGGCGCGCCGCAGAAGGTTGGCGTGCCCATCGTGGACCTGATGACCGGGATGTACGCCGCCGTCGCGATCCTCGCCGCCGTTGCCAACCGCGAACGGACCGGCCAGGGGGAGACGATCGACCTCGCCATGCTCGACGTGCAGGCGGCCTTCCTCGCCAACCAGGCGATGAACTGGCTTGTCGGCGGCAAGGTGCCGCACCGCGCCGGCAACCGTCACCCGAACATCCAGCCGCAGGATGTCTTCCCCGCGCGGGACGGACATGTCGTCCTCGCCGTCGGCAATGACGGCCAGTTCGCGAAGCTGTGCGAGGCGATCGGCCGGCCAGCCTGGGCCGCCGATCCGCGCTTCATCCGCAATGCCGACCGCGTGCGCAACGAGGCGGAGCTGACGCCGCTGCTGGCCGAGCGTTTCCGTGACTTCACGCGCGCCGAGCTCACCGCGCTGCTGGACGAGGCGGGCGTGCCCTGCGGGCCCATCAACACCGTGCCGGACGTCTTCGCCGATCCGCAGCTGCGGCACCGGGAAATGCTGCGGCACCTGCCGCATCCGCTGGCCGGCACGGTGCCGCAGGTGGTCAGCCCGATCCGCATGCGGGATGCGCCGCTGTCCTTCGACCGCGGACCGCCGACGCTCGGCCAGCACACGGCGGAAGTGCTCGCCGAACTCGGCATCGATGATGACGAGCGCAATACGCTGGCCGCGAAGGGAGTGATCTGATGGCGCCGCGCATTCCCCTTCCCGGGCGCGAGGAGCTGGACGCCGCCCAGCGCGAGGTCTGGGACCGCGTCGTCGCCGGGCCGCGCGGGACCGTCATCGGCCCGCTGCGCGCCGCCATCCACAATCCGGAACTCGCCGCCCGGTGGTCGGCGATGGGCGAGGCGCTGCGCTTCGGAACCTCGCTGCCCAAGCGCCTGTCGGAACTCGCGATCTGCGTCACCGGTCGGCGCTGGAGCAGCCAGGTGGAATGGTGGGTGCACGCCCGCACCGCCGCCGAGGCCGGCATCGCCCCCGCGATCCTCGAGGCCATCCGCGACGGCCGTCCGCCCGTCTTCGCCGATGCGCAGGAGGCCCTGGTCTACGACTTCGCGCGCGAATTGCAGCAGGGCGGCCGCGTGCCGGATGCGGCCTACGCCGCGGCGCGCGACGCCTTCGGCGTGAAGGGCGTGGTCGAGCTGACCGCGCTGATCGGCTACTACACCATGGTGTCGATGACGCTGAACGCGCACGGGATCCCGCTGCCCGACGGCGAGGTGGATCCGCTGGAGCCGCCCGCCACGGGCCTGTTCGAGCTGCCGCCCGCGGCGCGCATCGCCTGACGACCGGGGGACCCGGCAATGCAGGCCGGGCTCCATGCACGATACGACGCAGGGAGGACAAGGACATGATCAGACGCAGGACGGCGCTTGCCGGGCTGATGCTGCCGGCGCTCGCGGGCCGCGCGCGGGCGCAGGGGTTCCCGGACCAGCCGGTGCGGATGATCGTGCCCTTCGCCGCCGGCGGGCCCGCCGACATCATCGCCCGCGTCGTCGGCCGCGTGATGGGCGAGCGGCTCGGCAGGCCGGTGGTGGTGGAATCCCGCCCCGGCGCGGGCGGGACCATCGGCGTGGACGCCGTCGCCAAGGCCCGGCCGGACGGCCACACGCTGGTGATGGCCAGCAGCGGCGCCATCGTGATCCTGCCGCATATGCGCGCGAACATGCCCTACGACCCGTTGCGCGACCTGGCGCCGGTCAGCCAGGTGCTCGGCGTGCCGCAGATCGTCTCGGTCGCGCCCGGCCTCGGCGTCCGCTCGCTGCAGGAGTTGGTCGCGATGGCGCGCGCGCGGCCCGGCCAGCTCGCCTTCGGCTCGGCCGGCATCGGTTCCTCGCTGCACATGGCGGGGGAGCTGCTGAAGCTGCGCACCGGCATCGACATCACCCACGTGCCCTATCCGGGCGCCGCACCCGCGGTGACCGACCTGCTGGCGGGGCGCATCCAGATCCTGCTCGCCGACGTGCCGGCGCTGCTCGGCCAGGTGCGGGCGGGCGCGCTGCCGGCCTTGGCCGTGACGGCGGAACAGCGCATCGCCCTGCTGCCCGAGGTGCCGACGGCGATCGAGGCCGGCGTTCCCGGCCTGGTCAGCGAGACCTGGTACGGCGTGCTGGGCCCGGCCGGCATCCCGGCCGACCGGATCGCCACGCTGAACGCCGCCGTGCGCGCGGCGACCGAGGAGGGCGAGGCGCGCCGGGTGCTGGCGGACCAGGGCGGGCGCATCGTCGGCAGCTCGCCCGAGGCCTTCGCCGCCTTCATCCGCCAGACCCACGGCGCCTGGGGCGAGGTGGTCCGCGCCACCGGTGCGCGACTCGAATAGCGGCGATGCGCCGGCGTTTCCTGCTCTCCGCCGCCGTCCTGCTGCGTGCCGCGCCGGCCCGCGCGCAGCCGGCCTGGGCGCCGACGCGGCCCGTGCGCATCGTCGTGCCGCTGGCGCCGGGCGGCACGGCGGACACGATCGCGCGGCTGATCGCCGATCCGCTCGGCGCGCAGCTGGGCCAGCCGGTGATCGTCGAGAACCGGCCCGGCGGCACCAATACGGTCGGCGCGGTGCAGGTCGCGCGCGCGCCGGCCGATGGGCACACGCTGCTCTACGCGCCGCCGCCGGTGCAGATCCTGAACCCGCTGATGATGCGCAGCATGCCCTATGACGCGCTGGCGGATTTCGCCCCTGTCGTCGCGCTGATGCGCGCGCCGAAGCTGCTCGTGGTGCGGCCGGACTTTCCCGCGGCCGATGTGGCGGAATTCATCGCCGTCGCGCGCGCCCGGCCGGGCGGCGTGACCTATGCCAGCTCCGGCATCGGTTCCTCCGCGCATCTCGCCGGTGCGATGCTGGCGCAGATGGCGGGGATCGAGATGCTGCACGTGCCCTATCGCGGCACCGCGCCGGGCGTGCAGGACCTGATGGCCGGCCGCGTCGACATGACGCTCGACACCGCCGCCGCGCTGCTGCCGCTGGTGCGGGAGGGGCGTATCAGGGCACTCGCGGTCAGCACGCGCGACCCGGCCGAGGCGGCACCCGGCCTGCCGCCCATCGCGCGCACCCTGCCCGGCTTCCACGACGCCTCCTTCAACTACCTGCTCGCCCCGGCGCGCACGCCGCCGGAGTCCATCGCCGCGCTGAACGCGGCGACGAACCGCGTGCTGGCCGATCCCACCATCCGCGCGCGCTACGCGGGGCTTGGCGCCGAGCCGGTCGGCGGCACCTCGGAGGACCTGGCCGCGATGGTGCGGGAGGAGATCGAGCGCTGGCGCGGCGTCATCGTCGCGCAGAGGATCACCATCGAATGAAGACGCATCGCCGATCCATCCTCGCCGCCGCGCTCGCCCTGCCGGCGCCCGCCCTGGCGCAGGGCTTCCCGAGCCGGCCGATCCGCCTGGTCTGCCCCTTCGCCGCCGGCGGCTCGGCCGATGCCAGTGCGCGGCAACTCGCCGAGCCGCTCTCTGCCGCCCTCGGCCAGCCCGTGGTGGTGGAAAACCGGCCGGGCGGTGGCGCCACGCTCGGCGCGCAGCTCGTCGCGCGCGCGGCGCCGGATGGCCACACGCTGCTCTACGGCACGCCGGGGCCGCAGAGCGTGAACCCGCACCTGATGCGCAGCGTGCCGTACGATCCGGTGCGGGATTTCGCGCCGGTCTCCGGCTACAAGCGCGCGCCGAACCTGCTCGCGGTCCATCCATCCCTGCCGGCGCAGGACCTTGCGCAGCTGATCGCGCTGGCGAAGGCGCGGCCGGGGACCTTGACCTTCGCCTCCTCGGGCGTCGGCTCCTCCTCCCACCTCGCGGGGGAGATGCTGAAGTTCCTGGGCGGCGTGGACATCACCCATGTGCCCTATCGCGGCACCGGGCCGGCGATGACGGACCTGCTGTCGGGAACCGTGGCCATGGCGCTCGACACGCTGTCCATCCTGCTGCCGCCCGCGCGCGCTGGATCGCTGCGCGCGCTCGGCGTCACCACGCCGCAGCGCTCGCGCCTGGTGCCGGAGCTGCCCGCGCTGGCCGAGACCCTGCCGGGCTTCGACGCCGCACCCTTCAACTACATCGCCGCGACCGGCGGCACGCCGCCCGCGATCGTCGCCCGCCTGAACCAGGCGATCGTGGGCATCCTGAACGAGCCGGCCTATCGTGCGCGCATGGAAGCGCTCGGCGAGGAGGCCACGCCCTCCTCGCCCGAGGAGCTGGCGGAGACGATCGCGCGCGAGAGCGCGCGGTGGAAGCAGGTGATCGAGGCAGCGGGGATACGGGTGGAATGAGCGAGACCTACGAGACTCTGAAGCTGGAGGTCGCCGACCTTGTCGCGACCGTCACGCTGGACCGCCCGCCGGTCAACGCGCAGAACCGCGCGATGAAGGAGGAGCTGATCGCGGTCTTCGACGCGCTGCACGACCGCGAGGATGTGCGCGCGGTGGTGCTGACCGGCGCCGGCCGTGCCTTCTGCGCCGGCGCCGACCTCAAGGAACGGCCGAACATCGCCGGCGTCCCGGGCGCCTATCCGCGGCACAACCGCCTTACGCGCGCGTCCTTCGACTGCATCATGGAGTGCGGCAAGCCGGTGATCGCGGCGGTGAACGGGCTCGCGATCGGCGCGGGCGCTGTGCTCGCGCTCTGCGCCGACATCATCCTGGTGGCGGAGGACGCCTACCTGTCGATGACCGAGGTGGATGTCGGCCTCGCCGGCGGCGTGAAGCATGTACGCCGCCACTTCGGCGAATCCGACGCGCGGCTGATGATCTACACGGCGCGCCGCGTCCCTGGGCCGGAACTGCTGCGGATGAACGTCGCCTCCGCCTGCCTGCCGCGCGATGCGCTGCTGGCCGAGGCGCAGCGGATCGGGGCCGAGATCGCCGGCAAGGTGCCGCTCGCCGTGCAGGCCGCCAAGCGCAGCTTCCAGGTGACCGAGTACATGCCGCTGCACGAGGGCTACGTCTTCGAGCAGTCCCAGACCGCCGCGCTGTCGCGCACCGAGGACACGCAGGAAGCGTGGCGCGCCTTCGCCGAGAAGCGCAAGCCGGTCTTCAAGGGGAGGTAGGCGCGCGATGCGCGAGCCCGTGCTGCTGCTCTGCCCCGTTCCCGCGGACCTGCGTGCCGCGCTTGCGGAGCGCTACGACCTGGCGGAACTCCAGCCGGCGGAACAGCCGCGCCCCGGCTTCCGGATTGCCGTGACCACCGCCATGCACGGCGCGACCGCGGCGCTGCTCGACCGGCTGCCGGATCTCAGGCTGCTCTCCAGCCAGGGCACGGGGCTCGAGCGCATCGACCTCGCCGCCGCGGCGCGGCGCGGCGTCGCCGTGGCCTATACACCCGGCGTGATGACCGAGGATGTCGCGGACGCGGCGATCGGCCTGATGTACGGCGCCGCGCGGCTGGTCGCCGAGGCCGACCGCTTCGTCCGCGCCGGGCGCTGGGGGAAGGAGCGGATGCGCCTGGGCATCGGCCTGCACGGCAAGATGGCGGGCATCGTCGGCATGGGGCGCATCGGCCAGGCCATTGCGCGCCGCTGCGCCGGCCTGGGCATGCGTGTCGCGTGGACCGGGCCGCGCGCGAAGCCGGACCTGCCCTGGCCACGCCTCGGCAGCCTCATCGAACTCGCCGAGGCGGCGGACGTGCTCATCCTGGCGCTGGCCGCCGGGCCGGAGACCGACAGGATGGTGGATGCGCGGGTGCTGCGCGCCCTCGGGCCGCGCGGCGTGCTGGTCAACATCGCCCGCGGGTCCATGGTGGACGAGCCGGCGCTGATCGCCGCGCTGCAGGACGGCACCATCGCCGGCGCGGGGCTCGATGTCTTCGCGACGGAGCCGGCGCTCGATCCGCGCTTCCTCGATCTCGGCAATGTCGTGCTGGCGCCGCACAGCGCCTCCCTCACGCACGAGACTCGCGCGGCGCTGATCGCGCGCATGCTGTCGGACATCGAGGCATTCCGCGACGGGCGCGATTTCCTGGACGCCGCCGCGGGCGCCGGCTAACGGTCGCGCCATGCCCTCGGCCACGAAGTCCGCCCGACCCGCCGCGCCGGCCATTGACCTCAACCGCAGCGCGGTCTCGCGCTACATCCAGCTCGCCACCCTTTTCCGTCGCCGCATCGAGCAGGGGACCTGGCGCAATGGCGACCAGATCCCGACGGTGGACGAACTTGCCGCCGAATGCGGCGTGGCCCGCGCGACCATCCGCCAGGCGCTCGACCAGCTGGAAGCCGAGGGGCTGATCGAGCGGTTCCGCGCGAAGGGCACCTTCGTGCGCACGGCACCGGCCGCGAACCGTCTCTGGTGCGAGGTGGAGACCGACTGGACGGGCCTGCTGCGGTCCCGCGAGGGGGCCGAGATCGAGGTGCTCGGCGAGACGCCGGGTGTCACGGAAACGCCCGCGCCGCCGGTCGAGATGGGCACCAAGGCGCCGCGCTACACCCATATCCGCCGCCGGCACTGGCGCGATGGCCAGCCCTTCCTGGTGGCCGATCTGTACCTCGACGAACGGCTCCGGTCGAAGGTCACGGCCGAGGACCTCCGCGGCAAGACCGCGCTGAAGCTGGCGGCCAGCATTCCAGGCGTGCGCATCAGCGATGCGCGGCAGACGCTGACGATCGGCACCGCCGACATCGAGACGGCGACGGCGCTGCAATTGCCGCTGAACGCGCCGATCGCGCATGTGCGCCGCGCCGCGGTGGACCAGCGCGGCGTGCTCATCCTCGTCGCGGACGGCATCTATCGCGGCGACGTGGTGCGGATCGACATCAAGCTGCGCTGAAGGCGAAGCCGCGTCGCGCCCCCTTGCCGCGCTCCGGCCCTCAGCCCCAGAGGTCGCGGGCGAAGGCGATGAGCGCCGCCGCCACCGCCGCGGGCTGTTCGGGCAGCAGGGCGTGGCCGGCGCGCGCGACCACCGCGCACCGAGCCAGCGGACCGAGCAGCGCCTGCACTTCCGCCTCGGAAGGCGGCGGCGCGATCGCATCCTCCTCGGCCGCAAGGTAGAGCAGCGGCTTCGCCTCCGCCGCCCGCAGCCAGGCGCGGTCCTGCGTCGCCGTGCGGGCGGCGCGCTGCGCGCGCGCGACCTCGGGATGCCAGCCCGCAAGCCAGACGCTCGCATCGTGGCCGGGCGCGAAATAGGCGCGCTGCAGGTGGCGCAGCCGTTCCGCGTCGGGCAGCGCGGAGTCGAAGCTCGAGGTGATCGCGCGGCTGATCTCCGGCGTGACCTCCGTGCCCGTCACGGCGGCCAGCATGGCGATGCCGCGCACGAGGTCGGGGCGATCATGGCCGAGCATCCGCGCGACCCAATTGCCGGCGGCATGACCCGCGACGAGGGCCGGGCCGCCGGCGAAGCGCTCCATCGCCACGGCCACGTCCGCGGCCATGTCGTGCAGCGTGGCACCCGGCGTCAGCGGCGCGGAGCGTCCGATCCCGCGCGGCTCCGGCCGGATCAGCCGCAGGCCTGCCGCGACCAGCGTCGGCGCGATCGCGTCGTAATCCTCCTGGCCGCGGCCGAGCGAGGGGATCAGGACGATCGGATGGCCGTCGCCGGCAACCTCGACCTCGAGCGGGCCGCCGGGGAGGTCCAGCAGATATGTGCTGGCGCCGTGGCCGGCGGTCTGCGCTGCGTCTGCCATGCGGTGTCCTCGCGGTTCGCCGGGGTGGGGAGTGGTGCACGCCCGGCGGCTATCCTGAAAGAGCGAATAGGCCAGATCATTGACATTTTTCGCATGCCTTGGCCACTCTCCCAGGCAAGAAGGCGGGACCGGCTTCACCCCGGACGAATGAGTCCCCGGCGCCGCATCATCCGTTCACCATGGATGGCGGGCCTTTCCGAAGGGAGGACAGGATGAGTTCCACGGATGCGCCGGATCGCTTCGATCCCTGGCCGCCGGGCATCGAGCCCGATGTACCGATCCACGGCTACCCCAACACCTGGACCTTCACGCCCGCGCAGCCGCTGCTGCGCCGGCCCGTGACGCGCACCGAGGCGACCGGCCCGCTCGAGTTGCAGCGCAAGCTGCCCTGCGGCGATGCGAATCTCGCGCAGCCCGCGCCCGGCCGCATCGCCATTGGCCAACTGATGCACATCTCGGGCCGCATCCTGGACGAGGACGGGCGGCCGGTGCGCGGCGCGATCGTCGAGCTCTGGCAGGCCAATGCGGCCGGGCGCTACTTCCACCCGATCGACCAGCGGGCCGCGCCGCTCGATCCGAACTTCGTCGGCAATGGGCGCGTGCGGACGGATGAGGAGGGCCGCTACGCCTTCTTCACCATCAAGCCCGGCGCCTATCCCGTGCCGGTGAAGGACACCTGGTGGCGTCCGCCGCACCTGCATTTCTCGGTGCTCGGCCCGTCCTCGCTCTCGCGGCTCGTCACCCAGATGTATTTCAGCGGCGATCCGCTGAACGCGCTCGACCGCATCCTGAACTCGATCCCGGATGCTGCCGCGCGGGACCGCCTCATCGCGCGTGACCTGCCGCCGGCGGAGGTGGGCGACCAATGGCTGGGCTACACCCACGACATCGTGCTGCGCGGCCGCGACGCGACGCCGGTGACGCCATGACCGGCGCTTCCGCCCCCGGCGCGCCGCTGCCGCCGACCTCGCAGCACACGATCGGTCCCTTCTTCCCCCGCACCTTCTTCCAGCCGGGCGACAACGACCTGACCATCGTCGCCCACGGCGCGGCCCCGACGCGGCGGGGCGAGGTGATCCTGCTGCGCGGCACGGTCACGCGGGCCGAAGGACTCCCTTGCGTCAACCAGATCCTCGAGGCCTGGCAGGCGGATGCCGGCGGTCGCTTCAACCATCCGCTCGACCCGGAGCGGCACCTGGCGGATCCTGATTTCCTCGGCTGGGGGCGGGCCTGGACCGATGCGGAGGGGCAGTACGAATTCCGCACCGTCCTGCCGGGCGGATATGCCGAGGCCGGAGGTCACCGGGCGCCGCACATGAACATCACGGTGATGGGCGCGGGGCTGATGCGCCGCGCGCTGACCACGGTGTTCTTTCCCGACTTCGCCGCCGAGAACGCGGTCGATCCGGTC
This sequence comes from Roseomonas nitratireducens, assembly GCF_017813355.1. GTDB lineage: Bacteria > Pseudomonadota > Alphaproteobacteria > Acetobacterales > Acetobacteraceae > Neoroseomonas > Neoroseomonas nitratireducens. Next base: position 31,569 of record NZ_JAGIYZ010000007.1, read on the forward strand.
CTGACCATCGTGGCGCCGTCGCAGCGTGCGAGGCTTCTCGCGGTGCCGGACGGCATGGCGGATGGCGTGCGCGTCTTCCGCTTCGACATCCGCCTGCGCGGCGATGCGGAGGAGGAGACGCCCTTCTTCGAGGATTGAACGCTTCGAGCGCGACGGTCCGGGAGAAGCGCGAACCGTACAGTTGGCACGCGACGCCCCCGCTGCCCTGCGCCTCTAGAGGGTCTTGGGTCTGTGCTGCGACCAGGGCCTGGCCCGTTCCAGCAGCGCGCCGAGCCGCAGCACATCCGCCTCCGCGCCCCAGCGCCCGACGACCTGCACGGCCGTGGGCAAGCCATCGGCGCCGAAGCCGGAGGGCAAGGACACCGCGGGGTGGCCCGTCAGGTTGAAGGGGTATTGCGGCGAGGTCCAACCTTGCCGCGTGATGCCGCAGGGCACGCCGTCCACCATGACGTCGTCATTCGCCGCGTCGAACACCGCCGGCAGCGCGGTGCGCGTCATCGTCGGCATCACCAGCAGGTCGTACCGATCGAACAGCGCCTGCACCGCGCGGAACAGCCGCGTGCGGGCGAATTGTGCGTTGCGGAAGTCGGCCAGCGTGAACTGCGCACCGCGTTCCATGAAGGCGAGCGTCACCGGGTCCATGCGGTCCCGCCATTCCGGCAGGAAGGGCGCGCAGAAGACGGCGAAGTTGGCCTGGTACAGCACGCGGCCTTCGTACTCGATCCAGTCGATCGCCTCGTCCACCTCCTCGACCTCGGCGCCCATCTCCGCCCACGCATCAAGCGCGCCGCGCGTGTTCGTCGCGACATCCACCGCGACCCGCGGATTGGCGCAGCGCGGCACATGCCCGATCCGAAGTCCCGACAGGTCCTCGCCCAGCAGCACTGGCGAGACAGGACGCGCCGCCGACGTCCCCCCCAGGCTCCAGGGGTCCTGCCCGGCCGGCCCCGCCAGCACGGCGTGCATCAACGCTGCATCCGTGACGCTACGCGCAAGCGGCCCGGCATAGGTGTTGTTGCCGAAGGCGTCGCGCGCGGCGTCCGCCGGCACCGCGCCCAGCGTCGGCTTCAGCCCGACCACGCCGCAGCAGGCCGCCGGCCCGCGGATCGACCCTGCGCCATCGGTGCCCAGTCCGAGCGGCGCAAGCCCCGCCGCGACCGCCGCGGCGGCGCCGCCCGACGACCCGCCGGAGGTGCGCTCCAGGTTCCACGGATTGCGCGTGATGCCGAAGGCCGGCCCGTCGGTCAGCCCCTTGACGCCGAATTCCGGCGTCGTGGTCTTGCCGATGATGATCGCGCCGGCCGCCCGCAGCCTCGCGACGAGCACGTCGTCCTTCGTGGCCGGCTTCGCCTGCGCATGGATCGCCGAACCATGCGTCGTGGGCATCCCCGCGACATCCACCAAATCCTTGATGTGGATCGGCACGCCGTGCAGCGGGCCGAGCGGTGCGCCTTCCATCACCGCGCGCTCGGCCTGCGCCGCGTCGCGGCGCGCCGCTTCCTCCGCCACCGTGACGAAGCAGTTCAGCCGCGGCTGCGCGCGCGCGACTTCCGCCAGCACCGCATCGACATACTCGACCGGGGAGAGGCGGCGGCTTCGGATCAGCGCGGCGGCGCGCGTGGCGGACATGAACAGCAGGTCGTCGGTGGCCATGGGTTCCTCCGGTGCGCCGGCGCGGCGTGGCGCCGGCGCGCGCGCGCCATTACAACGCAGCATTCAGACAGCGAGACCCGCCATGCCGCAAGACCGCGCCAACAGCATCGACGCCGCGCTGCGCGGGCGCGCCCGTCGCGTCATTCCCGGCGGGCTCTGGGGGCATCTGAACGCGGCGAACCTGCCTGAGGGCTACCCGCAATTCTTCGCCTCCGGCGAGGGCTGCCGGCTGCGCGACGCAGATGGCAGGGAGTTCGTCGACCTGATGTGCGCCTGGGGCCCGATGGTGGTCGGCTATCGCCACCCGGCGGTCGAGGAAGCGGCGCGTCGCCAGGCCGAACGCGGCGACGCGATGAACGGCCCCGCCCCGGTGCTCGTGGAACTCGCCGAGACGCTGGTCGAGATGATCCCGCACGCCGATTGGTGCCTGTTCGAGAAGAACGGCACCGATGCGACCACGGCCTGCGTGACCATCGCGCGCGCCGGCACGGGGCGGCGCAAGGTGCTGGTCGCGCGCGGGTCTTATCATGGCGCGGCGCCGTGGTGCACGCCTTCGTTGGCTGGCGTCACAGCGGAGGATCGCGCGCATATCCTACACTTCGACTACAACGACGCGGCGTCGCTCCAGGCGGCGGCCGAGGACGCGAAGGGCGACCTGGCCGCGGTGATCGTCACCGCCTTTCGCCACGACATGGGGCGCGACCTGGAACTGCCCGACCCGGACTTCGCCCGCACCGCGCGCGAGATCTGCAACGCGACCGGCGCGGCGCTGATCCTGGACGACGTGCGGGCCGGCTTCCGGCTGCATCTCGGCGGCTCCTGGGAGACGATCGGGGTACGCCCCGATCTCGCCGCCTACAGCAAGGCGATCGCCAACGGCCACGCGTTGTCAGCGGTGACCGGCGGGGATGCGTTCCGCGACGCGGCGATGCGCATCTACACGACGGGATCCTTCTGGTGCGCGGCGGTGCCGATGGCCGCGGCGATGGCGACGCTGGCCGAGCTGCGGCGCGTCGACGGCCCCGCGCATATGCGCGCGATGGGCGATCGCCTGCGCCTGGGCCTCGATGCGCTGGCGGCGCGGCACGGCATCGGCATCCGCCAGAGCGGCCCGCCGCAGATGCCGCTGCTGCTGTTCGAAGGCGACAGTGATTGGCAACGCGGCGCCGCCTTCTGTGCCGCGGCGCTGCGCGCGGGCGCGTATTTCCACCCCCGGCACAACATGTTCCTGTCCTGCGCGCACGCGCCGTCCGACATCGACCTTGCGCTGCAGGCGGCGGATGAAGGCTTCGCCGCCGTGGCACGCATGGGCTGACGCGTCAGCCCGGCTCCAGCGGCTGCCGCGCGCTGGCGGAGGCCGCGATGCCTTCCCAGCCGTAGCGCATCGGCGTCAGCCGCGCCTCGGCCCAGGCCGCGTGCTGGTCGGCATAGTGCGGACTGCCCGGATGGCCGGAGGCCCCGTGGAAGACGGTCCAGCGCGAATTCTCCCAGGCGCCGACATCGAACACGTAGCGCGCGAGTGCGCCATAGGTCGCGCGCGGTCCGCCCGAGGGCAGCAGCCCGTTGGCGAAGACAGTGTCGCCATCGCCGCCGATCGCCTGCGCAGGCGGGTCGAGCAGCGGCGCGACATCCGGGAACAGTGCGCCGAGCGGATGGGCGAAGCGCGGCCGGTGCGCCTCCCCCCAAGGCTGCGCCGCGATGGGATCGACCGCGGCGACCTTCAGCGCCGCCTGCAACGCCTGCGCCCAACTCCAGCCGCCGAGCAGCGTGGCGTCATCGGCGCGCAGCAGCGTCGGCAGCGTCCACCACAGCTGGTTCAGCGGCACGACCCCGGGCGGGACCGCGAGCAGCGGATCGCCCGCGAGCCTGCCAAGACCGCTGCGCTCGGCCAGGATGCGCGTCAGCGCGAGACGCGAGGCGAAATAGCCGCTGGCCGCGAGGCTGTCCGCGGCCATGCGACCATCCCAGCCGAGCAGCCTTTCGCGCAGTGCCGCCGCCGCCGCATCGTCCGGCGCTGGCAGCGCGGTCAGGCGATCGCGCAGCAGCAGCGCATTGGCCGAGAGCGTGTCGCCATGGATCGCCTCGGCCGCCATGCCGGGCTGCGCGAGCAGGCTGCCGATCCGCCGCGCGCGGGTGGGCGGATGGCAGTCGGTGCAGAGGTAGTCCGCCCCGCCATCGGCGACGACGCGGTTGTTCGCCGTGACGATCGCGCCGTCCGCCGGGTCGATCTGCCGTGGCATGGCCTCGAAGGGGATCCAGCCCTGCCATTCATGCGCACCAGTCCAACCGGGCACTGGCAGCCATCCATTCGCGCGTGGCCGCCGCGGCACCATGGCGCGCAACAGGTGGCCGATCCGTCCCGCCGTATCCGCAGCGACCAGGTTATGGTCGATCAGGCCCCAGCCGCGCGTCGCCTCGAACAGCGCCGGTACGCCATCCGCCCGCAGCATGCGCGGCAGGCAGTCGAAGGAAAGGTCGGTCTCGGCGAATTGCACGGAGCGCAGCGCGATCGCGGTGCCGGAGGCCGGATCGCCGACGACCACCGGGCCGTGCGCCGTCTCGATCACCTCGATCTCGCGCGCCTTGTCGCCGCGCACGGCGATGGTCTCGCGCCGGCGGCGTACCGGCAGCCAGGCGTCGCGGAACAGGTGGTGCGAGGCATCGGCATCGAAGCGTTCGACGAACAGGTCGTGGATGTCGACGAAGGCGTGCGTCACGCACCAGGCGACGCGCCCGTTGTGCGCGAAATGGGGAAAGCCCGGCACGCCGGGCACGGTCAGCCCGACCACGTCGAAGGCCTCGCAGGCGATGTGCCCCTGCGCGTACATGTTCGGGATCTCGAAGAGGCGATGCGGATCGCCGGCGAGCAGCGGCCGGCCCGTCGCGCTGCGCGCGGCCGACAGCGCCCAGTTGTTGCTGCCGCCACCTGTCGCATCGGGCGCCGCGCGGTCGAGCAGCGCGGCGACCGCGGGCGCAAGGTCGCCCAGCGTCGCGGTCCAGCGCGCCGCCTCGACGCCGGGCGGGATGCACAGCAGGTCGATACCGCCATCCTCGTAGCGCAGCTTCGCCGCCTGCTCGGTGCCCAGCGCCGGCAGCGCCGCGGCGCGCCACAGCTTGAACCAGACCGAGCCCATCAGCAGGCCGAGCCGGCGCATCACCGCGATCGGGTGCCAGGCTTCCCAGCGCAGGGGCGCAGCGCCGAGCAACGCATGCTCCGCCGATGGCGGCGCGCCGGAGCCGAGGAAGGCGTTCACCCCCGCGACATAGGCCTGCAGCATTCCCCGCGCCTCGTCGCCGAGGGCGGCGTAGTCCCGCCGGCAGGTCGCCTCCATGCCGAGCCGCCGGCACAGCGCGTCCATCTCGGCGGCCGGCGCGCCGAGCCATTCCGCGCTGCGCCCGAGCGCGCGGCGCAGGTTGAGCTCCATCTGGAACAGCCGGTCCTGCGCATGCACGAAGCCTTGCGCCACGAAGGCGTCATGCTGGCTGCGCGCCCGGATGTGCGGGATGCCCTCGGGGTCGCGGAATACGTTAACGGCTTCGGACAGGCCGGCGACGCGCAGCGCGCCGGTCAGGGGCGGCAGCGCCGCGCGCAGCGTCTCGGGCGTCATCCGGCGAGGTCCACCTCCCAGAACATCGGGTAGGAGGATTGGATCATGTTGTTCAGGTTCGTGCGGTAGCCGGCGGGAATGGTGAACTGCCCCCACATCACCGCGGGCGTGAGGTCATAGGCGATGGTCTGGATCTCGGCGGCGACGCGCGCGCGCGCGGCGTCGTCCTCGGCGCGCGCGAAGGATTGCAGCAGGGCGGGAATGCGGTCGTCGCAGGACCAGCCGGGGAAGTCGGCACAAGTCGACGCCACGTAGAAATGCGTGAGCGGGGAGAACATGTCCGTGCCGTTCGAATAGACCGAGAACATCGACCAGCCGTCGCGCCGCACGCGCCGCGCCAGCACGGTGCCCCAGTCCATCACCTGCTGGTCGACGGTGAAGCCGGCCGCCTTCATGTTCTGCACCAGCACCATCGACGCGGTCTGGCTGATCGACCCGGCCACCTCCATGGCGATCACCGGTTCGCCGCGATAGCCGGCGGCCCGCAGTTCCGCGCGCGCGCCCTCGATGTCGACCCGCGCGCCGGCGGCGCCCGCCGTGCTGGAATACGGCGCGTCGCACATCCAGAAGGACGGGCATTGCGGCGCGCGGAAGCGTTCAGGCACGCCGATCGCGGTCAGCACCGCCTGCTGGTCCGCGAGCTTCCAAAGCACGCGGCGGATCGCCGGGTTGTCGAAGGGCGCGACCGCGTGGTTGAGCCGGAAATTGCCCTGGAACTGGTGCAGCCCGCCCAGGCCGAGCAGCCGCACGCCCCGCGCGCGCTCGAGCCGTGGCAGCAGGTCGAAGGGCAGGTACTGCATGTAGTGGATCTCGCCCTGCATCAGGGCCGCCGCGCCGGTCACCTGGTCGGGCATGACGCGCAGGTTCAGCTGGTCGATCTTCACGCGCTTGCCGCCCGCCAGGAAATCCGGCGGCTCGGCGCGCGGCACGTATTCGGCGAAGCGTTCCAGCACCATGACGTTGCCCGGGCGCCAGAGATCCGCGCGGAAGCGGAAGGGGCCGGATCCGACGATCTCGGTGACGCGCTGCGTGTTTGGCACGCGCGCCAGGCGCTCGGGCATCATCACCGGAAGCGGCGCGTTGGGCTTTCCCAGCACCTGCAGCAGCAGCGGGAAGGGTTCCTTCAGCACCAGCGTGAAGGTCCGCGCGTCGGTCGCTTCCAGCGACGCGGTCGCGGCCTGCAGCATCCGCCCGAGCGGATCGCGCGGCGCCCAGCGGTTCAGCGACAGGACGCACTCCGCCGCCGTGACCGGCGCGCCATCGTGCCACTTCAACCCGTCGCGCAGGCGGAAGCGCCAGGTGAGCCGGTCGGCCGAACTCTCCCACGCCTCGACCATCTGCGGCCGGATCTGGCCGCGATCGTCCATGGCGAAGAGCGTGTCGAAGACATGCGTCGCGAAGGTGCGCGTGATGGCGGCGGTGATCACATGCGGGTCGAGGATGACGACCTCGGATTCCAGCACGACATCCAGGGCCCGCGCGGCGCGCGCTTCCGGCGGGCGGATGATGCCCGAGGCGGCGAGCGCGGCCCCGCCTGCCAGGATGCTTCTGCGGCCCGTCGTTGCGTGCGCCATCACCGCTTCCTCCGCCCTTGTCGGGCGAAGCCTAGCAGCCTGCCGATGGCGCGCCAGCCCGGCGACGGGCGGTCCGCCGGCCGCCGGGCGTCTGGCCCGTCCGCGTCCGGCGGGCGCTACCCGGCGAAGGGAACGTGCACGCGTCCCTGCATCAGCACGCGCGCGCTGCGGCTCATGATGGCCTTGGTCACCTTCCACTGGCCGTCCACCTCCAGCGCCTGGGAACCGACGCGCAGCGTGCCGGAAGGGTGGCCGAAGCAGACGGATTCGCGCGCGCCGCCGCCGGCCGCGAGGTTGACCAGCGTGCCCGGTATGGCGGCGGCCGTCGCGATGGCGACGGAGGCCGTTCCCATCATGGCGTGGTGCAGCTTGCCCATCGACATCGCCCGCACCAGCAAGTCGACATCGCCGACGCCGATCCGCTTGCCGCTGGAGGCCACATAGGCCTTGGGCCGCGACACCCAGGCGACCTTGGGCGTATGCTGGCGCTGCGCGGCATCGGCGATCGACTTGATCAGGCCCATGCGCAGCGCGCCGTGCGCGCGGATCGTCTCCAGGCGCGCCAGCGTCGCGGCATCGCCGTTGACGTCGTCCTGCAGCTCGGCGCCGTGGAAGCCGAGTGCATCGGCCTCCAGGAAGATGGTCGGTATGCCCGAATTGATCATCGTCGCGCGGAAGGTGCCCACGCCCGGCACCTCCAGCGCATCCACCAGATTGCCGGTGGGGAACATCGCCCCACCCTCGCCTTCCTCGGCCGGATCCATGAATTCGAGCCGGACCTCGGCCGCCGGGAAGGTCACGCCGTCGAGCTCGAAATCGCCGGTTTCCTGCACCTCGCCGGCGGTCATCGGGACGTGGGAGATGATGGTCTTGCCGATATTGGCCTGCCAGATACGGACGACGGCGACGCCGTCGCGAGGCACGCGGGCAGGATCGATCAGGCCGTTGCTGATCGCGAAGGGACCGACCGCGGCGGACAGGTTGCCGCAATTGCCCGACCAGTCGACGAAGGCCTTGTCGATCGAGACCTGGCCGAACAGGTAGTCCACGTCATGGTCCGGCCGCGTGCTGCGGCTCAGGATCACGGTCTTGCTGGTGCTGGAGGTGGCCGCGCCCATGCCGTCAGTCTGCTTGCCGTAGGGATCCGGGCTGCCGATCACGCGCATCAGCAGCCGGTCGCGCGGCGCGCCAGGGACGCGCGCCACGTCCGGCAGGTCGTCCAGCACGAAGAAGACGCCCTTGCTGGTGCCGCCGCGCATGTAGGTGGCGGGAATCCTGATCTGCGGTGGGTGTGCCATGCTGGCTTCCTGCGCGATGCCGTGGTCGGAGGATGCCGCGCGCCCGCCTTTGTCGAGGCGGCAGGCGCGCGGGAAGGGTCAGACGACCTGTCGGCCGCCCTGCGGGGCCTCGGCCTCGAGGAAGTCCTGCGCGAAGCGCTGCAGCACGCCGCCCGCCTCGTAGATCGAGACTTCCTCCGCCGTGTCCAGCCGGCAGGTCACGGGGGTTTCCATGGTGGTGCCGTCGCGGCGGTGGATCGTCAGCGTCAGGTCTGCGCCGGGCGTGCGGGCGCCGATGACGTCGTAGGTCTCGGTGCCGTCCAGGCCCAGCGTCAGCCTGGTGGTGCCGGGCTTGAACTCCAGCGGCAGCACGCCCATCCCGATCAGGTTGGTGCGATGGATGCGTTCGAAGCCTTCCGCGACGATGGCCTCGACACCCGCGAGGCGCACGCCCTTCGCCGCCCAGTCGCGCGAGGATCCCTGCCCGTAATCCGCCCCCGCCACGATGATGAGCGGCTGCTTGCGCGCCATGTAGGTCTCGATGGCCTCCCACATGCGCATGGTCTGGCCTTCCGGTTCCACGCGCGCCAGGGAACCCTTGCGCGGCGTGCCATCGGCGTTGCGCGCCATCTCGTTGACCAGCGTGGGATTGGCGAAGGTGGCGCGCAGCGCGGTCAGGTGGTCGCCCCGGTGGGTGGCGTAGGAATTGAAGTCCTCCTCCGGCAGGCCCATCCGCGCCAGGTACTCGCCCGCCGCGCTGTCGGGCAGGATGGCGTTCGATGGCGACAGGTGGTCGGTGGTGATGTTGTCGCCCAGCAGCGCGAGCGGACGCATGCCGCGCAGGGTGCGCTCGCCGGCCAGCGCGCCTTCCCAATAGGGCGGGCGGCGGATGTAGGTGCTCTGCGGGCGCCAGTCGTAAAGCGGCTCGACCTTCCTGCGCGCGCCTCGGTTGCCGAACATCGGCGCATAGACCTTGCGGAACTGCTCGGGCTTCACCGCGCTGGCGACGACGGCGTCGATCTCCTCGTCGGTCGGCCAGATGTCCTTCAGGCGGATCTCCTTGCCGTCGGCATCCACGCCCAGCACGTCCCGCTCGATGTCGAAGCGGATGGTGCCGGCGATCGCATAGGCCACCACGAGCGGCGGGGAAGCGAGGAAGGCCTGCTTCGCGTAGGGATGGATGCGCCCGTCGAAGTTCCGGTTCCCCGACAGCACGGCGGTCGCGTAGAGGTCGCGGTCGATGATCTCCTGCTGGATGCGCGGGTCGAGCGCGCCGGACATGCCGTTGCAGGTGGTGCAGGCGAAGGCGACCAGGCCGAAGCCGAGCGCCTCCAGGTGCGGCGTGAGGCCGGCCTCGTCCAGGTACAGCGCCACCGTCTTGGACCCGGGCGCGAGCGACGACTTCACCCAGGGCTTGCGCTTCAGCCCGGCGCGATGGGCGTTGCGCGCCAGCAGGCCGGCGGCGATCACGTTGCGGGGGTTGGAGGTGTTCGTGCAGCTCGTGATGGCCGCGATGATGACCGCGCCATCGGGCATCAGCCCGGCTTCCTGCGTCACCGGCCCCGCGATGCCGCGTGCCGCGAGGTCCGCGACCGGCAGGCGGCGATGCGGGTTGGACGGCCCCGCGAGGGTCCGCACCACGGTGGACAGGTCGAAGCGCAGCACGCGCTCGTACTGCACCTTCGCCAGGTCGTCCGACCACAGGCCGGCGACCTTCGCATACGTTTCCACCAGCCTGACCTGCGCGTCCTCGCGCCCGGTCAGGCGCAGGTAGTCGATGGTCTGCCGGTCGATCGAGAACATCGCGGCGGTGGCACCGTATTCTGGCGCCATGTTGGAGATGGTGGCGCGGTCGCCGAGCGTCAGGCTCGACGCGCCCGGGCCGTAGAATTCCAGCCAGGCGCCGACCACCCGTTCCTTGCGCAGGAACTCGGTCAGCGTCAGCACGATGTCCGTCGCGGTGATCCCCGCGGCCGCCTTGCCCGTCAGCTCCACGCCCACGATGTCGGGCAGGCGCATCCACGACGCCCGGCCGAGCATGACGTTCTCGGCCTCGAGCCCGCCCACGCCGATGGCGATGACGCCCAGTGCGTCGACATGCGGCGTGTGGCTGTCCGTGCCGACCAGCGTGTCGGGGAAGGCCACGCCGTCCTGCGTGCAGATGACCGGCGACATCCGCTCCAGGTTGATCTGGTGCATGATGCCGTTGCCGGGGGGGACGATCTCCATGTTCTCGAAGGCGTGGCGCGTCCACTCGATGAAATGGAAGCGGTCCTCGTTGCGGCGGTCCTCGATGGCGCGGTTCTTCGCGAAGGCGTCCTTCTCGAAGCCGGCATGCTCCACGGCCAGGGAGTGGTCCACGATGAGTTGCACCGGCACGACCGGGTTCACCTTGGACGGGTCGCCGCCCTTCTGGGCGATCGCGTCGCGCAGGCCAGCGAGGTCGACCAGCGCGGTCTGGCCGAGGATGTCGTGGCAGACGACGCGGGCCGGATACCAGGGAAAGTCGATCTCGCGCTTGCGCTCGATCAGCTGCGTCAGGGCGGCCGTCAGCAGTGCCGGGTCGCAGCGCCGGACCAGGTTCTCCGCCAGGACGCGCACGGTGTAGGGCAGGCCGTCATAGGCACCCGGCGTGATCGCCTCGATTGCCGCGCGCGCGTCGAAGAAGGTCAGCTCCGTGCCGGGCAGGGGCTTGCGGTATCGCGTGTTCATGGCTCGCTCCGTGCCGGGGTCTTCGCGGAGGACTGACACCCAAAGATCCATCCGGCAGCATCAGTGTGTTGCTGGATCGGCGATCTGGCCAGCCCGCCGCGAGGACGGTGCGGGCGCCGCAGGATGTGGCCGTTTCCGGCGTGGTTCGCCGGCGGCACCCGCGGGAACGGCTACTGGATGCGGTGCCCCTGCGCAAGCCGGATCGCCGGTGCCGGGGAGGCGCGACAGGCGCGGAACGGAGCCGCGATGGGCTGTCCGTCGGGCGCTCGGTCGCGCCGGGATCCGATGAGGGTCGCGATGCGAGGCGGCCACGCATCCGTTGCCCAGCGCGAGGTCGCGCATCGGGGCTGGCAAGGCAGGCATCTGGAGAACTGGCGGACCCGAAAGGATTCGAACCTTCGACCTCTGCCTTCGGAGGGCAGCGCTCTATCCAGCTGAGCTACGGGTCCAATGCCCGCAGCCATAGCCCAGCCGCCCCGGCGAAGGAAGCCCCGCGCGCCGCGACCAGCCCGGGGGTCATCCGGCTTCCCGCCCCGCGTCGCCCCGGCCACCCTTCCGGCATGCCAGCGCCGACCATCCGCCCCGTCCGGGACGACGACATCCCCGCCATCGCCGCCATCTACGGCCATTGGGTGGCCCATGGCCTCGCCAGCTTCGAATACGCGCCACCCGGCGCCGAGGAGATGGCGCGCCGCCGCGACGCCGTGCTCGCCGCCGGCTACCCCTATCTGGTCGCCGAACGGGACGGCGCCGTGCGCGGCTACGCCTATGCCTCGGCCTACCGGACGCGGCCCGGCTACCGCTACGCCGTCGAGAACTCCGTCTATGTCGCGCCCGGCGAGGGCGGCGCCGGCCTGGGCCTCGCGCTGCTCGAGGCGCTGGTCGAACGCTGCGCCGCCCAGGGCTTCCGCCTGATGGTCGCCGTCATCGGCGATACCGCGAACGAGCCCTCCATCCGCCTGCATGCCAGGGCCGGCTTCGCCCACGCCGGGCTGCTGCCGGCCATCGGCTGGAAGCACGGCCGATGGGTGGACAGCGTGCTGATGACGCGCCCGCTCGGCCCCGGCGCCGCCTCTCCGCCCGCGGGCTGACGGCAGGCGCAATCCCTGTATCCTGCCGGGGATGAGCCACGCCCCGCCGCTCGTCGCGACGCTCGTGGTCGCGCTCGCGCTCGCCTTCGCCTTCGGCTTCGTGGCGCGCCTGCTGCGGCTGCCGCCGTTGCTGGGCTACATCGCCGCCGGCATCGCGGTGGGTCCCTATACGCCGGGCTTCGTCGCCGATGGCGCCGTCACCTCCGGCCTCGCCGAGATCGGTGTCGCGCTGCTGCTGTTCGCCGTCGGGCTGCATTTCCGCGCCCGGGACCTGCTGGCGGTCTGGCGCGTCGCCCTGCCCGGCGCGGTCGCGCAGATCGCGGCCGGCACGCTGCTCGGCGCCGCGGTCGGCGCGGCGCTGCTGGGGCTCGACGCGGCGGGGGCGGCGGTCTTCGGCCTCGCCCTCGCCATCTCCTCCACCGCCGTCGCGACGCGCGCGCTCGAGGAGAAGGGCCGGCTGTCCGGCGAGGCGGGCCGCATCGCGCTGGGCTGGCTGGTCGTGCAGGACCTGGTTGTGGTGCTCGCCCTCGTGCTGCTGCCCGCGCTGGCCACCCCGCAGGCGGATCTCGGCGCGGCGGTCGGGCAGACCGCGCTGGAACTGGCGGCGTTCCTCGCCGCCATGGCGCTCGGCGGGCGGGTGATCCTGCCGCGGCTGCTCGGCGTCGTGGCCGCGACAGGCTCGCGCGAATTGTTCACCCTCGCCGTCATCGTCGTCGCGCTCGGCACGGCCTTCGGCGCCTCGGCGCTGTTCGGCGTCTCGCCCGCGCTGGGCGCCTTCTTCGCCGGGGTGCTGCTGGGCGAAAGCCCGCTCGGCCACCAGGCGGCGGCCGAGACGGCGCCGCTGCAGCGCGTCTTCGTCGCGATCTTCTTCGTCTCGGTCGGCATGCTGGTGGACCCCGGCGCGATGCTCGCCGCCCCCGGCACCTCGATCGCGACGCTGGTCGCGGTGCTGCTCGGCACCGGGGGGGCGATCCTTGGCCTGCTGCTGGCGCTGCGCGTGCCGGTGCCGGCGGCGGCCTCGGTCGCCGGGGCCATGGCGCAGATCGGCGAATTCTCCTTGCTGCTGGCGCAACTCGCCATCGGCGCGGGGCTGCTGCCGGATGCCGCGCGCGGCCCGCTGCTGGCCGCGGCGACGCTGTCCATCCTCGGCACGCCGCTGATGCAGTGGCTGGCCGACCGCGCGGCGGTGCGGATCGAGGGCACGCGCCGCATGCGCGCCTGGCTTGCGCGGCGCGGTCGGGCGCGCCTGTCGCATCCGCCCGCGCAGGGGCTGGAAGGCCACGCGATCCTGGTCGGGCATGGGCGCGTCGGCCGGGTCGTCGCCACGGCGCTGCGCCGGCACGGCCAGCCCTATGTGGTGGTCGAGGCCGACCACGGCGTCGCCGAGGCGCTCCGCGCCGAGGGCGTCCCGGTCGTGTGGGGCGATGCGGCGCGGCCCGAGGTGCTGAAGGCCGCGCGCCCCGAATCCGCGAGGCTCATCGTGCTCGCCATGCCGGATGCCGCGGGCTGCCGGCGCGTGCTCGAGATGGCGTGCCGCGCCAATCCCGGCATCATCGCCGCCGCGCGCGCCCATGACGAGGAGGAGGCGAGCTTCCTGGAACGCGAGCAGGCCATCGGTCTCGTCGTCATGGGCGAACGGGAGATCGCCCTCGGCATGGCGGATTTCGCCATGACGCGCCTCGGCGTGCCGGCGGCCGAGGCGCTCGCGACGGTGGAGGCGCTGCGCGCCGGGCGTTGATCCCGACCGCAGCAAGGTTGACGGCCGGCAGCAGTGGGCCTGCTTGGCGCGTGAGCCCCGCGCGCCGGGTCTGACGCCCCGGATCAGGTCTTCTCGACCGCGCCCCCGGCGTCGAGCCAGGCCTTGAAGCCGCCGAGGTTGCGGACGTTCTCGTAGCCCATGTCCTTGAGCGTCTTGAGCACGAGCGCCGAGCGCCCGCCCGACGCGCAATAGGCGACGATGGTCTTGGCCCGGTCGAAATTTGCGTCATGCAGCGGGGAGGCAGGGTCGGCGCGGAATTCCACCAGCCCGCGCGGGATCGTCAGCGCGCCCGGCACCTTGCCCGACGCCGCGACCTCGTTCGGTTCGCGCACGTCGAGGAACACGACGTCGGCACGGCCGGCCAGGCCCTTGGCCTCCTCGGCGGAGATGCGCGGCACGGCGGCCTCGGCGGCGGCGAGCATCTGCTGGACGGTGAGGGTCATGGCGCTTCCTTCCTGGCCTGTGGGCCGGGCAGGCTAACGCCAACCGATCGTCCCCGCCACGAGGCAGGCGAGGGCGCCCCAGCCGATCGCCCCGAAGGTCGCCATCATGCCGAAGATGCGGAAGCGGAAATCTTCCGGCACCCGCATGAGGCCGCTGCCATGCGCGATGCGCCCCGCCAGCAGCAGCGCCCCCGGCGGATGCAGCGCCCAGCCCGGCGCGCCGGCGGCTTCCGCCAGCGCCATCAGCAGCAGCGCGAAGGGCACGTATTCGGCGAAATTCGCCTGCGCGCGGACCGCGCGTTCCAGCGCCGCGTCGCCGCCCGTGCCGATCGGCACCTGCGCGCGCCGGCGCTGCCCGATCACCCGCGCGGACAGCCACAGGCAGACCGGGGCCAGCAGGGCCGCCCAGAGCGCCGTCGCCCACATCACTCCCGCACCTCGGCGACCGCGGCGCCGGTCATGCGCAGCAGTTCCGAGGGCGTGGTGCGGAAGACGTGCATGGGCGAACCCGCCGCCGCCCAGACCGCGTCGAGCGCCATGAGGTCCGCATCCAGCAGCAGGATCGGCGGCGCGAGGTGCCCGAGCGGGGAGACGCCGCCGATCGCGAAGCCCGTCGCGTCCCGCACCCAGGCGCCGTCCGCGCGCTTCACCGCCTGGCCGATCGCCGCCGCGACCTTGCCCATGTCCACCCGGTTGGCGCCGGAGGCGATGACCAGCGCCGCGCGGGCGCCGGCGCGGAAGACGATGGATTTCGCGATCTGCGCCACGTCGCAGCCGACCGCGGCGGCGGCATCCGCCGCGCTGCGCGTGCCTTCGGGGAAGGCCGTGATGGTGTCCGGATGTCCCGCCGCCAGCAGCGCGGCGCGGACGCGCTCGACCGAGGATCCGCTCATGGCCGGGCCGCTACCACAGCCCGAGCCCGCCGCCGAGGGCGAGCGCCAGTGCCGCGAACAGCCCCAACAGCGTCAGCAGCATGCCCGCCGCGCGCAGCGGCCGGATGTCGGGTTCGGGCGACATGCCGGCGGCGTGCAGCGCGCGGCCCGCCAGCATGGCGATGCCTGCCGCGTGCAGCGCCCAGGGTGCCGCGCCGCAGAGTTCGGCGGCGAGCAGCGTGACGAGGAAGACCGGGACGTATTCGGCGCAATTCGCATGGACCCGGACGGCCCGTTCCAGCAGCGGGTCGCCGCCGGTGCCGATCGTCACCCGGGCGCGGTAGCGCGCGGCGAAGACGCGGAAGGTCAGCGCGAGGTAGAGCGCCAGCAACAACGCGGCATGGAGCGCGGTGACGCGCGGCATGGGACACCCCCTTCGACAGGCGGGCCCGGCCGCGCCATATGCGCCCCGTGACCGAACCCCTCGCCCTCTACATCCACTGGCCGTTCTGCGCTGCCAAGTGTCCCTATTGCGACTTCAACTCGCATGTCCGGGACCGGGTGGACGAGGCCCGCTTCCGCGACGCGCTGCGCCGCGAGCTGGCCTTCGAGGCGGCGCGCGCCGGCCGCCGGCCGCTCGCCAGTATCTTCTTCGGCGGCGGCACGCCCTCCCTCATGGCGCCGGAGACGGTCGCCGCGCTGATCGAGGATGCGCGCGCGCTGTTCGAAGCCGCGCCGGACATCGAGATCACGCTCGAGGCCAATCCCACCAGCGTGGAGATCGGCCGCCTCGCCGCCTTCCGCGACGCGGGCGTGAACCGCGCGAGCCTCGGCGTGCAGTCGCTGGACGAAGCCGCGCTGCGCTTCCTCGGCCGGAAGCACGACGCCGCGCAGGCCATCGCCGCGCTGGAGGCCGCGCGCGCCATCTTCCCGCGCCTGTCCTTCGACCTGATCTACGCGCGCCCCGGGCAGGACGAGGCGTCGTGGCGGGCGGAACTGCGGCGCGCCCTGGCGCTCGCCGCCGACCATCTCTCGCTCTACCAGCTCACCATCGAGCCGGGGACGCAGTTCGCGACGCTGCACGCCCGCGGCGACTTCGCCCTGCCCGAGGGCGACGACGCGGCGCGGCTGTACTTCGCCACGGCCGAGGAAGCCGCGCGTTTCGGCCTGCTGCCCTATGAGGTGAGCAACTACGCCAAGCCGGGCGCGGAAAGCCGGCACAACCTCGCCTATTGGCGCTACGGCGACTATCTCGGCATCGGCCCTGGCGCGCATCAGCGCATGCTGGCCGATGGCCGCATGGTCGCGCTGCGCCGCCATCGCGCGCCGGAGGAATGGGCCGCGCGGGTCGAGCGCGACGGCCACGGCACGGCGGGGGAGGAGGTCCTCGCCCCCGCCGAGCGGGCGCGCGAAGCGCTGCTGATGGGGCTGCGCCTGGCCGAGGGCGTCGATCCGGCGCGGATCGCGGCACGCGCGGGCATCCCCTTCGCCCAGGCGATCGACCCGGCGATGCTCGCCGCGCTGCTGGAGGAGGATTACCTCGCCTGGACGGCATCCGGCCGGCTGCGGGCGACGGAGGAGGGCATCGTCAGGCTCGACGCCCTGCTGCCCGTCCTGCTGCGGTGAAGCCGGCCGAGGCCAACCGCGGGAAGGATGGCGCCTCCCGCGATTGATCCCGGCGGCCGGAGCCCCCGTGCGGCCCACCTCGCGCAAGGGCCGCCCCCTGCGCGAACGCGATCAGCGCCGACCGCGCGCCGCGGTGGCGATGGTCGCCGCGGCCTTCTGCCGATCGAGCGCCGCGAGGTCCTGCTGCATGTAGCCGCGCAGCGTGTCGGCGCTGTCGATCATCGCGTCGCGCGACCGCTCGGCGCGGGCGATCTGCGGCTCCCACCCGGCGCGGATGGCGGCGGCGCGGGCGTTGAAGAAGGCATCGCGTTCCGCGGCCGAGGCGAAGGCGGCCGGGGGGAGCGCGACCGTCGCGTCGAAGAAGCGGCGCACGCGGCCGGTCTGGATGTCTTCCCGGTTGTTGTTGGTGCCCACCGGGCCGGTCGGCTGGTGGTGATGCACGCCGAAGTCGCGCAGCGGCCGCAGCGTGACGGCCGTGTCCATCCGTCCCGGGGCGGAGCAGCGCACCTCGACCGGGTCGTTGCCGCGGGCGAGGGTGACCTGGGCCGGCGTCGTCACCTGCGTCACGGCCGCCCCGCCGCGCGTGACCGCGCAGCGCGCGCCGGCCGGGTCGGAGGCGAGCGCGATGCTGCCGCTCCATGCCTGCGGGCGGGGCTCGTTCTGCAGCGCGGCGTTGTCGGCGCGGACGTGGTAGGTGCCGCAGCCCGAAAGGGCGAGGGCGCCGATGAGCGCGCAGGCGAGGCGCGCGCGGGAATCAGGAATCACGGATGGTCTCCTCGGAGCGCGCGGGGTGTCTCGTTTGTCGCGGCGCATCCCGAAAAGAAGAATGCCGCCGAGGTCGATAATTGTCACGTTTTCAGAATGAGACTGCCGGGAACGTGATCGATGCCGTGCAGGGTGCCTTCACCCTTCACCCGTGCGACGCGGTCGTCTTCGCCGATGCCCCCGCCACAGCCGCCCCCTGCGCGCGTCTTCTGCCGGGCAGGGGGCGGGGGCGACGCCACCGCGGCCGGCCCGGACGCGATCCCGCCGGCAGGCGCGGGGCGGGCGAGCGGGAGGTCCGCGGCCCCGGCGAGGTCGGATGCCACCGCGGCCAAGCGGCTGCGCCCGTCGCTGCGGATCCGAAACCTCAGTCTTGCCGCACGGCCGCCTTGATGCGCGCCGCGCGGCCCGCGACACTCGGCCCATGCCGCTGACCGCCCAGGATGAAGCCCGCGCCGCGCTCGACGCGGCAGGGCGCCTACCCGATGCCGAACTCGACATCGGCGCCGTCGCCTTGCAACTCGCGCGCATCGACGCGCCGGAGGCCGATTGGCGCGAAGCCGCGGCGAGCCTGACCGCCATCGCCCGTGCTGCCGTCGAGGCCGCGGCCGCGGACCCCGAGGCCGACGCCGGCGACCCCGCCCGCCGGCGGGACGCGCTGGCGGGCGTCCTGCACGGCGGCTTCGGCCTGGCCGGCGATTCCGAGACCTATGACGACCCGGCGAACGCCAACCTGATCCACGTGCTGGAACGCCGCCGCGGCCTGCCGGTCGCGCTCGGCATCCTGTGGCTGCACGCGGCGGAAGCGGCCGGCTGGGCCGCGCATGGCGTGGATTTCCCGGGCCATTTCCTGATCGCGCTGGAAGCCCCGCGCGGCCAGGTGCTGGTGGATGTCTTCGCCGGCGGCACGGCGCTGGAGGCGCCGGCGCTGCGCGCCCTGCTCAAGCGCGTGGAGGGGGAGGCGGCGGAACTCCGCCCCGGCCTGCTGCGCCCCATGGCGAAGCGGGAGGTGCTGCTGCGCCTGCAGAACAACATCAAGCTGCGGCGCCTGCGCGCCGGCACGCTGGACAGCGCCCTGGACTGCGCGGAGGACATGCTCCGCCTCGCGCCGGACCACGCGCCGCTCTGGCGGGAAGCGGGGCTGATGAACCAGCGGCTCGACCGCATCGGCGCCGCGCTCGCCTGCCTCGACCGGTTCCTGGAACTGGTGCCCGACGGCGACGCAGCACAGCGGATGCGCGCGCTCGCCACCGAACTGCGCCAGCGGCTGAACTGATCTTCCCCGCGCGGGACTGTCCGCGCGGGCGGGGCGCACCTATCATCCAGGGCATGTCCACGCCCCGGCCGCGCGTCGCGCTCTTCGTCACCTGCCTCGTCGATCTCTATCGCCCGTCGGTCGGCTTCGCCGCGCTGCGCCTGCTGGAACAGGCGGGCTGCGAGGTCGAGGTGCCGCACACGCAGACCTGCTGCGGCCAGCCCGCCTTCAACACGGGCGACCGCGCCACGGCGCGCGACCTCGCCCGCGCCGTCGTCGACGCCTTCCAGGGCTACGACCACGTCGTCGCCCCGTCGGGGTCCTGCGCGGGCATGATCGCGCATCACTTCCCCAGCCTGTTCGACGACGATCCCGGCTATCGCGCCAAGGCCGAGTCGCTGGCCGGGCGGACGCACGAGCTCGTCTCCTTCCTTGTGGACGTGATGGGCATGGAGCGCGTCGCGGCGTCCTATGGCGACCGCGTCACCTACCACGATTCCTGCTCGGGCCTGCGGGAGATGGGCGTGAAGGCCCAGCCGCGCCAGCTGCTCGGCAGCGTCCAGGGGCTGACCCTGGCGGAGCTGGCGGACCCCGAGATCTGCTGCGGCTTCGGCGGCACCTTCTGCGTGAAGTACCCGGAGATCTCGACGCGCATGGTCACCGACAAGTGCCGCGACATCGCCGCGACCGGCGCGGGCACGCTGCTCGCGGGCGACCTCGGTTGCCTGCTGAACATGGCCGGGCGGCTGAAGCGCGAGGGGAGCGCGGTGAAGGTCCGCCACGTGGCCGAGGTGCTCGCCGGCATGGCGGCCGAGGTGCCGCCGATCGGCGAGGGGAAGGGCCCATGACTGCGCCCGCGGGCCCGCTCGCCGACCTCGCCGCGCGCGGCTTCGCCCGCATCCCCGGCGCGCAGATGGCCACGCTGATGGGGCAGGGCGAGCGCCCCGATGCGCTGGCCCCCTTCTTCGCATCGTGGAACCGGCTGGAGACGGATGCCTTCATGGCCGATGGCGGGCGCTACCGGCGCCGGCGCATCGCCAATTTCGCCGCCGAGCCCGGCGTGCCGGGCCATCGCCGCGGTGCGCACCGGCCGCATTTCCAGGCGGTGGCCCACAACACGCTGAATGGCGGCGTCGATCGGTGGTTCGCGCCGATGGAGGACGCGGTCGCCGCCTCGGCCCCCATGGTCGCGCTGCTCGGCCTGGGCCGGTCGATGGCCGAGGCGCTGCACGGCGCGCATCCCTGGTTCGTCGAGGCGCACCAATTCCGCATCGAGGCCGCGGCCGGCACCCCCGGCTTCCCGACGCCCGAGGGCGTGCACCATGACGGCGTCGATTGCGTGCTGATCGCGATGATCGCGCGCACCAACCTGGCGGGTGGGGAGACGGTGATCGAGGACGATGCGGGGGCGCGCCTCGCGCAGTTCGTCCTGAGCGATCCGCTCGACACGGCGGTGCTGGACGATCCGCGCGTGAGGCACGGTGTCACGCCGGTCGCGCCGGCAGATCCGGGCCTGCCGTCCTGCCGCGACGTGCTGGTGCTCACCTGGAAGCGCGGCGCGCCGCCCTGATCAGGACGGCGCCCGCGGATGGCGTCAGGCCGCGGTCGGGATCAGCACGCCGCCGATGACGTGGACGATGCCGTTGCTGCACAGCAGGTTCGGCCGGATGACGCTGGCCGAGGCGCCCGAGGGGGCGCCGCCAGCGCGGGCCGCCTGGATGCGCGGTTCGGCCGCGGTGCCGCCGACCACGCGGATGTCGATGCCCGAGAGCATGCGCACCCGGCCGCCGCGGGCCTGGATGTCCGGCAGGCGCAGCCGGCCGCCGGCGATCAGGTTGCGCAGCGCCGCCGCCCCGCCGTTGCGGAATTCGGCCGAGGCCGCGGCCCAGCCGAGATTGGTCGGCGCGAAGACCGTGAAGGGCCCGGCGCCGGCAAGCTCCTGGTCGAGCCCGGAGCGGCGGAGCGCGGAGCGGAACTCGGAGACGTCCGGCTGCGTGCCGAGCACGTCCATGATCGGGAAGCGGCCATCGATCGTGACCGCGGTCTCGCAGGCGGAGAGCAGCAGGGCACCGCCACCGGCGGCGAAAAGGGAACGACGCGTGATCACCGGCGCTTCTCCTTGCAAAGGCGCGAATCGGGCCCCGGAAGGGGTGCGCGGCCTTTTCGCCCCCCGGGCGGCATAGGGCAAGCCCCGCGCGGGGCCGCCCTGTCCCGCGGCCGGGATCGCGCTACATTCACCCCGGCAGACGACATCTTCCGAGGTCGCAACATTGGTCCAGATCACCTCCCCCGCCTTCAGGCGGAACGCGGCACGCGCGCTCGGCGATGCCGGCCTGCAGAAGGCGCTCGGCAAGGCCAAGGGCGCCTTCCTCCAGCGCCGGGCCGAGGCCGTGG
This sequence comes from Roseomonas nitratireducens, assembly GCF_017813355.1. Classification (GTDB taxonomy): domain Bacteria; phylum Pseudomonadota; class Alphaproteobacteria; order Acetobacterales; family Acetobacteraceae; genus Neoroseomonas; species Neoroseomonas nitratireducens. The sequence continues at coordinate 52,595 of NZ_JAGIYZ010000007.1, forward strand.
CGCGGCTGCCGGAATTCGAGCAGCTGCGCGACATCGGGCGGGACATCAAGAACCACACCCTGGCAAACCTCGACGTCTATCTCGAGATCTTCGCCGCCAATGTCGAACGCGCCGGCGGCAAGGTGCACTGGTGCGCGACGGCGGAGGATGCGCGCGCGGCGGTGCTCGAGATCTGCCGCAAGGCGGGCGCGCGGACCGTCACCAAGGGCAAGTCGATGATCTCGGAGGAGATCGCGGTCAACGACCACCTGGAGAAGCACGGCATCGTGCCGGTCGAGACCGACCTCGGCGAATACATCATCCAGCTGCGGGGCGAGCACCCGTCCCACATCATCGCCCCCGCCTTCCACCTGAACCGGGAGGATTGGGAGGCCGATTTCCGGCGCCTGCACACCGACCTGGACCCCGACCGCGTCTTCCATGAGCGCCGGGACATCCTGGCCGAGGCGCGCACCAAGCTGCGCGAACGCTTCCTTGCCGCCGACGTGGGCATCACCGGCGCGAACTTCCTGATCGCCGAGACGGGCAGCAGCGTCATCGTCACGAACGAGGGCAATGGCGACCTGACGCAGACGCTGCCGCGCGTGCACATCGCGCTCGCCAGCATCGAGAAGGTGGTTCCGACGCTCGAGGATGCGACGTCGCTGCTGCGCCTCCTCGCACGGTCGGCCACCGGACAGGATTTTTCCGTCTACACCACCTTCAGCACGGGCGCGCGCCGGCCGGCCGACCTCGACGGGCCGGAGGAATACCATGTCGTGCTGATCGACAATGGCCGGTCGAACATGATCGGCTCCGAGTTCCAGGAGATGCTGCGCTGCATCCGCTGCGCCGCCTGCATGAACCACTGTCCCGTCTACGGCGTGACCGGCGGGCATGCCTATGGCTGGGTCTATCCCGGGCCGATGGGCAGCGTGCTGACGCCGTCGCTCGTCGGCGTGGACAAGGCGGGGCACTTGCCCAACGCCTCCACCTTCTGCGGCAAGTGCGAGAGCGTCTGCCCGGTGAAGATCCCGCTGCCGAAGCTGATGCGCCACTGGCGGGAGAGGGAGTTCGAGCGTCACCTGACGCCGGCCGCCGTGCGCAGCAACCTCGCCATCTGGGCGTGGTTCGCCAGGCGGCCGGGGATGTACCGCGCGGCGACGCGGCTCGCGGTCGGCGCGCTGTCGCTGCTCGCGCGCGGGCGCGGCGCCTTCTCCTCCCTGCCCCTGGCGGGCGGCTGGACGGCGGGGCGCGATCTGCCGGCACCGGAGGGCGGCACCTTCATGGCGCGCTACGCCAAGATGAAGCGGCGGGGCTGACGGATGAGCAAGGAGCAGATCCTCTCGGCCATCCGCCGCGGCCTGAAGCGTGGCCCGCTGCCGGCCGACCAGCGCGCGATGATCGAGGGGCGCCTCGCGACGCATCCGCGCCACCTGATCCCCGCGCGGTCGCGCGTGCCGCGGCCGGAGCAGGTGGCGCTGTTCGTGCGCAACGTGGAGAAGGAGTTCGGCTCCGTCGCGCGGCTGCCCGGCCTGCGCGACGTGCCTGGCGCGATCGCCGACTACCTCGCGCAGCAGAACCTCCCCTCCCGCTTCGTCCTGGCCCCGCATGAGGAGCTGACCGGCCTCGACTGGTCTGCCAAGCCGATGCTGGAGTTCGAGGCGCGACGCGCGCAGGGCAGCGACGCCGTGTCCGTCCAGCACGGCTTCGCCGGCATCGCGGAGACGGGCACGCTCATGCTGCCCTCCGACCCGCGCCGGCCGACCACGCTCAACATCCTCGCCGAGACGGAGATCGTGGTGCTGCGCGCCTCCCGCATCGTCGGGGCCTATGAGGAAGCCTGGGACCTGCTGCGGGACGGCCGCCCGGAAGGCTTCATGCCGCGTAACGTCATGCTGGTGACCGGCCCGTCGCGCAGCGCGGATATCGAGCAGACGCTCGAGCTCGGCGCGCATGGTCCGCGGCGGCTGCACATCCTGCTGGTGGACGACGACCCGGCGGCGCTGCCGCCTGCATGACCCGCCGCCGCCCGCGGGGCCTGACGGAAGCCGATCGCGCGCTGTGGCGCGCCTATGCGGCCGAGGTGGCGCCGCTGCCCGGGCGCGAATTGCCGCCCGAGCCGCCTGCGCCGCCCGCCGTGCCCGTGATTGCCGCGCCCGCGCCGCCGCCGCCCGTCGCCGCGCCGCCGATGCGCTGGGCGCCGCCCGACATCGTGGTGAACGCGCCACCGGCGGGGCTCGACGATCGCCGCTGGAAGGAGTTGCGGCGCGGCCGCATCCGGCCCGAGCGCACCATCGACCTGCATGGTCGCCGCGCGCAGGAAGCGCATGGCGCGGTGCGCAGCTTCCTCGCCGATGCCTATGCCGATGGCGTGCGCTGCGTCGCGGTCATCACGGGGCGGGGGTCCTCGGCCGAAGGCGGGGTGCTGCGGCGCGAATTGCCGCATTGGCTGAACGCGCCGGACCTGCGGCGGATCCTGCTGGGGGCGGCGCATCCGCACAGCGCGAATACCGGCGCGGTGCATCTGCTGTTGCGGCGCCGGCGATGACGGCCCGTGTGCCAGGATGCGGCCGCGCGCGACGCCGCGCGGCCGGACGGATGGAAGGGGTGCGACGATGAGGATTCCCGCGCTGTGTCTTGCCGCGCTGCTGCTGCTTTCCGGCTGCAGCGCGCCCGACTACACGGCCGCCCGCGACTGGGCGCGGACGGCGAGCATCGCGGTCGACCATCCTTCCGCCGCGGCGCAGGCGACGTCGCGCGACGGCGCCGAGGCGATGCGCGACGCGCTGAGCCTGACGCTGGCCGCGATCGCGCGCATGGCCGATGACGGCGTGCTGCCCTACCCCGAGGATCCCTTCGTCGCGCTCGCCGCCCGCGCCACCGCGGCGGATGCGCGGGGCGGGGAGGCGGTCGCGTCGCTCGGCCGCACCTTGCGGCGCGCCACGCGGTCCAACTGGCGCGCGCCGCAGGTCCGCTACGCCATCCGCACCATGGACCCGGATGTGCAGGCGCTGGCCGCCGCGCTGGTCCGCGTGGCCGGCGAGGAGACCGCCTATGCCGCCCTGGTGCGGCGCATTGCGACGGACCACGCGACGATGGCCGCGCGCGCGGGCGACCTGACCGAGGATGAGATGGGGCGCAGCCTGCGCGCCGCCGAGGATTCCCTGCGGCGCGGCGTGGCCGCGATGCCGCGGGGCTGACGCGTCTTCGAGCCGGGCGGAATCGCTCGGCGATACGGAAGGCGCGTCTAGGGCAGCAGCGTCGCGCCGCGCGGCCGTGCGGCGACCATCGGGTCCGGCGGCAGGCGCAGCATGATGCGGCGCAGCCCGTCCTCGGCCTGCCGCAGGTCCCGTGCGAGGTCTTCCTGGCGCAAATGCCGCGCGCGCGCGGCGAGCATCCCATGCGTCGCGCCGATCGCGGCCAGCGCGCGGCGGTATTCCTCGCGTTCCCCGCCGGCCATGTCGGCCGACAGCGCGGCGATGAGCGCCTGCACATGCGGATCGGCGGCGCGGATGGCGACGGGCAGGCGGCGCTGTTCGTCCTGCGCGTCGGCGCCGACCGCCGGTCCGCGATTCGGCGGCGTGGCGGCGGCGGTGCGCAGCACGCCGGCGAGCGCGGTCGAGGCCGGATCGGTCGGGGCGCTGCCCTGCGCCGGGCCGAAGGCGGGCATCCCTTCCTCCTCCGCCAGGATGGCCAGCGCCTGGAGCCAGCCTGCGAGCGCGGCCTGCCGCGCCAGCACGTCCCCGGCCGCGGCGGGCGCGAGGGATGGGCGGTCGACGGCGATGCCCGCGGTGCGCGCCCAGTCGCGCAGCGCATGGTTGGGCGGCAGGCCGCAGGCGGCGACCGTCAGGCAGGCGAGCAGCGCGAAGCGGCGAAGCAATCCTCTCTCCCGAAGCAGCAGGCGCGTCAGAAGAGCATGTCGGGCAGCCAGGTGGCCAGCACCGGGAAGGCCATGACGAGGGCGAGCCCGATCACCTGCAGGATCACGAAGGGCGTGACACCGCGATAGACGTCGCCCGACCCCACGCCCTGCGGCAGCACGCCCTGGATGTAGAAGAGAGTCGGGCCGAGCGGCGGCGTCAGGAAGCTGGTCTGCAGGTTCATGGCGATCAGCACGCCGAGCCAGATCGGGTCGATGTCCATCTGCAGCAGCACCGGGCCCACGATCGGCACGACGATGATGACGATCTCCACGAAGTCGAGCGGGAAGCCGAGGATGAAGATCACGATCATCACGACCGCCAGCGCGCCCCATTTCCCGCCGGGCACCTGTTCGAGGAAGGCGCGGATCATCTCGTCCCCGCCCAGGCCGCGGAACACCAGGCTGAACAGCGTGGCGCCGATCAGCGTCGCGAAGATCATCGCCGTGACCGTCATGGTCGAATGCGACACCGCGCCGAGCATCCCGCCGCCGAAGGCGCGGCGCAGCGAGACGACGATGCCCCAGGCGAGGCCGAGCCCGAGCACCGTGGCGGACCAGGCCGCGGCGCGGTCGCCGAACGGCGCTTCCTGCCGCCCGATGCGCAGGTCGAACAGGCTGCCGAGCACCACCATGCCAAGCGCCGAGAGCGCTGCGACATAGATCGGCCAGGGGTTCTCCGGGCGGATCCGCAGCCCGGCGAGCAGCGTCGCGCCGACCGCGCCGACCGAGGCCGCCTCCGTCGGCGTCGCGACGCCCGCGAGGATCGAGCCGAGCACCGCGACAATCAGCGTGATGGGGGGGATCAGCGCGCGGGCCAGATCAGCCGCGGTTACCCCCGCGCGTTCCGCGGCCGGCATGGCGGGGCCGAGTTCCGGCCGCAGGCGGCAGATCACGACCTGATAGAGGATGTAGATGCCGGCGAGCATGAGCCCCGGGATCATCGAGCCGGCGAAGAGCTGCCCGACCGAGATCGTCTCGACCGAGAACTTCCCCTGGGCGAGCTGCGCCTGCTGGTAGGCGGCGGCCAGCACCTCCCCCAGGATGACCATGACGGTCGAGGGCGGGATGATCTGGCCGAGCGTGCCGGCCGCGCAGATGGTGCCCGTGGCGAAGGCCGGGTCGTAGCGGTGGCGCATCATGGCCGGCAGGGCGATGAGGCCCATGGTCACCACGGTCGCGCCGACGATGCCGGTGGAGGCGGCGAGCAGCGCGCCCACCAGCGTGACCGAGACGGCGAGCCCGCCGCGCAGCGTGCCGAAGAGTCGTCCCATCGCCTCCAGCAGGTCGGGGGCAATCTTCGACTTCTCGAGCATCATGCCCATGTAGACGAAGAGTGGGATGGCGATCAGCACCTCGCTCGTCATGGTGCCGAAGACGCGCTGCGCGAGCGCGCCGAACATGAAGGGATCGAAGGCGCCGAGCAGGATGCCGAGCCCGCCGAAGACGATGGCGCAGCCGGTCAGGATGAACACCACCGGCACGCCCACCATGATGAGCGTGCACAGCGCGAACAGCATGAGCAGGTCGAGCATCGGCCCGACATCGGCGAGCGCGCTCATCCTTCCGAGACCTGCTGGCGCGCCGGGAAGACGGTATCCGCCGCGCCCAGGATGACGGCGACGGCGCGCACCGCGACCGAAAGCGCCTGGATCGCGAGCAGCCCGGCCATGGCGAGGATGAGACCCTTGAGATAGGGCTGCAGCGGCAGGCCGCCGACCTGCATCGGCCCCTCGCCCATCATGAAGGACCGCGCGACGTAGCCCCAGCTGGCCCAGACCAGCAGCCAGCAGAACGGCAGCACCGCGACGAGGATGCCCGCGAGTTCCACCCAGGCGCGCGTACGTTCCGACCAGGCGGCGGAGAAGAAGTCCACGCGGACATGCGCATCGAGCAGGTAGGCGTAGCCGATCGCCAGCATGAACAGGAAGGCGTGCAGGTAGATTACGCCTTCCTGCATCCAGACGAAGGAACTGCCATAGGCGTAGCGCAGCACCACGACGGCGAACTGCACCAGCACCAGCGCGACGGCGAGCCAGCGGGCCGAGAGCCCGATTGCGCGGTTGACCGCGTCGGCGCCCTCGGCAAGGCGGAGGAGGAAGCGCAACTCAGCCCCAGTTGATCGGCAACTGCCGCGCCAGGAAGTTCGCCCCGTAGGACTGCATCATGTAGGCCGCGCTGCGGTTACGGAATTCCGCGTAGCTGTCGGCGATGCGCTTCACCAGCGGGTCCTGGTGCGCGCGGAACTCCCGCATCATGTCGCCGGCGGAGGTGCCGAGCGCGATGAGCAGGTCGCGCGGCGCTTCCCGCACGATCACGCCATGGCGGGCGACCAGGTCCGCCAGCACGCGCGGATGGTTCGAATCGTATTCGGTCGTCGTTTCCTCGTGCAGCGACATGGCGCAGTAGCGGACGATGCGCTTCAGGTCGTCCGGCAGGGCGTTCCAGCGCGCCATGTTGATGCCGATCTCCTCGGCCGAGGACGGTTCCTGCACGCCGGGGAAGTAGAAATTCTTGGCGACCTGGTGCAGGCCGAGCGGCGCGTCGCTGAAGGGGCCTAGGAACTCCGCCGCGTCGATCGTGCCCGATTGCAGCGCGGAGAAGATCTCGCCCGCCGGCAGGGTGACGACGGAGGCGCCGGCGCGGCGGAACATCTCCCCGCCCAGGCCAGCGGTGCGAAGGCGCAGGCCGCGGAAATCCTCGATCGAGCGCAGTTCCCGGCGGAACCAGCCGAGCCATTGCGGCCCGGAATCGCCAACGATGAAAGGCTTGATGCCGAAGCGGGCGTAGATCTCGTCATACATGGCGGTGCCGCCGCCGTGCATCATCCAGGCTTGGCGCTCATAGGCCGTCATGCCGAAGGGGAAGGAGCCGAAGAAGCCGATGCCGGGCGACTTCGAGATCCAGAAGGACGGCACGCCGTGATAGAGGTCCGCCGTGCCGGCCGCGACCGCGTCGAAGGCGCCCGGCGCGGGCACCACCTCGCCCGCCGCGAACAGGCGCACCGTAAGCCGCCCGCCGGACAGCTGCCCGATACGGTCCGCGCAGCGCTGCGCCGCCACACCCGGCCCTGGCAGGTTGCGCGGCCAGATGGTGATCATGCGCCATTCGATGCGGCCCTGGCTCAGCGCCGGGGTGGCGAGCGTCGCGGCCGTCGCCGCCGCCGCGCTGCCGAGGATGATGCGTCGCTGCATGCCGTCTCTCCGTTCCTGTCCTGCCTGCCTGTCGTCGTTCGCGTCGCGCGTCAGAGGATGCGCGGGAAATCCGGCCCGTCGAGCGGCGCGCCATCCGCCAGCCGGATGTGGCGCAGCGGCGGCGATCCCTTCCCGCCGCGGTCGCGGAACACGGCATCGTCGCCGACCCAGCGCGCGGAGAAGACCCGACGGCGCCGCTCGGGCGAGGTGTTCGCCGGCGCGCCATGCACCGTGCGGTAGTGGAAGGCGACGGCGTCGCCCGGCGCCATCTCCCACCCCAGAATGGTGAAGCGGTCGCGCGCGGCGTCGATGTCGGGCATTTCCTCCCGCGTGTCGCCGGCATAGAGGTCCGTGCCGTCGAAGCGCTTCGGCTTCATCAGGCGGCCCCATTGGTGGCTACCCGCGACGCATTCCAGCGTCACGTCGCGCCCCACCGGGTCGAGCGGGATCCAGAAGGAGACGCAGCGTTCCGCTTCCACGCAGTAGTACGGCCCGTCCTGGTGCCAGGGCGTGACCATGCTCGTGCCAGGTTCCTTGACCAGCACATGGTCGTGGAAGAAGCGCGCCGTAGCACCACCCATCAGGTCGCGCGCGATCGCCGCGCCGGGCCCGTCCTGGACGAAGGCGCGGAATTCCGGGATGCGCTGCCAGTTGCACAGGTCCTGGAAGAAGCGCGCGCTCCCGTCCGCGGGCTGGTAGCTGCGCTCATAGGGGCCGGGATGGGCGATCAGCGTCTCGATGCCCGCGCGCAGCGGCTCGACCCATTCGGCGAAGGCGCCGCGCAGCACGACGGCGCCGTCGCGCGCGAAGGCCTCGGTATCGGTCGCAGTCACCACGCTCATCACGGCCTCTCCTGCAAGGCGGGCGGCGCATCCTGGGGGGAGCGCCGCGCCGGTGTAAAGCCACCGGAACGATACCCGGCCGGCGGCCGCCCATTCCTCTGCCCCCGCTGCGGGCAGCCTGCCGCGGCGAGTGTCAGCCACCGATGCCGAGCGAGGGCAGCTTCATCCCCATCCGCTTCGCATGGTCGATCGCGATATCGTAGCCGGCATCGGCGTGGCGCATGACGCCGGTGCCAGGGTCGTTCCAAAGCACCCGGGCGAGCCGTCGCGCCGCGGCGTCCGTCCCATCCGCCACGATCACCATGCCGGCATGCTGGGAAAAGCCGATGCCCACGCCGCCGCCATGGTGCAGCGAGACCCAGGTCGCGCCGGATGCCGTGTTCAGCAGCGCGTTCAGCAGCGGCCAGTCGGACACCGCATCGGACCCGTCGGCCATCGCCTCCGTCTCCCGGTTCGGGGAGGCGACGGAGCCCGAATCGAGATGGTCCCGCCCGATCACGATCGGCGCCTTGAGCTCGCCCTTCGCCACCATCTCGTTGAAGGCGAGGCCGAGCCGGTGCCGGTCGCCGAGCCCGACCCAGCAGATCCGCGCCGGCAGCCCCTGATAGGCGATGCGCCTGCCCGCCATGTCGAGCCAGTTGTGCAGATGCGGATCGTCCGGGATCAGCTCCCGCACCTTCGCATCGGTGCGCGCGATGTCCTCCGGGTCCCCCGACAGCGCCGCCCAGCGGAAGGGTCCGATGCCGCGGCAGAAGAGCGGGCGGATATAGGCCGGCACGAAGCCGGGAAAGGCGAAGGCGTCGGCGACGCCCATCTCCTGCGCCATCTGGCGGATGTTGTTGCCGTAGTCGAGCACGGGGATGCCGGCGCGCCAGAAGCCGAGCATCGCCTCCACCTGCACCGCCATGGACCGCTTGGCCGCGAGCGTCGTGCCTTCCGGGTCGCGCGTGCGCCGCTCCTCCCATTCCGCCAGCGTCCAGCCGGCGGGCAGGTAGCCGTTCAGCGGGTCGTGCGCGCTCGTCTGGTCCGTCACCGCATCTGGGCGGATGCCGCGGCGGAGCATCTCGGGGAAGACCTCCGCCGCATTGCCGAGCAGCCCGACGGAGACGGCGCGCCCCTCGCGCCTGGCCGCCTCGACGATGGCGAGCGCCTCCTCGATCGTCTCGGCCTTGGTGTCGAGGTATCGCGTGCGCAGCCGCATCTCGATGCGGGACGGCTGGCACTCCACGGCGATCATCGATGCGCCGGCCATGGTCGCGGCGAGCGGCTGCGCCCCGCCCATGCCGCCGAGCCCGCCCGTCAGGATCCATCGGCCCGCAAGCGAGCCGCCATAGTGCCGGCGCCCGACCTCCGCGAAGGTCTCGTAGGTGCCCTGCACGATCCCCTGGCTGCCGATGTAGATCCACGATCCGGCCGTCATCTGGCCGTACATCATCAGCCCCTTGCGATCGAGCTCGTGGAACTTCTCCCAGGTCGCCCAGTGCGGCACCAGGTTGGAGTTGGCGATCAGCACGCGCGGTGCGTCCTCCGTGGTGCGGAAGATGCCCACGGGCTTGCCGGACTGCACCAGCAGCGTCTCGTCCGGCGACAGCCCCTTGAGCGAGGACACGATGCGGTCGAAGGCATCCCAGTCCCGCGCGGCGCGGCCGATGCCGCCATAGACGACGAGCTCCTCCGGCTTCTCCGCCACCTCCGGGTCGAGGTTGTTCATCAGCATCCGCATCGCCGCTTCCGCCCCCCAGGAGCGGCAGACCGGGATGGGTCCGCGCGGGGCGGTGACGAGGCGGGCATTGGCGATGCGGCTCATCGGCCGGTCCTCCCTTCGGTCATGGCGTCAGGCCCGGCAGCGCGAGGCCGGCGGCGGCGGCGAGCGCGCCGTCCTCGACCAGCCGCGTCGCGGCCGCGATGTCGGGTGCGAGCAGCCGGTCCGCGAGCAGCGGCGCGACCTCGGCGCGGAGGGCGCCATGCGCCGCCTCGATGGCGGCGGAGGAGCGGAGCGGGCGGCGATGCTCCAGCGCCTCGGCCGCGGCCAGCGCCTCGATGCCGATGATGGCGGCGGCGTTGCCGGCCATCTCGATCAGCCGGTACGCCGCATGCGTCGCCATCGAGACATGATCCTCCTGGTTGGCGGAGGTGGGCAGGGAATCGATGCTGGCCGGCGCGGCGCGCTGCTTGTTCTCCGAAGCGAGCGCCGCGGCCGTGACCTGCGCGATCATCAGCCCTGAATTCAGCCCCGGGTCGCGGGCGAGGAAGGCGGGCAGGCCGCTCATCACCGGATCGACCAGCAGCGCGATCCGGCGTTCGGCCAGGCTGCCGATCTCGGCCAGGGCGATGGCGACCTGGTCGGCCGCGAAGGCGACGGGCTCGGCATGGAAATTCCCGCCGGAGACGATGGCGCCATCCTCCATCACCAGGGGGTTGTCGGTCACCGCATTCGCCTCGGTCTCCAGCGTGCGCGCGGCGAAGCGCAGCAGGTCGAGCAAAGCGCCCATCACCTGCGGCTGGCAGCGCAGCGAATAGGGGTCCTGCACGCGCGGGTCGTCGGTGCGGTGGCTTTCGCGGATCTCGCTGCCGGCGAGCAGGCCGCGCAGCGCGGCCGCGACATCCGCCTGCCCGGCATGGCCGCGCAGCGCGTGGATGCGCGCATCGAAGGGGGTGTCCGATCCGCGCAGCGCATCGACGGTCATCGCCCCGGCGAGGAGGGCCGCGCGGAACACGCGCTCCGCCGCGAAAAGCCCCGCCAGCGCGAGCGCGGTCGAGACCTGCGTGCCGTTGATCAGCCCGAGCCCTTCCTTGGGCCCGAGCGTGACGGGCGCGAGGCCCGCGGCGCGCAGCGCATCGGCCGCCGGGATGCCTGGCAGCGCCTCCCCTTCGCCCAGCATCGCCGCCGTCATGTGCGCGAGCGGCGCGAGGTCGCCCGAGGCACCGACCGAGCCCTTGGCCGGGATCAGCGGCAGCACGCCTTGGGCGCGCATCGCCTCGATCAGCGCCACCACCTCCCACCGCACGCCGGAGGCGCCGCGGCCGAGGCTCGCCGCCTTCATCGCCAGGATCAGCCGCACGATGCCCGCCGGCAGCGCCGGGCCGACGCCGCAGGCATGCGACAGGATCAGGTTGCGCTGGAGCGCGGCGAGGTCGCCATCGCCGATGCGCACCGAGGCCAGCTTGCCGAAGCCGGTGTTCACGCCATAGGCGGTCTCGCCCGCCGCGATCACGCGCGCCACCGCCGCCGCGCCGCGATCGATCCCCGCACGCGCGCCCGGGTCGAGCGGGATCGCCGCGCCTTCGAGGATGGCGGCCCAGCCGGCGAGCGGCACCTCGCCCGGCACGAGAGTCCTGATCATGCGCGCACCCCCTGGTGGAAACGGGCGAAGACCGGCGAGGCCGGCATCCGCCGGACACCCTTCGAAACCACTGGCCGGATGAGGCCAAACGCTATATTGTATATACAATATGGTGCGACGAAGGGCGCCGATACGCAAGATGAATCTCACCGAACGGGGCCCGCATCCGCGGCGCGCGGCGGCCGAACGGCACATCGGCGCCGCGCCGGCACGGATCCTGGCCGCGTGAGCGACTTCGTTCTCGACGGCGAGGGCCCGCTGCACGCGCAGATCCGCCGCGCCGTCGCGCAGGCCATCCTCACCGGCCGGATTCCGCCCGGCGGGCGCATCCCGCCCGAAAGCGAGCTGATGCTGCGCTTCGATGCCTCCCGCATGACGGTGCATCGCGCGCTCGCCGCCCTTGCCGCCGAAGGCCTGGTGCGCCGCAACCGCCGCGCCGGCACCGTGGCGAGCCCCGAGGCGCGCGGCCGCGCCGTCTTCGAGATCTGGGACATCGGCGCCGAGATCCGCGCCGCCGGGCAGGCGCATCGCTTCGAGGTGCTGGAGCGCGCCGAACGCCCCGCCAAGGGCGATGCGCTCGCGGTGCAGGACGGCACGCCGCTGCTCGCACTCACCACCCGGCACATGGCCGACGAGACGCCGATTCAGGTGGAGGAACGGCTGATCAACCTGCGTGCCGCGCGCGCCGCGGCGCAAGAACCCTTCGCGGCCACGCCGCCCGGCCGCTGGCTGCTCGACCACGTCCCCTGGACCGAGGCGGAGCACGCCATCCACGCCGCCCGCGCGCCGGCGCGGATCGCGCGGCTGCTCGGCATCAAGGCCGGCGACGCCGCGCTGGTCGTCGAACGCCGCACCTGGAACGGCCGCGTGCCGGTGACCTTCGCGCGGCTGTGGCATGCCGGCGAACGGCACCGGTTGGTCGGGCGCTTTTCGGCCGGCGGGTGATCAGCGCGTCAGGCGCGCGGCCAGCATCGCCAGGCGATCCTCGGCCGCGAGGTCGGCCGCCGCTTCGATGGCGCGGTAGTCGGCAACCAGGCTGCGCCCGGCCTCTGTCAGGCTGGCACCGCCGCCGCGCGCGCCGCCGGGGCTCGCCACCACCACGGGCGTCCCGGCGATGCGGTTCAGCGCATCCACCAGGTCCCAGGCGCGGCGGTAGCTCATGCCGAGCGCGCGCCCCGCGGCGGAGATCGAGCCTTCCCGCGCGATCGCCTCGAGCAGCGCGATCTTGCCCGGCCCGATCCGCCCCTGCGGCAGGTCGATCCGCAGGCTGAGCAGCGGGCGCGTCACGCCGGCGGCCCGCCGCGATGGTCGATCGTCACGGCCTTCACCAGCGCCCACAGCGGCATGCCCTCGCGCAGCGCCAGCCGCTGCGCGCTCTCCCGCGTCACGCGCGCGAGCAGCAGGGACGGCCCGGCGGCGAGCCGCAGGAAGGCCTCGGCCGGTTCCGGCGCATCGAGGATGGCGGCGAGCGTCACGGGCAGGATGTTGCTGGTGGACAGGCCGCGCGGCTCCTCGGTCGCGACCGCGACGTCGCGCGCGCGCAGCCGCATGCGCAGCCGCGTCCCCGGCGGGCCGACATGGGCGGCGGTTCGCAGCGTGCCGCCGGCGAAGCCCAGCACCGCCACGCCCTCGGTCACGTGCTCGACCGTGCAGGGCAGCAGCACGCCGGCATCGCGCCGCGCGCTGAGCAGCGGCAGGTCGGTGCGCGCGGAGATCTCCTCCACCGCGCCATGCGCAACGACGCGCCCGGCCTCCATCAGCACGAGATGATCGGCGAGCGCGTCCACCTCATCCAGCGCGTGCGTCACGTACAGGATCGGCAGGCGCGCGGCGCCGCAGAGCCGCGCGAGGAAGGGCAGCACCTCCGCCCGGCGCGGCGCGTCCAGCGCGGCGAGCGGTTCGTCCATCAGCAGCAGCCGCGGCCGCGCGAGCAATGCGCGGCCCAATGCGACGCGCTGCCGTTCCCCGCCCGACAGCGCGCCCGGCCGTCGGTCCAGCAGCGGTGCCAGGCCGAGCAGCTCCACCACCTCCCCGAAGCCGGGCCCCTGTTCCCCAGTCGGCGCGCGGCGCAGCCCGTAGCGCAGGTTGGTCGCGACGCTCATATGCGGGAACAGCCGGGCATCCTGGAACACCACGCCGCAGCGCCGCGCCTCGGGTGGCAGGCAGATGCGCGACGCGGTGTCGAGCAGCAGCCGTTCCCCGATCGCGACGCGCCCTTCCCGCGGCCGCAGCAGGCCGGCGATGGCGGCGATGACGGTGCTCTTGCCGCAGCCCGAGGCGCCGAACAGCGCCGTGACGCCTGTCGCCGGTACGGAGAAGGCGGCGTTCAGCGCGAAGCCGCCGGTGCCGAAGCGGTGGCGGAGCGCGACCTCGATCATCCGGCGCGGCCGAGCAGCAGATGCATCCGGCGCGCGATCACCTCCGCCAGCAGCAGGCCGGCGACCGCGAGGGCGAAGGAGATCAGCGCGAGCCGCGCCGCCATCGCCTCCCCCCCCGGCGTCTGCGTCGCGGCGTAGATCGCCAGCGGCAGCGTCTGCGTCTCCCCGGGGATGTTGGAGGCGAAGGTGATGACGGCGCCGAACTCGCCGAGCCCCGCGGCGAAGGCGGTGACCGCGCCGGCCAGGATGCCGGGCGACATCAGCGGCAGCGTCACCGTCGCGAAGCGGTCCAGCGGGCCGGCGCCGAGGGTCCGCGCGGCGGCCTCGAGCCCCGGATCGACATTCTCGAGCCCCAGCCGCACCGCGCGCACGATCAACGGAAACGACATGACCGCGGTGGCGAGGGCCGCGCCTTCGGTCGTGAACACCAGCCGGATGCCGAACCATGCGTCGAGCGGCGCGCCGATCGGCCCGCGCACGCCGAACAGCATCAGCAGCGCCCAGCCCACCACCACCGGCGGGACGACGAGCGGCAGGTGCACCAGCGCGTCGAGCAGCATCCGCCCCGGGAAGCGCCCGCGCGCGAGCAGCCAGGCGACGGCGACCGCCGGCACGAGCGAGATGGCGACCGAGCGCGTTGCGACCGCGAGCGACAGGCGGATCGCATCCCACTCCTCCGGCGTCAGCATGGATGGCCGTTCAGCGTGCCAGGCCGAAGCCGAAGCGCTGCCATTCCGGCTGTGCCTCCGGCCCCGCGAGGAAGGCGAGCAGCGCGCGCGCCTGCGCGTCGCCGGCCGCGCGCCGCGTCAGCGCGAAGGGGTAGGTGACGGCAGGGTGGCTTTCCGGCGGGAAGGTGCCGAGCACCGCGACGCCGCGGCTGGCCGCCGCGTCGGTGGCGTAGACGATGCCGAGCGGTGCCTCGCCGCGCTCCACCAGCAGCAGCGCGGCGCGGACATTCTCCGCGCGGGCGAGGCGCGGGGCGATCGACTCCCACTGCCCCATCCAGCGCAGGGCGGCCTCAGCATAGCGGCCCACCGGCACATGCGCGGGATCCCCGGTTGCGAGCCGCCCGGACGGGCCGAGCAGCGCGGCGAGGTCGGTCCCGCGCGCCAGGGTCAGGGCGGCCGCGGTGCGCGCCGGGGCGACCAGCACCAGCGCATTGCCGACCGCGCTGACGCGCGTGTCCTGCACGATCAGGCCGCGCTGCTGCACGTAGTCCATCCAGGGCTCGTCGGCCGAGAGGAACAGGTCCGCCGGCGCGCCCTGCTCGATCTGCCGCGCGAGGGCGGAGGAGGCCGCGAAGGCGAAACGCGGCGGCGGATTGCCGCGCGCCTGCCACGCCTGGCCCAGGGCGCGCAGCGCGTCGGTCAGGCTCGCCGCGGCGAAGACCATCGGCCCCTGCTGCGCCTGCGCGAGGGCGGGCAGCGGCAGCGCGGCGATCGTGGCGGCAAGGCGAAGCAGTGGGCGGCGGTGCATGCGGGGCGAAGCGCTATGTTTCATGATATATAGCCCATGCGACCAAGACCGGTAAAGCGCGCCACGCCCCTGGCCAAGGGCGCGGCGCTGCGCCAAAGGGCCGGCATGTCGACCACCCCCCTGCGCCTGACCGCGCCCGATGCCGCGCTCGCCGCGCTGCTGGCGCATGTCGGCGCACCGGTTCCCGCGCGCCACCTGCTGGTGGCCGCCGCGCTGGGCCACGTGCTGGCGGAACCGCTGCGCGCCGCCGGCCCGGTACCGGCGGCGCCGGTGGCGCTGCGCGATGGCTGGGCCGTGGTCGCGGCCGAGACCGAGGGCGCCGGCCCCTATGCGCCCTTGCCGCTCATGACCACCCCCCGGCGTGTCGCGGCGGGCGATCCGCTGCCGACGCCCGCCAATGCCGTGCTGCCGCCCTTCGACCTGGTGTTGGAAGGCCCCTTCGCCCAGGCGCTTCAGGCGATCGCCCCCGGCGAGGGCGTGCGCGGCGTGGGGGAGGAGATGGGCGCCGGCCATGTGCTGCGCCACGCCGGGGAGAGGCTTGCCGCGCGCGACCTGCCGGCGCTCGCGATGCTCGGCGTCGCCGGGGTCGCGGTGCGCGCGCCGCGCTGCGCCTGGATCGCGACGGGGGATGAGATCGTCGCCGATCCCACCCGCGACACGCTCGCGCCGGTCTTCGCCGCCCTGCTCGGCGCGCTCGGCGCCGAGCTGCGCGTCCGGCCGCCGGTGCCCGACGACCCGGCCGCCATCGCCGCGGCGCTGCACGCCGCCGTGGCGGACCATGACGTGCTGCTGCTCGTCGGCGGCACGGGGGAGGGCGCGGGCGATCGCAGCGCCGCGGGGCTGGCGGATGCCGGCACGCTGGACGTGCATGGCATCGGCGCGCGCCCGGGCATGACCGCCGGCGGAGGTGCCGTCGCCTGCCGGCCCGTGCTGCTGCTGCCCGGCCGCGCCGAGGATGCGCTCGCGGCCTGGGTGCTGCTGCTGCGGCCGCTGCTGCTGGACCTGATGGGCGTCGCCGCGCCGACGCCGGCCACGGCGCGGCTGGCCCGCAGCGTCGCCTCCACCGTCGGACTCGCGGAGCTGGTGCCGCTGCGCCTCGGGCCGGACGGGGCCGAGCCGCTCGCGCTGGGCGCCCTGCCGGCCGGGGCGCTCGCGGCGGCGGACGGCATTCTCGTGGTGCCGGCCGCCTCCGAGGGCTACGAGGCGGGCGCCACGATCCCCATCTGTCCGCTGTGATCCGCATGCCCGACGCCCCGCCGCCCCGGCCCGATCCCGCCAAGCTGCTCGACCGCGTGCGCCGCGCCGCGCGGCAGGAGCAGTTCCTCGATGTGGTGAGCGCCGAGGAGGCGACGCGGCGCTTCCACGCCGCGCTCGACCTGCGGCCGCTGGCGGCGGAGGAGGTGCCGCTCGCGGCCTCCCTCGGCCGCGTCGTCGCGCGCACCGTGACGGCGGCCTGCGACGCGCCGCCCTTCGACCGGTCCTCCGTCGACGGCTTCGCCCTGCGCGCGGCGGATGCGGCGGGCGCGAGCGAGGCCGCGCCCCGCCGGCTGCGGCTGAACGCGGAGGTGCTCGCCTGTGGCGTCGCCCCGGCGGTCGAACTGCTGCCCGGCACAGCGACCGCCATCGCCACGGGCGGTATGTTGCCGCGCGGCGCCGATGCCGTCGCCATGATCGAGTGGACGGCGCTGGAGGAGGATTCCGAGGGACCGGTGCTGCTGCTGAAGCGCCCGCTCGCCCCCGGCCAGTTCATCGGCTTCGCCGGCAGCGACATCGCGCGCGGGGAAGCGCTGCTGCGCGCCGGCACGGTGGTGACGAGCCGGGAGATCGGCATGCTCGCAGCCGCCGGCCATGCGACGGTGCCCGTGGTGCGGCGGCCGCGCGTGGCGGTGATCTCGACCGGCGACGAGCTGGTGCCGCCCGGCGCGCCGCTGCCGCCCGGCGGCATAGCCGACAGCAATGCCGCGATCCTGTCTGCCGCGGTGGTGGAGAATGGCGGGGAACCCATCCCGCTCGGCATCTTCCGCGACGAGGAAGCCGCGCTGGCGGGCGCGCTGCGGGATGGCCTGGCGCGCGCCGACCTTGTCGTCATGTCTGGCGGCACGAGCAAGGGCGCGGGCGATGTCTCCCATCGCATCCTGTCGCGGCTCGAGCCGCCGGGGGTGCTGGTGCACGGTGTCGCGCTGAAGCCGGGCAAGCCGCTCTGCCTCGCGGTGTCCGGCCGCACGCCGGTGGTGGTGCTGCCCGGCTTCCCGACCAGCGCGGTCTTCACCTTCCACGAATTTGTCGTGCCCGTGCTGCGCGCCCTGGCGGGCCTGCCGGCGCGGGAGGAGACGACGGCGCCCGCGCGGCTGGCGGTGCGCACGCCGAGCGAGCTCGGCCGCACCGAATATGTGATGGTGTCGCTGGCCGAGACCGCGGATGGCCTCGCCGCCTTTCCGCTCGGCAAGGGGTCGGGGTCGGTCACCGCCTTCTCCCAGGCGGATGGGTTCTTCGCCATCCCCGCGCTGGATGCGGGGGCGGACGCCGACACGCCGGTCGGCGTGCGGCTGATCGGCGGCGCGGCGCGGCCACCCGACCTCGTGCTGATCGGCAGCCACTGCGTCGGACTCGACATCGTGCTGGATGCGCTCGCGGCCGACGGGCTGCGCGCGCGCACACTCGCCGTCGGCAGCCTCGGCGGCCTCGCCGCGGCGAAGCGCGGGGAGTGCGACCTCGCCCCGGCGCATCTGCTGGACCCGGCGTCGGGCGCCTACAACGAGACTTTCCTCGCGCCCGGGCTGCGTCTGGTGCGCGGCTGGCGCCGGCGCCAGGGCGTGGTGTTCCGCCCCGGCGATCCGCGCTTCGAGGGGCTGGAAGGCGCGGCGGCGGTGCGGCGCGCGGCGGGCGACTCATCCTGCCTGCTGGTGAACCGCAACGCCGGGTCGGGCACGCGCATCCTGCTCGACGGGCTGCTCGGCGGCGCGCGGCCGGCGGGCTATGCCAACCAGCCGAAGTCGCACAACGCGGTCGCCGCCGCTGTCGCGCAGGGGCGCGCGGATTGGGGCGTGGCGATCGAGACGGTGGCGCGTGACTACGGGCTTGGCTTCCTGGCGCTCGCCGACGAGCACTACGATTTCTTCCTCCCCGAGGCGCGGGCCGGGCGCGCGGCCGTCGAGGCGTTCCTGGCAGCGCTGGCGTCGGACACGGTGCGCGCGCGGCTCGCCGGCGCCGGCTTCGGGGCTTGATCCTTCAGCCGGCGAACATCGCGCGGCCCGGGATCGCGGCGATCAGGCTGCGCGTGTAGTCGCTGCGCGGGGCGGCGAAGACCTCGCCGATCGGGCCGGCTTCCTCGACCACGCCGTTGCGCATCACCGCGACCTCGTCGCTGAGTTGCGCGGCCACGCGCAAATCATGCGTGATGAACAGGATCGACAGGCCGAGGCGGTCCTGCAATTCCCGCAGCAGCGCGAGCACCTGCGCCTGCACGCTGACATCGAGCGCCGAGACGGGTTCGTCCGCCACCAGAACCGTGGGCTTCATGGCGAGCGCGCGGGCGATGCCGATGCGCTGGCGCTGGCCGCCGGAGAATTCGTGCGGGTAGCGGTTCACCGCCTCCGGATCGAGGCCGACCATCGCGAAGAGCTCGCGCGCATCGCGCTGGGCCTGGGCGCGCGGCGTGCCGGCGGCGATCGGCCCCTGCGCCACCTGCGCGCCGGCGCGGCGCCGCGGGTTGAGCGAGGCGTAGGGGTCCTGGAAAACCATCTGCACCAGCCGCGCCGCGTCGCGCCGCCGCGTCGGCAGGGGCGCGCCGTCGATGCGGATCTCCCCGCCTTCCGACCCCAGCAGCCCGACCACGCAGCGCGCCAGCGTGGACTTGCCCGAGCCGCTTTCGCCCACCACTGCGAGCGTCGCGCCGCGCCGGAGCGTGACCGAGACGGCATCGAGCGCGCGCACCGGCTTGCGGCGCCGGAACAGGCCGCGGGAGACGTAGGTCTTGGTCAGCCCCCGGATCTCCAGCACGGCGTCCGGGCTCAAGGCGCGCGGGACGGGCGGGGCGAGCGCTGGCACGGCGCGCAGCAGCGCGCGGGTGTATTCGTGCTGGGGCGCGGTCAGCACCTCCCGCGCCGTGCCTTCCTCCACCACGCGGCCGAGGCGCATGACGGCGACGCGGTCGGCGATTTCCGCCACCACGCCGAAATCATGGGTGATGAACATCACCGCCGTGCCGTGGCGCCGCTGCAGGTCCTTGATCAGCGCCAGCACCTGCGCCTGGGTGGTGACATCGAGCGCGGTGGTGGGCTCGTCGCAGATCAGCACCTCGGGTTCCAGCGCGAGCGCCATGGCGATCATCACGCGCTGGCGCTGGCCGCCGGAAAGTTCGTGCGGGAAGGCGCGCAGCGCGCCCTCCGGGTCGGGCAGGTTCACCTCCCGCAGCGCCGCGAGCGCGCGGCGCTCGGCTTCCCGTGCGCCGAGGCCGAGATGGACGCGCCACATCTCGCCGATCTGCCGGCCGACGGTCATGAGCGGGTTCAGCGCCGTCATGGGTTCCTGGAACACCATGGCGATGCGCCGGCCGCGGATGGCGCGCCAGGCCTCGGGCGACTTGGCGCGAAGGTCCTCGCCCGACAGCGCCATGCGGCCGCGCTCGATGGCAAGGCCCGGCGCGAGCAGACCCATGGCGGCGGAGGCGGTGACGGACTTGCCCGAGCCGCTCTCGCCGACGACGCAGAGGATCTCTCCGGCGGCGACGGAGAGCGTGACGTCCTCGATGGCGTAGGGACGGTCGGCGCCCCTGGGCAGGCGGATGGTCAGGCCCTCGACGGCCAGGCGTGTCATCGGCCGCTCGCCAGCCGCGGGTTCAGCGCGTCGTTCAGCCCCTGCCCGACCAGCGAGACGCCGAGGATGGTCAGCAGGATGGCGAGGCCGGGAATCGCCGAGACATACCATTCGGTGCGCAGCACGTTGCGCCCGAGCCCGATCAGGTTGCCCCAGGAGGGCACGTTGGGATCGGAGAGCTGGAGGAAGGCGAGCGCGCTTTCCAGCAGGATCGCCACCGCCATGACGACGGACGCATAGACGATCACGGGCGGCAGCGCGTTGGGCAGCACTTCCCGCAGGATCAGGTGCGCGTCGCCGAGCCCCTGCACGCGGCAGGCCTGCACGAAGTCGCGCGTGCGCAGCGTCATGAACTCGGCCCGCGTCAGACGTGCGACCGGCGGCCAGGAGACGATGCCGATCGCGATCGTCACCGTCTGGATCGTGCTGCCGAAGACGGCGACCAGGACGAGCAGCAGCAGGAAGTTGGGCAGCGTCTGGAAGGCTTCCGTGACGCGCATCAGCACCGTGTCCACCAGGCCGCCGTAGAAGCCCGAGAGCGAGCCGATGGCGATGCCGATGACGACGGCGATCGACGTCGCAACGAAGCCGATCAGCAGCGAGATGCGCGCACCATGGACGATCTGCGCCGCGATGTCCCGCCCCGAGGGATCCGTGCCGAGCGGGAAGCGCGGATTCTGCCCCGGCCATTGCAGCGGCCGGCCGGCGAGGCCGAGCGGGTCGCTTGGATAGAACCAAGCGGCGCCCAGGCCCATGACCAGCACCGCCAGCAGGATGACGCTGCCGATCAGCGCCGCGGGGCTGCGCAGATAGGCCTTCAGCGCGCGCATCAGGACTCCGCCGAGATGCGCGGGTCGAGCCGCGCATAGAGGATGTCCACGACGAAGTTGATGGCGATGACGAGCAGCGCCGAGACGAAGACGATGCCGAGCAGCGTGTTCAGGTCGCGCTGCACGACGCTTTCATAGGCGAGCCGCCCGAGCCCCGGCAGGGCGAAGACGCTTTCCACCACCACGGACCCACCGAGCATGGTGCCCGCCTGCAGACCGATCAGCGTGACCATCGGCAGCATGGCGTTGCGCAGCACGTGGCGCGCGACGACGCGGGTTTCCGTCAGCCCCTTGGCGCGCGCGGTCCGGACGAAGTCGAGCGACAGCACCTCCAGCATCGAGGCGCGCATGATGCGCAGGTAGATCGCCAGGAAGATCAGTCCCAGCGTCAGGGTGGGGAGCACCAGGTGCCGCGCGATGTCGAGCATGGCGGCGATGCCGGTGTAGCCCATGGTGATGTCGTAGAAGCCGCCCGCCGGCAGCCATTGCAGGTAGACGCTGAACAGCACGATCGCCATTAGCCCGAACCAGAAGGACGGCGTGGCGTAGAACACCAGCCCAAGCGTCGAGATCAGCGTGTCCGGCCAGCGGTTCACCCGCCGCGCCGCGAGCACGCCGAGCACGAGGCCGAAGAAGAAGGCGAAGGACAGCGCCGAGACCATCAGCAGGATGGTCGGCGGCAGCCGTTCCAGGATCACCGTCGCGACCGGCTTGCCGTAGATGGCCGAGAAGCCGAGGTCGAGCGTGACGAGCCGCGTGAGATACCGCCACAGCTGCGCGGCGATCCCGACATCGAGGCCGTAGAAGCGGCGCAGCTCCTCCGCCAGCGCCGCGTCGCCGCCGCCCATCTGCGCCATCAGCGCATCGACCGTATCCCCCGGGGCAAGCTGCAGCAGCAGGAACATGCCCATCAGGATCAACAGCAGGGTCGGCAGCGATGCGGCGAGCCGCCGCAGCGCAAGGCGCAGGATCCTCAAGCGGTCACGACGCCAGCCAGGTGTCGTGCCAGGTGGAGGACGCCCAGCGCGGGTTGTTGCCCGCATTGCGCAGGCGCCGGTTGAAGACCGAGACGAAGATCTGCTCGATCGGCATCCACAGCGGCAGTTCGGTCTGCACCGCGCGGACGAAGTCGGCGTACAGCGCCTTGCGCTTCACGGGATCGACCTCCGTCGCCGCGGCGTCGATGATCCCGTCGATGCGCGCATCGGTCCAGCCCCATTGGTTCGTCCAGGGTGCGCCGCGCGGGCTGCCCGAACGGTACCAGACGGTGGTGCTGACCGCGGGGTCGCTGCGGTACTGGTGCCAGCCCGAGGCCAGGTCGAAGGCGTGCTCGTTGTAGACGCTGCGCAGGAAGCCCGCGGCGTCGTTGCGCACCACCTCGACCCGGATGCCGACCTGCTGCAGCGATTGCTGGATGAAGGTGGCCCAGAGCGCGATGTCCTCCCCCCAGGGCGCGGGCAGCAGGCGGAGGGAGAAGCGCACGCCGCCGGCGCCGCGGCGATGTCCGGCCTCGTCCAGCAGGCGGTTCGCCAGGGCGGCGTCGAAGCCGTATTGCGGCATCGCCTCGGTCGGATAGTAGTCGGTCGAGACCGACGGGATCGGCCCCGTGCCCGGCTTCGCGAAGGGGCCGAGGAAGTTCTCGATGAAGAAGGGCACGTTCAGCGAGTGCGCGATGGCGCGCCGCACCCGGATATCGGCCAGGATCGGGTTGCGGAAGTTGAATTCCAGCGTGTTGGTGCGGACATTGCCCTCGTTGCCGCGCGTCGTCGCCTCGAAGCGCGGATCGCGCCCGAGGCGCTGGAGGTCGGCGATCGAGAGCGAGGAGTAGGGGCTGAACAGGATCTGCCCGGATTCCAGCTGCGCCGCTGCCGCCGCGCGATCGCCGACCACGCGCCAGACCACACGGTCGAGATAGGGCTGGTTGTTCCGCCAGTAGTTGGGGTTGCGCTCGGCGATGATGAACTGGCCGCGTTCGTACTGCACGAACTTGAACGGGCCGGTGCCGACCGGCGCGGTGTTGGCCGGGTTCTGGCGGATGTCCCCGGTCTCGAAGACATGCTTGGGGGAGATGTAGCCGAGGTCCGGCAGCGCGCGCAGCAGCAGCCCCTGCGGCATCGGGCGTTCGTATTTGAAGATCGCGGTGTGCGGGTCCGGCGTCTGCACTTCCGTCAGGAACTGCTGCAGCGTGGTCCCGTAGTTCAGGATCTTCTTCCACATCTCCATCGCCGTGAACTGCACGTCGGCGGAGGTGAAGGGCCGGCCATCATGCCAGGTGACGCCGCGGCGCAGGCGGAAGACATGCGTCAGCCCGTCTGGCGCGCTTTCCCAGGATTCGGCGAGCACGCCGACCGGATTGCCCTGCGCGTCGAGGTCGAGCAGCGCCTCCTGCATCTTGCCGCCGACGATGTAGACGCCGGTCGAGGCCTGCAGCGACGGGTTGAGGATGCGCTGCTCGGTCGCGAAATGCACCGTCAGCACGCCGCCGCGGCGCGGTGTCTCCTGAGCCTCGACCGCCGAGGCGGGGATCATGGCGGCGGCGCCGAGCAGGAAGGTCTCGCGGCGCGTGACTGCGGTCATGGTCTCTCTCCTGCGCGTAGGTTCATTCGGCTTCGAAGATCACGGCGACGCCGGTGGCGAGGCCGGGCGGGCGGGGCGTGGGCGTGGCGAGCACCATGGCGGCGCCGCCTTCCTCGGGCAGCGCGGCTGCATCGACCTGCGCAAGGCGCGCGATCTCGGCCCGCGGCGCGAAGCCGATCTCGGCGCGGCGCGGGCCGGTGGCGACGAGGTGGAAGGCGCCTTCCTGCCGCGCCGTGCCGTCGATGGCGGCGGCGAGCTTCGCCGCGGCGGCGGCGGGATCCGGCGTCGCGGCGAGCGCGCGCCGGATGCGCGTGACGCCGTTGGCGTGGCGCTGTAGCGACGGCACCCAGACCGCCTCCGGCGTATGGTGCTGGCAGGCGAAGATGCCGAGGCCGGCGGCGTAGGTGGCGGCCGGCCAGCGGAAGACGGAGAAGCGCGCCTCCATGCTCGTGCCGTCGGGCATCGGCACGGGGCGGCCGAAATGCAGCGGCCCTTGCGAATCCACGCCGCGGGCGCGCAGCGCATCGGCACCCGCCGCGGCGTCCGTCGTGGTGAAGGCGGCGCGCTCCAGCCCCTCACGCTTCGACAGGAAGTCCCGCAGCGCCTGGTTGTGCGGCTGGGGCACGAGCACGGCGAGGAGCTCGAGGTAATCCTCCCCGAACATCATCGTGTAGTTGGCGCTGCCGACATGCGCGCTGTGCGTGCCGCGCGGCGACAGCGTGAAGCCGAGCGCGCCCCATTGCGCCGCGGCGGCGTCAAGGTCGCGCACGGCGACCACCAGATGGTCGAGCCCCACCAGGGTCGGAAGCATCGCGCAGTCCTTGCGAAGGTGCTGCGCAAACTTGGCACCCTAAATGCTGCCCTGCAACATCGCTCGCGCAACGGTCAGGCCGCGGGCTCCGGATGATGGCAGGCGAGCGCGGCACCGTCTTCGCCCGCGACGAGGTCCGGCCGCTCCCTCCGGCAAAGATCGCTCGCGCGCGGGCAGCGCGGGTGGAAGGCGCATCCCGCCGGCGGGGCGAGCGGAGAGGGAAGTTCTCCCGCGATCGGCCGGAAGGTCACCGAGGTGGCGTCCAGCCGCAGCTTCGGCACGCTGTCGAGCAGGGCCCGCGCATAGGGGTGGCGGGGTGCCGCGTGGATTCGCGCGGCTGGCCCGACCTCCACGATGCGGCCGAGATACATGATGGCCACCCGGTCCGCGACATGCCGCACGACCGACAGGTCATGCGAGATGAACAGGCAGGTGAGGCCGAGCGCCTGCCGCAATTCGAGGAACAGGTTCAGGATCTGCGCCTGGATCGAGACGTCGAGCGAGGCGACGGGTTCGTCACAGACCAGCAGGTCCGGCCGCATGGCCAGCGCGCGCGCGATCGCGACCCGCTGGCGCTGCCCACCGGAGAACTGATGCGGGAAGCGCTGCGCGACCGCGGGGTCGAGGCCGACGCGCGCCAGCCATTCCGCGATGAAGGCGGGGGCACCCGCGCGCGTGACGATGCCATGGGCGATGGGGCCCTCGGCGATCGTCTCGCCGATCCGCCGCCGCGGGTTGAGCGAGGCGAAGGGGTCCTGGAAGACGGTCTGGATGCGCGTCGTCGTCTTGCGGCCGCGCGCCATCACGGGCTTGCCGTCCAGCGTCACGCGGCCGGAGGTCTGCGGCAGGATGCCGGCGACCATGCGCCCCAGCGTCGACTTGCCGCAGCCGGATTCGCCGACCAGGCCGAGTGTCTCCCCGCGCCTGATGGCGAAGGAGACATCCGTCACCGCGCGCAGCGGGCGGCGTTCCACCGGCGCGCCGAGGGCGCCGGCTATGCGGTCCCCGATGGTCAGGCGCGGGTCGAAGCGGCGCGTCAGCGCCTCCGCCACCAGGATGTCGTCGGGCCCGGTCATGCCGCGGCCTCAAGCGGGTGGTGGCAGGCGGCGCGGCGCGAGCCTTGCGCGACCTCGGGCGGCGGCGCGGCGCAGGCGGCATCCGCCCGCGGGCAGCGCGGCGCGAAGGCGCAGCCGGCGGGCAGCGCGAGCAGCGAGGGCGCCGCGCCGGGGATCTGCCGCAGCTTCTCTCCCGGCGTGGCCATCGCCGGCAGGCTGTCGAGCAGGCCGCGCGTGTAGGGATGCAGCGGCGCGCGCAGCACCGCGCCGACCGGCCCGCTTTCCACGATACGGCCGGCGTACATCACCAGCACCCGGTCGGCGAGGGAGGAGACCGTCGCGAGGTCGTGGCTGATCCAGATCAGCGCCGTGCCGCTCTCGGCGGCGAGCGCCTTCATCTTGGCCAGGATCTGCGCCTGGATGGACACGTCGAGCGCCGTCGTCGGTTCATCCGCCACGATCAGCGCCGGGCCGTGCAGCAGGGCGGTGGCGATGGCGACGCGCTGCCGCATGCCGCCCGAGAATTCGTGCGGATAGGCGGATAGCCGCCGCGCGGCCTCGGGGATGCCGACGCGCGCCAGCACGGCCGCCGCGCGGTCCAGCGCGGCGCGGTCGGAGGCCCGTTCATGCGCCTGCACCGCGAGCGCCATCTGCGCGCCGATGGTCAGCACCGGGTTGAGCGTCGCCTGCGGGTCCTGGAACACCATGGCGAGGTGCCGCCCGCGCAGGGCGCGCAGCGCCGCGGGCGGCATGCCCACCAGCTCCCGCCCCTGGAAGCGGATGGAGCCGCCGACGATGCGCCCCGGCGGATCGACCAGGCCGAGCAGCGAGAAGCCCGTGACACTCTTGCCCGAGCCGCTTTCGCCGACGAGGCCGAGGATCTCCCCTGCCGCGAGGTCGAAGGACACGCCATCCACCGCCTTCGCCACGCCGGCGCGCGTCATGAAATGCGTGCGCAGGTCGCGCACCGAGAGCAGCGGCGCGGTCACCGGCGCAGCCTCGGGTTGGTCTGGTCGCGCAGCTGGTCGCCCACCAGGTTGATGGCGACGATCAGCACGATCAGCGCGATGCCGGGATAGACGGAGATCCAGGTCCGCCCGCTCATCATGTACTGGAAGCCGTTGGCGATCAGCATGCCAAGCGAGGGTTCCGTCGGCGGCAGGCCGAGGCCGAGGAAGGACAGCGTGGCTTCCAGCGAGATCGCGTTCGCCACCTGCACCGTGCCGACGACGATCAGCGGCGGCAGCACGTTCGGGAGGATGTGGCGGAAGACGATGCGGAACGTCGAAAGCGGCGTGGCGGCCGCGGCCTCGACATAGTCCTTGCGCCGCTCGGCACTCGCCGCGCCATAGGCGGTGCGGGCGAAATACGCGTACTGCGCGGCCACCAGCGCGATGATCAGCTGCGACTTGCCCTGCCCCAGCACGGCCACCAGCACCAGGGCGAGCAGGATGGCGGGAAAGGACAATTGCAGGTCCACCACCCGCATGATCGCCGTCTCCACCCATCCGCCGGCCTGGGCGGCGAGGATGCCGAGCAGCGCGCCGACCGTCATGGCCACGGCGCCGGCGACCAGCCCCATCTGCAGCGAGATGCGCAGCCCGTACAGGATGGCGGAGAACAGGTCGCGCCCCTGCGCATCCGTGCCCAGCAGGTGCGCATAGCCGCCCGAGCCCACGAAGCCCGGCGGCCTGCGCGCATCGGCCAGTTCGAGCCCCGCTAGGTCGTAGGGGTCCTGCGGCGCGATCCAGGGTGCGGCGAGCGCGGTGCCGATGAAGGCCGCGACCACCAGCAGCGCCAGCAGCGCCACCCGGTTCTCGGCGTATTCGCGCCAGAAATCCTTCACGCCGCCGCCCCCCCGCGCCGGAGCCGCGGGTCGAGCAGCGCGTAGGAGAGGTCCACCACCAGGTTGATCGTCACGAACAGGAAGGCGACGAGGATCAGGTAGGCGACCATCACCGGCCGGTCGAGCGAGGTGATGGAATCTATGATCAGCTTGCCCACGCCGGGCCAGGAGAAGATCGTTTCCGTCACCACGGCGAAGGCCAGCGTCGAGCCGAGTTCCAGCCCGAACACCGTGACGATAGGGATTGCGATCAGCCGCAGCACGTGCCGGCGCAGGATGGTCAGGTCGGAAAGCCCGGCGGCACGCGCGAACTTCACCGTGTCGGTCAGCATGATCTCACGCGTGCCGGCGCGCGACAGGCGGATCATCATCGCCAGCTTGAACAGGCTAAGGTTGAGCGCCGGCAGCGCGATGAAGGACAGCCCTTCCAGCGTCAGGAAGGACCAGCCGATGCCGAACACCTCGACCACCGGCCCGCGATCGCCCGCCGGCAGCCAGTCGAGGTTCACCGCGAAGGTCAGGATCAGGATCAGCCCGACCCAGAAGGTGGGCACCGAGAAGCCGAGCACCGAGACCGCCATGATGGCGCGGGACAGCACGCCATCCGGCCGGTAGCCCGCATAGATGCCGAGCGGCACGCCGATCAGCGTGCCCGCGAGCACGGCGGCGATCGCCAGTTCCAGCGTCGCCGGCAGGCGCGACAGGATCAGGTCCAGCACCGGCATGCCGAACACGAAGGAGGTGCCGAAATCCCCGCGCAGCAGCCGCCCGAGGAAGGCCAGGTACTGTTCCCACAGCGGCAGGTCGAGCCCGAGGCGGCGGATCGCCTGGTCGCGGATGTCCTGGGTCGCATCCGGGCTGATCAGCACGTCGATCGGATTGCCGATGGCGTGCACGCCGGCGAAGACCAGCGCCGACATGGCCAGCATGACGAGGACGGATTGCAGCAGGCGCTGGATGACGTAGCCGAGCATCGCGCCGAGTATCGGGCAGTGGACAGGGCGCGCAAGGCATTCCAGCATCCGCGGCCAAGGAACGCTTCACGAGGAAAGGGACACCCATGCCCCGCAATGCCCGACGCCTTGCGCTCGCCACCGTCGCCGCCGGCGCGCTGCTGGCCGGCGCCGCATCGGCCCAGACGCTGACGATGGGCGTCATCGCCGGGCCGGAGAGCATCGACCCGCATTTCACCGCGACCGGCACGCATTCGGAATCGCTCAAGCACGTCTTCGACACCCTGACCCATTCGGGCGACCAGCTGCAGGTCGAACCGGGCCTTGCCGAATCCTGGCGCATCGTCGACCCGAACACATGGGAGTTCCGCCTGCGCCGCGGCGTGCGCTTCCATGACGGGTCGGACATGACGGCGGAGGATGTCGCCGCCTCGATCCGCCGGATGCAGACGCTGTCGGGCCCCAACCCGACCAGCATCTACGTCCGCCGCGTGCGGGAAGTGCGCATCGTCGATCCGCACACGGTCCAGGTCGTGACGGACGGGCCGGCGCCGACGCTGCCGAACGACTTCATCCGCCTGTTCGTGGTTTCCGCCCGCGCCACCGCGGGGCTGGCGCCGGAGACGTCGAACGAGGCCTTCAATGCCGGGCGCGCGGCGATCGGCACGGGCCCCTATCGCTTCGGCTCCTGGACGCCGCGGGAACAATTCACCGTCGAGCGCAACGACACCTATTGGGGCGCGCGCCCGGCCTGGGCGCGGGTGGTGCGGCGGGAGATCTCGAACCCCGCGGCGCGCGTCGCGCAGCTGCGCACCGGCCAGGTGGACATGATCGTGCGCGTGCCGGCGGCCGACGTGCCGACGCTCGAGCGCGACCGCAACATCGCCGTGCTGAAGACCGAGACGGTCTATGTCTTCAACCTGGCGCTCGACATGCGGGAGACGACGCCGCAGGTGACGGCGCGCGACGGCTCGCGACTGCCTGCCAACCCCTATCGCGACGCCCGGGTGCGGGAGGCGATCGACCTCGCCATCGACCGCCGCGCACTGGCCGAGGTGGCGATGGAAGGCCTGGGCACGCCGCAGGGCCAGATGGTCACGCCCGGCATCTTCGGCTTCAACCCGACGATCCAGATTCCCCGCACGGATGTCGCGCGGGCGCGGCAATTGCTGACCGAAGCCGGCTACCCGAACGGCTTCCGCATGGTGCTGAACTTCACCAACAACCGCCTGCCGGGGGACAACGGCGTGGGCACGTCGATGGCGCAGATGCTGGCGCGCATCGGGATCGAGGTGCAGGCCGCCGGCCAGCCCGCGGCCGTGATCTTCCCCGCCCGCGCGCGCGGCGAATTGTCCAACATCATGGCGGGCTGGGGCACGCTGACGGGCGAGGCGAACTACTACTACGCGGCCAACGCGCACACGAACAACCGCGAGCTCCGCCTCGGCGCCTTCAACTGGAACGGCTTCTCGAACCCCGAGATCGACCGGCTGATCCAGGCGGCGAATGTCGAGCTGGACGAAGCGAAGCGGCGCGACCTTCTGCAGCAGGTCGGCGCGCTCTTCACCGCCGAGCGCGTGGTCATCCCGATCGCCGCCGTCGGCTCCGCCTGGGCCATGCGGCGCGACCGCGTGACGCTGCGCGTGGGCCGCAGCGACGAGGAGACCTATGCCTGGGACGTGGCGCCTGTCGCCCGATGAGGATCGCGGACAGCAACTGGTCCGACATCGAGGCCTTCCTCGCGCATGACGATCGCTGCCTGCTGCCCTTCGGCAGCACGGAGCAGCATGCGCAGCTCTCGCTCTGCGTCGACGCGATCCTGGCGGAACGCGTCGCGGTGGAAGCGGCCGCGCCGCTCGGCGTGCCGGTCTATCCCGCCATGCCCTTCGGCCTCGCACCGTATTTCGCCGCCTTCCCCGGCAGCGTCAGCCTGCGGGTGGAGACGCTGCTCGCCGTCGCGCGGGACCTCATCACCTCCGTCGCGCGCGCGGGCTTCCGCCGCATCCTCATCGTCAACGGCCATGGCGGGAACGCCCCGGTCGGCGCGCTGGCGCTCGAGATGATGACGGAGGATCCCCGGCTCTCGATCCGGTTCCACAACTGGTACAACGCGCCGCGCACCTGGGCCGCGGCGATGGCGGTGGACCGGTCCGGCAGCCACGGCAACTGGATGGAGAACTTCCCCTGGACGCGGCTGGCCCACGCGCCGGCGCCGGCCGGCGCGAAGCCGCCGGTGGACATGGCGCTGATGAAGGCCTCCCCGCCCGCCGCCGTGCGCGAGATGCTCGGCGACGGCAGCTTCGGCGGCCCCTGGCAGGTCGATGACGAAGCCATGGCCCGCATCTGGGCCGAGGGCGTCGCCGAGACGCGCGCCGCGCTCGAAGGCCCCTGGCCCCGGCGCGGCTGACCCATTCACACCCAGCAGGATTCCCCAGCATGGCCGAGACCCTCGTCTTCCCCGGCACCGTCGAATGGTCCGGGGAGAATCCCGGGATATCGCTGAAGGAGGACCCGTCCGGGCCCTTCACCACCCTCGCCTCCTTCTTCCGCGTCGTGCTGTCCCCGCATGGGCGGGGACACGCGCTGGTGCTGATGCTCTCCCCGCACGTGGCCGAGGCGCCGGCGGATGCGCCCAATGTCTGCCTGACGGACAACGAGCCGCTCGCGCGCTGGCTGATCGCCGACTACGTCTCCCACTTCGGCGCCTGGCGCGGGCTGCCGGGGCTGGCGGGGCTGCAATACCGCCGGCTCGATAGCGTGCGCACCAGCGGCGACGCCATCACGACCTACAGCGAGACGGTGCGCGCGGGGGAGATGAACGTGTCGCTCACCTGGTCGGGCCTCGGCCGACCCTTCTGCTTCGCCCTGCCGCCGGAGAATTCCGCGACGGGCAAGCACCACATGCCGAGCCTCTTCGTCGGCTGCGAGACCGCGAGCGTGACGGTGAACGGGCGCATCCGCTCCGGCGCGCCGATCCCGCGCGACATCGCGGGACAGCGCATCTCGACCGCCATGCTGGCCTTCTCCGAGACCTGGATCCGCGTCTGATCCCCGCTTGATCCCCTTGGCAGCCCGCCCCGCCCCCGCGCAGAAGGGGGCGGGAGACACCGCATGAGCGAATCGACCGTACCGCGCGCCGCGCTCTGGCTGGGCCTGTCGGGCCTGATGCCGACCCTGGGCATGCTCGTCGCCATGCTCGCCTGGCCCGAGGCGCGGGAGATCGCCGCGCGCGGGGGCATCGCCTATGGCGCCGTCATCGCCAGCTTCGTCGGCGGGGCCTGGTGGGGCCTGGCGGCGGCCCGCGCGGTGCCGGAGGACCTGCCGCGCCGGCTCGTGATTTCCGTCATCCCGAGCCTGGTCGCCTGGCCGGCGGTGCTGGCGCCGCCGGTCGCGGGCCTCGTCCTTCTGGCGCTGCTGTTCGCCGTGCTGCTGCCGACCGACCGGCGCTTCCTGGCCGAAGGCCTGGCACCCGCCTGGTGGCTTGGGCTGCGGCGGCCGCTTTCGCTGGGCATGGCCGCGCTGCATGCCGCAGCGGCACTGGTCCTGGCCCTTGGGGCAACTGTCTGATCAGGGGGATTGGTGCGCTGTGGTGGAGCTGAGGGGAATCGAACCCCTGACCTCGTCATTGCGAACGACGCGCTCTCCCAACTGAGCTACAGCCCCGTCCACCGCAGGGCGCGCTGAGTGCCCCAGGCCGAGGGGGAAGTCAAGGCGCCTTGCCCGGGCCCCTGGCCCTGACTAGGTTGCGCCCGCTTCGCGGGAGGATTCATGCGCGCGCTGTTCTGGCTGCTGGATACGGCGATCAGCCTTTATGTCTGGGCGCTGATCATCGCGGCCGTGCTGTCCCTGCTGCTGAACTTCAACGTGCTCGACAGCCGCAACCGGTTCGTCTGGGCGGTGTCGGACTTCTTCTACCGGGTCACGGAGCCCGTACTGCGGCCGATCCGCCGGCGCATGCCGGACCTCGGCGGGGTCGACCTTTCGCCGCTGGTCCTCATCCTGCTGCTGTCGGCGCTGCGCATCCTGCTGGCCGAGATCCAGGTTGGGCTGCTGCGGAGCGGCGTCGGCTGGTGAGCTTCTGGCGGGCCGAGGCGGACGCCGTGCTGGTGCGGGTGCGCGTGCAGCCCAAGGCCCGCCGGCCGGGGCTAGGCGGCGTCCGGCCGGCCGGTGACGGGCCGCGGCTCGCCATCTCGGTCGCCGAGGCGCCGGAGGATGGCCGCGCCACCCGGGCGGCCTGCGAGGCCCTGGCCGAGGCTCTCGGCGTCGCGCCGTCCACCGTCGCGCTCGCCCAGGGCGCGGCCTCCCGTGAAAAGACCCTGCGCGTGGCTGGCCCGCCGGATCGCCTCGCGCCGCGCCTGGAGGCGCTCGCATGACCGCCCGCATCCTCGACGGCAAGGCGATCGCCGCCAGGCTCCGCGCGCGCCTGGCTGACCGCGTGGCCGCGCTGCCCTTCCGCCCCGGCCTGCGCGTGGTGCGCGTCGGCGACGACCCGGCCTCGGGCGTCTATGTCCGCAACAAGGACAAGGCGGCGCTGGAAGCCGGCTTCGACAGCGCGACCATCCACCTGCCGGCCGAGACGAGCGAGGCAGCGCTGCTGGCCGAGATCGCCCGGCTGAATGCCGACCCGGCCGTGGATGGCATCCTGGTGCAACTGCCCCTGCCGCCGCAGATCCGGGCCGAAGCGGCCATCGCCGCGGTCGATCCGGCGAAGGACGTGGACGGCTTCCACCCGCTGAACGCCGGGCGGCTCGCCGCCGGGCAGCCGGGGCTCGTGCCCTGCACGCCGCGCGGCGTCATGCACATCCTGGCCGAAGCTGGCGTGGAACTGCGCGGCGCGCGCGCCGTCGTGCTCGGCCGCTCGCAGATCG
Organism: Roseomonas nitratireducens; assembly: GCF_017813355.1. Classification (GTDB taxonomy): domain Bacteria; phylum Pseudomonadota; class Alphaproteobacteria; order Acetobacterales; family Acetobacteraceae; genus Neoroseomonas; species Neoroseomonas nitratireducens. The sequence goes on from NZ_JAGIYZ010000007.1 coordinate 85,485, forward strand.
TCGGCCGGCCCATGGCTCAGCTGCTGCTCGGCGCCGACGCGACCGTGACCATCGCCCATTCCCGCACCCGGGACCTCCCCGGCGAATGCCGCCGGGCGGAGGTGCTGGTCGCCGCCGTCGGCCGGCCGGAAATGGTGCGCGCGGACTGGATCGCGCCGGGCGCCGTGGTGGTCGATGTCGGCATCAACCGGCTGGCCGACGGGCGGCTGGTGGGCGACGTCGCCTATGCCGAGGCCGCCGCCGTCGCCGGCGCCATCACGCCCGTGCCGGGCGGCGTCGGGCCGATGACCATCGCCTGCCTGCTCGAGAACACGCTGGATGCCGCCATCGCGCGGCGGGGGGCCGCATGATCCTCTGGCGCGTCCTGCAGGTGGTCGGCGTCGCCGGCATCCTCGCCTGCCTCATGCTGGCCTGGCAGGCGACGCCCTTCGGCGGCGATGGCTGGTCCCGCGCGCGGCTGCTCTATGCCGGGGCGGGCGCGATCCCGGCGCTGGCGCTGCTCGGCATCGCCGCGCTGGGGCAGGAGATGCGCCGCGTGCGCGCGGCGCTGGCGCGGATCGAGCAGAAGCTCGGGGACTGACGCCGCCCGCGCGAAGGATGGTTCGCGCGCGGCCGCCCCCCGCGAAGGCTCAGCCGGCGCGCATCGCGGCGGCCACCGCCTGGTCGGCCGCATCCGCGCTGTCCGAAAGCCCCGCGACCACGCCGGCCCGGTCGGCCTCGTCCCGGTTCTGGGAGAGCTTCCGCTTGCCGATCAGCGTCTCGATCCGCAGCGTGATGCCGACGATGCTCTTCAGCTGCCCGGCCACGAAGGGCTCGGGCGCGTCCGTCACCGCCCAGGGGTCGCGGCGCGGCGCCTCGTGCCGTTCGGTCAGGCGGGAGACCAGCGCATGCAGCCGCGCGGCATCCTCGATCACCTCCACCGTCCCGATCGCGTGCACCGCCACGTAGTTCCAGGTCGGCACGACGCGCCCATGCTCCCGCTTCGAGGCATAGAGCGAGGGCGAGACATAGGCCTCCGGACCCGGGAAGATCGCGCGCGCGACGCCCGCGGCGCGAAGCCCCCTCCAATGCGCGTTCGCCTTGGCGATGTGGCCGTGCAGCGTGCCGTGCGGGCCTTCGTCGACCTCCAGCATCAGCGGCAGGTGCGTCGCCTCCGGCGCGCCGCCATCGGGCGCGGCCGAGACCAGCAGCGCCAGGCGCGCCGCGCGCATGATCTCCCGCAGCACCTCGGGGCGGTCCTCGCGGAAGGCGGGCGGCGTGTACATGGCGTGATGCTCCTTTCGGGTGCAGGCTAGCCGCGCGCGGGCCGGCCACGGAACCGGCCAGGACGCCGAGGAGACATGCCATGGACGAAGACCGCTTCAACATGGAACTGCGGAAATTCCTGAAACAGGTGGGCGTCACCGCCCAGCGCGAGATCGAGCAGGTCGCGCGCGGCATGGCCGGGCCCGGCAAGGTGCTCCGGCTGCGCATGGCGCTGACCAGCCCGGATGCGCCGGGGCTGGACCACGTCGTCGAAGCCGCGATTCCCCTGGACTGAAACTGCCATGCCGAACGAACTGATCCGCCTGACCGCAACCGACGCGGTGGCGAAGCTGCGGGCGCGGGAGATCACGCCGCTCGACCTGATCGACGCCGCCGCCGCGCGCATCGCCGAGGTCGAGCCCGCGGTGAACGCCCTGCCCACCCTCTGCCTCGACCGCGCGCGCGACCACGCCAGGGCGCTGATGCGCGGCGAAAGGCGGGACGCGGAAGGCGAGGCCGGCTGGCTCGCCGGCCTGCCGGTCGCGATCAAGGACCTGAGCGACGTTGCCGGCGTCCGCACCACCTATGGCAGCCCGATCTTCGCCGACCACGTGCCCACGCGCAGCGACCCGGTCGTGGAGCGCATCGAGCGCAAGGGCGGCATCGTCATCGCGAAATCCAACACGCCCGAATTCGGCGCCGGCGGATCGACCTTCAACGAGGTGTTCGGCCGCACGCGCAACCCGTGGAACACCGCGCTGACCTGCGGCGGATCGACCGGCGGCGGCGCCGTCGCGCTGGCCACGGGCGAAGTGTGGCTCGCCCATGGATCCGACCATGGCGGATCGCTCCGCCGCCCCGCCACCTACTGCTCCGTCGTCGGGCTGCGGCCATCCCCCGGGCGCGTCACGCGCGGCACGCAGGAGGATCTCTGGTCCATGCTGTCCGTCCAGGGGCCGATGGCGCGCAACATCCCCGACCTGGCGCTGTTCCTCGACACCATGGCGGGCTGGGACCTGGACGACCCGCTGACCTGGGAGGCGCCGGCGCGGTCCTACGCCGCCGCCGTCGCGGCCGCCGAGGCCGAGAAGCCGCTACGGATCGCCTTCACCACCGATTTCGGCGGCGCCCTGCCGATGGACCGGGAGACGGCGGCGATCTGCGCGCGCGAGGTCCGGCGCTTCGAAAGCCTCGGCATCGCGGTGGAGGAAGCGCACCCGGAGATCGGCGCGCTGAACGACGCCTTCCTTGTGCTGCGCAGCCAGCACTTCGTGGTGGACCGGGAGGAACTGCTCGCGACCAAGCGCGAGCTGCTCAAGCCCGACATCGTCTGGCAGACCGAGCGCGGCCTGTCCGAGACGCCCTCCCGCCTCGCCTGGGCGGAACATGAGCGGACGCGCTTCTTCCGATCCCTCCGCGACATCTTCGCCCGCTGCGACGTGCTGGTGACGCCGGGCGCGTCCACCCCCGCCTTCGACGTGAACCTCCGCGCGCCGGAGAAGATCGGCGGGCAGGTGCTGGAAAACTACATGGGCGGGTCGCTGATCAACGCCTTCGCGACGCTGGCCGGCTGCCCGGCCGTCGCGGTGCCCTGCGGCTTCGACCAGCACGGACGGCCGGTTGGGCTGCAGGTGGTGGCACCGCCGCGGCAGGACGCCCGCGCGCTGCAGGTGGCGGCGCTGTTCGAGCGGATGACGGGGCTGGATCGGATGCTGCCGGTGGAGCCGCGTGCGGGGGTGGTGCCGCCTTACGAGTGAAAGGTCGGGGGAGGGGAACCTCCCCCGAACCCCCTCCCTTTTCTATCGTTTGGGTACCGGGAGGGGGAGTTGGGGGATCCAATGGCGGCGATCATCGCGTTCTCGGACGATCCGCGATTTTCGCCGGACGTCCGCGGGGCACCAAAGGAGGGGCCGGGCGCTGGCGTGCTCACCGACACCGCCTACGAGCGATGCCGCTGGCTCGGTATGGACTTCGGCAACAAGGGCGTCCGCTTCGATGCGGGCGATGTGAAGACCGAGTTCTGGCTTACATCACGGCAGAAGACGCTCGCCGACTTTCTTCCGGTCGTGGCCCGATGGGGCATCTCGGCAGAATTCCGGGAGGTGGTGGAAGCTTTCGAGCCTGGGCTGCACCAGTTCTTCCCGATCATCATCCGCCGGCCCAATGGCAAGCCGATCGAGCGGCTTGATGGGCGGGAAGTCGCGCCGGGCCAGTACTTCATCATGAACCCGCTGGTGCGCATCAACTCGTTGTTGCCCGAGGAATGCATCGGCAAGCAGGGACAGCGCCGCAAGACCCTGAACGAGGTGCTGCGCACCGTCGACGACCTGTGCGTCTCGCGGGCGGTGATCGCGGGCCGACACCTGTGGGTGGATGCGTACTTTGGGGGAGGTGAACTCTTCGTCTCGGACGCGTTCCTCGCCGCCGTCGAGAAGAAGGGGCTAAAGGGCTTTCGCGTGCAGAAGGTGCGCGAGGCGTAGTGCCCGCCCCCAACAGACAAAAAAGGTTGAGGGGGGGGCCAGGGGGGAGAAGTTCACTTCTCCCCCCGCCCGCCTACGCCTCCCGCACCTTGCGTTCGTAGTGCCGGTAGTACTTGTCCGTGATCTGGTCCGTCTTCACCAGCACCGCGACGTCGGTGGTGTTGAACTGCGTGTCCAGCACCGCCCCGTCGCCGACGAAGCCGCCCAGGCGGAGATAGCCCTTCACCAGCGGCGGCAGGTCCACCAGCGTGCGCTTCACGTCGATCGTCGCCGGGTCCTTGCGCAGCATCGGCACGTAGCGTTCCGGCAGGGCGCGCGGGCGGATCTCCTCCGGCGCCATGTGGTTGGCCGCGAGGTAGGTGAGCTGGTCGCCCAGCGCGTCGAGGTCCGTGCCCGGCAGCGACGCGCAGCCGAACAGGATGGCGATCTTGTGCTTGAAGACGTAGGCCGCGATGCCGCCCCACAGCAATTGCAGCGTGCCGCGGGTGCGATAGGCGGCATCGACGCAGGACCGGCCGCATTCCACCAACTCGCCCTCGAAGGCGATGATGCGGGAGATGTCGTATTCGGCGGCCGAGTACCAGCGCCCGAGCCGCGCGGCGGCGGGCCGGCGGATCAGCCGGTAGGTGCCGACGACGGATTTCGCCCCTTCGCCCTTGTCGTGGTCGACCACCAGCAGGTGGTCCGCGACGGCGTCGAAATCGTCCCGGTCGCGATGCGTCGCCGCCGTCGCGGCGTCCGGATGCGCGCCCATTTCCTCGTAGAAGACGCGGTAGCGCAGCGCCTGCACGGCATCGATCTCGGCCGCGTCTACGGCGAGGCGCACGCCGAGATTGCCGGAGCGGAGTTCGCCGAAGCCGGGGTCTGCGTCCAGGTCGCTCATGCGTCGCGCGCCTCGCGCCGGCGCGGTGCCGGGCTGGGGGTAGGGTCGGGGTCGATCTTCCGGCCGAACAGTTCCAGCCGCTGGCCGACGAGCGAGAAGCCGAGTCGGCGCGCCATGGCGCGGGCCAGGGCCTCGAACTCCTCGTCGGCGAATTCGATCACCTTGCCGGTGTCGACATCGATCAGGTGGTGGTGCTGGCCGCGATCCGCGGGGTCGTAGCGCGCGCGTCCGCCGCCGAAGTCGCGCCGTTCGAGGATGCCCTTTTCCTCGAGCAGCCGGACGGTGCGGTAGACGGTCGCGATCGAGACCTTGTTGTCGAGCGCCAGCGCGCGGCGATAGACGTCCTCGACATCCGGATGGTCCTCGGCCTCGCTCAGGACGCGCGCGATAAGGCGGCGCTGCCCTGTCATCTTCAGCCCCTGCTCGATGCAGAGCCTTTCGATGCGCGACGCGCCCTGGTCCGGCGCGTCAGGCCGAGGCTTGGTGCGGGTCTCCATGCGGCGGTCGTCGCCCCGTTGTCATGCGGCGCCCATCCCGGCGCGGCGGCGGACCATACGCCCGCCGGCCGTGCCGGGCCAATCCCCGTGGGGTGGGTCAGCCCTTGCCCTTGCCGCGCGAGCGCGGGGTGGTGCCGAGGCCGATCTTCTTCGCCAGCGAGGAACGGTGCTTGGCGTAGTCGGGTGCCACCATCGGGTAGTCCGCCGGCAGGCCCCAGCGTTCGCGGTACTGGTCGGGCGACATGTTGTAGGCGGTCTTGAGATGCCGCTTCAGCATCTTCAGCTTCTTCCCGTCCTCGAGGCAGATCAGGTAGCCCGGCGTGATGGACTTCTTGATCGGCACGGCGGGCTGCGGCCGCTCGGGCTCCGGCGCCGGGCGCGTGCCCACGCCCGAGAGCGTGCGGAACACTTCCTGGATCAGCCCCGGCAATTCGCTGGCGGGGACGGGATTGTGCGACACATGCGCCGAAACGATCTGGGCGGTGAGCCCCAGAAGTTCCGAACTCGGATTCGACTCGGCCATTCGACATGCCCCCCAAAACCATGGCAATGCGGCCTTCTAGCCACCATCCCGACAAGCCGCAATTGCGGGAGAGATAAAATAGATGAAAGCTCGGTCATTTCTTGTCGGTGGCGAAGAATTCCAGGCGGATTCAAGCCTGGACATCACGGGCGAGACTTGCCCCATGACATTCGTTCGCGTGCGCCTGGCGCTGGATCGTCTCGCCCCCGGGCAATCGCTCGAAGTCCTGCTCAAGGGCGAGGAGCCACGCCGCAACGTCCCCCGCACCGCCGCCGAGCAGGGCCATGCCGTGCTGGCGGCCGAGGAGGGGCCGGGCGGCCTGCTCCGCCTTCTCATCCGCCGGGGCGGGTGAGGTCGATCCGCAGCACCAGCGCATCCGATCCGTCGGCGTAGTAGCGCCGCCGCCGCCCGGCCTCCGCCGCGCCGAGGCCCGCATAGAGCGCGCGCGCGGATGCATTCGCCTCCGAAACCTCCAGGAAGAGGTCCGCCGCGCCGCGCCGCGCCGCCTCGGCCATCAGCGCGCGCATCAGGGCGCGGCCGAGCCCGGCGCGCCGGGCGTCGGGCCGGACCGCGATCGTCAGCACCTCCGCCTCCCCCGCCGCGGCGCGGCCTAGCGCGAAGCCGGACGGCGCATCCCCCGGCGCGGCGACCAGGCCGAAATGGCCGGGCAGGGACAGCAGCAGGCCGATCGCCTCCGCCCCCCAGCGATCCGTGGGCGCGAAGGCCTCCGCATGCAAAGCGGCGAGCAGCGGCGCGGCCTCGGCGCCGATCGGCAGGATGGCCGCGTCGCTCAGGGGGAAGTTGCCCGCGGCTGGAGCGTGACGGCCGGCGGCTCCGCATAGAGCGGCGCGGCATCCCGTGGCGGCAATCGGCCGGCCAGGCGGCTGGCGGCGATGCGCGCCACGGCCGCGGCGTCCGGCAGGCCGGGCCGGGCCTCGGCCGCGTCGCCGCGCGCGGCGAGGGCGGCGGCGACCGCCACCGCGGCGTCGCCGAGCAGGATCAGCCCCGGCGGCGCCAGGGGGAGCGCATCGACGTGATGGATCGCCGGCGGGGCGGGGATGGCCGCGCCGGGCGCGAAGGCCTCGATCACGACCCGGCCGTGGCGGTGGTCCAGCACCGCCCAGACCGCGCCGCTGCCCGGTGGCAGCGCGGCCGCCAGGGCCTCGCCCGTCGTCACGCCGACCAGCGGCAGGCCGGCCCCGCGGGCGATGCCCTCGGCCAGCGCGATGGCCGCCCGCAGCCCGGTGAAGCCTCCGGGCCCGCCCCCCACCGCCACCGCATCGAGCGCCGGCGCGGCGAGGCCCGCGCGCGCCAGCACGGAGGCCGCCATGCGGGGCAGGAGGGAAGGGTGGCCGCGCGCGGCGTCCTCGGCCTCGGCCGCCAGCACCTCCCCCTCCGCCAGCAGGGCGGCGGAGCAGCGGGCGAGCGCGCCTTCGATCGCAAGGATCCTCATGCGCGCCGATTACGCCGCTTTCGGCCGCCGGTCACGACACGCCGGCGCTTCCGTTCCACGGCCGCCGCGCCCAGGATGGCGGGACTGGGACGAAAACGAACCGAGAAAGGGAACGCCATGACCATCACCCGCCGCGCGCTGGGCGCGACCGCGCTTGCGCTGCCTGGCCTTCTCGCCGGCCGCGGCGCCGGCGCGCAGGGCGCCTTCCCGACGCGCGCCGTGCGCATCGTCGTGCCGTATACGCCCGGGGGCGTCTCCGACATCACCGCGCGGCTCATCGCCGAGCCGCTCTCCGCCACCTGGGGGCAGCCCGTGCCGGTCGAGAACCGCGCCGGCGCGGATGGCGTGATCGGCACCGAGGTCGTCGCGCGCAGCCCGGCGGATGGCTACACGCTGGGCCTGGTCTCGGTCGGGCATCCGGTGAACGCGGCCTTCTACCGGCTGCCCTTCGACACGATGCGTGACTTCACCTTCGTGACGCAGACCACTGCCACGCCACTGGTGCTCTGCGCGCCACGCGCCTTCGCGCCGAACACGCCGGCCGAGTTGGTGGACCACGCGAAGCGCAACCCGGGCGTCACCTTCGCCGGCACCGGCGGCGTGGTGCGGCTCGCCCCCGTGCTGTTCGCGCAGCGCGCCGGCATCCAGCTGGAATACGTGCCCTATCGGGGATCGACCCAGGCGCATCCGGACCTGATCGCGAACCGCGTGAACATCATGTTCGACACGGTTCCCGCCGCGCTGCCGCACATCCAGTCCGGCGCGCTGAAGGCCCTGGCGACCACCGGCGCGCGGCGCAGCCCGCAGCTGCCCGACGTCCCGACCATGGCCGAGGCGCTGCTCCCGGGCTTCGAGGCCTCGACCTGGGGCATGGTGATCGCGCCGGCGAACCTGCCGCGGCCGGTGCTGGCGAAGCTCAACACCGACATCCACGCGGCGCTGCGCAACCCGACCGTGGTCGACCGCCACCGCACGCTCGGCGCCGAGATCGTGATGAACGATCCCGACACGATGCGCGCCTTCGTGCAGGCGGAGATGGAGAAATGGGGCACGGCGGCGCGCGCCGCCGGCATCCAGCCGCAGTGACGCGGCGGGGCGGGGCGGCGTGCCCCGCCCGCTCCGGTCAGAGATGCTTGGCGAAGAAGGCGAGGGTGCGTTCCTGCGCCAGCCGGTAGTCGGCTTCCACATAGGACCCGCGCTCGTCGCAGCCGAAGCCGTGGCCGCCGCCATAGACCAGCACCTCGACGCCCGGCTGGGCGGCGCGGATGGCGGCGACGTCGGTCATGGGGATGGAGGCGTCGGCCTCCCCGAAATGCAGCTGGACGGGGCAGCGCGCCACTTCGTCCTTGGCCGCGGCGATGCCGCCGCCATACCAGCCGCAGGACGCGGAGAAGGCGCTGGTGCGGGTCGCGGCATGCCAGGCGACGGTGCCGCCCCAGCAATAGCCGACGATGCCGCGCTTCGCCCCGCGCGGCAGGGCCGCGGCAGCGGCCAGCACGTCGAGCACGGTCAGCCCCGCGTCGATCTTGCCGCGCAGCTCGCGCCCCTGGGCGACGTCGGCGGCCTCGTAGCCGAGCTCGATGCCCGGGCCGACGCGGTCGAACAGGGCGGGCGCGATCACGGCATAGCCCTCGGCCGCGAAGCGGTCGCACACGGCGCGCATGTGGCGGTTCACGCCGAAGATCTCCTGCACCACGACAAGGGCGCGGGCGGCATTCTGCGGCCCGGCGCGATAGGCGGTCAGGCGGTGGCCGTCGGCGGCGGTCAGCGAGATGGTCGGCATGGCGTTTCCCCGGATGCGGTGGCGCGGTATCCTCGCCCCATGGCCGAGATCGTCAACCTGAACAAGGCCCGCAAGGCGAAGGCGCGGACGGAGGACGCCGCGGCGGCCGCCGCGAACCGGGCGAAGCACGGCCGCACCAAGGCCGAGAAGGCCAACGACGCCCGCGCCGAGGCGCGGCGCAAGGCATTGCTCGACGGCGCGAAGCGCGAGGAATGACCGGCACCGTCCACCACATTCTGGCGGGCTTCCCGCCTTCCGTCTCGCCTTCCTCCCACGCGGTGGAAGCGGATGGCTTCGTCTTCCTGACGGGGCAGTTCCCGCGCGACCTCGACGACCCCGAGGCGCCGCTGCCGGACGGGATCGCCGCGCAGACGACGCGGACCATGGGCAATCTCGCGCGCGCGCTCGGCGCGTTGGGGCTCGGGCTCGGCGACCTGATTTCCGTCCGGGTCTATCTCAGCGCCTTCGCGCGCGACTATGCGGCGATGAACGAGGCCTACGCCGAGGCCCTGCCGCCAGGCGGGCGGCCGGTGCGCACCTGCATCGGCGTGACCGGGCTGGTGCGCGGCGCGTTGATCGAGGTGGAGGCGGTGGCTAGGCGGCCGGCGCGCGGTCAGTAGAAGCGCGGGATCAGCCCCTTCGCCCGCGCCTCGCGCTCCAACCCTTCCCGGAAGTCGGGGTGCGCGAGGCCGATCAGCGCCTTCGCCCGCTCCGCCACCGAGCGGCCCTTCAGGTTCGCGATGCCGTATTCGGTGACGACGTACATCATGTCCGACCGCGGCGTCGTCACCACGTTCCCGGGTGTCAGTTCCAGCACGATGCGGCTCTTGCGGATGCCCTTCCGCTCATAGGTGGAGGACAGGCAGACGAAGGATTTCCCGCCCTTCGAGGCATAGGCGCCGCGCACGAACTGCAGCTGCCCGCCGGTGCCGCTGATGTGGCGGTGGCCGTCGCTCTCGGACGCCGCCTGGCCCTGCAGGTCGATCTGCGTCGTGTTGTTGATGGCGACCACGCGGTCGTTGCGCATGATGACGTCGGGCAGGTTCGTCGCTTCCACCGGCAGGCAGTGGAAGTCGGGGTTGCCGTCGATCGTGTCGTACAGCGCGCGGGAGCCGAGGGCGAAGGAATAGGCCGACTTGCCCGGATGCAGCTGCTTGCGCGCATTCGTCACGCGCCCGGCGCGGTAGAGCTCGGCCAGGCCGTCGGTCAGCATTTCCGTATGGATGCCGAGGTCCTTCTGGCCGGAATCGAGCAGCTGGGAGCACACCGCGTTCGGCATGCCGCCGATGCCGATCTGCAGGCAGGCGCCGTCCTCGATCTCGCTCGCGATCAGCCGGCCGACGGCGCGGTCCACCTCGGTCGGCGCGGTGCTCGGCAATTCCGCGACCGGCGCCCCGTCGCCCTCGATGATGAAGTCGACTTCCCCGGCATGGACGCCGTTCTGCTCGCCATGGCCCAGCGGGATGTTCGGGTTGGTCTCTACGATCACGACGCGCGCGCGCTCGATCACGGCGCGATGCCAGAGATTCGCGTTGCCGAAGTTGAAGAAGCCGTCCTTGTCGGCCGGCCGCGTCTTCAGGATGACGATGTCGATCGGATCGATGAAGCGACGGTAGTAGTCGGGAATCTCGCCGAGATTGACCGGGATGTAGTGGCTGATCCCCGCATCGTGCTTCTTCCGATCGTATCCCGAGAAATGCAGGCTGAACCACTGGAAGTGCTCGCCCGTCGGGTCGGCTTCCAGCACCGCGCGCGGGCGGACCGAAAGGCAGTTGCGGATGCCGACCCTGCTCAGTTCGGCCGAGCGGGCCGCGAGCGCGGCGTCGAAGACATCCGGCTGCGCGGTGATGGCGCCGTAGTCGAGCCAGTCGCCGGACTTCACCAGGGCGGCGGCTTCGGCGGCCGTGATTCGGCGCGGCGTCTTGCCGCCGGGATTGACCTTCATCTCGCGCTCCCTGTCGTTCCTGCCCGGCCTTCTGGGCGGCCGGGTCGCTCCTGCGGAAACTGGCAGGAATCCGCAGGCTGCGCCAAGTGGCACGGCAGCGCCGCCGCGCCATGCCCGCGCAAAGAAAAACCGGCCCGGGGAAGCCCCCGGACCGGCTGCATGCCGTCAGACCATCGGTGCCGGCGCGCGAGGCGGCCCCGGGGGGCCGCCGCCGCGTCAGTGCACGTCGGCCCAGACCTTCCGCTTCACGGCATAGGCGAGGCCGCCGAGGATCGTCAGGAACAGGATCACCTTCACGCCCATGGCGCGGCGCTGCTCGAGCTCCGGCTCGGCGGCCCAGGCGAGGAAGGTGGTGACGTCGCGCGCCATCTGCTCGACCGTCGCGGGCGTGCCGTCGGCATACTCGACCTGGTCGGGGTTGAGCGGCGCGGCCATGGCGATCTGGTGGCCCGGGAAGTACCGGTTGTAGTTCATGCCATCCATCATGGTCACGCCGGCCGGCGGGTCCTGGTAGCCGGTCAGCAGGGCGAAGACGTAGTCCGCGCCGCCGAGCCGCGCCTTGGTGATGACCGAAAGGTCGACCGGATAGGCGCCGTTGTTCGCCGCGCGCGCCGCCTGCTGGTTCGGGAAGGGGCGGCGGAAGCGGTCGGACGGGCGCCCCGGGCGCTCGAACATCTGGCCTTCGTCGTTCGGGCCGTCCACCACCGTGAACTGCGCCGCGATCGCCGCGACCTGCTGTTCCGTCAGGCCCAGTTCGCGCAGGTTGCGGTACGACAGCAGCCGCATGGAATGGCAGGCGGAGCAGACTTCCTTGTAGACCTGGAAGCCGCGCTGGGCGCTGGCGCGGTCATAGGTCCCGAAGATCCCGTCGAAGGAAAAGCGGGTGTCGGGGATCGCGATCGCTTCCCCCGCCGCGCGGGCGGGGGTGGGGGCGATGGCGAGCAGGCCGCCGAGGATGGCGAAGGCCTTCAGCGTGGAACGAAGCATGGTCAGGCCTTCTCCATCGGCTTCGCCGCGGCGCCGGCGGGCAGCGGGCCGCCGCCGAGGACGGCGCGCGCGATGCTCTCGGGCAGCGGCAGCGGACGCTCAAGGCGCCCGAGCAGCGGCAGGATCACGAGGAAGTACGCGAAGTAGTAGGCGGTCGCGAGCCGGCTGATCGTGACGTACGGCTCCTCCGCCGGCATGGCGCCGCAGTACATCAGGACGAAGAAGCAGACCGTCCACAGCAGGAAGGAGATGCGCGCGATCGGGCGGAAGCGCATCGAGCGGACCGGGCTGCTGTCGAGCCAGGGCAGCACGAACAGCACCGCGATCGAGCCGAACATCAGCAGCACGCCGCCGAGCTTGTCCGGCACCGCGCGCAGGATCGCGTAGAAGGGCAGGAAGTACCATTCCGGCACGATGTGCGCGGGCGTCACCAGCGGGTCGGCCGGGATGTAGTTGTCCGGGTGGCCGAGCATGTTCGGGACGAAGAACACGAGGCAGGCGAAGACGATGAAGTAGATCACCAGCCCGAAGCTGTCCTTCGCCGTGTAGTACGGGTGGAAGGGCAGCGTGTCCTGCGGGCCCTTGGGCTCGACGCCGAGCGGGTTGTTCGAGCCGGTGATGTGCAGCGCCACCACGTGCAGGAACACCACGCCGACGATCACGAAGGGCATCAGGTAGTGCAGGCTGAAGAAGCGGTTGAGCGTCGGGTTGTCGACGCTGAAGCCGCCCCACAGCAGGGCGACGATCCAGTCGCCGACCAGCGGGAATGCCGAGAACAGGTTGGTGATGACGGTGGCGCCCCAGAAGGACATCTGGCCCCATGGCAGCACGTAGCCCATGAAGGCGGTGGCCATCATCAGCAGGAAGATGACGACGCCGAGCATCCACAGCAGTTCCCGCGGCGCCTTGTACGATCCGTAGTACATGCCGCGCCAGATATGGATGAACACCACGATGAAGAACATCGAGGCGCCGTTCATGTGCACGTAGCGGATGAGCCAGCCGAAGTTCACGTCGCGCATGATCCGCTCGACGCTGTCGAAGGCGTAGGCGGTGTGCGGCGTGTAGTGCATCGCCAGGAAGATGCCGGTCGCGATCATGATCATCAGGTTGACCATCGCGAGCGCGCCGAAATTCCAGAAGTAGTTGAAATTCCGGGGAGTCGGGAAGGTCCCGTACTCCTTCTGCATCATCGTGAAGATCGGCATGCGCTGGTCGATCCAGCGCACCACCGGGTTCTTGAAATCGCTGTTGTGAAGACCGATCGCCATATCCGCGCTCCTCAACCGATCCTGATCTTGGTGTCGGACGTGAAGGCGTATTGCGGAACTTCAAGGTTCCGCGGCGCGGGCCCCTTCCGGATGCGGCCGGCCGTGTCGTAGTGGCTGCCGTGGCAGGGGCAGAACCATCCGCCGTAGTCGCCGCGGGCGTCGGTCGGCTTCTGGCCGAGCGGCACGCAGCCCAGATGCGTGCAGACGCCGAGCACGACGAGCCACTGGTCCTTCTGGACGCGGGCCTGGTCGGGCGCGGGGTCGGGCAGCTGGGAGACCGGCACCTCGCGCGCCGAGGTGATCTCGGCCGCCGAGCGATGGCGGACGAAGACCGGCTTGCCGCGCCACATCACCGTGACGGCCTGGCCCTCGACGATCGGGGCGAGGTCGACCTCGGTGCTCGCGAGCGCGAGCACGTCGCGCGCCGGCTGCATCGAGGCGATGAACGGCCACGCCACCGCGCCGACGCCCACCGCGGCGAAGGACGCCGTCACAAGGTTGAGAAAATCACGCCGCGGCGTACCGTCGGTCGCGGCAGCCCCGCCACTGTCAGCCATGCCTACCATCCCTTCCGCCGGCGCGCCTCGGGCGGCGTCGGCTGCATCGTCTCGACCCGGGGTGCCGCGAATGGCACCCGCCACGCTTGCGGGGGCGCGCACTGTCTCGCGCGCTGCCCACCCCGCGCGGCGGCCCTTATAAGGGTGGCTTGCGCGGGGTGTCCATGCCACCCGGCCCGACACTTAGGGAGCGTTACATGAATGAAGTGAAAACCGCCGGCCACATGGCCACCGCGCCGGCGGACCACCCCCTCGCCGGCCAGGCCCGCGCCTGGTTCGAAAGCCTGCGCGACCGCATCTGCGCCGCCTTCGAGGCGATCGAGGACGAGCTCGCCGCCGGCCCGCATGCCGGCGACCCGCCCGGGCGCTTCGAGCGCACCGCCTGGACCCGGCCCGAGGGCGGGGGCGGCGTCATGTCCGTCATGCGCGGGCGGGTGTTCGAGAAGGTGGGCGTGAACGTCTCGACCGTCTTCGGCGAGTTCTCCCCCGATTTCCGCAAGCAGATCCCGGGGGCGGACCAGGATCCGCGCTTCCTGGCGACCGGCATCTCCCTCGTCTCCCACATGCAGAACCCGCGCGTGCCGGCGGTGCACATGAACACCCGCTTCATCGTCACGACCCGGGCCTGGTTCGGCGGCGGCGGCGACCTGACGCCGATGTTTCCCGACAGCGCCGAGGCGAAGGAGGATGCGATCGGCTTCCACGCCGCCTACAAGGCCGCCTGCGACCGCGCCGACCCGGGCTACTACCCGCGCTTCAAGCAGTGGTGCGACGAATACTTCTTCCTGCCCCACCGCAACGAGCCCCGCGGCCTGGGCGGCATCTTCTACGACTGGCTCGGCGACCGCACGCCCGGCCACGGGCAGGAAGCCGACTTCGCCTTCACCAAGGATGTCGGCCTCGCCTTCCTGGAAGGCTACCTGCCCATCGTCCGCCGCCGCATGCACGAGGCCTGGACGCCGGAGGAACGCCGCGCGCAGCTGATCCGCCGCGGCCGTTACGTGGAGTTCAACCTGATCCATGACCGCGGCACGCTGTTCGGGCTCAAGACCGGGGGCAATGTCGAGGCGATCCTGATGTCCCTGCCCCCCGCCGCCGCCTGGCCGTGACACCGGCGCGTTTCGGCACGTAACCGGCCCGGCCTTCACACTTCCCCGGACGCCTTCCAGGCACCATCTTGCGCCGCAAGGACAGGGTGGCGGGGGCAGGCGATGCTCGAGATCAACGTCAACGGGCGCATCCACCGGGTTGAGGTCGAAGGCGACACGCCGCTGCTGTGGGTGCTGCGGGAACAGCTCGGCCTGACCGGGACCAAGTACGGCTGCGGCGTCGCGCAATGCGGCGCCTGCACCGTGCTGGTGGACGGGGAGGCGACGCGATCCTGCTCGATGACCGTCGAGGTCGCCGCGGCGCACCGGATCACCACCATCGAGGCGATCGAGGAGCATCCGGTCGGCCGCCGCGTCGTCGAGGCCTGGGTCGCCCACCAGGCGCCGCAATGCGGCTATTGCCAGTCCGGCCAGGTGATGGCGGCGACCGCGCTGCTCTCCGCCACGCCGAAGCCGACGCCCGAGCAGGTGCGGGAGGCGATGACGAACATCTGCCGCTGCGGCACCTACAACGCCGTCGCCGCCGCCATCGGCGCCGCGGCCGAGGCCGGCTGAGGGAGGCGGCGATGCGCATCGAGGACATGCTGCCCGAGGGCCGCCCCGTGAACCTCTCCCGCCGCGGGATGTTTGCCGCGGCCGGGGCGGGGCTCTTTCTCGGCCTCGCCCTGCCGGCACGACGGCCGGCGGCGCAGGGTTCCGCCGCGGCCGCGCTGCGGCACGCGACCAAGGTCGGCGTCTATCTCCGCATCGCGCCCGACGGCGTGGTGCACCTGCAGAACCCCTTCGTCGAGGGCGGGCAGGGGATCGATTCCGCCATCGCGCAGATCGTCGCCGAGGAGCTCGACGCCGACCCGGCGCGCTTCAGCGTTACCTGCGCGCCGGCGGGCGAGGATTTCCGCGTCATGCAGGGCGGCAACGCCCGCTTCACGGGCGGGTCCTTCTCCGTCCGCTCATCCTTCGCGCATTTCCGCACGCTCGGCGCCACCGCCCGTGCGATGCTGGTCGAGGCCGCGTCCGCGCGCCTGGCCGTGCCGGCCGGGACGCTGGCGACCGAGCCGGGCCGCGTCGTCCACGCCGCCACGGGTCGCGCGCTGGCCTATGGCGAACTGGCCGAGGCGGCCGCCGCGCTCGCCCCGCCGGCCAACGTGCCGCTGAAGGATCCCGCCGGCTTCCGCCTGATCGGCCGGCCGCAGCCGCGGCTCGATGTCCGCGCCAGGTCCACCGGCAAGGTCACCTACGCGATCGACGTGAAGGTCGATGGCATGCTGCTCGCCGCCGTGGTCCACGCGCCGCGCGCCGGCGCCCAGCCTGCCGCGGTGACGAACGAGGCCGCGCTGCGCGCCCTGCCCGGCGTGCATTCCGTCCATCGCCTGCCCGGCGCCGTGGCCGTCGTCGCCGACAGCTGGTGGCGCGCGAAGAAGGCCGCCGACCAGGCGCAGATCGCGTGGGCGGCGCTGCAGGGCCCCGTGATGGCCGAGGATTTCTCCCCTGCGGCCATGCTCGACCGCCTGAAGGCCGCCGCCGGCACGCCGGGCAATACGGCGGAGGAAGCGGGCGACCTCCGCGCCGCGCTCGCCGGCGCGGCGCGCGTGATCGAGGCCGAGTACGACGCGCCCTACCTCGCCCATGCTCAGATGGAACCGGCCTCCGCCACCGCGCGCTTCAACGCGGATGGCTCGCTCGATGTCTGGGTGCCGAACCAGGCGCCGGATTTCTTCCGCGCCAGCGCCGCGCGCGCCGCGCAGCTCGAACCCGAGAAGGTGCGCATCCACTCCCCGCCGCTCGGCGGCTTCTTCGGCCGGCACTTCGCCTATGGGCCGGCGAACGCGCATCCGCAGGCGATCCTGCTCGCCAAGGCAACGGGACGTCCGGTGAAGGTGATCTGGAGCCGGGAGGAGGAATTCGCCCGCGACGCCTATCGCCCACTCTCCTTCGCCACCTTCCGCGCCGGGCTCGACGCGGCCGGGGAGATCGTCGCCTTCCAGGCGGCGGGCTATGGCGAAGGTCCGATCGCGCGGCATTTCGGCGCCGCGCGGCTCGGCAACCCGCCGGTCGACGGCTCGGTGATGGAGGGGCTGACCGGCAAGCCCTATCGCTTCGCGGCCAAGCGCGTGGAATTCGTGCCGGTGCCCCATCCGCCGGGGGTCAATCTCGGCTTCTGGCGCTCCGTCGGGCATTCGATGAACGACTTCTTCTTCGAATCCTTCCTCGACGAGATCGCCGCCGCGGCGAACCGCGATCCCTTCGCGCTGCGCATGGGGCTGCTTGCGCATTCCGAGCGGCACTGCGCCCTGCTGCAGGCCGCGGCGGACCTGTCCGGCGGCTGGCGGCGCGGGCCATTCACCGCCGCCGACGGCACGCGCCGCGCGCGCGGCGTCGCCATGGCATCGCCCTTCGGATCGGAGGTCGCGACCATTGCCGAGGTCTCGGTGCATGAGGGTGAGGTCGTCGTGCACGACCTCTGGGTCGCGATCGACCCGGGGCGCGCCGTGAACCCGCGCACGATCGAGGAGCAGGTGCAGTCGGCCGCGGCGATCGGGCTTTCCTCGGCACTCATGGAAGCGATCGGCTTCGAGCGCGGCGAGGTGACGACGCGCAACTTCGACACCTACCAGGTGCTGCGGCGGGACCGGATGCCGCGCGTGCACACGCGCATCGTCGAGAGCGACGCGCCGATGGGCGGCGTGGGCGAGCCCGGCACGCCGGGCGTGCCGCCGGCGGTGGCGAACGCGGTATTCGCGCTGACGGGGCAGCGGCTGCGGAGCATGCCGTTCGACCGGACGCGGTTGTCGGGGGCTTGAAGGTCGGGGGAGGGGAACCTCCCCCGAGCCCCCTCCCTTTTCTGTCCGTTGGGGGCTGACCCCGGAAGACAAAGAAGGTTGGGGGGTGCGGGGGGAAGTTCCCTTCCCCCCGCCCTTTCTCCATAACGCCTGCATGACCCCCTTCGGCGCCCGCCTGCGAGCGCTGCGCGAGCAGCGCGGCGTGACGCTGAAAGACCTCGCCGCCGCGCTCCAGGTCTCGGCGGCCTATCTCTCCGCGCTGGAGCATGGCCGCCGCGGCCGGCCTTCCGCGGGCCTCGTCCACCAGGTGAACGAGTTCTTCGGCCTGATCTGGGACGATGCGGAGGAGCTCGCGCGCCTCGCCCGGCAATCCCATCCGCGCGTCGTGCTGGACACGGCGGGCCTCGCGCCGGAGGCGACCGAGCTCGCCAACCGGCTGGCGCGCGAGATCCGGCAATTGAGGCCGGAGGACATCACCGCGCTCGCTGCCGTGCTCGACCGGGCGGTGCGCTGATGCAGGCGGTCTCGGCCGGGTTGCTGGCGGGGTTCGTCGGCTTCGCTTCCTCCTTCGCCGTGGTGCTGCAGGGGCTCGCGGCGGTGGGCGCCTCCCCGGCCCAGGCGGCCTCTGGGCTCATGGCGCTGTCGATCGCGATGGGCCTCGCGGGTATCGTGCTGTCGCTGAGGCTGCGGCTGCCGGTCAGCGTCGCCTGGTCGACGCCGGGGGCGGCGCTGCTCGCGGCCACGGCCGCGCCGGCGGGCGGCTTCGCCGAGGCGGTCGGCGCCTTCCTGCTCTGCGGCGCGCTGCTCACCATCGCCGGGCTGTGGAAGCCGCTCGGGCGCGCGGTCGCGGCGATCCCGGCACCGCTCGCGAATGCCATGCTGGCGGGTATCCTGTTCACGCTCTGTCTCGCCCCGGTGCGCGCGGTGGCGGAACAGCCCGTCGCAGGCATCGCCATCATCCTCGCCTGGGCGGTGATGGCCCGTGTCAACCGGCTGCTCGCCGTGCCGGCGGCGGTCGCCGTCGCGGTCGGCGTCATCGCGGCATCGGCGCCGATGCCGATGGAAGGATGGGTGCCGCGGCCGGAACTCGTGGTGCCGGACCTGTCCTTCGCGGCCGTGACGGGCATCGCGCTGCCCTTGTTCATCGTCACCATGGCGTCGCAGAACATCCCGGGGCTCGCGGTGCTCTCGGCCAATGGCTACCGGCCGGAAGCGGGGCCGCTGTTCGCGACGACGGGCGCCTTCAGCCTGCTGTCCGCGCCCTTCGGCGCGCATGCGGTGAACCTCGCCGCGATCACGGCGGCGCTGTGCGCGGGGGATGGCGCGGGGCCCGATCCGGCGCGGCGCTGGGTGGCGGCGGTGGTGGCGGGCTGCGTCTACGTGCTGTTCGGGCTGCTGGCCGGGGCGGTGACGGTCTTCGTCGCGGCGGCGCCGCCGGTGCTGATCCAGGCGGTGGCGGGACTTGCCTTGCTCGCACCCTTCGGCGGCGCGATGCTCGGCGCGGTGCATGCGCCGCAAGGGCGGGAAGCGGCGCTGGTCTGCTTCGTGGTCACGGCCTCCGGCGTCGCCTTCCTCGGCATCGGCGGGGCCTTCTGGGGATTGCTCGCGGGGGGTGGGATGATGCTGCTGGCGCGGTGGCGGGCGTGATGGCGGCGTGGCTGCCATGGGCGGCGATGGGCGCGATCCTGGCAGGCGTGGCGGCGACGCAGTTCGCGATCGGGCGGCTGTGGATCTGCGCCTGCGGCTATGTCTCGCTGTGGCATGGCGATGTCTGGTCGTCGGGCAATTCGCAGCACCTGACGGATTGGTACACGCTGTCGCACCTCGCGCACGGCTTCGTCTTCTATGCCCTGCTGCGCTGGCTGCGCCCCGGCTGGTCGGTGGCGTGGCGCGCGGTGGCGGCGCTGGTGATGGAAGGGGCGTGGGAGGTGGTGGAGAACACCTCCCTCATCATCGATCGGTATCGGGAGGTGACGGCCTCGCTCGACTACTACGGCGACAGCATCGTCAATTCCTTCGGCGACGGCGTCGCGATGCTGGCCGGCTTCTTCCTGGCCGCGCGGCTGCCGGTCCTGGCCTCGGTCCTGCTCGTGATCGGGATGGAGGCGCTCGCGGGCTGGATGATCCGCGACAACCTGCTGCTCAACGTGGTGATGCTGCTCTGGCCGCTCGAGGCGGTGCGGGAGTGGCAGATGCAGGGTGCGCCGCCCGGCGCGAGGTGAACCGGGCGGCGCTGAAGGTCAGGCCCGCCAGGGCTGGCGGCGCCAGAGATCCGCATACTGCCCCTGGACGCGCCGCATGCGCGCTTCCCAGGTGGCGCCGGGCTCATAGTTGGGCTCGATGAACTGCGCCTCGAAGGTCGCGCGCGTCGCGGGATCCTCCGCCGCTTCCTTCGCGGCCTCGCGCAGGCGCTCGAGGATGCCGGCCGGCGTGCCGGCGGGCACGACGATGCCGCGTTCGGAATACATCTCGATCTCGAGGCCCATGCTGCGGAAGGTCGGCGTCTCCGGCGCGAAGCGGCTGCGCGCCGCCCCGCCATGGGCGATGTAGCGCATGCCCTGCGGCGCCGGCGCGTATTCGCCGATGGAAACGGTGTTCGCGGCCACCTGCCCGCCCATCAGCGCCGTGCGCTGCTGCGGCGCGCCGTTGAAGTGCACCAGCGTGAAGCGCGCGCCGGTCGCCTGTTCCAGCATCACCATCAGCAGGTGGTCGTCGGTGCCGATGCCGGAGGTGGAGATCGTCAGCTCCTCCGGCCGTTCGCGCCCCATGCGCACCAGGTCGGCGAGGTCGCGGATCGGCCCGTCCGCCTTCACCATCAGCCCGGTCGGGTCGGTCATGATGTTGCCGACGAAGGCGAAGGAATCGAGCGTGTACTGCGCCCGCCGCTCCACTGGCACGGTGACGAAGGAGGGCATGTTGGTCAGCCCGATCACATGCCCGTCGGGGCGCGAGCGGGAGACGTAGGTCAGCGCGATCTCGGAGGACGCGCCCGGCCGGTTCACCACCGTGACGGGCTGGCCGAGCCGCGGTTCCAGGTGGCGGGCAAACAGCCGCGCCACGATGTCCGTCCCGCCGCCGGCGGCGAAGCCGACGACGAACTCGATCGGCCGGTCCGGCCGCCAGGGCGCCGCGATCGCCGGGGCGGCGAAGGGCGTGGCGAGAAGGGCGCCGAGGGCGGTGCGGCGGGTCAGCATGGTCATGCGGGTCTCCCGAAGAACGTGGCCGCAGATGTGCCCGTTCGGGTCCCGCCGTGCAGGAGTCTTTGTGCGTCGAGGCGCGTGAAGCGGCAAAGATCTCGACAGGTTTCGGCGTGATTTCGTGAAGGATTTACAGCGCCGCGACCCACTTCATCACGTGTCGGCCGGCGAGCACCGTCTCCCCGCGCTGGTTCAGCACCTCGATCCGGCTGTCGCTGCGGCGTGCCGCGGCATCGAGCGCTTCGACCACGTAGCGCGCCGTCAGCGTGTCGCCGATGAAAGCGGGCCTGAGGAAGCGCACGCGGTCATAGCCGAGCGAGGCCGGCGTGCCGTCCGTCCCCGCCGCGATGCTCCGCTGCGCGACCATCGAGGCGCAGGTGGAGCAAAGCCCGAGGATCAGCGCCCCATGCGCGATGCGCGCGCCGAAGGCCGTACCGCGCGCATACGCCTCGTCCATGTGCAGCGGATCGAAATCGCCGGTGATGGCCGCGCAGAGCGCGATGTCCATGTCCGTGACCGTGCGCGCGAAGGACACCGCATCCCCGACCTCGAGCCCGAAGCGCATCGGCGGTTTCCTTCCCGTGCGGAGAGGATAGGCTGCGCGCGACGGGGGAAGGAAGCCATCATGCTGCGCGTGTTCCTGGCGCATACGCCGGAGATGTTCGAGGGCTACTACGGCGCGCGCGCCCTCGCCGCGCTGGAGCGACATGCGGAAGTGGTGCGCAACCCGGGCACCGCCGTGCTGTCCGGCTCGGCCCTCGCGGACGCCGCCCGAGGCTGCCAGGCCATCGTCGCGGACCGCGCCACGCCCGGCACGGCCGAGACCTTCGCCGCGGCGCCGGACCTCGTCGCCTTCCTGCGCGTCGCGGTCGACATCAGCACCATCGACGTCGCGGCGGCGAGCGCGGCCGGGGTGCTCGTCACGCGCGCGACGCCGGGCTTCGTGGACAGCGTCACAGAACTCGCCCTCGGATTCATGGTCGATCTTGCCCGCGACGTATCGGGCCATGTGCAGGCCTATCGGCGCGGGGAGGAACCGGTCGGGCGGATGGGCCTGCAGCTCTCGGCAGCCACCCTCGGCATCGTAGGCTTCGGGCGGATCGGGCGGCGGCTGGCGGAGGTCGCGCTCGCGCTCGGGATGCGCGTGCTGGTCGCCGATCCCTTCGCGACGATGGAGGACCCGCGCATCGCGCGGCTGCCGATGGATGCGCTGCTGGCGGAGTCCGACATCGTCGTCTGCCTCGCCATCTCCGACGCCGCGACGCGGAACCTCTTCGACGCGGCGGCCTTCGCGCGGATGAAGCGCGGCGCGCGCTTCATCAACCTCTCGCGCGGGGAGCTGGTGGAGGAGCAGGCGCTCGCCGTCGCGCTCGATGCCGGGCATCTCTCCGGCGCGGCGATGGATGTCGGGCGTGCGCAGGACCAGCGGCCTTCCGCCTTTCTCGCGCGCCGGCCGGACGTGATCGCCACGCCCCATGTCGGCGGCATGACGCCGGAGGCGATGGAGCACCAGGCGATGGACACGGTGCACCAGGTCGCCGCCCTCGCCCGAGGCGAGATGCCGGCGGGCGCGGTGAACGCGGCGGCGGCGCACCGGCTCGCGCGCATCGGCGTGCGCGCAGCATGATCGGCGTCGGGATCATCGGGCTCGGCATGGCGCTGAAGCCGCATGCGCTGGCGCTGCGGGACCTCGCGGCGGCGGGGCGCGTGCGCGTGCTGGGCGGTGCGGCGCGCTCGGCCGAACGCCGCGCCGCCTTCGCCGCCACCTGGG
Organism: Roseomonas nitratireducens; assembly: GCF_017813355.1. Classification (GTDB taxonomy): domain Bacteria; phylum Pseudomonadota; class Alphaproteobacteria; order Acetobacterales; family Acetobacteraceae; genus Neoroseomonas; species Neoroseomonas nitratireducens. Next base: position 107,966 of record NZ_JAGIYZ010000007.1, read on the forward strand.
GCTGGCCGATCTTCGAGAGCGCCGAGGCGCTGCTCGCCGCGCCGGGCCTCGACCTGGCGCTGATCCTGACGCCGCCCGCGACGCATCTGCCGCTGGGAGAGGCGGCGCTGGCCGCCGGCCATCACATCCTGGTCGAGAAGCCGGTCGAATGGGACGGGGAGCGGGCGGGGGCGCTGGACGCTGCCGTGCGCGCGGCGGGCCGGGTCGGCGCCGTGGTGTTCCAGCACCGCTTCCGCCCGGCCGCGCTGCGGCTGAAGCAGGCGGTCGCGGATGGCGCGCTGGGCGACCTCCTGTCATGTTCCGCCAGCATCCGCTGGTGGCGCGACGATGCGTATTTCGCAACGCCCGGACGCGGCACCAAGGCGCGCGACGGTGGCGGCGTGCTGCTGACCCAGGCGATCCACACGCTCGACCTGCTGCTGCATCTCGCCGGCCCCGTGGCCGGGGTGCGCGGCATCGCGCGCACATCGCCGCTGCGGGCGATCGACACGGAGGACATGGCCGTGGCCGCGCTGCGCTTCGGCAATGGCGCGATCGGCGCGGTGGATGCCACGACCGTCGCCCGCCCCGGCTTCCCCGAACGCATCGAAATCGCGGGCACAAGGGGTAGCGCGGTGCTGGCCGCCGAGCGGCTCGACCTGCACGTCGCCGGTCGCGCGCCGGAGGTGATTGACCATGGCAGCGCGGGCGGCGGCGGCGCCGACCCCATGGCCTTCGACCATGGCCCGCACCGCGCGATGATCACCGAGGTGCTGGACGCGATCGAAGCGGGCCGCGCGCCGTCGAACGGCATCGCGACGGGCCTGCCCGTGCAGCGCCTGATCGAGGCCTGGTTGCGCGCGAGCGCGAGCGGGCGGGAGGAATCGCCGTGAGCATCGGCAGCGCGACGCGGCTCTTTGGCATCCTCGGCGACCCGGTCGCCGTCGTGCGCAGCCCCGCCTGGTGGAACGCGCTCTTCGCGCGGATCGGCCGCGATGCCGCCTTCGTCCCGCTGCAGGTGAGCGCGGCCGACCTGCCGCGCGCCTGGGCCGGGCTGACGGCGATCGGCAATGTCGACGGGCTGGTGCTGACCATGCCGCACAAGCAGGCGGTGCTGCCGCTGCTCGACGCCGTCGGGCCGTCGGCGCGGCTGACCGGTGCCGTGAACACGGCCCGCCGCCTGCCGGACGGGCGCTGGGAAGGCGACATGTTCGACGGGGAGGGCTTCGTCGCCGGCCTGCGCGCGCGCGGCATCGCGCCGGAAGGCCGGCGCGTGCTGCAGAAGGGCTGCGGCGGGGCAGGGCGCGCCATCGCCTTCGCCCTGGCGCGCGCGGGCGTCGCGTCGCTGGCGCTGGAGGATGCGGTGCCGGGCCGCGCCGCCGCGCTTGCCGCGGAGGTGGCCGCGGCCTTTCCCGCGGTCGCGACCGCGGGCGCGCCCGACCTGCTGGTCAACGCGACGCCGCTCGGCCTGGCACCGGGCGATCCGCCGCCCTTCGACCTCGCGGCGCTGTCGCCGGCGGTCGCGGTGGCGGATGTGATCCCGAACCCGGAGGTCACGCCGCTGATCGCCGCGGCCCGCGCGGCGGGCTGCGCCACGGCCACCGGGCGCGACATGTTCGAAGGCCAGGCGATCCTGGCCGCGGCCTATTTCGGCATCGCCGCCTGAGGGCGGCGGAACAGCCCTCGCACCCGGTCGGCCACCGCCGGGATCGACCAAAGCAGCGCGATGAGCGTCAGCGCCGCCAGCACCGCGCAGATCGGCCGGGTGAAGAAAGGCGTGAGGTCCCCGTCCGAGATGACGAGGCCGCGCCGCAGCGACTTGTCCATCAGGTCCCCCAGCACGAGGCCGAGGACGAAGGGGGCCGCGTGGTAGCCGAAGCGGCGCAGGAAGAAGATCGCGACGCCAACGCCGATCATGGTCCAGACGTCGAACAGCCGCTGCGCGATGGCGAAGGACCCCACGGTGCACAGCACGAAGACGCAGGGCATGATGATGGTGCGCGGGACCGTCAGCACCTTGAGCAGCGGGCGGACCAGGAACAGGCCGAAGAACAGCATGGCGATGGTGGCGTAGACGTTCATCGCCACCACCTCGTAGACGAAGGTGGGGTTCTCGATCATCAGCATCGGACCGGGCCGGACGCCGTGGATGATCATGGCGGCGAGCAGCACCGCCGCCGGGGCGGAGCCCGGGATGGCGAGTGCCAGCGCCGGGATGATGCCGCCGGGGATCGAGGCGTTGTCGCCCGTCTCGGCCGCGATCAGCCCTTCGACGCTGCCCTTGCCGAACTTCTCCTTCTCCTTCGATGCGCGCTTCGCGGCGGCGTAGGAGGACCAGGCGGCCATGTCCTCCCCCACCCCGGGCAGGATGCCGATGTACACGCCGATCACGCCGGACCGCAGGATGGTGCGCCAGTAGCGCACCACGTCGCCGAAGCGCGGCAGGATGCTGTCGACCGCGTGGACCTTGGGGCGGGAGAAGCGTTCGCTCATCACCGTCAGCACTTCCGCCGCGCCGAAGGCGCCGACCAGCGTCGGGATCAGCGACAGCCCGCCGGCGAGGTCGGTGCTGCCATAGGCGAAGCGTTCATGCGCGTGGATGCCGTCCTGGCCGATCTGCGAGACGAACAGGCCGAGGATGCCCATGATCCAGCCCTTCAGCGGATCCGTGCCGGTGATCGAGCCGGACATCATCACGCCGAACAGGCAGAGCCAGAAGAATTCGTAGGACTGGAAGGTCAGCGCGACCTCGCCCAGCGCCGGCGTCAGGATGGCCAGGCAGACGATGCCGAAAAGCGAGCCGACGACCGAGCCCGTGGTCGCCACGCCCATCGCGCGCCCCGCCTGGCCCTGGCGCGCCAGCTGGTAGCCGTCCAGGCAGGCCGCCGCGTTCGCCGCCGTGCCGGGGATGTTCAGCAGGATCGCGCTGCGCGACCCGCCATAGATCGTGCCGACATAGGCGCAGATCAGGATCAGGATCGCGTCGTTCGGCGGGAGCTTGATCGTCAGCGTCGTCAGCAGGCTGATCGCGAGCGTGGCGGACAGCCCCGGCATGCAGCCGACCAGGATGCCGAGCAGCGTCGCGCCGAAGGTGTAGGCGATGTGCCGCGGCTGGAGGAAGGAGGCGAGCGCGCCGCCGAGGAGTTCGAGGCCTTCGAACATCGCGTCAGGGCAGTCGCACCAGGAAGACCTCCTGGAACACCAGCGTGACAAGCGCCGCGGCCACCGCCGCGATCAGCGCCGCCTGCGCCGCGCCGCGAGCGAGCGTGCCCGCGGCGCGCCGGTCCGGCCATTCGAACAGCAGGATGGCGAGGAACAGGAAGACGAAGGCCGCCGCCCAGAAGGGCAGGCCGCTCCCGACGAGCCCGCCCGCGAAGCCGAGGCAGAGCAGCAGCGACAGCGCGATCCGCCAGGGCTCGTCCGTGCCGTGCGTCGGTTCTGGCGGCGGTTCCTCGAGGCCGAGCAGGTCCTGCTCGACCGGCATCTCGCTCGGCGGGGCGCGCCGCGCGGCCAGCACCACCCCGAACAGCGCCAGCACGATGCCGAGCAGCCCCGGCACCAGGCCGGGGACCGTCCAGGGGTTGATGTGCTGCTGCTCGAGCCGGTCCATCCGCCAGGATTCAAAGACGATCGCCGCGCCGAGCACCGTCCAGAACAGGCCGAACAGGCGGTCGGCGGACAGCATTACAGCCGCTGGATCCCGACCGTGTCAGGGGAGACGCGCGCCGATCCGCCGTCGAAGTAGAGCCAGGCGGTCTGGCGCACCATGATCCAGGCGGCGTCGAAGGCGGCCTGGCCGTGCAGCGGGCCGAACACCGCCGCGCGCGCCGCGGCGTAGTCCTTCAGCCGCTGGCTGTCCTTCACCCGCGTCTCCCACACCTGGGTCATGGCGGCGATCACGTTGTCCGGCACGCCCTTCGGCGCCCAGATGCCGAAATAGTTGAGCGGCGTCGGGATGTTCGGCAGCCAGCGCTTGATCGAGGGAATTTCCCCGAAGCCCTGCAGCGTGATCGGCGTGTCCGCCTGCACCGCGAGCGGGATCAGCCGGCGGCCGCGGATCATCTCCGCCATCTCGACCAGCAGCTGCGCGACGACCGGCGTCTCCCCCGCCACGGCGGCCAGCACGGCGGGGTTGCCGCCATCGTAGGGCGCGTTGCGGTAGTTGACGTTGGGGGCGGCGGCGCGGATCGCCTCCATCATGTTGCGCCCGGCCGAGGACTGGCCGGCGGTGGCGACGGCGATGTCGCGCCGCGCCTGCAGCGCCTGCAGCAGCTGGCCGAAGTCGCGATAGCCCGAGCCCGGATTGGCCGCGACGGTGTTGACGTTGGCGACGGTAAAGAACAGGTGCCAGTCTGCCAGCGCGGTGTCGAGCAGCCCGAGCACCTTGTAGCAGCCGAGATCGACCGCCGCGCCGGCGGCCCAGGTGTAGCCGTCCTTCGCCGCCTGCATCGCGTTGCGCGTGCCGATGGAGCCCGAGGCGCCGGGCTGGTTCACCACGACGAAGCGCTGGCCGAAGGCTTCCTCGAGCTCGGTCGCCACGATGCGCGCCATCTGGTCGGTCGATCCGCCGGCTGCCCAGGGGACGATGACGGTCACCGGCCGGTCGGGCCGCCAGGCGGCCTGCGCGCGCAGCGTCGCGGGGGCGGCGATGCCGGCGGCGCCGGCGGCGAGGAGATGCCTGCGGAGCATGTCTTGTCCTTCCCTCCTGTGACGCGCCGCCTTGCATGAGGCGGCCTCTCGGTCCGGTAACCCGTCAGTTACCGCGGATGGTGCGACCCTCCTTGCGGACCCGTCAAGCGCATCAGCCGAATTCCGGCCCGGCGACGGCGGCGAGCAGCGACGGATCGCCCGGCGTGTCCGCGCCGAGCGCCATGCGCGTGAAGGGGCGCTGCATCGCGCCGCCATGCGCGGTGAACCATACGGCGAGCGCGATCCGCGCATCCGGAATGTCGATCACCGGCACCCCGGGGAGCGCGGCGCGCGCCGCGGCCACCAGCGCCAGCGCCGTGGCGTCGTCGCGCGCCACGACGGGGCCGATCTGCGGCCCGCGCGCGCCGTCGCGCGCCAGCGCGTAGCCGCGCCCATCGACGGCGATGAGGGCTTTCGCGCGCGCGGCGAAGTCCTGCAGCAGGGCCGGCCGCGGTGCACCGAAGGCCGCGGTGTCGAGGGCCATCAGTGCGGGCCAGTCGGCCTCCGTCACGGGGCGCACGCCATCGCCTGCGGGAAGCGCATCCGGCAGCGCCCAGCGGGAGAAGCCCCAGAGGTCGCGGAAGCCGAGCCGGGCATAGACGTCCCGTCCCGCCGGCGTCGCGTCGAGCGCGATGCAGCGCGTGCCGCGCAGCGCCTCGACCGCCCAGCGCATCATCGCCGTGGCGAGCCCGCGCCGCCGCAATTCCGGCCGCACCAGCACCATCGAGATCCAGGCGAGGTCGGCGCCGTAGCGGATCACCGCCGCCGTCGCGCCGAGCGTCGCATCGTCATGATCGAGCGCGCGGCCTTCGCCTTCGCGCAGGAACAGCGCCCAGTCGGCCGCGACCTGGTTCCAGCCGACCAGGGCGGACAGCGCGGCGGCGCGCGGCAGGTCGGCCTCGGTCAGCGGGCGCGGGGCCGGATCGTCGGACATGGCCGAAGCGTTCCCGCCCCGCCCGCGCCGCGTCAAGCGGCGCGCTTGACGCGGCGCGGCCGGCGCGCCTCCGATGCTGCGATGTCCGTGCGGATCCTGCTTCTCGGCTGCGGCGCCTTCGGGCGGGTGCATCTGCGCGCGCTGGCGCGGCTCGGCGCCGCGGCGGAGGTCCGCGCCTTCGACCCCGATGCGGCGATGCGCGGCGCCGTCGCGTCCGAATTCGCGGATCTGCGCTTTGCGGAGAGCGTCGAGGCCGGCCTCGCCTGGTGCGACGCGGCGATCATCGCCACGCCGGTGCCGACCCATGCCGCGCTGGCCGAGGCCGTGCTGCGCGCGGATCGCCACCTGTTCCTCGAGAAGCCGGCGGTCGAGACGGCGCGCGAGGCCGAGGCGCTCGCGCGGCTGGCCGGCACGCGCGGGCGCATCGCCCAGGTCGGTTTGTATTTCCGTTTCCATCCGAAGGCGCTCGCCTTGCGCGCCCTGGTCGCGGAAGGCGCCTTCGGGCCGCTGCACTACCTCGCGGCGCGGTTCTCGGGCCTCAAGCGCGCGCGGGGCGATTCGGGCGCGCTGCTCAACGACGCGGTGCATTTCGCCGACCTGCTGCCCTGGATCGCCGGCGCGCCGGTCACGCAGGTCTTCGCGCAGCTGGCCGATCCGCTGGGGCGGGGGCGGGAGGATCTCGCGCTGGTCCAGCTGCGCTTCGCCGATGGCGCGATCGGCCTGATCGAGGCCGGCTGCGTCCTGCCCGGCCGCTGGCCCGATGCCGTGGTGCCCGGCGCCGAGACGCGCAAGGAAGTGATCGTCGCGGGCCGCGACGCGCTGGCCGAGGTGGATTTCGCCGCCGAGACCTTCGCCCTGCGCCGCGGCCGCCACGCGCCCGGCCCCGGCGGCGCCTGGTTGCCGGGGCACGCGGCGCGGGACGCGTCGGAGCCACCCGCCGCCGACCCGGTGGCGGTCGTCGCGGCGGAACTCGCGGCCTTCATCGACGCGGTCGCGACGCGCCGCGCGCCGGAGGCCGGTCTTGCCTCGGGCGCGGTCGCCCCCGCCCGCATCCTGGACGCGGCGCGGCGTTCCGCGCAGGAAGGGCGCATGGTTGAGCTGGAGGAGATCGCCTGATGCGCATCAGCCTGTGCAACGAAGTGGTGCGCGAGCTCGACTTCCCCGCGCAATGCGCGCTGGCGGCGGCACTCGGCTATGACGGGCTGGAGGTCGCGCCTTTCACGCTGGATGCCGAGGCGCCGCACCTGCTGCCCGCGTCGCGACGGGTGGAACTGCGCCGCGCGGCGGCCGAGGCGGGGACCGCCATCACCTCCCTGCACTGGCTGCTCGTCGCGCCCGCGGGGTTGTCCATCACCAGCGCGGATCCCGCGCTGCGGGCCCGCACGCTCGACGTGATGGAACGCCTGGTCGGCCTCGCCGCCGATCTCGGCGCGACGCTGCTTGTGCACGGCTCCCCCGGCGCGCGACATGTCGCGGCGGAAGGCGACGCGGCGCGGGCGGAGGAATCGATGGCGCGCGCCGGCGAGTTCGCGGCGACGCATGGCCTGACCTATTGCCTGGAACCGCTCGATTCCGGCCAGACCAACTGGTGCACCAATGTCGCGGAGGCGGCCGCGATCGTGCGCCGCATCGGCAATCCCGCGCTGCGCACCATGCTCGACACCTGTTCCGCCGGGAATGGCGAGAGCGATGCCGTCGTCGCCTTGCTGGAACACTGGGTGCCGACCGGCCTGATCGCGCATGTGCATTTCAACGACCGCAACCGGCGTTCGCCCGGCCAGGGCGACGATCGCTTCGGGCCGATCCTCGCCGCGCTGCGCCGCACGGGCTATGCCGGCTTCGCCGCCGTGGAACCTTTCGACTACGTCCCGGACGGGCCGACCAGCGCCGCGCGCGCCATCGGCTATCTCCGCGCGCTCGAGGAGACGATCGCATGACCGCGCCCCGCTTCCGCCTGCTCGAGGTCGAGCGCTACGAATGGCCCTTCCGCCTGCGCATGCCCTTCCGCTTCGGCGTCATCACCGTCACGCATGGGCGGCAGGCGGTGGTGCGGGCGCGCATCGGCCTCGAGGGCGGCGGGGAGGCCTGGGGGATCGCGGCGGAGACGCTCGCCGCGAAGTGGTTCGACAAGGATCCGCGCTGGTCGGATGCGCAGAACGAGGAGCAGCTGCGGCGCGCGCTCGACCTCGCCTGCGTCGCGACCCTGACCGGCGGCGCCGACACCGCCTTCGCGCACTTCGCCAACGCCTATGCCGACCATGTCGCGGCCTGCGGGAGGGAGGATCTGAACCCGCTCGTCGCCTCCTATGGCCGCGCACTGCTCGACCGCGCGATGCTGGACGCGCTGCTGAAGGCGCGGGGCATGTCCTTCGCCAATGGCATGCGCGCGAACATCGGCGGCATGGCGCCGCATGCCGTCATTCCGGATCTCGCGGGCTTAGATTTCGGCCGGATGCTGGGCTCGCTCACGCCCTCCCGCCGGATGCATGCGCGGCACACGGTGGGGCTGGTCGATCCGATCACGGCGGCGGACCAGGCGACGCGCGTCGATGACGGCCTGCCGGAGACGGTGGAGGAGGTCGCCGCCACCTATCGCCACGCCTGGTGGAAGCTGAAGGTCGGAGGCAATGTCGCGGCGGATGTGGACCGGCTCTGCCGCATCGCCTCGGTGCTCGACCGGCTGCACGGCTACCACGTCTCGCTCGACGGCAACGAGCAGTACGAGGACGCGGAGGGCGTGCTCGCCCTGTGGCGCGCCATGCAGGCGGAACCGCGGCTGGCGCGGCTGAATGCCTCGATCGCCTTCATCGAGCAGCCGGTGAAGCGCGCGAAGGCGCTGGATGGCGCCATGGGCGCGCTGGCGGCCGAACGCCCGGTGATCGTGGATGAGAGCGACGGCCCGCTCGACGCCTTCGTGCAGGCGAAGGCGCTGGGCTATGCCGGCATATCGTCCAAGGCGTGCAAGGGGGTGTGGCGGTCGCTGGTCAACCTCGCCCGCTGCCGCGCCTGGAACGCGGCGGAGCCCGAGCCGCGCTACTTCATGAGTGCGGAGGACCTGACGACGCTGGCCGGCGCCTGCGTGCAGCAGGACCTCGCGCTGGTGGGCACCATGGGCCTCGTGCATGTGGAGCGGAACGGGCACCATTTCGTCGACGGCTTCTCCGGCCGCCCGAAGGCGGAAGCGGTGCGCTTCCTGGAAGCGCATCCCGACCTCTATGCCGACACCCCGCGTGGGCCGCGGCTGGCGATCCGGGAGGGGATGCTGGAACTCGGCTCCGTGCTCGACGCCGTGGGCCTCGGCGCGGCCATCGAGCCCGACACGGCGGCGATGGAGCCCATGCGCAAGCCGGACTGGCCGCCCGCCTGACGCCGGCATCATGATTGCAGGCCCGCACCGGCCCCTATGGAGGATCCGCCATGCGTCGCCTGTTCCTGCCGCTGATCGCGGCATTCGCCTGCCTGATCGCCGCGCAGCCAGCCTCGGCGCAGTCCTGGCCTACGCGGCCGATCCGCGTCGTCGTCGTCTTCCCGCCGGGCGGGTCGTCCGACATCGTCGCGCGGGTGCTGGCCGATGCGCTGACCGCGCGGCTGAACCAGCGCGTGGTGGTGGACAACCGGCCCGGCGCCGGCGGCACGCTCGGCGCGGCGCATGTCGCGCAGCAGCCGGCCGATGGCTACACGCTGATGCTGTCCAACACCGCGCCGATCACTTCGTCCCCGCCGATCTATCCGACGGCGGGCTACGACCCGGTCGGCGGCTTCACGCACATCGCCTATATCGGGGCGACGCCGCTCGTCGTCGTCGCGAACCGGAACATCGTCCCCGCCACCGACCTGCGCGGGCTGATCGACTGGGCGCGGGCGCAGCGCACGCCGCCGGGCTTCGGTTCCTCCGGCGCGGGATCGGTCGCGCACATCGCCGGCGCGATGTTCGAGCGGCAGACCGGCGTCGCGCTGACGCATGTGCCCTATCGCGGCAGCGCGCCGATGCAGGCGGACCTGCTCGGCGGCACCATTCCCATTGCCTTCGACACCCTGCCGCAGAACCTCGACCATATCCGCGAGGGCCGGCTGCGCGCCTTCGCCGTGACGGCGCGCGCGCGGGAACCGATGGCGCCCGAGGTGCCGACCGTGGCCGAGGCTGGCCTGTCCGACCTGCTGGTGGAAAACTGGCTCGGCCTGTCCGGCCCGGCGGGCCTGCCCGCGCCCGTCGTGGCGCGGCTGCATGAGGAGACGCTTGCCGCCATGGCGACACCGGAGATGCGCCGGCGCCTCGACGAGCACGGCATCCGGCATCGCGCCATGAGCCAGCCGGACTTCGCCGCCTTCGTCGCGCAGGATGTGCGGGAGATCGGCGGGCTGGTGCGATCCCTCGGCATCAGCGTGCAGTGATCCGGGCGGTCTTCTTCGGCGCGCCCGGCGCGGGCGCCTTCAACACCGCGGGCGTGGCGGGGCTTGCGCGCGCGGCGCAGCGGCTCGGCGTGGCGGTCGAGACGGTCTGGGCGCCCGACCCCGCGAAACGCACGGAGGCGCTGCGCGCCGCTGCGACCGGCGCGGCGCTCGTCATCGCGCATGGTGGGCAGGGGGAAACGCCGGTCGCCGCCGTCGCGCCCGACTTTCCGGCCACGCGCTTCGCCGTCACGCAGGGCCGCATCGCCGGGCCGAACATCGCCTGCTTCGAGGTGCTGCAGGAACACTCGGCCTTCCTCGCCGGCGCGCTTGCCGGCTGGTGGTCCCGCGGGCGGCCGGTGGCGCATCTGTCGGGCGAACCCGTCCCGCCCGGGCTGCGCGGCCGTGCCGCCTTCGCCGCCGGGCTGGCGCGCGCCGCGCCGGGCACGCCCTTCCTCACCGGCTTCTGCGGCAACCAGCACGATCCGGCGCTGGCCGAGCGCTGGACGGAAGCCCAATGCAGCGCCGGGGCCGTGGTGCAGTTCGCCATGCTGGATGGCGGGCGGCCCGGCGCCATGGCCGCGCTGCGCCGGCATGGCGCGCGCGCGATCGGCAATGTTCGGGACTGGACGGTCGAGGACCCGCTGTTCCTCGCCAGCGCCGTCGCGGACAATGGCTGGTGCATCGAGGCCGCGCTTGCCGCGCATCTTGCAGACGCCTTCCACGATTCGCGCGTGGGCATCGAGGTGCCGGCCGCCGTTCGCCTGGTGCTCGCGCGCGACGTGCCGGTGGATCTCGCCGAGCGGGTCGAGCACCTGGCCGCGGACCTCGCCGCGGGGCGGATCGAGGTGCCGGAACAGTATGGCGGACCGGACTTCGCGCCCTGAGTGGCTCCGCCTATCCTGGCCCGCAGACCAGGGAGGAGCCTTCACCATGACCGACGACCCGCGCTGGCAGCCGAGCCTGCGTTACCCCGACCCTTCCATCGTCGCGCTCGACCCGTCCTTCCGGAAATACCACCTGCCGCTGTCGGCGGTGGAACGACTGTACCACGGCACGCGCTGGGGCGAGGGGCCGGTCTGGCTCGGCGATGCGCGCTGCCTGCTGTGGTCCGACATCCCCAACAACCGCGTGCTGAAATGGGACGAGGAGACGGGCGCCGTCTCCGCCTGGCGCAAGCCGTCCAACAACGCGAACGGCCATACGCGCGACCGGCAGGGGCGCATCGTCGCCTGCGAGCATGGCGGGCGGCGCGTGGTGCGCTTCGAATACGACGGGTCGATCACCGTCATCGCCAGCCACTTCCAGGGCAAGCGGCTGAACAGCCCGAACGACGTGGTGGTGAAGTCCGACGGCTCGATCTGGTTCACCGACCCGCCCTTCGGCATCCTCGGCTTCTACGAAGGCGAGAAGCACACCCCGGAACTGCCGCATACCAACGTCTACCGGGTGGACGGGCAGACGGGCGAGATCACCTGCGTCGCCGACGACGTCAACCATCCGAACGGCCTCGCCTTCAGCCCGGACGAGGGCATCCTGTATGTCGTCGAGAGCCGGTCCGACCCGCGCAACATCCTCGCCTACGATGTCGACGGCGCGCGGCTGAGGAACCGCCGCACCTTCATCGCCGGCCAGGCGGGGGAGACGCCGGACGGCTTCCGCGTCGATGTCGACGGCAACCTCTGGTGCGGCTGGGGCATGTCGGCCGCGCTCGACGGCGTTCGCGTGTTCAACGCGGCCGGCGCGCCGATCGGCCACATCCACCTGCCGGAGCGCTGCGCCAACCTTTGCTTCGGCGGGCGCCACCGCAACCGGCTGTTCATGGCCGCGGCGCAGTCGCTGTTCAGCCTCTACGTCAACACGCAGGGCGTGGCCGGGGGCTAGCCCTCGATCGCCACGCTCACGCGCCGCACCGCATCCTCGTCCACCTCCACGCCGAGGCCGGGGCCATCGGGCACGATGGTCTCGCCGGCCTCGATGCGGATCGGCGTGGAAAGAATCTCGACGCCCATGACGAAGGTGGAGGTGTAGAATTCCGCGCCCAGCGCGATGTTGGGCGTGGCGGAGACCAGGTGCAGCCCGGCGGCGATGGCGAGCCCGGCCTCGAACATCGTCCCGCCATAGGCGGTGATGCCGGCGGCTTCCGCGATGGCCGCGACCTCCCGCGCGCGGTGGATGCCGCCGCTCTTCATGATCTTGATGCTCACCAGGTCGGCGAAGCGGTCGCGCACCAGCTCCACCGCCTCGGCCGGGTCGAAGACGCTTTCGTCGGCCATGACCGGGGTGTCGAGCGCGCGGGTGATCTCCGCCATCGCCGCGCGCTGGTGGCGCTTGACCGGCTGCTCGATGAAGGTCGGCTTGAAGGCCTCGATGTCGCGCAGCAGGCGGATCGCGTCCCAGGGATCGAGGCCCTGGTTGTAGTCCACGCGGATGTCGGCGGTCGCCGGCAGCGCGGCCTTCAGCCGCTCCATCCGGCGCAGGTCCTCGGCATGGCTGGTGAAGCCCGTCTTGACCTTGAAGATGTTGACGCCGTGGTTCGCGATGACGTCGCGCGCGAAGTCGAGGTCTTCCTCGAAATCGGGATTGGCGATGGAGACCGACAGCGGGATGCGCTCGCGGTGCCGCCCGCCGATCAGCGTGGAGACCGGCGCGCCGAGCCGCTTGCCGGCGATGTCCAGCAGCGCCATCTCGACCGCCGCCTTGGCGTCGCCATGGCCGGTCACCGCCTTGTCCATGGCGCGCAGCAGCGTCGTCACGCGCATCGGGTCGGCGCCGATCAGCACCGGCTTGAGGTAGCGGGAGATGGCCGCCGCACTCGCCTCCGCCGTGCCGGTGAACACCGCCCAGGGTGCGGCTTCCCCCCAGCCGGCGATGCCGCCATCCGTGCCGATGCGGATGATGACGCCGGGCATGCTGCGCTCGATGTCGCCCACGCCGTGGCGCCGCTTCATGCGCAGCGGCCAGGCGACCAGGTGGACGGTGACGTCGGTGATGCGGAGATCGCCCATGCGCGCGGGTCCTTCGGCTTTCGGCAAGCCTAGGCCGGGGCGCGCGCGTGGCAAGCCGGCACGCGCACCGTCAGGGCCAGCAGGCGGAAGGACAGGCTCTTGCCGTGCCCGTCCAGGTTCAGCGACCCGTTCACGCCGCCTTCCAGCACGTCGTCGATGACGAAGTTGAAGGCGTGGATCAGCGGCAGGTCGAAGCGCGTGCAGCGCGTCGCGCCGCGATGGCGGAACAGCTCCAGCACCCGCGCCTCGGTCACCTGCTCGGCGAGCAGCGGATACAGCGCCGGGTCGTAGGGCATGAGGGAGAGGTTCCCGCGATTGCCCTTGTCCCCCGCGCGGGAATGCGCGACCGCGTGCAGCGGCACTTCGATCAGTTCCACAGCCGTGCCTCCCGCACCGTCACCTCCGTTGGCACCATCTCACGCGGCAGGAGGAAGGATCGCGTCAGGATGCGCGGCGTGACGCGCCAGCGCGCGCCGGATGTCCCCGCCGTGCCGCAGCAGAGCATCGCCAGCGCTTCCCGCGCCGCCTGGTCGGCGTCGTCGCGGCTTGCGCTTTCGACCGCGAGGCGGATGCGGATGTCGGGCGGCTCGGGCCCGTCATAGGACCGCCACAGCGCGCCGGCGTCGGAATCATGCACGGCGGAGACGCCGATCAGGTCGGCGCGCGCCCGGCGCGCGAGGCCGCGGCGCCTGACGCGTTCCAGCAGCACGTCCGCGGTCGCGCGGGCACGGGCCAGCGCGTTCGGCCCGGCGACGGAGACCTCGCCCTCCCCCAGCCAGGACCCTTCGTAGCAGGCGGTCACCTTCAGCCGGTCGGGCCGCGCATGGCCGCGCACGCCGGCCATGGCGACGCGATCCTGGTCGAGCTGTTCGAGCGTCACGCCGGTGATGTCCATGACGACATCGGGCGTCATGTAGGCGGCAGGGTCGTGCAGCTCGTACAGCAGCTGCTCCTTCACGCTGCGCAGGTCGACGAGCCCGCCCGTCTCCGCGGCCTTGGTCACCACGAAGGCGCCGTCGCGCGGCACCTCGGCGATCGGGAAGCCGATATTCGCGGGGTCGGGGATGTCCTTGAAGCCCGGGTCCCAGAAGACGCCGCCCGTCACCTGGCTGCCGCATTCCAGCAGGTGCCCCACCGCCGCGCCGCGCGCGAGGTTCGCCCAGTCATCCTCCGCCCAGCCGAAATGGTGCATCAGCGGCGCGATGGCGAGCGAGGGGTCGGAGGTGCGCCCGGCGACCACCACCTGCGCGCCCTGCGCCAGCGCCTGCGCCAGCGGTGCCGCGCCGATATAGGCGTTGGCCGAGACGAGCGTCCATGCGGACATGTCGAGCCCCGCATCCGCCTCATGCACCGGCAGCGTGGCGAGGTCGACGCTCGCGCTGACATCGTCGCCCGTGACGACGCCAATGCGCAGCGCCGGCAGGCCGAGCCGGCGCGCGAGCCGCGCGACGCAGCGCGCCGCCGCCATCGGATTGGCCGCGCCGAAATTGCCGAGGATCGGGATGCCCGCCTTCGCGCAATCCGCCAGGATGGGTTCGAGCAGCCGTTCGAGCATCGGCTCGTAGCCGGCCTCCGGGTCGCGCCGCTTCTCGATCTGCGCCAGCGCGATCGTGCGCTCGGCCAGGCATTCGAAGAACATCGCCGCGGGCAGGCCGCGATCGACCAGCGTGCGCACCACCGGGATCGGCGCATCCACCCGGTCGCCGGAAAAGCCTGCGCCGTTGCCGACGAGGAAAAGGTCGCTCATGCGCAGCATTCCCGGATCGCGTCCGCCAGCAGCGGCAGGTCGTCGTCGTCGAGCGCGATAGGGTTCACCGCCAGCATGCCGCGCCGGATGCGCGACGCATCCAGGTGCACGGCGGGGTCGCGCGCCCTGAGCGCCGCATCGGCCCGCGCGGCCGCGGCGGCATCGGCGAAGCGAAGCTCGAACAGCGGCAGGCCCGGCTTCGCGCCATCCGGCACCAGCGCGCCGCGCGGCGAGGCACCTTCCAACGCCTTCAGCCGCGCCGTCCAGCGCGCACTGCGCGCGGCCGGGTCCTCGGCGGCGAAGCGGCGGAGTGCGACGATCAGCCCGACGATCTCCTCCTTCCCCGTCTTCGCCGTCCGCCCGATGCCGTGATGCGGCAGGAAGCGCAGCTGGTTCAGGGGCGCGAATTCGGCGGGTGCCACGAACTGCGCTTCCGGCAGGTCGAGGTCGAGCACCTGCACCAGCGCGCTGCTGACGAGGTCACGCCGCCCGGCGAGGATGCCCGAGGCCTGCGGCCCGCCGATCGCCTTGCCGCCCGAAAAGCAGACCAGGTCCGCGCCCTCGGCGATGAATCGCCGCAGGTTGTCGGCCGGCGGCAGTTGCGCGGCGGCATCGACCAGCACGGGAATGCCGCGCGCATGGGCGATGCGGACAACCACGGGCAGCGTCGGTTCCGCCTGCTCGCCCGCCAGGTGGAAGATCGCGGCGGTGCGGTCGGTGATCGCCTCGGCCAGTTCGCCGGCACTCGCGTCACGCACGCCGGGGCCGGAGAAGCGGTCGGGGATGCCCACCTCGACGATGCGCCCGCCGGCGGCGCGCAGCGCGCGGTCGTACATGTTGCGCTGGCTGCGGATGACGAGGAACTCGTCGGGCATGCCCGCGGTGTCGGGCAGCCGGTTCATGCGCGCGGGATCCAGCCGCGCCATGCAGGCGGCCGCGCCGAGCATCAGCGCGGCGGCCGCGCCGGCGGTGACGATGCCGGATTCGGCCCCCGTCGCTTCCGATATCGCGCGCGAGGCCGCGGCCTGGAGGTGGTGCATCTCGACGCAGGCGCGCGCGGCATCGGCCATCGCCGCGACCACCTCCGGCGCCATCAGGCCGCCGGACAGGCGCGTGTTGGTGCCGTAGCCGTTGATGATGCGCGGAACGCCGAGCGCCGCGAGGATGTCGCCCGCCGCCATGGAGCCTCCCTGGATCGGAGCGCCATCCTGCGTCGGGCCGGCCGCCATGGCGAGATGCCAGGCGGGGCCGGCTGGGCGGCCGCGCGCTGAACAGTGATCGCGCAAGGCTGCATCCCTTGCGCGGCTTGCGTCAGTCGGGCTGCCGGCCGGGGCGCCCGCGACGGTCGGGTTCATCCCGCGCGCTTGCGGAGGTCCTGCTCGCGGCCGCCGAAGCCCCCGCCGCGGAGGCCGTCGGGCCGTCCGACGACCGGCCGGCAATCCGATCGGCGGTGGCCAGAATCTGCGTTCCGATGTTCGCGAAGGCGCCCAGCAGGTTGCTGCGGAAGGCGATGGTCGCGCTTCCGACCATGATTACGACGCCGGCGGCGAGCAGCGCGTACTCCGATGCCACGAGACCCCGCCGGTCGCGGAGCAGACCGTGCTTCCCTTTCCTGGCGGGCGTGCAGTCTCGTCGGGATCGTAACGATAGCGTGAGCATAGTTAACGACTATGAACACGCCTCGCGGAACGTCAGGGAGCGAAATGTCATCTTTTGTCGCCACAGCAACAATTGCTCGTCAGGGTTGTTCCGGCGTCTTGCCCCCACCACCCAGGCGACCCTGTGTGCGCCGCAACGCGTCCTGCCACAGCCCATAGCGCCGGCTTGCCGCAACCGTTCCCGTGCCCGGAAGAAACCTTCGTTCCAGGCGCCAATGGGTCGCGCCGCCCTCGCCCGGGGGCGGCAGCAGCCCCGCCTGCACCCCTGCGAGCCAGGCCGCACCCAGCGCCGTCGTCTCCCGCAGCGTCGGCCGATCCACCGGCGCAGCCAGCACATCGGCCAGCGCCTGCATCGTCCAGTCGGAAGCGACCATGCCGCCATCGACGCGCAGCACCGTCTCCCCGGACGGGGTCCAGTCGGCGCGCATCGCCTCGATCAGGTCGCGCGTCTGGAAGGCGACGCTCTCGAGCGCCGCGCGGCACAGTTCCGCCCGCCCCGTGCCGCGCGTCATGCCGAAGATCGCCGCCCGCGCATCGGCATCCCAATGCGGCGCGCCGAGGCCGGTGAAGGCCGGCACCAGGATCACTTCCTGCGCCGGGTCGGCCTGCGCGGCGAGCGCCCCGGCTTCCGCCGCGTGGCGGATGATGCCGAGCCCGTCGCGCAGCCACTGCACCGCCGCGCCGGCGACGAAGATCGCCCCTTCCAGCGCATAGGTGCGTCGCCCGCCCAGCTGGTAGGCGATCGTGGTCAGCAGCCGCGCGCGCGACGCGACCGGCGCGTCGCCCGTGTTCAGCAGCGCGAAGCAGCCCGTGCCGTAGGTGGACTTCACCATCCCCGGCAGGAAGCAGCCCTGGCCGACCGTCGCCGCCTGCTGGTCCCCCGCCACGCCGCGCAGCGGCACGGCGGCGCCGAGCAGCGCTGCGTCCATTTCCCCATATTCGGCGGCGCAGTCGCGCACCTCGGGCAGGATCGCCTCGGGGATGCGGAACAGGCGCAGCAGGTCCTCGTCCCAGCAGCCGCGGCGGATGTCGAACAGCATGGTGCGGGACGCGTTGGTCGCATCCGTCGCATGCACGCGCCCGCCGGTCAGGCGCCAGACCAGGAAGGAATCGACCGTGCCGAAGGCGAGGTCCCCGCGCTCCGCCGCCGCGCGCGCGCCCGGCACGTTCTCCAGCATCCAGGCGAGCTTCGTCGCCGAGAAATACGGGTCCGCCAGCAGGCCGCTGCGGCCGGTGAGCAGCGGTTCCATCCCCTCCGCCCGCAGCCTGGCGCAATGGTCCGCCGTGCGGCGGTCCTGCCAGACGATGGCGCGGTGCAGGCAGCGGCCCGTGGCGCGGTCCCACAGCAGCGTCGTCTCGCGCTGGTTGGTGATGCCGATGCCGGCGACACGCCGCGCATCGCCGCCGGCGCCGGCCAGCGCCTGCCGCAGCGTCGCGAGCGTGCCGGCCCAGATGTCCTCGGGCTCGTGTTCCACCCAGCCGGGAGCGGGGAAGTGCTGCGGCAATTCCTCCTGCGCCGTCGCGAGCGGCGCGAGCGCCGCGTCGAAGGCGATGGTGCGCGTGCTGGTGGTGCCCTGGTCGAGGGCGAGCAGCAGGTCCTGGGTCATGGCGCGGCGTGTCCTCCGTCGCGCAGGATAGCCGCAGGCGGGGCTGCGGAAACCCTTGCGCGCCAGCCGCGGACGGGGCCGGATAGGCGCAACCGCTGGAGGAACCGCCATGCGCCGCGCCATCGCCCCTGCCATCGCCCTGCTCGCCGGCGCCCTCGGCGCCGCCGCCATGGCCCAGCCCCGCGCCTATGCGCCCGGGCCGCAGAACATCTCCCTCCCGCCAGACTGGCAGCAGCGCTTCATCCGCTACACCACGGTGGACAAGCCGGACCGACGGATCATCCGCAACATCTACATCAACCCCGAAGCCTATGCCGCGCTGCGGCCGGGCGAGCCCATCCCCTATGGCGCGCTCGTCATCATGGCCGACCAGCGCGCGCGGCTCGATGGCGCGGGGCAGCCGCTGCTCGACGGCAACGGGCGACTGATCCCGGAACCGGCCTTCATCGCCGTCGCCGCGCAGCAGAAGGAACGCGGCTGGGGCGAAGGCTATGGGCCCGACCTGCGCAACGGCGAATGGGAATATGCCCGCTTCAACCCGGCCAGCGGCGAACGGATCGACGGCCCGCTGAACGCCTGCTTCACCTGCCACCTGCAGGCGCGCGCGCAGCAGGACTTCACCTTCACCACCTGGGACTACGCAAACCGCACCCGCTGAGGAGTCCGACATGACCGCACCGCTGCTGATCCGCGACGCCGCCTGGGCCGTGGTGTGGGACGCGCCGGCGCGCCGCCACGCCTATGCGCGCGGCATGGACGTGCTGGTCGAATCAGGCCGCGTCGCCGCGATCGCGCGGCATGATCCCGACGCCCCCATCCCCGCGGGTGCCGAGGTGGTGGACGGGCGACGCATGCTGGTCATGCCGGGCCTGGTGAACATCCACACCCATCCGACGACCGAGCCCGCCAGCCGCGGCGTGCGCGAGGACCACGGCGTGCCCGAACAGCAGATGACCGGCCTGTTCGAACGCCTCCAGGCCTTCCGCATCGACCAGGCGGGCCAGGCCGCCGCCATGCGCCTCGCCTATGCCGAGCTGATGTCGGCCGGGGTGACGAGCGTGGTCGATCTCTCGCCGCCCTTCCCCGAATGGCTCGGCATCATGCGGGAAAGCGGGCTGCGCGTCTGGGCCGGGCCCGGCTTCGCCGCGGCGCGCTGGGGCATGTCGGCGCCGCAGACCGTGACCTGGATGTGGAACCGCGAAGGCGCCCGCACCCAGTTCGACGAGGCCAAGCGCGTGATGAAGGACGCCGAGGCCGACAATTCCGGCCGGCTGCACGGCATCGTCTTCCCCGCCCAGATCGACACGGTCGAGGAGGACATGCTGCGCGAAAGCATTGCATACGCCGGGGAAACCGGCCGCCCCTTCACCACCCACATCGCCCAGGCGGTGGTGGAGGTGCGGGAGATGATCCGCCGCCATGGCGTGACCCCCATCCAATGGGCGGCGTCGATCGGTCTGCTGACGCCGCGGTCCATCCTCGGCCACGCCATCTTCGTCGACGAGCACGCCTCGATCGGCTGGCACACGGCGAAGGATATCGGGCTGGCCGCCGACCATGGCGCGACGGTGGCGCATTGCCCGACGCCCTTCGCGCGCTATGGCGAGCACCTGAAGCACTTCGGCAAGTACCGCGCGCGCGGCGTGAACATGGGCTTCGGCACGGATTGCGCGCCGCACAACCTGATCGAGGAGATGCGCCTGGCCATCCTGCTCGCACGCAACGCGGTGCGCGACGTGGCGGCGGCGGACACCGGCAGCGTGTTCCACGCGGCGACGGCGGGCGGCGCCGATGCGCTCGGGCGGCCTGATCTCGGGCGGCTGGAAAAGGGCGCGGCGGCGGACGTGGTGCTGGTGGACCTCGCCCATCCGCTGATGTCCCCGCCGCGCGACCCGCTTCGCGCGCTGGTGTTCCACGCGGCGGACCGCGCGGTGCGGCGCGTCATCGTGGGCGGGGAGACGGTCTTCGCCGATGGCCGGCCGACGCGGCTCGACGTGGCGGAGGCTGCGGGAATCCTCGCCGAAAGCCAGGCGCGGATGCTCCGGGACGCGACGGGGCGGGACTATCGCGGGCGGAGCGGGGACGAGATCGCGCCGCTGACGCTGCCGTTGCATTGAGCGGGGGAGGGGAACCTCCCCCGGGCCTCCTCCCTTTTCTGTCTGCTTGGGACTGACGGCGGAGGTCAGTTTCCAACAGACAAGGAAGGTTGAGGGGGGCACGGGGGGAGAAGTTCCCTTCTCCCCCCGCCCTTCCGCGCCACGCCCTGCCGTGCTGGATTGCCGCCCTCTTCCCCGAGGACCGTCCCGACATGCCCATCGGCTTCCGCATCGCCCCCGTCACCGAGCGCGTCGATCCCGCGCTGATCGCCCGCGCGGCCAAGCTGCCCGCCGCCAATATCGGCGACGTCATGAGCCGCATGCAGACCATGCGCGGCGGCTTCCGCCCCTATGGCGGGAAGAAGGTGATCGCCGGCCCCGCCTTCACCGTGCGCGCCCGCGCCGGCGACAACCTGCTGCTGCACCGCGCCTGCGACATGGCCGCGCCCGGCGACATCATCGTGGGCGACGGCGCCGGCGACCTGTCCATCGCGCTGATGGGCGAACTGATGATCGGCCACGCCCTGACGCGCGGCGTGCAGGGCATCGTGCTCGACGGCGCGGTGCGCGACGTCGATGCGCTGGCCGGCCTCGACATCGGCGTCTGGGCCTGCGGCGCCACGCCGTCGGGCCCCTACAAGGACGGGCCGGGGGAAATCGGCCACCCGATCTCCTGCGGCGGCCAGGTGGTGATGCCCGGCGACCTCATCGTCGCGGATGCGGACGGCGTCGTGGTGGTCCCGCGCGCCGAGGCCGCCGCCGTGATCGCCCTGGCCGAGGCGCACAACGCCAAGGAGCAGAAGGCGCAGGCGGCGATCGACGCGCGCACCTATGACCGCGCCTGGGTGGTGGAAAGCCTGCGCGCCAAGGGCTGCGACGGCGCCTGATGCCGCGCGGCCGCGGATTCGGCCTTTGAACCGGGCCTCGTCGCGCCGGCGGGCGCCCCGCCAGGCCGCCCGCGCAGGCGTCCCGGGCGACCGGGCGTGATGCGGCGGATGCTCGCCTGGGCCGCCGCCGCGCTCGTCATCCTGCTCCTCGGCGGGGCGCTGGCGCTGCGCACGCCGGATGCCGATCGCGCCGCGCTGGAAGCGGCCCATGCCGGCCCTCCCTCCCGCTTCCTCGACGTGCTGGGCGTCCGCGTGCATCTGCGCGACACCGGCCCGCGGGACGGGCCGGCGGTGCTGCTGCTGCACGGCTTCGGCGCCAGCCTGCACACCTGGGAAGGCTGGGCGGCGGGGCTGGGGGACCGGTTCCGCGTCATCCGGCTGGACCTGCCGGGCTTCGCGCTGACCGGGCCGGACCCCGGCGGCGACTACACCGATGCCCGGTCGGTCGCGCTGCTCGCTGCGCTGCTCGATGCGCTCGGGGTGGAGCGCGCGACGGTGATCGGCAATTCGCTCGGCGGGCGGCTCGCCTGGCGCTTCGCGCTCGCCCATCCCGCGCGCGTCGCGCGACTGGTGCTGGTCGCGCCGGACGGCTTCGCCGAGCCCGGCCGGGCCTATGGGGAGAAGGAAGGCGCGCCGGCCCTGATGCGCCTGCTGCCCTACACGCTGCCGCGGGGGATGCTGCGGGACACGCTCGCCGCCGCCTATGGCGATCCGGCCCGGCTGACGGAGGCCGAGGCCGCGCGCGCCCACGACCTGATGCGCGCCCCCGGCGTGCGCCGGGCCATGGTCGCGCGCATGGACCAGCGGGTCATCGACGATCCGCGCCCGCTGCTGCCCGGCCTCGCCATGCCCGTGATGCTTCTGTGGGGAGAAAAGGACCGCGTCATCCCCGCCGCCCACGCGCGGGACTGGCTCGCGCTCCTGCCGCGCGCCGCGCATGTGGAACTGCCCGGCCTCGGGCATGTGCCGCAGGAGGAAGCGCCGGAGGTGTCACTGCCGCCGGTGCGCGCCTTCCTCGAGGTACCATGAAAAAACCCCCTCCCGCGCGGGGCGGGAGGGGGCCTGTGTCAGCGCCGCGCGCGGCGGTGGGTCAGGCGGTCTGCTGGATCGCCGAGAGCATCCAGCGGCCGGCCGGAGCCTCGCGCACGAAGGTCCAGATCTCGGTCGCCGTCTGGCGCTCGGTGGTGCTGCCCTCGACCACCGCGTTGGTCGCGTTGTCGAAGGTGGCGTCGAGCAGCGAGAAGCGCATCGCGACGGTGGCGTATTCCTGGCCTTCCTCGGCCCAGGCCTCGGACAGGTCGCCCTGCTCGAGCCGCACGTCGCGCGTCTCGTTGCGCCAGTTGCGGGCCTCGAGGTCGCGCATGTCCTGCGCGAAGTAGGAGACCATCTCCGGCGTCGCGATCGCGCGCAGCGCGGCGAGGTCGCGCTTCGACCAGGCGGCGTTGATCTCGACCAGCGTCTGCTCGAAGGCCTTGTAGTCGGTCGGGCCGATCGAGACCGGCGCGCGCGCCGGCGCGGCGGCCTTCAGCCCGCCGCCGAGGCCGCCCTGCGCCCGCGGCTCGGGCTGGGCCTGGAAGGCGTAGCCCTGCTGCGGGCCGGCGGCGACCGCCGGGCGGCGGCCGCGCACCAGGCGCACCACGAAGAAGATGGCGAGGCCGATCAGCGCGACCTGCAGCAGCATGCCGAGGATGGCACCGAAGCCCGCGCCGCCGGCGAACAGCCCGTAGCCGAGCAGGCCGCCGATCAGCCCGCCCATCAGCAGCGCGCCGCCGAAGGAGCCGAAGAAGCCGCGGTTCTGCGTCGCGGCGGCGCCGGCCATGCCCGGGCGCGCGGCGGTCGCCGCATTGGCCGGGGTGCCGGGCTGGGTCGCCGTACGGTCGAAGCGCTGCGCCGTGCCGGGCGCGGTCTGCGTCGGCGGGGGCGCGGAATAGGTCTGGCTGCCGCGGCTGCCCGAGGAGTTGCGCCCGCCGGGCCGCGCCTCGGCGAAGGCGGGCAGCAGGACGAAGGCCAGGGTCGCCATCGCGGCGAGGAGGAAGGCGGGGCGGCGCATCGGGTCGGACGTCTCCGGCAGGTTGCTTGGATGTCATATACGCTACCGGACGAGAAATTTCGATGGGGTGAAGCGCACACGCTTCCTTCACCCTCGGCGGTCCATTGTCGTTCCACGCCCGGGGCCATCCCCGTGGCGCCTCCGCAGGATGCAGGGGATGCCGCCGCTGGAACACTCGACCGCCGAAGCTGCGGCCGCGCCGCCCGGACCAGGTCCGGACGCGATCCGCCGCGCCATGCGCGGCCCGGCCGGCCGCGCCGCGCTGATCATGCCCGCCCCGCCCGAACCGGGCCGTCGCCGCGTTGCCCTCGCGCTGCTGGAAGATGCCGGCCGCGGGCGCGGCGGCACCGTGCTGCAGGCCGCCGACGGCACCCTGCTGCTGACCGATTCCCTGGGCCCCGACGCCGACCGCGCCGCGGCGGCGATCGAACGCCTGTTCGGCCAGAAGCCCGAACGGCTGGACCCCGCCGCGGACATCGCGCGCCTGCTCGCCCTGCCGGCACCCGCCCCGGCCTCGCAGCCGCCTTCCCAGCCGGCCGCCTCGGGCATCGAACGGCTGGCCGACGAGGCGCCGCTGCCCTCGCTGCTGCGCCGGGACGGCATCATGATGCTCGCCCCGGGGCGTAAGCGGCGCCTCGCGCTGCTGCGCCTGCGGCTGCCGCGCCATGCGCTGGCGGCGAGCCTCGGGCCGTCCGGCGCCGATCCCGACCTGCTCCGCCACGCGCGGGACCGGCTGCGTGCCCGCATTCTCGCCGCGCTGGCCGACCCCGCGCAGCGCGACGCCCTGCTCGGCGGCGCGCCGCCGGTGCCCCTGCTGCTCGACCTGCCGGCGCGGATGCTGCCCGACGCGCCCGCGGTCAGCGACGATGAGCCCGCCGCGGCCCCCGCCCTGATCGCCGCCCTGACGGCGGGGGAGGCGATGGTCGACGACCTGCCCGCCCGCCACGCCGCGCTGCGGCGCCTGGGCTGGGGCCTCGCGGTGCGGGGCCTGGACGCCGCCGCGCTCTCCCTGCTCGCGCCCGAGGCGCTGCCCGCCGACATCCTGCTGCTGCGCTGGTCGCCGGCGCTGGCCGGCCGCACGGCGACGGCCGCGCTGCGCCGCGTCGATCCCGAGCGGGTCGTGCTGACCGGCGTCGACGGCGAACAGGCCCTGGAATGGGCGCTCGCGCTCGGCATCGGGCGTTTCACGGGGCCCTGGATCGCGACGTTGCAGGCCGCGACGCGCATGGCCGCCTGCCCGCACGCCGCCGCCTGCACACGCGTGCAATGCGCCGCGCGCGGCGCCGCCGCCACGCCGGAAGGCCGCGCCGGCTGCGCCGCGCCCGCGCTGCTCGCCGCCCTCCTGCCGCCGGAGGCCGCGTCGTGACGCTCGCCGAAGCCAATGTCATTTCCGCGCTCGGCACGCCCAACGGCATGGCCGGCGCGGCCACCCTCGCCGCGCTGGTGCGCGAAACCGTGGCTGCCGGCGTCGAGCGGCGCGTGCTGCTGTTCCGCCCCTCCGGCCTTGCGCCCGCGCGCCGGCGCTCGCCGCAGATGGCGATGCTGCGCGAGGCCTGGGGCGGGCTGCGCCGCACCTCCCGCACCCGGCTGTTCGAACTGCCGCGCGGGACGATGGTCGCGCTGGAAGCACCGCCCGGCCACCATCTGACCGAGACGCATGGCGTGCTCGCCGACATGCTGGAGCCGGCGGAGGCCGGCGCCGCGCTCGCGCTGCTGCGCCTGCCCGACCAGGCGGCCGCCGTGCTGGCCGCGATCGAGGAAGCGCTCGGCCTCGCGGCCGCCGTGCGCGCGGCGACACCCCGGGCCGGGCGCGCGCCGGACGGGGACGACATCGCCGCGACGGAACGCGCCATCGCCTCGGCCGACATCAGTTCGTTCCTCCGCCGTCGCAGGGTCTGCCGCCTGACCTCGGGCGGCGGCGCGCCGGAACCCTTGTGGGAGGACCGGCGCCTCGCGCTGCGCGACGCGCGGGATGCGCTGCTGCCCGGGCGCGACCTCGACCTTGCCCCCGCGCTCGCGCGGCGGCTGCGGCGCGCGCTGGAACGCCGGATGCTCGCCGGCCTCGCGCATGCCGAGGAGTTGCGCGACATCGGCGCGCTGAGCATGCCGCTGCTGATCGAATCCGTGACCTCCGGCGAATTCCTGAGGCTGGACGCGATGTGGCCGGCGGCGCTGCGCGGCCGGCTGACCATCGCCTTCGGCGCGGAGGATGTCGCCGCCGACCCGGCGGGCTTCGCCTTCGCGCGGGATTACCTCGCCACGCGCGGCCACAAGGCGATGCTGGAAGCGGCCGGACCGGCCGCGCTGATGGCGATGCCGGCCTCCCGCACGGGAATCGGGGCGGTGCGGCTGCGCTGGTCGGAAGCCCTGCCGCCGCTCGGTTCCCCCGCCGCCGAGGCGCTGCGCGCCGCCTTTCCGGCGGATCGCGACGCGGTCGTGCTGTCCGGCGTCGACCGCCCCGCCGCCATCGCCTGGGGGTGGGAGATGGGCATCACGCTGTTCCAGGGCCGCCTGGTGGAGACCCGCCGGCCGATGGCATGACTTGGCGCGCGGGGCGGGCGGCCCGATATGGGCCGGATGGATACGCCAGCGCTGCTCGTCGAAGGGCTCAGCAAGACCTACCGGCCGGGCGACAAGCCGGCCGTGGACGGGCTGACCTTCACCCTGCCCATGGGGCAGACCTGGGGGCTGCTCGGCGGCAACGGGGCGGGCAAGTCCACGACCATCGCCATGCTGCTCGGCCTGCTGGTGCCCTCGGCGGGGCGCGTCATCGCGCTGGGCCACGACATGGCGACCGACCGCTTCGCGGCGCTGGCGCGCATGAACTTCTCATCCCCCTACATCGCGCTGCCGCACCGGCTGACGGTGGAGGAGAACCTGCGGGTCTACGCGCATCTTTACGGCGTGCCGGACATGAAGCGGCGCATCGCGGAGTTGGTGGAGGAATTCGCGCTCGGCGACTTCGCGAAGCGTCCCGCGGGCCAGCTTTCTGCCGGGCAGAAGACGCGCGTCGCGCTGGCCAAGGCGCTGGTCAACCGCCCGGCGCTGCTGCTGCTGGACGAGCCGACCGCGAGCCTCGACCCCGATACCGGCGACTGGGTGCGCACCACGCTGGAGCGGTACCGGGAGGCGACCGGCGCGGCGATGCTGCTGGCCAGCCACAACATGGGCGAGGTCGAGCGGCTGTGCGGCAACGTGCTGATGCTCAAGGGCGGGCGGGTGGTGGATGCGGGCAGTCCCGCGGCGCTGCTTCAGAAATACGGGCGCGACGACCTTGAGGAGGTGTTCCTCGACATCGCGCGCGGACGAGAGAGGGCTGTTGCATGACCGGCTCGGCGACGCGTCGCGTCTGGGGCCTGATGTACCGGCACCTGGCGCTCTACCGCCGGTCCTGGCCGCGGCTGCTGGAACTCATGTACTGGCCCGTGCTGCAGATGGTGGTGTGGGGGTTCGTCACCGCCTATCTCGCGGGCGTGCAGCAGAACACGGCGACGATCGCGGCCGGCGTGCTGCTCGGCGGCGTGCTGCTGTGGGAGGTGACGCTGCGCAGCCAGATGGGCTTCGCCATCTCCTTCCTCGAGGAAGTGTGGTCGCGCAACCTCGGGCATCTGTTCGTCTCGCCGCTCAAGCCCTCCGAGATGGTGGCCGGGCTCGCGGCGATGAGCGTGCTGCGGACGCTCGCCGGGGTGGGGCCGGCGATGCTGCTCGCCTTCCTGCTCTATGGCTTCGGCATCTGGACGGTCGGGCCGGTGCTGGTGCTGTTCGTCGCCGCGCTGATGGCGATGGGCTGGGCGGTGGCGCTGGCGGTCACGGCCCTGATCCTGCGCCATGGCGCGGGGGCGGAAGCGCTGGCCTGGGGCGTGATGTTCGGCCTCGCCCCCTTCGCCGCGGTGTTCTACCCGGTGGCGGTGCTGCCGGGCTGGCTGCAGCCGGTCGCGCTGGCCATTCCCGCGACGCATGTGTTCGAGGGGATGCGCGCGGCGCTGACGGATGGGCGCATCGCCTGGGACCACCTGGCCTGGGCGGTGGCGCTGGACGGGCTGTGGCTGGCGGCCGCGGCGTGGATCTTCCTCGCCCAGTTCCACCAGGCGCGGGTGCGCGGGGCCTTGCTCAACATCGGGGAGTGAGGGGCAGGACCAGCCGGCGTTCCGTCACGCGCCGCCCCCATTGTTCCGCCGCGACCTCCCGGTCCAGCACGAAGCCGGCTTCGGCGTAGAGACGCGCCGCGGCGTCGAGCCCATCGAGCGTCCAGAGATGGATCTCCGGCGCGCCCGCGCGCCGCGCCTGCGCGATCGCCTCCGCCAGCCATCGCCGGCCGAGACCCTGCCCGCGCAGCGCCGGGTCGAGGATGAACCAGCGCAGATGCGCGCTGGCCGGGTCCTCCCCGGCATCGAGGGCGATCGAGCCCAGCACGCGGCCATCGGCGACTGCGCAGCGGAACAGGTCGCGCGCGGGGTCGAGCCTTTGCAGGAATTCGCCGAGTTCGCGGGCGACCTTCGCCTCGAAGAAGGCGCCGAAGCCGTGGCTCTCGGCATAGGTCCGCGCGTGCAGCGCCGCGATGCCGCCGATGGCCCCCGGCGTCCAACGGTCGTGGATGACGATGTCCATGCAAGGCCCCCCACGGCCGAGTCTCGCGCCAAACGTCCGGTTCCCAAAGGCCCCTCTCGCCCCCGCCGCGCCGCCGGGCTATGCCCTGTCGCGTGACCCCGACCCGCTTCTTCCTGATCCGCCATGCGCTGGTGGAGCCTTCCGCCCGCGCCGTGCTCTACGGCTCCATGGATGTCGCGCTCTGCGACCTCGCGCTGCGGGAGGAAGCGGCGTCCTATCGCTGGCTCGCGCGGCGCCTGCCGCAGCCGGCGCGATGGTTCGTCACGAACCTCTCCCGCACGCGCGCGACCGCCGCGGCGATCTTCGCGGCGGGTTATCCCGAGAGCGAGATCGCGGCGGAACCCGACCTGGCCGAGCAGCATCTGGGCGAATGGCAGGGCATCCCGCATGAGGCGCTGCCCGCGCTGCTGACGCATCCCGCCCATCCCTTCTGGCCGCATGCGGGGGAGGAGCATCCGCCCGGCGGCGAATCCTTCCGCCAGGTGCAGGCGCGCGTCGCCGCGGTGCTGGAACGCATCGCCACGCTGCTCGAGGGGCAGGACGTGGTGATCGTCGCGCATGGCGGCTCGATCCGCGCCGCGCTGGCGCATGCGATGGGCCTCACCCCCGACCAGGCGCTGGTGTTCAGCGTGAAGAACCTGTCGCTGACGCGCATCGAGAAGCATGGGCGGGACTGGCGCGTGGCGGCGGTGAACGAGGAGCCCTGGACGCCCCCGGCCGAGGATCGTTGACGGTTCGGCACGAACCGGGCGCAGCGAAACCTTTGTGTTGCCAGAATTGAACGGTTAGAAGGGCGCTCCATCAAAGGCTTGGAGGGTCCGCTTCATGCGTCGTCTCGCCTTCATCGCCCTCTCCGCCCTCGCGCTGCTGACCGGCGGGCATGAGGCTCGCGCGCAGGCCGAGGAGCAGAACCTCGTCGACCGCGCGACGCTGTCGCTGCAGGAGGTCTTCGACATCGGGGACCTGAGCGCGGATGCGCGGTCGCTGCTTGGCCGTTCCCGCGCCGCCATGATCTGCCCGCGCGTCATCCGCGGCGGCTTCGTCGTGGCGGGGCAGGGCGGGGATTGCGTGCTGGTCGCGCGCGACGGCAGCGGATCCTGGTCCTCGCCGGCCTTCTACACCATGGGCGGCGGAAGCATCGGCTTCCAGGTCGGCATCCAGGACGCGCAGGTCGTCATGCTGATCATGAACGACAAGGCGCTGGATGCCGTGCTGGACAGCCAGTTCCGCTTCGGCGCGGATGCGGGTGTCGCGCTCGGCACGCTCGGCCGCGGCATCGCCGGCTCCACGACGGCGGCGGTGGGGGCGGACATCGTCACCATCGCGCGGGCGCGCGGCCTGTTCGCCGGCGTATCGCTCGACGGCAACTTCCTGTCGGCCCGCAGCGCTTCGATGCGCGCCTATTTCGGGCGCGACGTCTCGCCGCGGCAGGTCGTGGTGGGGATGGAGGCGCACAACCCGGCCGCGGACCCGCTGCGCGCCGCGCTGATGCGCATGTCCCAGGCGCAGTCCGGCGCCGCGGCGCCGCAGCCGCAGGGGTCCGGCGCGCCGCCGGCGGTGATCACCCCGGCGCCGGGCGGCACGGGCGGGCGCGTGCAGACGGAAAGCCTGCCTTCGCCGCCGCGCAGCGGCACGCGCTGACCCCGGCGCGCGCCGGGTTCGCGCGCCGTCCAGCCTCCGCTACACTGGGGGGGTGACCGACCCGCTCCCCTTCTGGCGCGCCAAGACGCTCGACGCGATGACGCGCGCGGAATGGGAAAGCCTGTGCGACGGCTGCGGCCGTTGCTGCCTGCACAAGCTGCGCGACGAGGAGACCGAGCGCGTCCACTTCACCGAGGTGGCGTGCCGGCTGCTCGACCTCGAGAGCTGCCGCTGCAAGGACTACGCGAACCGCAAGCGCCGCGTGCCGGATTGCGTGAAGCTGACGCCGGCGCGCGTCGCCGCCGCCGACTGGCTGCCGCCGACCTGCGCCTATCGCCTGGTGGCGGAAGGTCGCGACCTGCCCTGGTGGCATCCGCTCGTCTCCGGCCGGGCCGAGACGGTGCACGAGGCCGGCGTGTCGGTGCGCGGCCGCGCGGTGGCGGAACGCGCGGCGGGCGATTTCGAGGACCACGTCGTGTCCTGGCCCGGCCGCTGGCCGGCCGGGGCGCGCACACAGACCAGCATGACCAAGCGGAGGAAATCCGGATGAAGAACGCGATCTATGGCGGCGTGAACGCCGCGGTGCTGACGGCGATGGGACCGGACCTCGCGCCCGACCTCGACCGCATGACGTCGCATGCCAGGTGGCTGCTGGCGAACGGGTGCAACGGCCTCGGCGTGCTCGGCACGACGGGGGAGGCGAATTCCTTCGGCCTGCACGAGCGCAAGGCGATCCTGGAAGGGCTGGTCGCGCGCGGCATTCCCGCGGCGAAGCTGATGCCGGGGACGGGCTGCGCCAGCCTGACGGACAGCGTGGAGCTGACGAAGCATGCGCGCGACGCCGGCTGCCCCGGCGTGCTGATGCTGCCGCCCTTCTACTACAAGGGTCCGTCGGATGACGGGCTGTTCGCCTATTTCAGCGAGGTGGTGCAGCGCGTCGGCGGCGGCGTCGCGATCTACCTCTATCACTTCCCGCAGCAATCGGCGGTGCCCTTCAGCCTCGACCTGATCGGGCGGCTGCTGAAGGCCTTCCCGGGCGTCATCAAGGGCGTGAAGGATTCGTCGGGCGACTACGCCAACATGCAGGCGATGGTGCGGGAATTCGCCAAGGACGGGTTCGAGGTCTATTCCGGCAGCGACGAGTTCCTGCAGCAGATCCTCGCCGAGGGCGGCGCGGGCTGCATCACCGCCGCGTCCAACGCGAACAGCCATTGGGGCGGCATCGTCTACGCCAAGCGCACGGGGCCCGAGGCCGATGCCGCGCAGGCCACGCTGACGGCGACGCGCCGGGCCGCGACCTCGGTGCCGCTGATCCCCGGGCTGCGCGAGATCATCGCGCGCAGCACGGGCGATGCCGGCTGGCGCGTGATCCGCCCGCCGCATCTGCCGCTGACGGCCGAGCAGGCCGAGAAGGCCTGGGCGGCCTGGGGTGCCGCCGGCGCGCTGCCGCTGCCGGGGATGGCGACGGCGAAGGCGGCCGAATAGCCATGACCGAGCCGCTGCGCTGCCGCCCGCCCGCGATCGCCACCGTGCAGGTGGACGACGCCAATGTCCGCGTCACCCGGTGGGATTTCCCGCCGGGCTCGGAGACCGGCTGGCACCGCCATGGCATGGCCTATGTCGTCGTGCCGGTGAGCGACGGGAAGATGCTTCTGGAACTGCCGGGCGGGCAGACGGCGACGGCCGAGATCAAGGCGGGCGTCGCCTATGCCCGCGCCGCCGGCATCGAGCACAACGTCGTCAATGCCGGCGACACGGCCTTCGCCTTCGTCGAGACGGAGCTCAAGCACCTGATCGGGTGACCCGGCGGGGCAGCGTGACGAGCGCGAGCCCCGCGAAGACCAGCGACGCGGCCGGGATGGTGAGCCAGCCCGGCCTTTCGCCGAACAGCGCCCAGCCCCAGGCGATGCCCGTCAGCGTCACGATGTAGCCGGTCTGGGACGTGACGACGCCGCCATGCGCGGCGAGCGAGCGGAAGTAGACGAGGAAGGCCAGCGCCGTGACCGCGCCCTGCGCGAGCGAGACGGGCAGCCCCACCGCCGGCGGCACGGCCAGGTGCCCCATCAGCGCCGCGAAGATCGTCGCCTGCACGGCCCCCGCCGCCAGCGTGCCGGTGGCCAGCGCCAGCGGCGGCGCGCCTTTCGGTGCGAGCCGCACCGCGAGCAGGTTGGACGCCGCGTAGCAGACCGGCGTCAGCGCGGCGAGCAGCGCCCAGGGCAGCAGCGCAGGGTCGGGCAGCGCGGCGCCGGGGCTCATCGCCAGCAGGACGCCCGCCAGCCCGAGCGCGGTGCCGAGCAGGCGACGCCGCGTCATCCTCTCCATTCCCATCGCCGCGGCGCCGAGCACGGTCAGCATCGGCGACAGCGGCACGAGCAGCGCGAAGAATCCGGCGGGGACGTGCTGCAGGCTCGTGAAGCCGACCAGGTTCGCGAGCGCGAGGCCGGTGAGCCCCGACACCGCGTAGTGCAGCAGATGCGCGCGGGACAGCGGCAGCGCGATGCCGCGCAGCCGGCAGATGGCCAGCAGGATCGCGGCGCTGACCGCGGCCGCGACCGCCGCGATCAGCATCGGCGGCCAGCCGATCGCGCCCAGATGCTTCACGAAGGCCGGCGTCGCACCCCAGATCGCGCCGAGCAGGAGCAACGGCGGCAGCGGTCGGAGCGCATCGGGCATGATGCAGAGAGGTCGCGTGCGCCGCGCATCTGTCAAGCGGTTGAAGCGTTCACCTGTGCTGCGCCATGGTGCGCCCATGCTGCTTCCCGAGTCGGAAACCATCGCGCTGCGTCCCGGGGTTCTCGGTCCGCCCGTCGACTGCCCGGTGCGCTGGCATCGTTCGTCGCGCGCGCGCCGCGTCAGCCTGCGCATCGACCCCCGCGCGGGGGAGGTGGTGGTGACGCTGCCGATGCGCGCCGGCCGGCGTGCCGGCATGGCGCTGCTGACGACGCATGCCGCCTGGGTGATGCAGCGGCTCGCGGCGCTGGCGCCGGCGGTCGATCTCGCGCCCGGCGCCGAAGTGCTGCTCGGCGGCCGCCCGCACGTGATCCGCCACGACCCGGCGGCGCGCGGCGGCGCCTTCCTGGATGGCGCGACGATCGTCGTCTCCGGCCGGGTGGAGTTCCTCGCCCGGCGGGTGAAGGATTTCCTCCGCGACGAGGCCAAGCGCCGGATCACCGCGCTGGCGGAAGGGCATGCGGCGGCGCTCGGCGTGCGCATCCGCGCCATCCGGCTGAAGGACACACAGAGCCGCTGGGGATCCTGCGCGCCGGACGGCACGCTCGCCTTTTCCTGGCGGCTCGTCATGTCGCCCGACTGGGTGCTGGACTACGTCGTGGCGCATGAGGTCGCGCATCTGCGCGAGCTGAACCACTCCGCGCGCTTCTGGGCCCATGTCGAGGGCCTGACCCCGCACCGGGAAGCCGCGCAGGAATGGCTGCGGGCGAACGGGCCGACCCTGCTGCGCGTCGGCTGAATCCGGCCTATATCCCGCCGCGACCAAGCGGAGGGACGCATGAAGGCCATCGGTTTCCTGAAATGCCATCCGGCCGACCACCCGGAGGCGCTGCTCGACCTCGACATCCCGGCCCCCTCGGCGCCGGAGGGGCACGACATGCTCGTCGAGGTGCGCGCCGTCTCGGTGAACCCGGTCGACACCAAGCGCCGGCGGTCGGAGGAACCGAAGGACGGGCCGCGCGTCCTCGGCTTCGACGCCGCCGGCACCGTGCGCGCGGTCGGCCCCGCCTGCACCCTGTTCCGCCCGGGCGATGAGGTGTTCTACGCCGGCGTCGTCAACCGCGCGGGCAGCAATGCCGAGTTCCAGCTGGTGGACGAGCGGATCGTCGGGCACAAGCCGCGCAGCCTGTCCTTCGCCGAGGCCGCGTCCCTGCCGCTGACGACGATCACCGCCTGGGAAGGCCTGCACGACCGGCTCGGCGTGCATGAGGGCGCCGGGGCGGGGGAGGCGCTGCTGGTCATCGGCGGCGCTGGTGGCGTGGGCTCGATGGTGATCCAGGTGGCGCGCCAGCGCACGGCGCTGACCGTCGTCGCCACCGCCTCCCGCCCCGAGACGGCGCAATGGTGCCGCGACCTCGGCGCGCATCACGTGGTCGACCACAAGGGCGACATCGCGGCCCAGCTCAAGGCGCTCGGGGTGAAGCCGCGCTACGTCTTCTCGACCAACACCACGGCGCGGAACTGGGACCAGATCGTCGCCTGCGTCGCCCCGCAGGGCGCGATCGTGCTGATCGAGAGCCAGGCTCCGATCGATGCGCGGCAGCTGATGCCGAAATCGGTCTCCCTGCATTGGGAACTGATGTTCACGCGCCCGATGTTCGGCACGCCGGACATGATCGAGCAGCACCGGCTGCTCGATGCCGTCGCCGACCTGGTCGACCATGGCCGCATCCGCCACACCATGACGCGCAACCTCGGCCGGATGGATGCGGCGAGGCTGCGGGAGGCGCATGGGCTGGTGGAAAGCGGCACCATGATCGGCAAGGTGGTGCTTGAAGGCTTCTAGGCGCGCGCTGCCGGCGGCCGCAGTCGCGCTCGCCGGCTGCGACGCGGCGGCGCTCGCGGACCGGCTGACGCCGCGGCTGGGCTATGCGCAGCGGGTGGACCTGGCCTACGGCCCGCTGCCGCGCCACCGGCTCGACCTGTATCTGCCGGACGGGATGCGCGCGGACTCGCCGCTGCTCGTCTTCCTGCATGGCGGCGGCTGGCGCAGCGGGTCGAAGGACCTTTACCGCTTCGTGGGCGAAGCCTTCGCGACGCGCGGCTTCGCCACCGCCATCCCCAACTACCGCCTGTATCCGGAGGTCGCCTTCCCGGGCTTCGTCGAGGATGCGGCGCGCGCCATGGCCTGGCTGGCCGTCGCGCCCGGCCTGCCCGCGGGGCCGCGCGTGGCGGTCGGGCATTCGGCGGGCGCGCATATCGCGATGATGCTCGCGCTTGACGCGCGCTGGCTCCAGGCGGCGGGCGCGCCGCTGCCGGCCGGAGCGGTCGGCCTGGCGGGGCCCTACGACATCATGCCGCTGCGGCGCGGCGGGCGGCTCGCCGCGGTGTTCGGCGGGGAGAACCGGCCGGAGACGCAGCCCATCGCCTTCGCCGACCGGCCCGGCCCGCCGATGCTGCTGCTGCACGGCATGGCGGACGCGACCGTGGCGCCGGAGCAGAGCGAGCGGCTGGCCGCGCGGCGCCGGGCCGCGGGCTTCCCGGTGCGGCTCGTCACCTATGGGGATGTCGGGCATGTCGACATCCTCGGCTCGCTCGCCGCGCCGCTGCGGGGCATCGCGCCGCCGGTGCTGCGCGACATCGCGGATTTCGTCACCGAGCTGCAGGGGAGACCGACATGAACCACGGCATATCGCGCCGCGGAGGGGCATGACCCATGCCGCAGGGTGTCGCTTCGCTCCGGCGCATCGTGCTGGGCTTCTGGGCGGCGTCGGTCGCGACCGTCGCTGGCGCCGTGTGGCTTTCGAGCGCGACGGGGGACTGGATGTGGCTGGCGCGGTCCGGCGCGATCCTGACCGCGCTCGGCCTCGTGTTGGCGAGCCGAAAGATCCTGATCGCACGCAACGACCTGCTGGCCCTGCTGCATGACATGGAGCGGGCGGACGGGGCGGAGCGCACCGCGCGCCTGGCCTCCTTCAAGCAGCTGCAGAAGGACATCGACCGCCAGGTGCTGGAGAAGGCGGGCTTCGCGCTGCTGATCCTGGGGACCTTGATCTGGGGCTTCGGGGACCTGGTGGGGAAGCTCTGATCAGTCGACCGCGACGCCGGCCGCGCGCGCCGTCCGCACCATGAACGCCCGCGCCGCCTGCATGTCGTCCAGCGTGCCGAAGGCATTGGTGTAGGCGCCGCGATAGCCGCGGCCTTCCAGCAGCGCGAACATGGCGCCGAAGTCGAAATCGCCCTGGCCCGGCACCAGGTGTTCCTCGAAGCCGTTGCGCCAGCAATCGGCGAGGCGGACTTCCTTCACCCTCTCCAGCGGCACGTCGGCGACGAAGCCTTCGACGCCCGGCGGCAGCAGATGCGCGTGGTTGGCGGTGAAGGACAGCGCGAAGGACGGCGAGTGGATGGCGTCGTAGTAGAAGCGCCATTCCTCCATCGTGTGTGCGAGGTAGTGGACCTCGGCATTGTCCGGCTCGCGGTTCAGGTTCTCGAGCAGCAGCAGCGCGCCATGCCGTTCCGCGTGGCGGACCATGCGCTGCAGACGGTCGCGCCCGGCCTCCATGCGCATCGGCACGTCGGCGGTGAAGTGGTAGCCGGCATGGACGACGATCCATTCCGCCTCGAGCCGCGGTGCGACCTCGATATAGGCCTGCAGGTAGGCGTCCACCGCTTCCGACAGGAAGGGCGAGTATTCGGCGACGTTGACGGCCGAGAGCGTGTGCAGCGCGATCGCGACGCCGTTCGCCTTCGCCCGCGCGCGGATGTTGCGGCAGCGCGCGTCGTCGAACAGCGTCACCGCGTTGGGTCCGGTGTCGAGCTGGATGTCGATGTGCCGCACCGCGTTGCGCGCGGCCCAGTCGATCGCGTCCTCCAGCCGCAGCTTGCGGCCGACATCCACGCCGATCCGGTCGATCAGTGCCATCGCATCCTCCCTCTCCTGCGTCATGGTTTACAGGGGTCGGGGCGGGTGGCAACGTTTCCGCGTCCAAGAACGAAGAACCAGCGCGACCGCCAAAGGCGGCGCGGTCCAACAAGGGTGGGAGGAAGCCGGATGTTCCTGATCGACAGGCGACAGATGCTGGCGCTCGCGGCCTGGTCCGCGGCGGCGACGAAGGCGTGGGCGCAGTCGCCGCTGACGACGGCGGAACATGCCCTGTACGACGCCGCGCGGCGCGAGGGCGAGATCACCTGGTATTCCGGCCAGTACAGCGCCGATGCGTCGGAAGCGGCGGGCCGCGCCTTCACCGCGCGCTATCCGGGCGTGCGCTGCAACGTGGTGCGCAGCACCTCCCAGGTCGCCTTCCAGCGGCTGTCGCAGGACCAGCGCGCCGGCGTCGCGCAATGCGACGTCTTCTCCTCGACCAATGGCGGGCACTACATCCAGCTCAAGCGGCAGAACCGGCTGATGCAGTTCCGCCCCGCGAGCGCGGACGGGCTGCTGCCAATGCTGCGCCAGGCCGATCCCGACAACTACTTCCAGTCCTCCTTCCTCGGCATCTACCTGATGGCGCACAACACGCGCCTGGTGAGCGAGGCGGACGCGCCGCAATCCTGGACCGACATCCTGGATCCGAAATGGCGCGACAAGCTGGCGGTCGGGCATCCGGGCTTCTCGGGCGCGATCGGGCTCTGGGCGCTGCAGATGCGCACCATGTTCGGGCCCGACTACCTCCGGCGGTTCGAGCGCAACAAGCCGCAGGTCGGCCGTTCGTCGATCGACCCGGTCACCATGATGAACGCGGGCGAACGCGGGGTTGGCGTCGCGGTGCCCTCGGCGTCCACGCTGTTCGCCATGTCGCGCGGCAATCCGCTGAAGCTGATCTATCCGACGGAAGGCGTGATCGCGGCACTCTCGCCCTCGGCCATCATCCGCAACGCGCCGCATCCGAACGCGGCGAAGCTGTTCATGGAATTCACCTGCGGCCCGGCGCTGTCGATCGCGGTGCGGGAATTGTTCAACGAGAGCATCCGCCCCGACGTGCAGCCGCCCGAGGGCTCCCGCCCGCTCGACCAGGTGCGCATGCTCGCCCCGTCGCTCGAGGAGGCGGAGCGCGGCGTGCCCGAGGTGCGGGAACAGTGGCGCGAGATCTTCGGCGTCTGACGCCGGCGCGATGAGCGCCGCGCTCCGCCCCTCCCGGCTCCGCCTGCTGGAGCCGGTGATGCTGCTCTGGCTCGCGCTGATCGCGGCGCTGCTCGTGCTCGTCGCCGGGCCGTTGCTGAAGATGGTCCTCGTCTCCTTCGAGATGCAGGAAACCGGCGAGTTCACCTTCCAGAACTACCTGACGGCCTATGGGCGGCAGCGCTACCTGGATGCGCTGCGCAATTCCCTGCTGCTCGGCGCGCTGGCGGCGGCGATGTCGGTCGTCATCGCCGTGCCGATGGCCTGGGCCGTGTCGCGCACCGACATGCCGGGCAAGGGCTTCACCTGGGCGATGGTGCTCGCCGCCTTCGTCATGCCGCCCTATCTCGGCGCGATCGGCTGGATCCTGCTGGCGGGGCCGAATTCGGGCTGGATCAACGTGACCTGGCGGGCGCTGACCGGTGCGACCGAGCCGCTGGTGAACGTCTACACCTTCACCGGCATGGCCTTCGTCATCGCGCTGCATTCCTTCCCGCTGGTCTTCATCTTCGTGAAATCGGCGCTCGACCTGATCTCCTCGGAGATGGAGGACGCGGCCAACATCCTCGGCGGCGGCACCTGGACGACGATGCGCCGCGTGACGCTGCCGCTGGTCTGGCCGTCGATCCTGGGTGGCTTCATCCTCATCTTCCTCGAGACCATCGCGCTGTTCGGTACGCCGGCCATCATCGGCATTCCCGCGCGCATCAACGTCGTGACGACGCAGCTCTGGCAGTTCTTCGAGGACCCGGTGCGCGTCGAGGTCGCGGCCGCCTATGCCATCCCGCTGCTGCTCATCACCGTCGGCCTGATCGCGGTGCAGAAGTTGATGCTCGCCCGCAAGGGCTTCGTCTCCCAGACCGGCAAGGGGGGCGAGCGGCGGGAGGTGAAGCTCGGCCCCTGGCGCTGGGTGCTGTTCGGCTGGTGCCTGACGGTCGGGCTGCTCGCGGTGGTCAAGCCGCTGCTGGTGCTGCTGCAGGCCTCCTTCGCCAAGGCCTGGGGCCGGGGCTTCTCGCTCGACAACCTGACGCTGCGGAACTACCGCTTCATCCTGTTCGAGCACGACATGGCGCCGCAATCGGTCTGGAACACGGTGTGGTTCTCGGCCGCTTCGGCGACCATCGCCGTGATCCTCGCGCTGCTGGTCGCCTACATCGTCATCCGGCGGCTGATGCGCTTCGCGGATGCGCTCGGCTTCCTGGCGATGGCGCCCTTCGTGATCCCGGGCATCGTCATGGCGATCGGCTTCTACGCCGCCTATGCGGGGCCGCCGCTCAGCCTCTACGGCTCGGGTCTGCTCATCATCCTCGCCTTCGCGGCGCGCTTCCTGCCGATCGCCTACGCTTCCTCCCAGGCGGCGATGCGGGCGGTGCATCCGGAGATGGAGGAAGCCGCACGCATCCTCGGCTCCGGCCGGCTGCACGCGATCCGCAAGGTCACGGCGCCGCTGCTCAAGACCTCGCTGCTCGGCGGCTGGCTGGTGGTATTCATCGTCGCCTCGCGCGAGTTGTCGGCCGCCATCTTCCTGGTCGGGCCACGCACGCGGACCATGTCCGTGCTGCTGTACGACCTGACGGAGCAGGGGAACTTCGAGGTCGTGGCCGCCTTCGGCGGCGTGCTGCTGGTCATCACCATGGTCATCGTCGGCATCGGCATGAAGCTGGTCGGCCGCGACTTCATGCTGCGGAGGGAATAGCGTGCCGCGCCTCACGCTCACCGGCCTCACCAAGGCCTATGGCAGGCTGACGGTCGTCGACCGCGTGGACCTGACGCTGGAGGAAGGCGAGTTCGTCTCCCTCCTCGGTCCCTCCGGCTGCGGCAAGACGACGACGCTGCGCATGATCGCGGGCTTCGTCGACCCGACCGGCGGGACCATCTCCGTCGACGGCGCGGTGCTGTCCGCGCCCGGCGCGGTCGTGCCGCCGGAACGGCGCGGCATGTCCATGATCTTCCAGTCCTACGCCATCTGGCCGAACATGACGGTGGAGGAGAACGTCGCCTTCGGCCTGAAGCTCCGCCGCCTGCCGGGGGATGAGGTGAAGCGACGGGTGCGGGAGATGCTGGCGGTCGTGAAGCTGGACCAGCTGGCGCATCGCTACCCCGCGGAACTCTCCGGCGGGCAGCAGCAGCGCGTCGCCCTCGCCCGCGCCATCGTGGTCAAGCCCTCCGTCCTGCTGCTGGACGAGCCGCTGTCGAACCTCGACGCCAACCTGCGGGAGGAGATGCGCTTCGAGATCCGCCGCCTGCACGACGAGTTCCGCATCACCACCGTCTACGTCACCCACGACCAGGCGGAGGCGATGGCGACCTCGGACCGCATCGCGGTGATGAACCAGGGCCGGATCGAGCAGGTGGACGCGCCGCACCTGCTCTACACGAAGCCGCGGACGCGCTTCGTCGCCGGCTTCGTGGGCCGCACCAACCTGCTGGAGGCGCGGGTCGAGGGTGGGCGGCTGATGCTCGAGGCGCTGGACCTTGGCCCCGCGGCGGCGGTGGCGCCCGTCGCGGCGGATGGGCCGGTGCTCATCTCGCTCCGTCCACAGGCGATGACAATCCATGAAGCGGCACCTGATGGGCCGGCGACGCTGGTGCTGCCCGCGACCATCGCCGAGCGCACCTATCTGGGCGAGTCCTGGGACTATGTGGTCGCCCCCGAAGGCACCGGGCTGCGGCTGCGCGTGGCGGCGCCGCCGCTCGAAGCCCATGATTCGGGCCGGCCCGTGTGGCTGGCGCTCGACCCGCGGCAGGTGGCCATCGTCGCCTGACCTCACGATTCCGTGAACTGATTGCGGGGCGCGATCAATCATCAATTCATGCAATGCGTATAAATACGGACCGCCCGCGAGGCGGAGGTGTATATGCAGGTTGACGATCTTTCCGCGGCGACGCGCCATTCCGAGGCGGCCTTCGCCTCTCTCCGGCATTTCTCGCTGCCGCCGACGCCGCAGAACTACGCCGTCTGGTACGAGTTCCACGCCGAGCGCAACGCGGAGCTGCGGCGGCTGATCTCGATCGCGCTGTCGAACCGGCGCGTCGTGGATTCCTACATGATGGCGGAGCTCTACGACCTGTTCTTCGCCGACACGCCCGAACGCCAGGCGGCGCGCGAAGCGGGCGCCACGCTGCGGGAAGCCGCGGGCCGGATCCGCGAGGCCGGCGACGATGCCGCCCGCTACGGGGATACGCTGAACGAGGTCGCCGGCGCGATCCCGGGCGACGGGAAGGGGCTCGCGGCGCTGGTCACGCGCCTGAGCGCCGAGACCATGGCGCTCTCCGCACGCTCGAAGCGCCTCGGTGACGAGTTGCAGGCATCCGGCGCCCGGATCACGGAACTCGAATCGAAGCTGGCGGCGGCGCAGCGTGCTTCCCAGACCGATGCGCTGACCACCCTGCCGAATCGCCGCGCCTTCGACTCCATGATCGTCGAGCACGCGGGCCAGGCGATGAACAGCGGGAATGACCTCTCGCTGCTCATGATCGACATCGACCACTTCAAGCGGGTCAACGACACCTGGGGCCATGCGGTGGGCGACGCGGTGATCCGCCTCGTCGCGACCACCCTGGCGCAGCACGGACCCAACCATGGCCGCCCCGCGCGCTACGGCGGGGAGGAATTCGCGATGCTGCTGCCCTCGACGCCGATCGGCGACGCGGTGGGGCACGCGGAGAAGCTGCGCGGCGCCCTTGCCGGCCGGCGCATCAGCCTGCGCGGCAAGAACGAATCGATCGGCAACGTCACCGTCTCGATCGGCGCCGCGCGCTACGAGCCCGGCGAGCCCGTCGCGGCCTGGATCGACCGCGCGGATGCCGCGCTGTACCGCGCCAAGCAGCAGGGGCGGAACCGCGTCGTCACGCTCGAGGCCGCCGAGGCGGGCTGACGCCCGCTACAGCGACAGCCCCCGCGCCTGCAGCGCCTTGAGGAAGTTCGGCTCCGGGTTCGGCAGCGGCGGCAGGTCCCACGACCCCGTGCCGATCGGGCGGATGTCCCGGTCCACCGGCACCTCGACCAGGTAGGGACGGTTCGCCTTGATGGCCGTCTGGATCGCGTCCTCGACCTCGCCCACATGCGTGACGCGGTGGGAGGCGACGCCGTAGGACTTCGCCATCAGCGCGAAGTCCGGGCTGTAGAGCTCCCCGCTGCGCTGCACCTCGAAGGCGGTGGCGAGTTCCCGCCCGCCGAACATCCCGTGCTGGATGTCGCGGATCGAACAGAAGCCGTTGTTGTTCCACACCACCCAGACCACGGGGATGTCGTATTCCACCGCGGTGGCCAGCGCGTGCGGCGTCATCAGGAAGGACCCGTCGCCCACCACCGCGACACATGGCCGCTCGGGTGCCGCGAGCTTCGCGCCGAGGATGCCGGAGGTCGCGAAGCCCATCGCCGCGAAGCCCCAGGAATGGATCAGGTGGCGCGGCCGCAGCGTGTCCATCAGCTGGATGATCCAGTTGTGGTGCACGCCGACATCCGATGCGACGACCGCATCCTCCGGGATGGCGCGCGACAGGGCGCGCATCAGCCGCTCGGGGCGCAGCGGCATCTGGTCCGATTCGGCCAGCCCGCCCTGGTATTCGCGCCACACGGCGCGGCCCTTGCGCAGCCGGGCGAGCCAGGACTCCGTGATCTGCCGCGCGCCGCCGATTCGTGCCTTCGCGGCCTCGATCAGGAATTCGAGGCTCGCCTTCGCATCGCCCAGGATGCCGTATTCCGCCGGGTAGTTGCGGCCGATCTCGCTCGGGTCGATGTCGATCTGGATCAGGCGGGACGGCGGGATGGACAGCGTGTAGCCGTCCAGCCAGGCGCTCGTCGCCCGATCGTCGAAGGAGAAGCCGATGGCGAGGATGACGTCGGCGTTGCGCGTCGCGTCATTCGCCGCATAGGCGCCGTTGCGCCCCGTCGCGCCGAAGGCGAGGTCATGCCGGTCCGGGATGGCACCCTTGCCGTTCGGGCTCGTCACGACGGGAATGCGCGTGAGCTCCGCGAAACCCACCAGCGCGTCGCAGGCCTGGCCGATCAGCACGCCCTGGCCTGCGATGATGACCGGGCGTTCGGCCGACAGCAGCAGGTCGAGCGCGGCGGAAAGTTCCGCCGGGTTGCCGGGCGCGCCGTTCATCACGCGGTTCGGTGTGTCCGACGGCGTGTACGGCGTCTCCTCGACGAAGACATTCAGCGGCACGTCGAGGTTGACCGGCCCCGGCCGCCCGGCCGTCAGCTGGTCCCAGGCCTGCGACACCGCGAGCGGCACCATGTCGGCGCGCGTCGGCTGGAAGGACCGCTTCACATAGGGGCGGATGACGGAGGGGAAGTCGCCCTGGAAATGCCGCCCCGTCTCCTGGAACGGGCCGCGGTTGAACTGCCCCGTCGGCACGTTGCCGGTGATGGCGAGGAAGGCCGAGGAATCCATCATCGCCGCGGCGAGCGCGACGACCATGTTGGCCGAGCCCGGCCCGCAGGAGGTGAAGGTGGCCACCGGTTCCCCGCGCACCTTGTAGTAGGCGTCGGCCATGTGGCCGGCGGTCTGCTCATGGTGGGTCGAGATGGTGCGGATGCGGTTCTGCGCCTTGAAGGCCGCATCCATGAAGCCGGTGATGCCGTGCCCGCACAGGCCGAACAGGTAGGGCACCTTCTTGCGCACCAGGTGGTCGACGATGATGTCGGCGCCGTTCATCAGCGCCGCCTTGCTGCTGCCGTCCATGGACGTCTCCCTTGATGATCGGTGTCAGGCGGCCGCCATGGAGGGGCTGCCGAGCATTCTCGAGATGCGCGCCGCCGTGGCCTTCACGCGCGGCACGAGTTCCGCCACCCGCGCCGCATCCATGCGGGAGGCGGGCGCCGAGATGGCGAGCGCCGCGGTCGGCCGGCCCGAACGGTCGGTGATCGGCGCGGCGAGGCAGCGCAGCCCCGGCTCGATCTCCTCCTCGTCGCGCGCGATGCCGTCGAGCCGCACGCGATGCAGCGCGGCGCGCAACCCCTCGGCCGTCGTGATGGTGGCGGGCGTGAAGCGCGGCAGGCCATGCGCCGCGATCACGCCGTCCACCTCCGCATCCGGCAGGTGCGCGAGCAGCACCTTGCCGAGCGCGCTCGCATGCGCCGGGCTGCGCTTGCCGACGGCGGAATGCATCCGCACCGCATGCGTGCCCTCGACGATCTGCACGGTGACGACGACGCCCTCGTGCAGGATGCCGACATGGACCGTCTCGCCGGTCGCCTCGGCCAGGTCCTGCAGGGGCGGCAGCGCCTGCCAGCGCAATTGCTCGTGCCGCATCGCGGCGGTGCCCAGCGCGTGCAGCCGCAGCCCCAGGCCGTAGCGGCCGGTCGCGGACTCCTTCGCCAGGTAGCCGAACTGCTCGAGCGTGTGCAGCACGCGGAAGATGGTCGCCTTGTTGTGCCCGAGACGGGCGGCGAGGTCCGACAGCGTCCAGCTCTCGCGCTCGGCGAAGCAGTCCAGCACCTCGAGCCCGCGATGCAGCGAAGCCAGCAGATAGGGGTCCTTGCCCCCCCGCGCGCCCGCCAATTCGCTCTCCTCCGCCATGCCGCGCCCCGATCCGCCAGACGAAACCATCCGGGGAGAAGCATAGCCTTGACGACAGAAAGCGAAAAGGGTTTCGCTAGGCGCAACAACCGGGGCCCGGTCGGGCCTCAACGGGAGGACACCGAGAATGACCCGCCTGCTCGCCGCCGCCGCGGCGTTGCTGCTCGCCTGGGCTGCGCCCACGCGCGCGCAGGAATTCCCCGCGCGGCAGATCACCATGATCGTCGTCTTCGCCCCCGGCGGGGCGACCGACGTGCTCGCCCGCATCGTCGCCGAGCACATGACGCGCACCCTCGGCCGCAGCGTGGTGGTGGAGAACGTCTCCGGCGCCGGCGGCACCATTGGCGGGGCCCGCGGCGCCCAGGCGGCGCCGGACGGCTACACGCTGACGGTCGGCAGCCTCGGCAGCCATTCCGCGGCGCCGTCCATCTACCGCTCCATCGCCTACGACCCGCGCGAGCTGCAGCCGATCGGGCTGATCGCCGGCACGCCGCTGTTCTTCGTGGTGCGCAACGGCCATCCCGCCCAGACCATGGAGCAGTTCATCGCCATGGCGCGGGCGAATCCCGGCACGGTCACGAACGCCCATGCCGGCATCGGATCCACGAACCACCTCGCCTGCGCGCTGTTCCAGCACCTGGCGCGGGTGGACCTGAACAACATTCCCTATCGTGGCGAAGGCCCGGCGCTGAACGACGTGGTGGCGCAGACGGTGGACAGCGCCTGCCTGCTCGCCCCCGCCGCGGTGCCGCAGATCACCTCGGGCACGATGCGCGGCCTGCTGACGGCGGCCGCCACGCGCAACGCGAACGCACCGAACGTGCCTTCCGCGGTCGAGGCGGGCGTGCCGGACTACATCTTCCAGGGCTGGAACGCCGTCTTCGCGCCGCGGGGGACGCCGGCGCCGGTCGTCGCGCGCCTCGATGCCGCGCTGCGCGCCGCGGTCAACGACCCGGCCATCCGCGCGCGGATCGAGCAGCTGGGCTCCATCCCGGCCGCGCCGGAGGCACAGGGTCCGGAGGCGCTCGCGAGGCTCGTGCGCAGCGAGGTGGACCGCTGGGCGACCGTGGTCCGGGCGGCGGGCATCCCGCAGCAGTAGGCGAAGCGTTCGGGGGAGCGTGACCCCCGCCCGGCGCCTCTACGTGACCCGAACTGCAAGGCACGCGTTCGACGCGTGAGGTGGGCGCGGCATCGCGCGGCGCGATGTCCGCCCTGGCGTGATCCGATGAGCGGGATCGCGCGCGCCTTCCGATCGCATGGCGCCGCCGCGGCGGCCATGC
Organism: Roseomonas nitratireducens; assembly: GCF_017813355.1. GTDB lineage: Bacteria > Pseudomonadota > Alphaproteobacteria > Acetobacterales > Acetobacteraceae > Neoroseomonas > Neoroseomonas nitratireducens. The sequence goes on from NZ_JAGIYZ010000007.1 coordinate 152,858, forward strand.
TGCGCGCGACCGGCGACGATCAGCGCCGCACTGCCACATCCGTTGCGGCGCGCCTCATCGCGCCGCCGCCGCCTCGTCAAGCGCGCCTTCAAGCGTGGAATCCCGCCCGATGCCGCCGAGCAGGTCCGCGATGCCGTCGCGCCGCAGCAGGTCGCGCACGCCGCCATGTGCCCCGGTGGCAAGCAGGCGAATGCCCTGCGCGGCGAGTGTCGCGTGCAGCTTGTGCAGCATCCCGACCGCCGGCAGGTCCATGTGCGGGGAGGCCGACAGGTCGCACACCACGAGCCGGATGCCGCCCGGCGGCTGCGTGGCCAGCCGCGCGAGCACCGCCTCCATCACGTTATCCGCGTTCACGTAGAGCAGCGATCCGTCTGGACGGAAGGCGAGCACGCCCGGGATCGGCTCGTTCTCCGGGTGGCGCGCCACGTCGCTGTAGCGCGAGGTGCCGGGCACGCGGCCGAGGAAGGCGACATGCGGCCGGCTCGCCCGCACCAGCATCATCAGCACCGAGGCGAGCGCCGCCAGCAGGATTCCCTGCAGGATGCCGAGCAGCAGCACGCCAATCAGCGCGACGGCTGCGGCCGCAAAGTCCACGCGGCTGACGCGCCACAGCCGCGCCAGTGCCCGCACATCGATCAGCCCCGCGACCGCCGTCAGCACCACCGCGGCCAGCGTCGCCTTCGGCAGGTTCGCGAGTAGCCCCGTGAGGAACAGCAGGCAGAAGGCGAGCGTGGCCGAGGCGAAGACGAGCGCCAGCGGCGTCCGCGACCCCGCCTTCTCCGCGACCGCCGATTGCGACAGCCCGCCCGCGACCGGATACCCGTGACCGAGGCCCGCCATCAGGTTCGCCGCCCCGATGCCGAGGAATTCCTGCCGCGGGTTCAGCGCGTAGCCGTGCTTCTCCGCGAAGCTGCGCGCCGCCGACACGCCTTCGATGTAGGCCAGCAGCAGGCAGCCGGCGGCCAGCGGCACGATTCCCTCGACATCCGAGAGCCGGAGCGATGGCAGGCCGATCTCCGGAAGGCCCGCCGGGATGGATCCCGTGATCACCACGCCATGCCCGGCGAGGCCGAACAGGCTCGCCGCCAGGATCGACAGCACGACCACGCCGAGCGCGACCGGCCGCCCCGGCAGCGCCCGGCCGCCCGCGACCAGCAGCGCGAGTCCCGTCAGGCCCACGAACAGCGTCGTCGGATGGAGACCGGGCAATTGCCCGGCCAGCTTCGTCAGTCGCTCGATCACGTTCTGCCCGCCGCCCGCGACGCCGAACAGCGAGGGCAGCTGCGTCACCGCGATGGTGATGCCCGCCCCCGCCTTGAAGCCGATGAGGATGCTGTCGCTGATCAGCTTCACCAGCACGCTCAGCCGCAGCGCCCATGAGATCACGCACAGCAGGGCGATGGTGAAGGCGGCGAGGCTTGCGATCTCGGCGTAGCGCGCGGCGTCCCCGCCCGCCATCACGCCGACATTCGCGGCGACCATGAGCGAGATCGCCGATGTCGGCCCGATGGCGAGATGGCGGGAGGAGCCCAGCAACGCGTAGCCCAGGCCGCCCAGCATGTAGCCATAGACGCCCACCTGCGGCGGCAGCCCGGCGAGCGTCGCATAGGCGAGCGCCACCGGCAGCGCATAGGCCGCGAGGGTGACGCCGGCGACGAGGTCTCCCCGCAGCCAGGCTCCCGAATAGCCTCGCAGCCATCCGAGCGGCGGCAGCAAGGCCGTGGCGGCGGATGCGGCAGGCCGCGACGTGCTCATTCCTGGCCTCCTGTGCGCATGGCCGTTGCGGCGCTGGCGCGGATCCCGATGCGGCCGGTGCGCGGCGCGCGGACCATCGCCGCGGGGCCGCGCTCGGCCTGGTCGGCATGTGCGGTGGCGACATCCGCCATCGCTGCTGCGAAGCCCTTGCGGGCGGCCGGGCCGCCGGCGCCGCGATGCGCGCGCGCCGGCACCATCGCGGCGTGGTGGGCACTTACCCTGGCGCCGGTCAGGGAGGCTCCGTTCGCTCGTGCCCGCGCCGTCAGCCGCGCGGCGGCGGCGCGACCTGTTCCTCCGCGAGTTCCCGCTGCAGGAAGACGTTCAGGAAGGTGCGGATCGCGGCGACCGCGGCGAGCTTTCCGATCTGGTCCCAGTCGGGCGAGATTGCGGTCCCGACGATGTCGGCCGCGAGCTGGAACTCCAGCGCGAGCGACAGGCCGCGCGCGAGGCCCATCCGGACATTGCCCGTCTCCCTGCCGAAGGCATGGCCCGTCAGCCGCGCCAGCGCCAGCAGCATCGCGACCAGGATGATGGCCACGCTGACCGCCTCGATGCCCAGCTTGAGCCATGACGCCGCGGCGCTGACCGCCGCCTCGAGTCCTTCCGGCGGTTCGCCGACACGCATCAATGGTGCTCCTGCAAGATCGCGCCGCCGCGCCGCGCGAAGGCCGCGCGACCGGCAGAGTGGTTTCAGCCTCGCCCGACAGGCGGGTCCCCGGGTCGGCGCCGAGTCCCCGTCGCGACCGCGTATGCCGGCGCGTCACCCTGCGCGGACCGGCCGGATCCGCCGCGCGACGAGGCTCGTCGCGCCGTCCGGCGCGGCCTTCGCCGCGTGGTCGTCGCCGCCGAAGATCCGCTCCACCTCGGCGAGGCGCCGCGCGGCCTCGGGCGGCAGGTCGCCCGCCGCCTCGACCACCGCGCGCAGCGCGGCCAGCGCCTCAGCGCGGAGGCCCGGGTCATCGGGCAGCAGCCCGGGCAAGGTCTCGATCGCCCGCGCCTCGTCGATCATCAGCATGAAGAATTGCTGGCGGATGGTGCGCTTGAACTCGGCGAGCGGCAGCGCGTCCCGCCGCATCGCGGCGCGGATGCGGCGGATGATGGCGAAGGATCGCTCATCCGCATTGGCCGTCGGCAGCCGCACCCAGATCAGGGCGCGCAGCAGCGCCTCGTGCAGCCCGCCCTCGGCCATGGCGGCGCGCAGCCGCTCGCCCGCCAGCGCCACGAAGCGCTCATGGTCCGGGCTCTGGCCGGGCCGCGCGCGCGGCGGCGCCGTCTCCGTGGCGATGCCGGTCAGCGCCTGCACGGCGGGGGAGGCATAGACCTCGCGGAAGACGCGCTCGCTCAGCGCGTCGCGCTGGCGGCCATAGGCCTCGAGCATGCGCGTGACCGCCTCTGAGACCTGGCGCTCGGCGAGCCGGCCAGGATTGTCCTCGGGCACCGGCTTGCGGTTGCCGCGCGCCATCTCCGCCGCCCAGCGCACCCAGGCCATGGCCGGGTTGCGGTCCGAGAACAGGGTGTAGGACAGGCGCGCGGGATGCAGCTGTTCCAACGCCATGGTGACCGGCGGGGCGGCGAGCGCGCGCACCACCGGCTGGGCGAACTGGCGATACAGCGCAAGGTTCGCCTCCGAGACGCGGCGCGCCGCGGCGAAGCGCTTCTCGTCCTCGGGATCCGTGCCGCCATGCTGCGCGAGGTCCTCGAAACGGCGCGTCTGGAAGTTCACCAGCCAATCGCCGCCGGCGAGCTCGGCCCGCGCCTGTTCCTTCGCCGGCCGCAGCACCGCCTCGTAGAGCCCGGGCGGCAGCACGTCGATCATGTCCATGTTCGACGCGAACTCGTTGTGCTCCTTCCGCGCCACACCGCCCGAGACGAAGATGCCGAGATGGCCGATGCTGCCATGCACCGAATAGACGATGGTCTGTCCGTGCGTGCGCAGGTCGTTCTCGTCGCCATACAGGTCCGTGATCCAGGACAGCGCCTGGGCCGGCGGCGTGATGTCGTCGCCTTCCGAGCAGAAGACGATGATCGGCGACTGGATCGCGCGCATGTCCACGCGCGTGCCGTCGGAGAAGGTCAGCTCGCCCGTCGCCAGCCGGTTGCCGACGAAGAGCTGGTCGACGATGAACTGCATCTCGGCGGCGTTCAGGCGGACATGCCCGCCCCACCATTTCTCGAAGCCGAGGTAGCGCTCCGCGGCGCGATCGATATCGGCCCAGACCTCGTACTGCTTGGTCCAGTAGGTGTTGGCGGGATTGCCGCTCTCGAAGTTCGACACCAGCCAGGCGCCGTCGAACTTGCCGCCGCCGAGGTCGCCCGTCATGGCGGTGAGCCAGGATCCGCCGAGCAGCCCGCCGAGGTAGCGCATCGGCGCGCGGCCCTCGGTGCCCGCCCAGGTCGAGACCGGGGATCCCGCGACCATCAGCGGCCCGAAGGCCTCCGGGCGGATCGCGGCGGCCATCAACAGCGCCCAGCCGGCCTGGCAATTGCCGATGGCGACGGGCTTGCCCTCGGCGTCCCGGTGCCGGCGCCCGGCCTCCTCGGCGAAGGCGATGATGGCGCGGACCACGTCCTCGATGGTCTGGCCGGGCTCGGGTTCGGGTCGGAAGCCCACGAAATAGCAGGGATGGCCGGCCGCGATGGCGACGCCGATCTCGCTGTCCGCCTTGAAGCCGCCGATGCCCGGCCCGTGGCCGGCGCGCGGGTCGATGACGATGAAGGGGCGGTTCAGCGGGTCGGTGGGCGGTGCGCCCTCGGGCGGCGTGACGCGCGCCATCCAGTAGTTCACCGGTCGCGGCAGGTCGCGTCCGTCCATCACCAGCTCGAAGCCGAAGGTGAGGACGTTGCGCATCGGATCGTCCTCGCGCTCGAGGAAGGCGTTGCCGCGCTCGCGCAGCACGTCGAGGAAGAGGACGGAGCGCTGCCAGGCGTCGAGCCCGTAGGCAGCCCAGGGAAACGGCGTGAGGTCGGCAGGCATCTTCATACTCCTCGGGCGTGGCACCGGCCGGGCGGCGACGATCGGAGAGCGGACCGATCGCCTGATCATACGGCGCACCATCGAACCCATGGGTGGCAGGGACGCGGACACTCCGGTCGCCGCGGGGGCGGCGGCACAGGATAGGCCAATGTGACACGGCCGCGGCGATCGCCGCCTTGATCTCGATCGGTGCGGACCGTGGGCGGAACAGGATAGATGGTGCGTCCCGCCTGTTCCGCAGCAGGATCGGCTTGCGCAGACCGTCGATCATGGCGGCGATGCGGCTGCGCCGCGCGCGGCGTGGTCGCCAAGGACGGGGGGTGGTGGCGCGGATCGCCCGCATCGCGGCCTAGGCCTCTCGAATGTTCCGCGCGCGAAAGCCCTTCAGTCCGTTCTCCTCGACCGCGGCGAGGAACCCGTCCGAGGCAAGGAGCTCACCGCCGCCGACCTGAGCATCCAACCACAGGTGCCGGCCCGCGATCACCGCGCGCGACACATCAGGGCACCACGATCCGCATCGGCCGCGGGGCGGGGCCGATCTCCAGCGGCAATGCGCCGGCGGCATCGCCATCCGCCTGCGCCGGCACGCCGATCCCGGCAAGCCGCACCGTCCCGGCGCGGATCAGGTCCACCCCGCGCAGCCGCGGCAGCATGCCGAGGGGCAACGCGGCGCCATAGCGCATCGCCGCCAGCACGCCGGCGTCGCGGAACAGCGCGACATGGAAGCCTTCCTCATGCGGGTCGGCGCCGGGGGCGAGCAGGAAGCGCCCGGCATAGAGCCGGCCCTTAGTGACGATCGCGCTCGCCGCTTCCTCCCGCCGCCCGTCCAGCTCCGCGCAGAGCGTGGTGAAGCGGTAGCGCGGCATCTCGCGGATCGTCTGCAGCACATAGGCGCCCTTGCCGATGGCGCGCTTCAGCCCGCCCGGCAGGTGGTGCACCACCGCGGCGTCGAAGCCGGCGCCGAGCATCTGCACGAACAGCACCTCCCGCCCGTCGCCGTAGCGGGCGAGGCCGGGATGCAGCAGCGAGGTGCGGCCCATCGCCAGCACCTCCGCCGCGCGGGCGGGCGCGCGGGGGAGGCCGAGTTCGAGCGCGAGCACGTTCGCCGTGCCGAGCGGCAGCACGCCGAGCGCGCTGTCCGACCCCGAGATTCCCGCCGCCACTTCCGCGATCGTGCCGTCGCCGCCCGCCGCGACGATGATGCGCACGCCCTCGCGCGCGGCATCGCGTGCGAGCACTGTCGCATGGCCCCGATGCGTCGTCTCCGCCACCTCCGGCCGCATGCCAAGGCCGCGCATCAGGTCGAGCGCGGCGAGCAGCCGGCGGCGACGGCGTGCGCCGGCAGCGGGGTTGAAGACGATCATCATGCGTCTGGGCATGGGGCATGGCTTCTGGCAGCGCGGTGGTGACGATTCGGGGACGCTTTCGCGACCTTGGAATGACATGCGTGTCCGCAACGCCCTGGAGAGCATGCTTCATCCAAGATTCACGCGCGGCCGCCGATCCGCGCGCTATCGCCCCGCGCATCTGCAGCACGCCGTCGAATCGCGCGGGACGCGCCCGCGCACCCGCCGGCGCACGGAGACCGAGCCGGATGCACGAGACCGCCCCGCGCCGCCGCTACCGCAGCATCTTCCTCTCCGATGTCCATCTCGGCACCAAGGGATGCCGCAGCGACTTCCTGGTGGACTTCCTCAGCCGGGTGGAATGCGAGCGCCTTTACCTGGTGGGCGACATCATCGATGGCTGGCGGCTGCGCCGGTCCTGGTACTGGGACGCCGACCATGACGAGGCGATCCGCCTGGTGCTGCGCATGGCGCGCCACGGCACCGAGGTGATCTACATCCCCGGCAACCACGACGAGATCTTCCGCGACTGGCTCGGCCTGGAAGTGGCCGGCGTGAAGCTGGTGCGCGAGGCGGAGCACACCGCCGCCGACGGGCGCCGCTTCCTCGTCATCCATGGCGACGAGTTCGACGGCGTGATCCGCTACGCGAAGCTGCTCGCCCATCTCGGCGACTGGGCCTATGACTGGGCGCTGACGCTGAACCGCTGGTTCAACGCGGCACGCCGGCGGCTCGGCTATCCCTACTGGTCGCTCTCCCAATGGCTGAAGCGCCAGGTGAAGGAGGCGGTCAAGGCGATCGACCGCTTCGAGACCGCGCTCGCCACCGAGGCGAAGCGCCGCGGCCTGGACGGCGTGATTTGCGGGCATATCCACCATGCCGAGATGCGCACCGTATCGGGCGTGCTCTACATGAATGACGGGGACTGGGTGGAATCCTGCACCGCGCTGGTCGAGCACGCCGATGGGCGGTTCGAACTGGTGGACTGGGCGCGGGAGAACCGCCTGTCCTTTGCCCGCGCGCCGCGCCGCGCGCCCGCCGCGCTGCCGGCCGCCTGAGGGCCCGATGGACGATGCCGGCGCGGCCCTCGCCGCCGACTGCATCGGTGCGCGGAGCGCGCCCTTGCGCATCCTGATCGTCTCGGACGCCTGGCATCCGCAGGTCAACGGCGTGGTGCGCACGCTGTCCATCGTGGTGGATCAGCTGCGCGCCGGCGGCGACACGGTGGAGGTGATCGGGCCCGACCGGTTCCTGAACGTGCCGATGCCCGGCTATGCCGAGATCCGCATGGCCATCGCGCCGGGACGGAAGCTCGCGAAGCTGGTCGACGCCTTCGCGCCGGAAGCCGTGCACATCGCGACCGAGGGTCCGCTCGGCTGGGCGATGCGCGCGCTGTGCCGCAAGCGCGGATGGCCCTTCACCACCGCCTTCCACACGCGCTTCCCCGAATACCTGCATGCGCGCACGCGCATCCCCGTCGCCTGGTCCTGGGCGGTGATGCGGCGCTTCCACGAGGCCGGCGCCGGCACCTTCGCGGCGACGCAGTCATTGCGGGAGGATCTGACGTCGCGCGGCTTCACCAAGGTGCGGGCCTGGACGCGCGGCGTCGATCTCGCGCGCTTCCGGCCCGAGCCGCGCGACCCGTGGGAGGGGCTGCCGCGGCCGATCTTCCTTTATGCCGGGCGGGTGGCGATCGAGAAGAACATCGCGGCCTTCCTCGCGCTCGACCTGCCGGGCAGCAAGGTGGTGGTCGGCGATGGGCCGGCCCGGGCGGGGTTGATGCAGCGCTTCCCCGGCGCGCACTTCACCGGGTATCGCGACAATGGCGCGCTGGCGCGGTCCTATGCCGGTGCCGACGTGTTCGTCTTCCCGTCGCGGACCGACACCTTCGGGCTGGTGCTACTGGAAGCGCTGGCCGCCGGCACGCCGGTCGCGGCCTTCCCCGTGACCGGGCCGCTCGACGTGGTGACGGACCGGCGCGTCGGCGCGCTGGACGAGGACCTGCGCGCGGCGTGCCTTCGCGCGCTCGACTGCGACCGCGCGGCCTGCCGCGCGCATGCGGAGGGCTGGTCGTGGGAGGCCTGCGCGGCGCAGTTCAGGGCGACGCTGGTGCCGATCGGGTAGGCGGGGAGAAGTTCTCTCCGCCCTATTCCCCGATCGCCCCCGAGATCCAGGCCTTCAGCGCGCCCTTCGGCATCGCGCCGACCTTCGTCTCGACCGGCTTGCCGTCCTTGAACAGGATCATCGTCGGGATCCCGCGCACCGCGTATTCGGTCGGCGTCATCGGGTTGTCGTCGATGTTCACCTTCGCGATCGTCAGCTTGCCGGCGTATTCGGCGGCGATCTCATCGAGGATCGGCGCCACCATCCGGCAAGGGCCGCACCATTCGGCCCAGAAATCCACGAGCACGGGGCCCGGCGAGTCCAGCACGTCCTGCTTGAAGGTGTCGTCCGAAACCGGCTTGGTCAGGTCGCCCATGGGGGGTCTCCATCTGGGGGGACGGGGGCGCATGGCCCCCGCAGTTGTAACAGAGATCGGGTCTCGCGCGCCCCGGGTCAAGCGTACGGGGCGGGGGCGCCCGCCGCCGGGCTGCGGAAGATCATGCCCTTGATGCGTTCACGCAGCGACTGGAACACCACGTAGAGCATCGGGATCATGAAGATGCCGACGGAGGACGCCGCCAGCATCCCCCAGAAGACCGGCGTGCCGACCGCGCGGCGGCTGATCTCCGACGCACCTTCGGCCACCACCAGCGGATAGAGGCCGAGGATGAAGGCGAAGGACGTCATCATCACCGCGCGGAACCGCAGCTTGGCGCCCAGCGCCGCGGCCTCCTGGATCGACTTGCCGTGGTGCTCCCGCTGCTCCTTGGCGAATTCGATGATCAGGATGCCGTTCTTCGCGGCGAGCGCGATCAGCACCACGATGCCGACCTGGGCATAGAGGTCGAGCGCGAGGCCCGACGGCCCGATCGAGATCATGGCGCCGAGCACGCCGACCGACACCGACAGCAGCACCGGGACCGGGATGGTCCAGGATTCGTACAGCCCGACCAGGAACAGGAAGGCGAAGAGCACCGCGAGCGCGAGGATCATCCCGGTCTGCCCCGCCGCCGCCTTCTCCTGGAAGGCGGTGCCGGTCCATTCGAAGGCATAGCCGGGCGGCAGGGTCGCGGCCGCGACGCGTTCCATCGCCGCGAGCCCGTCGCCCGAGGATCGGCCGGGCGCGGGCTCGCCGTTGATCGTCAGGCTGCGGACGTTGTTGTAGCGGATGATCGCCTGCGGCCCGAACTCGATCCGCGCATCGGCCAGCGCGCGCAGCGGGATCATCTCCCCGTCCCGGTTGCGCACATGCACGCGCCAGATGTCGGGGATGCCGGCGCGGTCCGCCTCCTCGGCCTGCAGGCTGACCTTCCAGGTGCGGCCGAACAGGTTGAAGTCGTTGACATAGGCCCCGCCCATCGCGGCCGAGAGCGCCTGGAAGATGTCGTTGAGCGAGACGCCGAGCACCTGCGCCCGGTCGCGGTCGATCTCGAGGAAGACCGAGGGCGTGGCCGCGGCGAAGGTCGAGAAGACACGCGTCAGGTTCGGCTCCTGGTTCGCGGCGAGCACCAGGGCGCGCATCACCGCCGCCATTTCCGGCACCGGCCGCCCTTCCAGGTTCTGCAACTGGAACTCGAAGCCGCCCGCGGTGCCCAGGCCGACGATCGGCGGCAGGTTGAAGGGAATGATCCGCGCAGGAACCTCGTTGGTGCGCGCGACCGTCGCGCGGATCAGCGCGTTGACGTCCGTCCCCGGCGCGGTGCGCTCCGCGAAGGGCTTGAGCGTGACGATGATGATGGCGGTGTTCGACTGGGCGAGGCCGTTCAGCATCGAGTAGCCGCTGATCGCCATGACGTCCTGCACACCGGGCAGGTCGCGGATGGCGGCCTCGACCTGGGCGGTCACACCGCGGGTGCGGTTGAGCGAGGCGCCATCGGGCAGCACCACCTCGGCGAAGAAGGCGCCCTGGTCCTCCTGCGGCAGGAAGCCCGTCGGCGTGCGGGACCCGACGCCGACGATGCCGGCGAGGAAGGCCGCGAGCAGCACGATCGAGACGAGCGCCACGCGCACCAGGCGCGCCACGATCGCCCCGTAGCCGTCCCGCACATAGTCGATGGCACGGGAGACGCGCCCCATGATCCCGCGCTTCGGCCCGTGATGGGCGGACAGCAGCACGGCGCACAGCGCGGGGGACAGCGTCAGCGCGTTGATCGCCGAGAAGAACATGCCCACCGAGACGACGACCGCGAACTGGCGGAACAATTCTCCCGAGATGCCGGGGATGAAGGCGAGCGGCACGAAGACCGACAGCAGCACGAGCGTGATGGCGATGATCGGCGCCGTGATTGTTTCCATCGCCGCCTTGGTCGCGTCCGCGACCGACAGCGAATGGTCCTCCTCCATCTTGGCTTCCACCGCCTCGACCACCACGATCGCGTCGTCCACCACGATGCCGATGGCGAGCACCATCGCGAGCAGCGAGACGGTATTGGCCGAATAGCCCATCGCGTTCATGACCATGAAGGTCGCGATCAGGCTCACCGGCACGGCGATCAGCGGGATCAGCGTCGCGCGCACCGAGCCGAGGAAGAGGAACACCACCAGCACGACGAGGACGAAGGCCTCGATCAGCGTGTGGATCACCACCTCGATCGTCAGCTTGACGAAGCTCGTGGTGTCGTAGGTGACGGCGTATTCCACGCCGGCGGGGAAGCGGGCGGCCAGCCCGCGCATGGTGCGCGCCACCGCCTCCGCCGTGCCGACCGCGTTCGCACCCGGGGCCAGGTAGATCTGGATGCCGATGGCGTCCTGGCCGTTCAGCGTCATCGCCTGGTCCTGGTTCCAGGCGCCGAGCTCGATCCGCGCCACGTCGCGCACGCGCAGCACCGACCCGTCGGAATTGGCGCGCACCAGGATGTTGCCGAACTGCTCCACATCCTCGAGCCGCCCGGTGGTGCGGATGTTCAGCTGGTAGGAGGTGTCGCTGGACGAAGGCTGCGCGCCGATGCGCCCGAGCGGTGCGACCTGGTTCTGCGCGCGGATGGCGTTGACGATGTCGTTCGGCGTCAGGTTGAGCGCGGTCAGCCGGTCGGTCTCGAACCAGATGCGCATGGCGTAGTCGCGCGCGCCGAACATCGCCGCGTCGCCCACGCCCGGCACGCGCCGCAGCACGTCCATGATGTTGATGGTGGCGTAGTTCGACAGGAACAGCGGATCCTGCTGCCCCGTGGTGGAGCGCAGCGTGATGACCTGCAGCAGGGCGGAGGACTTCTTGCGCACCGTCAGGCCCTGGCGCTGCACTTCCTCGGGCAACTGCGCCAGCGCCAGCTGCACGCGGTTGTTCACGTTCGTGGTGTTCTGGTCGGGGTCCGTGCCGACGCGGAAGGAGATGGTGAGGTTGTAGGACCCGTCATTGCCGCTGGTGGAACGCATGTAGATCATGTCGTCCACGCCGTTGACCTGGCTTTCGATCGGCTGCGCGACCGTCGCCTCGACTACCTCGGAGGACGCGCCGGGGAAGTTGGCGGTCACCGAGACCTGCGGCGGGACGATGTCCGGGAACTGCGCCACCGGGATGACGCGCAGCGCCACGATGCCGGCGATGGTCATGACGATGGCGATCACGACCGCGAGCCGCGGCCGGTCGACGAAGACCTTGCTGATCATCGGTTCAGCCGCCGCGCGCCGGGCTGGCCGGGGTGGCGCCGGGCGGCGCCTCATGCGGGCGGGGGGTGACCGGCTGGCCGGGCCGCGCGCGCTGCGAGCCTTCGGTGATGACCATCTGCCCGACCTCGAGCCCTTCCGTCACCACCACCTGGCCCGCCGGGCCGGGGGCGCTGCGGATGCGCTTCACCTCGACCTTGTTGTCGGCGCCGACCACCAGCACGAAGGGGCCCTGCTGGTCGATGTTCAGCGCCGATTGCGGGACGGTGATCACCTCCCGCGGGCTGCCTTCCCGCACCACCACCGTCACGGCCTGCCCGTCGGTCAGCAGCCGCTGCGGATTGGGCACGGAGGCCTGCACCAGCACGCTGTCCGTGCTGCGGTTCGCAGTCACGTCGAGGAATTCGAGCCGCCCGGCCGTGTCCATCATCGTCCCGTCCGGCAGGCGCACCAGCACCTGCGCGCCTTCCCCGCCGGCGCCGCCGGCGCGGCGCACGCGCAGCAATTCGCGCTGCGTCACGGGGAAGCTCACGCGGATCGGGTCGTCGCGCACGATCGTCACCAGAATGCCCGTCTCCGGCCCTACCACATTGCCCGGGCTGAGCGGCGAACGGCCCGCGCGCCCATCGAAGGGCACGCGGATTTCCGTGTAGCCGTACTGGATGCGCGCCTGGTCGAGCTGCGCCTTGGCCGCGTCGCGTTCCCCGCGAGCCTGACCCTCGGCCGCGATCCGCTCATCGAGCGTGCTCTGCGGGATATTGTTGGTGCGCACCAGTTCCCGCCCGCGCTCCACCTGCAGGCTGGCGTTGCGCAGCTCCGCCTCCGCCCGGTCGAGCTGCGCCTGGCGGAGCGAGACTTCGGCCGCGTAGGGCGCCTGCTCGATGGTGAAGAGCAGTTCGCCCGCCTTCACCCGGTCGCCCTCGTTGAAGTGGCGGGCATAGAGGAAGCCGGTGACGCGGGCACGGACCTCGACCTTGTCGATCGCCTCGACGCGGCCGATGAAGTCAGCCTCCTGCGCGATCGCGCGGCGCTCGACCCGCGTGACGAAGACGGCGGGCGGCGCGGCCGTTGTCTGCTGCGCCGGCGGCGCCTGGTCCTTGCACGCGGCCAGCACGCCCGCCAGCGCGACGAACCCGACCGCCAGCACCATCACCCGAACCGAATTCGAACGCATCTCGTACCGCCTTCGCACCTTCTGGTTGCAAGTCTGCCACGCGGCGGCAGGGCAGGGGAACCTGCGCACCGCCGGGCCGGTCGCTTCGCTGCCGGCCCGGCCCGTGCTACGGCCGCGAAGTGATGCTCGCCCTCCGCCCGGACCCATGGCGAAACGCCTGATCCGCCACCCTGCCGTGCAGGGGATGCTGGCGCGTCTCGTCGCGCTCTATCTCCGCCTCGTCTGGGCCACCACGCGCTGGACCCTGGTAGGGGAGGAGCATGCGCGCCCCTTCGCCGAAGGGCCGATGATCCTCGCCTTCTGGCATGAGAGGCTGCCGCTCGCGGCACTCGGCTGGCGGCTGCTCGGCCGGCGCGTGCCGCAGGGGGGGCGGCGGGCGCAGGTCCTGATCTCCCGCCACCGTGACGGGCGGTTGATCGCAGCCGCCGTGCGGCCCTTCGGAATCGACGTGGTGCATGCCTCCTCCTCCCGCGGCGGCGCGACGGGGCTGCGCGGGCTGGCACGCATCCTCGCGGGCGGCGGCGTCGCCGTGATCACGCCCGATGGGCCGCGCGGGCCGGCGAGGGTCGCCGCACCGGGCGTGGCGCAACTCGCCGCCCTCACCGGCGTGCCGGTGCTGCCCTGCGCGGTGGCGTCGACGCGCATGCGGCTCGCCGGGTCCTGGGACCGCATGCGCTTTCCGCTGCCCTTCGGGCGCGGCTTCGCAGTGGTGGGCGCGCCGGTGGCGGTGGCGCGGGATGGCGTGGAGGACGCGCTGCCGCGCATCGCCGCCGCGCTGACGGCGGCCTGCGAGGTCGTGGACAGGCTGGCGAAGGTCGGTGAAGGGGAACCTCCCCCGAACCCCCGCCCTTCGCCATGAACGTCCTCGCCCTCGCCTGGCGCCTCGCCGCGACCGCCCTCGCCCCCTTGATGCCGCTGCATCTCCGCCGCCGCGCCGCCCGCGGCAAGGAGATCGCGGACCGCATCCCCGAGCGCTACGGCCAAGGCGCCGCGCGGCCCCAGGGCCCGCTGTTGTGGCTGCACGCGGCGAGCGTGGGGGAGACGGTGTCGATCCTGCCGCTGATCGATGCGCTGGCGCAGGCCGCGCCGCGCCTGAACCTGCTGGTCACCACCGGCACCGTCACCTCGGCCACGCTGTTCGCCCGCCGGCTTCCGGCCCCGCTCGCGCCGCGCGTGACGCATCGCTTCGTGCCGCTGGACGTGCCGGCCTGGGCCGTGCGCTTCCTCGACGGCTGGCGGCCCGACGCCGCGGTCTTCGTCGAATCCGAGCTGTGGCCGAACCTGCTGGCCGAGACGGGGCGGCGTGGCATTCCGCTCGCCCTGGTCAATGCGCGCATGTCGGCGCGGTCCGCCCGCTGGTGGGGCCGCGCGCCCGGCTTCGCGCGACAGGTACTCTCCCGCTTCGCCGTCATCCTGGCGCAGGGGGCGGAGGATGCGGCGCGGCTCGGCGCGCTCGGCGCGCGGGACGTGCGCGTCCCGGGCAACCTGAAATACGCCGCGCCCCCCTTGCCGGTCGAAGCGGCGGAGTTGGAACGCCTGCGCGCCCTTGTCGCCGGCCGGTCCGTCTGGCTCGCCGCCAGCACCCATCCGGGGGAGGAAGCGCTGGTCCTCGCCGCGCATGGGCGGCTCGCGCCGCGGCATCCGGGGTTGCTGACCATCATCGTGCCGCGCCATCCCGAACGCGGGGCGGAAGTGGCGGCGCTGGCGGGGGACCTGCCGGCGGCACGCCGATCCCTCGGCGAGGACCCCGGCCCTGGCACGGCCGTCCTGGTTGCCGACACGCTGGGCGAGCTCGGCCTGTTCTACCGGCTGGCGGCGCTCGCCTTCATCGGCGGCTCCCTGGTGCCGCATGGCGGGCAGAACCCGCTGGAACCCGCGCGCCTCGGCTGTCCTGTCCTGCTCGGCCCGCACACCTGGAATTTCGCCGAGATTCTCGCCCGGATGGAGGCCGCCGGCGGCCTCACCCGGATCGATCCCGGAACCGACCCGGCGGGGGCGCTGGCCGAGGCGGTTTCCGCCATGCTAACCAATGAGGCGAGACGGCGTACCCAGGCTGGGGCGGCCCTCTCGATCGCGGCCGAGGAGGCCGGCCTGCCCGGGCGGATCGCCGCGGCCCTGCTGCCGCTGCTGCCGACCGGGGACGATAGGGCGGCCGTGCCGGACGGCCGGGGGCAGGCGGGGCCGGAAACATCCGGGCCGCCGAAGACGGGGAAGGTGGACGACAGGGTCTGATGCGCGCTCCTGAATTCTGGAGCGGCGGCAGCGGGGGGCTTGCGCCTTTCCTGCTCTCGCCGGTTTCCGCCCTCTACGCGGCCGCGACGGCCCGGCGCATGGCGCGCGCCGGCTGGCAGGCGCCTATCCCGGTCATCTGCTGCGGCAACGCGACCGCCGGCGGGGCGGGCAAGACGACCGTCGCGCTCGATATCGGGCGACGCCTGGGCAATCGCGGCATCGGCGCGCATTTCCTGCTGCGCGGCTATGGCGGGCGGCTCAAGGGGCCGGCGCGGGTCGACACGGCGGCGCATGACAGCACCGCGGTGGGCGACGAGGCCCTGCTGCTGGCCGCCGAGCGCCCGACCTGGGTCGCCGCGAACCGCGCCGCCGGGGCCCAGGCGGCCGTCGCCGCCGGCGCCCAGGCCATCGTCATGGATGACGGCCTGCAGAACCCGACGCTGGAGAAGGACCTGTCGCTGCTGGTGATCGACGGGTCCTACGGCTTCGGCAACGGGCGGGTCATCCCGTCAGGGCCGCTGCGCGAGCCGGTCGCCGCCGCCGCGTCCCGCTGCCGCGCCGCGGTGCTGATCGGGGAGGACGAGACGGGCGCGCTCGCGGCCCTGCCGCCCGGCCTGCCGGTGCTGCGCGCCACGCTGAAGCCGGGGCCGGAGGCGGAACTGCTTGCCGGCCAGCCGGTCTTCGCCTTCTGCGGCATCGCCAATCCGCGCAAATTCTTCACGACGCTGCAGGAAGCCGGGGCCTTCCTCGCCGGCCGCCAGGCCTATGCCGACCACTACCCCTTCGACGAGGGCGACCTGCGCGACCTGCTGGCCCAGGCGGACGCGCTGCGCGCCACGCCGGTGACGACGCGCAAGGATTTCGTCCGCATCCCGCCCGCCTTCCGCAACCGCGTCACCGTGGTGACGATCCGGCTGGAATGGGAGGAGCCCGCGGCGATCGAGGGGCTGCTCGACCCGCTCGCGGCGCGGGTGCCGGTCCCGGCCTGACCCCCTCCCGCCCCGGCGCCGCGGCCGCTAGACAGGCAGTGCACTCCAAGGGGGGATCGGACACATGGCGGCACGGCGCAAGGCGGCGCTCATCACGGGCGCGGGGCGGAACATCGGGCGGGCGGTCGCGCTGACCCTGGCGGAGGACGGCTACGACCTGGTCCTCAACGGCTCCTCCGACCGCGCAGCGCTCGATCGCGTGGCGGCGGAGGCCGCGGCGCGCGGCGCGGCGACGCTGGTCGCCATGGGCGATGTGGGCGACCCCGCATCCTGCGCGCGCATCGCGGCGGAGGGCATCGCGCGCTTCGGCGCCGTGGACGTGCTGGTGAACAACGCGGCGCTGCGGCCGTCCAAGCCGTTCCTGGAGATGAGCGAGGACGAGTGGCGGCGCGTCATGTCCGTCGACCTCGACGCGGCCGTGTGGCTGTCGCGCGCCTGCCTGCCGGGGATGCTGGCGGCCGGCTGGGGCCGCATCGTCAACTTCACCGGCATGAACGCGATCCATGGCTATGCCGGCCGGGCGCCGGTTTCCGTCGCCAAGCACGGCGTCTGGGGGCTGACCAAGGCGCTGGCGAAGGAGTTCGGGCCGAAGGGCGTGACGGTGAACGCCATCTCGCCTGGCCCGATCGCGTCGGACGAGGAGGATGCGGACGCGGCGGCGGCGAAGTACCGCCAGGCGCTGGTGCAGCGCGTGCCGGTCGGGCGGCAGGGCCGGCCGGAGGAAGTGGCGGCGGTGCTGCGCCTGCTCGTCTCCGATGGCGGCGCCTTCGTGAACGGGCAGATGCTGCAGGTGAATGGCGGGGCGGAGACGTAGTTCCCGACCTCAGGCGCCGGCGCCGGTATTCGCCGGCTTGGCTTGCGCGCCATGCACTGGAGCGCCCGGCGCGGCGGATCGTCTGGGCGCGGTCGCGCATTCGCGCTCGCGGATCGAGGCGGGGCCTCGATCCGTTTTCTTTTCGGTCGCTCAAGCGGTTGGCGTCAGGCGGCGGTCCTTCGGCGGGCGCGCAGCGCGACCAGCGCGGCGCAGCCAAGCCATGCCACGAACAGCGACCCACGCCGCGGATCGTCCCGCCGCCGCTGCAGCATCGGCCAGCCGGCGGGAGAGATCGATTGCAGCGCCACCAGCACGGCGGGATAGCCGATGGTGCGGTACAGCGTGACCGGCATCGGCCCTTCGGCCAGCAGCGCCGCCCCTTCGGGCCGCGGCCCGGGAACAAGCTGCATGGCATAGGCGAGGTAGGTCGGGCTGTCGGGCGTCTCGACCACGCCGAACATCTATGCCGCGACCAGCGCCGGCAGCGTCGAGAGCAGGGCGACGAGCGCGGTCGCGCCCCAGCCTCGGCTCATCCTTCCGTCCCGCACCACAGCGCGATCAGCCCGGCGATCACGGCCACCCCGCGCCGGTAATCCGCGACATCCACCCATTCGTCGCGGCCGCCGTTCTGTGTCAGGTCGCCGCAGAGCGGGCCGAGCCCGACGCAGGGAATGCCCGACTGCACCATCGGGTTGCGGATGTCGGAGGATGTGTGCAGCGGGTTGATGTGCGGCGCCGTGCCGGTGGCCAGCCGCACCGCCTCGCTCGTCGCGGTCCAGAGCGGATCGCCCTCGACCACCTCGGCCCCCGTGACGCCGGAGACCCAGACGAGCTCGGGCGCGCAGGCGCGCAGCCCGGCATCGTGCGCGACGGCGTCGGCGAGCGCCTGCTCGACCTCCGCCTGCACCGCCGCCATCGCCTCGCCCGGCGGGAAGGCGAGCGCGCAGGACAGCTGCACCGCCGGCGGCACGCGCGATGCGCGGCCATCGCCGAGCGCGCGGATGTCGCCGATCAGCAGGTTGGTGGACCGCCCGATCGCCTTCTCCAGCACCGCGTGATGCACCCGCGCGCCGCGCCGCGCGTCCAGCGCCCGCAGCGCGGCGATCACCGCGGGCACGAGATCCACCGGGTTCATCGCGAGATGCGCGAAGGCGGTGTGCCCCGGTTCCTGCGTGTCCGGCAGGCGTCCGCGCAGGATGATGCGGAAGATCAGCTGCCCGGGCGCGAGCGCCTTCACCTCCCGCATCCCGAGCCCGGATTCGGCCGGGTGCAGGTACACCGCCGCATCCGCCGCGACGCCGCCATGCAGCAGCGCGTGCACGCCGCGGGCATGGCGCTTGGACGGCGTGCTGGCGAGGATGACGTCCCCCTTCGGCCGCAGCCCCGCGTCGCGCAGCACGCGCACCGCCTCGACCATGGTCGCGACGCCGGCGAGGTCGTCGGCCACGCCCCAGCCATGGATGCGCCCGGCCTCGATCCCGCCGGCGAAGGGGTCGTGCCGCCAGCCATGGTTCGGGTCGAAGGCCTCGCCATCCGGATGGGCGAAGAAGATCACGCTGCGCCCGCCCCCGGTGCCGGGCAGGCGGGCGAGGATCGCTATGCGCTCCTCCGTCGCCATGGCGGCGTCCGAGGCGAATTCCTCCCGCAGCCGCACCTCCGCCGGGCGGTAGGCGCGGTGCTCGACGACGCAGCCGAGCGCGGCGGCGGCCTCCGCCACGCGGGCCTGCACCGCCGCCTCGCCTTCGCGCTGCAGGCGGATCAGGTCGCGCAGGAAGGCGACGGAGCCTTCGCCGCTCGCCTCGGCGGCGGCGGCGAGGCGGGCGGCGAGGTCGGGGCCGGGCATGGGACGTTCCTGCGATGGACCTGCGATGCTTCAGGCGCCGGTTGCGCTGCGTCAAGCCGCCTGCCCCTGGCCGGCGCATCCGCGCCATGCGCGCGCCCCTCTGGCCCGGCGCGACACCGCCTGCCAGGGTGGCGGTGCCGGGAGGGACCCAGATGCACAAGACGCGACGCGGCGATGGCTGACGCCGCCCTGATCGATTCGCCGGCGGCCTGGCGGCGCCTCGGCGTCGCGCTGCTGCTCTCGGCCATCGGCTCCGTGCCCATGTGGGCGGTCGTGGTGATGCTGCCGGCGGTGCAGGCGGAATTCGGCACGGCACGCGCCGACGCCTCCCTGCCCTACACCATGACGATGGTGGGCTTCGTGGCGGGCGGCGTGCTGATGGGCCGGCTGTCGGACCGCTTCGGGGTCATGGTGCCGGTGCTGATCGGTGCCGTCGCGCTCGGCCTGGGCGGCGTCGCGGCGGCGATGGCGCCCGGCATCCTGGCCTTCGGGCTCGCCTATGGCCTGCTGCTCGGCTGCTTCGGGGCGGCGGCGGTGTTCGGGCCGCTGATCGCCGACGTCTCGCTGTGGTTCGCGAAGCGGCGCGGCATCGCCGTCGCCCTCGCCGCATCGGGCAACTATGTCGCGGGCACGATCTGGCCGCCGCTGCTGCAATGGGGCGTCCAGACGATCGGCTGGCGGCACGCGCATCTCGCCATGGGCGTCTTCTGCGTCGCGACGATGCTGCCGCTCGCCTTCGCGCTGCGCCGGCGCCTGCCGCTGCCCGCGCCGCGCCCCGCCGCTGCGCCGGGCGCGGCGCCCGAGCGCGTGCTCGGCCTGTCGCCGAACGGGCTGCAGATGGCGCTGACCGCGGCCGGCATCGCCTGCTGCGTCGCCATGGCCATGCCGCAGGTCCATATCGTCGCCTATTGCGTCGACCTGGGCTACGGCGCGCAGCGCGGCGCGGAGATGCTTTCCCTCATGCTCGCCTGCGGCATCGTCTCCCGCCTGGTGTTCGGGGTGGTGATGGACCGGATCGGCGGGCTCGCCACGCTCGCGCTCGGCTCGGCCTTGCAGGGGGTGGCGCTGCTGCTGTTCCTGCCGGCCGACGGGATGGTGGCGCTCTATGTCGTCAGCGCCGTCTTCGGCCTGTTCCAGGGCGGCATCGTGCCCTCCTACGCGATGATCGTGCGGGAGAACTTCCCGCCCTCCCAGGCGGGCACGCGGGTCGGCATCGCGCTGTCCTCGACGCTGGTCGGCATGGCGCTGGGCGGCTGGATGGCGGGCGCGATCTTCGACGCGACCGGGTCCTACGACGCGGCGATGTGGAACGGCATCGCCTGGAACCTGGTGAACCTGGCCATCGCGCTGTGGCTGCTGCAGCGCGGTCGGCGCTTCCGGGGGACGCGGCCGGCCTTCGCCTGAGGCCGTCGCGCGACCGGCCGGTGCCCTGGCGCCGCGCCCGATGCGCGCCATCTGGACGGGATGGAAGAACGCCTTTTCACCGCGGCGAATACCCTGGCGCTCGCGGGCTGGGTCCTGCTGGTGCTGGCCCCGCGCCGGCGCTGGGCGCATTGGGATGTGGCCGGGGTGGCGATCCCGGCCGTGCTCGCGCTGGCCTATGTCGTGCTGCTCGCCTGGCATGCGCCGGGGGCGGAGGGCGGCTTCTCGACGCTGGCCGGCGTGCGCGCCCTGTTCGCGACGGACGGCGTGCTGCTGGCGGGCTGGCTGCATTACCTCGCCTTCGACCTGTTCCTCGGCGCCTGGATGTGCCGGCGCGCGACGGCCGAGGCGCTGCCGCTGTGGCGGCTCTATCCCGCCCTGCCGCTGACCTTCCTCGCCGGTCCGGCGGGGCTGCTGCTGTTCCTCGCGCTCCGCGCGCTGCCCGGGCGGCGGGTGGCATGATCGCCGCGTGGAGGATTCTGGACGCGCGGCAGCCGGCCCTCGCGCGGACCGGGCTTGCCATGGCTGCGCTGCTGCTCGCCTGCCTCGTCGTGATGCTCTTCGATGGGCGGGAGATCCGCGGCGTCTCGGTCTGGGTGAAGCCGGCGAAGTTCGCGGGCTCCCTCGCGCTGTGGTGCTGGTCGCTCGCGCTCGCCTGGTCCGCGCTGGCGGAGGATTGGCGCGAGGGGCGCGCGGCGCGGGCGATCGTCGCGGGGACCCTCGCCTGCGGGCTGTTCGAGGTCGGCTGGATCACGCTGCGCGCGATGCTCGGCGAGCCGTCGCATTTCGCGCGCGATGCGCTGGGTGCTGCGGCCTATGGACTGATGGGGCTCGCGGCGCTGCTGCTGTGCCTTTGCGCGGCGGGCTTCGGGGCGCTGGTCGCGGCGCGGGGCGACGCCGCGATGCCGCGCCTGCTGCGCGGAGGCATCGCGCTCGGCTTCCTCGTCGCCGGGCTGGGCGGCGCGGCGACGGGCTTCGCCATCAGCGCGAATCTCGGGCCCTATGTCGGCGCGCCGCCGACCGATGCCGGCGCCTGGCCGCCCTTCTTCTGGTCGCGCGACGGGGGCGACCTGCGCGTCGCGCATTTCGTCGCGGTGCATGCGATGCAGGCGCTGCCGCTGCTGGCCTGGGCGCTGCTGCGCCTGCGCGCGCCGGCCGCGGCGGGCTGGCTCGCGGCGGGGACGCTGGGCTGGGTGGGCCTTGCCGGCGCGGCCTTCGCGCTGGCGTCGGCGGGCCGGGCGGCGCTGCCCTGAGCCCCCCTCGCAATCCCGCCACCATCGTTCCATAGAGCGGCGCTGTGCCCGCCGAACCCATCCTCCTCCGCCGCGTGCTGTTCCTGCTGCTGGCGCTTGCCATCACGGCGGGGCTCGTCTCGCTCGCGGTCGCCGTGCTCGCGCCCGGCGGCTGGACGGTGTGGGAGGCGCTGATCCTCGCCTGCTTCCTCGGCACGATTCCCTGGAGCGCGCTGTCCGCCGCGAACGCCCTGGTGGGCTTGGTCATCCTGCTCGGCGCGCGGGACCCCGTCGCCGCCGTGCTGCCGGCGCTGCGCCATGCGCGCCCGCCGCCGCCGAGGGGCCGCACCGCGATCGCGATCTGCGTGCGCAACGAGGACATGGCCGCCGTGCTGCCGCCGCTCGGGCGGCTGATGGACGGGCTGCCCGTATCGCATTTCGATCTCTGGGTGCTGTCCGACACGCCGTCGGGCCCGGCCGCCGAGGCCGAGGAAGCCGCCTTCCGCGCCTTCGCCGCGCAGCGGGCGAACGCGCATTACCGCCGCCGCGCGTCGAACGAGGGCTTCAAGGCCGGCAACGTCATGGACTTCCTCGACCATCACGCGGCGGGGTTGGACCATTTCCTCTGCCTCGACGCGGATTCCGAGATGACGCCGGCCGCCGTGTTGCGCCTCGTCGGGTGCCTGGACGCCGATCCGCGCCTGGCCATCGTGCAGCAGCTGATCCATGGCCGGCCGGCGACCGCCGCCTTCCCGCGTCTGTTCCAGTTCGGCATGCGCCACGGCATGCGCACATGGGCGATCGGCCAGGCCTGGTGGCAGGGCGACCAGGGCCCCTATTGGGGCCACAACGCCATCATCCGCATCGCGCCCTTCCGCGAGCATTGCCGGCTCGGGCCGCTGCCCGACGGCAGCCGCATCCTCTCCCACGATCAGGTGGAGGCGACGCGCCTGACCGCCGCCGGCTGGAAGGTGCGCGTGCTGCCCGACGACGACGGCAGCGCGGAAGGCAACCCGCCCACCTTCGGCGATTTCGTGACGCGGGACCTGCGCTGGGCCGGCGGCAACATGCAGTACCTCGCCCTGCTGCGCCTGCCCGGGCAGACCTGGATGGCGCGGTGGCAGCTGGTGCAGGCGATCCTGCTGTTCCTCGGCGCGCCGCTCTGGTGCGCCATCCTGCTGCTCGCCGCGGCCAACGCGCTGACCGGTGGCGGGGCGGCGACGCCGACCCTCGCGCTGGTCGCGCTGCTCGCCGCCGGCTGGGCCTGCCACTACGCGCCGAAGCTCGCCGGCTATGCCGAGATGCTGGCGAAGCCCGCGCTGGCCGCGCGCTATGGCGGGCGCGGCGCGGTCGCGCGCGGCGCGGCGGCGGAGATCCTGTTCACCACGCTGATGGAACCGGCGCGGCTGATGGCGCAGTCGCTGTTCCTGGTCGCGCTGCCCTTCGGGCTGAAGGTGGGCTGGGTGCCGCAGAACCGCGCCGATCGCGGCGTCGCCTGGGAGGACGCCGCGCGGCAGTTCTGGCCGCCGACGCTGGCGGGCGTGCTGCTCACCATCGGCTTCGCCGCGGCCTCGCCCCTCGCGCTGCTGCTGGCGGCGCCGGTGCTGGCCTCGCTGCTGCTCGCCATCCCCTTCGCGGTGGTCACGGCCGATGCGGACTTCTCGGCGCGGCTGCGCGCGGCGGGGCTCTGCGCCCTGCCGGAGGAGCGCGGCGCGTGACCGCGCGGCTGCGCCTGTATGCCGCCGTCTCGCTCGACATGTGCCTCGCCGATGCGGCGGGCGGCGTCGGCTGGCTCGCGCCCTTCGAGAGCGAGGACTACGGCACGGCGGCCTTCATCGCCGGGATCGGCACGGTGCTGACAGGCCGCGCCACCTACGACCAGGCGCGCGGCTTCGGCGACTGGCCCTATGCCGGCAAGCGCGTCGTGGTGCTGACCGGCCGGCCGCTCGATCCGGCGCCGCCGGCGGGGGTCGAGGCGGCGAGCGGCGACCTCGCCCTGCTGGTCGAACGGCTGCGGCGGGAGACGCTGCGCGGCGACATCTGGCTGCTCGGCGGCGCCTCTGTCGCGCAGGCCTGCCTCGCGCTCGGCGTCGTGGACAGCATCGAGCTGTTCCTCATGCCGG
This sequence comes from Roseomonas nitratireducens, assembly GCF_017813355.1. GTDB lineage: Bacteria > Pseudomonadota > Alphaproteobacteria > Acetobacterales > Acetobacteraceae > Neoroseomonas > Neoroseomonas nitratireducens. Next base: position 176,468 of record NZ_JAGIYZ010000007.1, read on the forward strand.
TCACGCTGGGCGCGGGGCTGCCGCTTTTCGCGCCGGGCGGCATGCCTGCCGCCTGGCGGCTGGAGGAGACGCGGCGCTGGCCGAACGGCGTGCTGGCCGTGACCTATACGCGGCGCTGAGGGGGTATCCAGCCCCCCGCGGCCCCGGCATGCTGGCGCCGAAGAAAAGGAGGGGACCAGGAATGGACGCCGTGATCGTCGGCGCCGGCTTCGCCGGCCTCTACATGCTGCATCGCCTGCGCGGCCTGGGCATGACCGCGACCATCCTGGAAGCCGCGGACGATGTCGGCGGCACCTGGTACTGGAACCGCTATCCCGGCGCGCGCTGCGACGTCGAGAGCATGCAGTACTCCTTCTCCTTCGACGAGGCGCTGCAGCAGGAGTGGCGCTGGTCGGAGCGCTTCGCGGCCCAGCCCGAGATCCTGCGCTACGCGCGCCACGTCGCGGACCGCTTCGACCTGCGCCGCGACATCCGCTTCAACACGCGCGTCGAGCGCGCCGCCTTCGACGAGGCCGCGTCGCTCTGGCGCCTGCGCACCACGGCGGGGGAGGAGATCACCGCCCGCCACTGCATCATGGCGACCGGGTGCCTTTCGGCCGCGCGCCTGCCCGACATCCCGGGACGCGAGACCTTCCGTGGCGCGACCTACCACACCGGCCGCTGGCCGCATGAGCCGGTGGACTTCACCGGGCTGCGCGTCGGCATCGTCGGCACCGGCTCCTCCGCCATCCAGGCGATCCCGGTGATTGCGGAGCAGGCGGCGCATCTCACCGTCTTCCAGCGCACGCCGAACTTCTCCATCCCGTCGCGCAACCGGGCGATGGACGACGAATACGAAGGATCGTGGAAGTCGCGCTACGCGGAACGGCGCCGGCATGCGCGCACGCTGCGCACGGGGATCGATTATCCGCTCAACCCGCTCTCGGCGCTCGAGGTCGATGCGGATGCGCGGGAGGGCGAGTACGCGACGCGCTGGCAGAAGGGCGGCACCGCCTTCATGGCCGCCTTTTCCGACCTGCTGACGAACCAGGCGGCGAACGACACCGCGGCCGACTTCGTGCGCCGGCAGATCCGCGCCATCGTGAAGAACCCGGCGACGGCCGAGGCGCTGTGCCCGACCAACCACCCGATCGGCACCAAGCGCATCTGCGTCGATACCGGCTACTACGAGACCTTCAACCGCCCGGACGTCACGCTGGTCGACCTGCGCCGCACGCCGATCGAGGCGATCACGCCCGAAGGGATCCGCACGTCCGCGGGCGAGCACGCGCTCGACGCCATCGTCTTCGCCACGGGCTTCGACGCCATGACCGGCGCGCTGCTCGGCATGGAGATCGCCGGCCGCGGCGGGGAGACGCTCGCGCGCCACTGGGCGGCGGGGCCCGTCGCCTATCTGGGGCTGATGGCGGCGGGCTTCCCGAACATGTTCATGATCACCGGGCCGGGCAGCCCTTCGGTGCTGTCGAACATGATGGTGTCGATCGAGCAGCATGTGGACCTCGTCACCGACCTGCTCGCCCATCTGCGCGACCGCGGCGCGGCGACGGTGGAAGCCGATGCGGCCGCCGAGGAAGGCTGGGTCCGCCACGCGAACGAGGTCGCGCACCGCACGCTCTATCCGCGCGCCAATTCCTGGTACATGGGCGTGAACATCCCCGGCAAGCCGCAGGTCTTCATGCCGTATATCGGCGGCGTCGGGACCTATCGCGAGATCTGCGACGGCATCGCCGCGCGCGGCTGGGAAGGCTTCCGCTTCGCCCCCGAAGCCTCCCGCGCGGCGGCGGAATAGCGCCATGCCGCTCGACCCCGGCGCGCAGCGCGTGCGCGACCTGATCCGCGAGGCCGGCCGCCCGCCGCTGCACACGCTGACGCCGGCGGAAGCGCGCGCCGTCTCCGCCGCCTCCCGCCCCGTGCTGCAACCCGACCCGCCGGAGGTGGCGCTGGCCGAGGACCTGTCCTGTCCCGGCCCGGCCGGCGCGATCCGCCTGCGCCGCTATCGCGGCCTCGGCACCGACCCCGCGGCGGCCTTGCCCTGCCTGCTGTTCCTGCATGGCGGCGGCTGGGTGATCGGCGACCTCGACAGCCATGACCAGGTCTGCCGCGCGCTCGCGAACCATCTCGGCGCCTGCGTCGTCGCGGTCGACTACCGGCTCGCGCCCGAGCATGTCTTTCCCGCGGCGGTCGAGGATTGCGCGGCCGCGCTCCGCTTCGTCGCGGCGGAGGCGGCGGCGCTCGGCATCGACGCGTCGCGCATCGCCGTCGGCGGCGACAGCGCCGGCGGCAACCTCGCCGCCGTGCTCGCGCTGATGGGCCGGGACGGCGCGGTGCCCGCGCCCGGCTTCCAGATGCTGCTCTATCCGGTCACGGACCTGGCGGCGAACACGCCCTCCTATCTCCGCTGCGTCGAGGGCTATCCGCTGACCACGGCGACGATGCGCTGGTTCATCGACCACTACGCGCCGGATGCCGCGCACCGGATCGACTGGCACGGCTCGCCGCTGCGCGCCGCCTCGCTCGCCGGCCTGCCGCCCGCCTTCGTCATGACCTGCGGCCACGATCCGCTGGCGGATGAGGGCATCGCCTATGCAAGGCGCCTGGACGAGGAAGGCGTGCATGTCGCGCACCTGCACGTCGCGGACCAGATGCATGCCTACCTGACCATGGGCCGCTTCATCCCGGCCTCCGAGCTCACGCTGCGCCAGGCGGCGGCGGCGCTGCGCCTGCATTGGGAGCATGCCGCGCCATGACGCAGCCGACCGAGCACCTGGTCGCGCTCGCGCGGCCGGTGCGGCACGAGGCGAACAACCTGCTCGCCGCGATCGCCGGCACCGCCGACCTGATGCTGCGCGCCGCCGGGACGGACAAGGAGAAGGCGCGCGCCGAACGCGTGCAGGAGGCCGCGAACAGGCTTGAGGCGCTGCTGCGCGCCTACCTTGCCCTCGCAGCGCCGCCGGCCGAGGGGACGGATCCGCGCAAGGCGATCGAGATGCTGCGCCCCGTGCTGGCGCTGCTGCTCGGCCCCGGCCGCGTGGCGGAAATCGCGGTGGCGGACAACCTGCCGCGCCTCACCGCCACGCCGGCGGAACTGCAGTCCGCCGCGATGGACGTCGCGCGCGAGGCGGCGGCGCAGGCGCCCAAGGGCGGCGGGCTGCGCCTCGCGCTCGATGCCGCGCCGGGCGGGGCGACGCTCTACGCGACGCCCACGCCGCACGGGCCCTTGCCCGAGCCGCGCTTCTTCCCGGCCGCGTAAGGCGTCACGCCGCCGGGCAGGTGCGGATGCCCAGCAGCGTATAGGCCGGGCAGAAGCGCATCACGCCGGTCGCCAGCGGCACCAGCCCGACCAGCCCCCACCAGCCGAGCGGCCCGAAGGCGCCCGCGCCCAGGATGGCGAGGCCCGCGACGATCCGCAGCACGCGATCGACGCCACCGACATTGCAACTCATGGTTCCGCTCCTTGATCGATCGGCCAGGTGCGGCCGCGACGGCATCTCGCGCCGCGCAGCGCAGCCTGTCGGTGATCAAGTCACGGCGTCGCGGCGCCGTCCTTGATGCGCGTCAGCCCTGGCGCATCCAGCACGGTGACGGCGCCGCGTTCCGTGCGCACCAGACCGCCGCGCGCGAAGGCCGACAGGCGTCGGCTCACCACTTCCCGCGCCGTGCCGATGTCGGCGGCGATCTCCTGCTGCGTCGCGGCCACCGTGCCGGGCGCGCGGTCCAGCAGATAGGCGGCGAGCCGCGCATCGACGCTGCGGAAGGACAATTCCTCGATCCGGCCCATCAGCGCCGCGAGCCGCGCGGCGAAGCCGGCCAGGACGAAGGTGCGGAAGGAAGCGCTCTCCTCCACCAGCCGGCCGAATAGCGAGGCGGGCAGCAGCAGCCCCTCGCATTCCGTCTCCGCCGTGCCCTCGGCGGAATAGGCCTCGCCGGCGAACAGGCATGACGTGGTGATGGCGCAGGCCTGGCCCGGTTCGACGCGATAGAGCAGCAGCGCGTGCCCGTCCTCGGCGATCAGGTCGACGCGCGCGCGCCCGGCCCGCAGCATGACGAAGCCGCGGCAGGGGTCGCCCGGGCGGAACAGCACGGCGCCGGCGGGCGCGCGCAGCGGCAGCGCCTCGGCCGCGATGCGCGCGCGGGTGGCGGCGTCGAGTGCCGCGGGCAGCGGGTCGGTCGTCGGCATCGCGGCCCCGCGTCAGTCCCGCGGCCCGGGTGCCAGCACCTCGCGCTTGCCGACATGGTTGGCCGGTCCCACCACGCCTTCCTTCTCCATCTGCTCGATCAGCTTGGCCGCGCGGTTGTAGCCGATGTTGAGATGGCGCTGGACGAAGGAGGTGCTGGCCTTGCCTTCGCGCGTCACCAGCGCGACCGCCTGGTCGTACAGCGAGGCCTCGCCATCGGTGTTGCCGCCGAGCATGCCGGGGATCGCGCCGCCGTCGTCATCCTCGGCCTCGGTCACTTCCTCGATGTACTGAGGCTCGCCCTGGCTGCGCAGGAATTCGACCACGCGCTCGACTTCCGTGTCGCTCACGAAGGGGCCGTGCACGCGGGCGAGCCGCCCGCCGCCCGGCATGTGCAGCATGTCGCCCTGGCCGAGCAGCTGCTCCGCGCCCTGCTCGCCGAGGATGGTGCGGCTGTCGATCTTGGAGGTGACCTGGAAGGAGATGCGGGTCGGGAAGTTCGCCTTGATCGTGCCGGTGATGACATCGACCGACGGCCGCTGCGTCGCCATGATCACGTGAATGCCCGCCGCGCGCGCCATCTGCGCGAGCCGCTGTACCGCGGCCTCGATCTCCTTGCCGGCGACGATCATCAGGTCCGCCATCTCGTCGATGACCACGACGATCATGGGCAGCGGCTCGAGCGCGAGCGGCTGCTCCTCGAAGGTCGGCTTGCCGGTCTCGGGGTCGAAGCCGGTCTGGACCTTGCGCGTCAGCACTTCCCCGCGCGCGCGGGCGGCGGCCACCTTTTCGTTGTAGCCGCCGATGTTGCGCACGCCGAGCTGCGACATGGCGCGGTAGCGGCGCTCCATCTCCCGCACCGTCCACTTCAGCGCGCCGATCGCCTTGGGCGGTTCCGTCACCACGGGGGCGAGCAGATGCGGGATGCGGTCATAGACCGACAGTTCCAGCATCTTCGGGTCGATCATGATGAAGCGGCACTCGTCGGGGCCGAAGCGGTAGAGCAGGGACAGGATCATGGTGTTGATCCCGACCGACTTGCCCGACCCCGTGGTGCCCGCGATCAGCAGATGCGGCATGCGGGCGAGGTCGGCGATCACCGGCGCGCCGCCGATGTCCTTGCCGAGCGCGAGCGGCAGACGCCCCTGGTTCCGGTGCCAGGATTCGTCGACGAACATCTCGCTCAGATAGACCGTCTCCCGCTTCGCGTTCGGCATCTCGATGCCGATCACGTTGCGGCCCGGCACGGTCGCGATGCGCACCGCGATCACCGACATGGACCGCGCGATGTCGTCGGCCAGGCCGATGACGCGCGATGACTTGGTCCCCGGCGCCGGTTCGAGTTCGTACAACGTCACCACCGGGCCGGGCCGGATCTCCGCGATCCGCCCGCGCACGCCGTAGTCCTCGAGCACGCTTTCGAGCAGCCGCGCATTGGCCTGCAGCGATTCCTCCGAAGGCCGCCCGGTGCGGCGCGCCGGCGCTTCCGTCAGCAGGTCGAGCGGCGGCAGCCGCCACTGCCCCTCGCCGAGGTCGAGCGCGCGCTGTTCCGCCACGCGGCGCGGCCGGTCCTGCGCCCGGTCCTGCACCTTGCTGCGCGGGACGAGGCGCGGCTTGGCCTCGGGCTCGGTGCCGCGGCGGACGTCGCCATCCTCCCCCGGCAGGGGCGCGGGCGGGGCGGCGGGGCTGGGCGGCACGGCGGAGGCGGCTTCCTCGGCGGCGCGCAGCATGGCGCCGAGCGGCACGTCGGTCGGCTCGCGCCGGAAGCGCGCCGCGGCTTCCCGGCCCATGCGGCTGAAGGGGGAGGCGAGGCGCGCGAAAAGTCCCGGGCGCGGCGGGCGGGGCGCTTCCGGCGCGTCCGGCCGGCGCAGCGCGGCCGCGCCGCTGCGCGCGGCCCCCACCGCGACCTGACCCGCGCCGACGGCCGCGCGGCCGGCGCCGCGCCATTCGCCCACCGTCAGCCCGCAGGCGATGAAGGCCGACCCGACGGCCGCGACCATCACGAAGGCATACCCCGCCATGGCGCCGGCCGGGCCGAACAGGCCGCCCAGCCCATCGACGACGAAGCCGGAGACGAGCGGGCCCGCGACGCCGCCGGCCCCCGCCGCGACCGGCAGGTCGGGCGGCACCGGCATCAGCGACAGCGCCGCGGCGCCCAGCGGCAGCGCCGCCAGCAGCCCGACCAGCCTGGCCGCGAAGGTGCCGAGGCCGCGATGCGTCGCCAGCCGGAACGCCCAGGCGAGCAGCGCGAGGGAAGGCAGCACGGCGGCGAAGCCGACGGATTGCAGCAGGACGTCCGAGACGATCGCCCCCACCGGCCCCGCCAGGTTCCGCGTCGGCCCGGCGCTTGCCGTGTTCAGCGAGGGATCGGCCGGGTCATGGCTGCCGAGCGCGATGAGCAGCCCCACCGCCGCCAGCGCGACGAGCACGCCGGCCAGTTCCATCAGCCGCCGCCGCAGCACCGCGCGCACGGCGGCCGAGGCGAAGCGGCCCGGCGCGGCTGCGTCGGAAGCGCGGGACTCGTTGGTCAGGGCAGCACGGGGCATGTCGGGCGTCGAGTTCAGGTTGCGGATGAACCATACCGCAAACACCCTTGTCGGCGCAGCGTTTACCTGCGCCGGGCGCCCCTTCGCCCGGACGCTGTGGTCAGCCGGTCACGCCCCGGCCCTATTCGCCGGCCAGCCGCTCGATCAGGGCGCGCAGCATCCCCGCGCCTTCGGACAGCGCCTCGATCGCCACCGGCCGCCCTTCGCCGCCGCCGGTCGCGGCCGGCCAGGCGGTGCGGTCGCGCCCGAGCTCGGCGGCGGACAGCCGGCCGTCGCCGTCGAAATCCAGGCTTTCGACCAGCAGCCGCGCCGCCGCGGCGGCCGCGACGCCGCCGAGGCCGGCCGCGACGGCCAGCCCTTCCGGCGGGCTGTCCTGCAGCGCCGCGAGCGCCCAGGCGGCGCCGCGCAGCAGTCGGGCGATCTCGGCCACGCCGAGCAGCCGGTCGCCCGAGACATCCCCTTCCGCGACCAGCGCGGCGATGCAGGCCTCGGTCCCCGCGCCCTGGCAGGCGCCTTCCAGCCGCTCGAGCGTGGCGAGGAAGGCGAGCCCTTCCCCGTGCAGCAGCAGCAGCGAGGCCGGCGGCGTGGCGCAGCGCGTCCAGCGCAGCAATTCGGTCTCGCCGGGCAGCCTGTCGTCGCGCAGCTTGGCGTCGGGCTCGGCGGTTTCCAGCGCGTCCCCGGCGGCGCGCAGCATGATGCGCGGCGCTTCCGCCCCGCCGCCCGTGCCGATCGTCCAGCCTTCCTGCACGCGCAGGGTGCGGAAGCGGAGCAGCCGGGCCGCGCCTTCGGCCGGCAGCCGCAGCGCGCCGCGGGCCGAGACCTGAAGCACCGCCTCCGGCGCGGCGCAGGCGCCCCGCACCCAGGCGCCGCGCAGCGGCTCGGGCACGCCCTGCGCGTGCGCGGGAAGGGCGGCGAGCGCCAGAAGAAGGATCAGGAGACGCATCATCGCAGCACCACCTCGACGCCGGCGCACAGATCCGCCGCCGGCAGGCGGAGTTCCCGCCCGTCGCGGAACACGGCGGTCAGGTCGGCGCGGCATTCCGTGCCCTCGGGCGGGGCGAAGTCGAGCGTCTCCCCCACCCCCAGCACGGTCCGGCCGAGCCGGTCCGCGCCGCGCGGCGCGCCGGGCGGGTCGGCGTAGAGCTCGGCGACCGGCACCTCTGCCGCGTTGCGCAGGCGCACGCTGCCGGGGCGCGGGCCGGTCTCCTGCGCCTCGCCCTCATCCAGCCGGTCGGCCAGCGTCCAGCCGGGGCGCAGCACGATGACCGAGACCTCGCAGAGGTTGATCGCGGCGCGTTCCTCGGCCGCGCGGCGCTCCTCGAAGACGATGCGCAGGTCGGCCTCGCATTCGCGCAGCCGGGCGCCGATCTCGATGCGCCGGCCGCGCGGCAGCACTTCCTCGCCCAGCCGGTCGGGGCCCCAATCCTCCTCGGCGCTGCCGGACAGGTAGACCTCCTGGATCGTCGCGCCGTGGCGGTTGACGAGGGTGACGCGGCGTTCCGGCGGGCGGGGCGCGCCCGATCCGTCGAAGGCGAGTTCGCGCACGGCGCAGAGGTCGACGCCGCGCTTCACCTCCTCCGCATCGTCCTCGTAGACCGCGCGGATGTCCCACAGGCAGGCGGCGCCGCGCAGCCGCAGCGTCACGCTCGCGCCCTGTTCCAGCATGTCGTTGCCCAGCCGGTCAGGTCCCCAGGCCCCGGGGGCGCGGGTCGAGGCATAGAGCTCCCGGATCGTCCGGTCGGCGGCGTTCGTCACGCGCGCCTCCCGCCGCGGCGCGTTGGGGTCGCCGAAGGTCACGCGCGGCTCGCGGCAGAGGTTGAGCGCTTCCCGCACCTCCTCCTCCCCGTCCTCGAACACCGCGGTCACGTCGAAGATGCAGTCCCGCGTACGGCCCATGCGGACGCGGAATTCCCGCCCCGCCGGCACGACGTTCTCGCCAAGCCGGTCGGGGCCGCGGCCGGCGGCGCCGGGCGGCGCGGCGAAGACCTGCAGCAGGATCATGTCCGTCTCGTTGCGGATGGTCGCTTCCCGCAGCGGGATGGACGGGTCGCCGAACTGCACGCGGCGGGCTTCGCAGATGTTCTGGCGGCGCCGTTCCTCCGTGCCGTCCTGGAAGATGGCGCGGAATTCCAGCGTGCAGGTGGCCGAGGTGACGCGGGCGCGGAAATTTCCCCGGTCCGGCACGGTGTCCGCGCCCAGCAGGTCGGGGCCGAAGCTCTCCGCGCCGGGCGGGGCGGCATAGACCTCCCGCAGCGTCTGGCCGGACTGGTTGACGATGGTGACCTCGCGTTCCCGTGGCGCGGGCTGCTGCTGCGGGGCGGGCTGTGCGGCGCGCGGCGGCGCGGCCTGCTGCGCGATGGCGGCGAGGGGTGCCAGGGCGAGGCCGGCGGCCATCGCCAGGTACGACAGGCGCATGAAGGGCCCTTCGGGGGGAAACGCGGGTGCAAGATGAAACCGCAGCATGGCGGCCCGCGCGCGCGCTTCGCAAGCGCCGCCACGACACGGTCGGCGTGAAAAGCGCGCCCGGGTCAGGGCGCGGGCAGCACCACGATGCTGACGGTGCGGGAGGGCGGCTCGGCGGCGCGGACGCGGGGGCTGAACTGGGCGCTGCGCGCTTCCGCCCGCAGCCGGTCCGGGGCGATGCCGCGCGCGGCGAGCGCGTTGGCGACCGCGCGCGCGCGCTCGGCGGCGAGGCGGATGGACGTCGTCGCCCCGCCTTCCTGCCCCGCATGGCCGAGCAGGCAGGCGACGCGGGCCGGGTCGGCGCGCAGCGCTTCCTCCGCCGCGGCCAGCGGCGTGCGCGCTGCGTCGCCCAGCGCCGCGGAACCGCGCGCGAAGGGAATGGCGAAGACATCCTCCTCCAGCTGCTCGGCGCCCACGCAGGCGAAGCCGGGCGCCTGCGCCGCCGCGCCGGGCGCGAGGGCGAGCGGCAGGAGGAGCAGGGGGAGAAGGCGCCTCATGCCGCGGCGAGCAGCCCGGCCGCCGCGAGGCGCTCGATCAGCGCGCCGGCGTCGAGCGCGGGCCAGGCCGCGCGCAGCTCCGCCTCGGCGACCGCCGGGCGGGCGAGGATCCAGGCCGCGGCCTCGATCTCCGGCATCGACATCGCGATCACCCCGGCCTCGGTCTTCAGCCCGAATTCGTTGCCGCGGCGCACCGGCCGGGCCGTGCCCACCACACGGAAGCGCGCGCCGCCCGCGGGCGCGGCGGCCGCTGCCGGCGCACCGGCGCGCGCGGCCTGCAGGTCGTAGCCGCCGCGCTCGAAGCGATGGTCGCGCACGAAGGCCGACAGCACCTCGAGCACCTTGGGATCCCGCGCGAGGTCGGACAGCCGTGCGCCGATCGCGGCCAGGCGCTGCGCCAGCGCCTCCCGCGCCGCGGGGCTGCCGTCCTGCCGCGGCAGGGGCTGGCGGAACAGCGCGTCGTACAGCGCGCGCTCGGTCAGCACGTTGAGCGCATCCATGCCGAGCGGCGCGTGCACGCCATAGGCGATGTGGACGGAATCCGGCGCCTCGGCCAGCGCGTCGTGGTACCAGCCGCGCGGCAGGTACAGCAGGTCGCCCTTGCGGACGACGACCTTCTCCCGCAGCCGGCCCTTCGCCTCGTCGTGCTGCGCCTGGGTCTGGCCGCGGAAGATGGGATGGGCGATCGGCCATTCCGCGCGGCCTTCCCAGATGTTCCAGGCCTTCTCGCCTTCCACCTGCACCGCCCAGACATCGTGGGTGTCGTAGTGGGAATGGAAGGCCTTGTGCGACTGGAAGGAGATGTAGACGTTGGCCTGCGCCTTGCCGAGGCCGGCATCCTCCAGCGCGCGGGACACGGCGGCGAGCCCCGGCGTCAGGCTGTCCACGTCGTTCATCACGACGGACGCGCCGCGCGCCACCCATTCCTGCACCTTCGCCGCGACCGGCTGCAGCACCGGGGCGCCGTCGCGCGACGTGGCCTTGGCGCTGTACTGGACCGGCGGCACGGGAACGCTGTCCATCACGACGCGCAGGCTTTTCTCCGACCAGACATGCGTCATGCCCAGCAGCGCGTCGATGCCGGCCCAGTCGAGCACGGCGGCGAACTTCGCCGCCCCGCCCGGCACGTGCAGGGGCTGGCGGTCGAAGTATTCGGCGAAGAAGCGCTCCGGCGTCACCGGGGCGAGAAGGTCCTGCAACGTCATCTTCATGCGGCAAGTCTAGACTCCTTCCGCGGCCGTCGTCAGCGCCCGGCGCAGGATGCTGGACGATGGCGGCCGCCCCGGCGCAGGCTCGTCCCGCGGCGGCAAGACCCGACGGAGGAGACGAGCATGGCGGACGACACGCGCGCCCCGGTCGACACGGCGCGGCAGGAGGTGCTGCGCGCGGCGGCCGAGGCGCTGGCCCGCATCGCGCCCGGCCTGCCGGGGGATGCCGGGCGGCTGCTCGCCGCGCTGCATGCCGGCGTGCCGACCCTGGAACTGGCCGGCGAGCCGCCCGAGGCGCTGGCCGCCGCCGCCGCCAGCCTGTTCTCCTTCGCGGCCGAGCGCCCGGCCGGGACGGCCAAGGTGCGCGTCCTGCCCGCCGGCCCGGGCACCGGGGCGCGCGCGGTCGCCGAGATCGTCACCGACGACATGCCCTTCCTCGTCGATTCCGTGCTTGCCGCGCTGGCGCTGCACGGGCGCGCGGTGGCGAGCCTGCTGCACCCGATCCTGCGCGTCCGCCGCGACGTCGCCGGGCGGCTGCTGGCGATCGAGCCGGATGCGCCTTCGCGCGAGAGCATGATGCGCGTGACCCTCGGCCCCGCCGCGCCGGTGCTGTCGGGCATGGGCGGCCGGGCGCCGGAGGGGCTCGAGGCTCTGGAGGCGGCGATCGCCCGCGCCATGGCCGATGTGCGCGCCGCGACCGGCGCCTTCCCCGCCATGCTCGCCCTGCTGCGCGGCGCGGAGGCGGAAGTCACGGCCGTCGGCGGCGCGGAGGGGGAGGAAGCGGCCGCCTTCCTCCGCTGGCTCGCCGAGGACAATTTCGTGCTGCTCGGCCATCGCCGCTTCGGCGCGGCGGAAGGCGCGGCGATCGAGATGGTGGCGGCGGAGAATCTCGGCCTGCTCGCCGACCCCGCCATCCCGGTCTTCGACGCGCTGCGGGACCTCTCGGCCGTGCCGCCCGCGGTGCGCGCGGCGCTGTCGGCGGCGATGCCGCTGTCCGTCGCCAAGGCGAACATGCGATCGACCGTGCATCGCCCGCAGCATGCGGACGTGGTCGCGACGCGCATCTTCGACGCCGAAGGGCGCGTGGTGGGCGGGCGCATCTTCCTCGGCCTGTTTGCCGCGTCGGCCTACAACCGCAACCCGCGCTCCATCCCCTTCCTGCGCCGCAAATGCGAGAGCATCCTCGCCATGGCGGGCGTCGAGGTGGACAGCCATGACGGGCGCGCGCTGCGCAACATCCTCGACACCTGGCCGCGCGACGAGCTGTTCCAGGCGCCGGAGGCGGAGATCCTCGCCGGCGCGCGCCGCGCGCTCGACCTGACGATCCGCCCGCGCGCGGCGCTGATGATCCGCCGCGACCCCTTCGAGCGCTTCGTCTCCGCCATCGCCTGGCTGCCGCGCGACACCTTCGACACAAGGCTGCGCGAGCGCGCCGGGCAGATGGTGGCGCGCGCCTTCGGCGGGCGGCTGTCCGCGTTCTACATCGCGCTCGGCGACGCGCCGCTGGCGCGCGTGCACTACATCGTCGCGACCACGCCCGGCGCGGTGCCGGCGGTCGACGAACGCGCGCTGGAAGCCGCGCTCGCCCAGGCCGCGCGAGGCTTCGGGGAAAGGCTGTCCGAGGCGCTGGCCGCCGCGCATGGCGAAGCGGAAGCCGCGCGGCACCTCGCGCGCTGGCGCGATGCCTTCCCCGCCGCCTACCGGGAAGGGGCCACGGCGGCGCAGGGCGTGGCGGACCTGTGGCTGGCCGAACGCGCCATCGCGGCGGGCCGGCCGCGCGCGGACCTGGCGCGCGCGCCGGGCGACGGGCCGCGGATGCTGACGCTGCGGCTGGCCAATCCGGGCGGGCCGCTGGCGCTGGCGGATGCGCTGCCGCTGTTCGAGAGCCTCGACCTGCGCGCCATCGAGGAACAGCCGCACCATCTTTCGCCCGCCGGCGGGCCGGAGGTGGCGCTGCACGTCTATCGCCTGGAAGCCGGCGCGGACTGCCCCGACGACCGGTTCGACGACATCCTCGGCGCGCTCGGCGCGCTGCTGGACGGGCAGGCCGAGGCCGACGGCTTCAACCGCCTGGTGCTGCGCGCGGGCCTGTCCTGGCGGGAAGCCTGGCTGCTGCGCGCGATGTTCCGCTGGCTGAAGCAGGTGGGCCTGCCCTTCGCCCAGGCCAGCGTGGAGGCCGCGCTCGCCGCGCATCCCGAAGCCGCAGCGCTGCTGGTCGCGATCTTCCGCGCCCGCTTCGACCCGGACGCCGCGGACCGCGGGGAGGAGAAGCTGGCCGCCGCCTGGACCATGCTCCTCGACGCGGTGGAGAACCCGGACGAGGACCGCATCCTGTCCCGCCTGCGCACGGTGCTCGAGGCGATGCTGCGGACCAACTACTTCCAGGGGAAGGACTACCTCGCCTTCAAGCTGGACAGCGCGCGCGCCGGCGACATGCCCGCGCCGCGGCCCTGGCGGGAGATCTTCGTCCATTCCCCGCGCATGGAAGGCTGCCACCTGCGCGGCGGGCCGGTCGCGCGGGGGGGGATCCGCTGGTCCGACCGGCGGGAGGATTTCCGCACCGAGATCCTGGGCCTGATGAAGGCGCAGATCCTCAAGAACGTCATCATCGTGCCGACCGGTGCCAAGGGCGGCTTCGTGCTGAAGCACCCGCCGCCGGCCTCGGACCGGGAGGCGTTCCAGGCCGAGGGCATCGCCTGCTACCGCGTGCTGGTGCGCGGCATGCTCGACCTTGCCGACAACTACCGCGGCACGGAGGTGATCACGCCGCCGGGCATCGTCCGGCGCGACGGGGACGACCCCTACATCGTCGCGGCCGCGGACAAGGGCACGGCGACCTTCAGCGACATCGCCAACGGGCTGTCCGCCGAATACGGCTTCTGGCTGGGCGACGCCTTCGCCTCCGGCGGGTCGGCGGGCTACGACCACAAGGGCATGGGCATCACCGCGCGCGGCGCCTGGGTGATGATCGACCGGCATTTCCGGGAAGTGCTCGGCCGTTCCGTGCAGGACGCGCCCTTCGACATGGCGGGCGTGGGCGACATGTCGGGCGACGTGTTCGGCAACGGGCTGCTGGTGTCGAAGCAGTCGCGGCTGCGCGCCGCCTTCGACCACCGGCACATCTTCCTCGACCCCGATCCGGACCCGGCCGCGTCCCACGCCGAGCGGGAGAGGCTGTTCCGCCTGCCGCGTTCCTCCTGGGCCGACTACGAGGCGCGGCTGATCAGCGAGGGCGGCGGCGTCTTCCCCCGCAACGCCAAGACCCTGCCGCTCTCCCCGCAGGCGCGGGCGATGCTCGGCATCGCGGCCGAGCGCGCGGAGCCCGCCGAGATCATGCGCGCCATCCTGCGCATGGAGGTCGACCTGCTCTATTTCGGCGGCATCGGCACCTATGTGAAGGCGAGCGCTGAATCCCAGGCCGAGGCCGGGGACCGCGCCAACGACCCGATCCGCATCGACGGGAGGGAGATCCGCGCGCGCATCGTCGGCGAGGGCGCCAATCTCGGCGTGACCCAGGCCGGGCGGATCGAGGCGGCGCGCCAGGGCATCCGCATCAACACCGACGCGCTCGACAACTCGGCCGGCGTCAGCACCTCCGACCACGAGGTGAACATCAAGATCCTGCTCGCGGATGCCGAGGCCGAGGGCGTGATGACGCGCCGCGCGCGCGACGAATTGCTGCGCGCGATGACGGACGAGGTCGCGGGCCTGGTGCTGCGCGACAACGACCTGCAGTCGCTGGCCGTGACGCTCGAGCAGATGGGCGGCGCCGAGGCGCTGCCGGCCCAGGCCGCGCTGATGGAGCGGCTGGAACGCGAAGGGCTGCTCGACCGCGCGGTGGCCGGGCTGCCTGATGCCGCGACCATGGCCCGGCGCATCGGCGCGGGAGAGGCGCTGACGCGGCCGGAGATCGCCGCGCTGCTGCCCTTCGCCAAGCTGTGGCTGACCGACGCGCTGGCGGATTCCCACCTGCCGGAGGAGCCCGCGCTGCTGCCGGCGCTGATGGCCTATTTCCCCGCCCCGCTGCAGCGCGACCAGGCGCGCTTCATCGCGCGGCACCGGCTGCGGCGGGAACTGGTCGCGACCATCGTCACCAACGCGGTCGCCAACCGGCTGGGCTGCGCGGCGCTGGCGCGGCTGACGATGGATGCGGACCCGGTCGCGGCCTGCCGCGCGGCGCTGCTCGCCAGCGAGGCCTTCGGGCTGGAAGCCGCCTTCGACGCGCTGGACGATGCGCCCGCGCCGGCCGAGGCGCGGCTGACCGCGCAGCTCGCCCTGCGGCGGTTGCAGGAGGCGGCGGCGCAGGAACTGCTCGCTGCGCCCGCGCAGCCCATGGCCGACGCGCTGGCGATGCTGCGGCCGGGCATCGCGGCGCTGGCGGCGTCGCTCGCCGCGCCCGTCGCGGTGGACGGGCTGCCGGCCGAGGCGGCCGCGCTCGCCGCCGCCGCGCCGCGCCTGGCGGCCGCCCCGGCCGTGGTGCGGTTGGCCACGCGGGCGGGCGTGGATGCCGCGCGCGCC
>NZ_JAGIYZ010000008.1 GCF_017813355.1 Roseomonas nitratireducens
CTGGCGGGCGGGGAGGCCGCCGGCGGGCGCGCCGGCGCCGTCGCGGCGCTGGTGCGGGAAGCCGCCGCGGCGCGGGACCTCGCGGCGGCGACCGTCGCCGCGCGCGCCCTGGCGTCGTTGTAGCCAGTCCGAGGGCCTTTCGGCCCTCGGTCGGGGAGGAGGAGGGGGCGGCGCCCCCTTGCAACCGTCAGGCCTGCGCCGGCACCGCGCCGCGGCCGAGCAGCCGCTTCGCGTCCAGCGCATGGGCGCCGGCGCCGAGCCCGGCCTGCACCAGCAGCGCGACCGTCCAGAAGGCCGGGAATTCCCAGCCGCCGCCCTGGCCGCTGAACATCCAGCCCGCCGGCCAATGCTGGATCGTCGCGCCGATCAGGATGGGCAGCGCGAGCAGGCTGACCACGCGCACACCGACGCCGGCGATCAGCGCGATGCCCGCGCCGATCTCGGCGAAGGTGACGATGGCGCCGAAGACCGGCGGATAGCCGAGCGAGCCGAAGAACCCCATCGTGCCGGCGAGCCCGAAGGTGCCGAGCTTCAGCAGCGCGCCATGGGCGAGGAACATCACGCCCAGGCTGACGCGAAGCAGCAGGGCGGCGTAGGGGGTGGTGGTGCGGGTGTCGAGCATCGTTCGTGTCTCCGTTGCGCGGCATCGTGCCGCTGCGATGGGCGGACCATGCGCCCGGGTCCGGGGGCGCTTCCAACGGAGCCTCCGAACGTCCATCATCACGCCTGCGAATGGCGGACCTCTCCACCCTCGACCTGAACCTGCTGCGGGTCTTCGACGCGGTGGCGCGCGAGCGGCACGTGACGCGCGCGGCGCAGCGGCTGAACCTGTCCCAGCCCGCGGTGTCGAACGCGCTGGCGCGGCTGCGCGCGGCGCTGAACGACGAGCTGTTCCTGCGCCGGCCCGGGGGCGTGGAGCCGACGGAGCTCGCCCTCGCCCTGGCCGGCCCGGTCGCCGAGGTGCTCGACCGGCTGCGCGACACGCTCGCCGCCCATGCGCCCTTCGATCCCGCGACGAGCGACCGCGTCTTCACCCTCGCGCTGAGCGAATACGCCGAGGCGGTGCTGGTCCCCGCGCTGCTGGAACGGCTGGCGAAGGACGCGCCGGGCTGCCTGCTCGCGGTGCGGCATGCGGACCGCACCAACTGGCAGGCGCTGCTCGACCGGGGGGAAGCGGAACTCGCCATCGGCGTGCTGCCCGAGCCGCCGGCGATCTACACGCGCATGCGCCTGCTGCCGGAAGGCTTCCTGACGCTGATGCGCCCGGACCATCCGCTGGCCAGGGGCGTGCTGGACGAGGACCGGCTGATCGCCTTCCCGCACCTGCTGCACTCGCCGAACGGGTCGCGCGACGGGGCGGTCGACGTGGCGCTGGCCGCGCGCGGGAAGAAGCGGCGGCTTGGCGCGGTGGTGGCGCATCTGTCGGCGGTGCCGGAGATCCTGCTACGGACCGACATGGTGATGACGCTGTCGGCGCGGCTGGCGCGGCTGCTGTCGGCCGCGCATGGGCTCGCACTGCGCGAATCCCCCTTCGGCATGCGCCACACGCGGCTGTCGATGATCTTCCACCGGCGCCTCGACGGCGATGCGGGGCATGCGTGGGTCCGGCGCACCATCCTCGCCATCGCGCGGGACGTGCCGGCGGTGGAGGTGGGGGAGACACCGCCGGGCGATGACGACTGACACCTTCGACCATGTGATCGTCGGCGCCGGCAGCGCGGGCTGCGTGCTGGCCAACCGCCTGTCCGCCGATGGACGTGCGACCGTCGCCGTGATCGAGGCCGGCGGGCGCGACCGCCACCCCTACATCCACATCCCCGCCGGCTATGCGCGCATCCTCGACCATCCGCGCCTGACCTGGGGCTTCCGCACCCAGCCGGATGCGGCGACGGGCAATCGCGCGCTCGACTATCCGCGCGGGCGGGTCTGGGGCGGGTCGTCCTCGATCAACGGGCTCGGCCATGTGCGCGGGCATCCGTCGGACTATGACCTCTGGGCGCAGAAGGGCTGCACGGGCTGGGGGTGGGACGACCTGCTGCCGTACTTCATGCGCCACGAATCCTTCGCCGGCGGCGGGGAAGGGCGCGGCACGGCGGGCCCGCAGCCGATCGAGCACCTGGCGGAGACGCCCGCGCTGCTCGACGAATTCGCCCGCGCTGCGGAAGCGATCGGCTTGCCGGTCAACGCCGACATGAACGGCCCGCGGCGCGAGGGGTTTTCGACCTTCCAGCAGACCCGGCGGGGGCAGCGGCGCGTCTCGGCCGCGCGCGCCTATTTGGTGCCCGCCCTGTCCCGCCCGAACCTGACCGTGATCGACGAGGCGCTGGTGCTGCGCGTGATCGTCGAGGAAGGCCGCGTGACCGGCATCGCCATCCGCCGCGGTGGCCAGGAGCGGGTGCTGCGCGCGCGCTTCGGCGTGGCGCTCGCCGCCGGCGCGATCGGCTCGCCGCATCTGCTGCAACTGTCGGGCATCGGGCCGGGGGAGGTGCTGGCCGCGCAGGGCATCGCGCCGCTGCTCGACGCGCCGGGTGTGGGGCGCAACCTGCAGGACCACTACATCGCGCGGCTGACCTTCCGCCTGGCCGATCACCGCTGGTCGGCGAACCGGCGCATCGTCTGGCCGCGCCTTGCGGTCGAGGTGCTGCGCTGGGCCTTCACCGGCAAGGGCGTGCTGACCTGGTCGCCGGGGATGATGTCGCTGTTCGCCCGCACCGAGGAGGGGCTCGAGGCGCCGGACGTGCAGATCAATGGCGGGCCCTTGTCCTGGCAGGACGGGCGCATCGGCGTGCCGGAGACGGAGCCCGGCTTCACCCTGGGCGTGTGGCAGTGCCGGCCGCAGAGCCGCGGCACGGTGACGCTGCGATCCCCGCGGGCGGAGGACGCGCCCGCGATCGCGCCACGCTTCCTGACCGAACGCGCGGACGAGGCCTGCGTGGTGCGCGGCCTGCGCCTGGCCCGTCGCTGGATGGCGGCGGAGCCGCTGCGCGGGATCGTCGCGCATGAGGTCCGCCCCGGCCCCGATGTGGACAGCGACGCGGCGCTGCTTGACTTCGCGAAGGCCACCGGGGGGACGGTCTACCACCCCTCCTGCACCGTGCGGATGGGCGGGGATGCCGCCGCGCCGCTCGATGCGCGGCTGCGGCTGCGCGGGATCGACGGGCTGCGCGTGGTGGACGCATCCGTCTTCCCCGACATCCCGGTGTGCAACATCAACGCGACGGTGCTGTCGGTCGCGGAGAAGGCGGCGGATCTGATCGCGGAGGATATGCGGGGGTGATGGTCGGGGGAGGGGATGCTCCCCCGCTTCGCCCGTGAAGGCTCACCGCCAAGGTGACAAAGGATGTTGAGGCGGGTTCGGGGGGCCTGGATCCCTCTATACCGAACTCGAATCTCCGCCGCTAAGCACTCTTTAGCCCCATGACAGGATCAAATCGGGGACACGCATCGGCTTATGCCGAACACGGCTGGGATGACATTGGGCAAGACGCGTACGCTCGCCTCGAACGCCCACCGGTCCGCCAGTTGCCATGCGAGGCGTGCTCTCCGCTAGACCGACCGCCGCCCTGAGTGGCAGGTTTCCTGGGGTTTTCGGGGCGGACCTGTTGACTGGCTGGACGCGGAGACGCCCAGAAATCGCTCTCCGGAGGCCAATTCTCTCCGCCCCCCGACTTGGGCGCTTTAGTACGGAACTCAAAAACCTAGGTAAAGGAACGGTTTCAGCGAGGTCGACTCTTGCCGTGGTTCGAACCCCACTTGCCCGAATCCGTACTTCGAGAGCGAACACTTTGGTACGGCGGAGGCAACGGTCAGCGGCGCGCTGATAGTCACCGACATCGACACGGGCGATCCGCTGCTGAAGACGATCCGGCGCACCCCGGCGTCAGCGGCCAGTGTGAGCAGGAAAACGGGCCAAGTCCTGGTTGAGACCATCTGAAACCATTGACGGATCCGCGCTCCGCGTTTTCGTCACCGAGGCTACCTCTATGACTCTCTGCCTTGCCAATGTGCATGTGCTCTCCCCAGACGCTGAGCCGGCCGGGTCACGGTGCCGACGGGCTACAGCGGTCTGGGGAATGCGAGCCTCCGGACGACCCATTGACCCACAGCGATGGTGAGCAGCCACATGCCGAGGACCACGATGTCGGCGGTCAGCCCCGTGGGTGGCTCTCCACTGATCAGGTAGACCGGGAACATAACCGGCGCGACGGTTCCCGACCCCATGCCGATGGCATATGCGCGGATCATCCAAGCGCGGTGTTGAGGCGTGGCGCGCGCCCGCGCCGCCACCACCCCCAGCACGAGCATTGCGATCAGCGCCAGCCCAAAGACCCCGCGTGCGGCATCCAGAAGCCCGGTCGCGATGCTTGACCTGACCCCCTAGAAGCGGTCCGCCGGTGATGTAGTCCGGCGGCAGCGATGGGAGGTTGTGGGATGGGGCGGAAGAAGGCGCACACGCCTGAGGAGATCGTCGCGAAGCTGCGGCAAGCGGAGGTGCTGGTCGGCCAGGGCAAGACGGTGGCCGATGCGGTGCGCGCGATCGGCGTGACGGAGCCGACCTACTATCGCTGGCGGACGGAGTTCGGCGGCCTGAAGCTGGACCAGGTGAAGCGGCTGAGGGAACTCGAGCGGGAGAACGCGCGGCTGCGCAAGGCGGTTTCTGACCTGACGCTCGAGAAGGTCATCCTGAAGGAAGCCGCGTCGGGAAAATGGTGAGCCCCGCGCGGCGGCGGGCCTGCGTCGAGCATGTGGTGCGCGAGATCGGGATCTCCGAGCGCAAGGCCTGCGCGGTGCTGGGGCAGCACCGCTCGACGCAGCGGAAGGCGCCGCGCGGGGCGGACGACGAGGCCCGGCTGACGGCCGACATGATCGAACTGGCGAAGCGGTACGGACGATACGGCTATCGCCGGATCACCGCCTTGCTGCGGGACGCGGGCTGGGCGGTGAACCGCAAGCGGGTGGAGCGGATCTGGCGCCGCGAGGGGCTGAAGGTGCCGCAGCGGCAGCCGAAACGCGGCAGGTTGTGGCTGGCGGACGGGTCCTGCATTCGGCTGCGGCCGGAGCGGGCGAACCACTTCTGGGCCTACGACTTCGTCGAGGACCGGACGCGAGAGGGGCGGAAGTTCCGGATGCTGTGCGTGGTGGACGAGTTCACGCGTGAGGCGCTGGCGATCCGGGTGGCGCGCAGGCTGACCTCGTCGGACGTGATCGACGTGCTGGCGGAGCTGTTCCTCGCGCACGGGACGCCCGCATATATCCGCTCGGACCAGGGGCCGGAGTTCATCGCCGAGGCGGTGAAGGCGTGGATCGCCGGCGTGGGCGCACGGACGGCCTACATCGAGAAGGCGAGCCCGTGGGAGAACGGGTACGTCGAATCCTTCAACGGCAAGCTGCGCGACGAGTTGCTGAACGGGGAGGTGTTCAACACGCTGAGGGAAGCGCAGGTGCTGATCGAGGAATGGCGGCGGCACTACAACCAGGTCCGGCCGCACTCGTCGCTGGGTTACCGCCCGCCAGCCCCCGAGACGCTGCCAATGGCCAGGTCGCAGATCAGCTCAGGAGCAGGCGCGGCTGGGATGGCCCACTAAAATTCCGCCTGGATCACTCGATGGGGGCTGGTCAATCACGCAGCAGGACCTCACCGGCGCGGCGACCGAGGCACCGACGCCCGCGGATAACCTCGTCGACAGCGGCGTCATCCGGTTCTCCGACGCGGACCTGGCCGACGTCCACCTAGTCTCGGCGGCGGGCACGCCCATCGGCGTCGTCCTCGGCGCGCTCGCGCTCGCGAAGGACAGCGACACCACCGGCAGCGGCACCGGTGGCCAACTGACCTGGACCTATTCCGTGGCCGCCTCGGCGGTCGAATACCTCGCGGCCGGCCAGACCAGGGTCGAGAGCTTCACCGTCACGCTCGACGACCAGCAGGGCGGGGCGGTCACCCGGCAGGTCGACGTGACCATCACCGGCACCAACGACGGCCCCGTGATCACGTCGCAGGACCTCTCGGGCGCGGTGACCGAGCAGGGCAGCCCGGCCGGGCTCATCCAGGACGTCGGCACGATCGGCTTCGGCGACGTCGATGTCTCGGATGTGCACCTCGTCTCCAGCGCGCCCGTCGGCACCACGCTCGGCACGCTCACGGCCGTCAAGGACAGCGACACCACGGGCAGCGGCACCGGCGGCCAGCTGTCCTGGACCTATTCCGTGGCCGCCTCGGCGGTCGAGTACCTCAAGGCCGGGGAGACCAGGGTCGAGAGCTTCATCGTCACGATCGACGACCAGCAGGGCGGCGTGGTCACCCGGCAGGTCGATGTCACCATCACCGGCGCCAACGACGCCGCCTCGATCACCGGCACCGCCACGGGCGCGGTGGCGGAGGACGGCGTGCAGGCCGCCACCGGCACGATCATGGTCGACGATGCCGATGGCGGCGAAGCCCGCTTTGCCACGCCCGCCTCGCTGGACGGCACCTATGGCAGCTTCGCCCTCGACGTGAACACGGGCGAATGGACCTACACGCTCGCCAACGGCGCGGCGAACGTGCAGGCGCTGGCGCTGGGCACGACGGCGACCGACACGCTGACCGTCGCCTCGCTCGACGGCACCGCGACCCAGTCGATCTCCGTCGCCATCGCAGGCACGCTGGACGGGCCGCGCATTGAGGTCGAAGGGGCCAGCGGCACGGCCGCGAGCACCGCCATCCCGCTTTCGATCTCGGCGAGCCTCGTCGATGTGGGCGGAAACGCCACGCTGCAATCCTTCGTTATCACCGGCGTGCCCTCCGCCTATGTGCTGTCGGCCGGCGTGCAGGACGAACTCGGCAACTGGGTGCTCACGCCCGCGCAGCTGGTGGGTCTCGCGCTCCTCCCCGCCGATGGCGCGATCGGGCTGGCCGGCGACTTCGATCTGCAGGTGACGGGAACAACTCAGTCGGGCGCCGTGCTCGCCTCGGCCACGGTCGAACTGCCGGTCAGCATCGCGCCCGCCGCCGGCCAGCAGAGCGGCCAGGTGATCGACGGCTACATCGCCGGCGCCACCGTCTTCGCCGATGCGAACGACAACGGCATTCGCGACCAGGGCGAGGCCTTCACCACCACCAATGCCGATGGCAGCTTCACGCTGACCGGCGGCAGCGGCCAGCTGGTCATGACCGGCGGCATCGACACGTCCACCGGCAGGAGCTTCGCCGGCACGCTGACGGCGCCCGCGGGGTCCAGCGTCATCACGCCGCTCACCACGCTGATCGCGGCCATCGCCGGGCCCGGCGCCAGCGCCACCGACATCGCCAACGCGCAGGATGCGGTGCGCGACAGCCTCGGGCTCGCCCCGGGCGTGGACCTGACGAGCTTCGACCCGGTCGCGGCCGCCGTGGCCGGCGATCCGGACGCCATCGCCGTGCTCGCGGCCGGCGTGCAGGTGCAGGCGACCATCACGCAGATCGCCGCCGCCACCGGTGCCGGCGCCGAGGATGTCGTGGCCAGCCTGGCGGGCGCGCTTGCCGCACCCGGCACGGTCGACCTCACCTCGGCGGCGACGCTCGGCGCGCTCGTCACCGATGTCGCGCCTTCGGCCGACCCCGCCGCCATCGTCCTGGCGAGCGAGGTGATCGCCGCGGCGAATGCCAGCGTGGCCGCCGCCGCGGCCGAGCCCGACGGGCTCACCGCCATCGCCCAGGCCGCGCAGGTCGCACTCGGCAGCACGACCCAGGCCCTCGCGACATCCGGCCTCGATGCCGGCGCGCTCACCACCGTCGCCGCGGATTTCACCGGCACCGCGCTGGACAGCCAGGTGGATGCGGCGACGGTCGGCGACGTGAATGGCCCCACCCTCGGCACGATCGGCGCCGACACGCTGACCGGCGGGGCGGGCGTCGATGCCATCGACGGTCTCGACGCCAACGACCTGCTGGACGGCGCCGGCGGCGACGACCTGCTCTATGGCGGCAATGGCCGGGACACGCTGATCGGCGGCACCGGCGACGACGCGCTCGATGGCGGCACCGGGCTCGATACGGCGTCCTACCGCCTCGCCACGGAGGGGATCGTCGTGGGCCTCGCAGCGGGCAGCGTCACGGGCGGCGCCTCGGCCGGGACGGATGCGCTGCGCAGCGTCGAGGCCATCCGCGGCACCGACCTCGCCGATACCTTCAACGCGGCCGGCTACACCGCGACCACGGGCTACGCCACGGGCGTGAACGACCAGGGCAGCTTCAACGCCTTCCAGGGGCATGGCGGCGACGACACCATCACCGGCAACGGCTTTACGCTGCTGAGCTATACCGAAGCCGCCTCCGGCGTGTCGGTGAACCTCAGTGTCGGCGTTGCCAGCGGCATCCTGGCTGGCGACGTGGCCGGCATCGGCACGGATACGCTGCTGGGCGGCATCCTGCAGATCCGCGGGTCGGCCTTCGACGACAGCCTGGTCGGTTCGGCCAACGGGAACACCGGCGAAGCCTATGAGGGGATGGGCGGCAACGACTTCATCGACGGCGTGTCGGGCTTCGACCGCGTGCGCTACGACAACCTGAACTTCGGAAGCCTCGGGATCGACGTGAACCTGGGCGCGGGCACCGTCACCGGCCGGGACGCCGCGGCCACGGCGCTGGCCGGCACGGACACGCTGCGCAGCATCGAGGCCATCCGCGGCACCAATGCCGCCGACAGCTACAACGCCGCGACCTTCACCGCCGCCGCCAGCGCCAACAACGGAGGCGACCAGGGCACCTTCAACGAATTCGAGGGGATGGGCGGCAACGACACCATCACCGGCAATGGCAGCACGCGCCTGAGCTTCGGCAATGCGACGGGCGGGGTGACCGTGATCATGTCCGGCCCCGTGGCGGGCGCCGGGACGGCGACGGGCGATTCCTCCGTCGGTACCGACACCTTCACTGCCGTGAACGCCCTGCGCGGGTCGGCCTTCAACGACAGCTTCACCGGTTCCGACAACGGGCAGTTCGCCACCGAGGCCTTCGAGGGCTGGGGCGGCGATGACCTGATCAACGGCGGCCTCGGCTTCGACAGCGCGCGGTACAACAACAACGGCCTGAACGGCGTCACGCTCGCAGTTGGCATCAGCGTGCAGATGGCGGCTGGCACCGTCACCGGGCGGGACGCGACGGCGCTGCTGGCGCACGGCACGGATACGCTGCGCGCGATCGAATCCGTGCGCGGCACCAATGCCGCTGACATCTACGACGCCACGGGCTTTGCGCAGGCGGGCGCGCTCAACATCGGCAACAGCGGCGCCGCCGGCGCACTCGGCGGCACCCTCAACGAATTCGAGGGGATGGGCGGGGACGACGCCGTCACCGGCAGCGGGACCACGCGCCTGTCCTTCATCAGCGCTACCGGCGCGGTGAACATCAGCTTCACGGGCCTGGTCCCGGGCCTTGGCGGCGCCTCGGGCACCGCCGCGGGCGGCGCCTCTGTCGGGACGGACACGTTCACCGGCGTGAATGCCGTGCGCGGGTCGAACTTCGGGGACACCATTTCCGTCGGCGTCACCCAGGTGCTCACGCTCGAGGGGCAGGGCGGCAACGACACCATCGATGGCGGCGCCGGATCCGAGAACATCTCCGGCGGCGCCGGCAACGACGCGATCAACGGCGGCGGCGGAACGGACATCGCCATCTTCGCCACGAATCGCGCCGCCGGCACCCTCACCTTCTCGGGCGGCGCCGTCACGCAGGTCGTAAGTTCTGATGGAACCGACGCGCTGACCGGCGTCGAAGTTCTGCGCTTCAACGACGGCGTCGTGCTGGGCGTCTCGACGCTAAGCCTCGTCGGCTTCTTCGGCATCCCCAACGGCAACGGAATCTTCGGTACGGACAATGCCGAGACGGTGACCATCGGCAACAACCTGCCCAATAGCCTGTTCAACCTGGGCGGCGGGGCCGACACGATCGTCCTCGGCACCGCCGGCACGGGCTACACGCTCAACGCCGTCAATGTGGAGGCGATCACTGGCGCCGCCGGCAATGAGAACCTGATCCTCTCCTCCACGCAGAACGGCACATCGATCGACCTCGGCGCCGGCGCGGACACGCTGACGCTGAACGGCATCAACAACACCGTGACCACGAGGAACGTCGAGACCCTGACCGGGTCGGGCGGCAACGACATCGTCACCCTCTTCCAGACCGTCGGCGGGCCGGCGGCGACGATCAGCCTCGGCTTCGGCGTTGACTCGCTCACGCTCGGCGACAATGGCGGCACGGGCAACATCGTGTCGGTCGGTAGCGCAGAGACGATCATCGGATCGTCGCTGGACGACAGCGTCAGCCTGGTCGCGCTGGCCAGCGGCGCGTTCACCAACATCGACCTAGGCGGCGGCACCAACACCGTGACGCTGGCCATTTTCGGGGCGAACACCTACAGCCTGGCCCTAGCGAATGTGGGCTTGGTCACCAACTTCGGGGGCGGCTCCGATACCCTCAATCTCATCAACGTGGCGAACGGCCTGGCCGTGGACCTCGGGACCGGCGTCGACTCGCTGAACCTCGCCACCGGCAACAACACGATCACGGTGTCGAACACCGAGAGCCTGACCACCGGGGGCGTGGGCAATGACGTGGTCAACTTCACGGTCGACCCCGCCATCGTCAACCAGAGCATCTACCTGGGGCTCGGCACGGATGTGCTGAACCTGGTCGGCGATGCGACGACCATGTCGATGTCCATCGGCGGCGGCGGCGGCTCGGGCCTGACGGTCAACCTCGCGACCACGGGCGGCAACGAGGACCTCAACCTGCTCAACCAGCAGTCCAACGCCACCTACGATTTCGGCGCGGGCAGCAACGACATCCTGCGCCTCGCCAATATCGCCGGCAATGCCGTCACCGTGCGCAACCTCGAGAACCTCTTCGGCTCGGGCGGAAATGACGGCGTGGTGCTCCACCAGGACCCGACCGGCGCGCGCGCCATCGTGGACCTGGGCTTCGGGACGGACACGCTGACGCTGATGGGCGGCGGCGCCGCGGCCAATTTCGTCACCGTCGGCAATACCGAGTTCATCACCGCCTTCGCGGCCGACGACGTCGTCACCCTTTCGACCACCGGCATCGCCACACTGAACCTGGGCGGGGGCACGAACACGGTCTCCCTCGAAGGCGGCGGCGGCACCTACAACCTGACCCTCGTCGACGTCGCGTCGGTGACCGCGATGGGGGCGACGGCGGAGACGATCTTCCTCGGCGATTCGGCGATCGGCCTCTCGATGGATCTCGGGGGCGGCTCCGACACGGTCAACCTGTCGGGCCTCAGCAACGTCATCTCGCTCACCAATGTCGAGGTGGTGAACGGCACCGCGGGCAACGACGTGGTCAACCTCGCCGTCGATCCGCTGCTGTCGAACCAGGCAGTGAGCCTCGGGGCCGGGACGGATGCGCTGAACCTTGTGGGCATCGACGGCACGATGGCCCTGTCCATCGTCGGCGGCATTGGCGGCAGCCTGGCCGTGACCGTGAACACGGCGCAGGTGAATGACGACCTCACGCTGCTCAACGTGCAGTTCGGCACCGTCTTCGACTTCTCGACGGGGGCGAACGACACGCTGCGCCTCGCATTCGACGGCGTCGGCAGCAACGTGGTCACCGTGCTCAACACCGAGAACGTCATCGGGACCGCTGGCGCCGACACCATCACCATCGGCGGCAGCAACCCCAACGTCACCACCGTGACGGGCGGCCTGGGCGCGGACATCATCGGCGCCGGCGTCGGCAGCGACCAGTTCCGCTTCACCGCGATCCAGGATTCGGCTGTCGGACCGGGGAGCGACCAGGTCACGGGCTTCGATGCGGCGGCCGACGTGCTCGTCTTCCAGGGCATTTCCGGCTTCACCGGGCTGGTTGCCTACGTCGGCTCCGATGCCTTCGCCAACACTGGCGCGTCCCAGGCGCGGCTGGACGGCGCAGGCATCCTGCAGATCGACGTCAATGGCGACGGTGCCATGGACGGCAACGACATGGAGATTCGGCTCGCCGGCCTCACGGGAACGCTGACGGACACGAACTTCCTGGTGCTGTGATTCGTTCGATGACTTGCCGCCCGAATCCTGGACCGCCCTTAACTGGAGAATTCCAGTCTAGAGTTGGGCCGGGAGACGAAGGGGTGGCGATGAAGAAGTCGAAATTCACGGATGCGCGGATTGCGTTCGCGCTGCGCCTCGCGGAGTAGGGGACGGCGACTTCGGAGGTCTGCCGCAAGGCGGGCATTTCGGAGGCGACGTTCCAAAATTTGCGCAAGAAGGACGGTGGCCTGATGCCCTCGGAAATGCGGCAACTGAAGTAGCTCGAGCGACCTGCCCCTGGTCGGGAGTCCAAGGGCCATGAGAGAGTTGGTCTACGTGGTCCTGACTCCGGCTCTGGTCCGGGGTCTACGCAAGTTCTCGAGTTGGTTGACCTTGGTTGGCGAAAGCCGTCGTGGTCAAGTTGCCGAAGCCTGAATGCGGTCGCTCCTCGTTGTAGTGGCACCTCCATTCTTCGATGCGTTGCTTGGCGTTGGCCACCCACGCAACGATCAGGAAGGCGAAGCACCCCATGAGAGGCATCGCGCGTCGGTCCGCCATCACCCTTGGCTTCGACTTGGCCGGCGATCCCCTCCGTCCCGCCCGTGCGCAGGAGCCGCCGGCCTGGCCGAGCCGGACGGTTCGGCTTCTGGTGGGCTTCGCGCCCGGCGGGTCGCTCGATTTCGCGGCCCGCGCCGTGGCCGAGCGGCTCACCCAGCGGCTCGGGCAGTCCTTCGCCGTCGAGAACCGGGCCGCTGCGACGGGCAACATCGCCGCCGAGGCGGTCGCCAGCGCCGCTCCACCGCGCGACGGGCATCTGCTGCTGATGGGCAACGTGCAGAACATCGCGGTCAACGCCGCGCTCCAGCGCGACCTCGCCTTCGATCCCGCGCGCGACCTACTGCCCTTGGCGCAGGTCGCCACGGTGCCCTACGTCCTCGTCGTGCCCGCCGAATTGCCGGTCCGGTCAATGGCGGAGCTGATCGCTCTGGCGCGGCGGGAGCCGGGCCGACTGAACGCCGGGACGCCCGGCATCGGCTCGCTGCAGCATCTCGCGCTGGAACTGCTGAAGGCGCGCGCGGGTGCGCTGGACATCACGCATGTCCCGTTCCGCGGCGGCTCCGAGGTGGCACGCGACCTGATTGGCGGCCGACTGCAGATCGGCATCGACACCTTGGTGAGGTTCGGCCCAGGCATCGAGGCCGGGCATATCCGCCCGCTCGCGACGCTGCATACGGAACGCCTCCCGGGACGCCCCGGCCTGCCGACGATCGCCGAGACACCGGGTCTTGAGGGCGTGGAGGCCGCCGGCTGGATCGGCATCGCCGGCCCGTCCGGCATGCCGTTCCCCGCGCTGGCGCTGCTCGAGGCGGCGACCGCCTGGGCCATGCGCGAGACGGACCTGCCCGCGCGCATGGATACGCAGGGCCTGCTGGCGCGCTTCGCCGACGCCGAGGCCTTCGGCGCGCTGGTCGCCGGCGAGCGCGAGAGATGGGCGCGCGTCGTGCGCGCGGCAGGCATCACCCTGGCTGAGCGGCAGGGGGCCGCCGCGCGCTCGTCCCAGAATGCACGCGAGACCGCGGGCATTTACGATCGCTCCGGGTCGAAGGCGGTCGTACGGCAGCATTGACACGGTTCGGCAAAGGCCGATGCCGGGTCTCTGGAAGGGGTTGATTTGCCGAGAACTTCAGGATGCGGGGACGCGCAGCCACCGAGGGGCACCCACTATGCTCAGGGCGTGAGGCGTACACGAGATAGGTGGACATCGCGTTCCAGCCGACGGGCAAGATTGTCCCCTTAGGAATTACCGTCTACGTCGCTCTCCCAGTGCGTCGCTAGTGGTATTCGGCTTCGTAGGAGAGTGCTTTTGCCTTCGATAGCCGAGCTGCGGATAGACACCGGGAGCTAGCGAACTGTGGGCTTCCTGAACTGCCACCTCGGATCGATCGGGCACGGTCGCTGGTTCCCGTTGGGGGTTGGCCTGCTACCCATCTCCGGACGGTCCAGGCGGGCGTCTTCCAATTCAGCGCGATCCAGAAAGCGGGCCGCAGGTCAGGGTGGCGACGGCACCGTCTACGGTCGCCGCGGGGTTGATGCGGTGTCAGGGGGGGCACGCAACGACCTGATCGATGGCGGCTAAGCGGAGACGTGTCGGTTACGTCCACAGCCACCTGAACGACGAGAAAGGCAACGACACGCTGATCGGCGGTTTCGGCCGAGAGAATGTCAACGGCGGTACCGGCAACGACTCGCTGTTTGGCGGCAGCAATTTGAACCTGGCGGACTCCGTGCTGGACGCCGGCGATGGTGCCCACCAGATCACCGCCTGTGGCACGGGAGCGTCAACGCTGACCGGCGGCAACGACGCAAACCGCTTCGTCTTTGGTTGAAGTGGACACGGCTCTGTGGACACCCCGAGGCTCGAGATGGAGGTGTCCGAGATGATCAGGTTCAGGGCGCGCTAATCACCAGCTTTTCGGCGGCAGATATGGCGGAGTTGGCCCGATAGGCGCGAATGCTGCAGGACCTCGCTCAAAAGTTCGAGCCGAGTGCGCAATAGTTTGCATCGGGTTCAGCGGATGGGGCGGAATGCCCGTCAGCGCCGCGATAGCGCCACGGTCATTGCTGAGAGCAAGGTGTCTGGGGGGCCTGCGTGAAGACCTGCAAGCGCGACTACGTCCGTCGGAAGTTAAGGTGCGACGCAATCTCCGTCTTGCGGCGCATCGCCGAACGGTTCGACGACGACAACCCCATCCCCACTCGAAGCGGCTTGCGCATGCGCTAACACCTGAGTTCATCGCTACGCAGTCATTAACCCAAGCCGCATTTCTGGTTTGATGGGGGCAACTACGCCTCCGTCACATCGTTCTTTCCGGGGCGGCGGCCGCACGACTGGCGCGATCGTCCGGCATTGCCGCGATGCCGTTCGGATTTCGATCATCGGACGTGGCGAAGTGCTGGCGCCGGCGCCCTTGGGACAGAACTGCGTGGGCGATACGACCGTATAGGAAGATGAGGAGCCATGATGTCGTCCGACTCAGCGCCGCGCTCCTCAGCCTCGGAGCATGATGGCGCTTTGCTCCCACGGACAGCGGTGACGGCGACAGCCGCGACGGGAAGCCTCGTGGATGGCCCGCCGACGGAGATTGTGGTGACGCCCCCGCGCATCGGCAGGCTCGTCGGCGTGCGGCTGTGGAGCTGGCGTTGGCGTATCGTTGCCCTTCTGGTGCTGCTGGGCGCGGGCCTCTACCTGGCAATTCCCTGGTTCCTCGGGCCAATGGTCGCTGCGCACCCTGTGGTCCGCGGCGCGCTGGTGCAGAGCGTCGTGGCAAGCGGCCGCATCGCGACGCCACACCGCGTGAATATCGGCAGCCAGATCACCGGCACCGTCGCCTCCGTTCCCGTTACAGAGGGCCAGGCGGTCGCGCTCGGCCAGGTTCTCGTCACGCTCGAGGACAGCGAACTGCGCGCAAGCGTCGAACAGGCGGAAGCGGCGACGGCCCAAGCGGCGGCCCGCCTGCGCCAGATCGTCGAGGTGACGCTCCCCGTGGCGCAGGAGAACCTGAGCCAGGCGCAGTCGACGCTGCTCAACGCGCAGCAGCAATACGCCCGCGCTGAAAGCCTGCGCTCGGGTGGCTTCGAAACGCAGGCGCAACTCGAGAACGCCCGGCGCGCCCTCAACATCGCGCAGGCGCAGGTACGGGCCACGCAGGCGCAGGTTGCCGGCAACGTCCCTGGCGGGACCGAATACGTCGCTGCAGAAGCCACGCTGCGGCAGGCGCGCGCAAGCCTGCTCGTGGCGCTCTCGCGGCTCGACTACACGCAGATCAGGGCGCTCGAAGCCGGCACGCTCATTGCCCGGAACGTGGAACGCGGCTGGGTCGTGCAGCCGAACCAGGTCCTCATGGTGCTGTCACCGATCGGGCAGATCGAGATCGTGCTGCAGATCGACGAGAAGAACCTCGGCCTCATCGTCATCGGCCAGCAGGCGGTCGCCTCCGCGGACGCCTATCCGGATCGGCGCTTCGCCGCGGAGCTCGCCTACATCAACCCATCCGTCGATCCCGATCGCGCCGCCGTCGAGGTGAAGCTGCGCGTGCTGGCCCCACCGGACTATCTGCGCCAGGACATGACGGTATCGGCGGACATCTCCGTGGCCCAGCGCGCGGATGCGCTTGTCCTGCCGGTCTCGGCCGTGCGCGACGCGGCGGGCGCGGCGCCCTGGGTGCTGCGCATCGAGGACGGGCGGGCACGACGCCGCCCCGTCACGATCGGCCTGCGCGGTCCGCAGCGGGTCGAGATCCTGGATGGGCTGCGCGAAGGCGACCTGGTCGTGCCGTCCGGCGCGCCGGTCGCCGATGGCGGCCGGGTTCGGCCCGTGGCAGCGCGATGAGGACCTGGCTGCCCTTCGAATGGATCGCTGCCATCCGGTTCCTGCGCGACGGGTGGATGCAGACGATCTTCATCCTCGCCGGTGTCTCCATGGGCGTCGCCGTGATCGTGTTCATGTCGGCGTTGCTCACCGGCATCCAGGCGAATTTCCTCAATCGCGTCCTGAGCGCGCAGGCACATCTTGTCCTGCTGCCGCCGGACGAGGTCGCGCGACCGCTGCGCGCCGCGGAAGGCGTGATCCAGGATGCGGTGGTTCAGCGGCCGCCGCAGCGTATCCGCTCCATCGACCAGTGGCAGACCGTATTGCGTCAGATGCGTGACCTGCCGCAGATCGCCGTGGCGAC
Source organism: Roseomonas nitratireducens (assembly GCF_017813355.1). Classification (GTDB taxonomy): domain Bacteria; phylum Pseudomonadota; class Alphaproteobacteria; order Acetobacterales; family Acetobacteraceae; genus Neoroseomonas; species Neoroseomonas nitratireducens. The sequence goes on from NZ_JAGIYZ010000008.1 coordinate 16,743, forward strand.
GCCTGTCGCCGCCGGCGGCGCGCTTGCGGTACGCGGCGAAGCGAGCCGCTCCATCACGCTGACCGGCGTCGAGCCGGAAGGCTACTTCCGCATCGTCAAGCTGCCGGACAATATCGTGGCGGGACAGCCGCGACTGACCAGCGAGGATATCGTCATCGGCACCGACCTCGCGGTCGAACTCGGCGTAGGCGTTGGCGACAAGCTGCGGGTGACGACAGCGACGGGTCGCGATGCGACGCTTACGGTGACGGGCCTCTTCGACCTCGGCAACCGTGGCGTCAACGAACGCAGCACCTTCGTCGCCCTGCGCACGGCGCAGAGCCTGCTCAGTCTCACCGGCGGCGTGACGAGCCTGCAGGTGACGCTGCACGATCCCTACGCGGCGGAGATCCTGGCTCGGCTTGCCCATGGCATGACCGGCATCCGCGCAGACAGCTGGATCAGGACGAATCTCCAGTTCTTCACGGCGGTCAACGCGCAGCAGACATCGAACACGGTGATCCGGCTGTCCGTCGGCCTGTCCGTGGCGCTCGGCATCGCGAGCGTGCTCGTGGTGTCGGTCGTGCAGCGCTCGCGCGAAATCGGCATCCTGCGCGCAATGGGCGCGCGGCGCGGGCAGATCCTGCGGGTGTTCCTGATCCAGGGCGGCGTGCTCGGGCTGTTGGGTTCGCTGATCGGGTCCGCCGCAGGCGTCGGCGCGCTGGTGGCGTGGCATGCCTCGGTGCGCCAGGCGGATGGGAGCCCGCTGTTTCCCCTGATGATTCAGCCGCAGCTCTTCGTCATCGCGGCGGTCGTGGCCGCATCGACCGGCGTGCTCGCGGCGATGGCGCCCGCGTTGCGCGCCGCGCGGCTCGATCCCGTCGAGGCGATCCGTGGCTGACGCCCCCGCGCCGGATGAGCCCGAGGTCCTCCGCCTCGAAGGCGTGCGGAAGTCGTTCGGCACGAGTACGCCGCGCGAGGTCGAGGTGCTGCACGGCATCGACCTGGTGCTGCGACGCGGTGAGTTCTGCGCCCTGATCGGTCCCTCCGGATCGGGCAAGAGCACGATGCTCAACCTGATCGGCCTGCTCGACCGGCCGACGGCGGGAACGCTGTTCATCGAGGGGCGCGATACGCGCGACATGGACGACGCCTCGCTGACGCAGTTGCGGGGCCGCAGCATCGGCTTCGTGTTCCAGCATCATCACCTGATCGGCGCCTTCACAGCCGCCGAGAACGTCATGATGCCGCTACTGCTCTACCGCAACCGCCCGGACGTGGCGATGCGGCGCCATGCCGAGGCCCTGCTCGACCGCGTCGGCCTGCTGCCCTGGAAGGACAGCCGCGTCGGCAACCTTTCCGGTGGCCAGCAGCAGCGGGTCGCGATCGCCCGCGCGCTCGCCATGTCCCCGGCGCTGGTGCTCGCGGATGAGCCGACCGGCAATCTCGACACGAGGTCCGCCGATGGCGTCTTCGACCTGCTGCGGGAGATGAACCAAACGAGTCGCACCACCTTCCTGATCGTCACGCACGACCCGCGCCTGGCGCAGCGCTGCGACCGCATCATCGAGGTGGTGGACGGACAGATCGTCGCCGATGAAGCGGTGCTGGCTCCAGGACGGATCGGCACGGCGTAACGGATGCGGCGCGACGCCGCGTGACACGAGGCCGCGTCTCCCGCCCCGATGTCGCGAAGACTGTCCGCAACGGAGATGGCTCGTCCGCTGCCGTCTACGAACTGCCGGCAAGCATGGCCCCATTCCGCCCGGCTGGCGGAACGCTGCCGCGCGGGCGAGCCGTACCGGCTTGGCCGCGGACCATTCCGTCGGATGGCGTTGAATCAACATCGCAACCGAGGTGCCGATCGGGCGTCACCGCGGACGGCGTGACACCGTCGATGGATGGCCGTGCGCATTTCGCGACGCTGGACGAGATCCCTTGCCGCGGAACCTTCCGGGCGACGGATGCCGTACGCCCGCAAGGAAGGACCGGTCATGAACAACATCGTCTACATCGTCGGCGCCGTCGTCATCGTGTTGTTCATCCTGGGCTTTCTCGGCTTCCGCTGACCTCAATACCATCCGTCTTGCCGCGGCGAAGGCTTGGCGCCGCCAGGCACAATGCTGTGACGGGCACGATGCGGAATGCGCGGCATCGCGGCGGAAGACGCTCCGGTCCCGCGCACGGGACGTGACGGCTCGCACGCACGCGAAACTCATTCGACCGTCGCGCGTTATCGGTCGGAGTGGCAGGGCTCCGCCTTGCCCATTGCGTGGTTCGGCGCGCCACAGGCAAGGAGGCCATCATGACCGAGACTACCCGGCGCCAGATGCTTCCCTTGGGCGCGGTGATCGCCAGCGCGCCCACCATGCTTGCTTTTGCGTCACGCGCGGCCCTGGCCGTAACGCGGGCGGAGATCGACGGCGAGGTGGCGAACGCGCTCAGCGCGCTGCGGACGCTGGACATCACGCGGCCGCTGTTTGCTGGGGCGAAATCCATCCTCATCTTTCCGCGCATCCTCAGCGGCGGCTTCATCGTGGGTGGCCAGTACGGCCAGGGTGCGCTCATCGCCGGTGACCGGGCGGTCGGCTACTACAACATCGCCGGCGCATCCTTCGGCTTCACGATGGGCGCGCAGGTTGCCGGCCTCGCCATGTTCTTCATGACGGATGCGGCCTGTGCGGCGCTCGACGCCGAGAGCGGCTGGGAGATCGGCACCGGTCCGGCGGTCGTGGCACTCGACCAGGGCATGCAGGCCGACATCACCTCGACGACGCTGGCAGCGCCGGTCTACGCGATCAGCTTCAGCCAGCAGGGGTTGATGGCGTCGCTCTCGATCAATGAGTCGAAGATCACGCGCATCCAGCCGGAGTGACCGCGCACGCCATGCCGGCACCGGCATGGCGTATTCCCCGTTAGGCGCCTTTATGACTGGAGATGTCCATGACCAAGCTTCCCGAAGCCCCCAGCGCAGACGTGGCGGCGGACCTGGCCGCCCTCCGGCAGGATGTGGCCCGCCTGGCGGACTCCATGACCGCGCTGATGCAGGGCCAGGCACAGGGCGCAGCACAGCGCGTCTCGGATATCGTCGATGATGCAAAGGCCAAGGTCACGAGCACCGCGGCCGACGTCAAGTCGCGCGTCAATGCGGCCGGGGGCGAGATCGAGGCCAGCATCGAACGCAACCCGCTCACCGCCATGCTGATCTCCTTCGGTGTCGGGATGGCGCTCGGCATGATGAGCCGCTCGCGGCACTGACAGCCCATGTTCCGCGGGCTGCATCGCCTCCTGGTCGCCGCGGCGGATTGGCAGCCGCGCGACTTCCTGATGAGCATGATCGGCGCCGAGGCGGTGACGCTGCTCGCCGCCGTCAGCCTGGGCTTCGGAACCTTTGCCGCCTATGCGCATCTCAGCGCGGTCGAGGGGCCGGTCTTCGCGGCGGTCGTTATCTCTACGGCCTATGGCGTCGTTGCCGTCGTTGCGGGCGTCGCGCTCGCTCGTTGGTATGCGGGTTCGTCCAAAGCGCGCCCTGCCGAGGCGCCATCGGCCGAGAACCTTGAGGCCCTGCTGCGATCCCTGGCCGCGGCCGGCACCCCACAGGATCAGATGGCGCTGATCGCGGCACTCAAGGTGGGGCGAGACCTGTCACCAATGGAGCTGCTCGCGATCTCGCTGATCAGCGGTTTCTTCGCAGGCAGAACTGCGGGAAAGTAGGCTCCGCCGCGTACAAGCCCCGGGGCGATGGGCGCGCTACACCTGATCTCCATCACCCACCGACCAGCGCATGATCGCAACGCGGAGAACCGCCTGAAGCGGAGCCGCAAGCGCGATGCCGACGGCACCGAACAGCGTTCCCATCAGCATTTGCATGCCGAGGGCGTGCGCGGGTTGGATATGGACCGTGCGTCGCTGGACGAGAGGCGTAAGCACATACCCTTCGACGATCTGGATCACGAGATAGATCGCGATCACCCAGACGACCATGGTGCTGCCTTGGGAGGAGGCGGCGATCGCGATCGGAACGGCGCCGACGAAGGCCCCGAGGTAAGGAATGAAGTTGAGAAGACCCGCCAGGAGGCCAAGAACTAGGGCTCCCGGCGTACCCAGGGCCATCAGCGCGAACGCGATCGAAAGTGCTACGACAACGATGGTGACGACCTGGCCGACAAGCCACCACCGCAATGTCTCGGCCATGTCGTCGAAGACATCGAGCACGAGGTCGCGGCGCTCGCGCGGCAGGATGCTCCCGAGCCCGCGGCGATAGGCGGCTGGATTGAGACCGACGAAGAAACCGATGAAGAGCATGAGCAGGACGTCGCCCGCGGTGCCGAGCGCCGAGCGCGCCTGACCGAAGAGACCGGCGGGATCCGGCAGGAGGATGCGAGCGATCTGTTCGTCGGTGATGCGCCCTCCGCGCGGACCGGGCGTCTGCACGCCCATCTCGGCAAGCCGGTTCCCGATGTTCTCCAGCTGGCTGCGAAGGACGTGATGCAACTCATCCCATTCGTGGACGATCGTGTACCCGCCCCAGGCGACTCCCATCAGGATCAAGCCCGCCGACAGCGTACAGACGATGGCGAAGCAGACCCCGCGGCCAAGGGGAAGCAGGTGCTGCAGCCCACGCGTCGCGGCGTCGAGAAGTGCGGCCAGAAGTAGACCGCCGAAGATCATCAGCAGCGTGCCGGCCGTCTGCCACGCCATGAATGCGCCCGCGGCCAGGGCGAGCGCGACGAGCAGGAGGCCATACTTCGAGCGCGCGCCGCGCTCCGCTGATCCACCGCCCGGCTGATCGACTACGGCCATGATGCTTCGAGAGCGCGGCGCCTGCCGGACTGCCGCTGGCCGGCCGGCAGGCGGCACTCCCGAGGACCTCTACTGCGCCCGGTGCGGCGCGGCAGGATTGTTCGGATCGAGCCCGAGCGCCTGCAGGGTCGCCGGGTTGACCTGGCCAGTCGTCTGGAGGCCTCTGCCTTGCTGGAAGCGCTCGATGGCGTTCTGCGTCCCGGGTCCCCAGAGGCCATCGACCGCACCGCGATAGAATCCGAGCGATCGCAGGTGCTGCTGGACGTTCCGCACCGCGCCGGCGCTCAGTGGATCCGGCACGGCCGCGCCGGTCGACGCTGCCGCGGGCGGCGGCATGGTCCGCGCCGCGAGCAATTCACCGGGCGCCACGCCGAGCGTCGCGACCGTCGCCTCGTTCAATTGGCCAGTGACCTGGAGATTGCGCGTCTGCTGGAAGCGTTCCAGCGCCGCCTGGCTGTCAGGGCCCCAGATGCCGTCGGCCTGGCCAGCGTAGACGCCCGCCTGCTGCAGCCTGCCCTGGATCAGGACCGTCGCCGCGGGCGACAGGGCCTGGGTGTAGAGCAGGATGGTTGGGGCTTGTGCGTGAAGCGGCGGCGTCCCCAACGGCATGGCGAGGATCGATCCGACGAGAAATGCGTGTGACCGCTTCATCCTTCGCGCTCCCTGACGGCATGCTGCATGCGAAGAACGTCGAAGCCGCCGCGTGGTTGCATGGCGTTTCTCGTCACGCGCCACTCAGGCGGACTGCCCTGCGACCTGCTTCAGCGCGATCCCCAACCTCTACTCGCTGCCGCCGACTTACCTCATGGGCGGAGCGGTTCTGCGGGGTCATGGCTAAATCGGCCGACACATCCGGAATCGTCGACAGACGCAGAAGGATCCCTTGAGTGGCCGGGTACACCGTCGGCCGAACGACGAAGGTGCCGTCATTGTCCAAGATGTTCCGGACCTGCGCATCGTCGAGCAGGCGACCCGGGACGCGGTCCAGGCACGCCTTGTCCGGGATGCCACCCCAAGGATGGACCCGGCGCGGCCGCACTTCTGGGACTGCCGTCGTCCCCAGCATCTTCTCACCGGCAAGGTCGTCTGCGCTCGCTGCGGCGCGCTCTTTGCGCCGACCGGCCCGGATTACCTCGCCTGCTGAGGTTGTAAGGTCGGCGGCTGCTGGAACGGGGCTTCGGTTCGAAGGGACCCTCTTGAGGGAGAGGTCCTGGAAGCGTTCAGCAATCGGCTCGTGGGCCCGGAACTAGTCGCGAGATTCGCGGACGAATTCGTGGCGACATGGAAGCGTCCATCGAAGGAGCAGTCGGGGGCGTCTGAGGCACATCGGACGGAACTGGCCGCGGTGGAACGCAAGATCGCGAACCTCGTCGAGGCGCTTGCGGAGGGCGTGGCTCGGGGAAGCCAACCTTGTCTGGGCGGCTTCGCAGGTCGCCCATCAGCGCCGTCTCAATGCAAAACGCCAAGGCTGCGGGCAAGCATGTATCCCGCAACCGCGAAAATGAGCCCGGCAAACACACGGGTCAGCGCCCCACGACGCCGCGACAGCGCCCGACCGGCGCGCGCACCGACCAGCCCGCCCAGCACTCCGCCCGCGACGAACACCGTCGCCAACGGCCAATTCACCAAGCCGGCGGCGGCATAGGTTCCGGCTGTTGTCACACCGAATGCGGTGACGGCGACGAGTGAGGTGCCGATCGCCTGCAGCATCGGCATGCCCGTCGCGAAGATCAGACCTGGCACGATCAGAAACCCGCCGCCGATCCCGAAGAACCCGGACAGCGCACCGACGCCGATCCCGGTGCCGACCAGCGCCGGCGCATTGCCGCGGTTCAGGCGGACCCTTCGATCCACGCCGTCATCGCGCCGCCGCAGCATCAGCACGGCCACAACCACCATCAGCATCGCGAAGGCGGCCAGCAGCGCCTCGCCATCCACCCGTCGACCCAGCGCCGACCCCGCAAAGGCTCCCCCAACTCCAGCGGAGGCGAAGACCGAAGCACAGGGCCAGCGGACATTCCCTGCGCGGGCGTGGCCCACGACGCTCGCCGCGGCGTTAACCGCGACCGCGACCGCGCTGGTGCCGATCGCAACATGGGCATTTGGCACACCCACCAGATAGACCAGCAGCGGCACCGCCAGGATCGACCCTCCACCGCCCACCAGGCCCAGCGTGAAGCCGACCAGCGATCCGGAAGCACCACCGAGCAGCGCCTGCAACATTGAGAGATCGAACATGACGTGGCGCCCGGTGAGCTATTCTGCGCCTACGACGTGAGATGCGGCCGGCACACGGTTCCAGGGCATCATCCGGAGCAGTCGCGCCATGCCGCAAGTGCCAGTCGCGCCGGCGAAGACAAGCCCGGCGCCGACGAACCCGGACAGCGCGTAGAGCCACGGTGAGACCAGCGCACCGAGCACGACGCCAAGAACCACCAGGCTGCCTGCGGCGATCTGCACCTGGCGCATCAACTCAAGCGGCTGGCGGCGATCGGCTGCGACCGGAAGGCCAGCCTGCTTCCAGGCATCCAGCCCGCCCTCGACGATATAGGCCTCGCACACACCAACCTTTGCGCTCAGCCGATCTGAATGTCCGGCGGTGCGGGCACCGCTGCGGCAGTGGAACAGCACCGGCTTGCCGTCGTGCACGGCCAGTTCCGCCTCCTCCAATCGCGACAGCGGCAGGCTCCGCGCGCCGGGGATCCGCTCGCGCGCATGCTCGTCCGGCTCGCGCACATCCACCAACGTTGCCCCGCCTTCGCGTAGCAGGGCGGCTGCGGCTGCGGGAGAAATCGTCTTCAGCATGGTCGTCGTCCTTTCGCGATCAGGTCAGTGGCCGGGTGGGCAGTAGAGGTCGCGCAGCAGCGCCAGGACGCTGACAGCCTTGGGATCGGCCAGGCGGTAGAACACCGCCTGCGCCTCCTTCCGGGTCGCCACCAGGCCATCCTCGCGGAGCATGGCGAGATGCTGGGAGAGGGCCGGCTGGGAGAGGCCGACAGCTTCCGCCAACGCGCTCACCGTCATCTCGCCCTCCCCGACCAGGTGACAGAGCAGGAGAAGGCGATTCGCATTGGCAAGCATGCGCAACAGCCGCGCCGCTTCCGTCGCCTTCTCCTGCAGGGCCCCGAGATCGCCGGGCGCTTCCATGGTTGCTGCACTCATCTCCGTGACCACTTTCAATAAGCTTGTGCTAATTAAGGGATACGTTATATGAAGTTCAAGCCCCGATGTTCGAGATCACGGAGGACACCATGCAGACCCCTGAGATCCGCGCTTTTTTCGACGAGCCGACCAACACCGTCAGCTATCTCGCCTGGGACCCTGCGACGAAGATCGCTGCCGTCATCGACCCTGTGCTCGACTGGGATCACAAGTCCGGTACCGCCGACACGGCCTTCGCAGACCGCATTCTGAAGGCTGCCCAGCAGGAAGGCCTCGCCATCCGCTGGGTGCTGGAGACGCACGCGCATGCCGATCACCTGACGGCGGCGCCCTACATCAAGGCGAAGACCGGCGCGCCGATCGGCATCGGCGAGCACATCAAGGACGTGCAGCGCATCTTCCGCCCGGTCTTCGACGCCCGCGACGTCAAGCCCGAGGGCGGCGATTTCGACCGCCTGTTCAAGGACAACGAGCGGTTCATGCTCGGCTCGCTGGAAATCGAGGTACTGCACGTGCCCGGGCACACCCCGGCAGACGTCGCGTACCGCATTGGTCAGGACGTCCTCGTCGGCGACACCATCTTCATGCACGACTACGGCACGGCACGCGCCGACTTTCCGGGTGGCGATGCGCACCAGCTCTGGCGCTCCATCCAGCGCCTGCTTGCGCTGCCGCCGGAAACCAGGCTCTGGATCTGCCATGACTACAAGGCGCCGGGCCGCGACCAGTTTGCGTGGCAGAGCACCGTAGCCGAGCAGCGGGCTCACAACCCGCACGTAAAGGACGGCACGACGGAGGCCGCATTCGTCGCCTTCCGCCAGCGGCGAGACAGCACGCTGGCCGCGCCGACGCTGCTGCTGCCGTCAATCCAGGTGAATATCCGTGCCGGCCGCTTCCCGGAAGCGGAGGCGAATGGCGTTCGCTACCTGAAGATCCCTGTGAAGACGAAGGCGGGACACCCGGCAGTCTTCGGCGAGGAGCCGGCACGATGAACGGCAGATTCCAAGTGCTTTGCCCGGGGTGCGATGCCAGGAACCTGGCATCCGGCCCAGCACGGGATCGGTCGGCGACGCCTACCCTTCGGCATCCACCCCGACATGCGCCTTGAAGCCATGCACCGAGGGGCGATTGGGATGCTTCACCCAGCGCGGGGTGAGCAGCCCGGAGACCGGGTGTCAGTCGATCAGAAACGATAGGCGCTCCAGGGCCGCGCCGCTTCGCGAGGTACCGTCCGGCGCCAGGGCCTCCTGGCCGATGGTTCGATGTGCCATGCCCCCCGCTTCCTGCCTTGTGAAGCACAGAGAATCGCCCAGTACGCCACGCGACAAGGCTTCCGCATACAGGTCTCATCATTGGTCCGCGCCGGCCAGCGGGCTTCCGGCGCCTTGATCAAGCGGGGCACGGCCATGCCGTACACCCGGCTGCGCCCGCGCCGGCAAGTCGGCCCACTTACCTAGCGCAGGCTGCGTCTGCCCGACCTACGGGTTCATGGCTACTTCGGGCCATGCCCCAATGAGACGACGCGTGCCGACCGCCACGGACACAGCTAAACGCCAGCGCGCCACCGGCGGGGGCAGGTTGCCGAGGGAAGAACGACGCGCGGTCCGATCATGAGGCCGCCCAGAGGCGAACTTGCCATGGGCCCGACGAAGAAGAGGCCGGTCTCGGGATCGGCACGCAGGAAGTCGAGAAGCATCAGGCCGCCGGCCCCCGCCCGGTCATCCACACAACGAGCATGGCGAAGCCCACCATCAGCGGCAGCCCGAGCACCACCATGATCGCCGCCTGCTGGTCAGGCTCCGGCACGGCCAGCAACGGCGCGATGGCAGCCCCGATGTTGCGCGTGGTCAGGCCGATGCTGAGCACGATCCTCTCCTCGTGCGGCAGGCCGAAGGCCAGCAGGTAGGTCACCGTGGCGACGGTCGCGAAGAACAGGCACTGCGCGGCAACGGCGAATGTGCCACCCAGCCCGAGCAGGCCATTGCCATAGATGACGACGCACAGCACCACCACGACCAGCGTCGCGACGCCGGTCACCTTCTTGACCACCGGCTGCAGCGTGCCGGCGCGCGCGACCGATGCACGACGGATCGCCATGCCGATCATCATCGGTATCAGCACCATGACCAGCAGCGGCCTGGCGACCGACCAGGCGCTCACGGTCAGGCCGGAGGTCAGCAACGGCACCGCCACGGGCATCACGATGACGGTGCCGACCGCCGTCAACAGCATGAAGGCCGCGGTGGAACCAAGGTCGCCATGGCCCTTGGCGACCAGCATCGGCACGAAGGGCGCGCACGGCGCCAGCCCCATCAGGATCAGGCCGAGCGCATAGGGCGCGTCGAGCGGCATGGCATGGGCGATGCCATAGGCCAGCCCGGGAATGAGCAGGAAGGCCCAGAGCAGCGTCAACACGACGAAGCGCAGGTTGCGCAAACCCCGCAGGGCGTCCGCGATCTCGAGCCGCAGCCCCATGTCCATCAGGTTGCCGGCCATGAAGATCACCAGCGAGATCTTCAGGGCGGGCATCAGCAGGTCTGCCATCGCATGTCCTCGCCGCGGTCAGGATGTCGCGGGGTGTCGCCCCCATCGCGGACGGTCGGCCCGGTCACGCGCGCAGGCCTGGCAGAGCTCGCGATCGAGCAGCGCCGCCATATGCTCGGGCAGGCGCGCGCGGATGAAGTCGCGATGCGCTGGCGTGCGCGTCGGCGCGCCGCACTCCACGCAGGTCAGCAGCGGCTGCGCCTTCACCACCGTGCCTGTGATGATAGTACGGCGGATGCCGTCGCGATCTTCGATCCGGATCGCCCCGGTCGGGCAGACCTGGGTGCAGGCGCCGCAGCCGATGCAACGATCCTCGGGCCGCTGGAAGTCGAAATAGGCGAGCCGCCCGGCGCCGGTGTCGCCAAGGCGCAGCGCCTCGATGCCCATCTCGCTGCACGCCGCCATGCACAGGCCGCAGCCGATGCACATGTCGCAGCGCAGGCAGCGGCGCACCTCGTCCTGTGCCTGGGCGACGGTCAGGCCCTCCTCGATCCGGATGTAGTTGCCTTCGCCGAGCACCTCCTCGACGCTCTTCGAGGCCATCACGGCGCGGGGGCCATGGCTGCGATCGGCGGCGGCGACCGGAAGCGGCGCCACCTCGCCGCGGCGGACGGGCCGGGCGACCGAGCCATCGGCGCTGCCGCCGCGCAGCCAGGCATCGATCCCTGCCGCGGCGATCTTGCCGGCGCGGATCGCCTCGACGACGGTGCGCGGCCCCTGCTGCGCATCGCCGCCGGCGAAGACGCCCGGGACCTTGGTCATCAGCGTCTTCGGATCGGCGACGATGTAGCCGCGGGTATTCTCGACCGCGCTGCCTTCGAGAAGGCCGAGATCGGTGCCCTGGCCGGCAGCGAGGAGCACGTCGTCCGCCGCGAGCGTCATCGGCCGCGCCGTGTCGAAGACCGGGGCGAAGCGGCCCGCCTCGTCCTTCACGCGCTCGCAGTAGTGGAAGACGACCTCGCCCTCCGCCTCGATACGGACCGGTCCCCAGCCGGCGCGCAGATGCACGCCTTCGGCGACGGCCTCCTCGATCTCGTGCGGGCTCGCCGGCATCTCGCGCCGCTTTTCGAGGCAGACGAGGTCGACATGCGTGGCGCCCTGGCGCAGCGCGGTCAGCGCGACGTCGATCGCGACGTTGCCGCCGCCGATCACCACCACGCGCGGCCCGACCCGAACCTTTTCCCCGCTGCGCACCGCCCGCAGGAAGTCGATGCCGCCGCGCACGAGGTCATGGTGCACGCCCTCGATCGGAAGCAGCCGCGCCATCTGCGTGCCGAGGCCGAGATAGACGGCGTCGAATCCGCCTCGGAAATCCTCGAGGCTGCCGATCTTCGCCCCGGTGCGGATCGGGATGCCAAGCCGCTCGATCTCCCCGAGCTCCTGGTCCAGCAGTTCGGGCGGCAGCCGGTAGGCCGGGATGCCGTAGCGCAGCATTCCGCCGGCCTTCTCCTGCGCCTCGAAGACCTCGACCTGGTGGCCGTGGGTGCGCAGGTAGTAGGCGGCCGTCAGCCCGGACGGGCCCGAGCCGATGACGCCGATGCGCTTGCCCGTGTCGGGCGCGATCTCCGGCAGCGGATATCCGCCGTTCGCAAGGCAGTGTTCCGCCGCCGTCGCCTTGAGCGGCCGGATGAAGACGGACCCGTCATGGCTGCCGCGGACGCAGGCGGATTCGCAGGGCGCCGGGCAAACCAGCCCGCAGGTCAGCGGCAGCGGATTGTCGCGCCGGATGACCTCGATCGTCGCGCGATAATCGCCATGGCCGAGATGCGCCATGAAGCTCGGGATGTCGATATTGGCCGGGCAGGTGCCGTGGCAGGGCGCGGCGGGCAGCGACAGGCACGCGCCCTCGGGGCAGGATTCCCGCCGCGCGTGGCTTTCCCACTGCGCCCGGAAATGCCGCAGCGAGGAGGCGAGCGGCCAGGCCGCGGCGAGCCCCTGCGTGGCTAGCTTCAGCGCGAGTTCGTCGAGCGCCTTCAGATGCCCGGCATCGCCGCGGCCGAGCGTGACCTCGGTGGCGAGGCGTGCCGCGCGCGCGAGCATCCCCCGTACCGGCGCAGCCTCGTCCTCCGCCAGCTGCCAGTGGCGATAGAGCGCGCGCCGCGTCTGCTTCACCATGCAGGTTCCTGGCGGCAGCACCATCGCGGTAGAGGGCACCGGCACGATGCCGGCCGCCGCCAGGGACAGCGGATCGGCGGCGATATCGGTGGCCGAGAGCGGCAGCGTGCCGCCGAGGCCGTCGTCGAAGACCAGGATAGGATCCTCGCCCTGGCCCTTGATGCCGCCGGTCCAGGACTCGATCTGCCGGCGCAGATTACTCGTGCGATCGAGTTCGACCAGGCCGCGCTGCTTCACGCCGCGCCGCAGCGTCAGCAACGATCCGTCGCGATCGCCGGCGCCGGCGAAGAGCCGGGCGATGCGGCACCATGTCTCGGGCGTGTGCACCAGGCGCGATGCATCGCCGTCTGGGCCTTCCGCCCAGCAGCCCGGCTTGCGGTCCCGAAGCACCTCGATGCGCTTGCGGGGGCCGGAGACCTGCGCCAGCGCGCGGATCGCATCGACGGCGTTGAGGAAGGGCGCTTCCCTGCCGGTGAGCTCGGGCGGCACGCGCAGTTCGATCGTGCCGCTGTCGCGCAGGCCTGCGGCGATCAGCAGCCCCTCGGCCAGCAGCCAGGGCGCGCGGGCGAGGACGGTCGCGGCGGCTTCGGCGCGTTCGTCGAAGGCGGTGGCGTCCACCACCAGGGTCGAGGGGCCATGGCCGCGCAGGAAGCGACGCCATTCCAGATGCACCGGTTCCCCGCCGCCGCCACATTCGGCCAGGGACGCCCCCTGCAGCACCTGCAGCCGCTGCAGCGGTGACAGCGCGCGCGCATGCGCATAGCCCGGCAGCGCCGCATCGAGCGTGGGTGCCGGCGGCGCGGCGCCGGACAGGCCGGCATCGCCGGCGGCGAGCCAGGCCGGCAGGGACGGCAGGTCGCTCATCGGGTCATCCTCCGCGCGATGCGCCAGGTGCTACTCGCCACCGAGGCCATCCGAAGGCTCGGCCAACAGCATCCTCGCGTAGCGTTCGCGGCGCGGATCGGGCAGTTCGGTCGCAGGGCCGAAGGACAGGCAGCCGGTCACGCATTTGGTGACGCAGGCAGGCTTCAGCCCGGCATCGACGCGGTCCATGCAGTAGTCGCACTTGACCACCTTGTTGGTGGACGGATCCCATTGCGGCACGCCCCAGGGGCAGGCGGCGATGCAGCTCTTGCAGCCCACGCAGAGGCTCGCCTCGACATGGACGATGCCGTCCTTCTCGCGCTGCTGCATTGCGCCCGTCGGGCAGGCCCGGACGCACCACGCATCCTCGCAGTGGAAGCAGGGCATGAAGACGTGGCGCATGCGCGGTTGGCCATCGACATCCACGGGGCCGAGCGAGATGATCTTGCAGGGCGACGGGCCGGGTCCGAGGTCCTTGTTCGTCTTGCAGTGTACCTCGCAGGCCTGGCAGCCGATGCAGTTCGCCTCGTCGTGTCGCAGCGCGTACTTGCTCATCGCTCAGGCTCCTTCCGCCGCGGCGGGCCGGACACGGACGATGGTCTCGGTCAGCGTGCAGCCGCCGCCGGCCGGGTCGAAGGCGTAGAGCTTGCCGTGCTGCAGGCGCTGGTCGGCCACGCCGACGCCCCTGGCGCGCGTCGCGACCGGCACGGTGGCGCCATAGCCGTGCAGCATGAACACCGCGTCCGGGTGGATCCAGGGCGTGACCTTCGCCGGCAGGCGCCCGACATAGGCGCCCCCGCCGCTGACCTCGACCTCCTCGCCGTCGTTGATCGCGAGCGCGGCCGCGCGGTCGGGATGGATCCACAGCTCCTGTCTCGGCGCCGCTTCCCGCAGCAGCGGATTGTTCAGGGACTGGCCATGCGCCAGCGTCGCCGGCCGGCCGAACAGCAGGGTGAAGCTGTCGCCTTCCGGCGCGGCCTTCGGTTCATAGGGCGGCATGAAGGGCAGGTCCGCCTGCCGAAGAACCGCGCTGTCGATCTCGATCTTGCCCGAAGGCGTCGGGAAGCGCAGCGCGTCGCGCGGCATCAGCTTCGGCGCGGTGGCCAGGGCAACCACGCCGGCCTTGCGCATCTCCGCCACCGTGACGCCGGTGCCTTCGAGCTGGTAGTTCCAGATTTCCTCGACAGTCTCGAAGTCGAGCGCATCCTTCACGCCCATCCGGCGCAGGATCTCGCGGAAGATCCACCAAGCGGGCCTGCTGTCGAAGCGCGGCGCGACCGCTTGGTCGCGCATGAGGAAGACAGGCACCGGGCCGGGCATACCGGCGAGGATGTTGGCGCGTTCGAGATAGGTGGATTCCGGCAGGATCACATCCGAGTACCAACCCGTCTCGGAATAGCGGACGTCGATCGAGACCAGCAGGTTCAGCTTGTCGAGCGCGCTCTTCAGTGCTTCGGCATCGGGCAGGCTGGTGATGGGATCGTGCCGGTAGGCGAAATAGGCGCCGACGCCGTAGGGCTGGCCGGTCTCCATGGCGGCAAAGAGCTGGTGCACCATGCCGATCGACGGATCCCAGGACGGGCGCGTCGTGCCGGCGCCGTCCACCCGAGCCTCCGTCACCTTGGGCACGCGGGCGGATAGCGGCTTGAGGCTCTCGCGGCCAAAGGCCTCGGGCGACTTCGCGATGATCAGGCCGCCCGGTACCTCGATGCTGCCCATCAGCGCGTTCAGGATCAGCGCCGTGCGGGTGACGTGGAAGGATTGCCGGTGGCGCGCCGTCATCCAGCCCGGATGAAAGATCACGCGCGGCGCCTGGGCCGCGATCTCCCGCACCAGCGCGCGCAGCTCGGCGGCGGGTACGCCGGTATGCTGTTCCTGCCACTCCGGCGTGGTGTCCCGTACCGCCTCCCGCAGCACGTCCATGCCGCTGACGAAGCGCGCGACGAAGTCCTTGTCATGGACGTCCTGGGCCAGCACCTCATGGATCAGCGCGAGGTTCAGCGCATAGTCGCTGTTCGGCCGCACCTTCCAGTAGCGGGTCGCCTTGCAGGCGGTGCCGCTCGCGCGTGGATCGATGTAGGTGACGCGCAAGCCGTTGGCCACGGCGTCCATGAACGCCTTGGCTTCCTTCACCATCAGCGATTCGACGATGTTGCGCCCGTAGAGCACCAGGTGGCGCGCATTGCGGTAGTCCGGGATCAGCCCCGCGTGGCTGAAGCCGAACATGCTGCGCGCCGCGTTGTGCGCGTTCCCGCCGCAGGTTGCGTCATGGTTGAAGTAGTTGGGCGAGCCCAGCGCCGCCAGGAACGTCTTGGTCAGATCCGAGAAGGGGCCGCCGCGGTCCGACAGGGCGATGCCGCGCGGGCCGTGCGCATCGATCGTCTCGCGCAGCCTGTCGGCGATGTGGTCGAGCGCTTCCTCCCAGGACACGCGCCGCCAGCGGCCGCTGCCGCGTTCGCCGATGCGCATCAGCGGCGTCTGCGGCCGCTCGTCATCGGCGTATTCCAGCGGCAGGCCGGCCGACCCCTTGGCGCAGAGGCTCGCGCCGATCGCCGCATCGTGCCGGTTGCCCTGGATCCAGGTGGCCTTGCCGTCCTCGACCGTCACTTCGATCGGGCAGCGGACCGAACACATGCCGCACATGCTGTAGACCGTGCGCCGGCCGGGCGTTCCGACTCCGCGGGCGTTGGGTGCCGTGGTCGCGTTCATTGCGATCTCCCTGCGCGGGCTCCGTGCGCTCGCCATCCAGTAGGGCCCGCGGCCCGGCGCCGGCGATGATCTGCGTCAAGCCGACGCACCGCGCCGCATGGATCCCGCGCAGCACATGCTGCTCCCTTGCCGCTCGGACGACGACGGACGACGACGCACCTGGCATGTCATGCGGCGCGTTCTGGCGCGGGCCCGACAGGCCGGTCGCGGCGGAACGCCTCCAGCACATAGAGCGCGAGGATCGCGTAGATCGCCGCCATGCCGAGCTCGCCGAGCCGATCGACGAAACCCGCGCTGGCATTCTCGTCCGTGGGGCTCATCGCGCCCCCGAAAAGGATCAGCATGACGCTCAGCGCCGCGCCGGCGAGCGGCGCGACCCTGGTGCCCGACGTCATCACGCGCGCGAAGACCAGATGCACCGGGAGCATCAGCGCCGCCAGGAAGACGAACAGCGGCACCATGGCGACCAGCTCGTAGAGCAGCAGCGCGATCACGCCACCTGCGACGTTCGCTGCCAGGATCGCGCCACTGATCGAGAGGGTGCGCGCCAGGCTGAGATGCAGCGCGAAGATCGCGATGTAGAGCGGCGTGTGGATGTTGGTCCAGTCGAAGGCGAAATAGGCGACGCTGTAGGACCAGGTGATCAGCGCGACCTGCCAGCCGCGCCAGGCGGCCTCCTCGGCCGGCAGCGGTTCCCGCGGCCCGGGCGCGGCCTCGCCGGGCGCCGGCGGCATCAGCGCGAACATCGCAGACGCGACCACCAGCGAGAGCCCGATGTTCCACACGAAGGACGCCGCGAGCTGCCGCGCGACCTCCGGCGCCACCTTGGCACCCAAAGGCACCAGCAGCACGGCGCACAGGATCACCACCACGATCAGGGTGTTGCCTCCGCGCAGATGGGTTCGAAGGGTCCAGACCAGCACCGGCAGCAGGGCCGCCATGAACAGCACCGGGTAGATGCGCGCGACACCGCCGGCCAGGAGGCAGGCGAGGGCGATGAGGCACGTCGCCGCCATTACCCCCGCGGCTTCCCGCAGCGTCGGCGCGCGCGACCCCTGCAGCAGCGGCGCGGCGAAGACCGGCGCGAGGTAGGCCAGCAGCCAGTTGATGTAGATCGCCACCAGGAAGACGACGGTGATGCCGAAGCCGAGCCGCAGCGCGCGCCGGTCGGCCAGCCGCGGATCCGGCGAATCAGTAGGCATAGGAGATCCAGCTCATGAAGCGGATCCAGGCGGCGGCGAGCCCGTTCAGGACCGCATTGCCGCCGGTATAGACGACGACATCGGCCTGGCCGTTCACCTGGCGCCGGATGTCCGCTGCCTCGCTGCCACCGCCATAGCCTTCCATGCGTATCCGAACCGGGAAGCGCTGCGGGTCGCGCATCCAGCCCGAGACCTCGGGCGGCTTCGGCAAGCCGTCGGAGGACGTGCCCGCATGCGGTGCCGCGGCGGCGATGGTGATGCTGGTGACGGTGCCCTGGAAGATCCGGCCCGGATAGACGTCGAGCGAAAGCTCCGCCGCGTTGCCGACGGCGATGCGGCCGAGGTTGTTCTCGGTCATGTAGGCCTCGACCCAGACCTCCTCGAAGGAGACGAAGGTCATCAGCCGCTGGCCGGCCGGTGCGAAGGTTCCTTCGGTGATCTGAAGGTCCACCACGGCACCGCGGCCAGGCGCGCGCAACTCGGTCCAGCGCAGGTTGATCTCGGCGAGGCCCAGCGCCGCGATGGCCGCCTGGATCCGCGCATTGTCCGCCCCTGTGGCGCCAAGCTGCTGGCGCGCGCGCTCCAGCTCCGCCTCGGCGGCCGTGACCCGGCCCTGCGCGCTCAGCAGCTGCGCCTGCGCCTGGTCGGCGGCGGCGCGTGTTGCGATGCCCTGGCGCGCGAGTGTGAAGGTGCGTTCACTCTGCGACTGGGTGTTCTCGAGCTGGGCGCGCGCCTGCGCGAGTTCGGCCTGCGCCGCCTCAACCTGGGCGGAACTCGCGCCCACCTCCTGCGTCGCGAGCTGGAGATCCGAGCGCGCCTTCTCGACCTGCAGCAGGAAGGGTTGCGGGTCGATCCGCGCGAGCAGCTGCCCGGGCTCGACAACCTGCCCGTTGGTCACCGGCACGGCGGAGACGTAGCCCGCGACCTGCGGCACCATCGCGACCACCAGCGCCTTCACGCGTGCATTGCCCGTGTAGGGCGTGATGCGGTCGGCGACGATGTACCAGGCGAAGATGGCGATCGCGACGGCGGTCGAGATTCGGATGGCGGTCTTCATGGCGGCTTTGGCCTCGAGGCGTGCGTCGGCTGGGTGATCGGCAGGCGAAGGCCCGACTTTATGGGAAGGGGTCCGCTGATGCCGCTGCGTTCGCCACTGTAGCGCGAACCGACACGTGTTCCTGATAGCGTTAGGGGCGGCGTTGCTCGGGCGGCGCTGCGCTGCTCCTGCCATTGGCCTTAGCGAGCGTGTCCGTCGGCGTCTCCCCGAAGAGCGTACGGTATTCCCGAGTGAATTGCCCAAGGTGCCAGAAGCCGAGGTCGAGCGCAGTGGTCTTGACCAGCGCGGTCGCGCCCTGCGGCCCGGCCAGCGCGCAGCGCACCAGGTTCAGCCTGCGGACGCAAAGATAGCGATGCACGCTCATGCGATAGACGGCGGCGAAGGCAGACGTCAGGAACCGTTCGCTGACGCCGAGCGCGGCAGCAATCTCCTGCGTGTAGACGGCGCAGCGGAGCGCGGCCGAGAGGACATCCTCCGCCGCCTTGACTACGCGCACGCGGCGGTGGAGCAGCAGGGCGCGATGCCGACCCTGCTCCATACGGCAGGCACGCATTGCCGATGACTTGGCCCAGGGCCTCGATCAGCGCATCCGGCACCGTGCCGGCGCGCGCCGCAGAAGGTCCGGCAGGGCGAAGAACCCCGCCTCGGCGCGGAGCCAGGCCTCGCCGCCGAAGGCCGCGAAGGCATCGTCGTCCATGATGATCCCGGACCAGCGCTGGGGGCCGTCCATTGTCACATGCATTTCCGCCCCGGGCTTCACGAAGACGCCCTGTCCTTCGGAGAAGGCAAGGCCGTTCACCCGCAGCCCCGATGTGAGGCTACCCCAGGGAAACAGGATTCCGCAGGCGCGCGGGAGCATCGCGCCGCGCGCAATATGCGCGTCGTCCGTTGCGTCATGGACCCGGAAGCGGCCGAGATCCACGAAGGCGAGACGGCTCCGGTAGCTGTCGTCCCGCGCGATGGGGATCGATTCGAGATTCGCGTCGCGTTGCGCTTCGGCCATGTCCTCGGGGCAGGTGAAGCGGCCCGCCCAGACGCTGGGCGCGGGCGGCAGGGAGTACGCCTCTCTGGATGAGATCACTGTCGAGGTCATGTCTGTTGAGTGTAGCGGTTGCCGCGCATCGGCAGAACGGCGTCACCAGAATATGCATGTGACCGAGGCATCGGTGGCGTACGGCGCGCTCAGCCCGACCGGGTGATCAGGCCGATGATCTGCACCGCGATCAGCTTCACGATGGTGGCCGAGGGGAAGATCATTTCGCAGCCGATGTACGGCTGCTCCGTCGGCGCCATCCGTGTGGCAAATACGAGGATGGCCGGGTTGCCCTTCGCCCCGGAGGCGACGCCGAGAATGTTGTCACAGGGCAGCCGCAACAGGTAGTCGCCGATGCTGAGGATGATCACCGCCGTGGTCAGCACCACCAGGGCGAAGATGATCAGCAGCAGCGGCCCTTGCGAGGCCACGGTAGTGACGAAGGTCTGCATCGATTTGATGTCGGCAAGGGCTATGGCGGCGGGCGGATGAATGTGCGCGACGCCGCCCTGCTTGGCCTGCTCGCCGCGCATGCGCCCCGTATCCGCTCCATCGCGGCGATGGAGATCGGGTAGCACATCCGGCGCACCGATACCGGCTACCAGATCCATTTCGGCGAGCAGGACACGAAGACCGAGGGGTACGTGACCTACGACATGCACCCCGAGCTTGTTCCAGTGTTCGATCGCTACCTCTCGTCCGTTCGCCCGACCCAGCCGGGCAGCGCCTGCACCGCCGCGCTCTGGATCGGGACCAGGGGCAAGGCGCTGTTCACGCTCGACCTCGGCAAGGTTGTCCGTCGCCGAACGAAGCGCTGGTTTGGGCGCGCGGAGGGGCCGCACTGGTTCAGGAAATGCCTCCGCACGACGGCCTCCATGCTGTCTCCGGAACTGGCGCTCGATGCCGGTGTTGCCCTTGGCCACAGCCCTCAGGTCTCGATCGACCACTACCTCAAGTCGCGCGGCACGGAGGCGCTTCGCCGTCATGGCGCACGGATCTCTCGGCTGCGGCGCGAAACGCGCGTGCTCGCCGAGCGGTTCTACCGGGAACGCGACGACACCAACGGGCAGCGGGTGGGGCATGATCGGCCCGGGCGAATCGTCAGAGGGGCTTCGCCATGAGTCAGCACGTTGCCATCTACGCCCGGTACGCTCGGAGAACCAGCGCGAGGCCTCGATCGAGGACCAGTTGCGCATCTGCCGCGCCCGCGCCGCGCGCGAGGGCTGGACCGTCGTGGGGGAATTCTCCGACGCGGCGATCTCAGGCACCAAGGAGAAGCGCCCGGGTTTCGTCGCCCTGCGGGATGCCGCCCGCGCCGGCAAGTGCGACGTCATCCTCGCCGAGAGCCTCGACCGCTTCTCCCGCGACCTCGAGCACGTCGCGGCCTTCTATAAGCAGGTGACCTTCTGCCGCGTGAAGCTCGTCACCCTCGCCGAAGGCGAGATCTCCGACTTCCATGTCGGGGTGAAGGGCGCCATGGGCGCGCTCTACCTCAAGGACCTCGCGGCCAAGACCCATCGCGGCCTGGAAGGCAGGCTGCGCAAGGGACACTGCATCACCACGCCCGCCTACGGCTACCGCGTCGTCCGGCGAACCGGCGCATCGTCTGGCCGCGCCTTGCGGTCGAGGTGCTGCGCTGGGCCTTCACCGGCAAGGGCGTGCTGACCTGGTCGCCGGGGATGATGTCGCTGTTCGCCCGCACCGAGGAGGGGCTCGAGGCGCCGGACGTGCAGATCAATGGCGGGCCCTTGTCCTGGCAGGATGGGCGCATCGGCGTGCCGGAGACGGAGCCCGGCTTCACCCTGGGCGTGTGGCAGTGCCGGCCGCAGAGCCGCGGCACGGTGACGCTGCGATCCCCGCGGGCGGCGGACGCGCCCGCGATCGCGCCACGCTTCCTAACCGAACGCGCGGACGAGGCCTGCGTGGTGCGCGGCCTGCGCCTCGCCCGCCGCTGGATGGCGGCGGAGCCGCTGCGCGGGATCGTCGCGCATGAGGTCCGCCCCGGCCCCGATGTGGAGAGCGACGCGGCGCTGCTCGACTTCGCGAAGGCCACCGGGGGGACGGTCTACCACCCCTCCTGCACCGTGCGGATGGGCGGGGATGCCGCCGCGCCGCTCGATGCGCGGCTGCGGCTGCGCGGGATCGACGGGCTGCGCGTGGTGGACGCATCCGTCTTCCCCGACATCCCGGTGTGCAACATCAACGCGACGGTGCTGTCGGTCGCGGAGAAGGCGGCGGATCTGATCGCGGAGGATATGCGGGGATAGTACGGCGTCTAGCGCTGGCCCATTCGCCGAAGCCCGTCCGGTTCGCGGCGGCGGCGGCGCAGCGTGACAAGATCGCCGGCGGCGAACCATCCAGTCAGTGCCGCGATCAGTGCCCCGCCGAGGATCAGCCCGACGCTTCCCTCGCGCAAGCCCACCATCGCGACAAGAAGCATCAGCGTGGTGACGAGAACCAGCATGGCGAAGCGTCCGCGGATGACGCGCTTCCCGAGCCTCGGCATGCCCGGCGCATCGGCGTCCAGCGGCGTCAGCAATTCGCTCACGCGCGAGGACCGTGCCGTGGCAAGCGAAGCCATCAGCGCGGGCCATTCCAGCACGGCCCAGGCGAGCGCGAAGCCGATACCCGCCCCGCTCGCCACCACGTCGCCGCTCAGCGGCGCGGGATCGACCCAGCGCCAACCCGCGACCCAGACGCCGGTCGCGGTGGCGCCGAGGATGCCACCCAGCACCGCGCGCACCTGCCGGGTCATCGGGCCCTCACTCGTCGAACCGCAGCCCCTTCGCCCGGATCAGCGCGCTCCACTTCTCCGCCTCGGTGCGCATATGCGCCTGGGCCGTCGCGACGTCCGAGCCATCGGTCCCGACGAAGCCGACTTCCGCGACCCGCGCCTTCACGTCCGGCTGCGCCAGGGCGTGCCGCGCCGCGGCGTTCAGG
The DNA here is from genome assembly GCF_017813355.1 of Roseomonas nitratireducens. GTDB lineage: Bacteria > Pseudomonadota > Alphaproteobacteria > Acetobacterales > Acetobacteraceae > Neoroseomonas > Neoroseomonas nitratireducens. The sequence goes on from NZ_JAGIYZ010000008.1 coordinate 39,151, forward strand.
CGGTTCACGACCGCGTCGGGGGTCGCGGCGGGCACCCACCACATCACCCAGGAATTCGCCTCGAAGCCCGGGGCGACGGTCTCGGCCATGGTCGGCACGTCGGGCAGGGCAGGCACGCGCTGCGGCGTGTTCACCGCCAGCGCCTGCAGCGCGCCGTCGCGCACTTGGCCCATCGTGGCCGGCATGTCGGCGAACATGAACTGGACAGACCCGGCGCGGATGTCGGTCAGGCCCGCCGCGGTGCCGCGATAGTTCACCAGCGTGAAGTCCGCCCCGCGCATGGACTGGTACAGCACGGCGGCCAGCTGGTGCGGCGTGCCCGGCCCGCCCGTCGCGGCCGAGAAGCGGCCGGGATTGGCGCGCACGGCCGTGTCCCAGGCGCGCACATCGGCGAACAGCCCCGGCCGCGCCACCAGCACGAAGGGCGTCGTCGCCAGCAGCGAGACCGGCTTGAAGTCCGACAGCGCGTAGCCCGGGTCGCGCATCATGAAGGGCGCGATGACGGAGGAGATGGGCGCCAGCAGCACCGTATGCCCATCCGGCGCCGCGCGCGCGACGGAACGCGTGCCGACCGCGGCCCCCGCGCCGGGCCGGTTCTCCACCACCATGGGCTGGCCGAGGAAGGCCTGCATGTGCGGCGCCATGACGCGCGCGAGGATGTCGGGCGACCCGCCGGGGGCGAAGGGGTTGATCAGGCGGATCGTCTCCCGCGGCGCCCAGTCCTGGGCGCGCGCGGCGAAGGGAAGCGTGAGGCCGGCGGCGAGCGTCGCGCGGCGCGTGGTGCGGATCATGCAAACATCCCCGGATGGACGTGAAGCGGTGCGGGCGTTCTTGGCCGGGCGGCCGGCGGAGCGGACTTTGGCATGGCGGGGGCGCGGGACAAGACGGGGCGGCGCCCCTCCAGACCAGGACATCACCTGGAGGGGCTCCGCCCCTCCAGACCACCGGGCCGCGGGCCGAAAGGCGCTCGGAACCCGATACACGGCATCGCGCCGGATCGAGCGGCGTGATACGCCTGCGATCAATGCCCCGTGCCGTCGCGCCGCGGGCGCGGCGTGCCCCCTCCGCCGTCCCTGCACGACCCGCACCCCCCGCCCCCGCGCGACGCCGCCAGGCGCCGCGCCTGCTGCGTTGGGGCATCTCCCTGCTCGTCTGGGGCATGGTGGCGGGCTTCGCCGCGCTGCTCTGGTTCGCCTGGGACCTGCCGCGGCCGGAAGAAGCGCTGGGGGCGACGCGCCGCCCTTCCATCACGCTGACTGCCGCGGACGGGTCGCTGCTCGCGACCAGCGGCGACCTGTATGGGGAGACGTTGCGCCTGGCCGACCTGCCGGCGCATGTGCCCGCCGCCTTCATCGCCATCGAGGACCGCCGCTTCAGGGACCATGGCGGGCTTGACCTGGTCGGCGTGGCGCGCGCCCTGGTGGCGAACGTCACCGCCGGGCGCGTCGTGCAGGGTGGCTCGACCCTCACGCAGCAATTGGCCAAGAACCTGTTCCTGACGCCGGAACGCAGCCTGCGGCGCAAGGTGCAGGAAGCGCTGCTCGCGCTGTGGCTCGAATACCGCTTCAGCAAGGACGAGCTGCTGACCATCTACCTCAACCGCGTCTATCTCGGCGCCGGGACCTTCGGCGTGGATGCGGCGGCGCGGCTGTATTTCGGCGTCTCGGCACGGCGGCTGACGGCGGGGCAGGCGGCGGTCATCGCGGGCCTGCCCAAGGCGCCGTCGCGGCTCAATCCGCGCGTCAATCCCTCCGCCGCCGTGGCGCGCGCGACCGAGGTGCTGGAGGCGATGGCCGAGACCGGCGCGCTCAGCCCCGCGGCCGCGATGCAGGAAGCCGAGCGCCTGCGCTTCCCGCCCGCCCCGTCGCGCGACGCCGGCTGGTTCGCCGACTGGGTGCGGGACGCGATCGGCGACCGCGCCCCGCGCCATGCCGACCTGCTGCTGCGCACCACGCTCGATGCGCGGCTGCAGGCGGCGGTGGAAGCGCGGATCGACGCGCTGCTCGCCGGCCCCGGCCGCGCGGCGGGCGTCGCGCAGGGCGCGGTGGTGGCGCTCGATGCGCAGACCGGCGCCGTGCGCGCCATGGCCGGCGGGCGGGACTACCGCAGCAGCCCCTTCAACCGCGCGACCCAGGCGCGGCGGCAGCCGGGCTCGGCCTTCAAGCCCTTCGTCTTCCTCGCCGCGATCGAGGCCGGCGCCCGGCCGGAGGACATGGTCGCGGACGGGCCGATCACGCTCGGCGGCTGGTCCCCCGGCAATGGCGCCTGGCGCCCGCGCGGGGAGATCACGCTGGAGGACGCCTTCGCGCAATCGGTCAACACCGCCGCGGTGCGCCTGCTGCAGCGCGCCGGCGGGCCGCGCCCGGTGGCGGCGGTGGCGCAGCGGCTCGGCCTGCCCGGGCCCTTCCCGCGGGAGGCCTCGCTCGCGCTTGGCACCACGGAGGTGACGCTGCTCGACCTCGTCGCCGCCTATGCCGCCTTCGGCAATGGCGGGCATCGCGTCACGCCGCATGGCGTGGCGGAAGCGCTGGCGGAGGGGCGCGCCATCCCCTGGGCGGCGCCGCCGCGCGCGCAGGCGATGGCGCCCGAGGCGGCGGAGGCGATGCGCCGGATGATGGCCGCGACGGTCGCGCGCGGCACCGGGCGCGCGGCGGCGGTGCCGGGCCTCGCGGTGGCGGGCAAGACCGGCACCACGCAGGACAATCGCGACGCCTGGTTCGTCGGGATCGCCGGCGGGCTCGTCATGGGCGTCTGGCTCGGCAACGACGACGCGACGCCGATGGACGGCGTGGCCGGCGGCGGCCTGCCCGCGCGGCTGTTCCGGGAGATCCTCGAGACCGCGCGGGCGCGCTGAACCTCGTGCCGAGGCCGCGAAGGCGGCCCGCCGGTTGCCCGGCGAAGCCAAACAGCCTGGGAGTTCGCGCCCGGCCTTCGAGGGCACGAAAAAACAGGCCTACCGGCGGTCGATGCGGTCGACCACCGGCCTCAGTCGATCTGCGCGCCGGAGGCACGGACCACCGGCGCCCATTTCGCCACTTCCTCCCGCATGAAGGCGTCATAGGCGGCGGGGCCGAGCGGCCAGGGCTCGGCGCCGTAGTCGCGGACGCGCTGGGCGATGGCGGGGTCCTCCAGCGCGTTGACGATCTCCGCCCCCAGCCGCTCGCGGATCGCCTGGGGCACGCCCGACGGCGCGACGACGCCGTACCAGGACGCCACGTCGAAATCCGGCACGCCCTGTTCCTGCAGCGTCGCCAGTTCCGGCATGGTGCTGGCGCGCCTGGCGGTCGAGACGCCGAGCGCGCGCAGCATCCCCGCCAGCACCTGCTGGCGCGAGGCTGGGGCGTTGTCGATCGCGAACAGCACCTCCCCGTTCAGCACGGCGGCCATGGACGGCGCGGTGCCGCGATAGGGCACATGCGTCACCTCGACGCCGGTGCGCATCCCGAACAGCAGTCCCGAGAGGTGGGAGGATGTGCCCGACCCGGCCGAGGAGAAATTCGCCCGCGCCGGATTGGCGCGGCAGAAGGCGATCAGCTCCGCGACCGTCTTCACCGGCCCGTCGCCCTTGACGATCAGCACGTTCGGCATGGCGGCGATGCGCGCCACCCCCGGCAGGTCGCGCAGCGGGTCGAAGGACAGCCGGCGATAGAGCGTCGGCCCGATGCCGTGGGAGGCGATGTGGTTGACGTAGAAGGTGTAGCCATCGGCCGCGGCGCGCGCCGTCACCTCCGCCCCCACCATGCCGCCGGCGCCGGGGCGCGGGTCGATCACCATGGGCTGGCCGAGCCGCTCGCGCAGCCGGTTCTCCATCATGCGCAGGAAGATGTCCGAGACGCCGCCGGCCGCGCCGCCGATCACGTAGCGGATGGGCTTGTCGGGCCAGCCCTGCTGGGCGCGGACGGCGGGCGCGGCGAGCATCGCGCCGGCGGCGCCGGCAAGGGCGCGTCGGGTGATCATGGGCGTGTCCTCCTCGGCTCTGCGGCCGTCGGGGGAACACTAGGCCCGTTCGGCGCCCGGACGGAACCGGGACCCGCGCGGTCAGGGGGCGGCGAGCAGCATCCGGTTCACCCGCTCCATTTGCCGGGCGAGCGCCGCGATGTCGCGCGCGAAGGCCTCGCGGGAGACGCCGTTGGCCGCCAGCTCGTCGCCGATCGCGCCGATGCTGCGCCGCCCGTCCACCCGCGCGAGGATCGCCGCGGCGAGGCGCGGCAGGGCCAGCGGCACCTTGAGCCCGTCGAAGGCGATGCGCAGCACGCCGTCGGGCGGGATCTGCGCAGCGACCTTCGCCCCGTCGAGCTCGCGCAGCACGGGCACGGCGGCCGGATCCTCCCAGGGCGGGGGCGGCGGGGCTTCGCCGGCGCGCACCACATAGGCGATGTGGATGCCCATGTTGCCGCAGGCGGCCTCGGCCAGCGCGGCGCGCTGCACGGCATCGAGCCCGGCGATGCGCTCGCGCAGCCTCGGGTCGGTGAAATAGGCCTCGGGGTCGTAGCGCAGCGGCTCGACCAGGCAGCGGATCTCGAGCCCCGCGGCGGCGAGCAGGGCGGCGAATTGCGGGACGGTGAAGGCGACGTCGCGCGGGTTCAGCAGCAGGTCGTACAGCCCGGCATCGCCGCCCTGCACATGGTCCGTGATCCAGGGATTTCGGCGCAGCCAGGCGGTCTCCGGCGCCTGGCGCCAGACCCGCTTGGCGATCTCGACGCGCTGCGCCGGCGGCAGGTCGGCCGGCGCGACCAGCCGCAGCGCGTCCTGCATCATGTAGACGCCGGTCCGCCCGTGTGGCGCATAGACCATCAGCCCCAGCCCGCCCCCGGGCGCGAGGACCGAGACGAGCGCCTTCAGCCCCGCCAGCGGGTCGGGCAGGTGGTGCAGCACGCCGCAGCAATCGATGTAGTCGAAGGGGCCGAGGCCGCTGCCCGGCAGGTCGAGGATCGAGCCTTCCTCGAACACCACGTTCGAAAGCCCGCGCGCGGCGACGCGCGCGCCCGCCACCTTGCGCGCGCCGGCGGAACGGTCGAGCCATGTCACGGTCCCGGAACGCCCCAGGTCGGTCATCTGCTGGGCGATCATAACGGTCGCGTCGCCCGACCCGCCGCCGGCGACGAGCGCGCGCAGCGGCGCCGCGGCGGGCCGGCGGGCGCCGAAGATCCAGTGGTCGACCTCCCGCAGATGGCTCGGGCTGCCGACGACGAGGCGCTTCGCCTCGTCGCGCGGGTCGCGCTGCGGATAGGGGTAGGCCTCGTATTGGGCGGCGAGGGCGGCGTCGGCGGGGTCGCTCATGCCGGCCTGTTACGCCGGACGCGCGCGCCGGGCCAGACGGGCGGCGGTTGCCCCGCAGGGCCGGGCTTCGTATCTAGGGTCCCATGCGAGCCGTTCTCATGATTCCCGCCCTCCTCGCCCTTCTGGCCGTGCCGGCCCTGGCGCAGCAGCGACCGGCCGCGCCCGCGCAGCCGGGCCCGCGCAAGCTCGGCGACTTCCAGGACTGGACGGCGGCCGTCCACACGGAGAACGGGCAGAAGGTCTGCTACGCCTTCACCCGCGCCTCCCGCACCGACCCGCAGCGCGACGGGGTGATCCTGACGGTGACGCATCGTGCCCAGGGGCGCGACCAGGTCGCGATCACGGCGGGCTATGCCTATCCGCGCAACGCGAATGTGACGGTCGCGATCGGCAACACCAACCTCGCCTTCTACACCAACGCCAATTCGGCCTTCGCCAATGACGGCCGCGCCGCCGTCGCCGCCTTCCGCGGCGGCGCCCAGGCGGTGGCGCGCGGTCCGCGGGCGGGCGGGCGCGGGACGGCGACGGACACCTTCAGCCTGTCTGGCTTCTCCGCCGCGCATGAGGCGATCAGCCAGGAATGCCCGGCCTCGCGCCGATGACCGACGCCGCCGCGACCGACGGGCTCGCCGCGGCGGAGCGCGAGCGCATCCTCGCCAAGGCGGCGATTTTCGCACCCCCGCCGGCGACGCTGGCCGACGGGCGGCGCGACCTCGTCGGGCTGTCGCGCGACGAACTCGTCGCCGAAATGGCCGCGATCGGGGAGAAGCCCTTCCGCGCCAAGCAGCTGTGGCACTGGATCTACCACCAGGGCGCGACCGACTTCGCCGCGATGACGACGATCGCCAAGCCGATGCAGGCGAAGCTCGCCGAACGCTTCGTCGTCGGCCGGCCCGATGTCGCGACGCAGCAGGACAGCGCCGATTCGACGCGCAAATGGGTCTTCGCCTTCCGCGACGCCCAGCGGGTCGAGACGGTCTACATCCCCTCCGCCGAGGAGGATCGCGGCGCGGTCTGCATCTCGACCCAGGTCGGCTGCACCCTGTCCTGCCGCTTCTGCCACACCGGCACGCAGAAGCTGGTGCGCAACCTCGGCGCCGCCGAGATCGTCGGCCAGTTCATGGCGGCGCGGGATTCCTACGGCGAATGGCCATCCCCCAAGGACGGCGCGCCCCGGCTGCTGTCCAACATCGTCGTGATGGGCATGGGGGAGCCGCTCTACAACTACGAGAACGTCGCCAAGGCGCTGCGCATCGTGATGGACCATGAGGGCATCGGCCTGTCGCGCCGGCGCATCACGCTGTCCACCTCCGGCGTCGTGCCGATGATGGACCGCTGCGGGACGGAACTCGGCGTCGGGCTGGCCGTCTCGCTGCACGCCGTGACGAACGAACTGCGCGACGAGATCGTGCCGCTGAACCGGAAATACCCGATCGAGGACCTTCTCGCCGCCTGCCGCCGCTATCCCGGCGCGTCCAACGCGCGGCGCATCACCTTCGAATACGTCATGCTGCGCGGCGTGAACGACAGCGAGGCCGAGGCGCGCGAGCTGGTGCGCCTGATCCGCGGCATCCCGGCCAAGGTGAACCTGATCCCGTTCAACCCCTGGCCGGGCAGCCCGTACAAGACCTCGACCAGCGAGGCGATCCAGCGCTTCGCGCAGATCGTGAACGATGCCGGCTATGCGAGCCCGATCCGCCGGCCGCGCGGGCGGGACATCCTTGCCGCCTGCGGCCAGCTCAAGACCGAGAGCGAGCGGCAGCGCCGCGCCTAGCGCGGCATCCGGCCAGCCGGACGCGGCCGGGCGGACACTGCTTCAGCGCGGCGTGGCGGCGGCGATCCGGGCCGTCGCTGCATCGGCCGACATCGGCCGCGCCACGCCGTAGCCCTGCACCGCGTAGACGCCGGCCGTCGCGGCGAGCGCGAGCTGCCCGGCGGTCTCGATCCCTTCCGCCACGATGTCGAGGCCGAGGCCCTGCACCGCCTGGATCAGGCGCGTGAAGAAGGCCGCGCCGCGCGCATCCTCGGCCCCGGCGGGCAGCAGGCTGCGGTCGAACTTCACGATGTCCGCGGGCAGGCTGCGCAGCGTCGACAGCGAGGTATAGCCCGAGCCGAAATCGTCGAGCGCGACGCGCAGGCCCCGCCCGCGCAGCGCGGTCAGGATCCCGGGCGCGCCGGCGCCGGCCGCGACCGTCTCCGTCACCTCGATCACCAGCGCCTGGGGCGGGAGGTCCGCGCCATCCAGCGCGCCGAGGACGAGCGCCGTCACGTCGGCTTCCTGCAACTGCCGGCCGGACAGGTTGACCGAGACATAGGGCGCGTCAGGGGTGCCGCTGCGCCAGCGCGCGGCCTGCGCCGCCGCGGCCTCCAGCGCCCAGACGCCGATGTCGAGGATCGCCCCGCTCTCCTCGGCGGCGGGGATGAATTCCCCCGGGCCGATCGGGCCGAGCACGGGATGCGTCCAGCGCATCAGCGCCTCGAAGCCGAGCAGCGCCGACAGGTCGGGCGTCATCAGCGGCTGGTACATCAGGGACAGGTGCCCCGCGGCCGCGGCGGCCGGCAGGTCCTGCGTCACGCGCAGGCGGCGCGCGGCGTCGCTGTGCATGCGCGCGGAATAGGTGACGAGCCGCCCGCTGCCCTGCCGCCCGGCCTCGGCCGTGGCGACCTGGGCGCAGACATCGAGCGGCGCGGTGCCCGCGCCCTCGCGCGTCGCGAGCCCGACCGAGGCGGTGAGCGCGAGCGCCTGGTCGCCGGCGCGCATCGGCTCCGTCGTCGCGGCGAGCAGCGCGCGGCCGACCGCCTCGGCCTCCAGCGCCGAGGCGCCGTCGAGCAGCACGGCGAAATGCGCCGCGTCGTGCAGCGCATAGAGTCTTTCGCGCCCGGCCACGGCGGCGAAGCGGCTGGCCGCGTCGGCGAGCAGCCGGTCGTGCAGCGCGCGCCAGCCCGCATCCGTCACCACATGCAGGCCGTCGAGCCGGATCATGAGCAGCGCGACGCGCATGTCGCCCAGCCCGACGATCGCTTCCTGCAGCGCCTGCACGTTGGGCAGGCCGGTCACCTGGTCGCGCCGCCGCATCCGCGCCGTCTCGGCTTCCGCCTTCATCAGCCTTGCGCGGGTGAGCTGCGCGTCCTGGTGCCCCTTGCGTTCCGCCGCGGCGGAATCCGCCGCGCGGGTGACGATGAGCACGAGGTCGTCGAGCGAGAAGGGCTTGCGCAGGTAGTCGAAGGCGCCGGCGCGCAGCGCCGCCGAGGCGTCGTCGAGCGTCGACTGGCCGGTCATGATGACGACGCGCCGCGCCGTCTCGGGCCGCGCCTCGGCCACCAGGCGGCTCGCGAAGGAGAAGCCGTCGCTGCCCGGCATGCGGACGTCGGTGACGATGACGCCGATCTCGGGCGAGGCGGCGAGCAGGCGCAGCGCCTCCTCCGCCGAGCCGGCGATGCGCGTGGGCAGCCCTGCCTCGGCCAGGCCGTCGGCGAGTTCCTCGGCGAGATCCCGCTCGTCGTCGACGACCAGGACCGAGAGCGCCGCCGGGGCCGGGTCGGCCGCCGGAAGGCGCGCGGCCGTCATGCGCCTGTGGCCATGCGCGCCGCGGCCCGTGCATGCGCGGATTCCAGCGGCTCGATCAGCTCGTTCCAGCGGAACGGCTTGCGCACGACGCAGACGCGGTCGCAGGGCAGGGCCTGCGCGATCTCCCGCGGCACACCGTGGCCGGTGACGAGGATGACCTCCGGCCGGCGCGTCTCATCCGTCATGGCGAGAATGTCGCGCGCGAGCGCGACGCCGTCCATGCCGGGCATGCGGATGTCGGTCACGACGACGCCGAAGCGCCCGGGGGCCAGTTCGATCCGGTCGAGCGCCGCGCGGCCGCTCGTGACCACCTCGACGACATAGCCGTCCGAGCGCAGGCCGTCCGCGATCTCGAGGGCGACTTCCTCCTCGTCATCGACGATCAGAATCGCCAGGGGAGCGGGGGCGGGTGTCCCGGCGCCGGTCTCGCTCATGCCATCTCCACAACGGGGGCGGGCTTGTGCCCGCCATGCCCAACGCTCGCCGCCCCCGGCGGGGCGAACGGATAGGCAAGGGGCGCGAAAGGTTCACCTGTCGAATTGTCGGCTTTTGTCATATTCTTGCGTGCGGTCACCGGTTCCGGCGCATTCGGCCGGACCGTGTCGAAACTTTCCATGAATGGTTGCTATGCTAAGCGACCCTGATTGCACGGAGCGCGAGCAAGCCTTGAACGGAGCCGAGAGCGCCGGCCGGGTCATCCTGGTGGTCGAGGATGACCTCGATCTGGCGCGGGAAATCGCCGACACGCTGTCGGATTACGGGATGCGTCCGGTGGTCGCCACGACCTGGGACGCGGCCCTGGCGGAACTCGCCGCGGGCAAGCCGGACCTCGTGCTGCTGGACCAGCGGCTCGGCACGGTCGACACCGTGCCGCTGCTGCCGCGCCTCAGGGCGCTCACCGCCGCGCCGGTGCTGTTCCTGACCGGCAACCGGGCCGAGGCCGACCGCATCGTCGCGCTCGAGATCGGCGCCGACGACTTCCTGCTGAAGCCGACCTCGGGGCGGGAACTCGTGGCGCGCATCCGCGCCCATCTGCGCCGCGCCGGCGCCGCCCCGGAAGCCGCCACGCCCGCCGAATGGCGGCTCAACATCGGGGAACGCCGCCTTACGCGCCCGGATGGCAGCGAGGTGCCGCTGACCGCGGCCGAGTTCGACCTCGTCGCGGTGCTGGCCGAACATGCCGGCCGCGCGCTCGACCGCGACGAGCTGACGCAGCGCGTGCTGGGCCGCCCCTGGCGCCCGGACGACCGCGCGCTCGACAACCTCGTCCTGCATGTCCGCCAGAAGCTCGGTCCGGGCTGTGAGCGCACGATCGCGACGGTGCGCAACCGCGGCTACGTCTTCACCGCCTTCCCCAAGGCCTGACGGGCCGCGCGCCGGTGTCCCCGGGCGACAATCCACGACAGGCGGCGACACGTCGCCCCGCGCCGGACGTGGTATCGCGACAGGCCATGGCATGGCGATCGGACACCTCGCATGACCGATGACCCCAACGGCCCGGTCGCGGCGGCCGCGCGCGCCGCTCCGATGCAGTGGCTGCAGCGGCAGGGCGCCTTCATCCTGCTGCTGCTCGCACTCACCGCGCTGGCGGTGGCGGTCAGCGAATCCCTCGTCGCCGGCGTTCGCGCGCGCAGCGACAGCGAGGCGCGCGCCCGCGCCGAGGTCGCCGCCGGCGTCGCGCAGCAGGTCGTGATCCGCCGCATCGAGGCGGCCGACGTGCTGCATCGCCTCGCCCAGGCCTGGTTCACGCTGCGCGAGCGGGGCAACATCGAGGGCGCGGCCGCGCTCGAGGACCACATCGCCGCCACCGCCAATTCGGGCAGCTTCGGCTTCGTGCAGGTGGCGCTGATCGGCGCCGATGGCTGGATGGACTGGTCCAGCATCTCCCGCCGCGAGTCGCGCGTCTATCTCGGGGACCGGGAGCATTTCCTCGTCCACGCGCGGGGCATGCAGGACATGTTCGTCAGCGCCCCGGTGCTGGGGCGCGTGTCGAACCGCTGGACCATCCAGCTGACCAAGCCGATGCGCGACGAGGCCGGGCGCTTCGGCGGCGTGGTCGTCGTCTCCCTCGACCTCTACAGCCTGTCGGAAGCGCTGTCGGAACTGACGCCGACGCCGGGCGACGCGGCCCTGCTGCTGCGCGGCGAGACCACCATCGCCGCGCACAGCGAGACGCCGCAGGCCTCGATCGGCCAGGATCTCGCCACCAGCGATCCGCTGCGGCGGCTCATTCCCACCCGGCCGACGGGGTCCTTCACGCGGCGGGACGAAGGGCGCGTCGAATCCTTCGTCGGCTGGCGGCGCCTGCCGGGGACGAACCTCGCCGTCGTCGCGATGCTGGACGGCAACGCGGTGGAGGGCGCAGTATCGACGCTCATCACCTCCACCCGCATGGTCGCCTTCGCCGTGGTGCTTGCCGTGCTCGCCGGCGGCATCGTGCTGATCCTGGCGCGCGAACGCCGCGCCGCGCGGCAGGAAGTCGACAGGGTCGAGGCGGAGCGCCGCCTGTCCGACGAGGCGCACCGCCTGTTCGAGCGCCGCGTGGCGGCGCTGCCCGCGGTGGTCTTCGGCGGCCGCGTCGACCTGGAGGGTGGCTTCACGCTGACCCATGTCAGCGAAAGCCTCGAGCGCATCACCGGCTGGCGGCGCGACCAGCTGGGCGACCGGCAGCCATGGGCGCACCTGGCCGAGGACATGCCGGTCGAGGACCACGGCGCCTTCAAGCGCCAGGCCGTCGCCAACGGCCAGGGCACGCGGGAGTTCCGTGCGCGCCGGCCGGATGGCACCGTGGTGATGCTGCGCGAGCACCTGCGCGTCGTCGAGGCCATGCCCGACGGATCGACCGAGGTGGTCGGCTACCTGCGCGACATCACCGCCGAACGCGACATAGAACTGAAGGCGCAGGCCGCGGGCCGGCTGGCGACGCTGGGCGAGATGGCGGCGGGCCTCGCGCATGAGCTCAACCAGCCGCTCGCGGTCATGTCGCTCGCCGCCGACAACGCCGCGCGCGCGCTGCAGCGGCGCGGGGTGGACGCGCTGCCGGAAGTCCTGCAGCGGCTCGACCGCATCGGCGTGCAGGGGCGCCGGGCGCGCGACATCGTCGACCACCTGCGCGTCTTCGGCCGGCCGCAGGAGGAAGGGGATCCCGAACCCGTCAGCCTCGCTGACGCGGTCGAGGGCGCGATGGTGCTGACCCGCGCGGCGCTGCGCGAGGCCGCGATCGAGGTGACGATCGACCTTCCCGCGGACCTGCCGCCGGTGATGGGCCGCCTGATCGCCTTCGAGCAGGCGATCGTGAACCTGCTGCTCAACGCGCGCGACGCCATCCACGACCACGCCAAGGAGCCGGGCAGCATCCGCATCGTCGGGCGGGTCGAGGAACCCGGCGTCGTCCTGCGGATCATCGACAATGGCGGCGGCATCCCCGAGGCGGTGATGTACCGCCTGTTCGAGCCCTTCTTCACGACCAAGCCGCCGGGCAAGGGCACCGGGCTCGGCCTGCCGATCTGCCATGCCGCGATGCGCGCCGTGGGCGGCGACATCGAGGCGGCGAACCTCGATGGCGGGGCGTGCTTCACGCTGCGCTTCCGCCCCGCGGCCTGACGCGGGGCGCGAAAGTCGCGCGACATCGCCGACACTTCGAGAGGTTTCGCGACTGGTTGTTCTGCGCCCGGTAAGGGATTTTCCGCCCGTCGAGGCCGGCGCCGCAGCGCGCCGGTCCATCCTGAAAAGCGGACGATCCTTCATGCCCTACGACGCCATCGACTTCCCCGCCGCACGCGATGCCTCCGACCTGCGCCCGCTGCCGAGCGCGGCCGGGATCGTCGATTGCCTGCGCCTGCTCGAGCAGGAGGCCGGGCTGCTCGGCCTCGACGTCGCGCAGCGCCTGCTCGGCGCCGTCGCCGTCGCGGTGATGGACGAGGCGCTCTCGCGCCACGCGGGGCCCTCGCTCGCGGCCTGACCTTTCCCGCATCCCCGCCGACCGGACGCTGCCGTAGGATGCGCCCGGACGACGGCTGAGGAGCGGGCGGGATGCGGCTTGCGGACAAGGTCGCGATCGTGACCGGCGGTGCCTCGGGCATCGGCCGTGCGATCGCGCGGCTCTTCGCGCGCGAAGGCGCGAAGGTGGTGATCGGCGACCTGACGGAGGCGGTGCGCGAAGGCGGCGCCCCCACCGCCCAGGTGATCGCCGGGGACGGCGGCACGGCGCGCTTCCGTATCTGCGACGTCGCCCGCAAGGCCGATGTCGATGCGCTGGTCGCCGCGGCGGTCGCGGAATTCGGCCGGCTCGACATCATGGTCAACAACGCCGCGACGCTCGGCGCCGGCACCGGGCTGCTCGAGACCACGGAGCAGGACTGGGACCACGTCATGGCGGTCAACGCCAAGGGCGTCTTCCTCGGCTGCCAGGCGGCGGTGCGGCAGTTCCTGACCCAGCCGGTGGTGGACGAGGCGCGCGGGCGGATCGTCAACATCTCCTCCCAGCACGGCATGGTCGCCGCACCGGGCAAGATCGCCTACGGCACCGGCAAGGCGGCGGTGGTCTACCTGACGCGCCAGATCGCGGTGGACCACGCGAAGGACCACATCATCTGCAACGCGGTGGCGCCGGGGCGGATCCTGACCGGCAAGCCGCTCGGCGGGCCGGGTTCGGACCCGCTGGAGTATTCGCGCATGCGCACGCCGATGCCGCGGCTCGGCCGGCCGGACGACGTGGCGCGCGCGGCGCTGTTCCTCGCCAGCGCGGAAGCGACCTACGTGACCGGCCACAACCTCATGGTCGATGGCGGCTGGATGGCCTACTGACCCGCGCCGAGGCAGTCGGCCAGCGTCACCGCGTCGAGCGTCGCGAGGAAGGCGTCCCGCGCCGCGCCGAGATGCCCGCGCAGTCGGCAGCCCGACGCCATGCAGCAGGCGCCGCCATCGGCGCGGAAGCATTCGACCAGCGCCTGCCCGGCCTCCAGCCGCCGCACCACGGGGCCGAGCCGTATCTCCGCCGGCGCGACGGCGAGCAGCACGCCGCCCTGCGCGCCGCGCCGCGTACGCACCAGTCCTGCCTCGGCCAGGTCCTGGACGATCTTGTGCACGTGGTTGCGCGGCACGCCGATGCCGGCGGCGAGCGCCTCCGTGCTCTGCTGCCGGGCGGGGTCGACGCCGAGATGGAGCAGCACGCGCAGCGCGAAATCGGTCGAGGCGAGGAGGCGCACGATCGGTCTCCTGAAATTGGCATTGACGATACCACAATTACGGGACAAGGTAATTGGTATCCGGAATGCCAATTCAGGCCCCGGCCGCAGCGCGAAGGGAACCGCCCCGCATGTCCGCCACCGAAACCGGCTTCGCCGCCCGCCCGATCGGCGAGATCGCCGCCAGCCTGCCCGGCGCGACCGCCATCTTCCGCCGCCACAAGCTGGATTTCTGCTGCGGCGGCGCCGCGCGGCTGGCCGATGCCGCGCCCGCCGCGGCGCTGCCGGACATCGAGGCCGAGCTCGCCACCCTCGCCCCCGAGACCGAGGACGCGCCGCAGGCGACGGAGGCGCTGATCGACCACATCCTGGCGCGCTACCACGCCGTGCACCGGCGCGAACTGCCCGAACTCGCCCGCATGGCCCGCCGCGTCGAGGCGGTGCATCGTGACCATCCCGCCGTACCGCAGGGCCTCGCCGTCCTGCTCGAACGGATGGCCTTCGAGATGGAGGCGCACATGATGAAGGAGGAACAGGCCCTGTTCCCGATGATGCGCGCCGGCGCCCCGACGCTGTCGGTTCCCATCGGCATCATGCGCGACGACCACGACGACCACGGCGCGCGGCTGCGCGAGCTGGAGGCGCTCACCAACAACCACCTCCCGCCCGAAGGCGCCTGCACCACCTGGCGCGCGCTGTACAACGGCACCGCGAAGTTCGCGTCGGACCTGGTCGAGCACATCCACCTCGAGAACAACGTGCTGTTCCCGCGCTTCGGCGGATGAGCGCGGCGGTCCCGACCGGCCCGCTGGCCGGGCCCGCGTGATGGAAGGCTGGGGCGAATACGCCCTGGCCTGGGCGCTGTTCCTGGCAAGCAACGTGCTGCCGGCGCGCCCCGCCCTGCGCGGCCCGCTGGTCCGGCGGGTGGGGGAGGCGCGCTTCGCCATTGCCTACAGCGCCGTCTCCCTCGCCATCCTCGCCTGGCTTGTCGCCGCGGCGGGTCGTGCGCCGGCCTGGCCGCTCTGGGGCTGGGCGCCCTGGCAGGCCTGGGTGCCGAACCTGATGATGCCGGTCGCCTGCGTGCTGCTCGCGCTCGGCGCCGGCATCCCCAATCCCTTCTCGATCGGCGGCGCGCGGGCCTGTCTCTACGATCCGGCGCGGCCGGGCGTGCTCGCCCTCACGCGCCATCCGGTGCTCTGGGCAGTCACCTTGTGGGCCGGGGCGCATGTGCCGCCCAATGGCGACCTCGCGCATGTGCTGATGTTCGGCGGCTTCGCCGCCTTCGGGCTGGCGGGCATGCGTGCCCTGGACAGGCGCCGCCGCCGCGCCTGGGGTGCCGCGCGATGGGCCGAGATGGCACCGCGGCAGCGGGTGAACCTGCCGCCGTGGCGCGTCGCCGCGGGCCTCGCGGCCTGGGGCGTGCTGGCCGGGCTGCACGCCGACATCATCGGCGTGCCGCCCTGGCCTGTCGCCTGACGCGGCGGGTCAGGCCGCCTGGCGGCGCAGCCGCGCCGTCAGCTCCTCCACCGCGCCGCGCAGCGCCTCGCCCTGCCGGGCGACGTCGCCGCTCGCGCCGCGCACCTCGCCGATGGCGCGCGCGGCCTCGGATGCCGCATCCGCCACGCGCTCGATGCCGCCCGAGACGGTCTGCGTGCCCTGCGCAGCCTCGCCCGCCGCGCGGGCGATCTCCTGCGTCGCCGCCCCCTGTTCCTCGACCGCGGCGGCGATGGCGCTGGCGATGCCGCTCGCGCGCTCCACCGCCCCGGCGATGCCCTGGATGGCGTCGATCGCGGCACGCGTCGCACCCTGCATGTCGGCGATCTGGCGGCTGACCTCCTCGGTCGCCTTCGCCGTCTGGGCGGCGAGCGCCTTCACCTCGCCCGCCACCACCGCGAAGCCCTTGCCGGCATCGCCCGCGCGCGCCGCCTCGATCGTCGCGTTCAGCGCGAGCAGGTTGGTCTGCCCGGCGATGCTGCCGATGATGCGGGCCACTTCCTCGATGCGCCGCGCGCCGTCGGCCAGCGCGCCCACCGTCTGGTCGGTGGCGCGGGCCTGCGCCGCCGCGTCGCTCGTCGCCTCGCTCGAGGCGACGATCTGCCGGGAGATCTCGCTGACCGTCGCGGTCAGCTCCTCGGCCGCCGCGGCGACGGTCTGGACGGAGGCGCTGGCCTTCTCCGCGCCCTCGCCGGCCGTTGCCGAGATGGCGCGGGTGTGTTCCGCCGTCGCGCCGACGGTCGTGGCGGAGCCGTCGAGCTGCGTCGCCGCCGCGGCGAGCGTCGCGGCCACGCCGCCGAGGGAGCGCTCCACCTCATCCGCCAGCGCGAGGGTGGCGGCGCGGCGCTCGGCCTCGGCCTTCTCGCGCAGCGCGGCGCCCTCCGCCTCCGCCGCGCGGCCGCGCAGCGAGTTGTGGCGCAGCACTTCCACCGCCTGGGCGAGGCCGCCGATCTCGTCGCCGCGCGCCTTGCCGGGGACCTCGGCGTCGAGCCGCCCCTCGGCCAGCTCGCCGACCGTGCCCGTCAGGCGCAGCATCGGGCGGACCACGCCGAGCAGGACGAGCAGCACCGAGCCGATAAGGCCGATCGGCAGGGCGACGCCGAGCATGATGTAGGCGACGAGGCGCGTCTGGTCGAAGGCGCCGTCCATCGCGCCCCGGGTCTGCTCGACGAGGCGCATCGCGCGGTCCTCGATGGCGCGCAGGTGCCGGCGCGCGGTGGCGATCTGGCTGGCGGACTCCAGCGCCAGGCGCCCGGCGGCGTCGAACTGGCCCTCGCGGGACAGGGACTCGATGCGCCGCGCGACCTCCCGGTGCTGGCTGATCGCGGCGCGGATGGCGGCGACGTCGGCGTCGTCGCCGTCGATCCGGCGCTGGCCGATCGCGTTCAGGCGACGCTGGAACCGTTCATGTTCGTCGGCCACCGTCCGTTCCATGGCCGCGCGTTCGGCGGCGGGAAGCTCGATCGGCAGGAATTCGACGGCGCGTGCGTAGGACAGCAGGTTGCCCGTCGCGCGCCCGCCTTCGAAGCTGTGATCGTTGGCGGCGCCGAGGCGGTCTTCGAGCGCCTCCAGGTGGTTCAGCGTGTCGATGCTCTTCCAGCCGATCACGCCCGCGATCGCGGCAACAAGGAAGACGGCGCCCAGCAGCTTGGGCGCCAGTCGGATACGCGCAACGAAGTCCAGCATGGTCCGGGATTCCTCAACATGTTCACCCGGCGGACGGTCGTTCCCGACCACCGGTGCGCCAGCCGGCGCGTCACGTTGGGCGCGCGGGTCTGAGCCTTGCCGGCCGCCAGTTGGCGACCGGGAAAGGCAGCGTGCAGGCCCCTTCGCGGGCTCGGACGATGCCGTCTCCGGCGCGGATCATTTGCCGCGCTGACTGAACGGGTGATGAATGCCCAGGCATATGAAAGTCGCCTTTTGTCGCCCGGCGCGCGCATTCACGAAGTGAAAATCCGACATGCCGGCGGCGTGCCCCGACGCGTGCCGGCGGCGCGGTTCACGGGCCGGGCGGGGCCCCGCCGCCGCGCCGGTGCAGCAGCCGGAAGGCCGGCGGCGTCAGCAGCGTGACGAGGAAGATCCGCGTCACGTGCAGCGTGACGATCAGCGCCACGTCGAAGCCGAGCACCTTGCCGGTCAGGCTCATCTCCGCGACGCCGCCGGGCGCGGTGCCGAGCAGCATGGCGCCGGCGGATTCGCCGAACATCCAGGCAAGCGCGACGCCCGCCGCGCCGCAGGCCGCCATCAGCAGCAGCACCTGCGCCACCGCATGCGGCAGGTAGCGGCGCAGCGGGCGGATCGTCTCCCGCCCGAAGGCGGCGCCGAGGCTCGCGCCGAGCGCCACCTGCGCCGCCGCCGAAAGCCAGCCCGGCACGCCCGACGGCGCGATGCCGGCCGCGGCCAGCCCGCCGCTGACGGCGAGCGGCCCGAGCATCCAGCCCGCGCGCACGCCCGCCCTGACCAGCAGCCACCCCGCCGCCCAGGCGACCAGCAGCAGCGGCAGCAGCCACATCGGGCGGAAGGGCAGCAGGGCGGAGATCTGCGGCACCTCGCCGCGCAGTCCCGCCAGCGCAAACAGGTTCGGCACCAGCACCACCACAGCGCAGACGCGCAGCGATTGCGCGAGTGCGACATGGGCGGGCCGCCCGCCATAGGCTTGCGCGAGCATCGCCATATCGGCGACGCCGCCGGGGATGGAGGAGAACCAGGCCGTCGCCATGTCCACCTTCGCGCGCCGTGCGAGCGGCGGCGCGAGCAGCGCGCCGAAGGCGAGCGTGATGGCCGCCGCGACCAGCAGCAGCGGCGCCTTGGCCGCGATCAGCGCCGCCGTCGCCGGCGTGAAGTAGGCCCCCAGCGCGACGCCGATCACGCCAAGGCAGCCATTGCGCAGCGGCGCGGATGCTTCCGCCGGCAGGCCCGAAAGCCGCGCCGCCGCCACCGCGACGAGCGCGCCGATCAGCCAGGGCAGCGGCAGCGACAGCGCGGCGAAGGCCGCGCCCCCCGCGGCACCGAGCGCGAGGCCGAGCGCGAGCCGCCCGGCGCGCATCGGCGTCACGCCGCCGGCGCGGGATGCACCTTCAGCCAGTGCCGCGCGATGTCCACGCGCCGCGCCACCCACACATCCTTGCGGCTGCCGATGTGGTCGAGCAGCCGCTTCAGCCCCATCGCCCGCGCCGGATGGCCGATCAGGCGCATGTGCAGCCCGATCGACATCATCTTCGGCCGACCCTTCTGGCCTTCCTCGTACAGCATGTCGAAGGCGTCGCGGACGAAGGAGAACCACTGGTCGGAGGTGCCCATCCAGCCCGCGTACTTGCCGTCGTTGTTCACGAGCGAATAGGGCACGACGAGGTGCGGCTTGCCTTCCACGCGCACGTAGAAGGGCAGTTCCTCACCATAGTAGTCGCTGTCGTAGAGGAAGCCGCCATGCTCGGCGACCAGGCGGCGGGTGTTCACCGAGGGTCCGTAGCGGCAGTACCAGCCATCGGGGCGGTGGCCGACGGTCTTCTCCAGGCTCGCGACGGCCTTCGCGATGTGCTCGCGCTCCTCCGCCTCGCTCAGTTCGAAGTGCTTCACCCAGCGCCAGCCATGGGAGCAGACGTCGTAGCCCGCGGCGCGGATGGCGGCGGCGGCTTCCGGGTTGCGTTCCAGCGCCAGCGCGCAGCCGAAGACGGTCATCGGCAGGCCGCGTTCCTGGAACAGGCGCATCAGGCGCCACACCCCGACGCGGGAGCCGTATTCGAACATCCCTTCCGCGGCGAGGTCGCGGCCGGACTTCACCTGGTTGAGGCCATGCGCCTCGGTCAGCCCGTTCTCCGTCACGCCGTCGCCGAGCTCGAAGGAGGGCTCGGAGCCTTCCTCGTAGTTCATGACGAAATTCACCGCGACCTTGGCGCCGCCCGGCCATTGCGGGTCGGGCGGATTCGCGCCGTAGCCGATGAAGTCGCGCGTCACTTCGTAGGGCATGCCGTCTCTCCGGGCCGTGTCATCCGCTCATGCGCCGCGCCAGGCCCACGGCGCGGTCCATCACCAGCAGCAGGATGAAGGCAACCGCGACCAGCACGCCAGAGGCCGCCGCGACGCGGACGTCCAGCGCCGTCTCCATCATGCCCCACAGGCGGATCGGCAGCATGTCCGTCTGCGCCGAGGCGAGGAACAGCGAGACGGGCACGTTGTCGAGCGAGGAGACGAAGGCGAGGAAGGCGCCCGCGGCCACGCCCGGCATGATCAGCGGCAGCGTCACCCGGCGGAAGGTGCGCCAGGGCCCGGCGCCGAGCGCGGCGCTGCTTTCCTCCAGCGCCGGGTCGAGCCCCGCCGCGGCCGCGCCCACCGTGCGCAGCGCGAAGGGCGCGGCGATCATGGCATGCCCCGCGACCAGCAGCGCGAGGGAGGGCGGCAGCCGCAGCCAGGAGAAGAACATCAGCGCCGCGAGGCCGAAGGCGATGCCCGGCAGGACGAGCGGCGCCATGAAGCCGCCCTCGGCTAGGCGCGCCCAGCCCGCGCGGGACCGCGCGATGGCCAGCGCCGCGGCGGTGGCGAGGGCGGTCGAGACGATGGCGGTCAGCGCTGCGACCAGCAGGCTGTTGCCCGCCGCCACATGGATCTGCGCCGAGCGCACCGGGTCGAACAGGTCCCGGTACCATTGCAGGGTCAGCCCCGGCGGCGGGAAGCGCAGCGCGCGGGAGGAGGTGAAGGAGGTGACGAGCACCACCAGCACCGGCCCGACCAGGATCAGGAAGCCGATCCCCGCCAGCGCGACGATCAGCAGCACGAGCAGGCGGTCGCCGCCCGAATACCTATGCATGGCGCACCCGCGAGCCGAGCAGGGAGAGCGCGCCGGCCACCATCAGCACCGAGGCCATCAGCGTGATGGCGAGGGCGGCGGCAAGCGGCCAGTCGAACACCACCATGGCCTGCTGCCAGACCAGCGCTGGCAGGTAGTTGAGCCGCCCGCCCCCGATCACGCCCTGGGAGATGAAGGCGGTGGATGCGCTGGCGAAGACCAGCGTCGCGCCGGCGACCAGCCCCGGCATCGCCATGGGCAGCACCACCTTCCACAGCGTGCGCGCCAGCGACCCGCCGAGCGAGGCCGAGGCGTCGAGCAGGGCGGGGTCGATCCGCGCCAGCGCCGCCAGCAGCGGCAACAGCATCAACGGCATCTCGATCTGCGTCAGGGCCAGGATCAGCCCGTGTTCCGTCTGCAGCAGCGCGACCGGCGCGGTGATGATGCCGGCGCCGAGCAGCGTCGCGTTGATCACGCCTTCCCGCCCCAGGATGACGATCCAGGCGAAGGTGCGCACGACGACGGAGGTCAGCAGCGGCAGCACCGCGGCCATCAGGATGATGCGCCGGAGCGTCGGCCCCGCCGCCATGTGCACCAGCGCCAGCGGCACGGCGAGCAGCGCGGTGGCGAGCACCGTCAGCGCGCCGAGCCGCATCGTGTTCAGCACCGATTGCAGGTGGAAGGAGTCGGCGAGCGCGTCGCGCCAGCCGCGCATCCCCCAGTCGCGAAGATTCTCGTCCGTCGCGAAGGAGGTGGCGACCAGCAGCAGCAGCGGGGCGACGAAGAACAGCACCTGCGCGAGCGCCAGCGGCAGGGCAAGCTTCCAGGGGCCGTTGCCCGTCGCCATCGCCGTGTCAGCCCGCCATCTCGCGGTTGAAGCGCGCGATCCACTGCGCCCGCACCGGGTTGATCCGCGCCCAGTCATGGGTGACGAAATTGCCGATCTCGCTGATCGAGCGCATCGGCACGTCCGCACCCGGCGTGACGTCCTTGTTCACCGGCACGAAGAAGTACGGATCCTGGGCGAGCGCCGCCTGCACCGGGGTCGCGATCATCTCGTCGATGTACTTGTACGCGGAATCGAGGTTCCGGCTGCCCTTGGCGATGTGCATCGTCGTCACGAAGGCGGCGGCGCCGGTCTCCGGCACCGCGAAGTCGATGTTCACCCCGCGGGAGCGCAGCAGCGTGACCGTGTAGGTGTTGGTGTACATCACGTCGATCTGGCCCTGCTGGAACATCCCCGGCATGGCGGCGGGCTGGCCGACCGCGGCGACGTTCGGGCGGATGCGGCGCAGTTCGGCGAACAGCGGATCCATGTTCGCCTCGGACCCGCCGAGCGCCTTGGCCATCTCGATCAGCGAGATGGTGCCGAAGGTGGTGCCGAAGCCCGTCAGGCCCAGCTTCGGCACGTATTCCGGCTTGAACAGGTCCGCCCAGCCCTTCGGCTTGGCGACCTTGGTCGGGTTGTAGGCGATGCCGACCACCTGCGCCGCCACCGCCGCGCCATGCGCATCCGCATAGCCGTCCGGCAGCAGGGCGCGGTTGGTCAGCTTCGCCGGGTCGAAGGCCTCGAAGAGCCCGAACTCGATGCCCGAGACGCGCGGGCCGGGGTCGAGCACGAAGACGTCGAAGGGCGGGTTGCCGCGCGCCGCGCGCGCCTTGGCGATCTGGTCGACGGCGAAGAGCGGCTCGAAGGCGACGCCGATGTTGTGCCGTTCCCGCAGCCGGGGCGCGAGCACGGCGCGCAGCGCCTCGTCCCAGCCGCCGGGATAGACGGCGGCGGTCATGGCGGCCTGGGCGCGGGCCGCGTCCCAGGGCAGGGCGGCGCCGGCCAGGGCGGCGCCCAGCAGGTGGCGACGGCGGAACTCGGTCATGTCGTGTCTCCTTCGGGAAAGAGGGCCGGCGTCGCATCCGGCCGCAGCGCCACGCGCACCGTGCCGGGGGTCGGCGGCGCGCCGTGGCGGGCCGCGTGCAGCTTCAGCTCCGTCGCGCCGGCCTCGATGTCGTGGATCAGCGCGGGGCCGAGCGGCAGGGATTGGCGGAGCCTGGCGGGGAAGGCGTCCGGCGCCTCCGCGCCCTCGCGCAGCGCCAGCTGCTCCGGCCGTGCGCAGAGCACGACGCGCGCGCCGATGTCGAAGCCGCGCGTCGTCTCGACCGCGAAGGTCGCGCCGGCATCGAGCCGTACGCGATATCCCGTGCCGTCCCGCGCCTCGATCCGGCCGGGCAGGCGGTTGGTGGTGCCGACGAAGCCCGCGACGAAGGCGGTGGCCGGGCGGTCATAGACCTCGGCCGGCGGGCCCACCTGCTCGACCTGGCCGGCATTCATCACGGCCATGCGGTCGGCCATGCTCATCGCCTCGTCCTGGTCGTGCGTGACCAGCACGGCGGTGACGCCGAAGCGGCGCTGGATGCGCTTGATCTCGAGCTGCAGGTCGAGCCGGAGCGAGCGGTCGAGCGCGGCGAAGGGCTCGTCGAGCAGCAGGATCGAGGGTTCGATCGCCAGCGCGCGGGCCAGCGCGACGCGCTGCTGCTGCCCGCCGGACAGCGCGCGCGGCCGGCGGTCGGCGAAGCCTTCCATGCGCACGGCGGCCAGCGCGGCTTCCACCTTGCGGGCGATCTCGGCCCTGGGCAGGCGCCGCGCCTCGAGCCCATAGGCGACGTTCTCGGCCGCGCTCATGTGCGGGAACAGGGCGTAGGACTGGAACACGATGCCGACGCCGCGCCGGCCCGGCGGCAGATGGTCGATCGCCGCGCCGTCGACCAGCACGCGGCCGGCCTCGGCGCGGATGAAGCCGGCGACGGTGCGCAGCAGCGTGGTCTTGCCGCAGCCCGAAGGTCCGAGCAGGGCGAGCATCTCGCCCGGCTCGACGCTCAGCGTCACGTCGCGCACGGCCAGGGTCTGGCCGTAGCGCACGCGCACGCCGTCCATGTCGAGTCGGTGGCCACGCATGCGCGCCGCCGCGTCCGGGGCCGAACCGGCCGAGCGCGAATCATCCAGCATGGCGCAGGTATCGCAACGCCCGTGCCAGCGACGTTTCGGCGGGCGGTGGCGCGGGCGGGCGTCGCGCATGCGGCGCGCACTGCCTATTCGCTGTGCGGTCTGCCCCGCGGGCTCGCAACATTGCCGCGCGCGCCGCGATGCGCGAAGCAGGGCGCATGACACGCGACCTGATCGGCTATGGCGGCGCCTGGCCCGAGATGCGGTGGCCGAACGGCGCGCGGCTCGCCGTCTCGGTGGTGGTGAATTTCGAGGAGGGCGCCGAACAGCAGGTCGGCGACGGCGACCCGCAATCGGAACGCATGGGGGAGGTGATGAGCGTCGTCGCCCCCGGCACGCGCGACATGGGGCAGGAGCAGATCTTCGCCTATGGCCTGCGCGCGGGGCTGTGGCGGATGCTCGATGCGCTCGACCGGCACGCGCTGCCGGCGACCTTCCTGATGTGCGGCCGCGCCGTGGCGCGGGCCCCCGCCCTGGCGGCGGAGGTCGCGCGGCGCGGGCACGAGGCCGCCGCGCATGGCTGGCTCTGGCGCCCGCATGCCGACTACGCGTCCGCGGCGGAGGAGGCGCACGACCTCGACCGCTGCATCGAGACCATCGCGGCGGCGACGGGGGCGCGGCCGCGCGGCTTCTTCTGCCGCGGATCGGAAAGCGCCTGGACGCGCGGATTGCTGGCCGAGCGCGGGTTCGGCTGGGTGTCGAACGCCTTCGACGACGACCTGCCCTATCGCGACCCGGATCATCCGGCGCTGCTGGTGCTGCCCTATGCGCTCGACAGCAACGACATGAAGTTCTTCCACCCTAACGGCTTCGTGCGCGCGGCGGAGATGGTCGAGTATGTCGGCGATGCGCTCGATGTGCTGCTGGCGGAGGCGGAGGCCGGCAGGCCGCGATTGCTCAACATCGGCTACCACCTGCGCATCTGCGGGCGGCCGGGGCGGTTTCCGGCCTTCGACCGTGTGCTGGCGCGACTTGCCGCCCTGGGTGACCGGGTGTGGGTGGCGCGTCGGGGCGAGATCGCCGAGGCCTGGGCCGCCGCGACGCGTTGAAGGGCCGCCGGGACGGTGACGCATGAGGCCTGGCGGCGCCGGGTCCTGCGTTAATCGAACGGAAACGAGAATGGCCCAGTTTCGGAACGATGTCGCAGTCTTCGTCCGAACGGGCCCTGAGCGAAGCGGGCGCGGCCGTGCCGCGCGCCGATGCGCGGGGCGTGCTGCCGGATCCGCACGATCCCGCGGTCGAGATCGACCAGAGCATCGCGGGCGCGCTGCTGCGCCCGAAGCTGGACGGCGACGTGGCGGCCAATGTCCTCGGCAAGCTCGCGGCCTTCCAGCGGCCCGACGATGTGCTCGCCCGGCCGCATGACGCGCCCACGCATGCCGGCGCCGCGGGGAGCGCCACGCCGGATCCGGGCGCCCCCGCAACGCCGAACGCTTCGTCCGTTGGCGCCATGCCCGCCGGCGCGCCCGACCGGGCGCGGGGCGAAGTTGTGGAGGCGGGCCCGTTGCCCGGCGGCGCGGCTGGCGTGTCCGCGCCGATCGTCGCGGCCGATGGCGAAGGTCGCGAGCGCGGCGTCGATGAGCAGGTCGCGCCTCCTCCCGCCTCGATGTCCTGGGTTCCTGCGCCGGCCGAGGAGACGCCCGCGATCTCCGCGACCGCCGCGAAGGATCCGGGCGATGAGGTGCTGTTCGCCGAGGCTGCCGAACCGCCGGCCGCGGAGGAGCCGCGCGAGGACGGCCAGGCCGATGGGACGCGGGAGTCGGCGCCCGACACCGGGGATGATGGTGGCGAGGACGCCAACGACGCGCCTGTCGTGGCCGCGACCCTGCCCGATGCGGTGGCGACCGAGGACAGCGCCTTCAGCTTCACGGTCCCCGCGGGCGCCTTTGCCGATGCCGATGCCGGCGACGCGCTGACCTATGCGGCGACGCTGTCGGATGGGTCGCCGCTGCCGTCCTGGTTGCGTTTCGACCCAGCGACGCGGACCTTCTCCGGCACGCCCGGGAACGGCGATGTCGGGACGCTCCATGTCCGTGTCACGGCGACGGATGGGAGCGGTGCGGCCGTCAGCGATGATTTCACGCTGACCGTCGCGAACGTGAACGATGCGCCGACAGTCGCGTCTCCGCTGGTCGACCGCGCGGCGACCGAGGATAGCGCCTTCAGCTTCACAGTCCCCGCCGGCGCCTTTGCCGATGCCGATGCCGGCGACGCGCTGACCTATGCGGCGACGCTGGCGGATGGGTCGCCCCTGCCGTCCTGGCTGTCCTTCGACCCGGCGACGCGCACCTTCTTCGGTACGCCCGTGAACGGCGATGTCGGGACGCTTGCCGTGCGCGTCACGGCGACGGACGGCAGCGGTGCTGCCATCAGCGACGACGTCACCCTGATCGTCGGGAATACCAATGACGCGCCGACGGTTGCATCACCACTGGCCGACCGTGCGGCGACCGAGGATAGCGCCTTCAGCTTCACGGTCCCCGCCGGCGCCTTTGCCGATGCCGATGCCGATGCCGGCGACGCGCTGACCTATGCGGCGACGCTGGCGGATGGGTCTCCGCTGCCGTCCTGGCTGTCCTTCGACCCGGCGACGCGGAGCTTCTCCGGCACGCCCGCCAATGGCGACGTCGGCGCCATCTCCATCCGGGTCACCGCGACCGACGGCAGCGGTGCAAGCATCAGCGACGACTTCACGCTGACGGTCGGAAACACCAATGACGCGCCGACAGTCACGTCTCCGTTGGCCGATCGCGCGGCGACCGAGGGAACCGCGTTCAACGTTACGGTCCCCGCAAGCACGTTCGGCGATCCGGACACTGGCGACGGACTGAACTACACGGCGGCGCTGGCGGATGGCTCGCCCTTGCCGTCCTGGCTGTCGTTCGACGCAACGACGCGGACCTTCTCCGGCACGCCCGCAAACGGCGACATCGGCGCCATCTCCATCCGGGTCACCGCGACCGACGGCAGCGGTGCGAGCGTCAGCGACGACTTCACGCTGACCGTCGGGAACACCAACGACGCGCCGACGGTCGCATCGCCGCTGACCGACCGCGCAGCGACCGAGGACAGCGCGTTCAGCTACCAGGTCCCGGCGAATGCCTTCGCCGATCCGGACATCGGCGACGGCTTGACCTACACGGCGACGCTCGTCGACGGGTCGCCTCTGCCGTCGTGGCTCAGCTTCGATCCGGCGGCGCGGACCTTCTCCGGCATGCCGGGGAACGACGATGTCGGGACGCTTGCTGTCCGTGTCACGGCGACGGACGGCAGCGGCGCGAGCATCAGCGACGACTTCACGCTGACCGTCGGGAATACGAACGACGCGCCGACGGTCGCATCGCCGCTGACCGAACGCGCAGCGACCGAGGACAGCGCGTTCAGCTACCAGGTCCCGCCGAATGCCTTCGCCGATCCGGACGTCGGCGACGGCTTGACCTACACGGCGACGCTCGTCGACGGGTCGCCTCTGCCGTCGTGGCTCAGCTTCGATCCGGCGGCGCGGACCTTCTCCGGCACGCCGGGGAACGACGATGTCGGGACGCTTGCTGTCCGTGTCACGGCGACGGACGGCAGCGGCGCGAGCATCAGCGACGACTTCACGCTGACCGTCGGGAATACGAACGACGCGCCGACGGTCGCGTCTCCGCTAGCTGACCGCACGACGACCGAGGACAGCGCGTTCAGCTACCAGGTCCCGGCGAATGCCTTCGCCGATCGGGACGCCGGCGACGGGGTGACCTACACGGCGACGCTCGTCGACGGGTCGCCTCTGCCGTCGTGGCTCAGCTTCGATTCGGCGACGCGGACCTTCTCCGGCACGCCGGGGAACGACGATGTCGGCGCCATCTCCATCCGTGTCACGGCGACGGACGGCAGCGGTGCAAGCGTCAGCGACGACTTCACCCTGGCCACCTCGAATACCAACGATGCGCCGGTGCTGGCCAACGCGATTGCCGACCGCACGGCAAACGAAGACGCTGCATTCAGCTACCAGATTCCCGCGCACGCCTTTGCCGACGCCGATGTAGGCGACATGCTGACCTATGTGGCGACGCTGGTGGACGGCTCCCCCCTGCCATCCTGGCTGACCTTCGACCCGGCGACGCGGACCTTCTCCGGCACACCGGATGACGGGCAGGTCGGCACGACCTCGGTTCGTGTCGTTGCCACCGACAGCGCCGGGATGCGCGCCAGCGACAGCTTCGACATCGTCGTCGCAGGCGTGAACGACACGCCCACGCTGGCCAATGCGATCGGCGACCGCGCGGCGACCGAGGACAGCGCCTTCAGCTACGAGGTCCCTGTGAACGCCTTTGCCGATGCCGACGCAGGCGACCAGCTGGCCTACACGGCGACGCTCGCGGATGGGTCGCCGCTGCCGTCCTGGCTGGGCTTCGATCCGGCGACGCGAACCTTCTCCGGCACGCCGGGCAATGGTGATGTCGGGACGCTCACCGTCCGGGTCACCGCGACCGACGGCACCGGCGCCAGCGTCAGCGACGACTTCACGCTGGCCGTCGCGAATTCCAACGATGGGCCTGCGCTGGCGAACGGGATCGCCGATCGCGCGGCGACCGAGGACAGTGCCTTCAGCTACCAGGTGCCTGCGAACGCCTTCGCCGATGCCGACAACGGGGACTCGCTTACCTACACGGCGACGCTGACCGACGGCTCACCCCTGCCGTCCTGGCTGGGCTTCGACGCGGCGACACGCACCTTCTCCGGCACGCCCGCGAACGGCGATGTCGGGGCGCTCTCCGTCCGGGTCACCGCGACCGACGGCGTAGGCGCCAGTGTCAGCGACGACTTCACGCTGACCATCGCCAACACCAACGACGCACCGCATGACATCACCCTGACCGGCACCACCACGGGCGCCGGCCTTTCCGCAGTCTACAACGCCACCTTCGACAAGTACTTCGCCGTCGTCTCCACGCACCAGACCTGGGATGCCTCGATGGACATCGCCCAGGCATCCTTCCTGGGCGGCGTCGCCGGCACCATGGCAACCCCCGGTTCGGCGGCCGAGGATGCCTTCGTCAGGTCGCTCACCACGGGCCACTACTGGCTTGGCGGCAGCGACCGGAATGCCGAGGGCGTATGGCGGTGGTACCAGGGCGACGTCGCCGGCCAGCAGTTCTGGTCGGGCGGTTCCGCCGGCAGTGTCGTCAACGGCCAGCATGCGGCATGGACCCCGGGCGATCCGAACGGCGGGACTGGCGAGAACTTCCTGCTGGCCAACCTGATGCCAGGCAGCACGCACTGGCTGGACTATGGTGGTGGCAACTCCAGGACGATCGTCCAGTGGGATGGTGCCAGGGTCCGTGCCGCCGCCGCCGTGCAGGATGGCGGCGCCGTGGCGAGCGTGACCGAGAGTGCTGCGAGCGGCACCCTCGTGGGCACGCTGTCGCGCAGCGATGCCGATTCCGGTGACACCGCCACCTTCGCCATCGTGGGAGGCGCCTCCGCCGCGAAGTTCGCCATCGTCGGCGGAAACCAGCTACGGGTCGCCGCCGGCGCCCAGTTCGACGCCGAGACCAGCCCGACCGAGACGGTCGTCCTGCGCGTCACCGATGCGACCGGCGCCAGCCGCGACGAGACCTTCGTCATCGGCGTGGAGAACATGAACGAAGCGCCGGTCGTCGCGACTCCCATCGCCGACCAGGCGGCGACCGAGGATGCCCCGTTCAGTTTCCAGCTTCCCGCGGGAAGCTTCGTCGACGCAGATCCCGAGAGCAGGCTGACCTATTCGGCTTCTCTCGCCAGCGGCGCGCCGCTGCCGTCATGGCTGAGCTTCAACGCGGCCACACGGACCTTCAGTGGCACGCCGACGAACGACCACGTCGGCACAATCACCGTCCGCGTCAGGGCATCCGACGGAACCCTGACGACAAGCGACGACTTCGTCCTGACCATCGCCAACACGAATGATGCTCCGACCGTGGCGAACCCGATCGCCGACCGGACGGCGACGGAAGACGCGACCTTCCAGTTCCAGGTTCCGGCAAATGCGTTCCGCGACGTCGATGCGACGGATGCGCTGAGCTACACGGCGACGCTGGCGGACGGCTCGCCCCTGCCGTCCTGGCTGGGGTTCGATCCGGCAACACGGACCTTCTCCGGCACGCCGGGGAACGGCGATGTCGGGACGCTTGCTGTCCGTGTCATAGCGACCGACGGCAGCGGCGCGAGCGTCAGCGACGACTTCACGCTGACCGTCGGGAATACGAACGATGCGCCGACGGTCGCGTCTCCGCTGGCCTACCGCACGGCGACCGAGGACAGCGCGTTCAGCTGCCAAGTCCCGGCGAATGCCTTTACCGATGCCGACGCAGGGGACGCGCTGACCTACACGGCGACGTTGGCGGATGGTTCCCCGCTACCATCGTGGCTGTCTTTCGACGCGACGACGCGGACCTTCTCCGGCACGCCCGAGAACGGTGATGTCGGCACCATCTCCGTCCGTGTCTCCGCGACCGACAGCAGCGGCGCGAACGTCAGTGATGACTTCACCCTGACCGTCGGCAACACGAATGACGCGCCGACGCTGACCAACGCGATCGCCGACCGTACGGCGACTGAGGACAGCGCGTTCAGCTGCCAAGTCCCGGCCAGCACCTTCGCCGATTCCGATGCCGGCGATACGCTGACTTACACGGCGACCTTGGCGGCTGGTTCCCCGCTACCATCGTGGCTATCTTTCGACGCGACGACGCGGACCTTCTCCGGCACGCCCGGGAACGGTGATGTCGGCACCATCTCCGTCCGTGTCTCCGCGACCGACAGCAGCGGCGCGAGCGTCAGTGATGACTTCACCCTGACCGTCGGCAACACGAATGACGCGCCGACGCTGACCAACGCGATCGCCGACCGTACGGCGACTGAGGACAGCGCGTTCAGCTACCAGGTCCCGGCAAGCATCTTCGCCGATTCCGATGCCGGCGACACGCTGACTTACACGGCGACCTTGGCGGATGGTTCCCCGCTACCATCCTGGCTGTCTTTCGATGCGACGACGCGGACATTCTCCGGCACGCCCGGGAACGACGACGTCGGCGCCATCTCCGTCCGTGTCATCGCGACCGACAGCAGCGGCGCGAGCATCAGCGACGACTTCACCCTGACCGTCGGCAACACGAATGACGCGCCGATGCTGACCAACGCGATCGCCGACCGCGCCGCGACCGAGGACAGCGCCTTCACCTACCAGGTCCCCGCGAACGCCTTCGCCGATGCCGATGCGGGCGATACGCTGACCTACACGGCGACGCGCGCGGACGGCGCCCCCCTGCCGTCCTGGCTGTCCTTCGACGCGACGACACGCAGCTTCTCCGGCACGCCCGCAAACGGCGACGTCGGCGCCATCTCCGTCCGCGTCATCGCGACCGACAGCAGCGGCGCGACCATCAGCGACGACTTCACGCTGACCATTGCGAACACCAACGATGCGCCGACGCTGGCCAACGCGATCACCGACCGTACGGCGACTGAGGACAGCGCCTTCAGCTATCAGGTCCCAGCAATTGCCTTCGTCGATCCGGACGCCGGCGACACCCTGACCTACACCGCGACGCGCGCGGACGGCTCCCCCCTGCCATCCTGGCTGTCCTTCGACACGACGACGCGGACATTCTCCGGCACGCCCGGGAACGGCGATGTCGGCGCCATCTCCGTCCGTGTCATCGCGACGGACGGCAGCGGTGCAAGCGTCAGCGACGACTTCACCCTGACCATCTCGAACACCAACGATGCGCCGACGCTGGCCAACGCGATCGCCGACCGCGCGGCGACCGAGGACAGCGCCTTCACCTACCAGGTCCCCGCGAACGCCTTCGCCGATGCCGATGCCGGCGACACCCTGACCTACACGGCGACGCGCGCGGACGGCTCCCCCCTGCCGTCCTGGCTGACCTTCGACGCGACGACGCGCACATTCTCCGGCACGCCGGGCGATGGCGATGTCGGGACCCTCTCCGTCCGCGTCACTGCCACCGACCGCGCCGGTGCGAGCATCGCCGACAGTTTCGACATCACCGTCGCGGCTTCCGCCCCGGCCAACACGGCCCCCACCGCCATCGCGCTGGCCACGACCAGCGCGGGGGAGCGCACCGCGCCCGGTGGCGCCATCGCCACGCTCAGCACCAGCGACGCCGACGCGGCGGACAACCATACCTATTCGATCGTCGGCGATCCGGACCAGATGTTCGAGATCCGCGGCAATACCCTGGCGCTGCGCTACAACACCGCCTTCGATCGCGAGGAACAGGCCTCGCACAGCGTCACCATCCGCAGCACCGACGGCTCCGGCGCCAGCGTCGACCGCACCGTGACCATCAACGTCACCAACTTCGCCGAAACGCAGCGCACCGGTACCGCGGCCGACGAGAACCTCTCCTCCGCCGGCGGCAACGAGGACATGCGCGGCCGCGGCGGCGACGACAAGCTCGACGGCAACAACGGCCAGGACCGCCTCTGGGGCGAGGACGGCAACGACGAGCTGAAGGGCGACAACGGCAACGACCAGCTCTGGGGCGGGGCGGGGCGGGACTCGCTGCGCGCTGGCGACGGGGCCGATTACGGCTTCGGTGGCGCCGGCGACGACAGCATCGAAGGCGAGAACCACAATGACAGCCTCTGGGGCGAGGCCGGCAACGACACCATCGACGGCGGCAACGAGAACGACATGCTCTGGGGCGGCGCCGACCAGGACAGCCTCTGGGGCGGCAACCACGACGACACCCTGATGGGCGAGGACGGCAACGACACGCTCGAAGGCGGCAACGGCGCGGATGTCCTGCAGGGCGGGGCCGGCAACGACCGGCTGGTCGCGAACAATGACGGCTTGTCCGACACCTTCTCCGGCGGGGCCGGAACCGACACGATCGCGCTTGACCATGTCGGATCCCATGGCGGCGGCAGCTGGACCCTCCAGCTGACCTCGGAGGCGGTCGTCAGCCAGGGCGCCGGCTTCCTCGAACTTTCCGCCGACGCCGACGGCCATATCGTCTTCGCCGACAATTCCCAGATCACCTTCCAGGATATCGAACGCCTGACCTGGCAGTAGGACCGCGACCCGGCACGGCGCCTTCACGCTTCTTGAACCTCACCCGTGCTAGCCGTCGGATGCGCGGACCCGGAACGGTCCGCATCCGACAGGATGTCATGATGGAACGGGCTGCGACATATCGCCTGCCGGGCCTGGTCTCGGCACGCATCGACACGCTGGCCGCGTCGGCGCTGCTGAACATCGTCGCGCTGGCGGTGCCCGTGCTGTTGCTGCAGGTATACGATCGCATCATCCCCAACGCAGCCTATGGCACGCTGGCCGCGCTTCTGATGGGCGTGGCCGTCGCCGTTGCGATCGAGGCTGCGCTCCGGCACGCCCGGGCGAGCATCACCGCTTGGTCCGCGGCGCAGGAGGAACATGCCCTCACGCGCCTCGCCCTGTCGCGAATCCTCCACGCCCATCCGCGCGCCGCGGCGACGTCCGGCGCGCAGGCCGACGGGCTGGCGGCGATCGCGGAATGGCGTGCCCACCGCACGGGCCAACTCGCCTTCGCGCTGGCCGACCTTCCCTTCGCGCTGGTCTATCTCGGCTTCCTCGCCTGGCTGTCGCCGCTGCTCGCGGGCATTGCCATGCTGGCGGGCCTGCCCGGCCTGCTCGCCGCCGCGGCGGTCGCGCCGCTCGCCGCGCGCGCCATCGCCGATCGCACGACGGCGGAAGCCGCCCGCCACGACCTGACCTTCGAGGCCGTCGCCGCCATCGAGCCGCTCAAGGCCATGGGCGCCGAAGCCGCCATGCTGCGCCGGCACGAACGCCTCGTCGCGACGAGCGCCGCGGCGGGCCGGCGTACCGCCTTCGCCGTCCAGCTCTGCCAGTCGCTGTCCATGGCCGGCAGCCAGTGCGTCACCGCGGCCGTCGCGCTCGCCGGCGCCTGGCTCGTCATGCAGGACCAGCTGGCCGGCGGCGCGCTCGCCGCCGCCATCCTGCTCGCCAGCCGCGGGCTGGAGCCCGTCGCGCGCCTCGCCGCATCGACGCCCACCCTCGCTCGCGCCAGCGCCGCCCGCGCGCGGATCGGCGCCATCCTCGCCACGCCGCAGCAGCCCCGGGGCGGCGCCACCGTCGAGGACATCGGGGAACTTTCCATCGAAGGCCTCCGCCTCGCCGCGCCGCATCGCGGCCTGCTGCTGCGCGACGCCGACCTCACGCTGCGCCGCGGCGAATGCGTCGCGCTGCGGGGGCCGGGCGGGTCGGGCAAGACCCGCCTGCTGCTGGCCATCGCCGGGCTGATTCCGGCCGATGGCGGCACGATGCGCGTCGACGGGCGGGACCGCGCCACGCTGGACGAGGCGTCGCTCCGCCGCCATGTCGCGCTGCTGCCGCAGCGGCCCACGCTTCTCCCGGGCCGGGTCATCGACAATCTCTGCCGCTTCGACCCGGCGCTGGAGGAGGATGCGCTCGCCCTGGCCGCGGAGCTCGGCCTCGACGAGCATTTCCACCGCCTGCCCGCGGGCTACGCCACGCAGGTCGGCCGCGGGGACGCGCAGGAACTGCCGCCCTCCGTCGCCGAGCGCGTCGCCGCCGTCCGCGCCCTGGTCGCGCGGCCGCGGATCATCCTCTTCGACGATGCCGCCGCGTCCCAGGACCGCGACGGCGAGCGCCGGATGCGCGAGCTGCTGCGGCGCCTGAAGCCGGGCGCCGCGATCCTGATGGTCACCGACCGGCGCGACTGGCTCGCCATCGCCGATCGCCGCCTGCGCATCGAGGAATGCGCGCTGGTCGAGGACGCGCCATCGTGAACGCGCCGCTCGCCGCGCTCGCCCGGCCGGCCGGCCCGGTCGGCTTCTCCGACGGGCCGGCGCGGGAGGGCGCGCCCTGGGTGCTGCGCGAGCTCGCGGCCCGGCTCGGCCACCGCCTCGGTGACCGCGCGCTGCTCGAGGCGCTGCCCCACGCCATGGCCAACGACACCGGCCCGGCGGTCCTTGCCGCCGCGACGCGCCTTGGCCTCGCCCCCCGCCGCTGGGAAGGCGCGAGCGGCCGCCTGCCCGCGACGCTGCTGCCCGCGCTGTGGATCGCGCCCGGCGGGCGGCTGTCGATCGTCGTCGGGCGCACGGACCGCTTCCTCCTCGTCGCGCGGGAGGATCGCGCCGAGCCCGAGCGCGTCCACGCCGTCGCCCTACCCGGGGAACTGCACGTCTTCGCCGGCCGGGACGAGGCGCTGGAAGGTGCCGACCGCCCGCTGCTGCCGCGCCTGCTGTCGGAGCATGCCGGGCCGATCGCCGGGCTCGCCGCGCTCTCGGTGCTTTCCTCCCTCGCCTCCATCGCGCTCGGCCTCGTCGTGATGATCGCCTTCGACATGGTGATCCCCGGCGGCCAGGCGGCGCCGCTGCTGGCGCTCGGCGCCGGCTTCCTCGGCGCGCTCGCCTGCGACGTCGCGCTGCGCACCATGCTCGCCCGCGGCATCGGGCGCATCGGCGAACGCGCGGAACGCCAAGTGCTCGGGCTGGTCTTCGGGAAGGTGCTGCGCCTGCCGCTCTCGGCCGTCACCTCGCAGGATCCCGCGGCGCAGGTGATGCGCATGCGCGACCTGGAGGCGAGCCGGGAGGTCTTCACCGGCCCGCTGCCGCAGCTCATCCTGCAGGTGCCGCTCGTCATCGTCTTCCTCGGCGTGATCTGGGCGCTGGCCGGGCTCGTCGTCGTCGTGCCGCTGCTGATCCTGCCGGTGCAGGTCGTCTTCGCGCTCTTCCTCGTCCCCCGCGCGCGGGAGAAGGAGCGCCGCGCCGGGCTGCTCGCGGCCGAGCGCCGCCGCCTGATCCTCGAGACCCTGTCCCATGCCGGCACGCTGCGCGCGACCGGCGCGGAAGCCGCCTGGCTCGCGCGGTTCCGCGACATCTCGGCCGCCGCCGCCGCCGCCCATGCCCGCGCGGCGCGCGCCAGCCACGCGGTCGAACTCGTCGCGCAGCTCGGCCTGCCGGCCGCGGCCTGCGGCGTCGCGGCGCTGGGCGCGAGCCTGGTGATCGAAGGGCGCATCACCGCGGGCGCGCTGGTGGCGGCCATCATGCTGTCCTGGCGCGTCATCGTGCCGCTGCAATCCTTCTTCCTCGCGGTCAGCCGCGCCCGCCAGGTGGCCGATTCCGTCGCGCAGCTGCACCGGCTCCAGGCGCTGGCCGAGGAACCGCGCCCCGCGCCGGACGCGCCGCGCGCCAAGGGCCAGGGCCGCACGCTGCGCCTGGATGGCGTGGTGCTGCGCGCGCCGGGCGGCGCGCCGCTGCTCGCCGGCGCCTCGCTCGCCCTGCCGCAGGGCGCGCGCGTGGCGCTGACCGGGCCGTCTGGGGCGGGCAAGTCCACGCTGCTGCGCTGCGCGCTCGGCCTCGTGCCGCCGCAGGGCGGCATCGTCACGCTGGGCGGCGTGAACATCGCGCAGCTGGATCCCTCCGCGCTGCGCGCGC
This sequence comes from Roseomonas nitratireducens, assembly GCF_017813355.1. GTDB lineage: Bacteria > Pseudomonadota > Alphaproteobacteria > Acetobacterales > Acetobacteraceae > Neoroseomonas > Neoroseomonas nitratireducens. Next base: position 74,913 of record NZ_JAGIYZ010000008.1, read on the forward strand.
GCATCGGCTACCTGCCGCAGCGCCCCGCGCTGATCTACGGCACGGTCGCGCAGAACCTGCGGCTGGCCGCGCCGGGGGCCGAGGATGCCGAGCTCGCCGATGCCTGCGAGGAGGTCGGCATCCTCGAGGACATCCTCGCCCTGCCGGAAGGCTTCGGCACGCGACTCAACGACCTCGACAAGGCGCGGCTGCCGCAGAGCCTGCTCCAGGGCCTCGCGCTCGCCCAGGCGCTGCTGCGCCGGCCGGAGATCCTGCTGCTCGACGATCCGACCCGCGCCCTCGACCGCGCGCGGGAGGAACGGCTCGCCGCCCTGCTGCGGCGGCTGCACGGGCAGGTCGGCGTGCTGATCGTGACGCATCGCCCGGACCTGATCCGCAGCTGCGACCGCGCCTTCACCCTTGGCCAGGGCGTGCTTCGCCCGCTCGCCCCGCCCGCCGCCGCGCCCCGGCCGGAGACCACGCCATGACGCCGAACGAAAGCCCGTCGCCGCCCGCGATCCGTCCGCCGGCGCCCGCCGCGCGCCGCTACACGCTGACGGTGCAGGAGCTGGAGGAATGCCCGCCGCCCGCCTCCGCGCGCGCGGCGATCCTGCTCGGGCTCGTCATGCTCGGCGGCTTTCTCGGCTGGGCGGCGCATTTCCCGGTGACGCAGCGCGCCGCCGGGCAGGGGGAAATCATGCCGCAGGGCTTCGTGCAGCCCGTGCAGCATCCCGATGGCGGCCGCGTCACCGCCATCCTCGTCGCCCCGGGCGACCGCGTGGCGGAAGGCCAGGCGCTGCTGTACATCGACACCGCCGAGGCACGGGCCGAGGCCGAGGCCGCGCGCGCGCGCCATGCCGCGCTCAGCCTCGCCGCCGAACGCCTCACCGCCGCGGCGGAGGGACGGCTCGCCGCGCTCGGTCCCGCGGCCTCCGACGCGCTGGCGCCGATCCGCGACAGCCAGGCGGCGATGGCCGAGGCCGCGGCCCGTCTGCGCGCCGCCCAGCTCGCCGTGCTGGATGCCGAGATCGCCTCCCGCGAATCCGCCGTGGCGCGGGAGACGGCGCTGCTCGCCTCGACCGCCGAGGCGCGCGACCTCGCGCGGCAGGAGGTCACGGTCATGTCGGCGATGCTCGAGCGCGGCCTCGCGCGCCGCAACGAGGTCTTCTCCCTCCGGCAGACGCATCTGCGCGCGGAGGGCGAGGTGGAGCGCAGCGTCTCCGACATCGCCGCCGCGCGGCTGGCGGTCGAGGAAGCGCGCGCGCGGCGGGACGAGCTCGCCGCGCGCGCGCGCAACGAGGCGTTGGCCGAACTCGTCCGCGTCGAGTCCGACCGCGCGGAGGCGCATCAGGCGCTGCTGCGCGCCGAGGCGCGGCTCGCCCGCAGCGTGCTGCGCGCACCCGCCGCGGGCGTGGTGAAGGAGATGGCGCCGCGCGGTGTCGGCAACGTGCTGGAACCCGGCGCGATGGTGGCCGAGATCGTGCCCGAGGATGCCGGCGTGCTCGCCACCGTCGAACTTCCCGCCGACCAGGTCGGCGGCGTCCGCCCCGGCAGCCGCGCGCGGGTGAAGGTGCTGGCCTACGATCCGGCGCGCTTCGGCAGCATTCCGGGGACGGTGCGGCACGTCTCCGCATCCTCCTTCCGCCGGCAGGACGGCAGCATGTTCTTCCGCGCGGAGGTCGCGCTCGATTCCGAGCATGTCGGCGACCCGCGCCGCGGCATGCGCGTCTCCCCCGGCATGAGCGTCTCGGCCGAGATCGCGACGGGGGAGGTCACGCTGCTGCAGTGGCTCGCGCGGCCGGTGCGCAACATCCTCGACGGCGCCTTCGCCGAGCGCTGAGCGCGCGCGGCGGTGCCATCCGGCCGGCCGTTCCCGGCTGACCGGAACCGGCCCTAGCCGGCGGCGTCCGGCAGCACGACCTCGAAGGGCGGCACGTCGACGAACTCGTCATCCTCCGGCCCGCCATCCTTCCACATGAAGATGGCGAAGCGCGCCGGGCGGTCGATCACGGTGAAGGGGTGGTGCCAGACATCGGCGCCATAGGTCACGCCCTGGTCGGGGCGCGCGAGGAACGCCCTGGCGCGCGCCATGTCGGGCCTGCCATCCGCGCCATGCGGCGCGACGATGGCGAGCCACCGCCCGGCATCCATCGGCACGAAGGATTGCGAGGAATGCAGGTGCCGCTCCATCACCGTGGAGGCGAGCGGCAGGCTGGCCGGCGCCTTGAAGGTGAAGGACAGGCTCGGCTTCGCATGCGCGCGGCGGTTCGCCAGCGCGGCGTCGATGTAGCCGCGGCCCGGGGCGTCGGGGGCGGACAGCACCTCCCCAAAGGGCGCGAAGGCTTCCGCGGTCAGCGGTTCGACGGTCAGGCGCATCGCGGTCTCCGGCATGGTGGGCGGGGATGATCGGGCCGCGCGCCGCGTCGCGTCCAGGGCGGGTCGATCGGGCGCCGACTGTCGGTGCGTCAGGCCGGCGCGGCAGCCATCCTGTCGGGCGCGTGTCGTGCCCCCGGCGCCATCGATCCCGCGCGACGCAGTCCGACAGGAGCGGATCAGGACGGTCGGATGTGGCCGTCGGCGGTGCCCCCTTCGCCGGCCAGGCAGGCCTCGTAGGCCGGGCCGAGCCGGTCGAGCCCGAAGGCCGCGGCGCGGGCGCGGCAGGCCGCTTCCGTGCCGGGGCGCGCGGCGAGGTCGGCGGCGGCGAGGATCGCCTCGGCCAGCGCGGCGTCGTCGGTCGCGGCGTGGTCGCGGATCGGGCCCGGGGCGAACAGCCGTCCGATCGCCGGGTCGTCCACGATGTCGCCAACGCCGCCATGGTCGCAGGCCACCACCGGCGTGCCGGCGGCCAGCGCCTCGACCAGCACCATCCCCTGCGCTTCCCAGATCGCCGGCAGCACGAAGACCGAGGCGCTGGCATACAGCGCCGGCAGGTCGCCGACCGCGCCGACGCCGTGGAAGGCGATGGCGGGGATCAGGTGCGGCGGCACCGCGGCGCGGATCGCCGCCTGCACCGTCGCATCCGCATGGCCGGAATAGTCGAGCCGCGTCCCGGGCCGCGCGGCTGCGACGCGGGCGAAGGCGCGGGCGAGCAGCAGCGCGCCCTTGCGCGGCTCGTTCAGGTCGGCGGCGAACAACAGGCGCGGCGCGCCGCCGGGCGGCGGCTTCGGCGCGGCGAGCAGCGGCGCGAGATCCGTCGGCGCGTGCAGCAGCCGGCTGTCCCGGCCGAACTCCGCCGCGAGCAGGCCGCGCGCGAAGCGGGAGATGGTCAGCACATCCTCCGCGCCGCGCAGCACCCGGCGGAACATCCAGCCATCGAGCGGGATGCGCCGGAAGTAGCGGCGCATGGGGATGCCGACCGCCTGGTAGACGAGCCGCGTGCGGGCACCGCGGCGGCGGGCGCGCAGCACGCCCCAGGCGTCGTGGTAGTTCAGCGAGAGCACCGCGTCGGGCGGGTCGGCCGCGATCTCGGCTTCGACCTGGAAGGCGAAGCGGTGGAAGAAGTTCAGCGCGCGCAGTTCGAGCCCGAGCGGGCCGCGCTGCGGCAGCAGGATGCGTCGGACCGCGCCGTCCGCCTCGACGCGTCGCTCGCCCGGCGCCGTCGCGATGACCGTGACGTCATGGCCGCGCCCGGCGAGCCAGTGCGACAGGTCGTGCAGCAGCCGTTCCGACCCGCGCCGGCGCTGCGGCCAGCAGAATGGGCTGGTCAGCGCGATCCGCATGGCGGCGCGGCTGTGCTGTGGCGGAGGCGCGGCGGCGGGTATCGCATCGATGACGAAACGATACCCGAACGGCAGCGCGATGCCATGGCGCCGCGCGCTTCATCTTCGGCGCCTGCGCCCGGCGCGAACCGGGGCTGTGGCCCCGGCCCCCGGCGTCAGTGCGGCCGGCGGCCGCCCGGGATCAAGTCGGCCAGCGCGGCGACGGCCTGGGCCGAGGCATAGAAGCCCGCGCGCGCGAGGTCGCCGGCGACCATCCCGAGGATGTACTGCGCGGCGGCGAGGGCGGCTTCGGGCGGGACGTCGATCGTCCCCGCGTCCTGGGTGTCCTCGTGGCTCTGCTGGATGGCACGCATGTGACCGGATCCTTCGCGGCGGCGCCATTGCCGCCGGATGGTGACAGTTTCGCGACCGTGCCACGCCGCGTCTGCCCCGGCATTGCGCTGTGGTGGAACTACGGGCTGCCGGCGGCCAGCGCGAGGCGGACCAGCTCGGCGAAGGAGCGCAGGCCGAGCTTCGACATGACGGTCGCGCGATACGCCTCGACCGTTCGGACGCTGATGCCGAGCTCGGCGGCGACGATCTTGTTCTGCTTGCCGGCGACCAGCCCGTCGACCACCTCGCGCTCGCGCACCGTCAGCCGCGCCATGCGCGCGGCGGCGTCGGCGGCGGGCGCCGCGGCGTCCAGCGCCTCGGTGACCACGTCGAGCAGGGTTTCGGCGGTGAAGGGCTTCTCGATGAAGTGAAAGGCGCCGAGGCGCATCGCGCGCACCGCGAGCGGCACGTCGCCATGCCCGGTGATGACCACGATGGGCGTGGCGAGCCCGTTGCGCTTCAGGTCCGCCATCAGGTCGAGCCCGTCATCGCCTTCGCCCAGCCTGACGTCGAGCAGCAGGCAGGCGGTGCCGGGCGGGATGCCGCGGGCGCGCAGGTCGGCGGAGGAGATGCGCGTCTCGGCCTGGTGGCCGCCGGCTTCGAGCAGCGCGACGAGGGAGTCGCGCACGGCCTCGTCGTCGTCGACGACCAGGAGCCGCGCGGGTCGCGCCGTGGCGTCGGCGCGCCTCATGGAGATGGGTCCGGCCCGGCCTGCCGCGCCTGCCTGCCGGGGAGATCTTTCGTCAGTGGCACGTCCGGACTCCGTAGTTTTCCTAGTCGAAAAATAGCGAGCGAGCGCGCATTTTTGGATTGTGCGAGGCTGCTCAATGTACAGCCTCGCGCGTCACGGGCGCGATCCCGGGCTGCGATCAGGAAGTAACATAAATGCGAGGTCTTCCCAACAACCCCCCCGCCGGCCAGGGCCGGCCCGCCGCCTGGCGACGGGGGCCATGGCTGGCGGCGAGGGCCGCGCCGTGACCTCGGCCTGCGCCCTGCCCTGCGCCCAGGAAGGCCCGAACTGCGCGCTGTTCGGCCGGCGCGCGCTGCTGGTCGCCGCGCATGCCGGCGAACGGGACAAGCTCTCGGCCGCGCTGCACCTGCTGGGGCTCGAGGTGATCCCGATCGCGCCCGCCCGCCGCGACGGGGTGGTGTTGCCGCCGCGGATCGACCTTGTCGTCTGCGGCAGCCTCGCGGACCTGCATGGCGCCGGGGATATCGTCTCCCTGCTGCGGGAGGAACGCCCCTGGGTGCCGCTGATCGCCGCGACCGCCGGCGGCCATGCGGTGCGGGTGGACCTCGACCGCGGGATCGATGCCCCGGCTCGCTGCGCCGGGGACCTCGCCACGCTGGTCGTGCGCGCCGGCTGCCGCGTGGCCCGCCACAGCCGGGTCGCGCCGGCACCCGGCGCGGCCACCCGCGCGTCCCCCCCGGCCGGCTGAAGGCCGAAGGCCGGCGCCGCGGCCTGCCTCAGCTGGGCAGAAGCCCCTTCTGGCGCGCCGCCCGCAGCAGCGCGACCGGCCCGGGCACCGCCAGCGCCGCGACGGCATCCGCCACCAGCGCGTCGAGATCGGGCAGGCGCATCGCGAGCGCCCCGGCGATGGTCCGCCGGCTGCGCCCGCCCAGCATCATCCCGAGCGCCCGGCGCGCCAGCGGCGAGAGCGGCGCATCGGCCGGCTGCACGACGCCTTCGGCCAGCAGCCGCAGGGCGGACAGCACGGTCGGCGTCGCGGAGAGGTTCTCCAGCACCTCGGCCTCCCCCATCGCCAGCAGGCGGCAGGCGAGCGCGGGTTCCACCGGGCCGGGCACGAGCATGAGGACCGGCGCCGCGACGCCGGCCGCGCGCAGCGCCGCGACCGGGGCCGCGGCATGGGGCAGCCGCCCGCGGGGGCCCATGGTCAGCGCGACGCGCCGTGGCGCGGTCGCGAAAGGCGGCAGCAGCAGGTCCTCCGGCGCGGCGAAGCCATCGCAGGGCAGGCCGGCCGCGCGCAGCATCAGCACGAGGGAATCCTGCCAGTCCGCGTCCGGCACCTGCACGGCGACGAAGGGTTCCGCAGCGTCAGCCGCGCGCATGCAGGACAGTCCCTCAGTCTCGACGGACATCGCTTTCCGTGATCGCACAGCCTCGACATGATAATGTGGTGCCGAAGGCCAGGACGTTTCACCTCCGTAGAATTGCGGGGGTGCATGCCCTGGCGCAGCCGGCCACGCCCGCCTTAGGAATCCCCGCATCCAAGTGAGCCCGCCCGTCCCCCCGCCGATCCGGCTGTCAGGGCCGCCGCCCTTCTGGTCGAACCCGGTCCCGATGTGGATCTTCGAGCAGGGGAGCCTGCGGTTCCTCGACGTGAACGAGGCCGCGGTCGAATCCTATGGCTGGTCGCGCGACGAGTTCCTGCGGATGACGATCCGCGACATCCGCTCGCCCGCGGAAGCCGAGCGGCTCGATCGCTGGCGGGCCGTGCAGCCGCGGCACGATACGATGTCCGGACCCTGGGTGCATCGCGATGCCCATGGCCGCGAGCGGATGGTCGAGATCAACGCCGCGCCGGTGATCTTCGAGGATCGCGCCGCCATCCTCGTCTCCGTCCTCGACCGCTCCGCCGAGTACGACGCCCATGCGGCGGTCCTCGCGCGCGAGGCCGAGTTGCGCGAGCGCGCGGAGATGCTGCGCCTCGCCATGGCCGCCGGCGGCGTCGGGACCTTCCGGCGCGACCTCGTCGCGGGCACGGTCGAGGTCTCGGACGAGGCGCGGGCGGTGCATGGCAGCCCGCTACCCGCCAACCCCATGCTGATGGGCGACTGGCTGCGCCACATGGTCCCCGAGGACCGGGCCTGCGTCGAGGAGACGGTCGTCGCCGCGCTGGCGCGCCGTGCCCAGGGCGTCACGGTCGACTACCGGCTGCGCGACCCGGACACCGGCGAGATCCGCCACATGGAGGCGCGCGCCGACTACCAGTACGCGGCGGACGGCACGCCGCTCACCGCCATCGGCGTCATCATCAACGTCTCGGCCCGCAAGGCGGCCGAGAAGGCGCTGACCGAGAGCGAGCAGCGCTACCGGTCGGTGGTCGAGACGGCGGCGGACGGCATCGTCATCGCCGATGCGCAGGGCCGCATCGTCGCCGCCAATGGCGCGACGCTGCGCATGTTCGGCTATGCCTCCCTGGCCGAGATCCTGGGCTGCGACATCGCGTTGCTGATGCCGCCGGCGGATGTCTGGCGCCAGGCCGGCTTCGTCGCGGCGCAACGGCCCGGCGCGCTGCCGCGCGTCCTCGGCCTGGAAGGGCGCGCCATGGTGGCGCGGCGGCGCGACGGGTCGCAATTCCCGGTCGAGCTGTCGATCGGGTCCTTCACCTCGGACGGCCAGGCCCACCTGACCGGGATCATCCGCGACGTGAGCGAGCGGCGCCGCGCCGAGGCCGCGCTGGCCGAGAGCGACATGCGCCTGCGCCTGACGCATGAGGCGGCCGGCATCGGGATCTGGGAGATCGACCTGATCCGGGGCGTGACGCGCCTCGCGCCGGATACGGCGCGGCTCTACGGCCTGCCGCCCGACCATCCGCTCGAATTCCCGCGCGAGCACTGGCAGCGCATCGTGCATCCGGACGACGCCCCCCGCGCCAAGTGGCAGGCGCATGAGAAGGACGGACCCTTCGCGCCCTTCGACGTGACCTTCCGCGTCCCGCAGCGCGACGGCAGCCTGCGCTGGCTGCAGGGCATCGGGCGGGCGATCCCCGGGCCGGATGGCGGGCCGGCGCGCATCCTCGGCGTGAACTTCGACGTGACGGACCGGCGCATGCTCGAGGAACGCCTGCGGGAGAGCGAGGAGCGGCTGCGCCTGACGGTCGAGGCGACGGGCGAGGGGATGTGGGACGTGCACATTCCGAGCGGCCGTGCGACCTTCACGGCGGCATTCGCCGCCATGCTCGGCTATGCGCTCTCCGAGATCGAGCAGGACGTGTCCTTCTGGGAGAGGCGGGTCCATCCCGAGGATATGCCGGAGGTGCGCCGGCAGCTCGATGAGCATCTCCGCGGCGCGACCAGCGCCTATGTGAGCGAACACCGGCTGCGACATCGCGACGGGCACTGGATCTGGGTGCTGGATCGCGGCCGGGTGGTCGAGAGGGAGGCAGACTGGCGGCCCGTGCGCATGCTCGGAACCCTCCAGGACATCACCGCGCGCAAGGCGCTGGAGACCGCGCTGGCAGATGGGGAGGCGCGCATCCGCGCCATCCTGGAGGCGGTGCCGCTGGCCGTGGTCAAGATCGGGCCCGATGGCGCGATCAGTGCAACCAACGCGGCCGCCGCCGCCCTGATTGGCGACGAGCCGCGCCTGCTCGACCGGCTGACGCCCGAGGACCGGACTGCCTGGCAGGCGGCGCATGCGCGCGTCTGCGCGGGTGAGACGGTGCAATGGGAGGTCGACCTGGCGGGGCGCGACGGCGAGCGCCACCGCGTTGAGGCGAGCGGCGTACCCTTTCCGCTGGCCGGCGGCGGCACCGGGCACCTTGCCGTGCTGCGCGACGTGACCGCGATGCGGGAGGCCGAGGCGCGGCTGCGCGGGCTGGAGGCCGAGGCGATGCGCGCTTCCCGCCTCGGCGCGATGGGCGCGATGGCGGCGGGCCTCGCGCATGAGCTGAACCAGCCGCTGGGCGCCATGATGAACTACACGGGCGCGGCGGCGATGCTCGCCGGGCGCGTCGGCGTGGCCGAGGAGGAGCGCGCGCGCCTGGCCGGGCTGCTGGAGAAGGCATCGGCCCAGGCGCTGCGCGCGAGCGGGATCGTGCGCCGGCTGCGCGACTTCATCGGTCGCGCCGACCGCGAGGTGACGACGCTGCGCGTCACCGACCTGTTCGAGGAGGTCCGCACCGAGGCGCTGCAGCGCGGGCACGCCGAGATCGGCCTGTCGGTCACGCCGCCGGGGCTTCAGGTGTTCGGCGACGCGGTGCAGCTGCGCCAGGTCGTGGCCAACCTCCTCAGCAACGCGATCGAGGCCGCGCCGCCCGGCAGCGTGCCCCGCGTCTTCATGTCGGCGCATCGCGGCGACGGCGGCGAGGGCGTGGAGATCGTGGTGCGCGATTCCGGGCCGGGCATTCCGCCGGAGGTGCGGCGGCGGCTGTTCGAGCCGGTGGTGTCGAGCAAGCCCGAGGGCATGGGCATCGGGCTTGCCATGTGCCGCGCCATCGTCGAGGCGCATGGCGGCCGCATATGGGCGGCGTCCGAGGCGCTGGGCACGGGCGCGGCATTCCATGTGATGGTGCCCGACGAGGAGCGCGCGCTGCTCGGCAGCCTCGAGCATTCGGCGTCGTAGAAATACGGTCACATCTGCGCAACGAAGTTCAACGATCCGTTATCGCCTGGAGGCGCATCATCCTCCTACGCGCCGCGATCCGCCCGGCGCACGATACGGAGTGGGCCATGTCTGTCACGAGACCGACGCCGACCGGCCGGGAAAGTCCGCTCGGCGAGGACGAGATTATCGTCACCAAGACCGACCCGCGCGGCCGGATCACCTACGCCAACGAGGTGTTCCTGCGCGTCTCGGTCCTGACGTGGAAGGACGCGATCGGCGCGCCGCACAGCCTGGTGCGACACCCCGCCATGCCGCGCTGCGTCTTTGAGCTGATGTGGAAGACGATCCAGTCGGGCGGGGAATTCTTCGGCTACGTGCTGAACCTCGCGACCAACGGCGACCACTACTGGGTCTTCGCGCATGTGACGCCGAGCTTCGGCCCGGACGGCGCCGTGCTGGGCTTCCATTCCAACCGTCGCAAGCCCGAGCCGAAGCAGGTGGCGAGCGTCTCCGCGCTCTATCGCGACCTGCTCGCCGTCGAGCAGCGGGAGGAAGACCGCAAGCGCGGCCAGCAGATGGGCGCCGCCGCCCTCGCCGCCATGCTCGCCGAGAAGGAGATGAGCTATGACCGCTTCGCCTTCGCTCTCTGACCGGCTCCTCCAGCCGGCCCTCGGCGCCGCGGTGCTCGCGGGGCTGCTCGGCAGCGTGGCGGCCTCGGTGCTCGAGGCGGGCATGCTGGCGAGCCTGCTGCCGGCCTGCTGCGGCGTCGCCGCCTGGGTGGCGCTGCGCATCCGCGACAGCCGCAGCGCGGCGCTGATCCGCGCCGTCGCCGAGGCCTGCGAGCGTGCGCGACGCGGCGACATGGAAGCGCGCGTGCTGGGCGCGCCGCGCGGCGGCATGGCCGGCGACCTGCAGCGCTCGGTCAACGCGATGCTCGACGTGACCGACGCCTTCGTGCGCGAGGCGGGTGGCGCGATGCGCGCCGCCGCCGAGGGACGCCACCATCGCAAGGTGCTGATGCGCGGGTTGCCGGGCGCCTTCGGCGCCGCCGCGCGCGACATCAATGCCGGCATCGCGACGATGGAGCGCCAGGCGGAGGAATTCCACGGCTTCGCCGCCACCTTCGAGAGCGAGATGGGCTCCTCGGTCGGGCGCGTGACGCAGGAGGCCGACGGCATGCGCCTGCAGGCCGACACGCTGCTGGCGCGCGCCGAGGAGGCGATCGCCGCGTCGCACGAGGCCGGCACGGCGATCGGCGCCACGTCGAACGAGGCCCAGGCCGTCGCGGCCGCGGCCGAGGAACTGTCCGTCTCGGTCGCCGAGATCACGCGCCAGGTGACCAGCGCGTCCACCATTGCCCGGCGCGCCGCGCAGGACGCGCAGAACACCGACCCGACGATCCAGGGCCTGTCGGACGCGGCGAACCGCATCGGCGAGGTGGTGCGCATGATCGGCGCCATCGCCGAGCAGACCAACCTGCTGGCGCTGAACGCGACCATCGAGGCCGCCCGCGCGGGGGAGGCCGGCAAGGGCTTCGCCGTGGTGGCGAGCGAGGTCAAGGCGCTCGCCACCCAGACCGCGAGCGCCACGGGCACGATCGGCGAGCAGATCTCCGCCATGCGCACCGCGACGGGCGAGGCGGTGGCGGCGATCCGGTCCATCCGCGCCACCGTGGAGGAGACCGACGAGGTCGCCGCCGCGATCGCCGCGGCGGTCGAGGAGCAGGCGGCGGCGACGCAGGAGATCGCGCGCAGCGTGCATCGCGCGGCCGAAGGTGCCACGACCGCGGCGCGCAACGTGCAGGCGCTGCGCGAATCCTCCGAGAACACCGCCGCGACCGCGCGCGCGGTGCGCGACGCGGCCGCCGGCGTGCAGGCCGAGGCGGGCCGGATGGAAGGCGAGGTCAGCGGCTTCGTCCGGCGCGCCCGCGCGCGCTGACGCCCAGCCAGGATCCGACACGGCCGGCGCGCGGGGTTCGCCCCGCGCGCCGCGCCCGCTTGCGTCCCGGGGCGAAGGGGTGAAACATCCCGGCCGACCGGGAGTGAGATGCGATGCCTCGCCTGACCCGCCGCGCCGGGCTTCTCGCGCTGTCGGCCATGCCGGCCGCCGCGCTCGCGCAGACGCGCTTCCCCGACCGCCCGATCCGCCTGATCGTGCCCTGGACCGCCGGCGGGCCCGCCGATGTGGGCTACCGCATCCTCGCCGAATCCGTGCAGCGGCAACTGGGCCAGCCGGTGGTGGTCGAAAACCGCGCCGGCGCCGCGGGCATCCTGGGCGCCGTCGCGCTGCAGGAAGCGCGGCCGGACGGGCACGCCGTGTCGCAGATGCATGTCGGCGTGGTGCGGCAGATGCTGCTGAACCCGCGCCCGCCCTACAACCCGATCGACGACCTGACCTACATCCTGCAGATCACCGGCTTCACCATGGGCGTGGTGGTGCGCGCCGACGCGCCCTGGCGCACGCTGCCCGAATTGCTGGACCACGCGCGGGCCAATCCCGGGCGGCTGAACTACGGCACGCTCGGCATCGGTTCCACCCAGCACCTGGTGGTGGAACGCATCGCCGCGCAGCGCGACCTGTCCATGACGCATGTGCCCTATCGCGGCACCTCGGACACGCTGCGCGCGCTGCTGGGCGGGGAGATCCACTTCGCCTCCGAATCCTCGGGCTGGGCGCCGATGGTGCTCGCCGGGCAGCTGCGGCTGCTGGCGATCTACACCTCGGCCCGCGCGCGGCGCTTCCCGGACGTGCCGACGCTGCGGGAAACCGGCATCGACATCGTGGTCGACAGCCCCGGCGGGCTGATCGGGCCGCGCGGGATGAACCCGGACACGGTGCGCATCCTGGCCGACGCCTTCCGCGCGGCGGCGCAGGAACCGGCGCATCTGCAGTTCCTGGAACGGCTCGACCAGCCGCTGTTGCTGCTTGACGGCGAGGCCTATCGCGAGGCGATGCGCCGCACCATGGAGGAGGAGCGGGAGGTGCTGCGGCGGCTGAACCTCCTGCCAGCCTGACGCTTCCGCCACGAGGAAGGAATGCCGAGATGACCGACACGATCCCCGTCCTTGACCTTGGCCCGCTGCGCGCCGGCGTGCCGGGGGCGCTCGACCGGCTGGGCGCCGAGCTGCGCCGCGCCTTCACCGAGGTCGGCTTCTACTTCGTGCGCAACCACGGCATCGGCCAGCCCCTGCTGGACGAGACCTTCGAGGCGGCGGAGCGTTTCCACGCCCAGCCGCTCGACGCCAAGCTCGCGATGCGGATCAACGAGCACAACATCGGCTACATGCCGCTGCGCGGCGCGACCACGCGGGTGAACGCGGTGGGCGACGTGGCGCTGCCGAACGCCAACGAGGCGGTGTTCTTCAAGCGCGAGCTGCCGGCCGACCATCCGGACGTGCTGGCCAATGTGCGCTTCCGCGGCCGCAACCAGTGGCCGGCGGGCCTGCCGGGCTTCCGCGAGCAGGTGCTGCGCGCGATGGACGCCTTCGAGGGCCTCGCCCTGTCTCTGCTGCCGATCTACGCCCGCGCGCTCGACAAGCCGGCCGACTTCTTCGCGCCCTTCTTCACCGAGCCGATGTACACGCTGCGCATGTCGCACTACCCGCAGCAGGAACCGACGGCGCCGGAGAACGAGTTCGGCATCGCGCCGCATCTCGACACATCCTTCATGACGATCCTTGCGCAGAACCGCATTCCCGGCCTGTCGCTGCGGCTGTCCACGGGCGAGTGGGTCGATGCGCCGGCGCCGGAGGGCGCGCTGCTGATCAATGGCGGGATGATGCTGCGTCGCTGGACCGACAACCGCTTCATGGCGACGCCGCACCGCGTCATCAACCGTTCGGGGAAGGAACGCTACGCCATCCCCTTCTTCTTCGACGCGAGCTACCGCGCCGTCATGGCGCCCATCACCGCGGATGGCAGCCCGGGCCGGATGGAGCCGATCACCTATCCCGACTTCATGACCGGCTACCAGCGCAGCAACTTCCACCACGCCGCGGAAAAGGAAGAGAAGATCGAGCTGCAGGGCGCCTGACCGGCGCCCGAGCCGACGATCGCGCGCGGCGCGGCCGAACCGCCCGACGCGCCCCAGCCGGAGAGACGCACCATGATCCCTCGCCTTGCCCTCGTGCTCGGTGATCCCGCGGGCATTGGCCCCGAGATCATGACGCGCCTGCTGTCCGACCCCGCGAACCGGGAGAAGGCGGCGCTGCTGCTGGTGGCCGACCCGGACGAGCTGGCCGAGGGCATGCGCATCGCCGGCGTCGACCTGCCCATCCTGCGCGCGAACGACCCGGGCGCCCTGGCGCCGGGCCGCATCGCGCTGCGGGAAGTGCGCCGGCGCGCGCCGATCCCGCGCGGCGTCTCGAGCGCCGAGGGCGGGCAGCACGCGATGGACACGCTGCGCGAATGCCTGGCGCTGGCGCAGGACGGGACGGTGGACGGCATCTGCTTCGCGCCGCTGAACAAGGCGTCGCTGCACATGGCGCGGATGGGCCACCCCGATGAGCTGCACTGGTTCGCCGAGGTGCTCGGCCACGGGGGCGCGACCAGCGAGTTCAACGTGCTCGACGGCCTCTGGACCTGCCGGGTCACGAGCCATGTCGCGCTGCGCGAGGTCGCCGAGCTGATCACGCCCGCGCGCATCATCGAGGCCATCGCCCTGATCCATGGCGCGCTGCTGCAGGCCGGCATCGCCGCGCCGCGCATCGCGGTCTGCGGCCTCAATCCCCACAATGGCGACAACGGCGCCTTCGGGCGGGAGGAGATCGATGTGATCGGCCCCGCCATCGAGGAATCCCGGCGCCGCGGCCTGCCCTGCGAGGGGCCCTATCCGGCGGACACCATCTTCCTGCGCGCGCAGCCGAAGCCGGACGGGTCGCGCGACGTCGACGCCATCGTCACCATGTACCACGACCAGGGGCAGATCGCGATGAAGCTGATGGGCTTCTGGCGCGGCGTGACCGTCGCGGGCGGTCTGCCCGTGCCGATCGCCACCTGCGCGCACGGCACCGGCTTCGACATCCAGGGCCGCGGCATCGCGCGCATCGGCGCGCTGCAGGCCGCCTTCGACCTGGCCTGTGCCATGGGCGCGCAGCGCCGCGCGCGGGGCTGACGCGCATGTCCGCGAAGAAGCCGCTGCGCAGCCAGGCCTGGTTCGGCCGGCAGGACAAGATGGGGTTCTACTACCGCTCCTTTCTCAAGAACCATGGCACGCCGCAGGACCAGTTCGACGGCAGGCCGGTGATCGGCATCTGCAACACCTGGTCCGAGCTCACGCCCTGCAACGCGCATTTCCGCGACCTCGCGCGGCATGTGCGCGACGGCATCCTGGAAGCGGGCGGCTATCCGCTGGAATTCCCGGTCTCCTCGCTCGGCGAGGTGACGATGCGTCCGACCGCGATGCTCTACCGCAACCTCGCCGCGATGGATGTGGAGGAAGCGCTGCGCGCCCACCCGCTCGACGGCGCGGTGCTGCTGATGGGCTGCGACAAGACCACGCCCGCGCTGGTGATGGGCGCGGCGAGCGTGGACCTGCCGACCATCGGCGTCTCGGGCGGGCCGCAGCTGCGCGGCGTCTATCGCGGCCAGATCATCGGCTCGGGCACCAACATCATCTCCATGAGCGAGCAGCTGCGCGCCGGGGAGGTGACGCTCGAGGAATTCCACGAGGCCGAGGCGGGCATGAACCGCTCCGCCGGGTCCTGCATGACGATGGGCACGGCCTCAACCATGGCCTCGCTGGTCGAGGCGATGGGCCTTGGCCTGCCGCAGAACGCCGCGATCCCGGCTGCCGATGCGCGGCGCAACCTGCTCGCGCGCATGGCCGGCCGGCGCATCGTGCAGATGGTCCATGAGGACCTGACCATCTCGAAGATCCTCACCCGCGCGGCCTTCGAGAACGCGGTGCGGGTGCTGGGCGCGATCGGCGGCTCGACCAATGCGGTGGTGCACCTGCTGGCCATCGCGCGCCGGCTCGGCGTGCCCTTCACGCTGGACGACATCGACCGGCTCGGCCGCGGCGTGCCCTGCCTGGTGGACCTGATGCCCTCCGGCCGCTTCCTGATGGAGGATTTCTTCGAAGCCGGCGGCCTGCCCGTGGTGCTGAAGACGCTGGGGGAGGCCGGGCTGCTCGATCGCGACGCCATCACCGCGAACGGCAAGCCCATCTGGGACAATGTGAAGGACGCCCGCTGCTGGCGGCCGGATGTCATCACCCCCTGGGACAAGCCCTTCAAGCCCGAGGGCGGCATGGCGGTGCTGCGCGGCAACCTCTGCCCCGACGGCGCGGTCATCAAGGTCTCCGCCGCCTCCCCCAACCTCATGCGCCACACCGGCCGCGCCGTGGTGTTCGAGAGCATCGAGGAACTGCACGCGCGCAAGGATGACGAGGCGCTCGACATCGACGCCGACTGCATCATGGTGCTGAAGAATTGCGGGCCGAAGGGGTATCCCGGCATGGCGGAGGTGGGGAACATGCCCATCCCGCAGAAGCTGCTGCGCCAGGGCGTGCGGGACATGATCCGCATCAGCGACGCGCGCATGTCCGGCACCGCCTACGGCACCGTGGTGCTGCACGTCGCGCCGGAAGCGGCGGCGGGCGGGCCGCTCGCGCTGGTGCGCAGCGGCGACCTCATCACCCTCGACGTCGCGGGCCGCGGCCTGCACCTGCATGTCGAGGAAGCGGAGCTCGCCGCGCGCCGCGCTGCCTGGACGCCGCCGCCGCCCGCGGCGACGCGGGGCTATGTGAAGATGTACATCGACCACGTTCAGCAGGCCGACCAGGGGGCGGATCTCGACTTCCTCGTCGGCGGATCGGGCGCGCCCGTCGCCCGCGACAACCACTGAGGACCCCGTGATGACGCAACCCTATCGCGGCGTCTTTCCCGTCGTGCCGACGATCTTCCACGCCGACGGCACGCTCGACCTCGATGGCCAGCGGCGCGCGATCGACTTCATGATCGACGCCGGGTCGCAGGGCCTGTGCATCCTCGCCAACTTCTCCGAGCAGTTTGTGCTGACGGACGAGGACCGCGACACGGTGATGAAGGCGGCGCTGGACCACGTCGCGGGCCGCGTGCCCGTCATCGTCACCACCAGCCACTTCGCGACCCACATCTGCGCCGAGCGCAGCCGCCGCGCGCAGGAGATGGGTGCCGCGATGGTCATGGTCATGCCGCCCTACCACGGCGCCACCATCCGGGTAGGCGAAGCGGGCATCTACGACTTCTTCCGCCGCGTCTCGGACGCGATCTCGATCCCGATCATGATCCAGGACGCGCCGGTCGCCGGCACGCCGATGTCCGCCGCCCTGCTCGCCCGCATGGCGCGGGAGATCGCGAACGTCTCCTACTTCAAGATCGAGGTGCCGCAGGCCGCGGCGAAGCTGCGGGAGATCATCGCGCTGGGCGGCGACGCAATCCTCGGCCCCTGGGACGGGGAGGAGGCGATCACGCTGATGGCCGACCTCGACGCCGGCGCGACGGGCTCGATGACCGGCGGCGGCTTCCCCGACGGCATCCGCCAGATCACCGATGCCTGGTTCGCCGGCGACCGGGCCGGGGCGATGGACGCCTATTGCCGCTGGCTGCCGCTGATCAACCACGAGAACCGGCAATGCGGCCTGCTCGCCGCAAAGGCGCTGATGGAGGAAGGCGGCGTGATCCGCTGCGGGGCACCGCGCGCGCCGATCGCGCCGCTGCATCCGGCGGCGCGGGCCGGCCTCATCGAGATCGCCCGCCGCCTCGACCCGCTGGTGCTGCGCTGGGGGCGGTGAGTCGCACCCGGGCTCCATAGTCACCATCTATCGACAGGCGCGGATTCGGGGGGTTCTTTCCATCCTCCGTTGCCGCTAGGTTCCGCCCGCTCGCACAGAGGGGTCCCGCGCGCTTCGCGCACCGGGACTCCGTCCGGGTTCGTCACGGACGCAGCCCGGAAATTCGCGTCGAACAACGCAGTCGAGAACGGAGAGAGAGATGGACGGAAACAGCTCGAGCGCCGGCAAGTGCCCGGTGATGCACGGCACGCCGACCGCCGCGCGCTTCACCACCCGGTCGAACCGCGACTGGTGGCCGAACGCGCTGAACCTGCGGATCCTCAGCCAGCACTCCGCCAAGTCGAACCCGATGGGCGAGGCCTTCGACTACGCCGAGGCGTTCGGGAAGCTCGACCTCGAGGCGCTGAAGAAGGACATCTTCGCGCTGATGAAGGTGAGCCAGGATTGGTGGCCTGCGGACTACGGCCATTACGGGCCGCTCTTCATCCGCATGGCCTGGCACGCTGCGGGCACCTACCGCACGGCCGATGGCCGCGGCGGCGCCTCCAACGGCGCGCACCGCTTCGCGCCCGAGAATTCCTGGCCCGACAACGGCAACCTCGACAAGGCGCGCCGCCTGCTGTGGCCGATCAAGCAGAAGTACGGCAACAGCATCTCCTGGGCCGACCTCTTCATCCTCGCGGGCAACTGCGCGATCGAATCGATGGGCCTGAAGCCCTTCGGCTTCGGCGGCGGCCGCGTGGACATCTGGGAGCCCGAGGAGGACATCTACTGGGGCACCGAGGACACCTGGCTCGGCGACAAGCGCTACTCGGGCGACCGCATGCTCGAGAACCCGCTCGCGGCCGTGCAGATGGGCCTCATCTACGTCAATCCGGAAGGGCCGAACGGCAACCCCGACCCGATCGCCTCCGGCCGCGACATTCGCGAGACCTTCGCGCGCATGGCGATGAACGACGAGGAGACGGTCGCCCTGGTCGCCGGCGGCCACACCTTCGGCAAGGCGCATGGCGCGGGCCCCGCGCAGCATGTCGGCCCTGAACCGGAAGGCGCGCCGATCGAGCAGATGGGCCTGGGCTGGATCAGCAGCTGGAAGTCGGGCAAGGGCGGCGACGCCATCACCTCCGGCATCGAGGGCGCCTGGAAGCCCAACCCCACCACGTGGGACATGGGCTATTTCGACATGCTGCTGGGCCATGAGTGGGAGCTGCACAAGTCTCCCGCCGGCGCGCATCAGTGGCATCCGAAGGACCGCGCCGCCTGGACGCTGGTCGAGGACGCGCACGACCCGTCCAAGCGCCACCCGCCGATGATGACCACGGCGGACATGGCGATGAAGATGGACCCCGAGTACCGCAAGATCTCGGAGCGCTTCCACAAGAACCCCGACCAGTTCGCCGACGCCTTCGCCCGCGCCTGGTTCAAGCTGACGCACCGCGACATGGGGCCGAAGGTCCGCTACCTCGGCTCGCTCGTGCCGAAGGAAGACCTGATCTGGCAGGACCCCGTCCCGCCGGTGACGCACAAGCTGGTCGGCGCGGCCGAGATCGCCGCGCTCAAGGCGCAGATCCTCGCCACGGGCCTGACCGTCTCGCAGCTGGTGCAGACCGCCTGGGCCTCGGCCTCGACCTTCCGCGGCTCGGACCGCCGCGGCGGGGCGAACGGCGCGCGCATCCGCCTCGCGCCGCAGAAGGACTGGGAGGTGAACCAGCCCGCCCAGCTCGCCGAGGTGCTGGCGAAGCTCGAAGGCGTGCAGAAGGCGTTCAACGCCTCGGCCACCGGCGGCGTGCAGGTCTCGCTCGCGGACGTCATCGTCCTGGGCGGCTGCGCGGCGATCGAGGCGGCGGCGAAGGCGGCCGGCCATGACGTGACGGTGCCCTTCGCGCCGGGCCGGACGGATGCGACGGCCGAGCAGACCGACGCGGCGTCCTTCGCCGTGCTCGAGCCCGAGGCCGACGGCTTCCGCAACTACCGCAAGGCCCGCTTCACCATCTCGGCCGAGGAGCAGCTGGTCGACAAGGCACAGCTGCTGACCCTGACCGCGCCGGAGATGACGGTGCTGGTCGGCGGCCTGCGCGTGCTGGGCGGCAACCATGCCGGGTCGCCGCACGGCGTGCTGACGACGCGCCCGGGCAAGCTGACGAACGACTTCTTCGTCAACCTGCTCGACATGGGCACGGCCTGGGCCCCGACCGACGAGACGGCCGAGGAGTTCCAGGGCCGCGACCGCGCGACGGGCACGGTGAAGTGGACCGGCACGCGCGTGGACCTGGTGTTCGGCTCGAACTCCCAGCTGCGCGCCCTGTCCGAGGTGTACGCCCAGGCCGACAACCAGGCGAAGTTCGTCAGCGACTTCGTCGCGGCCTGGACGAAGGTGATGAACCTCGATCGCTTCGACCTCGCCTGATCCAGGCGGCTACAGCACTATCCGGTCACACCGATTCAGTGTGACCGGATTTCGTGCTGTAGAAGAAATGGCTGCCCCCGGGCGCGGCGCGAATGTCGCACCCGGGGCGCCTATTGGACGCCGATGCGCCCGAGCCCCGGCAGCTTGATCGCCGGCCGGCGCAGATCGATCCCGGCCACCCCGCCGAGGATGTTGACCTCGATCCCCTCCACCCAGCCGATCGTGACGCCGGCATAGCCGCCGAGCGTCAGCCGCAGCCCCGTGCCCGATCCGGTGGCGCGCAGCCAGCGCCCGTCATGGGGAAAATCCTTGCCGATCGCGGTGGGCGGCAGCACGGCGCCGGCGTCCGGCACCGCTTCCAGCAGCGCGGCGACGAAGGTGTTGGAATTGGGCCCGGGCCAGACGCGGTAGTCGCCGCGCTGGCGCCAGGGATAGGCCGCGACCGCGGCCTCGATGCGCGGGATCATGCGCGCCGCCGCCTCCCCATCCGCCGCGAAGACGACCTGCGGCGCGCGGCCGAACCAGCGCCCATCGGCCGCGAAGCCGTTCACGCGGATCGGGTCGCCCCAGGCGGTGACGTCGTAGCGCGTGTAGTCCTCCGTCCCCTCAGGCTTGACCACCACCCAGCTGTGCACGGCGACGATGCCGCGCCAGCGCACGGTGGGCGCGGCGAAGACGCGCAGCAGGGCGGGCGCGTGCGCGGCGGCGGGCGGCAGTTGGCCGGCGCTCGACCGGTCCGCCTGCCACCAATCGGCGCCGACATCGTCGCGCAGGTGCAGCCCCGCGGCGACCCCGATCGGCAGCAGGTAGACCAGGACGAACAGCACCAGCAGGCGTCGCAGGATCTTCATCGTCCCGTCGCATGTGCACGCCGCGCGACCGTGGGCAAGGGCGCGGTCGCGGCCCGCCCCTGGCGCGGCGCGCGGGAAGGCCCCACCTTTCGGGCACACCCCATCCACGAAGCCACCAGGAGCCCGTCGCATGAGCTCGACCGACGACTACGTGCCGCCCAAGGTCTGGACCTGGAACAAGGCCAGCGGCGGGCAGTTCGCCAACATCAACCGCCCCATCGCCGGCGCGACGCATGAGAAGGACCTGCCGGTCGGCCGCCATCCGCTGCAGCTCTACTCCCTCGGCACGCCGAACGGGGTGAAGGTGACGGTGATGCTCGAGGAGCTGCTCGCGCTCGGCCACGGCGGCGCCGAATACGATGCGTGGCTGGTCCGCATCCGGGACGGCGAGCAGTTCGGCTCCGGCTTCGTCGCGGTGAACCCGAACTCGAAGATCCCCGCGCTGCTCGACCGCAGCGGGCCGACGCCGGTGCGCGTGTTCGAGTCCGGCGCGATCCTCACCTACCTCGCGGAGAAGTTCGGCGCCTTCCTGCCGCGCGAACCCGGCCCGCGCGCCGAATGCCTGTCCTGGCTGTTCTGGCAGATGGGCAGCGCGCCCTATCTCGGCGGCGGCTTCGGGCATTTCTACGCCTATGCGCCGTCCAAGATGGAATACCCGATCGACCGCTTCGCGATGGAGGTGAAGCGGCAGTTGGACGTGCTCGACCGCCGGCTCGCGGAGAGCGAGTACGTCGCCGGGCCCGACTACACCATCGCCGACATGGCGATCTGGCCCTGGTATGGCGGGCTCGCCAAGGGCTGGCTCTACGGCGCGGGCGAGTTCCTCGATGTCGGCTCGTACCGGAACGTGCAGCGCTGGACGGAGACGATCTGGCAGCGCCCGGCGGTCAAGCGCGGCCGCATGGTCAACCGCGTGCAGGGCGACCCGTCCGAGCAGCTGCGCGAGCGCCACGACGCGAGCGACTTCGAATTGCGCACCGAGGACAAGATCGGCGGCGGCTGACCCCCGCCTTCCTGGCCGCGGCGCCTTCGCCTAGGCTCCCCCGCAACGACAAGCGACTTGCGGAGGAAGCCATGGGCATCACCGGGACCGGCGCGACGCGCCGCGGCGTCATCCTCGGCACGGCGGGCACGCTGCTCGCCGCGCCGGCCATCGCGCAGCAAGGCTATCCCGACCGGGCGGTCCGCCTCGTCATCCCCTTCGGCGGCGGCGGGCAGACGGACATCGTCTCCCGCGTCACGGCGGAAGCGCTGTCGCAGCGCCTGGGCCAGCCGGTGGTGGCGGACAACCGCCCGGGCGGGGCGGGCAACCTCGCCGCCGAGGCGGTCGCGCGCGCGCCGGCCGACGGCTACACGGTGCTGGTCGCGACGCTGGGGACCAATAGCGGGCTGAACGCGCTGCTCTACCGCAACGTCGGCTACGATTCGGCGCGGGACTTCACGCCGGTCGGCATGTTCTGCACCACCTCGAACCTGCTGATCGTGCACAACTCGATCCCCGGCAATTCCTTCGCCGACATCGTCGCCTGGATCCGCGCCAATCCCGGCCGCTTCAACTTCGCATCGGCCGGCGTCGGCGCCATCACGCACCTGGTCATGGAGGATGTCGGCGCGCGGCTGAACCTCGACATGACGCACGTCCCCTATCGCCAGACGACGAACGCGATGACCGACCTGCTGGCCGGGCGCGTGCATGCGCGCTGCCTCGGCCTGCCGGAAGGCGAGCCGCTGCGCACGGCGCAGAGCGTGCGGCCCATCGCCGTCACCACGCCGGGCCCGCGCCCGGAATGGCCCGGCGTCGAGCCGATGAGCAACGTGATCCCGGGCTTCGAGGCCTCGAGCTATTTCGGCCTCGCCGTGCCCTCGCGCACGCCGCCCGAGATCGTCGCGCGGCTGAACGCCGCGCTGCAGGACGCGCTCAAGGACGAGACGGTGCGCGCCGCCTATCGCCGCGTCGGCGCCGACCCGGCCGACCCGCACCCGCCGGAGGTCTTCGCCGATCGCGCGAAGCGCGAAGGGGAACGCTGGGCGACGCTGATCCGCCGCCTGAACCTGGTTGCCGAATAGCGCGCCGCGGCCACATCGAAGCCGAAGCAGGGGAGCCCGCCGGATGGACCAGGACGACACCGCCGCGCGCATCGCGCGCCACCTGCCGGCGCTGACCGCGATCCGCCGCGACATCCACGCGCATCCCGAACTCGGCATGGAGGAGACGCGCACGGCCGCCCTCGTCGCCGAACGCCTGCGCGCCTGGGGGCTCGAGGTGACGGAAGGCGTGGGCCGGCTCGGCGTGGTCGGCACGCTGCGCGGCCGGCGCCCGGGGCAGGGCGCGATCGGGCTGCGCGCGGACATGGACGCGCTGGCGCTGACCGAGCGCACGGCCCTGCCCTATGCCTCGGCCCATGCCGGGCGGATGCATGCCTGCGGGCATGACGGGCACACGACGATGCTGCTGGGTGCGGCGCAGGCGCTGGCCGAGGCGCCGGACTTCGCCGGCACCGTCCACTTCATCTTCCAGCCCGCCGAGGAAGGTCGCGGCGGGGCGGAAGCGATGCTCGCCGACGGGCTGTTCCAGCGCTTCCCCTGCGATGCCGTCTACGGCATGCACAACATGCCCGGCATGCCGGTCGGCAGCTTCGCCACGCGGGAGGGCCCGCTGATGGCCGCATCCGGCCGCTGGACCGTGACCTTCCGCGGCACCGGCGGGCATGGCGGCAATTCCCCGCACCTCGCCAGCGACATCACCGTCGCCCAGGCCGTCTTCATCCAGGCGCTGCAGACCATCGTCGCGCGCAACGTGCCGGCCTCGGAAGGTGCCGTGGTCAGCGTCGGCCACATCGCCGGCGGCGCGCCGGAAGCGCTCAACGTCATGCCGTCGGAACTGCTGGTGGGCGGGACGATGCGTGCCTTCACCCCGCCCGTGCAGGCGCTGGTGGAACGGCGGATCGGCGAGCTCGCGGCGCAGGCGGCGGCGATGGTCGGCGCGACGGCCGAGGCGAAGCTGTGGTGGAACACCGTCCCGCTGATCAACCATGGGCGGGAGACGCAGGCGATGCTCGCCGCCGCGCGCGCCGTCGCGGGCGATGCGGGCGTCGATCCCGCCACCACCCCGGTCACGGGCGGGGAGGATTTCGCCTACATGCTGCGCGACAAGCCGGGCGCCTTCGTCTTCATCGGCAACGGCACGGCGCCGGACGGCCAGGTGCACGAACTGCACACGCCGATGTACGACTTCAACGACGCGGCGCTGCCGCACGGCATCGCCTTCTGGGTCGGGCTGGTGCGGCAGGAACTCGGCATTCCCGCCGCGGGCTGAAGCGCCGCCGCGGCCGATGCCGCGAAGCCGGGGGCCGCGGATGCGGCCCGCCCGGTATCAGCCATGCCCGGCATTGGCCGGCGCGCCGCGCGGCCACAGATGCGCCCGCCAGCGCCAGGCGATGCCGGCCGTGCAGGCCAGCGCGAGCCCCGCATAGGCCAGCCCCGTCGCCGCGAAGCCGAACCAGGCGACCAGCGGCCCGGACGCCAGCAGGCCGAGCGGCAGCCCGTAGACCGCCAGCATCCGCAGCCCCATCACCCGCCCGCGGAAGCGGTCCTGCGCCACGCGCAGGATCAGCACCGCCATCGGCACCATGCAGAAGGACTGCACGAAGCCGGCCAGCGCCAGCACCGCCATGCCCGCGCCGGGGCTGCGCAGCACGGCGAAGGCGAGCAGCAGCGCGAACCAGACGAAGGCCGCGAACAGCATGGTGCGCGCCGGCGGCATGGGCCCGCCGCGCGCGCTGAGGAAGACCGAGCCTGCCAGCGCGCCGGCCGCGAAGCTCGCCACCAGCGTGCCGAGCCCGGTCTGCCCGATGCCGTAGATGTCGCGCGCGACATGCGCGAGCAGGCCGCCGGTCAGCGGATAGGCCAGCGCATTGGCCAGGAAGGCGAGCACCATCGCCGCCATCAGCGGCGGCGTGGCGCGCACATGCGCGACCCCTTCGGCCAGTTCGGTCCACACCGCGGGCGCGCGGCCGGTGGCGCCCTCCGGCCGCGATTCCTCGACGCCGGCCAGCAGCGCGAGGCTGATCAGGTAGAAGCCCAGCACCGCGAGATAGGCCGGCCCGATGCCGATCCAGGCGACCAGCGCCGCGCCGGTCAGCGCGCCCACCACGCGCGCGGCGTCGGCGCTGGTGCGCTCGATGCTCATCGCGCCCATCAGCAGCGGCGCGGGCATGGTCGCGCCGATCAGCGCGTTGCGCATCCCCATGTCCGACGGCCGCACCAGCCCCGACAGCATCGCCACGCAGAAGACGGCGACGATGCCGAGCGTCCCGGTCAGCGCCAGCGTGGCGAGGATCGCCGCCAGCGCCGCATAGGTCGCGCGCATCGCGACCAGCACGCGCTTGTGCCCCGCCCGGTCGCCCATCACGCCGAACAGCGGGGAGATCAGCGTGCCGAGGAACTGCAGCGCGCCGAAGGTCGTCAGCCACACCACCGACCCCGTCTCGCTCAGCACGAACCAGGCGAGGATCAGCGTCTCCATCTCGAACGCCCAGGAAGTGGCGAGGTCCGCCGGCCATTGGCGGCGGAAGGAACGCTGGCGGAAGGGCGCCAGCATCGTGGCGCGCGGAACGCTGCTCACCTGGCGCGGCGGCCCTGCATGGATCGTTTCCCCCGCGGCGGAGCGTCCCGCCGCCCCCCGACTATGCTGCCGCCGGCCGGCGCTGCGAAGGGGGGCATGCGGGGCGCGGTGGGCTTCCGCGCCGGGGGATGGCAGAAGGGGCGCGGCGCATGCCAGGGAGCGGCGCAGCAGATGGCGAACGACGAGACCTTCGAGATCTTCCTCTCCGCGCCCCCGGGCCTCGAATCCGTGCTGGCCGAGGAGGTCGGGCTGAAGGGATTCAAGCGGCCGCGGGAGGTGCCGGGCGGCGTCGTCACGCGCGGCCTCTGGCCCGATGTGTGGCGCGCGAACCTCTGGATCCGCGGCGCGGGGCGCGTTCTCGCGCGGCTCGACGCGTTCCGCGTGGTGCATCTCGCGCAGCTCGACCAGCGGGCGCGCCGCGTGCCCTGGGCCGCCGTGCTGCGGCCGGACATCCCCTTCCGCGTCGAGGCGACCTGCGCGACGTCGCGCATCTACCACAGCGGCGCGGCGGCGCAGCGCATCGCCACCGCGATCCGCGAGACGCTGGGCGCGCCGGAATCGCCCGAGGCCGGCATCCTGGTCCGCGCCCGCATCGAGGACGATGTCTGCACCATCAGCGTCGACACGTCGGGGGAGCCGCTGCACAAGCGCGGCTTCAAGGAAGCGGTGAACGCCGCGCCGATGCGCGAGACGATGGCGACGCTGTTCCTGCGGCAATGCGGCTTCGACGGCAACGAGCCGCTGCTCGACCCGATGTGCGGCTCTGGCACCTTCGTGATCGAGGCGGCGGAGATCGCCGCGCGGCTCAACCCCGGCCGGGCGCGGCGCTTCGCCTTCGAGGACCTCGCCACCTTCGACGCGGAGGCCTGGTCGCGCATGCGCGCGCCGCGCAACGCGCGCGAGCCCGCGCATCGCTGCCACGGCCTCGACCGCGACGCGGGCGCCGTGGCGATGAGCCGCGCCAATGCCGAGCGCGCCGGCGTCGCCGCCTGGACCGAGTTCCGCCAGGCGCCGATCAGCGAGGCCCGCCCGCCCGAGGGCCCGCCGGGCCTCGTCATCGTCAACCCACCCTATGGCGCGAGGCTGGGCGACGGCCGCGACCTGCTGCCGCTGTACCAGGCGATGGGCCGCGTGCTGGCGGCGCATTTCGCGGGCTGGCGCGTCGGCATGGTGGTGAGCGAACCGCGCCTGGCCCATGCGACAGGCCTGCCCTTCCTGCCGCCCGGCCCGCCGGTGCCGCATGGCGGGCTGCGCGTCCAGCTGCACCGGACGCCGCCGCTCGCCTGATCCGGCGCGTCAGCCGACGTCCGGCGCGTCGAGCCCGTACTTCGTCATCCGGTAGCGCATGGTGTCGCGGCTGATGCCGAGGTCCCGCGCGGCGCGGGAGACGTTGCCCGCGGTGCGCTGCAGCGCGCGCAGCAGCACTTCCCGCTCCATCTCCGGCAGGGTCTGCTCCCCGATCGCCATGGGCGCGGCGGGCGCGGCCATGGCGACGGCCACGGCGGGCGCTGCTTCCCCGCCCATGCGCGCGAAGGCGAGATGCGCCGCGCGCACCACCCCGTCAGGGCCGGCCGAGAGCACCGCCTGCTCCATCACGTTGCGCAGTTCCCGCACATTGCCCGGCCAGTGGTGGCGCCGCAGCGCGGCGGCCGCGCCTTCGTCCAGCGTCAGCGCATCCCGCCCGTAGCGGCGCGCCTGCTGGGTGAGGAAGTGGCGCGCCATCAGCTCCACATCCTCCTGCCGCTCGCGCAGCGGCGGCGCCGTCAGCGTCACGACCGACAGGCGGTAGTAGAGGTCGGCGCGGAAGCGGCCCTCGCGCACGAATTCCTCGAGCGGCCGGTGCGTCGCGGCGACGATCCGCAGGTCGACCTGCCGTTCGCGCACCGCGCCCAGCCGGCGCACCGTGCGGTCCTCCAGCACCTTCAGCAGCTTGGCCTGCACCGACGGCTCGACATCGCCGATCTCGTCGAGGAACAGGGTGCCGCCATGCGCCGCCTCGATCAGGCCGATGCGCTTCTCCCGCGCATCGGTGAAGGCGCCGCGCTCATGGCCGAACAGCTCGCCTTCGATCAGCTGCGCCGGCAGGGCGGAACAGTTCAGCTCGATGAAGGGGCGGGCGGCGCGGGCGCCGTCGAAATGCAGCGCTCGGGCGATCAGCTCCTTGCCCGTGCCGGTCTCCCCGCGGATCAGGACGGGCGGCGGCGCCTCGTCCGGCGGCAGGCTGCGCTCGGCCTTGATCAGCCGGACGATCTGCTCCCGCAGCGCGGCGATGGGCGCGGAGGCGCCGAGGATGGCGCCGAGGCCGCCTTCGCGCGCCTCCCGCCCCTGGAAGTAGCTGAGCGCCTCCTCCATCCTCTCCTGGCCCAGCACGCGGTCGAGCAGCAGCCGCAGCTCGCCGAGGGCCACGGGCTTGGTGAGGTAGTCCACGGCGCCGGAGCGCATCGCCTCCACCGCGTTCTCGATCGTGCCGTGGCCCGTCAGGATGATGACCTTGGCGTTGCGATCCTGGCCGCGGATGCGCGCGAGAAGGTCGAGCCCGTTGCCGTCCGGCAAGGCGAGGTCGAGCAGCACGACATCGGGACGGAACTCGTCGAAGGCGGCCCAGCCCTCGCGCAGCGTGGCGGCGAGGCGCACCTCGAAATCGGCGCGGCTGAGGTAGCGGCCGATGTTGCGCGCGAGCGTGCCCTCGTCCTCGATCACCAGGACGGCGTGACTCATGGCCTTCTTGTCCTCAGGCAGCGGCCGGCAGCCGGATCACGGCGCTGGTGCCGCCGCCCCGGCGTGGGCTGAGCGTCAGCCGCCCCTCATGCCGTTCCACGATGCGCCGCGTCAGCAGCAGGCCAAGGCCCGTGCCGCGCGCCTTGGTCGAGTAGAACAGGTTGCCCGCCTTGTTGCCGGCGGGCAGGCCGACGCCGGTGTCGGCGATGATCACCTCGATCTCCCGCCCGCCGGCGACGAGGCCGGTATGCAGCCGCAGGTCGCCGCCCTCCGGCATCGCCTCGATCGCGTTGGCGAGAAGGTTCTCGATCGCCTGGCCGAGCGCGGCCGGTTCCCCGCGCACGGCGGGCACGGCGGCGAGGTCGGTCGCGACCGTGACGCCCTGGCGCGCCGCGCGCGCGGCGAAGGTGCGCGTGCAGTCCTCGATCAGCTGGTTCACGTCCACCGGCTCCTTCGCCAGCGGCTCCCGCCGCGCCTGGAGCAGCAGGTCGCGCACCCAGGCGTCCATGCGGTCGGCCTCCCGCTCGATATCGGCGAGGCAGGCGGCGGCGCCCTCGGCATCCTCGGTCGCGGCGAGTTCCGCCGAGGAGCGGATCGAGGCGAGCGGGTTGCGGATGCCATGCGCGACGGCGGAGGCGACGGCCCCGATCGCGGCGAGGGATTCGGATTCCACGATCACGCGCTGCTGCTCGCTGATGATGCGCCGCGCGCGAAGGCCGATCCAGAGAAGCGAGGCGTAGAGCAGCGCCGCCATCAGGAAGGCCGCGATCCAGACGAGGCTGATGGTCCGGTCGAGCCATTGGAACAGCGTGTCGGGCAGGCGATACACCTCGACGACGCCGATCACGTGCCGCCGGTCGTCGTCCCAGACGGGGATATAGGCTTCGACGAAGCGGCGGGTTCCGACGCTCGCGTCGAGGTCCTCGTGCTCCGCCTTGCCCGCCGTCCCCGTCTCGATCACCAGCCGCCCGGCCAGCGCATCGTCCAGATGGGGGTTGCCGGCGAAGCGGCGGCCGATCATGGCGGCGTTGCTCGACCACAGCACGGAGCCGTCGCTGGCGAAGACGTTGGCGCGCACGACGTTCGGCAGGTTGGCGACGTGGTTGAAGAAGTATTCGAGCGGCTCGCGCGATTCGGCGGCGGTGGGGTCGGCGAAGTAGGTGCGGATGCGGTCCGCCACCATGATGCTGTCGAGGTACTGGGCGCTCAGCTCCGTGTCGTGCTGGAGCATCTGCCGCGTCAGGAAGCCCGACAGGAAGGTCGCGGTCCCGACCCCGAAGACGATGATGCACAGCAGCGTCAGCACGGCGAACCAGTGCAGCACGTCGAACCCGCGCGTGCGCGGCGTGAGGAGGCTGAGGCGGGATGCGATCGACATCGAATTATTATGCGGTATGTGCGTCGAGGCGAACAGGCTCGACCGGCGCACGCCGGGCGGCGGAAGGCAGCATCCGGGTCAGCACCGCGTCGCGGCGGGCGAAGTGGTGCCAGAGCGCGGCGGCCACGTGCAGCAGGACGAAGGCGGCGATCGCCCAGCCGATATAGGTGTGCGCTTCGCGCCAGATGCGCCCGCCGCCGATCGGGAAGGGCGGCGGGATGACGATGTCGAAGACCGCGAGGCGGCGTCCGCGCGCCCAGCGGTCGAAGGCGCCGGTGACCGGCAGCGCCAGCATCATGGCGTAGAGCGACAAGTGCATCGCCGTCGCCGCCCAGCCCGCGAGGCCGGGCTCCCTCGCCTTGAGCGCCGGCACCAGCAGCCGCCGCACCAGCCGCACCAGGAGCAGGCCGAGCACCAGCGTGCCGAGGCTGTAGTGAATCATCATGACATAGTCGCGCTGCGGGCCGCGCGGCCAGTCCTCGAGCATCAGGCCGAGGCCGAAGGCGGCGGCGACGAGCAGCGCCCCCGCCCAGTGGAGCGCCCTGGTGACCGGCGAGTGTGGGGCCGTGTCCTGGTCGTGCATGGTGCTGCCCGCTTCTCCCCCCGGCGATGCCGGATCCTGGCCGGGCAACGCATGGCGTGTGCCAGCGGGCCGCGCCGCCCGGGGTGCCGGCGAAGTCATTGAAAAGAAGGGAATCGCCTTCGGGCGCCATGTCCTGGCCTGGGGAAATCCCCCGATGTCGGGTCCGGCCCGCCTGGGACCATTCCCCCACTGCCCCGCCCCGAGATGCCCCGCGTCATCGAAGATTCATCCAGCTGGCATTTCAATTCGAATAACATCGAATCATGGAAACGACGGATGCGGCCTTCGCCTTCGGGGCGCTCGGGCAGGCGACACGGCTCGACCTTCTCCGCGCGCTGCTCGGCGCCGGGCCGAGCGGCCTCGCCGCGGGCGAGATCGCCGCGCGGCTCGGCGTGCCGCCCTCGACGCTGTCCTTCCATCTGCGTGCGCTGGACCAGGCGGGCCTCGTCGCCGCGACCCGCCAGGGGCGCAGCCTGATCTACGCGGCGCAGGTCGAACGGCTGCGCGCCCTGCTCGCCTTCCTCGCCGAGGCCTGCTGCGACGGCGATCCCGCCCGCTGCGGCGGCCTGCACCGTATCCTCGAACCCCTGGGGGAGACCGTCCGGATGACCCCGGCGACCTTCAACGTCCTGTTCCTCTGCACCCGCAACTCGGCGCGCTCGATCATGGGCGAGGCGATCCTGAACGACATCGGCCGTGGCCGCTTCCGCGCCTTCTCGGCCGGCTCGGACCCGTCGCCGGGCGGCCCGCTGCCGGAGGTGCTGTCGCAGCTGAAGGCGCTCGGCCACGATGTCGCGGCGCTGCGCTCGAAATCCTGGGACGAATTCACCGGGCCCGGGGCGCCGCGGATGGATTTCGTCATCGCGCTCTGCGACACGCTGGACCTGCAGGCCTGCCCGGACTTCGAGGGCACGCACGTCACCGCCGCCTGGCCGCTGCCGGACCCTGCGAAGTTCTCCGGCGGGTACACCGAACGCGCGATGCTGCTGAACGAGCTCTACGCCGCGCTGCATCGCCGCCTGTCGATCTTCACCAGCCTGCCCTTCGGCACGCTGGACCGGATGGCGCTGAAGGCGCGCATCGACGAGCTGGCGCGGCCGCTCGCGGCGGGGGCACGGGCATGAAAGTCGGCATCAACGGCATGGGCCGCATCGGGCGGCTCGCGCTGCGCGCCGCGACGGGTGCGGCGGAACGGCAGGCGGACGACCCGCGCGCGGGCAACCGGCTGGAGGTTGTCCACCTGAACGAGGTCAAGGGCGGCGCAGCCGCCACGGCCCATCTGCTGGCCTTCGACAGCGTGCAGGGCCGCTGGCGCGCGCCGATCGCGGCCGAGGGCGCCGGGGCCATCCGCATCGGCGACCGCCGGCTCGGCTTCAGCGAGCAGGCGCAGCCCGGCGCCATCCCCTGGGGCGAGCTCGGCGTGGATGTGGTGCTGGAATGCACAGGGAAGTTCCTCAGCCCCGAGACGCTGCAGGGCCATCTCGACCGTGGCGCGAAGCGCGTCATCGTCGCCGCGCCGGTCAGGTTCGACAGCGTGCTCAACGTGGTCGTCGGCGTGAACGAGCACCTGTACGACCCGGCGCGGCACCCGATCGTCACCGCCGCATCCTGCACCACCAACTGCCTCGCCCCGGTGGTGAAGGTGGTGCACGAGGCGATCGGCATCCGCCACGGCCAGATCACCACCATCCACGACCCGACCAACACCAATGTCGTGGTCGATGCGCCGCACAAGGACCTGCGGCGGGCGCGCTCGGCCATGCTGTCGCTCCAGCCGACCACGACCGGCAGCGCGACCGCCATCGCGCTGATCTATCCGGAGCTGAAGGGCAAGCTGAACGGCCATGCCGTGCGCGCGCCGGTGCTCAACGCCTCGCTCACCGACTGCGTCTTCGAGATGCGGCGGGAGACGAGCGCCGAGGAGGTGAACGCGCTGTTCCGCGCCGCCGCGGCCGGGCCGCTCGCCGGCATCCTCGGCTATGAGGACCGCCCGCTGGTCAGCGCCGACTACGCGCGCGACACCCGCAGCAGCACCGTGGACGCGCTGTCCACCATGGTCACCGACGGCACGCTGCTGAAGGTCTATGCCTGGTACGACAACGAGATGGGCTATGCCTGCCGCATGGTCGACCTCGCCTGCCACATGGCGGATGTCGGGATCTGACGGCATGAGCAGCGCCGCCGCCGCCGCATCCCAGGGCACGCGCAACTACGTCATCGTGACGCTCGCCTATTGGGGCTTCACGCTGACCGACGGCGCGCTGCGGATGCTGGTGCTGCTGCATTTCTTCCGGCTGGGCTATTCGCCCTTCACCCTCGCCTTCCTCTTCCTGCTGTACGAGGCGGCGGGGATCGGCGCGAACCTGGTCGGCGGATGGCTCGCCGCGCGCTTCGGCATCGCGCGCATGCTGGCGGTCGGGCTGGCCACGCAGATCGCGGGCTTCCTGCTGCTGTCCTCCGTCTCGCCCGATTGGGGCGCGGCGCTGTCGGTCGGCTGGGTGGTGGTCGCGCAGGGTGTCTGCGGCATTGCCAAGGACCTGACCAAGACGGCGTCGAAATCCGCGATCAAGCTCACGGCGGGCGATGCCTCCGGCCGGCTGTTCCAATGGGTCGCCTTCTTCACCGGCAGCAAGAACGCGATGAAGGGGGCGGGGTTCTTCCTGGGCGGGCTGTTGCTCGAGGCGCTCGGCTTCCGCGGCGCGCTCTGGGCGATGGCGGCCGCGCTGGCGATGGTGCTGGCCGGCGTCGCGCTGTCCCTGCCGCCGCTGATGGGCAGGGCGCGCGCGTCGACATCGGCGCGCGAGCTCTTCGCGAAATCCACCGGCATCAACCTGCTCGCCGCCGCGCGGGTGTTCCTGTTCGGCGCCCGGGATGTCTGGTTCGTGGTCGGCCTGCCCGTGTTCCTCTACGCCTCGGGCTGGACCTTCACGATGGTCGGCGCCTTCCTCGCGGCCTGGACGATCGGCTACGGCGTGGTGCAGGCGAGCGCGCCCGCCCTGGTCCGGCGCAGCGCGGACGGGCTGTCCGCCGAGGTGCCGGCCGCGCGGGCATGGTCGCTGGCGCTGGCCGCCGTGCCCGCCGCGCTGGCGGCGATGATGCTGGCCGGCATCCCGCGCGCGGATCTTTTCGTAACGGCCGGGTTGTGCGTCTTCGGCGTGTTCTTCGCGGTGAATTCCTCCGTCCATTCCTACCTGGTGCTCGCCTATGCGGGCAGCGAGAAGGCGGCGGAGGATGTGGGCTTCTACTACGCCGCCAATGCCGCCGGGCGGTTCGGCGGCACGCTGCTGTCTGGCCTGCTGTTTGGCTGGGGCGGGCTCGTCGCCTGCCTGGCCGGCGCGGCCGCGATGCTGGCGCTGTGCTGGGCCTTCACCCTGCGCCTGCCGCGGCGGCGGGAAGGCTGACGCGCCTCGTCACAGGCCGTGGGCGAGCACCCCGGCCACCGCCGTCGCCGCCACCACCGCCCAGGCCGGCAGCTTCCACAGCACCAGCGCGGCGAAGGCGGCGAGCACGATGGCGAAATCCGCCGGCGCCTTGACCCCCGCGGTGAAGATCGGGTCGTACAGCGCGGCCAGCAGGATGCCGACCACCGCCGCGTTCACGCCGCGCAGCATGGCCTGCGCCAGCGGCCGCGTCCGGAACCCGTCCCAGAAGGGCAGCATGCCGTACATCAGCAGCAGCCCTGGCAGGAAGATCCCGACCAGCGCGATCGCCCCGCCGAGCACGCCGTTCGGGAAGGGCGAGGCCGCGGCGCCGAGGAAGGCCGCGAAGGTGAAGAGCGGGCCGGGCACCGCCTGCGCCACGCCATAGCCGGCGAGGAAGGTGTCCGCGCTCATCCATTCCGGGACGAAGCTCGCCTCCAGCAGCGGCAGCACGACATGCCCGCCGCCGAACACCAGCGCGCCGGCGCGGTAGGACGCCTCGAACAAGGCCAGCGCCTGCGGTCCGCCGACCGCGACCAGCGGCAGGCCGAGCAGGATGCCCAGCGCGAGCAGCAGCGCCACGGCCCCCGCCCAGGCGGGCACGGTGAAGCCGAGCCTCGTTTCCGTCGCGGGCGCGCCGTCGCGCAGCAGCGCGACGCCGACCCCCGCGCCCGCCAGGATCACGCCGATCTGCGTCCAGGCGCTCGGCAGCAGCATCAGCGCGATGGTGCCGGCCACGGCGAGCGTCGCGCGCGTACGGTCGGGGCAGAGGCTGCCCGCCATGCCCCAGACCGCCTGCGCCACGACGGCGACGGCGACCAGCTTCAGCCCATGCACCACCCCCGCGCCCGTCCCGCCGGCGGCGAGATCCACGCCATAGGCCGCCAGCACCATCACGATCGCCGAGGGCATGGTGAAGCCGAGCCAGGCGGCGAGCCCGCCGGGCAGCCCGCCGCGCATCACGCCGATGGCGAAGCCCGTCTGGCTGCTGGCCGGACCCGGCATGAACTGCGCCAGCGCCACCAGGTCGGCGTAGGATTGTTCGGTCATCCACTTGCGGCGGGTGACGAATTCCTCCCGCAGGTAGCCGATATGCGCGACCGGCCCGCCGAAGGAGGTCAGGCCGAGGCGCAGGAAGATCATCAGGATCGTGGCGAAGCCGTCCCGCTGCGCGGCGGCGGGCGGCGATGTCTCGGTCATGGTCGCGTCTCCGGCTCGGCGCGGTCCTGACAGAATGCTGCGCGACCGCGGGGGCGCAAGTGGGAGGGGCGCGGCAATCCTCATCGCCGGTCGCGACGCGCGCGCGGGCCTCCGGCGGGGGCTGACGAAGCCTGGTCTCAGCCGAATTCCCGGTAGCGGAATTCGGTCGTGCCCGCCTCCGCCACCGCGGCGAGCAGCAGCGCCCGGTCGGGCGACAGCGCGCAGGCGGGGTCGGTCGCGGCGGCGTCGCCGGTCAGCGCGAAGGCCTGGCAGCGGCAGCCGCCCCAGTCGCGCTCGGCATGCTCGCAGCCGCGGCAGGGCTCGCGCATCCAGCCGGTGCCGCGGAAGCGGTTGAAGGCGTCGCTGTCCTCCCACGCTGCGCGGAGCGAGGTCTCCCGCACGTTCGGGAACGCCATCCCGGCGATCGATTCCGCCGCGTGGCAGGGCAGGATGCGGCCGGAGGGTGCGACGGCCAGGAAGCGGTTGCCCCAGCCGCCCATGCAGGCCTTGGGGCGCGCGGCGTGGTAGTCGGGCACGACGTAGTCGATGACGAGCCGGCCGCGATGTGCGTCCCGCGCCGCCTGCACGGTGCGCGTCGCCTCGTCCAGCTGCGCGCGCGTGGGCAGCAGCGCGTCGCGGTTCGCCAGCGCCCAGCCGTAGTACTGCACATGCGCCACTTCCAGCCGCGCCGCGCCCCATTCCAGCGCGATCTCGACCAGCCGCGGCAGGCTGTGCAGGTTCTGCCGGTGCACCACGGCGTTGAGCGTCAGCGGCAGTCCCGCATCCCGCACCAGCCGCGCCGCCGCTTCCTTGCGCGCATGGGCGCCGCGCATGCCGCCGATGCGTTCCGCCCCGGCCGCGTCCGCGTCCTGCACCGACAGCTGCACATGGTCGAGCCCCGCCGCCTGCAGCCGCGCGACCAGCGCCGCGTCGAGCAGCACGCCCGCGGTGATCAGGTTGGTGTACAGCCCCGCCGCGCGCGCAGCCGCCGTGATCTCGACGATGTCCCGCCGCGCCGTGGGCTCCCCGCCCGACAGGTGCACCTGCAGGCAGCCGATCTCCGCCGCTTCGCGGAAGACGCGCGCCCATTCCCCGGTCGCGAGTTCCTCCGAGGCGCGGGTCAGCTCGACCGGGTTCGAGCAATAGGGGCAGCGCAGCGGGCAGCGATGCGTCAGCTCGGCCAGCAGCGCGAGCGGCGCGTTCACGTCACCAGCGCCCCGCGCACGACCAGGTCGTCCAGCAGCGCGCGCACGTCGCCGGCGATCACCTCCCGTGGCGCGTCGAACTTCTCGGCCAGGGCGTCGATGATGGCGTCCAGGTCGCGCGCGCCATCGACCATGCGCAGCACCTCGAGCGCCGTCTCGTCCGGTACGAACATGCGTTCGGGCGCCATCACCACCCAGCGGCCGCGGGCGACGTCATGGTGCAGGCGCACGCCCGCGGCGAAGCGCGGGGTCATGGCCGGTACGCCCCCGGCGGCGGCAATCCCGGTTCGACATACGCGAAGTGCAGCGCATCCAGCTGCGACCAGAGCAGGTCGCACTTGAAGCGCAGCGCGGCCAGCACCTGCTGCTGCTTTTCCGCCGTGTCGGCGTGTTCCTTCACATAGGCCAGCGCGAAGGCGACGTCCTGCGGCGCCTGGGTCAGCCGCGGCGTGAAGTAGGCGAGGGTTTCCGCCGTGACGAAATCGTAGTTCCGCAGCATGCCCGAGACGCGCTGGGAGATGATGTCGGGGGAAAACATCTCGGTCAGCGAGGAGGCGATCGCCTCCAGCAGCGACTTCTCCCGCACGAAGCGGACATAGGCATCGACCGCGAAGCGCGTCGCCGGCAGCAGGCCGGCGAGCGAGGTCACGTAGTCGCGGTCGAGCCCCAGCCCGTCGGTCAGCGCGAGCCAGCGCTCCACGCCGCCCGGATGCACCCCGTCGCCATCGTGGTCGACCAGCCGGCGGCGCCATTCGCGGCGGAGGTCCGGCGTGGGCAGCCGCGCGAGCAGGGAGGCGTCCTTCGCCGGGATCGAGGCCTGGTAGTAGTAGCGGTTCAGCGCCCAGGCGCGGACCTGGTCCTTGGTCAGCTTCCCGCCATGCAGCAGGTGATGGAAGGGATGGTGGACGTGGTAGCGCTCGGCGCCGATCGCGCGCAGCGCGGCTTCCAGCGCCTCGGCCGACATCATGTTCAAGGCGTGATCTCCATGCCGTCCTGCGCGACCTCCCAGCCGGCGTCGCGCAGGATCGCGCGTTCCGGGCTGTCGGCCAGCAGGGCGGGATTGGTGTTGTTGATGTGCACGAAGACGCGGCGGCGGACGGGGATCGTGGCGAAGGCCTCGACCGTCGAGCCCGGCCCGGTCATCGGCATGTGGCCCATGCGCCGACCGGTCTTGGGGCCGGCGCCGAGGGCGATCATCTCCTCGTCACGGAACAGCGTGCCGTCGAACAGCACGCAATCCGCCCCGGCGAGCCGCGCGCGCAGCGCGTCCGTCATCGCCGCGCAGCCCGGGATGTAGTGCAGCGCCCCGCCGCCGGCCGAGAAGGCGACGCCGAGCGCCTCCCCGTCCTCGGCCAGGCCCGGATCGGCGCCTTGCTCGGCAAACAGAGGCACCTTGCCCGGCACGGCATAGGGCGTGACCGTGATGCCGAGCGCCTCGAAGGCCTGCCCGGGCCGGATCGCGCGGCGGCTGACGAAATCGGGGTTCAGGGCGCGGAAGATCGGGTTGGCGTCGAGCACGGCGAGGCTCTGCGGCGCCGCAAGGATCTCGAAGGGCTGGCGTTCGCGCAGGTGCAGCAGGCCGGCGATTGCATCGACCTCCGCGCCCGTGAGCAGCACGGCCCCGATCGGGGAGTTGCGCAGCGTGCCGGGGCGGGGGTGCAGGGCGGGGGTGGCGGCGATCTGCTGCCGCAGGTCCGGGCTGGCATTGACCAGCAGCCAACGTTCCCCATCCGCCGACACGGCGATGCTCGCCTGGGTGCGTGGGGGCGCGGCCGGGTCGCCGGCACGCGCGCGCAAGCAGCCGGCGCCGGCGGAATTCCATTGCGGAAACCCGCCGCCGGCGGCGGCCCCAAGGACGATCACCCGGAGCATGAAGCGGCCCCGGGCGGCCTGGTCAGCCGATCTCGGCGCAGGCGTAGCTGTTGATCTCGAGGGCGAGGGAGATCTCGACGATCTTGGGCGTCTTCCAGGCCATGAAGGAATCCTCCGTTTGGGCCGGCCCAGCGCCGGCTGCCCCTAGGATGGCCCCGACGCGCCGCGACATCAAGCGATGCCCCCCCGGGGCGGAGGGGCCCGGCTATTGCGACAGCGCCGTCCGGTCCGCCACCAGGGCCCCGGTGGCCGAGCGCCGCAGCTTGCCCTTCTGCTCGAGCGTGGCCAGGGCGCGGGAGAGCGTCTCGGGCGTCATGCCGAGCCGGGCGGCAATGGCCGCGCGCGGCTCGGGCATCGCGGCGGTGCCGGTGCCCGCTTCCTCCGGCACCCGGTGGGCGAGGAAGCGCGCCACCCGGTCCTCCGCGCTGCGCAGCTTCAGGTCCACCACCTGGTCGACCATCAGGCGCCAATGCCGCGCCAGCAGCTGGGTCGTCGCCTTGCACAGGTCGTGCGACCGGTTCACGCCTTCCCGGAAGGCATCGGCCGGGATCATCAGGACGCGGATCTCGGTGAGGGCGACGGCGGTCGCGAGATAGGGCAGGCGGAGCATGACGGCGGCGGCGAGGAAGACCTCCCCCGCGCCGAACAGCTCGATCATGGTGCTGTCCGTCCCTTCGACCTGCGCCTGCAGGCCGACGCTGCCTTCCAGCAGCATGTGCAGGAAATCCGGCTCGTCGCCCTGCTCGAACAGCCGCGCGCCGCGGGGCAGGATCTGCGTGAAGCTGGCGCGCAGCACCTCGGACATCGCGGCGGCGCCGGCCGCCTGGAAGAAGGGCGAGGTCTCCAGCAGCGTGCGGGTGCGCGAGGCGTTCGGCATGACGGGTCCCCCATCGGTGCCGCATGAGGCCGGAAGGGATCATCGACCGCCTTGATTTGAATCAACGGCCGTTCCCGCATCCGTCATCGCGGCCCTTGTCCTGCTTGGCATTGGCGCGAAATCAGCGCCCGCCCGCGCGACTTGCTTGATCAGGATCAATCGTCCCGCCCGCCTGCGATCCGATGAGTTCGCCTGCCTCCAGCGGATGAGAGGGCAGGGCATGTCACAGCAGAGCGTCACGCCGGCGGGGTTCGCGCCCGATCCTGGCGCACAGTCCCGGGCATTGTGGTTGTCCACGATCGCCTTCACCGTCTGCTTCGCGGTCTGGACGATCTTTTCCATCATCGGCGTCCAGCTGAAGCGCGACCTCGGCCTGAACGAGACGCAGTTCGGCCTGCTGGTCGGCACCCCCATCCTGACGGGCAGCCTGATCCGGCTGATCCTCGGCATCTGGGCGGACCAGTATGGCGGCCGGGTGGTCTACACCGGCACCATGGTCGCGGCCGCGATCGCGACCTTCCTGCTGGTCTTCGCCTACGACTACCCGACCTTCCTGCTGGCCGCGCTCGGCGTCGGCATCGCGGGCGGGTCCTTCGCCGTCGGCATCGCCTATGTCTCCAAGTGGTTCCCGAAGGAGAAGCAGGGCACCGCGCTCGGCATCTTCGGCGCGGGCAATGTGGGCGCGGCGGTGACGAAGTTCCTCGCGCCCGTGATCATGGTGGGCTTCGGCTGGAAGACGGTCGCGATCGTCTGGGCCGTGGCGCTGCTGGTCACCGCGGCTGCCTTCTGGTTCATGACGCAGGACGACCCCGACCTCGCGCGCCGCCGCGCCACGGGCCAGAAGCCCGAGCCGATCTCGGCGCTGATGGAGCCGCTGAAGAACGTCCAGGTCTGGCGCTTCAGCCTCTATTACTTCTTCGTCTTCGGCGCCTTCGTCGCGCTGGCGCTCTGGCTGCCGCGCTACATCATCGACACCTACGGCTTCTCGATCACCACCGCGGGCATGATCGGCGCGGCCTATTCGGTGCCGGCATCGATCTTCCGCGCCTATGGCGGCGTGCTGTCGGACCGCTACGGCGCCCGGCGCATCATGTACTGGACGCTCGGCGTGTCGGTGCTGGTGAGCTTCATCCTCTCCTACCCGCCGACCACCTATGTGGTGCAGGGCATCCGCGGGCCGATGGAATTCCGGCTCGAGACCGGCGTCGTGCCCTTCATCGTGCTGGTCTTCGTGCTGGGCTTCTTCATGAGCCTGGGCAAGGCCGCGGTCTACAAGCACATCCCGGTCTACTACCCGAACCGCGTCGGCCCGGTGGGCGGCATCGTCGGGCTGATCGGCGGCCTGGGCGGCTTCGTGCTGCCGATCGTCTTCGGCCTGCTGAACGACCTGACCGGCGTGCGGCAATCCTGCTTCATGCTGCTGTTCCTGATCAGCGCCGTCGCGCTGGTGTGGATGCACATGGCGATCCTGCGGATGGAGCGCGAGGCCGCCGCGCCGGCGCTCGCGAAGCTGCCGGAACTGCCGGAGATGCAGCCCATCCACGGCGCCGCGCAGGAAGGCGCGCTGCGCGGCCACGCCATCGCCGACTGGCGGCCGGAAGACCCGGCCTTCTGGGAGGCGAAGGGCCGCGCCGTCGCGCGCCGCAACCTCTGGGTCTCCATCCCCTGCCTGCTGCTCGCCTTCGCGGTGTGGATGGTGTGGTCGGTGGTGGTGGCGAAGCTGCCGGCCGTCGGCTTCCGCTTCGATACCGGCCAGCTGTTCTGGCTGGCCGCGCTGCCCGGCCTGTCGGGCGCGACGCTGCGGATCTTCTATTCCTTCATGCCGCCCATCTTCGGCGGGCGGCTGTGGACGACGCTGTCCACCTGGTCGCTGATGATCCCGGCGCTGGGGATCGGCTTCGCCGTGCAGAACCCGGCGACGCCCTATTGGGTGTTCCTCGCGCTCGCGCTGCTGTGCGGCTTCGGCGGCGGCAACTTCGCCTCCTCCATGGCCAACATCTCCTTCTTCTTTCCGAAGCGGGAGAAGGGCAACGCGCTCGCGCTCAACGCCGGCCTCGGCAATCTCGGCGTCAGCGTGGTGCAGTTCGTCGTGCCGCTGGTGATCACCGCGGGCGTCTTCGGCGCGCTGGGCGGCGATGCCCAGGCGGTGCAGGGCGGATCGACGCTGTGGCTGCAGAATGCCGGCTTCGTCTGGGTGCCCTTCATCGCGGCGGCGGCCTTCGCGGCCTGGTTCCGCATGGATGACCTGGCGTCGATGAAGGCGTCCTTCGCCGACCAGGCCGTGATCTTCCAGCGCCGGCACAACTGGATCATGTGCTTCCTCTACACCGGCACCTTCGGGTCGTTCATCGGCTATTCCGCCGGCTTCCCGCTGCTGGCGCGCACCCAGTTCCCCGAGGTGGACGCGCTGCAGCTCGCCTTCCTCGGCCCGCTGGTGGGCGCGCTGTCGCGGTCCATGACGGGCTGGGTGTCGGACAAGTGGGGCGGCGGGCGGGTCAGCCTGCTGGTGTTCATCGCCATGGCGCTGGGCGTCTACGGCGTCATCCACTTCATCGGCATCAAGGAGCAGCCGGGCGCCTTCTGGGGCTTCTTCGCGAGCTTCATGTTCCTGTTCCTCGCGAGCGGCGTCGGCAACGCCTCCACCTTCCAGATGATCCCCGCGATCATGGGCAAGGACATGGCGCGGCTGATGCCGGAACTCGACCCGGCGCAGCGCCGGACGCAGGCGGAAAAGGAAAGCGCGGCGATCATCGGCTTCACCTCCGCCATCGCCGCCTACGGCGCCTTCTTCATCCCCAAGAGCTACGGCACCTCGATCGCCATGACCGGCAGCCCGGTCGCGGCGCTCTGGGGCTTCCTCGCCTTCTACCTGATCTGCATCGCCGTGACCTGGGGCGTCTACACGCGCCGGGGCGGCCTGCTGCACGACATCGAGCGCGGCCGCGCCAGCGCGCCGCCGGCCACGGCCTGACCGGGAAGGACCCGAACAGATGAGCCACTTCCTCGATCGCCTGACCTACTTCAAGAAGTACGCGGGCACCTTCAGCAACGGCCACGGCGAGACCACGACCGAGAGCCGCGCCTGGGAAGACGCCTACCGGTCGCGCTGGGCGCACGACAAGATCGTGCGGTCCACCCATGGCGCCAACTGCACCGGGTCCTGTTCCTGGAAGATCTACGTCAAGGGCGGGATCGTGACGTGGGAGACGCAGCAGACCGACTATCCGCGCACGCGCCCCGGCCTGCCGAACCACGAGCCGCGCGGCTGTTCCCGCGGCGCCTCCTACTCCTGGTACCTGTACAGCGCCAACCGCGTGAAATACCCGATGATCCGCAAGCGCCTGCTGCGCCTGTGGCGGAAGGCGAAGGCGCTGCACGCCGATCCCGTGCTGGCCTGGAAGTCCATCCAGGACGACCCGGCGAAGCGGCGTGAATACCAGCAGGTGCGCGGCCAGGGCGGCTTCGTCCGCGCGAACTGGGACGAGGCGGAGGAGATCATCGCCGCCGCGAACGTGCACACCGTGAAGCAGCACGGGCCGGACCGCGTGATCGGCTTCTCCCCCATCCCGGCGATGAGCATGGTCTCCTACGCCGCGGGCAGCCGGTATCTGTCGCTGATCGGCGGCGTCTGCATGTCCTTCTACGACTGGTACTGCGACCTGCCCCCGTCATCGCCGCAGACCTGGGGCGAGCAGACGGACGTTCCCGAATCCGCCGACTGGTACAATGCGGGCTTCATCATGATGTGGGGATCGAACGTGCCGCAGACGCGCACGCCCGACGCCCATTTCATGGCCGAGGCGCGCTACCGCGGCACCAAGGTCGTGACCGTCACGCCGGACTATTCCGAAGCGTCGAAGTTCGCCGATCTCTGGCTGCACCCGAAGCAGGGCACGGATGCCGCGCTGGCGCTGGCGATGGGCCATGTGATCCTGACCGAATGGCACGCGAAGGGGCGCGGCGACTACTTCATCGACTATTGCCGCCGCTATTCCGACATGCCGATGCTCGTGCTGCTGACGGAGAAGGACGGGCGCCTGGTGCCCGACCGGCAGCTGCGCGCATCCGACCTGGCGGGCAATGCGGGGGAGGCGAACAACCCCGACTGGAAGACCGTCGCGATCGACGACGCGACCGGCGCGGCCTATGTGCCCACCGGCTCGATCGGCTTCCGCTGGGGCGAGCAGGGCAAGTGGAATCTCGAGGGCCGCGACGCGAAGTCGGGCGCCGAGGTCACGCCGCGCCTGTCGCTGGCCGGCGCCGCCACCGCGCGCGTCACCTTCCCCTATTTCGGCGACGGCGCCGTCGCCTTCTTCAACCCGACCAGCCTCGGCGACACCGTCACGCATGAGGTGCCCTTCACCACCGTGGCCCTGGCCGATGGCGGCACGGCGAAGGTCGCGACCGTCTACGACCTGTTCCTCGCGAACTACGGCGTGACGGGCGAGGCGAACTACGACGCCATGGCCCCCTACACCCCCGCCTGGGCGGAGGCCGTCTGCGGCGTGCCGCGCCAGCAGATCATCACCGTGGCGCGCGAATTCGCCGACAACGCCGAGAAGACGCGCGGCAAGTCCATGGTCATCCTCGGGGCCGCGCTGAACCACTGGTACCACTCGGACATGAACTACCGCGGCATCATCAACCTGCTGGTGATGTGCGGCTGCATCGGCCAGTCCGGCGGCGGCTGGGCGCACTACGTGGGGCAGGAGAAGCTGCGCCCGCAATCGGGCTGGATCCCCGTTGCCTTCGCGACCGATTGGGGGCGGCCACCGCGGCAGCAGAACAGCACGTCGTTCTGGTACGCGCACACCGACCAGTGGCGCTACGAGACGGTGCAGGTCGCCGACCTGCTCTCGCCCACCGCGCCCAAGGCGATGACCGGCGCGCTGATCGACTTCAACATCCGCGCCGAGCGGATGGGCTGGCTGCCTTCCGCCCCG
Organism: Roseomonas nitratireducens; assembly: GCF_017813355.1. Lineage (GTDB taxonomy): Bacteria > Pseudomonadota > Alphaproteobacteria > Acetobacterales > Acetobacteraceae > Neoroseomonas > Neoroseomonas nitratireducens. Next base: position 118,124 of record NZ_JAGIYZ010000008.1, read on the forward strand.
CAACTCGTGCGCAACCCGCTGGGCATCGCGGCGGAAGCCGAGGCGGCGGGTATGCCGGTGCCGCAATATGTCGCGCAGTCGCTGAAGTCCGGCACGCTCGAGATGTCCTGCGAGGATCCCGACCACCCGGCGAACTGGCCGCGCAACCTGTTCGTCTGGCGGTCGAACCTGCTGGGCTCCTCGGGCAAGGGGCACGAGTATTTCCTCAAGCACCTGCTCGGCACGCAGCACGGCGTGCAGGGCAAGGACCTCGGGGAACAGGGCGAGGCGAAGCCGGAGGAAGCGGCCTGGCACGACGAGGCGCCGAAGGGGAAGCTCGACCTGCTGGTGACGCTCGACTTCCGCATGAGCACCACCTGCATGTACTCCGACATCGTGCTGCCCACGGCCACCTGGTACGAGAAGCACGACCTCAACACCTCCGACATGCATCCCTTCATCCACCCGCTCTCCGCGGCGGTGGACCCGGCCTGGGAAAGCCGCACCGACTGGGCGATCTTCCGCGGCATCGCCAGGCGCTTCTCGGCGCTCACCAAGGGGCATCTCGGCAAGGAACGCGACACCGTCCTCACGCCACTGATGCATGACAGCCCGGCCGAGCTCGGCCAGACGCATGTCATCCGCGACTGGAAGAAGGGGGAGGTCGAACCCATCCCCGGCAAGACCATGCCGGCCGTCACGGTGGTGGAGCGCGACTACCCCAACACCCATGCCCGCTTCACCGCGCTCGGCCCGCTGATGGACAGGCTTGGCAACAACGGCAAGGGCATGGCCTGGAAGACCGAGCATGAGGTGGAGTTCCTCCGCCACCTCAACGGCACGACCGAGGTGCCGGGCGTCGAGGGCAAGCTAGCGAAGATGGAAAGCGACATCGACGCCTGCGAGACGCTGATGCACCTCGCGCCCGAGACCAACGGCCATGTCGCGGTCAAGGCGTGGGAGTCGCTCGGCAAGTTCACCGGGCGCGACCACACGCACCTCGCGCGCGCGAAGGAGCACGAGGCGATCCGCTTCCGCGACGTGCAGGCCCAGCCGCGCAAGATCATCTCCTCCCCCATCTGGTCGGGGCTGGAGAGCGAGGAGGTCTGCTACAACGCCGGCTACACCAATGTGCATGAGCTGATCCCCTGGCGCACGCTGACGGGGCGTCAGCAGCTGTACCAGGACCACCCCTGGATGCTCGCCTTCGGGGAGGCGCTCTGCCTCTACCGCCCGCCGGTGGATCTGCGCGCGCATGGCCCGATGCACGGCGTGAAGCCGAACGGCAACACGGAGATCGCGCTCAACTTCATCACGCCGCACCAGAAATGGGGCATCCACAGCGTCTACACCGACAACCTGCTGATGCTGACGCTCTCGCGCGGCGGGCCGATCGTGTGGCTCAGCGAGACCGACGCCGCGACCATGGGCATCGAGGACAATGACTGGGTCGAGGCCTTCAACGTCAACGGCGCGCTCTGCGCCCGCGCCGTCGTCTCCCAGCGCGTGCCCAAGGGGATAATCATGATGTACCACGCGCAGGAGAAGATCGTGAACGTACCAGGCAGCGAGATCACGCATGCCCGCGGCGGCATCCACAACTCGGTCACCCGCGCCACGATCAAGCCCACGCACATGATCGGCGGCTACGCGCAGCTGGCCTACGGCTTCAACTACTACGGCACGATCGGCACCAACCGCGACGAGTTCGTCATCGTCCGCAAGATGGCGAATGTCGACTGGATGGACGGCCCGCGCGTGACACCCCAGGCGGCAGACCTCAAGGCGGCGGAGTAACGGCCATGAAGATCCGCGCACAGATCGCGATGGTGCTCAACCTCGACAAGTGCATCGGCTGCCACACCTGCTCCGTCACCTGCAAGCAGGTCTGGACCAGCCGCGAGGGCGTCGAATACGCCTGGTTCAACAACGTCGAGACCAAGCCCGGCATCGGCTATCCCAAGGACTGGGAGAACCAGGACCGCTGGAAGGGCGGCTGGGCGCGTAAGCGCAACGGCAAGATCCAGCCGCGCATCGGGGCGAAGTGGCGCATCCTCGCCAACATCTTCGCCAATCCGAACCTGCCGGAGATAGACGACTACTACGAGCCCTTCACCTTCGACTACACGCACCTGCAGACCGCGCCGGAAAGCGAGACGATGCCCGTCGCGCGCCCCGTCTCGCTCATCACCGGGGAGCGGATGGAGATCAAGTGGGGCCCGAACTGGGAGGAGATCCTGGGGACGGAATTCCGCAAGCGCTCCAAGGACCGCAACTTCGACGGCATCCAGAAGGAGATGTACGGGCAGTTCGAGAAGACCTTCATGTTCTACCTGCCGCGGTTGTGCGAGCACTGCCTCAACCCGGCCTGCGTCGCCTCCTGCCCCTCGGGCAGCATCTACAAGCGGGAGGAAGACGGCATCGTCCTGATCGACCAGGAGAAGTGCCGCGGCTGGCGCATGTGCGTCTCCGCCTGCCCCTACAAGAAAATCTACTACAACTGGCAGTCCGGTAAGGCCGAGAAGTGCATCTTCTGCTACCCGCGCATCGAGGCGGGCGAACCCACCGTCTGCTCGGAGACCTGCGTCGGGCGCATCCGCTACCTCGGCGTCCTCCTCTACGACGCCGACCGCATCGAGGAAGCGGCGAGCGCCGAGAACGAGCAGCAGCTCTACCGCAAGCAGCTCGACATCTTCCTCGACCCCAGCGACCCGAAGGTGATCGAGCAGGCGCGGGCCGACGGCGTCCCGGAAGCCTGGCTCGAGGCCGCGCGCAAAAGCCCGACCTACAAGATGTGCATCGACTGGCAGATCGCCTTCCCGCTGCACCCCGAATACCGCACGCTGCCGATGGTCTGGTACGTCCCCCCGCTTTCGCCCGTGCAGTCCGCGGTGGAGGCCGGCCATGTCGGCTGGAAGGACGGGCTGCCGGACATCGAGAGCCTGCGCATCCCGGTGAAGTACCTCGCCAACCTGCTGACCGCGGGGGCGGAGGCGCCGGTGGTGCTGGCACTCCAGCGCATGATGGCGATGCGCATGCACATGCGCGCGCGCACCGTGGAGAACCGCGAGGACCTCGAGGTGCTGGCCAAGGTCGGCCTCACCGCCGCGCAGGTCGAGGACATGTACCAGACGCTGGCGATTGCGAACTACGAGGACCGCTACGTCATCCCGACCACGCATCGCGAATACGCGGAGAACGCCTTCGACCTGAAGTCGTCCTGCGGCTTCAGCTTCGGCCAGGGCTGCTACGACGGGCGCACCGTCGGCAACCTGTTCAGCGCCTCCGGCCCCTCGGCCGGGCGCATGGCGCCGCCGCGCATCCGCGAAGCGCAGGAAGCCGCCCAGCAGCAGGAGAATGCGAAGTGAACAAGCGCCTCGCCATCCTCTCCCGGCTCCTCCGTTATCCGGACGAGGCGCTGCGCGCGGACCTGCCCGACATCGCCGCGGCCATCCCCGGCGCCGGCTTCCGTCCCGACCTCGTCGCCCGCCTGCTGCGCCTGCCGCGCCGCCTGGCGCAGGGCGACGGGCTCGACCGGGAGGAAGCCTATGTGCGGCTCTTCGACCGCGGCCGCGGCACATCGCTGCACCTGTTCGAGCATGTGCACGGGGATACCCGCAACCGCGGCCCAGCCATGATCGAGCTCGCGCAGGTCTACGAACAGGCGGGCTACGCGCTCGATGCGCGGGAGCTGCCGGACTTCCTGCCGCTCTTCCTCGAATTCTGCGCGGTGGCCCCGGAAGGGACGGCCCGCAACCTGCTCGAGCAATGCGCGCCGATCCTCGACGCGCTGCATGCCCGGCTGCTCGGCCGCGGCAGCGCCGAGGCGCGGCTCTACGCCGTCATCCTCGCCGCCACGCTGGCCGAGATCGGCGCGAAGCCCGCCCAGGCCCCGACGCAGGAACAGGAACGCACCGACGCGGAGGAATTCGCCGAGCTCGACGCGGCCTACGAATCCGAGCCCGTGGTCTTCGGCCCGGAATCCGACCCCGACAAGGAAGGCGCCCGCGCCAAGGTCGCCGCCATGATCCAGCGCCTGCGGCATTTCCGCGGGCCTTCCGCCACCGCCCGCTGAAGGAGAGCGGACATGTTCGCCATCTGGGACGCCTTCACCGACCACCTCCACGGCTTCCTCTTCGGCATCTACCCCTACATCTGCATGGGCGTGTTCGTGATCGGCTCGCTCATCCGCTTCGACCGCGACCAGTACACCTGGCGGTCGGGGTCCTCGCAGATGCTGCGCGCGCGGCAGCTGCGGCTCGGCAGCAACCTCTTCCACTTCGGCATCATCTTCCTGTTCTTCGGGCACTTCATCGGGCTGCTGACGCCGCACTGGGCCTATGATTGGCTGATCGACCCGGCGACCAAGCAGCGCGTCGCGATCATCGCCGGTGGGCTCGCCGGCGCGGTCTGCTTCGCCGGGCTCTCGTTGCTGCTGCACCGCCGGCTGTACGACGACCGCATCCGCCGCACCTCCACCTATGCCGACACCTTCATCCTGCTGCTGCTGTGGGTGCAGCTCTGCCTCGGCCTCGTCACGCTGCCCTTCTCGCTCGGGCATCGCGACGGCTCGGTGATGCTCGCGCTGTCGGGCTGGAGCCAGGCGATCGTCACCTTCCAGCCGGGCGCGGCCGACCTGATCCGCGGGCTCGACTTCCCCTACCACGCGCATCTCGTGCTCGGCATGACGCTGTTCCTCGTCACGCCCTTCACGCGGCTCGTGCACATCTTCTCCGCGCCGGTCTGGTACCTGTTCCGGTCCTGGCAGGTCGTGCGGGTGCGCGGCGGCGCGACCAACCGGCCCGGGCCCGTCGCGCGCCCCGGCGCGCAACCGGCGGAGTGACGCCCATGACCGTCCGTTTCCAGCCGCCGCCGCAGAAGCCCGCCGCGCCGGCCGCCCCCGCCTGGCCCGAGCACGACGTCGTCGTGAACGGCACCACCATCCCGGCGCGCGACATCGCCGCCGAGATGCAGCACCACCCCGCCGCCTGCGCCGAGATCGCGTGGGAGAACGCCGCCCGCGCCCTCGTCATCCGCCGCCTGCTGCTCGACGCGGCGCGGGAAGGCGGGCACGCGGAAGCGGAGGAGGAGGAGGAGGACGCGATCGACGCCCTGCTCGCCGCCGAGATCCGCATTCCCGATCCGGACGAGGCCGCGGCGCGCCGCTGGCATGCCGCGCATCCCGAGCGCTTCGGCACGCCCGAGGCCTGGGACGCCTCCCACATCCTGATCGCCGCCGACCCGGAGGTGGAGGAGGAACGCAAGGCCGCGCGCGCCAAGGCCGAGGCGCTGCTCGTCGAGGTGCTCGCCTCCCCCGGCCGGCTGCCGGAACTCGCCAGGCTGCATTCCGACTGCCCGTCGCGGGAGGAAGCCGGCCATCTCGGCCGCATCGAGCGCGGCAGCACCGTCGCGGAATTCGAGTCGATGCTCGTGGGGCTCGAGCCCGGCCAGGTCTGCCCCGTGGTGGTCGAGACGCGCTACGGCATGCACCTCGTGCACCTGCATCGCCACACGCCCCGCCGCGTCGCCGAGTTCGACGAGGCGCGCCGGCAGGTGCTGCGCGACCTGCGCCACGCCGCCTGGACGGCGGCCGTGCGGCAGTACATCGCCGTGCTGGCCGCGCGCGCGACGATCGAGGGCTTCACGCTCGGCGCCGATGGCGAGGCGCGCGCGGACGGCCCGCTGGTGAATTGACCAGGGACGGAGGAGGCACGCGCCATGGGCGGCCCGGGTGCCCTGTTCGGCTCCCTCGATCCGGCACTCCTCGCGGATCCGCTCGGCTTCCTCAGCGCCGAGCACGCGCGGCAGCGCGCGCTGCTCGGGCATCTCGAGCGCTTCGCGCGCAAGCCCGGCCGGCGGGGTCGGGTCGCGATGGCGCGCGCGCTGGCCGCCTGGCTGGCGCACGACCTGCCGCTGCACCTGCGCGACGAGGAGGAGTCGCTCTTTCCGCGCCTGCCCGCCGTCATCGCCCCCCTCGTCGACACGCTCGCGGCGGACGGCCGCGTCGCCGCCAGGCAATGCGCGATGCTGCAGGCGGATCTGCTCGCCATCGCCAGGGGCCATCCGGCGCCCGCGCGCTTCCTGCCCGCAGCGCTGGATTTCGCGGCCGCCTATCGCCGGCATCTCGCGCTGGAGGAAGCCGAGCTCCTCCCCGCCGCGCGCCGCATCCTCAACACCACCGAACGCGACGCGATCGCCGGCGAGATGGCCGCGCGCCGCGACCAGGGAGGAACCGATGCCTGACCTGACCGGGCCGCGGCGGGGGCGACGCTGACATGGCGCGCCAGGACCAGGGGCCGCCGCCGGGCGGCGCGCTGCGGCGCCTCGTCGAGGGCTTCGACCGCTTCCGCGGCCAGCATTTCGACCTCGACCCCGACCTCTACGACGCGCTGCTCGACGGGCAGCGGCCGGAGGTCATGGTGATCGCCTGCTCGGACAGCCGCACCGATCCCGCCATCATCTACGGCGCGCGGCCCGGCGACCTCTTCGTCATCCGCAACGTCGCCGCGCTGGTGCCGGAATACGAGCCGGACCAGCGCCCACGCGGCACGTCCGCGGCGATCGAGTTCGGTGTGAAGGCGCTCGGCGTGCGCCACGTCATCGTGCTCGGCCATTCCTTCTGCGCCGGCGTGCGCTGCCTGCTGGACCACGACCATGGCGGCCGGCGCTTCGAGTTCGTCTCCGACTGGGTGAATATCGCGCGCGAGGTGCGGGAGGAGATGGACGGGCTCGTCACGGACGCCGACCGCGCCGTGATCGCCCGGCGGGCCGAACAGGCGACGGTGCTGGCGAGCCTGCGCCACCTCGCCACCTATCCCTTCGTCGCCGAGGGCGTGCGCGAGGGGCGCCTCGCGCTGCATGGCTGGTACTTCCACTTCGGCTGGGGCCTGCTGCAGGCGGCCGAAACGCCGGACGGGCCTTTCCGCCAGGTGGATGGCGGCGCCGCGCCGCGCCCGGCGCTCGGCCTGGCCGAGTCCGGCCCGGTGCCGGCCGCCATCGGCCTCGCCCCGGCGCTGCGCTGCGACGACGCGGAGGGCTGACGCGCGCGGGCTTGCCAGACCGCGTCGCGCGGGGTTGAACCCCGCTCCCCTCGGACCGGCCCCGCGCATGCGCCCCGCCATCGGCATCGACTTCGGCACCACCAACAGCGTCGTCGCCATGCTGCGGCCGGATGGCGGCTGCGAGACGCTGCGCCACCCGACGGGCGAGGTGTTCCGCTCCGTGCTCTGCTTCGGCACGGGGGCGGGCGGGCGGACGGTGCACGCCGCCGGGCCCGCGGGCATCGAGGCCTATCTCGAGGATCCGCTCGGCAGCCGGCTCATCATGTCGCTCAAGAGCTACCTGGCGCAGCGCAGCTTCACCGAGACGCGCATCTTCGGCCGCGCCTGGCGGCTCGAGGACCTGGTGGCGCTGTTCCTGCGCGAGCTCCTCGCGCCCTTCCGCGCCGGGCTCGATGGCGCGCGCATCGTCGTCGGCCGGCCGGTGCGCTTCGTCGGCGACGCGGATGGCGCCGACCTCGGTGAGCGCAGGCTCCTGGCCGCCTTCGCGGCCGCGGGCATGCCGGATGTCGCGCTGGCGCTGGAACCCGCCGGGGCGGGCCATCGCTTCGCGGCCGGGCTCGACCGCGCGACGACCGTGCTGGTGGCCGATTTCGGCGGCGGCACGAGCGACTTCTCCGTGCTGCGCTTCGACCCCGGGCCGCCGCGCCGCGTCACGCCGCTGGGCCATGCCGGCGTGGGCATCGCGGGCGACGCCTTCGACTACCGCATCATCGACCACGTCGTCTCGCCGGCGCTCGGCAAGGGCAGCAGCTACGCCGTGATGGGCAACCCGCTGCCGGTGCCGCCCGGATGGTTCACGAGCTTCGCGCGCTGGCACCACCTGTCGCTGATGCGCGCGCCGCGCACGCTGCGCGACATCGCCGAGGTTGCGCGCACCGCGGAGCATCCGGAGCGGCTGCGCCGCCTCATCCGCCTCATCGAGGACGAGGCGGGCTACGAGCTGTACCGCGCCGTTTCGGCGGCCAAGAACGCGCTGTCGCGGGACGCGGCGACGACGCTGCGCTTCGCCCATGGCGACCTGCTGCTGGAAGCCGCGATCGACCGCGCCGAATTCGAATCCTGGATCGCGCGCGACCTCGCGCGGATCGCGGGCGCGCTCGATGCGGCGCTGGCCGATGCCGGGCTCGCGGCGGCACGGGTGGACCGCGTCTTCCTCACGGGCGGCACCTCGCTGGTGCCGGCGGTGCGGCGGCTGTTCGAGGAGCGCTTCGGGCCGGACCGCGTCGCGGGCGGCGGCGAGTTCGTGTCGGTGGCCGAGGGCCTCGCGCTGATCGCGGGGGAGGCGGGCTGACGCCGCGCGGCGGTGGCCTACGCCGTCGCCGGCCTGTCCGCCCCGTCGCATCCCGCGCAGGTCAGCAGACCGCGCCTTTCCCGCGCCGGTTCGACGCGATAGCCGCAGCGCAGGCAGTTCGCGCCGTCATCGGCGGCGTCGAAGGGGTCCGCGACCTGCCGCGACGGCGAGGCGGCGATCTCCTTGCGCGGCCTGCCGCGACCGCGGCGGATCTCGGCCTCCGGCGCCTCGGCGGGCGGCGGCGCGGCGGGCGGCTCGGCCGGTGCCCAGGCCGGCATGACATGCGCCCGGGGTGCCGCCGGCTGCGCTGCCGGCTGCGCCGCGGGGGGCGTGCCGAAAACCTGGGACGCCGCGGACTTCTTCGCGGGGAAGCCGTCATCCCAGGATGCGGCGCGGAGCTGCGCGTCCGGTCGCTGCGCGCGGTCCTTGGCCGGCCCGCCCGAGCGCAGATGCACCACCTGCACCGTCCGGCTCCCGGTGGCCCCGTTGCGGCGCGGAATGTTCAGCACTTCGCGCCGGTCGGCCGGTTCCGGCTTGTCGTCCTTGAAGCGGGCGAAGACGCGATCCTTGTCGTCCATGGACGTCCAGTCTTGCGAAGTGGGGCGGCATCGCGGCGCCGCGGGAACCTTTTGGTCATCGGTCGATGGCGGGCGGGGCCGAAGACCCGCCGGCGCGGCCGGGTGGCGGAGTCGCGCGGCCCGGGCCGGCGCGCCGCCGCCAGAGTCAACGAGTTGCGCCCGGGGGTCAAATCGGGCGTGCGGCGAGGGCCGCCGCGCCGCGCGCCCGTCGCCCGCAACCCGCCGCGGCGCGGGCATCCGGCGCTCCGGCATGGCCGGACGTGCCCCATATGGAACGACGCCGCCGCGCGCCGTAGGGGCCGCGTGCGTCTCCGCGCGCCGTAGAGCCTGCGCGCGTCGCCGCGCGATGTCGCGGCCGAAGGCAGACGATACGCCGCTTGTGGCGCGGCGGCGGAAATGACAGTTTTGTTGCAATACGAAGGCAGGCCGCGCCGCCGCGCGCCGCAGGGAGACGGGAACACAACGCATGCGCACGAAGATCGTCGCCGCCACGCTGGCCGGCGCCCTGGCTGGCCTCGCCGCGCCAGAGGCCGCCGCGCAGGGCACGCTGAACCTCTACTGCTCCGTCCAGGTCGAATGGTGCCAGGCGATCGCGACCAACTTCCAGCGCGACAGCGGCATCCGCGTGAACATGACGCAGCGCGGCTCGGGCGAGACGCTCGCCGCGATCCGCGCCGAAGGCCAGAACCCGCGCGCCGATGTCTGGTTCGGCGGCACGGGGGACCCGCACCTGGCCGCGGCCGAGGAGAATCTCAGCCAGGCGTATGAAAGCGCCAACAACGCGCTGCTGCACCCCTGGGCGCTGACGCAGTGGCGCCAGTCGAACCAGCGCGCCATCGGCGTCTATGCCGGCGCGGTCGGCTTCGGCTTCAACACGGAACTCCTCGCCCGCAAGGGCATCGAGCCGCCGCGCTGCTGGGCCGACCTGACGCAGGCGCGCTTCCGCGGCGAGATCCAGATGGCGAACCCGAATTCCTCGGGCACCGCCTACGTCATCATCGCGACGCTGGTGCAGCTGATGGGCGAGGACCCGGCCTTCGCCTTCATGCGGCAGATGCACCCGAACGTGAATTCCTACACGCGGTCCGGCACCGCGCCGATCAAGGCCGTGGCGCGGGGGGAGACGGGCGTCTCGCTCTCCTTCGTCCATGACGCGGTGACGGAACGCAACGCGGGCTTCCCCGTCTCCTACGCCACGCCCTGCGAGGGCACGGGCTACGAGATCGGCTCCATGTCCATCCTGCGCGGCGCGCGCAACCTGACCCAGGCGCGGCGCTTCTACGACTGGGCGCTGACCGAGCCCGCACAGCGGCTGGGCTTCGAGGCCGGCGGCCAGCTGCAGCAGCCGTCCAACCGCAGCGCGCCGCTGCCGCCGAACGCGCCGGACCTGTCGGCCATGCGCCTGATCGAATACGACTTCGCGCGCTACGGCCGCGCCGCGGAACGCCGCCGCCTGATCGAACGCTGGGACCGCGAGGTCGGCGCCCTGCCGCGCTGACCGAGCCCCATCCAAGGACGCCCGCCATGATCTTCCGTCGCCTCGCCGTCGCCTGCGCGCTCGCCGTCTCCCTCGCCGCGCCGGCCGCGGCGCAGGGCACGCTCAACATGCTCTGCGCCCCGGCGGCCGACTGGTGCGAGGCGATCGCGGCGGGCTTCCAGCGGGACACCGGCATCCGCGTCGCCATGGCGCGGAAATCGGCCGGCGAGATCCTGGCGCAGATCCGCGCCGAGGCGCAGAACCCGCGCACCGACATCTGGTTCGGCGCCTCGGCCGAGACGCACATCTCGGCGGGCGAGCTGCTGCAGCCGCACACCTCCCCCAACATGGCGCAGCTGCAGCCCTGGGCGCGGCGCGCGCATGAGGCGTCGGGCGGGCGCTGCGTCGGCGTCTCCTCGGGCGCCATCGGCATCGCCTACAACACCGAGGTGATGGCGCGGCGCAACCTCGCCATCCCGCGCAGCTGGGAGGAACTGGCCGGCCCCGCCTATCGCGGGGAGGTGCAGCTGCCCAACCCGAATTCCTCCGGCACCGCCTACACCATCATCGCGGGCCTGGTGCAGCTGTGGGACGAGGACCGCGCCTTCGCCTACCTCCGGCGCCTCCATCTCAACGTGAACGCCTATACGCGGTCGGGTGCCGCGCCGATGCAGGCAGTGGCGCGGGGGGAGACGGCGCTCGCGGCGAGCTTCAACATGGAGACCGCGTCGATGGCCAATGCGGGCTTCCCGATCGAGATGGTCTATCCGTCCGAGGGAACCTCCTACGAAGTGGCCTGCATGTCGATCATCCGCGGCGCGCGCAACATCGCGCAGGCGCGGCGCTTCTACGACTGGTACCTGACGCCGGCGGCGATGGACATCGGCCCGCGCGTGAACCAGTTCCACGTGCCGGCGCATCCGGGTGCCGCGCCGCATCCGCGCATCCCGGACCTCTCGACCATCCGGCTCATCGACTACGATTTCGCGACCTATGGCGACCCGGAGGTGCGGCGGCGCATCCTCTCGCGCTGGGACCGCGACATCGGCTCCCTGCCGCGCTGACCGCATGACGATGCGCCCGATCATCCTCGCCGCCGCACTGGCGGCTGCGGCCCCGCTGCCTGCCGCCGCGCAGGGGCAGCTCAACCTCTACTGCTCGGCAACCATCGAATGGTGCACGCCGATCGCCCGCGGCTTCGAGCGGGAGACGGGCATCCGGGTGACTCTCGCCCAGAAGTCGACCGGCGAGATGCTGGCGCAGCTGCGCGCCGAGGCGCGCAACCCGCGCGGCGACGTCTGGTGGGGCGGCACCGGGGACCCGCATGTCGCGGCCGGGGAGGAAGGGCTGACCCAGCCCCACGAAAGCCCCCGCATCGCCGAGCTGCACGACTGGGCGCAGGCGCAGTGGCGCCAGACGCAGGGGCGCACCGTCGGCGTCTATGCCTCCGTGCTCGGCTTCGGCTTCAACACGGAGCTGGTCGCCCGGCGCAACCTGCCCGCGCCGCGCTGCTGGGCGGACCTGCTGAATCCCGCCTATCGCGGGGAGCTCCAGATGGCGAACCCGAATTCCTCGGGCACCGCCTACATCGTCATCGCGACGCTCGTGCAGATGATGGGGGAGGAGCCGGCCTTCGACTACCTCAAGCGCCTGCACGGCAGCATCAACGCCTATCCGCGCAGCGGCACCGCGCCCATCACGGCGGTCGCGCGGGGGGAGACGGCGCTGTCCATCTCCTTCGTCCACAACGCCGCCGAGGAAGCCGCGGCGGGCTTCCCCGTCGGCCACGCCGTGCCCTGCGAGGGCACGGGCTACGAGATCGGCTCGATGTCGATCATCCGCGGCGCGCGCAACCTCGACAACGCGCGCCGCTTCTACGACTGGGCCCTGTCGGCCGAGGCGCAGATCGCCGCGAGCCGGGAGGCGCGCAAGCTGCAGACCATGGCGAACCGCAACGTGCCGCTGACCGACGGCGCGCCCAACATGGCGACCGCGCGCATCATCGACTACGACAATGCCCGCTTCGGCGCCTCGGCCGAGCGCCGGCGCCTGCTCGCGCGCTGGGACCGCGAGGTCGGCGCACTGCCGCGATGAAGTCTCCGTCCTCTCTCTACACCTGGTCGGCGGCCGCGCTCGGCGCGATCGTCCTGCCCTGGCACATGCAGCAGGACGGCGTCGCGCTGGGCGGGCTGATGGCGCTCGGCCAGGCGGATCCGGAAGCGGCCTCGGCGCTGTGGCAGGCGATGGCGCATGGGCGCTTCTGGTTCTGGCCGGTGGTGGCCGCGCTCGCGCTCGCGCTGCCGGGCGCGCTGCCCTTCGGCACGGCGGCGCGGCGGGCGGGCTTCCTGCTCGCGGGGGCGGGGCTCGGCCTTGCCGCCATCGTCGCGCAGGGGCTCGCCATCGGCGTGCAGGGCTGGTCCATGCCCTGGCTCGAGGCGATGTTCGGCGAACTCGGGGACCGGCAGTTCGGCGTCGGCCTCGGCGGCACGATCGCCTTCGCGGGCTTCGTGCTGCTGCTGACCGACGGGCTCGCGCTGCGCGGCTTCTTCCGCGGCGACCGTTTCGTCTCGGGCGCCGTCGGCGTGCTCGTCGCCTCCATCATCCTCTTCACCGCCTGGCCGGTGACGACGGTGCTGTCGCAGATGTTCACGCCGCGCGGCGACCTTTCCACCGCCGCGGCGCTGGCCGACCGGCTGTTCGACCAGAAGATCTGGGGCCTGTCCTGCGTCGCGGCCAACGTGAATTGCGGCGTCTTCTGGAACACGCTGCTGCTGGCCACCTCCACGGCGAGCGCGGCGACGCTGCTCGGCCTGTGCTTCGCGCTGATCGTCACGCGCACCGGCTTCCCGCTGCGGCGCGGGCTGCGGCTGCTGACGGTGCTGCCGATCATCACGCCGCCCTTCGTCATCGGCCTCGGGCTCATCCTCATCTTCGGGCGCTCGGGCGTGGTGAACCAGATGGCGGAGGCGGTGTTCGGCCTGCAGCTCGGCCGCTGGATCTACGGCTTCAACGGCGTCTTCCTCGCCCAGGTCTTCTCCTTCACGCCGACCGCCTTCCTCGTGCTCATCGGGGTGGTGGAAGGCATCTCGCCGACCATGGAGGAAGCCTCGCAGACGCTGCGCGCGTCGCGCATGCGGACCTTCTCCTCCGTCACCCTGCCGCTGATGGTGCCGGGCCTCGCCAATGCCTGGCTCGTCGTCTTCGTCGAGAGCCTGGCCGATTTCGGCAATCCGATCGTGCTCGGCGGCTCCTTCGGCGTGCTCTCGACGGAAATCTTCTTCGCCGTCGTCGGCGCGCAGCAGGATTTCGGCCGCGCCGCGGTGCTCGCCGCGGTGATGCTGGTGGTGGCGCTCGTCGCCTTCATGGTGCAGCGCGCGGTGGTCGGCACGCGGTCCTATGTCTCGATGACCGGCAAGGGCGATGTCGGCCTGCCGCAGCCCCTGCCGCGCCGCGTCAAGGTCGTCGCCTTCGCCGTCGCCATCCCCTGGGCGGTGCTGACCATCGTGGTCTACACCATGGCGCTCGCCGGCGCCTTCGTGCGCGTCTGGGGGCGGGACTGGACGCCGACGCTGTCGCATTTCCAGCGCGCCTTCGCCCTGGAATGGGCGCCTTCGGGCGGGCTGATCTTCGCCGGCGGCGCGTGGCATTCGCTGTTCACCACCATCCAGCTCGCCGCCATCGCGGCGCCGCTCACCGCCGGGCTCGGCCTGCTGGCCGCCTGGGTGCTGACGCGCCAGCGCTTCGCCGGGCGCACGGCGCTGGAATTCGCGCTGATGCTGACCTTCGCCGTGCCGGGCACGGTGATCGGCGTCGCCTACATCCTGACCTACAACATCCCGCCGCTCGAGATCACGGGCACGGCCACGATCCTCGTCGTCTGCTTCGTGTTCCGCAACCTGCCGGTCGGCGTGCGGTCCGGGGTGGCGGCCATGAGCCAGCTCGACAAGTCGCTGGACGAGGCCGCGGTGACGCTGCGCGCCTCCACCTTCCGCGCCATCCGCACGGTGGTGCTGCCGCTGCTCAAGCCCGCCATCGTCACCGCGCTGGTCTATTCCTTCGTGCGCGCCATGACGACGGTCTCGGCCGTCATCTTCCTCGTCTCGGCGGAGTATGAGATGGCGACCGTCTTCATCATCAACCGCGTCATCAACGGCGACTACGGGCTGGCCATCGCCTATTGCGCGGTGCTGATCGTGCTGATGATGACGGTGATCGGGCTGATCAACCTTCTCGTGGGCCGGCGCCGGCTCGGCCGCCGCCAGGCCGCCCCGCCCGCCCTTCCGGCCGGAGGCCGCGCATGAGCCACGCCATCGCGAAGCCCGGCGCCGAGGTGCGCCTCGAAGGCATCGGCAAGCGCTACGGCGCGGTGCAGGCGGTCAAGCCGCTCGACCTCGTCATCGAGGGCGGCACGCTCGTCACGCTGCTCGGCCCCTCGGGCTGCGGCAAGACGACGCTGCTGCGCATGATCGCGGGGCTGGAACAGGCGACCGATGGCCGCCTATTCATCGGCGGGCGCGACGTGACGCTGCTGCCGGCCGGGGCGCGCAACGTCTCCATGGTGTTCCAGTCCTACGCCCTGTTCCCGCACATGAACGTGCTGGACAACGTCGCCTACGGCCTCGTCTCCTCCGGCATGCGCAAGCGCGACGCGCATGGGCGGGCCGAGGCGGCGCTCGAGACGGTGGGCCTCAAGGGCTTCGGCGGGCGCCTGCCGTCGGAGATGTCGGGCGGGCAGCAGCAGCGCGTCGCGGTCGCCCGCGCCCTGGTGCTGGAACCCGAGGTGCTGCTGTTCGACGAGCCGCTGTCGAACCTCGACGCGCGGCTGCGGCGCAGCATGCGGGAGGAGATCCGCGCGCTGCAGCAGCGGCTCGGCCTCACCGTCGTCTACGTCACGCACGACCAGTCCGAGGCGCTTGCCGTGTCGGACCGCATCGTCGTGATGCGCAACGCCGAGATCGCCCAGGCCGGCACGCCCGAGGAACTCTACAGCCAGCCCAACTCCGTCTTCGTCGCGACCTTCATGGGGGAGGCGAACCGCGTCTCCGGCCGGATCGAGGCCATCATCGGCGATCGCGCGCGGGTGGCGCTCGGCGGCCTCGTGCTCGACCTGCCGGCGCGCGGGCTTCCGGCCGGGCCGGTCGACATCGTCATCCGGCCCGAAGCGGTTCGCGTCGCGGCGCCGGGCCAGGATGCGCTGCCGGCCCGCGTCGCGCGCGCGACCTATATGGGATCCCATGCCGAGTGCCACTTCGAGACCGAGGTCGGCCCGGTCTTCGTCGTCGCGCCAAGGACCGCTGCCCGGCTGCGGCCGGGGGAGGAGGTGGGCCTCGTGCTCGACCCCGAGGGCGTGGTGCTCGTTGCGCCCTGACCGCCGCCGCGCCGGTCGGGCGGGCTCGTCCGACCGGAAATTGCCCTAGTCGCGCGACGCGCGCCTGAGCGCCTCGGCCGGCGCCTCCCCGAAGCGGCGGCGATAGGCGGCGCCGAAGCGCGAGAGATTGGTGAAGCCGTGGCGGCGCGCCACCGCGGCGACGGACGCGCCGTCCAGCCGCAGCGCGTCCCGAACGCTGTCCAGCCGGGCGGCGTGCAGCGCGCCGAGCGGCGTCGTGTCGCGGAAGCGCCGGAACACGTCGTTCAGGGTGCGGACGCTGCACCCGGCCGCGGCCGCGACCTGCGCGACGCGGACAGGCTCGACGGCATGGACGCGCATGAATTCCTCGGCGCGGCGCAGATACGCCGGCACCGCGCCGCCCGTCCGCGTCTCCATCTGGTCGGAGTAGCTGTGCGGCACGGCGCGCAGCAGCAGCGCCACCAGCAGGTCGGTCGTCGCGGCCAGGGCGACGGGATTGTCCGCCACGCCCTCCGGGCTGCGGAACTCCTCCAGCACCACGTCGAGCTGGCGCTTGAGGCTCGTCGCCAGGCCGCCCTTCCAGGGCAGCGCGGGACGGAACTCGAGCGGCTGGCGCAGGCGGCGGTCGAGCGCGTGCTCCAGCGCCTGCTCGACCTCCTGCGCCCTGACGAAGACATTCGCGCGGGCGCTGCCGTCGCTCATCAGCACGCGGGTGCGCTGGCCGGGGCGGAAGGCAAGGCCCTGCGCGGCGTCGCTCGTCGTCGCCTCGCCGTCCCGGATGAGCGTCAGCCCACCCCGCAGCGGCATCGTCACGCAGAACAGCGCGCTGTCCTCGCCCTCGATGGCGACCTCGGTGGCGAAGCGGCTGTCGGCGAGGCTTACCACGAGCGCCCCGGCGCTGCGGATCGCCATGGTGAAGATCGGATCCGCGAACCGCATCCGCCACACGGCGCGGTCCTGCAGCCGGTACCTGTAGACCTGGCCGGAGGGAGGAAGGCGGCTGCTGACCTGCGACCGCAGGCCGAGCTCCGCGGGGTCCGTCGAACTGACGACGTCGAACAGCGGAAGCGACCCCGGATCGATGTTGCCCATGCCGAAAGACATGCGATTTGGTCCCGTCCCGGCGCCCTTGCACGTGAAGCAATCAGTATCCGGTTGCCGGGGATAGACGAATTCCGCAGCGACCATACGGAATGCGCAGCAAAGCTAGCGCGACTGCATCGCGGCGTCTTCAGACATCACGGTTCCGTGAGATTTTGTCTCGAACGCGCCTGGCGCCGCGGGCAATGCCCGCGCCCGGCACTGGAACGAGGCGGCACGCATGAAAAACTCTCGTCGGCCGGCGGACAGGCGGGGCACGGAACCCGCCCGGCCTCGCGGCAGGGTGGCCGGCGGCGGCTCCCATGCGATGGATGGCGGCCGGTGACCTCGCGCGGGGGCGCGCGGGGCTTCGTCGCGGCGGCGCTCGCGACGATGCTCCTCATGCCTGGCACCGGCCTCGCCGACGGGCGCGACCTGGTGCGCGACCTGGGCCTGCTCTGGCTCCCCGATGCGCCGCCCGCCGGCGAGCCGATGCCCGTGGTCGTGGCGATCCACGACACGACCGGGATCGACGCGCGCGGCTGGCGCTACGCCGAGCAGATCACGGCGGCCGGCATCGCGGTGCTGCATGTCGACCTGCTCGACACCTCCGCCGAGGATGGCGGCCCCGGCGACCCGGCCGCCGATGCGGGCGATGCGCTGGACCGCCTGCGCGTCGTGTCGGCGATCCTCGCCGCGGATCCGCGCTTCGCTTCGGCACCGGTCGGCCTGCTCGCCTTCGGTGGCGCGGGCGAGACGGCGATCCGCGCCGCGACCGACCCCGAGGCGGGCGGACGCGTCGCGGGGCTGGCGCTGCTCTATCCCGGCTGCGCGGGGCTCCAGCCGGGCGAAGGCCGCGCGCCGCGCGCGCCCGTCCTGCTGCTGCATGGCGATGCCGACCCGGCCAATGCGCCCGCGGACTGCATCGCCCTTGCCGTGGGCCTGGCGCGCCTGGGGCCGGTGCGGCGCATCGAATACGCCGGCGCCGGCTATGCCTGGGACCTGACGCCCTCGGGCCAGTACGAGGTGCCGAACCTGCCCTGGCCGCGCCGCGCCGGGCAGCGCGTCGGCGTGCGCCACTGGCCGCAGGGCGCGGAACTCTCGGCGACGCAGGTGGCGAGCTTCTTCGCCGCGCGCCTCGCGCTCCGGGATGGGGCCCAAGCCGGGCCCGAGGCGAGCCGGCCCGCCCGCGCGCGGATCCGGCCCATCGTGACCGTGACAGGAGAATTGCCATGACGACGTTCCGTCTTGCCGCGGCCGCGCTGGCCGTCGGCTTCGCCGCCGCGCCGGCCGCCGCCGACGACTACGTGACCTACGAGCATCTCGACGTCACCCTCGCCGCCGCGCCGGACTGCCGGAACAGCGGATTGGTGAGCCTGCCGTCGTCCTGGCGCAGCGGCGACGGCGCCGTGGTCCTGGTGACGCGGGAGCCGCTGCTCGATGCCGCGCGCGACCAGCTGGTGGCGGTGCTGCTGGACCAGCGCGCCGCGGTGTTCGAATTCATGCCGGTGCCGTGCGGGCCGATCGCCGCGGGGCGTGACGCAGTCGCCGCCGGCGCGCTGGGTGCGCTCGACGCCATCACGCGCGTCACGGGCGCCGGGCCGGTGGTGGCGATCGGCTACGGCCGCGACAGCGCGGCGGTGCTGGATGTCGTCGGCATGCGGATGGCGGGCGGGGCCGGCGAGGGCGGGCCGCGCTATGTCGGCGCGGTCGCGATCGGCGCCGGCGCGCCGGGCTTCGCGCGGGATGCCGGCCGGCGTGACGGGGACGACGTGCCGCTGCGCCTGGCCGCGCTGTGCGATGCCCTCGCCGCCTGGGCCGGCCACATGGGCGCGACGGAGGAGCGCGCCATGCCGGCCGCGACCGCCGAGGGCTGCCATGCCGGCATGGCGGAGGGACGGCCGGAGGCCCGCGCCGCGCGGCGCTGAGCCGCGGGACCGCCGCGGCGGCCGGACATGCCGCCGAGGCGGGCGGCCTTGGGCCGCGCCCGCCGGATCGGATGTCGTTTCACGCGCGCCGTCGCCGCGCCGCCGTGCCAGGGTGTCGCCGCACGGGCCAGGGCAAGGTTCGGTCACGCTGACCCGGCGTGACCGGATCGTGCCGCAGGGATCCTCCGGCCCGCCGCAGGGAAGGGAACGACAGGCATGAAAAGACGGCTCCTGATCGCGGCGCTCATGGCCTCGGCGGCCACGGGCGCCTTCGCGCAGGGCGCGCCGCCGCCCTATGGCGCCCCCATCGCCATCGAGGATGCGCGCCGCGTCGTCGCCGCCGCCCTGGCCGAGGCCACGCGGCAATCGCTTCCGATGGCCGTCGCGGTCGTGGACAGCGGCGGGCATCTCGTCGCCTTCGAGCGCGCGGACGGCACGCAGCTGGGCTCCATCCGCGTCGCGCAGGAGAAGGCGCGCACATCGGTCGAGTTCCGCCGCCCGACCAAGGCGTTCGAGGACGGCATCGTGGGCGGGCGCAACGCCATCCTCGGGCTTGGCGTGATGCCGATCGAGGGCGGCATCCCGCTGCTGCGCGACGGGCGCGTGATCGGCGCCATCGGCGTGTCCGGCGGCACCGCGCCGCAGGACGGGGTCATCGCGCAGGCCGGCGTCGCCGCGCTGAGGTGACGATGGGGATCGGCCCCGGCGCCCGTCCGCGCCGGGGCCGGCCGCAGCCGGTGCGATCCCGCGGCCGCCCGCGCCTACCGCCTCGTCAGCCAGCGCTTGGCGATGCGGCAGGCAACGGTGAAGGCGGGATTGAAGACGTTGCCGACGTCGTAGCGGACGACCTGGCCCATCAGGTGGCTCGCGGCGCGGGCGTCCAGGCCGTAATCCTCGCCCAGCCAGCGCGACATCTCGGTGGTGGCGTGCTGCAGCGCCTGGTCGAGCGGCCGGGCGTTGCCGACGGTGAAGATGTCCTCCGCCGTCTCGCCGCGCGGCCAGGTGATCTTCCGCTTCAGGACGCGGAAGGTCACCTCCATCTCGAAGGACGTCTCGATGCCGGTGCCGGTGATCTCCCCATCGCCCTGGCAGGCATGGCCGTCGCCCAGGTAGAACAGCGCGCCGGGCACGCTCACGGGGAACCAGGCCGTCGTGCCCGGCGCGAAGAGGCGGTAGTCCATGTTCCCGCCGTTCTGCGCGCTGGTCGCGGTGGACAGCGCCTGCCCGCCCGCCGGCGCGACACCGAAGCAGCCGATCATGGGCTGGATCGGCGGCGCGAAATCCTCCAGCCCCTGCACCGCTTCCCGCAGCCGCACCGTCCCCGCCGCGCGGTCGATGTCCCACACCGCGCGCTGCTGCGGCGGCCGGTCGATGATCGCGGCCGGGTCCAGCACGGTCAGGGCGAGCGGCGAATAGGTCCAGCCGGTCGCCCGGCTCGGCGTCAGCCGGTCGATCCGCACGGCGAGCGTGTCCCCGGGCTCCGCACCCTCGATGAAGAAGGGGCCGGTCATCGGGTTCGGCCGGCTGCCGACGGCGACCTCCCGCGCATCGAGGCCGGAGGCGTCGAGCGTGTCGGTCACCACCGTGTCGCCATCGGCGACGCGCAGGCAGGGCTCGGCGACGCCGATCGCGTTGAAGTAGCGCGTGGGACGGAAGTGGTGCGTGGCCATGGGGCTCCCCGGGGAGATCTCGCCGGCAGGGGCCGACCGGTCCGCGCCTGGGCTGCTCCCGCCACGCTAGGAAGGGGGTCGCGTGGCGGTCAAGGCGCGGCGCCGGATGCCTCGGCGCTTGCGCGCGGCGGATGCGCCGCCAAGATCGACAGTGATTGGACCGAATGCGGGGGGCACCCCGCTGCGCGGCGCGCGACGGACCGGCCTTCACGCAACGCGAACGAGGCGCAGGAGCGGTGAGCCAGCAGACCGAACTCGACAGGGTGAAGGGCCGCATCCGCGCCCTGGCGGCGCGCACGGTGGATCGCGGCTGCTCGGAGGCCGAGGCCCTCGCCGCCGCGCAGAAGATCGGCGAGCTGCTCGAGATCTACGGCCTGACCATGTCCGAGGTGGAGCTCCGGCAGGAGGCCTGCATCCAGCGCCAGGTCGTCTTCGAAGGGCCGCGGCTGCAGGCGCTCGGCACCATCTTCCTGCCCATCATCGACCTGACCGAGACCAAGGGCTGGATGGTCGGGCGGAACACCTTCGTCTTCTTCGGGCTAGAACCCGATGTGCTGATGGCGGAGTACCTGCTGCACGTCGTCGCGCGCGCGGTCGACCACGAGGAAGCGGCCTATCGCGCGAGCGACGCCTACCGGCAGGGGCGCGCGACGCCGCAGAACCGGCTGCGCAGCTTCCGCTACGGCTTCGCCGAGCGCGTGTCCAGGCGCATCGCCGATCTCGCCGCGCATCGCCGCGCGGCGGAGGAAGCGGCGCGGACGCCGACCGCCTCGGGCACCGCCCTGGTGCTGGTGAAGCGGCGGCTGATCGCCGAGGGCTTCAGGGACCTCGGGATCCGGCTGCGCACCAGCTACACGACGCGCACCGTGCGGGACGGGACGGCGTATCGGAACGGGATGGAAGCCGGCGGGCGCGTCAGCCTCGAGCGGCCGGTCGACGGCGCGTCCGGCGCGCCCGCCCTGCCGCGCCGGCCGCGATGACGAGCGCGCGCGACCGGCGGCTCTATGCCTGGGAGAACCGGGTCGTGGCGCCGCTGGACCGCTCGGAGGTGCCGTTCGAGCGGATGCAGGCGATCGTCGACCATGTCTGGGCGGCGGAGGGCCTGAAATGGCCGCCGCGCGTGCGGGCGCGCAAGGCATCCCGGGCGACGCTCGCGACCGGAAGCCGCCTGGCGATCGAGGCGCCGGCGAGCCTGCCGAGCTGGGTCCTGCTGCACGAGATCGCGCATGCGCTGACCAGCACGGCGGAGGGCGCGGGCGACGGCCACGGCCCCGACTTCGTCGGCACCTATGTCCGGCTGCTGGTGCGCCACTGCCGGATGGACCGGGCGATGCTGGAGGAGACGCTCGCGGCCGATGGGATCCGTTGGAACCCGGAGGCGCGGCCTGCCTTCGTCGATGGGGCGTGAGGCGCGCGCGGCGCGGAGGGCATCGGATGCGGAAAAGTGGAGCGGGCGAAGGGATTCGAACCCTCGACCCCGACCTTGGCAAGGTCGTGCTCTACCCCTGAGCTACGCCCGCGCTCCGTGCGGGCGGCGCTAATGGCACGGGTCGCGGGGGATTGCAACCCACCCCGAGC
This sequence comes from Roseomonas nitratireducens, assembly GCF_017813355.1. Taxonomy (GTDB): domain Bacteria; phylum Pseudomonadota; class Alphaproteobacteria; order Acetobacterales; family Acetobacteraceae; genus Neoroseomonas; species Neoroseomonas nitratireducens. The sequence goes on from NZ_JAGIYZ010000008.1 coordinate 140,113, forward strand.
GACCCGCCCCGCACCCCCTCTCGACAGGCCCGCCGCGCCGGCGCGATCCTGCCCGCCCACGGCACACCGCCGGGAGGAAACGGAACACCATGAACCGCCGCACGCTCCTCGGCGCCGCCGCCGGCGCCCTCGCCCTTCCCGCGCTTCGCCCGGCCGCCGCCCAGCCGCTCGACCGGCCGGTGCGCATCGTCGTGCCCTTCGCCCCCGGCGGCACCTCGGACATCCTGGCCCGGCTGCTCGCCCCCGCGCTGACGCAATCCTTCGGCCAGAACGTGGTGGTGGAAAACCGCACCGGCGCGGGCGGCAACATCGGCGCCGACCTGGTCGCGAAATCGGCGCCGGACGGGCACACGCTGCTGCTGATCGACGTCTCGACGCTGGCGACCGCGCCCTCGCTCTACACGCGCCTGCCCTTCGACCTGAAGCGGGACCTCGCCCCGGTCACCATGCTGATCTACGCGCCCTACATCCTGGCGGTGCATCCTTCGGTCCCGGCGCGCAACGCGGCGGAACTCGTGGCCTATGCCAAGGCCAACCCGACGCGCGTCAATGTCGGCCATGCCGGCATCGGCGTGGGCAACCACCTCACCGGCCTGCTTCTCACCCAGCATTGGGGCGCGGACCTGACGCAGGTGCCCTATCGCGGCGGCGCCGCGGCGCTGACCGCCGTCGCGGCGGGGGAGGCGCAGATGCTCATCAACGGCGCGACCGCCACCGCGCCCTTCTGCAAGCAGGGCACGCTCCGCCCCATCGCCGTGACCGGCCCGGCGCGGCTGGCCGACTTCCCCGACGTGCCGACCTTCGCCGAGCTCGGCTGGCCGGCCGCGCAATCGGGCACCTGGCAGGGCGTGCTGGCGCAGGGCGGCACCCCGGCGCCCATGGTCAACCGCCTGGCCACCGACCTGCGCGCCGCCATGGCCGTGCCCGCGACGGCCGAGCGCATCACGGCGCTGGGCGCCGTCAACAAGGTCGAGGGGCCGGACAGCTTCCGCGCCTGGCTCGATGCCGAGATCGAGGTCTGGGCCGGCGTCGTGCGCGCCAACAACATCCGACTCGACTGAATGGCCGAGACGCCGGAAGGGCTGCTCGCCCGCCTCGCGGCGGCCGGCATCGCGGCCGAGACGCGCCACCACCCGCCGGTCTTCACCGTGGCGGAAAGCCGGGACCTGCGCGGGGAACTCCCGGGCGGGCACACCAAGAACCTTTTCCTCAAGCCGGCGAAGGGGGAGGGGCCCTTCCTCCTCGCCACGCTCGAGGAGGAACGCCAGGTCTCGATCAACGCGCTCGCCCGCATCGCCGAGGCCGGCAAGGTCCGCATGGCGAGCGCCGAGGAACTGATGGCCACCCTCGGCGTCCCGCCCGGCTCGGTCACGCCCTTCGGCCTGGTGAACGCCGCGCCGGGCAGCGTGCGCTTCGTGATGGACCGGCATCTGGCCGAGGGGTTCGCGCGGATCTGGGTGCATCCGCTGACCAATGCCGCGAGCACCGGCCTCGCGCCGGCGGACCTGCTGGGGTTCCTGGCCGGGCTGGGGCATCCGGCCACGCTGCTCGACCTCGGCTGACGGGGCGCCTCGACCCGCGCGCGGGCCCGGCGTATGTCCCCGGACCGGCCCAGCCGCTTGCCGAACCGGCGCGGCGACGCATCTATTCGCAAAGACTAGAGGAATGCCCGCCATGGAAGTCCTGTTCGACCCCGCCCGACAAGCTGGACCCGGCGCGGCCGGCGACGACGTCATCAAGGACGGCGACCAGAAGACCTTCATGCAGGACGTCGTCCAGGCCTCCCGCGAGGTCCCGGTCCTGGTCGATTTCTGGGCGACCTGGTGCGGCCCCTGCAAGACGCTGACCCCGGCGCTCGAGAAGGTGGTTAGGGCCGCCGGCGGCCGCGTCCGGCTGGTCAAGGTCGACATCGACAAGAACCGCCAGCTGGTCGCCCAGCTGACCCAGATGGGCCTGCCGCTGCAGTCCGTGCCGACGGTCGTCGCCTTCTGGCAGGGCCAGATCCTGGACCTGTTCCAGGGCGCGCTGCCGGAATCGGAGGTGAAGCGCTTCATCGAGGGGCTGCTCAAGGCCGCCGGCGGCCAGATGCCCGGCGCCGACCTGCTGGCGGAGGCCGAGGCCGCCGTCGCGCAGGGCGACCACGCCGCCGCGCTCGAGCTGTACGGCGCGCTCGCCCAGCAGGAACCGGAGAACGCCAAGGCCTTCGCCGGCGTCGCCCGCGCCCTGCTGGCGCTGGGGGAGGATGAGCAGGCGAAGGCCGTGCTCGACAACGTCCCCGACAAGATCAAGGAGGCGGCCGAGATCGCCGCCGCCCGCAGCGCCATCGAGATCGAGGTCGAGGGCCGCCGCGCGCGGGAGATGCGCGCCGAGTTCGAAGGCCGCATCGCCGCCGACCCGGACGACCACGCCGCGCGGATCGAGCTCGCCACCGCGCTGAACGCCGCGGGCGACCGCGACGGCGCCGTCGACGCGCTGATGGAGGCGATCCGCCGCGACCGCGCCTGGAACGAGGAAGCGGCGCGCAAGCAGCTGCTGAAGTTCTTCGAGGCCTGGGGCTTCGACGACCCGGCGAGCAAGGCCGGCCGGCGGAAGCTCTCGACGCTGCTGTTCAGCTGACCGGCGCATGGCGCCCTTCCACCCGCGGCTGGCCGACCTGCCGGAGGAGATCGCGGTCTTCCCGCTCTCCGGCGCGCTGCTGCTGCCGCAGGGTCGGCTGCCGCTCAACATCTTCGAGCCGCGCTACCTCGCCATGACGCTCGACAGCGTGGCGAAGGGGCGCGTCTTCGGCATGGTGCAGGCGGACCCGCGCGCGCCGCGCGGGGCGACGGGGCCGGGGGTGTATCGCATCGGCTGCCTCGGGCGCCTGTCATCCTTCAGCGAGACGGATGACGGAAGGCTGCTGATCACGCTGACCGGCCTGATCCGCTTCCGCATCGCCGAGGAACTGCCGCTCGCCGAGGGCGGCTACCGTCGCGTGCGGGCGGACTACGCGGATTTCTCGCGCGACCTGCTGCTCGACGGCCCCACCCCGGCCTTCGACCGGGAGGAGCTGCTCGGCGCGCTCCGCCCCTATTTCCGCGCGCGGGGGATCGACGCGAACTGGGAGGCGGTGGAGCAGATGGCCGACGCCATGCTCGTCACCACCCTGTCCATGGTCTGCCCCTTCGAGGTGCCGGAGAAGCAGGCGCTGCTCGAGGCCCCCGATTGCGGGGAGCGGGCGCGCATGCTGGTGGCGCTGATGCGCATGGGCGCGGCCGCCAACGCCCCGCCGCCCGAAGGCCGCCCGAGCTGAACACCCGGCGGGCCGCCGCGCCCGCATCGACAAGGAGGCGCTGAACGTGCCCGAGACCCACCCCGAAGCGATCGACCCGAGGCTGCTCGAGATCCTGGTCTGCCCCGTCACCAAGGGGCCGCTGCGCTACGACCGCGAGAAGGGCGAACTCGTCAGCGAGCGCGCCGGCCTCGCCTACCCGATCCGCGACGGCATCCCGATCATGCTGCCGGACGAGGCGCGCAAGCTGAACGGCTGAGACGATGTCGGCCGCGCCGACCGAGATCCGCCTCAAGCGCGCCGAGCAGGCGCTCGAGGTCGCCTTCCCCGACGGCGCGCGCTTCCGCCTGCCGGCGGAATACCTGCGCGTGGAAAGCCCGAGCGCCGAGGTGCAGGGCCATGGCCCGGGCCAGAAGGTGATCGTCGCCGGGCGCCGCCATGTCGGCATCCTGCGCGTGGAGGCGGTGGGCAACTACGCCGTGCGCATCGTCTTCGACGACCTGCACGACACGGGCATCTACTCCTGGGCCTATCTGCGCACGCTGGGGGAGGAGCAGGAGGCGCGCTGGGCGACCTACCTCGCCGAACTCGGCGCGCGCGGCCTGTCGCGGGAGCCGCAGCGGCGGGCATAGGCGCGACGGCGGCCCGCGCGGCCGCCTCGCGCATCAGCCGCGCGCCGTGTCCGAGCGGCTGGTTCACCGCTCCGGCGTGCCGCCTTCGCGGATCAGCCGCTAGGCCGCCTTCAGGAAATCCAGCAGCAGCGCGACGGTCTCCGCCGGCTTCTCCTGCTGCACCCAATGCCCGGCGCCGGGCACCAGGTGCGTGCCGCGCCAATCCGCCGTCGCGCGGGTTTCCATCGCCGCCAGCGCGCCCGGCGCCTGCTGCACGCCCCAGTCCCGCGCGCCGCCGATGAAGCAGGCGGGGATGCGGATGCGCGCGCCGGCGAAGGCCTCCATCTCCATGTTCGTGCCGGTGAAGCGCGTGCGGTACCAGTTCAGCCCACCCTGGAAGCCGCTGCGCCCGTATTCCTGCGCGTAGACCGCCGTCTCCGCCTCGCTCATCCAGCCGCAGGCGGCGATGGCCTCGGGGGATGGCATCTCATGCGCCACGGTCTGCGGCATCGTCTCGGCCAGGTCCATCACGTAGTAGGTGGGCAGCTTCGCCAGTTCCTCCGCCGTCCAGCCCTTCAGCGGATGGACGTCGTTGCCCGCCCAGTCGCCCGACTTGTGGTGGTAGTAGGCGCGGAAGAAGGCGTGCAGCCCCTGCGGGCTCGCCATCAGGTCGCCATTCGCCGGGCGCGTCGCGTAGTACCAGTGGTAGTGCTTGCGCGGCCGCGGCAGCGCGGCGAGGTCGGCCGCGATGTCCCGCGCCGGCGCGCGCGCCGAGCTGCCGATCGCCGGCGGCCCGGCGAAGGGCGCGCTCATCAGCGCGACGCGGGAGAACACGTCCGGCCGCACGAGGGCGCAGTGGGCGGCGACGGGCGACCCGAAATCATGCCCGATCACGGCGTGCAGCCGGTCGATCCCCAGCGCGCCGAGCAGCGCGAGCTGGTCGCGGATCAGGTTGAACAGCGCGAAGGGGCGCAGCTCGGCGTCGTAGGCGTCGTCCCAGCCGGTGGTGCGGCCATAGCCGCGCTGGTCCGGCGCGATCACGTGGTAGCCGGCCTCGGCCAGCGGCAGCATCACCTTCCGCCAGGAATAGGCGAGCTCCGGAAAGCCGTGCAGCAGCAGCAGCGCCGGCCGGCCGGGATCGCCGGCCTCCAGCACATGCATGGTCAGGCCGTTGATGCCGGGCACCATCCGCGCGCGGATGCCGGCGGGCAGGGTGCGTGTGCTGAGCGGGTCCATCGAGGTCTCCTTCCCCGCCGCCATCCGGCCCGCGAAGCGCCGCGCGATCAAGCCCCGGTTTGACGCGCGCCGCCGCGCGCCGGATGGTCCGCGCCATGCGGGATGGAATCGCCTGGTCGAACGACCTTCTCACCCTGGCCGCGCGCTTCGCCGGCCGCGTCGCCGTCACCGACGGCGTCGCAACGATGGACTACGCGACGCTGTCCGCCCGCGCGCATGCGCTGGCGCACCGGTTGCGTGCCGCGGGCCAGCGTGCGGGCACGCCGGTGGCGACGTTGGTGCCCAACGGCATCGACGCGCCCTGGGTCAGTTGCGGCGTGACCATCGCCGGCGCGGCGGAGGTCGCGGTCAACGCGCATTCCACCGATGCGGAAATCCTCTGGTACGCGGAACTGGCGGGCTTCCGGCGCATCCTGGCACCCGCCGCGCAGGCGGCGCGGCTGGCGGGCCTCGGCCTCGATCCCTGGCCGATCGAGCAGATCGCGCCCGACCCGGCCGCCGTTGCGCTGCCGCCCGTGCCCGCGGACGCCTGGGGGCGGATCATCTTCACCTCCGGCACGACCGGGAAGCCCAAGGCCATCGTGCACACCCATGGCGGGCGCTGGACGGCGCACCTGCTGCAGCGCGCGGTGCTGCCCTTCACGCCGGGCGAGGGCGACCGCGTGCTGCTGATGACGCCCTTCGTGCACGGCGCATCCCTGATCACGGCCGCTTGGCTGGAACAGGGGGCGGAGGTGGTGCTGCAGGACGGCGTGCGCGCCGACCGCCTGGCCGCCGTGATGGAGGGCACGCCGCCGGCCGCGATCTTCGCCCCGCCCACGGTGCTGGCGAAGCTGCTTTCGCTGTATCCGGGCCGGCGCTTCGAGGGCGTGCGCGTGATCTTCTGCGGCACCGCGACGCTGGCGCGGGAATTGTGGCAGCGCGCGGCGGAGGCCTTCGGCCCGGTGGTGCGCGTCACCTACGGCATGAGCGAGTGCTTCAATCCCATCACCGTGCTGGAACCGGCCGAGGTCGCGGCGGCCATGGCGGAACCCGATGACGGCCTCGGCGCCAATCTCGGCTGGCCGGCGCCGGGGGTGGAGGTCTCGATCCGCGGCGAGGACGGCGGCGCGCTGCCCCAGGGCGAGGCCGGCGAGATCTTCCTGCGCGCCCGCCACATGACGGGCGGCACCATCACCGCCGCGGGCTTCGCGGCGCGGCCGCCGGGCGGCTGGCACCGCACCGGCGACCTCGGCGCGATCGACCGGCGGGGGCGGCTGCGCCTGTCCGGGCGGGCTGCGGACCTGATGAAGACCGGCGGCTACCGCGTGCATCCTTCCGAGATCGAGGCGGCACTCGACGGCGCCGCGGGCGGCCAGGCGATCTGCGTGCTCGGCCTGCCGTCCGACTATTGGGGGGAGGTGGTGGTGGCCGTGGCGGAAAGCCCGCCGCCGGGCTGGGAGGACGCGGCGCGGGGCAGGCTCGCCGCGCTCGCCCGCCCGAAGCATCCGCGCGCCTTCGTCGCCCTGGCCGAATTGCCACGCAACGCGCAGGGCAAGGTCGTGCGGGCGCGGGTGCGGGAGGCGGTGCTGGAGCGCCACGCGCTCGAGGACGGTCCGCATCCGCGGCTTGTGGCGCGGCGGCCGCAGTCGCCCGCGCGCTGACGCGATTTTCACAATCCTCATGGCAGGCTTCTTGCGCATCGCGCCGCCACGGCGAAATGTTCCGCCCATCGCCAGACCAGGAGACCGTCTTCCATGGCCACCCGTCGCGCCCTGATCGGCGCCGCTGTTCTCGTCGCGCTCGGCGCCGGCGGCGTCGCGGCGCAGAACTACAACCTCCGCCCGTCCTTCGGGACCGCGAACCTGCGCTTCAACTTCGCCCCGGACCCCTTCGTGGTGAACGTGACCGCCGGCGGCACCATCCCGGCCGAGCGCATCGGCGGCCCGGGCTGCGTCGGTTCCATCGCCCAGGCGCCGGATGTGCGGCTGAACTACACGGCGGGCGGTGGCCTGCCGCTGTGGATCGGCGCCCGCTCGAACGGCGACGTGACGCTGGTCGTCAACCTTCCGAACGGCCGCTGGATCTGCAACGACGACTTCCAGGGCACCAACCCGGGCATCGTGCTGCGCCAGCCCATGTCCGGCCAGTACGACATCTGGGTCGGTCATTACGACCGCGGCCGCGGCGTGCCGACGCAGGTCTTCTTCTCGGAAGTGCCGCCGCGCTGAGCGCGGCCGCCCGCCCCGCCCTTGCCGGGCGGGGCGCGGCATGCTGATAGGCGCGGATCAGGCGGGCCAACCGCCGCCCACCGGTCCGGGAGGATCCCCGCATGTCCATCCAGCGCCGCGCCGCGCTTGCGCTTCTCGGTTCATCCGTCGCCGCCATCCCCGCCGCGCGGGCGCAGCAGGCGCCCTGGCCCAACCGGCCGCTGCGCATCGTCATCCCCTGGCCGCCGGGCCAGGCGACGGACCTTGCCGGCCGCGTCATCGCGCAGCGCCTGTCCGAGAAGCTCGGCCAGCCGGTCGTGCCGGAAAACCGCGCCGGCGCGGGTGGGACGATCGGCACGGACGCGGTCGCGAAGTCGGCGCCGGACGGCTACACGCTGCTCGCCGGGTCCTCCGGCCCCTACACCATCGCGCCGCTGCTCCAGCGCCTGCCCTACGACACGACGCGGGATTTCGCGCCGATCGCGATGTGGGGCGTCTCCCCCTACCTGCTCGTCGTGAAGCCTGATTTCCCGGCCAATACGATCGAGGAATTCGTGGCGCTGCTGAAGGCGCGCCCCGGGCACTACACCTTCGGCTCCTCCGGCCGGGCCGCGACCGCGCACCTGATCATCGAGGCCTTCAACGCCCGCGCGGGCGTCGATGCCCTGCACGTGCCCTTCGCCGGCAGCGCGCCGTCCATGACCGCGCTGGTCGGCGGGCAGATCCACTATTCGATCGAGACGCTGGCGGCGACCTTCCCGCTGGTGCGGCAGGGCGCGCTGAAGGCGCTCGGCATCTCGCTCAAGGACGGCAGCACGCTGGCGCCGGGCGTGCAGCCCTTCGCCCGCGCGGCGGGCTTCGAGGGCTTCGACGCCGGCGCCTGGGTCGGCCTGGTGGCCCGCGCCGGCACGCCGGCGCCGATCGCCGAGCGCCTGGCGCAGGAAGTCGAGCAGGGCATGGCCGACCCGGCCGTGCGCTCGCGCTTCGAGAGCATCTTCGTCGAGCCCGTGCCGCGCGGCCCGGCGGCCTTCGCGAGCTACCTGCAGGAACAGCGCGCGCTGTTCCAGGGCATCATCGAGCGGCAGAACATCCGTCTCGAATAGCCGCGCGGAGCGCGGCTGGTTTCTTGCCCTCAGACGGCGGGCGGGCCGCTTTTGCTTGTCCCTCAGACGGCGGGCGGCCCGCATCCGCGGGCCTTGCCTTCGCGGCGTGAACCGTCGCGCCGCGGGCGGCTGACGGTCTGGGCGCGGTCGCGCTTCGCGCTCGCGGCCCGAGGCATCGCCTCGGGCCGTTTTCCTTTGTCCCTCAGACGGCGGGCGGCCCGCATCCGCGGGCCTTGCCCTCGCGCCCTGGGCTGTCGCGCCGGGGACGGCTGACAGGCTGGGCGCGGTCGCGCTTCGCGCTCGCGGATCGCGGCGGCGCCGCGATCCGTTCATGTTCGTCGCTGGCCGTCGTCAGTCCGCCCCGGCGCCGCGGACCATCGGCTGGCCCGCGAGCAACCCCGTCGCACCCCCCAGCCCCATCGCGCGCGCCGCGAAGAAGCGCTTGAGCCGCGGCATCCGGTCCACCGCCGCGATGCCGAGCCGCCGCGCGATCCGCACCGGCGGCAGGGAGGAGGAGAACAGCCGCTCCAGCACATGCGTCGCCCCCAGCATCAGCAGCCCGTCCGGCCGCCGCGCCGCCTGGTAGCGTGCCAGCACCGCAGCGCCGCCCGGATCCTCGCCCGCGTTCACCGCCTCGATCACCAGCTCGGCCAGCGCGGCGACGTCGCGGAAGCCCAGGTTCAGCCCCTGGCCGGCGATCGGGTGGATGCCGTGCGCCGCGTCGCCCACCAGCGCCATGCGCTCGGCCGTGTAGCGCGCGACATGCATCGCCGTCAGCGGGTAGGACCAGCGCCGGCCGATCGGGGTCACGCGCCCCAGATGCTCGCCGAGCCGCGCCTGGATCTGCCGCGCATAGGCGGCGTCGTCCAGCGCGAGGCAGCGCCGCGCGATCGCCGTGCGCTCCGTCCAGACGATGGCGCTGACATGCGGATGGCCGGCGATGCCGTTCATCGGCAGCTGCGCGAAGGGCCCGTGCGGCAGGAACTGCTCCAGCGCGATGCTGTTGTGCGGCTTCTCATGCGCCACCGCGCCGACGATCCCCATGCAATGGTAGTCGAGCCGCGCGGCGGGGATCCCGGCCTCCCGCCGCAGCACGGAATTGCGGCCCTCGGCGCCGACGACGAGCCGCGCGCGGATCTCCTGCCCGGTCGACAGCCGCACCAGCGCGCCGTCCGGCCCGCGCGTGACGGTCGCGGTCGCGGGCGCGAAGACCGACAGCTCCGGCAGCAGCGGCAGGCGGGCGTTCAGCGCGACGCGCAGGCCGCGCGCCTCGACCATCCAGCCGAAGGGGTCCTCCCCCACCTCGGCATGGTCGAAATGCAGCGAGAGCGGCGAGGCGGGCTCGCCCGGCCGGCCATCGGCCACGCGGATGCCGAGGATGGGGCAGGGCGCCTCGGGCAGCCTGTCCCACACCCCGGCGGCGTCCAGCAGGCGCTTCGAGGTCAGGGCGATCGCATAGGCGCGGCCGTCGAAGTCCGGCATCTCCATGGGCGGCAGCGGCGCGGCGTCGATGACGGCCGCGCGGACGCCGCCGGCGGCGAGCGCGGCGGCAAGGGTGGCCCCGACGGGACCGGCGCCGAGGATGCAGACCTCGACCTCGAGGGTGGTGTTCATGGATGCAATCTAGGCGGGCATTGCGCGCCTGCCAGCCTGCCTTCTGCATAGGCAATCGCACAATTGTTCGGCGCCTGCGCGGAAATCCATGACGCGGCGCAGCGGAACCCATGGCGATCGCGCTGTGGCACGGCTCTTGGAAGCCACTCCCGCCAGTCCCGCCGCAGAAAGGAACAGGACGGCGCCATGAAACTTGTGATGGCTGTGATCAAGCCCTTCAAGCTTGACGAGGTGCGCGAGGCGCTCACGCCCCTCGGCGTGCAGGGGCTGACGGTGACCGAGGTGAAGGGGTTCGGCCGGCAGAAGGGCCAGACCGAGATCTACCGCGGGGCCGAATACCACGTGAGCTTCCTGCCCAAGGTGAAGATCGAGGTCGCCGTCCCGGCCGAGCTCGCCGACGCCGTGGTCGAGGCGATCGCCTCGACCGCGCGCACCGGCAAGATCGGCGACGGCAAGATCTTCGTCCTCGATGTGGAGCGCGCGCTGCGCATCCGCACGGGCGAGACCGACAACTCGGCTCTCTGACGGGCCGGCGACCATGCACGGAAAGGACATGACGACGGTGAAGCGCATGATCGCGCGCGGCGGCCTCGCCGCACTGGCCCTGGCGTTCGCGGCGCTGCCCGCGATGGCGGCCGACGACCCCAAGGTGGATACCGGCGACGCCGCCTGGATGCTCACCTCCACCGCGATCGTCCTGATGATGACGATCCCGGGCGTGGCGCTCTTCTACGCGGGCATGGTCCGCAAGAAGAACGTGCTCGCCACCATGATGCAGTCCTTCTTCATCTGCGGCCTCGTCTCGGTGCTGTGGATGGTGGCGGGCTACTCGCTCGCCTTCGGCAATGGCGGCGCCTACATCGGCGACTTCTCCCGCATCCTGCTGAACGGCCTGGCCGAGAACTGGGACAAGCCCTTCACGCTCGGCACGGGCGACGCGACCGTCGCATTCACCATCCCCGAATCGCTCTTCGTGATGTTCCAGATGACCTTCGCGGTCATCACCGCCGCGCTGATCACCGGCGCGGTCGCGGACCGCATGAAGTTCTCGGCCCTGGTGCTGTTCATCTCGCTCTGGACGCTGCTGGTCTACAGCCCGGTCGCGCACTGGGTGTGGCATCCCTCGGGCTGGCTGTTCGTGGACGGCGCGCTGGACTTCGCGGGCGGCACGGTGGTGCACATCAACGCCGGCGTGGCGGGCCTCGTCGCGGCACTCGTGCTCGGCAAGCGCGTGGGCTTCGGCACCGAGAACATGGCGCCGCACAACCTCGGCCTCGCCGTGATCGGCGCCTCGCTGCTCTGGGTGGGCTGGTTCGGCTTCAATGCCGGCTCGGCCGGGTCCTCGGGCGGCGGCCGCGCGGCGATGGCGATGCTCGTCACGCAGGTGGCCGCGGCCGGCGCCGTGCTCGCCTGGGTCTTCGCCGAGTGGATGATCAAGGGCAAGCCGTCCGTGCTCGGCGCGATCTCCGGCGCGGTCGCCGGCCTCGTCGCCATCACGCCGGCGGCGGGCTTCGTGCTGCCGGGCTCGGCGCTGATCATCGGCGTCGTCGCGGGCATCGCGGGCTACTGGGGCGCTACCGCGCTCAAGCACGCGCTCGGCTACGACGACAGCCTGGACGCCTTCGGCGTGCACGGCATCTGCGGCATCGTCGGCGCGCTGCTGGTGGGCTTCCTCGCCTACGGCCCGCTCTCGGCCACCACCGCAGCGCCGGACGGCAGCTCTGGCTCGATGGCGCAGTTCATCAAGCAGTGCACCGCGGTGGGTGCGACGGTCGTTTTCACTGCGGTGGCGACCTTCGTCCTGCTCAAGATCGTGGACGTCATCGTCGGCCTGCGCGTGACCGAGGAAGAGGAGCGCGAGGGCCTCGACGTGACGATGCACGGCGAGCGCATCAACTGAGGCGCGCGGCTCCACGTCGCGCCTGAGCGGCGGGCCCGGGGAGAGATCCCCGGGCCCTTTCGCTATTCGAAGGCCGGGTCGACCGGCACGCGCAGCGCCTCGGCCAGCCGGTTCGTCTCCGCCGCCATGCCGAGGATTGCGAGCAGTTCGCCGTGCATCTCCTCCGTCATGCCCTTCGCCCGCGCCGCGGCGGTGTGGGAGGCGACGCAATAGGCGCAGCCCGCCGCGGCGGACGCGGCGAGGTAGAGCATCTCCTTCACCAGCGGGTCGAGCGCGCCCGGCGCCATCACGCGGCGCAGGCTCTCCCAGGTCCGCGCCAGCGTCGGCGGATGCACCGCCAGCGCCTTCCAGAAGTTGTTCACGTCGGCGACGCCGCGCGCGGCCTTGATGTCGTCGTAGACGGCGCGCACCTCGGGCGATGCGTCGGCATACTCGATCAGGCGGGTCATGCGTTCCTCGCGTCGTGGATCCGGGTGGCGACAGCCTAGCGCAGCGCGGCGCCGGATGTTCCGCCGCCGGCCCGCCGGGTGACAGGCGCGCCCGTTCGGGCAGAGTGGCGGCGGGAGGACCGCCGATGTGCTGGTCGATGGAAGCGACCGTTGCGATGGTGGCGACCGGCACCGTCGCGACCGCCGTCACGATCCGCCGCGGGGACCCGCCCGCCATCCCGGTCGTGCTCGGCTGGTTCACGCTGATGGAGGCGCTGCAGGCCGCCGGCCATGCGCGCGTCGACCGCTGCGGCGACCCGGCGAACCAGGCGGTCGCGCTGCTCTCCTACCTGCACATCGCCTTCCAGCCCTTCTTCATCAACGCCTTCGCCCTGTGCCTGGTGCCCGCGCCGGTGCGGCGCGGCGTGCGGGTGGCGGTCTGGATCGCCTGCGGCGCCTCGGCCGCGGTGATGCTGCTGCAGGTCTATCCCTTCGGATGGGCGGGCGCCTGCCGTGCGGGCAGCGTGCTGTGCGGGCCCGGGCCCTGCGTCGTCTCGGGCGACTGGCACATCGGCTGGAGCATCCCGCGCAACGACATGCTCGCGATGGTCTCGGGCCTGCCGATCATCGCGAACGGCTTCCCGACCTACCTCGCCACGGCCTTCCTGCTGCCGTTGCTGTACGGCGCCTGGCGCTTCGTGCTGTTCCACGCCCTGGCGGGGCCGGTGCTGGCCTCGCTGCTCACCTCGAACGCGAACGAGATGCCCGCGATCTGGTGCCTGTTCTCGATCGGGATCACGCTGGCGAGCCTGAGCCGCCCGATCCGGGCGGGGCTCGAGACGCGGTCGTGGTTCCTGTGGCCCGCCGCCTGGCGGGCGTGAGGCGCGCCATCCTGGCGCGCGCCGCGGCGCGTCAGGCGGCGTAGGAGGACGCCGGGTCCAGTTCCAGCCGGTAGCCGCCGGATTCCGTCACGAGCAGCCGCGCATCGGCGGGGTTCAGCTCGATCTTCTGGCGCAGGCGGTAGATGTGCGTCTCGAGCGTGTGGGTGGTGACGTGGCTGTTGTAGCCCCACACCTCGTTCAGCAGGATCTGCCGCGGCACCGGCTTGCCGCCGGCGCGGTAGAGGAACTTCAGGATCGCGGATTCCTTTTCCGTCAGCCGCAGCCGCTTGCCGCGCGACGGGTCGTGCAGCTGCTTGGCGGAAGGGCGGAACAGGTAGGGCCCGATCTGGAAGATCGCATCCTCGCTGCTGTCGTAGACGCGCAGCTGGGCGCGCATCCGCGCGAGCAGCTCGCTCATGCGGAAGGGCTTGGCGATGTAGTCGTTCGCCCCGGCATCCAGCCCGCTGACGATGTCCTGCTCGCCGTCCGAGCCGGTGAGCATGATGACCGGCATCCGGTACCCGCCGCGGCGCAGCCGCGTGCAGAATTCCCGGCCGTCGCCGTCCGGCAGCGTCAGGTCCAGCAGGACAAGGTCGTACCGCGCGCCCGAGCCCGCGAGCCGGGTCTCGGCATCGGCGAGCGAGGCACTGACGGCGGGCTCGAAATCCCCTTCGTGACCCAACTGTTCCGCGAGCGTTTCGGCAAGCGCGGAATCATCCTCGATGATCAGCACAGGGCGTGGCCCCGACATCCCCCGTCTTCCTCTATCTCAGCACGCCCCGCGCGGTCCCTCGCCGGGTACGTCAGCCCCGCGAGAGGTATGCCGTGCCAAGCCGGCTTGTGCCAGCCGTAGGACCGTTCGGGAAGCAAAATCGCGCATGTGTGATTGACGCCGGTTGCATCTGGACGCTTCCGTCGTGCGTACCACATCCCGAAGGCCCCCAGGGATGCCAGAGGGCCCACCCCCGGTTGCCTTTGGCACGCCATATTCCCGGCGCGCCATGGATCGAAGAATGGAACGCCAGACCATGACGCCTCCCGGCCAGCTCGCGACTGACGAGACGCTTCCCGTCGTGACCGCCGAGCCCGCGGCGCTCGCCCTGCGCGCGGTGCATCGCGCCATGGCCGAGCTGCGCCGCGGCACGCCCGTGCTGCTGCGGGGCGCGGATGCCTGCCTGCTGGTCGTCGCGGCCGAGACGGCGGGCGCGCGCGGGCTCGCCGACCTCGCTTCCGCCGCGCTCGGCGCGCCGGTGCTGCTGCTCGCCCCCGCCCGCGCCGCCGCCGTGCTGCATCGCCCCGTGCCCCATGCGGTCGATGACGAAGGCGCCGTCGCGCTGCGCCTGCCGCCCGCCCTGCTGGCGCCCGAGGCGCTGCGCAGCCTGGCCGACCCTACCGCCGAGCGCCTGCTGCCCGAGGCGCCCGAGCGCGTCGCCGTCCCCGCGCTCGCCCAGGCGGCGATCGCGCTCGCCAAGCTCGGCCGGCTGCTGCCCGCCCTGGTCGCCGCCCCGGCGACCGAGGCCGGGGCCGACCGGCGCGGCCTGCTGACGGTGCAGGCCGCCGACGTGCTGGCCTATCCGACCACCGCCGCCACCACCCTGACCCGGGTGGCCGAGGCGCGTGTGCCGCTCGAGGACGCGCCCGAGGCGCGCATCGTCGCCTTCCGGGCCGCCGATGGCGGCATCGAGCACCTCGCCATCCTGGTGGGAGACCCGGAGAGGACCGCCGCCGAGGGCGGCGCGCCGCTGGTGCGCGCCCATTCCGAATGCTTCACCGGCGACCTGCTGGGCAGCCTGCGCTGCGATTGCGGCCCGCAGCTGCGCGGCGCCATCGCCCGCATGGCCCAGGACCCGGCCGGCGGCGTGCTGCTGTACCTGGCGCAGGAAGGCCGTGGGATCGGCCTGGTGAACAAGCTGCGCGCCTATACGCTGCAGGATGGCGGGCTCGACACGCTCGATGCCAACCGGGCGCTGGGCTACGGGGCGGACGAGCGGAACTTCCTGGTGGCCGCCACCATGCTGCGCGCCGTGGGCGTGGAGCGCGTGCGCCTGCTGACCAACAACCCCGACAAGATCGCCGGCCTGTCCGCCTGCGGCATCGCGGTGCAGGGGCGGGAGGCGCATGCCTTCGACCCGAACGGGGTGAATGACGGCTACCTCAAGACCAAGGCGCGCCGCTTCGGGCACCTGCTGCCGGAATGAGCGACACCGCCCGCGTCACCGCGGACGGCCTGCTGCGCTTCCGGGGTGAGACGCTGCGCTGCGCGATCGGCGCCGGCGGCATCCGTGCCGCGAAGCAGGAAGGCGATGGCGCGACGCCTGTCGGGCTGCTGCCGCTCCGCCGCGTCTTCTGGCGGGCCGATCGCGGCCCGCGCCCGGCCTGCGCCGTCCCGGCCGAGCCCCTGGCCCCCGACGATGGCTGGTGCGACGACCCCGCCCATCGCGACTACAACCGCCCCGTCCGCCTGCCCCACCCCGCCCGCCATGAGCGCCTGTGGCGGGAGGATGCCGTCTATGACGTGATCGGCGTGCTCGGCTGGAACGACGCGCCGGTGCTGCGCGACCGCGGCAGTGCCATCTTCCTGCATGTGGCCCGCCCCGGCCTTCCGCCGACTGAAGGCTGCGTCGCCATGCCCGAGCCCGAGTTGCGCCGCCTGCTGGCCGCCGGCCTCGCCGGCCTGGAAATCGTCGGCTAGAAGTCCCGGGTCCCAAGGGCCATTCGGCCTCCGGAGCAATATCCGGTCAGCCAAAAACGGCTGACCGGATTTCCTGCTCCGGCAACCATCGAACATACGGCACGAAATCCGAACACACGGGTTCCGTGTGATCGGATAGTGCTGTCGCGGGGTGAGGTCCGGAGAGGGGCGGCGCCCCTCTCCGGGTGCCGCCATGAAGATCTGCCAGATCGCCAACGTCGACTTCGCGATGCGCCACTTCCTGCTGCCCTTGATGCGCGGCGCGCGCGCGCGCGGGCATGAGGTGGTCGGCGTCTGCGCCGACGGCGCGCTGCTGGACGTCCCCCGCGCCGAGGGCTTCCGCATCGAGACGCCGCCCATGGCCCGCAGCCTGAACCCGGTGGCCCAGGCGCGCGCCTTCCGCGCCCTGGTCGAGCTGTTCCGACGCGAGCGCTTCGACCTGGTGCATGCCCATTTCCCGATCAGCGGCCTGCTCGGGCGGCTTGCCGCGCGGGCGGCGGGCGTGCCGCGCATCGCCTATACCTGCCATGGCTTCCTGTTCAACCAGCCCGGCCCCTGGTGGCGGCGGACGCTGTCGCTGCACATGGAACGCCTGGGCGGCCGCGTGACCGACACCTTCATGACGGTCAGCGCGGAGGAGGCGGAGGATGCGAAGCGCCTGCGCATCCATCCGCGCGCGACGCCGGTGCTGAACGGGCGCGACCCGGCGCTGTTCCATCCCGACCCCGCCGCCCGCGCCGCGCTGCGCGCGGAGTTCGGCGCGGGGGAGGGCGATTGCGTCGTCGCCGCCGTGTCACGGCTTGTGCGCCACAAGGGCCATCCGGAACTGCTGCGCGCGATGGAGGACACGCCCCCGAACGCCGTGCTGTGGGTGGTGGGCGAGCGGCTGGCCTCGGACCATGGCGAGGACCTGGAGCCATACTTCGCGCGCGCGGCCGAACGGCTCGGCCGGCGGATCGTGCGGCTGGGCTACCGGCACGACGTCGCGCGCATCCTGGCGGCGGCGGATGCCTTCTGCCTGCCTTCGCACTTCGAGGGCCTGCCCATGTCGGTGATTGAGGCGATGCTGACCGGCCTGCCGGTGGTCGCGACCGACATCCGCGGCCCGCGGGAGCAGGTGGTGGACGGGCAGACCGGCTACCTGGTGCCGCCGATGCAGGCCGCGCCGCTGGCGCGCGCCATCACGTCCCTGGCGGAGGATGCGGCTCTGCGCGCGCGGATGGGGGAGGCGGGGCGGAAGCGGGCGCTCGATCGCTTCGACGAGGGGAAGGTGGTCGGGCACACGCTCGACCTGCTGGGGCTGTGAAGGCGAGGGGGCGCCGCCCCCTCGCCACTCCCCCGCCTTGGGTCCCATCGCCGATGCGCCGCATCGGCGATGGGGGACCCGAGGGCCGAAAGGCCCTCGGAACCCATCGTTCAGAACAGCAGGCCCTTCTTCAGCAGGCCGTGCACGCCCTTCTCGCCGTTCACCGTCTGCGTCACGTGGAAATCCACCGCCAGCGAGCAGAACTGGTAGGCATCCGCGTCGGAGAGGTTGGTGCGGGAGCAGATGAAGGCGATCATCTCCCGCAGCGCCTGCTTCATCGCGACGTCCAGGTCCTCGTTCATCCCCATGGTGATGTAGTGCGTCTTCGTCTCGGCGCGCGGCCACTTCAGCACCGGGTCGCGCGCGCCGCCGCCCTTGACCAGGCTCAGGCGGAAATGGCCGGTCAGGCAGATCTCGAGCGCGTTGATGCAGACCTCGCCGTCGCCCTGGACGCCATGGCCGTCGCCGGCGGAGAACAGCGCGCCCTCGTTGAACACGGGCAGATACAGGGTCGTGCCCTCGGTCAGTTCCTTGTTGTCGAGGTTGCCGCCGATCGCGCGCGGCTCCTTCGTGTTCAGCATCCCCCAGTCGCGCGGCGGGGCCACGCCCATCACGCCGAAGAAGGGGGCCAGCGGCAGTTCGAGCCCGTTCTCGGACGGCCCGAAGGGCAGGCGGCAGGTCTTCTTCGCGCGGTCGACCGGGATGTGCAGCGTCCGGCGATAGGGGAAGTCCTCCGGCAGCGTGCCGAAGAGCGGGCGGAAGCCGCAGAAGCCCCAGTCGGCGCCCAGCTCGATCTTCTCGATGTCCACGCGCAGCGCGTCGCCGGGCTCGGCGCCGCGCACCTCGACCGGGCCGGTGATGACATGCGCGCCGAGGCGCGGGAGCTTGGCGTGGATTTCCCGCAGCGCGGCGGGGACCTCCATCATCTTCTCCTGCGGCGGCATCACCTCCGGCCCGCCGGAGAGGCATTCGAGGATCACCACCTCCCCCGGGTCGATCGAGGCGACGGGCGGGAAGGAGGCGTCGAAGGCCCCCCAGCGGCAGGTGGCGACGGAAGCGGCAACGCGTGTCGGTTCGGGCATCTCGTCTGTTCCTAGAGCCAGCCTTTGCGGCGGAAATAGAGGACGGGAAGGATGGCGCTGACGACCATCATCAGGATCGCCAGCGGATAGCCGTACTCCCACTTCAACTCCGGCATGTTCTCGTAGTTCATGCCGTAGATCGATGCGATCAGCGTCGGCGGCATCAGCGCGACCGAGGCCACGGTGAAGGTCTTGATGATCGCGTTCTGCTCCACGTTGATGACGCCGAGCACGGCATCAAGCAGGAACTGTGCCTTCGCGTTGAGGAAGGTCGCGTGTTCCACCAGCGACCGCACGTCGCGCACCAGCGTCTTGATCAGCGTCTGGTTCTCCTTGCGCACCGCCGTCGCCTTCTCGGCGCCGACGAAGGCGAGGATGCGGTTGAGGCCGAGCAGCGTCTCGCTGGTCCGCGTCGTGACTTCACCGACCTGGCCGAGGGTGATCAGCGTATCCTTCAGCGCGTCGTCGCGCCGGTTCGCCTTGATGTTGGCGCGCGCCGCGCGGAAGGTGCGCTGGCTGGCGCGGTCCATGTCCCCGGCGACGCGTTCGAGGATGTCGGCGAGCCGGTCCACGATCTGCTCGAACAGGTGCAGCATCACCCCGTCGGGGGAGGCGAGCAGCGCGCCCGGCTGCTTCTGCGCCCGCACGCCGAACACGCTGAAGGCCTTGGGCGTCGCGTAGCGCACCGTGACGAGCGTGGTGTTGCTGAGCACGAAGGTGATGGCGGTCGAGCCGTATTCGCCGCTGTCCACGCCGTAGAGGAAGTTCGCGGTCAGGAACAGCGCATCGCCTTCCCGGTAGAGCCGGGAGGAGCTCTCGATCTCCTGCATCTCCTCCCGCGTCGGGATCTCGAGCCCGAGCGCGTCCTGCACCGCCCGCTCCTCGGCCGGCGTCGGATTAAGCAGGTCGATCCAGACCGCGCGGCGCAGGCTGCCGGGCTCGCACACAGCGGCCGCCGCCGCCTGCGCCTCGGCCGGCAGGGCGGCGGTGATCTCGGAGACGGCGCCCTCGCGCACGCGACAGCGGCCGTCCTCGACCGTCCAGGTCGTCAGCATGGCGGCGGCCTCCTGCTGCTTGGGTGGGAAGATGTCTCGGCTGCTATCTAGCCATGGCGGCGGCCGGGCGCCACCCGCGGATCATCCGGGGTTCGGCAGCCGGAAGCGGCGCGCGACGCCGGGGAAGTCCGCTTCCTCGGCGTGCCGGCCGAACGGGCGCGTGCCGTCCGCCGCGCGGACCAGCTGGCAGGTGGCCATGCCCGCCGCCGCGGCGGCGTCCAGCTCCTCGGCCACGTCGGACAGGAACAGCACCTCGCCCGGCGGCAGGTGCAGCCCCGCGGCGATGGTCGCGTAGGACGCGGCGTCGCGCTTGCCGCCGACCTTGGTGTCGAAGAAGCCGGCGAAGAGGCCCGTCAGGTCGCCCGCCTCGGAATGCCCGAAGAGCAGCTTCTGCGCGCCGACCGAGCCGGAGGAATAGACCGCGAGCCGCAGCCCCGCGCGCGCCCAGGCGCGCAGGCAGGGGGCGACGTCGGGCCAGAGATGCCCCTTGAGCCGCCCGTCGCGGTAGCCGGCGTCCCAGATCAGCCCCTGCAGCGCCTTGAGCGGCGTGACCTTCGCATCCTCCGCCATCCAGCGGCGCAGCGCGGCGCGCGGATCCTCCCCCGGCGCGGCGGCGGCGACCTCGGCCATGATGGCGGCGACCTCTGGCTCCCCCCCGTTCGCGTCGAGGAAGGCGTCGAGTTCCGCCGTCGCGAAGGGGAACAGCGTCTCCTTCACGAAGGCGATCGCGCTCGTCGTGCCCTCGATGTCGGTCAGGATGCAGGCCGGGCGAGGCCCGGTCACGCCGCCTCGACCGTCACGGGGATGCGCGCGGCGATGTCGCTGCCGGTGTAGTGCGGCGTCCAGCCCGTGGTGTCGGTGAAGACGCGCAGCGCCGTCACGTGCGGCACCTCGCCGGCATCGAACCAGTGCTTGGTGTTCGCGGGCACCGAGATCAGGTCGCCGCGCGTGCAATGCGCGTCGTAGATCATGCCGTCCACATGCATGACGAAGTTGCCCGCGCCCTCGTGGAAGAAGCGGACCTCGTCCTCGGTGTGGATGTGCTCCGACAGGAACTTCGCGCGGATCGCGTCCTTCTGCGGATGGTCGGCGGTCAGGCGGATCACGTCCGCCGTGCCGGCCTTCGTCTCCTTCAGGAAGGCATCGAGATGCGGGCGATAGGCCGCGAGCACCGCCTCGGGCTCGGCGCCCGGCGGCAGGTCGGCGACCGGCCAGCGTTCGAAGCGCACGCCGATCGGGGCGAGCGCGGCCGCGATCTCGGCGGCGTCCTCGGTCTTGAGAGTCTCGGCGCCGGTCGCGGCGTCGCGGATCGTCAGCAGGCTCATCGCGTGTGCCTCCCTTCCTCCAGGTGACAGAGCAGCATGAACTCCAGGGCCTCGAGCCGGGCCATCGCCTGGTCCATGCCGGAGCCCCATACATAGACGCCGTGGCCGCGGATGACATAGCCCGGCGGCGCATCCGGCGCGGCATCCCAGCGCGCCTCGAGCGCCGCCTGCAGGCGGGGGATGTCCTGGTCGTTGTCGAGCACGGGCAGATCGGTCGCCGCGTCATGCGTCGGCCCGCCGGGGAAGGCCTTGAGCAGTTCGTAGCCGGCCAGGCGGATGGCGTCGCCGGCGCGGCGGGACAGCACCGTCGCCGCGACCGAATGGCCGTGCAGCACCGCCCCCGCATCGGCGAAGCGGCGATAGATCCCGCAATGGAGCAGCGTCTCGTAGGACGGCTTCGTCCCGGGATCGAGCGGCCGGCCCGCCAGGTCCACGCGGATCACGTCGGCCGCCGCGAGGAAGCCCTTGTGGCCGCCGGAGCGGGTGATGGCGACGTCCCCCGGCCCCAGCCGGACGGAGAGGTTGCCGGCCGTGGCCGGCACCCAGCCCATGCGGTCCATGCGGCGCCCGGCCGCGACGATGGCGGCGGCGGCCTCGGCGAGGCTCATCCCCGATGCTCCCCAGGAACGGCGAACCCCGCCGCGCGGCGCGCGACGGGGCTTACGGCACGATCGGACGCCGTGGTCAGGCGGCGGGGCGGGTATTGCCCGGCGTGGCCTGCGGCTGCGCCTGCGCGGCGGTGGCCTGGCCCTGCTGCGGGCCGGGGATGGTCCCCGCCGGCGCCTGCGGCGTGGCCTGCGCTTCCATGGAGGCGTCCTTCTCGTCCTCCTTGATGTTCTGCTTGAAGGACTTGATGCCCTTGGCCAGGTCGCCCATCAGGCCGCTGATCTTGCCGCTGCCGAACAGCAGCAGGATGACCAGCAGCACGACAAGCCAGTGCCAGATGCTGAACGAACCCATGGCGACGCCTCGATCCCGTTTGGGGCCGCCCGGACGGGGGCGGCCGTAACCCTCTGTGAACGGGCGGCAACCTAGTGTCCCGGCAGCGCCCTTGCAAATCCAGATGGGCAATCGAAGGCGCGGCCGCAACGGGTCTTGACTCCGGCGGCCGCCGAAACCAGTTACCGCGCTGATCCGGGCCCCTCTGGCGGCCACGCGTCCTCCGGGAGCGTGTCCGCGATGTCGGATCGCGTGGGAAATCGCGCGATCACGGCCCTCTGTGCGCCGTGTGAGCGCCAGAGAGGAGTATCTGGGGGATGGAATTCTTTTCGGCCGAATGGCTCGGCAAGCCCTTGTGGATGTGGAAGGGCTTCCTGCTCGTCGTCGTGGTGCTGCTCGCCTTCGACCTTGGCGTGCTGAACCGCAAGGACAAGGAAATGGGCATCGCGGAGAGCCTCTGGCTGTCCGCCTTCTACATCAGCTTCGCCATGATCTACGGCGCCGGCATCTGGTGGGCGTATGAGGTGGGCGAGCTGACCACCAGCGACGGCGTCCATGCGGGCGTGGCCTACTTCACGGGCTTCTTCATCGAGAAGGCGCTGTCGATCGACAACGTCTTCGTCATAAGCCTGATCTTCACCTACTTCGCCATTCCGCGCCGGTACCAGTACCGCGCGCTGGTGTGGGGGATCATCGGCGTGATCGTGCTGCGCGGCCTGATGATCGGCCTCGGCGCGGCGCTGGTGCAGCAGTACTCCTGGGTCCTGTACATCTTCGGCGCCTTCCTGATCATCACCGGCATCAAGATGCTCGTGGTGCCGGAAGGCGAGCAGGACATGTCGAAGAACCCGATCGTGACGTTCATGCGCAAGCACATGCGCGTGTCCGACAGCCTGCACGGCGAGAAGTTCTTCGTGAAGGAGACGGACTCCAAGACGGGCAAGATGGTGCGCGTCGCGACCCCGCTGTTCCTGGCGCTGGTCGTGATCAACATCGCCGACCTGATCTTCGCGGTGGACAGCGTGCCGGCGATCTTCGCCATCACGACCGACACCTTCATCGTCTACACCGCGAACATCATGGCGATCCTCGGCCTGCGCGCGCTGTACTTCGCGCTCGCCGCCATGGTGCACCGCTTCCACTACCTGAAGTACGCGCTGGCGCTCGTGCTGGTGTTCATCGGCGGCAAGATCTTCTGGAACCAGATCGTGGGGAAGGTCGACCCTGCCATCTCGCTCGGCGTGACGCTGGCGATGATCGCGGGCGGCATCTTCTACTCGCTGTGGAAGACCCGGAAGGACACGCCGGTCCCGGCCGAGTAACGCCGGGCGGACATGCCGGCCGGGCCTTCGGGTCCGGCCGGAACCCGACGGGAGCGGGGGGAGGGGCGACCCTTCCCCCGCTTCGCGTTTCAGCCCTCCGGCCGCAGCCCCAGCCGGCGGATGATGCCGCCCCAGCGGGCGATGTCGCTGCGCAGCAGCGCCTGGAACTCCGCCGTATCGCTGCCCACCACCACGAAGCCCGCCGTCTCCAGCGCGCGCCGCTGCTCGGGCACCGCCAGGGCGCGGCCGGTCTCCGCCGCGATGCGCGCGATCCGGTCGGCCGGCATGCCCGTCGGCGCGAACAGGCCGATCCAGGCCACCGCCGGTTCGGCATCGACGCCGCTTTCGCGCATCGTCGGCACCTCGGGGATGGCGGCGAAGCGCTCGGCGCTGGTCACCGCCAGGGCGCGCACCGTGCCTTCGCGCACCTGCGGCAGCACGCCCCCCGTGGCGGCGAAGAAGGCCTGGATGCGCCCCGCCACCAGGTCCAGCACCGCCTGGCCGACGGCGCGGTAGGGCACGTGCACCGCCTCGAACCCCTGGGTCGCGGCGAGGTCCTCCATCACCAGGTGGGACAGCGTGCCGGGGCCGGTCGAGGCGTAGGAGATCCGCCCCGGATTGGCCTTGGCATAGGCGACGAACTCGCCCGCCGTGCGCGCGGGGACCGAGGGATGGGTCGCCAGCACGAAGGGCAGCCGCGCCAGCAGCGAGACCGGCGCGAGGTCCGTCGCCGGGTCGTAGCCCAGCGCCGGGTTGAGGATCTTCGCCGTGCTGCCCGGCCCGCCGATCGTGACGCCGAGCGTGTGCCCGTCGGTCGCGCGCGCGATCGCCTCGGTGCCGATATGCCCGCCGCCGCCGGCCCGGTTGTCGACCACCACGGGCTGGCCGAACACCTGCTGGAAATGCGGCGCCACGGCGCGCGCGGCGAGGTCCGGCGTCGATCCGCCGGGGAAGGCGACGATCATGCGCAGCGGCCGGTCGGGCCAGGCGGCCTGTCCCCGGGCCGCGCCGGGCAGGGCAAGGGCGGGCAGCGCGGCCAGGCCGCGGCGGGTGATGGTCATGGCGTGTCCTCCCGGTTCCGGGCCTTTGCAGCATGGCGGGGGCGCGGGCGGCAAGGCGGGGGGCTTGCAGGATACGCGGACGGATTCATTTCGATAAAAGAATTATACTGCCAGCATCCCGCGCCATCGCCGCAACCGGAGTTCCGCCATGCCCCCCGCCTGCCGCCTGACGCTGCTCGGCCTCGTGCTGCTCTCCGCCCCGGGCTGCGCGACCGTCGCGCTGAACGCCGCCCTGCGCGCCGCCAACCCCGCCCCGCCCTGGAACGGGGAGGTGCGCGTCGCCAGCGACCCCGAGGGCGCGCGCTGCGCCATCCATCGCGGCGACCGCGTGGTGGCCGAGATCGCCGCCACGCCCGGCACCGTGCGGCTCGAACGCTCCCACGCGGTGCTCGATGTGCGCTGCACGGCGGAAGGCCACCTCCCCGCGTCCGAGCGGCTGCGCCCGGGCGACGACCCCGCGGTGTTCCGCATGGCGCCGAACGGCATCGTCGGCGCGACCGCGACGGTCATCAGCCTCGCGAGCGCGCGGACCATGCGCTACCCGGGCACGATCGACGTCGCCCTGCCGCCCGCGACCTTCGCGAGCGAGGCGGCGCGGGACCAATGGTTCGCCCTGCGGCGCGATGCGGTGCTCGCCCGCCGCGCCGCCGACATCGCGCTGGCCGAGGAACGCTGCCGCGCCCAGGCCGAGCATGGCTGCGACCCGTCGCTGATGGTGATGCGGGAGGAACAGGCGCAGGACCTCGCGGCGCTGGACGCGCTGCGCGGGCGGGCGACGATCGCGCCGGCGCTGGCCGCGGCGAACTAGCCGCTACCGCGCCTCGGCCATCAGCGTCCCGCCATGGATGAAGCCGTAGGTCGGGAAGTTCGTCTGGCCGAAATCGTTGACCGGCGGGTACCACACCCGCACCAGCGACCAGTCGTTGTTCGGCGAGACGTCGATCACGGGCTGGTCGCGCGCCACCCGGCCGCGGTCCCGCCCGCTCGCCCAATTGGCGTGGTCCACCCGGATCTCGCGGCTGTTCACCACCCGCGTCACGACCGACAGGTGCCCCGAGCGGTTGCGGGAGGTGCGCATGAACACCAGCACCGCGCCCACGCGCGGCCGGCGCGATCGGTCGTAGCGGCCGGATGTCGCGGCCGCGTCCCACCACTGCCAGGCGTCCCCCGACAGGTCGATGCCCGACCGGGCCCGCGCATACGGCACGCAGGACAACTCGCCCCCGGCATAGCCGGGCACGTTGCTGCGCGATGGCGTGCCGCGCGGCCCGCCGCAGGCCGCGAGCGACAGCGCGGCCAGTACCAAGATCATGCGAAGCACGACCCCGATCCCCCTGATTCCCCTGGACAAACCATATCAGGAAATCGGGCGGAAGTGGAGCGTTTCGATGCCGGCCCGATGGCCGCACCCCGTCGCGGGGGCGCGGCCGCGGCGCGGTCAGGACAGCGTCGTCAGGTCCTGGAACCAATGCTGCGCGGGGACATAGCCGCGCACATTGCGCCCGAGCGCCTTGGGGTTGGTGTCGTGCACCACGAAGACCCAGAGCGCCTCGTTCACCACCTTCTCGTGCACGCGGCGCATGATCGCGTCCTGCTCCGCCGTGTCGAAGGACGCCATCGCCGCGTCCAGCATCCCGTCCATCTCCGCGTCGCGGTAATGGCCGTAGTTCACGCCGACCGGCGCGATCTGGTTGGAATGGAAGAAGCGGATGAAGGCGTAGAGCGGATCCGACGTCAGGTAGGCGACGTTGTTCGCGGTGATGTTGCCCGCGCGGCTGATGTCCCCCGCCGCGCCCTGGCGCCAGGCGGTGTAGAGCACTTCCAGCTCCACCACCTGGAACTCGACGGCGATGCCCACTTCGCGCCAGGCGGACTGGATGTACTCGTTCATCGGCATGGACAGCATCTGCCCCGACCCGCCGGTCGGCACGATGAAGCGCGTGCGCAGCGGGTTCTGGCGGCTGAAGCCGGCTTCCTGCACCAGGCGCCGCGCCGCGTCGATGTCGGTCCGCACCTGGAATTCCGGCCGCCCGAACCAGGGGGAGGAAGGATCGACCACGCCGACCGCCGGCTTGCCGAGGCCGTTGAGCAGCGCGACCACCTCCTCGCGGTTGATGGCGAGGTTGGCGGCGCGGCGCAGCCGCACGTCGCGCCAGGGGGAGCCTTCCAGCAGGCTCAGATGGTAGTTCCAGACATGCGGCGTGACGTTCTCGACGATGCGCGCCCCGCCCTGGCGCAGCCGCGGCAGCAGATCCGGCGCCGGGCTCTCGATGATGTCCACCTGGCCGGAGATCAGCGCGTTGGACCGCGTGGTGGTCTCGGGTGCGACGACGAGCACGACGCGGTCCACCTTCGGCATCCGCCGCGGGTCCCAGTAGCCCGTGTTGCGCACCAGCTCCGCCCGTTCGCGCGGCACCAGGCGGGCGAGGCGGAACGGCCCCGTGCCCGAGGGTTCCTGCGCGAAGCGGTCCCAGGACCGGCCCAGGCGCTCGTACTGCGCCGGGGAGGAAATCAGGAACCACAGCATCTGGTAGGGGAAGAAGCTGTCGACCGCGCGGGTGGTCACTTCCACCGTCATCGCGTCGACCTTGCGGTAGGAGGCGACGGAGGGCAGGCGCGGACGGACCTGCGCGGCCTGGCGCTGGTCGAAATGCGGTGCCTGATTGTTCAGCACCTTCTCGAAGTTCCAGATCACCGCGTCGGCATCGAAATCCGACCCGTCATGGAACTTCACCCCCTGACGGAGGCGGAACACCCACTTCCTGCGGTCCGCGGGGTCGGCTTCCCAGCTCGTCGCGAGCCCCGGCATCAGCTTCCCCGGCCGGTCGCCCACGTCCATCTCCCAGGCCACGAGCGGGTCGTAGATGGTGTGGCCGGTGAACTGGTAGGCGCCCGCGCCGCGGTCCGGCTGGCCGGTGGTCTGCGGGATGTCGGCCATGGAGATGCCGTAGCGCAGGACGCGTTCCTGCTGCGCCATGGCGAAGGGCGAAGGCAGGCCCGCGACGCCGGTGGCGGCGGCGCCGAGCAGGGTGCGGCGGGTGAAGGTCATGCGGTTGAAGCCCCCGGTTGCGGTTCTTTTCGACCGCGCCGGGTTTGCAACTCGCGTGCCGGTTACGTACCGCCGCCTGCCGGGCGTGCGCCCTGCCCATGAAGGCGGGCGTCAGGCGGCCCGATCCTCCCGCAGGCGGGACACCAGCCGGCTGAGTTCGGCGTTCAGCGCGGTGCCCTCCTGCGCCACGCGGCCCGTGGCGCCGCGCAGCCCGCCCAGCGCCTCGTTGCTGTCGCGCGCGGATTCGCTCAGCCGGTCGACCGAGACCGAGACGAGCGAGGCGCCCGAGGCCGCCTCGGCGACGTTGCGCGCGATCTCGCGCGTCGCGCTGCCCTGCTGCTCGACCGCGGCGGCGATCGCGGTGGTGATCTCGGCCGAGCGCGAGATGGTCTCGCCGATGCCGCGGATGGCGCCCACCGCGCTGTCGGTGGCCTCGCGCATCTCGGCGATCTGGCGGGCGATCTCGTCGGTCGCGCGGGCCGTCTGGCTGGCCAGGGTCTTGACCTCGGAGGCGACGACGGCGAAGCCCTTGCCGGCATCCCCCGCGCGCGCCGCCTCGATCGTGGCGTTGAGCGCGAGGAGGTTGGTCTGCGCGGCGATGTCGCCGATCAGGCGCACCACCTCGCCGATCCGCTGCGCCCCTTCGGCCAGCGCGCCGACGGTCGTATCGGTGCCCTCGGCCTCGTGTCGGGCGGTGCGCGCCACCTCGGCGGCCTCGGCGACCTGGCGGGTGATCTCGCCGATGCTCGCGGCCATCTCCTCGGCCGCGGCGGCGACGGTCTGCACGTTGTTGCTCATCTGCTGGGCGCCGCCGGCGGCCTGGCCGGCTTCGGCGGCGCTGCGCCCGGCGGTGCCCGCCAGGCCCTCCGCGGTCGATTCCAGCTCGACCGAGGCGGCGGCGAGGGTCTTCGCGATGGCGCCGATCGACCGCTCGACATCGCCGGCCAGGGCAAGGCGCGCCTCGCGCGCCTGCTCGGCGGCGCGTTCGCGCAGCTTGGCGGCCTCGGCCTCCAGCGCCCGGGCGCGCAGGGCGCCTTCGCGCAGCACGCCCAGCGCCTCGGCCATCGCGCCGATCTCGTCGCGATGGCGCCGCGCGGGAACCTCGGTGTCGAGGTCGCCATCCGCGATGCGCTGCGTCGCCTTCGTCAGCGCGCCGACCGGCGCCACGACGCGCCGTTGCACGATCAGGAAGGCGCCGGCGCCGAGCCCGAGCCCCAGCAGCATCAGCGCGGCGGTGATCGAAAGCGCGGCCTGGGCCGCCTTCTCGACCGCGGCGGCATGCGCCTCGCTCGCCCGGCCGGCGGCGTGCATCACCTCGAGCAACGTGCCGAGCTGCGGCGTCGTCGTCTCGACGAAGGCGCCCGCCGTCGTCGGATAGGCGGCGCCATCGGCGCGGGCGCGCACCAGGCTGTCGGCCAGCGTGCGGAAACCCTGGAAGTAGCCCTGCTGCGCGCCGGCCATGGCGGCGCGGATCGCCGGGGCGATCGCCGGGTCGTTCGCCGGCGCCAGCACTTCGAGCTGCTGCCACAGGAGGTCCACCCGCGCGCGCACGGCCGCATTGGCGGCCAGCTGGGCGGGGCTGAGCGGCTGGCCCGCGGCGATCGCGCCGGCCACCGTGCCGCGCTCGGTGCCCGCGACGTCGCGCAGGCGCCAGCCGAGTTCCTGCACCGAGGCGAGTCGTGCCAGCAGCGGGTCGGCGGAGGCGACGGCGTGGTTGGCGGCGAACCACACCCCGAGCGCCGCATTGACCGAGGCGGTGATGGTCGGGACGTAGTCGGCCAGGAGTGCCGCGTCGCGCTCCGCGCGCGGCAGGCGGATCGCGGCGTCGGCACGGCGGCGCGCGTCATCGGCACGCGCCTGCGCCGCTTGCAGGTCGCGCAGCAGCGCGTCGCGCCCGGGGAAGCTCTGGCTGGCGAGCACGGCGAGGCCGGCCGGAACCTTCGCGGCGACGGTGGCCCGGCGCTGCGCGATCTCGGCCAGCGCGGCCGCCGTGGCCGGGGCCTCAGCCTGCAATGCGTTGTTGGTGGCAAGGCGTTCCATCAGGATCTCGAACACGCCCGAGACCAGCTGGTTGGAACCGCGCGTCGCGTTCTCGGCGGTATTGGCGCGGGCGAAGGCGCGCCAGGCGTCGCTCGCGTGCCAGGCGAGCCCGCCCAGGGCGAGCAGCACGATCGTGCCGAGCACCGCAGGCAGCAGCACCTGCAGGCGGAGTCCGGCCCTGGGCCGGCTGGTGGCGGTGGTCACGACGATACGCTCCCGGCGATATTCGCCCGGTGTATCGTTCGATACGGCTTAGGAAAGTATGAAGCCCGTGCCCTGGCCGCGCGGCGGCCGCGGCGTACGCCGCGACCGCCGGCAGGGCAGGATGGATCAGGCCGGCGTGAACATCGGCACCGGCGCGCCGCCTTCTTCCGTCGGCTTGAAGACGAGCTTCACCTTCTGCCCGATCTTCAGCGTGTCGAGGTCGCAATCGACGATGTTCGTGAAGATGCGCGGCCCTTCGTCGAGTTCGACATAGGCCGGCGCGTGCGGCTCCTTCGAGCGCATCACCGTGAAGGAGTAGATCGTGCCCGTGCCCTTCGCCTCGACCATCTCGACGTTGTTCGACAGCGTGTAGGGCGAGCAGCCGCGCGGATACCAGAAGTGCTTGCCGGTGTCCTTGCACAGGCCGATCAGGAAGCGGCCTTCGCGCGCCGCGTCCCAGAAGGGCTTCGTGGTCGGGTCTTCCTTGGGCGCCGGGATGGCGCGGTTCGCAGACATCGTCGCCATGGGTGTCACTCCCGCTCCATGATCAGGGTTGCGCCGCCGTGCCGGTGGCCGAGCAGCCCGCCCACGCCGTTGGCCAGCGCCAGCTTGCAGCCCGGCACCTGCACCTTCGCATGCGCTTCGCCGCGCAGCTGGCGCACCGCCTCGATCACCTTGGTCATGCCGCCGCGGTTCGCAGGGTGGTTGTTGCACAAGCCCCCGCCATCGGTGTTGAAGGGCAGCTTGCCGACGCCGCTGATCAGGTTGCCGTCGGCGACGAACTTGCCGCCCTGGCCCTTCGCGCAGAAGCCCAGGTCCTCGAGCTGCATCAGCACCGTGATGGTGAAGCTGTCGTAGATCGAGGCGTACTGGATGTCGCCGGGCTTCACGCCGGCCTCGGCGAAGGCCGCCGCGCCGGACTGCCGCACCGCGGAGTAGGAGAGGTCGATGCCGCCGCCGGCCTGGTTCTTGGTGGCCTCGGCGCAGCCGAGCACCTTCACCAGGGGACGCTTCAGCGACTTGGCGATTTCCGGCCGCGTCACGATCAGCGCGCCGCCGCCGTCGGAGATGACGCAGCAATCGAGCCGGTGCAGCGGGTCCGCCACCATGGGCGAGTTCACCACGTCCTCGACCGTCACGGGCTTGGGCAGCATGGCGTGCGGGTTGTGCTGCGCGTGCTGGGACGCCGCGACCTTGATCCAGGCGAGCTGCTCGGAGGTCGTGCCGTATTCGTACATGTGCCGCTGCGCGACCATGGCGTAGGAGGTGACCACGGTGCGCGCCATCGGGATCTCGAACGGATCGTCCGGGATGTTCGGCGCCCAGGACCGCGGCACGGTGCCCGTCGCCATGCCTTCGGCGCGCGGCCGGCCGGCCAGCGTGATCAGCGCGACGTTGCAGCGCCCTTCCTTGATGGCCTGCGCCGCGTGGCCGACATGCATGACGTAGGAGCAGCCGCCCATGTCGCTGGAATCGACGTGGCGGAGCTTCGTCAGCCCCATGTAGTCGGCCATGTTGATCGGGCCGAGGCCCGGTGCGGCCGCGGTGCAGAAGAAGCCGTCCACGTCGTCCTTGGACAGGCCGGCATCCTGCAGGGCGCCGTAGGCGACCTCCGCATGGAGCTGCGCGACCGACTGGCCTTCCGCCTTGCGCGTCGGGTGCTCGAAGGCCCCGACGACATAGGCTGCGCCGTTGATGCTCATGGCGTGCCCGTTTCCTCCTGGTGGTTGAAGCGGCCGGCAGGGAAGCAGCGAGCGGCGCCCCTGTCGAGGGGGCGCCCGCTACGGCGCGTCCAGCCCCTTCGCCCGCAGCGCGTCCGGCGTGCAGGCGGCCGCGACCGCGGCGAGCAGCGCGCGCCCTTCGGCCGACCCCGCGAAGGCCGCGCCCGAGAAAACGGCCAGCGTGTTCGCCCCTTCCGGCAGCGGGCCGACCACCTCGATGCCGTTGACTTCCATCAACTCGCTGACCTGCTGGAAGGCGATGGCCGCTTCGCCGCTGACGAGCCGTTCCGCGGTGAAGCCCTGCGGGATGACGATGGCCTTGGCGTTGACCTCCGCCGCGATGCCGAGCCGTTGGATCAGCTCGGCGAAGAAGATGCCCGAGGCCCCGGCGCGCGAGTAGCAGAGCGTCGGCACCGACAGCAGCAGCCGCCGCAGCGCGTCCACCGAGGAGATGTCCGGATGCGGCGCGCCCGCGCGCACCGCGAGCCCGACGCGCGAATGGGCGAGCGGCCGCGCGGTCGCGGCATCGAGCACGCCCTCGGCGCCGAGCGTGGCGATGGCTTCTGCCGTCAGCACCGCGGCGTCGGCGCGCTCGCCGGCGCGGATGCGCGTTTCCAGCGCGCGGGTCGGCGCGAGGTCGACCTCGATGGGCGCGCCGAGCGCGGCCTCGATGGAAGGCTTCGCCGCGCGCAGCAGGCCGGCGATGGCGAGGGTGGACATCAGGCGTGGCATGGCGCGCAGCCTGGACGCGCCGCGGCACCCCGTCCAGCCCGGGCGCTTGACGCGCGCCTTGACCCCCGGGCGCTTGACGCGCGCATCGACCCCCGGGCGCTTGACGCGCCACGCCCCGCCGCGTGACGTGGCGGCCAAGCCCAGGGACCGCACGCCATGACCCCGAATTTCGCCGAGATCACCGCCCCGCGCCCGGACAAGGCCTCGCTGGCCGCGACCCATGCCGCGATCGACGCGCGGCTCGATGCCGGGGACCGTGCCGGCGCGCTCGCCCTGTGGGACCAGGCGCGGCGAGACTACGACACCTGGTCGGCGCTGGTGCATCTGCGCTTCGCGCAGGACACCAAGGACGCGCAGGCGGTGGCGGAACGCGAATACGCCGACGGGCTGGCGCCCGAGGCCGCGACGCATGAGACCGCGCTCAAGCGCCGCCTGCTGGCGGATGCCGACCGCGCCGGGCTGGAAGCGGCGGCCGGCGCGCATGCCGTCGCGCTGTGGGAGACCGACATCACCGCCTTCGATCCCGCCATCGCGGCGGAGAGCGAGGAGGAAAGCCGCCTGTCCGCCCGCTACACCGCGCTGATGGCCGGTGCGCGAGTCGCGGTGCGCGGCAAGGAAGTGAACCTCGCCGGCCTCGCCCCCTTCGCCGAGGACCCTGACCGCGCGCTGCGGCACGAAGCCGAGGCGGCGCGCTGGAACTTCCTCGCCGCGAACGGGGAGGAACTCGACGCCATCTACGACGGGCTGGTGCGGCTGCGCACGGGCATGGCGCGCAAGCTGGGCGACGCGACCTTCACGCCGCTCGGCTACCGGCGGATGCGGCGGCTCGACTACGGGCCGGCCGATGTGGCGCGCTACCGCGACGCCGTCGCGCGCCACGTCACGCCGCTGGTCGCGCGGCTGCTCGAACGCCGCCGCGCGCGCCATGGCTGGGACCGGCTGATGTACTGGGACGAGGCGCTGATCGACCCTGCCGGCAATCCGAAGCCCGAAGGCGACCACGACACGCTGGTGCTGGCGGCGCAGGAGATGTTCGCGCGCATGCATCC
The DNA here is from genome assembly GCF_017813355.1 of Roseomonas nitratireducens. GTDB lineage: Bacteria > Pseudomonadota > Alphaproteobacteria > Acetobacterales > Acetobacteraceae > Neoroseomonas > Neoroseomonas nitratireducens. Next base: position 172,923 of record NZ_JAGIYZ010000008.1, read on the forward strand.
GCGCATGGCCGACTTCTACGCCATGATGCGCCAGGGCGGGTTCCTGGATTTGAAGAACCGCCCGGGCAAGGCCGGCGGCGGCTTCTGCACGTCCTTCCCGACGGTCGGCGTGCCCTTCATCTTCGCCAACTTCAACGGCACGCATCACGACATCGGCGTCTTCACGCATGAGATGGGGCACGCCTACCAGGCCTGGGAAAGCCGCCACCAGCCGGGCATCGACTACCTGTGGCCGACGATGGAGGCGGCCGAGATCCACTCCATGGGCCTCGAATACCTGACGCATCCGCATATGGGCCTGCTGGTGGGCGACGCCGCGGCCGAGCGCTACCGGCGCATGCACCTGGAATCCGCGCTGATGTTCCTGCCCTACGGCGTCTGCGTGGACCACTTCCAGCACGAGGTCTACGCCAACCCCGATGCGAGCCCGGCCGAGCGACACGCGATCTGGCAGCGGCTGGAACGCCACTACATGCCCTGGACCGACTACGGCGACCTTTCCTACCCGGCCAAGGGCGGGCGCTGGCAGGCCAAGGCGCACATCTTCGGCAGCCCCTTCTACTACATCGACTACACGCTGGCGCTCTGCGTCGCGCTGCAGTTCTGGGTCTGGTCGCGGCGCGAACCGGCCGCGGCGCTGGATGCCTATGTCGCGCTGTGCGGCCGCGGCGGGTCGATGCCGTTCCAGGGGCTGGTGGCGAGCACGGGCCTGACCTCCCCCTTCGCCGAGGGCGCGCTGGAGGCGGTGGTGCGCGACGCGGCGGAGCTGCTGGCCGCCTGAAGGTTCACCCCGCCCGGATATCGTTCTCCCGCACGACCTGCGTCCAGCGCGCCCAATCCTCGGCGACGGTGCGGGCGAAGATCGCGCGGTCGCCGCCGGCGGGCTCGGCGCCGAAGCTGCGCGTGCGCTCGATCGCGTCGGGCAGGCGCATGATGGCGTTCAGCTCGGTGTTCATCCGCTCCAGGATCGGGTCGGGCGTGCCGCGCGGGGCGAACATCCCGCCCCAGAAGCCCACGACATGGCCGGGCACCGTCTCGGCGAAGGTCGGCACGTTCGGATAGGCGGGCGCGCGCTCGGCGCTCGTCACCGCGATGGCGCGCAGCGTGCCGGCTTCCAGCTGCGCGCGCGGCGCGAACAGCCCGTCATGCGCGACATCGACGTCGCCGCGCATCAGCGCGGTGACGGAAGGCTGGTTGCCGGAATAGGGCACATGCGTCACCTCGATCCCGGTCTGGCGCATCAGCAGCACCAGGGCGAGGTGGTTGATCGCGCCCGCGCCGGGGGTGGAGACGGTCAGCCGCCCCTGCCGTTCCCGCGCCACGGCGATGAACTCGGCCACCGTCCGCGCCGGGAAGTCCGGCCGGCAGACCAGCGCGAGCGGCGAGTTCTGCGCCAGGAAGACCGGTGCGAGCGCCTGCACCGGATCCAGCGTCGCGCTGCGGTTCACCGCCAGCGCGATCAGCGTGGAGGGGGAGGTGTAGAAGAAGGTCGTGCCGTCCGGCGCGGCGCGGGCGGCGGCCTCGGCGGCGACCTGCGTCGCGGCGCCGGGGCGGTTCTCGACGATGAAGCTCGATCCGGGGATGCGCTCGGTCAGCTTCTGCGCCAGCAGCCGCGCCATGATGTCGTTGGCGCCGCCGGCGGCGAAGCCGACCAGGATGCGCACGGGCCGGCTCGGCCAGGCCTGCGCTGCCGCGCCGCCGGCGGCGAGCAGCGCGGGGGCGGCGAGCAGCGCGCCGCGCCGGCCGATGGTTGCGGTCATGCCTGCGATCCTCCCAGGGGTGTCGTTGCGCGCAGGCTACCCATGTGTTGGGCGGCAAGGCCATGGGGCCGAGTGCTGTACCGTCTGGACGGTTGAAAAAACCGTCCGGACGGTATAGATGCACCGCATCATGGACTCCCACCCCCCGACCGACGCCCGCACCCGCATCCTCGACGCCGTCGAGAGCATCGTGCTCGCCCGCGGCGTGGGCGGCCTCACCCTCGACGCCGCGGCGAAGGAAGCCGGTGTCTCCAAGGGCGGGCTGCTCTATCATTTCGGCTCCAAGGAAGCCCTGCTGACCGGCGTGATGGAGCGGCTCTCCGTCTTTGTTGCCGCCGAGTTCGAGGCGAATGTCGCCCGCCAGCCCGCGGGCCCCGGCCGCGTCGCCCGCGCCTTCATCGCCTGGGCCTTCGGGGAGGCCGACTGCTCCCCCGGCCACGACCACCACGACCGCGCCGCGGCCGTCTTCCTCGCCGCCTTCCACCACGACCCGGCGCTGCTCGACCCGATGCGCGCCCAGATCGGGCGGATGAAGGAGATGCTGCTGAACGACGGCATCCCGCACGGCGCGGCGATGATCGTCATGACGGCCACGGACGGGCTGTTCATGGCCCATCTCTTCGGCCTCTACCGCCCGACCGAGGCCGATATCCGCGCCCTGCGCGCCAGCCTCGACGCGCTGCTGGAGGCACGCGCATGACCGGCCGCGCGCGCCTCCTGCTCGGCCTGGCCGCGCTGGCGCTGGCCGGCGGCGGATACGCCTTCCTCGCCAACGGCTCCGCCCAGCAGGCCGCGCCCGCGCCCGCCGCCGCGGCCCCCGCCACGCCGGTCGGCGTCGGCGCGCTCGGCCGCGTCGAGCCCGCCTCCCGCATCCGCCGCCTGACCCAGCCGGGCGGCATGGCCGTGACCCGGCTCGACCGCCTGCTCGTCGCCGAGGGCGACCGGGTCGAGCACGGCCAGCTCCTCGCCGAATTCGCCGACGCGGCGCAGAAGGACGCCGCCGTCGCCCAGGCGCGCGCCACCGTCGCGGAAGCCGAGGCGAGCCTCGCCCGCATCCGCGCCGCCGGCCGTCCGACCGAGATCGAGGCGCAGCGCGCCCGCATCGCCGCCCTCGTCGCGCAGCAGGAACTCGCGGCGCGCGAGGCCGAGCGGTCCGAACGCCTGGTGCCGACCGGCGCCGGCGCCGTCGCGGCGGCCGACCGCAACCGCGCCCTGGCCGTGCGGCTCGCCGCCGAACTCCGCCAGGCGGAGGCGGAACTCGACAGCCTGCTCTCCTCCCGCCCCGAGGACATCGCGCTGGCCGAGGCGCGCCTCGCTGCCGCGCGCGCCGCGCAGGCCAAGGCGGAAGCGGATGCCGAGCTCTCCCGCGTCCGCGCGCCCTTTGCCGGCACCATCCTGCGCGTCATCGCCCTGCCGGGCGACCAGGTCGGCAATGACGGGCTGATGGAGATCGGCGACCTGTCCCGCATGATCATCGTCGCCGATGTCTACGAGACCGACCTGCCACGCCTGCGCGAAGGCGCGCGGGCCGAGATCGTCGTCCCCGGCGAGCCCCGCCGCTTCGAGGCGACGGTCGGCCAGATCGGCTGGACCGTCCGCCGCCAGACCCAGGCGAACACCGACCCGGTCGCGGCGGTGGATAGCCGGACGGTCGAGGTGCGTTTGCTGCTGGACGAAGCCGGCAGCGCGGCGCTGCGCCGCCGGTCCAACATGCAGGTGCAGGTGGCGATCCGGCCATGAACGCGATCAGCAAGGCGCCGCTGCTGCCATGGGCGCCGGAACGCACCGGCGAAGCCGCCAGCGAGCCGGCCATGCCGTCACCCAAGCCCGCGGCCGGGCCGCGCCCGCTCGCCGCGCTGCTGCTGCCGCTCCGCCTCGCCTGGCGGCAATTGCGCGCCGAACGCGCGCGCCTGTTCTCCGCCATGGCGGGGGTGATGTTCGCAGCCGTGCTGGTGTTCATGCAGCTGGGCTTCCGCTCCGCGCTGTTCGACAGCGCGACGCGCCTTCTCGCGGCGATGGAAGCCGAGCTGTTCCTGATGAACCCGCTCACCACCGCGTCCTTCCGGCCGGAACCGCTGCCGCGCATCCGCGCGCACCAGGCGCTCGCCCTGCCGGAAGTGGCGCAGGCCGTGCCCGTCTACCTCGCGCAGACCACCTGGCGGAATCCCGAGGACGGATCCCGCCGCGCCATCCAGATGATCGGCTTCGACATCGAGGCCGGCGCGGTGCATTTCGAAGGCCTCGACGCCATCGCACCCGCGCTGCGCCGGATCGACGCGGTCGGCTTCGACGCGCGGTCCCGTCCCGAATTCGGCGACGTCGCGCGGCTGTTCGGCGAACGCGGGCCCTTCGAGGTGCAGGTCGGCAACCGCATGGTCGACGTGGTGGGCCTCGTGTCCATCGGCCCGTCCTTCGGCGCGGACGGCAACCTCGTGATGAACGAGGTGAACTTCCGCCGCATGGTGCGCGAACGCCACCCGAGCAACACCGACCTCGTCGCGATCCGCCTCGCCCCCGGCACGGATGTGGCCGCCGCGCAGGCGCGCCTGCGGGAGATCCTGCCGCGCGACGTCGTCGTCCTCACCCACGCGCAGCTCGTCGCGCATGAACGCAACTACTGGGAAACGGCGACGCCGATCGGCTTCATCTTCGCCTTCGGCTCCGTCATGGGCCTGATCGTGGGGATGGTGATCGTCTACCAGATCCTGTTCAGCGACATCGCCAACCACCTGCGCGAATACGCGACGCTGAAGGCGATCGGCTATTCCAACTTCTACCTCGCGCGCGTGGTCATGGCCGCGGCGCTGATCCTCGCCATCATCGGCTTCCTGCCGGGCGCGGCGCTGTGCATCTGGCTCTACGACGTCGTCGCATCGGCGACCTTCCTGCCACTGGCCATGACACCCGAGCGGGCGATCATGGTGTTCGGGCTGATCTTCGGCATGTGCGCGACCGCGGGCCTGCTGGCGATGCGCAAGCTGCGCGACGCCAGCCCGGCGGACATGTTCTGATGCGGTTGGTCTTGGTGTGTCCCGGAGAGGGGCGCCGCCCCTCTCCGGACCTCTCCCCGCCAAGGGCCGAAAGGCCCTTGGAACCCGATACATGGGCGGCCGGAGGGAGGGGCATGGCGCGCGCGCCGAGCCCGAAGGCCGCACGGCGCCCCTCCCTCCGACCGCCCATCTCACGGTGTCCAGAGGCCTTTCGGCCTCTGGCGGGAGGGGGTCCGGGGAGGGCAGCGCCCTCCCCGACGCAGCCCCGCCCATGACCGACCCCATCCGCATCGCCGGCCTCGGCTACGCCTATGGCGAGGGCGAGTTGCGCCGTCCCGTGTTGCGCGACGTCTCGCTCTCCGTGCATGCCGGGGAGGTGGTGTTGCTCACCGGCCCCTCGGGGTCCGGCAAGACGACGCTGCTGACGCTGATCGGCGCCTTGCGCGCGATGCAGGAGGGCTCCTGCCAGGTGCTGGGGCGTGAGTTGCTGGGCGCGACGGAGCGGGACCGCGTGCGGCTGCGCCGGTCCATCGGCTTCATCTTCCAGAACCACAACCTGCTGGGCTTCCTGACGGCGCGGCAGAACGTGGCCATGGCGCTCGAGATCGATGCCGCGCTGCCCGAGCGCGAAAGGCTCGAGCGCGCGGGGGAGATGCTGCGCGCGGTCGGTCTCGCGGGGCATGAGGACAAGGTGCCGGCGAAACTGTCCGGCGGTCAGCGCCAGCGCGTGGCGATCGCGCGCGCGCTGGTCGCGGGCCCCGGGCTGGTGCTGGCGGACGAACCGACCGCCGCGCTCGACAAGGTCTCGGGCGCGGAGGTCGCGCACCTGCTGCGCGACATGGCGAAGTCGCGCGGCACGCCGATCCTGATGGTCACGCACGACCCGCGCATCCTGGACATCGCCGACCGCGTGGTGGCGATGGAGGATGGCCGAATCGTGGAGCCCGCGGCGGCCTGAGCCGCCCGAGGCCGCCAGGGCGCCGCCCCGGCGCTGGCAGCAAAGACAGCGGATCGAGGCCAAGCCTCGATCCGGGAGCGCGAACGCGCGACCGCGCCCAACCCGTCAGCCTCGCCGGGTGCGCCCGTTCGCGGCGCGCAAGCCCAGCGCGCGGAGCGCGCGCCCGGCGCTTGAGGGCAGGCAAACTGCTCGATCCGGGAGCGCGAACGCGCGACCGCGCCCAGCCCGTCAGCCGCGCCGGGCGCACCCGTTCACGGCGCGAAGGCAAGGCGGCCGGACGGCCGCCGCCCGCCGTCCGAGGGTCAATCCAAGACTCCGGCCGAGGGCCCGCGAATCACTCGCTGCTGGTCACCGCCGGCGCCAGCGCCGCCACCTTGCAGGCCGGGTGGGACGGGTTGCGGAAGCGCAGTTCGCCATCCGCGGCCGCGTCGGGCGGGGCCATGCCGAACATCTCCATGCGCGACGCGCAGGCCGCGGCGACCACGCGCCGTCCCGCGGGCTCGGTCAGGAAGCGGCGCACCGCGCCTTCCAGTTCCAGCGTCTCCCGCAGCAGGCGCCATTCGGAGCGTTCGAGATCCTCCACGAAGACCGAGAGGATGCCCGGCGCGCTGCCCGTCAGCCGCGATTCGGCGGCGAGCCGCATGCGCGCCGTGACGGCCTGCGCCACCGCGTTCTCCCGCCCCGCGCGGGCGGCCATGACGAAGACGCTGCCGCCGGCCGGGTCGGCGGTGACCGCCAGGTGGGCTTCCGGCCCGAACTGTTCGCGCAGCCGCTGCGGCAGGCCGGCCCCGGCCTGCGCGCCGGCCAGCACCAGCGGGTCGAGCTTCAGCACCGCGTCGGCGCTCGCATCCTGGCGCTTCTCGGCCGCCAGCAGCGCCATGATGCGCGCTTCCAGCGCGGCCGCCTTGTCCGGCCCGTCCAGCCCCTCGGGCAGCGTCATCTTCAGCAGGTAGCGGCCGGGATGGGCGGCGAGCCAGGTCTGCAGCTCCGGGTTCACGCGATCGACCAGCGCGCACCAGTCGCCGCGATGCACCGGCCGGCCGTCCTCGGCCGAGACGGTCTCGCAGGCGAGTTCCGCCGTCACGCCGTCCCGCGTCAGGCGCAGGTCGTAGGGCGCTTCCTCGGCCAGGCCGGCGAAGGTCACCTCGAAGCCGCGGGCGCGGTGCAGGGCGGCGGTGCGCAGCAGGTGGAACAGCGGGATCAGCGTCGCCTCGCCGGTCAGGCCTTCCAGCAGCAGGGCGCGCAGCCGGGCGCGCGGCGCTTCGGGCAGGGTGCGGGCGAGCCGGACCGCTTCCTGCGCGAAGGCGAGCACGCGGCGTTCCGGCGTGCCGAGCTTCGCGGCGGCCTTCGGGTCGGCGGCGCGGGCAAGGACGAATTCCAGCGCGTGGCGTTGCTGCGCGGCGCGGCCCGACAGGGGGCCCGATTGCGCGCGCCGCGTCAGGTCCGCCAGCCGCGACGTCCAGGCACGACCGCCCACGAGGCGCACGAAGGCGGCGGGCACGGAGGCATCGGCACGGGGATCGGCGATCGGCATGGCGCACCCTTCGGATGGGCTTCCCCGCGGCGCGGGGCAGCATGGCGGCCGCGCGCGAAGGCGCGCGGGGACGGCGAATTCTCGTGCCTTAGCCCACCCCCGGTCGCGCGCTTCCGGCGGAAGCGCCTGCGACGGGCCCGGTCTTGATGCCGGTCAATGCCTAGGTAGCCCCTTGCCGGGGGGTCGCGTCAAGCGCGCGGGCGCCTATTGTGGCAATAGGCAAGGGAATGGAGACGCGCCATGGCGAACAGATACTACGGCCTTTATCGCGGCATGTGCGTGGACAATCTCGATCCGATCGCGATGGGCCGCGTCATGGTCCAAGTGCCCAGCGTGCTGGGCGACGAAACCTTCTGGGCCATGCCCTGCCGGCCGCTCGGCGCCCCGGCGGGCGCGCCCCCGCCGGTGGGCGGCCATGTCTGGATCATGTTCGAGAACGGCGATCCCCAGATGCCCGTCGCGATGGGCACCTATCCGGGCTGACCCGCGAGATTCCCGCGCCGGAAAGGGTGCGGCAACCTTTCCGGCGCAGGCTGGCGCCATGCGCCGGTCCGTCCTTGCCTTCCTGCTCCTCGCGCTGCCCGCCGCGGCGCAGAGCCCGCCCGTCTGTTCCCCCGCGCGGGAAGGGCAGGTCGCCTGCATGGCGGGGAAGCTGTGCGAATGCCGCTTCGAGCGCGGCGGCCAGATGACCGGCCGGCCGGACCGCTTCGCCTGGGATTGCGGCGTGATGCGGCCCATGTGCCCGCCCGACCCGAATATCGTGGCCCCGGGCATGCCCCCCGTGGGCGGCGTGGTGGTGGAACCGCAATGGCGCGGCCAGGTCTCCCCGCAGCCTTATCCGCAGCCGCAACGTCCCCTGGCCCCGGGGCGCTGAGGGCGCGGCGTCAGGCGTCCGCCAGCACCTGCCGCGCGACCGCCACGCGCCCGGCGGGCATGCCGGCGAACAGGTCCTTCTCCGCCTCCACGATCGCCAGCCCGGCATAGCGCGCCGGCCAGATCGCCCGGCCGGATCGCTCCCAGGCCGCGCCGGCGCGCAGGAAGGGCGCGAAGGGCGGCACGTAGAGCGCCGCATCGCGCTGCTCCACGCGGAACATGTGGCGCTCCAGCAGCCGCGTCACCTGCCCGGGGGAATAGGGCTGGCCATGGCCGAAGGGCGTGTGCTCGGCATGTGCCCAGAGCCCCCGGCGGTTCGGCGCGACCACCAGCAGCCGCCCGTCATCCTTCAGGACGCGCCAGACCTCCCGCAGCAGGCGCCTCGCGTTCTCCGCCATCTCCAGCCCGTGCACGAGCAGCACGCGGTCGAAGCAGAGGTCGGGGAAGGGCAGGCTTTCCTCCTCCGCCGCCAGCACCCCGGCCAGCCCCTTCGGCGGCGGGCCCAGATGCGCCGGCGTCAGCGCGACGCAGCGCGCGGCCTCCCCCCGCCAGAGGTCGAGATAGGGTGCTGCGTGCCCGATGCCGAGCACGGCCTGCCCGCGCAGCGATGGCCAGGTCGCGCGCAGCCGTTCGGCGACAAGGCGCGCGGCCGCGACGCCGTTTCCGGTCGCGTAGAAATTCGTCAGCCCGTGGACCTCGACGCCCATGCGGTGGATATAGGGGAGGCGCGCGCGCGTTGGGATGCCTGTTCGCCTTTCCACTGGAGACGCCTCGACCGATGCCCATGACCGTGGCCGCCGTGCCCTGCCTGTCGGACAACTACGCCTGGCTGCTGCGCTCGCCCGACGGGCGGCTGGCCGTCTGCGACCCGGGGGAGGCCACGCCCGTCCTGGCCGCCATCGAGGCCGCCGGCGGGCCGCTCGAGGCCATCCTGCTGACCCACCACCATGGCGACCATGTCGCGGGCGTGGCCGAGATCGTCGCGCGCACCGGGGCGAAGGTGATCGGCGCGACGGCCGACGCGGCGCGGCTGCCGCCGCTCGACATCGCCGTGAAGCCGGGCGACGTCTTCGACGCCTGCGGCACGCCGGTGCGCGTGCTGGCGAGCGACGGCCACACCCGCGGCCATGTCGCCTTCCACATCCCCGACAGCGGCATCCTGCTGTGCGGCGACACGCTGTTCTCGCTCGGCTGCGGCCGCCTGCTGGAAGGCACGGCGGAGGAGATGTTCGCCAGCCTGCGCGCCATCGCCGCCCTGCCGGCCGAAACGCTGGTCTGCTGCGGCCACGAATACAGCGAGAGCAACGCCCGCTTCGCCCTGACGGTCGAGCCCGAGAACCAGGCGCTGCAGGCGCAGGCCGCGCGCATCGCCGCGCTGCGCGCGAAGGGGGAGGCGACCGTGCCGACGTCGCTCGGGGACGAACTGGCCGCCAACCCCTTCCTGCGCGCGCCGGACGTGGCCACCCTGGCGCGGATTCGCGCGGCGAAGGACACTTTCCGCTGACGTCCGAGTCCCGGAGGAGAACGACCAGATGAAGCTGCACTATTCCGCCGCCAGCCCCTATGTCCGGAAGGTGATGGCCTGCGCCATCGCCCGCTCGCTGGAGACGCGGATCGAGAAGGTCACCACCAACCCGCACACCAGCCCGGCCGACCTGCTGGCGTCGAACCCGCTGTCCAAGGTGCCGGCGCTGGTCGCCGACGACGGCACGCCGGTCTTCGACAGCCCGGTGATCTGCGAATACCTCGACACGCTCGGCGACGCGCCGGCGCTCTTCCCGCCGGTGGGCAGCGCGGCGCGGCTCAAGGCGCTGATCCGCCAGGCGGCGGCCGACGGCATCCTCGATTCCGCGGTCGGCCGCCGCGGCATGTCGCAACTGCCGCAGGACGACGGCCGCAAGGCCTACGACGCGCGGCAGAAGGGCGCGGTCGACCGCGCGCTCGCGATGCTCGAGAAGGACCCGCCCGCGGGCCTGTCCGACATCGGCGCCATCAGCGTCGCCTGCGCGCTCGGCTACCTCGACTTCCGCTTCCCGCACGAGCCGTGGCGGGACGCGCATCCGAAGCTCGCCGCCTGGTTCGCCGAGGTGTCGAAGCTGCGCCCGATCGCCGAGACCGTGCCGGTCGGCTGATGCCGCCCGATCTGCGCGACCCGTCCGTCACGGCCGCGCAGGTCGTCGCCGCGCTGGATCTCCGCCCGCATCCCGAAGGCGGGCATTACCGGGAGATCTGGCGCGACGCGCCGGCGGACGGCTCGCGCGGGGCGGGGACCGCGATCTACTTCCTGCTCGCGGCCGATGAGTTCAGCCACTGGCATCGCGTGGACGCGGCGGAATGCTGGCACTGGTACGCCGGCGGGCCGCTCGCGCTGTCGCTGTCGCCCGATGGGCACGACGCGCAGGCGGTGCATCTGGGCCCCGACCTGTCGCGCCACCAGCGGCCCTTCGCCGTCGTGCCCAAGGGCTGGTGGCAGGGCGCCGTCTCGCTCGGGCGCTGGACGCTGGTGGGCTGCACCGTAAGCCCCGCCTTCGACTTCGCGGGGTTCGAGCTGGCGGCGCCGGACTGGCGCCCGACGCCGCGCAGCACCTGACCGTTCAGCGCATCGGAAGCGCGTAGATCAACCCGCCATTGGTGTGCAGGTTGTTCGGCCCGCGCGGCAGCGCGACCGGCGTGTTCTCGCCCATCGTCCGCTCGTAGAGCTCGCCGTAGTTCCCGATGGCGCGGATCGCGTTGTAGGCCCAGGCCGGGTCGAGCTTCAGCGACTGGCCCAGTTCCGGCGTGACGCCCAGCAGGCGGCGCGTGTTCGGGTTGACGCTGGTGCGGCGCATCTCCTCGGCATTGGCGCGGGTGATGCCCTGCTCCTCCGCCTCGATCACCGCGGTCGTGTACCAGCGGACGATGTCGTACCAGTTGTCGTCGCCGCGGCGGATGTAGGCGCCGTAGGGCTCCTTGCTGAAGCGCTCCGGCAGGATGGTCCATTCGCGCGGGTTGGGCATCGACGACCGCACGCCGGCGAGCTGCGAGGCATCCGTGCCGAAGCTGTCGCAGCGCCCGGCGACGAGGGCCGCCTGCGCCTGGTCCGTCCGCTCGAACACCACCGGCTGGAAGCGCACATTGACGGAACGGAAGTAGTCCGCCGTCACCTGCTCGTTCGTCGTGCCCTGGATCAGGCAGATTGTCGCGCCGCCCATGTCGCGCACGCGCGTGACGCCGGCATTGGCGCGCACCATGAAGCCGTGCCCGTCGTAGAAATAGGTCGTGACGTGGCGCAGCCCGAGCGTCGTGTCGCGCAGCATGGTCTGGGTCGAGGTGCGGAACAGCACGTCGATCTCGCCCGAGCCCAGCGCGGTGAAGCGCGTGGAGGACGACAGCGGGATGAAGCGCACCTTGGACGGGTCGTTGAAGATCGCCGCCGCCAGGCCGCGGCACAGGTCGACATCCATCCCCTGCCATTCGCCGCGGCTGTCGGGCAGCGCGAAGCCGGCGACGCCGGTGTGGATGCCGCAGTTCAGGTTGCCGCGCGCGCGGATCGCATCGAGCGTCGGGCTCGGGATGTTCGTCTGCGCCGCCGCCGTGCCGGCGAGCGTCACGCAGAAGGCGGCGGCCGCGGCCGCCAGGCCTCGTCTCATCATGTTCGGTTGCCTCTCTGTTGTCGGGTCCCGGACGGATCGTCGCCAGAGCCGGATGGACGAGTCAACGTTTCCGGATTGTCATGCGCGGCGAGGACAAGGAGGAAACACATGCAGGACCGCTTCGCCGGCTATCCCAGCCTGTCGCGCCGCGCCGTGCTCGTGACCGGCGGCGCGTCGGGCATCGGCGCGTCGATCGTCGCGCATTTCGCGCGCCAGGGATCGCGCGTCGCCTTCCTCGACTTCGACGAGGCGGCGGGGTCGCGCGTGGCGGAGGCGACCGGCGCGCAGTTCCTGCCCTGCGACCTGCGCGACATCGCCGCCCTGCGCGCGGCGGTGGCCGAGGCCGGCTCGCGCATCGGCGACATTACCGTGCTGGTCAACAACGCCGCGCGCGACGACCGCCACGCGCTCGAGACGGTGGAGCCCGACTACTGGGACGAACGGATCGCGACCAACCTCCGCCACCAGTTCTTCTGCGCCCAGGCGGTGGTGCCGATGATGCGCCGCGCCGGCGGCGGGTCGATCGTCAATCTCGGCTCGGTGTCCTGGATCAACCGCACCGGCGGCATGCCGGCCTATACGGCGGCCAAGGCGGGGGTGCGGGGGCTGACGCGCGGGCTCGCCCGCGACCTCGGCCCCGACCGCATCCGGGTGAACGAGGTGGTGCCCGGCTGGGTCATCACGGAGCGGCAGCGCAGCCTGTGGCTGACCCCGGAGGCGGATGCCGACCGCGACCGCCGCCAATGCCTCAAGGGCCACCTTCACCCCGACGACATCGCGCGGATGGTGCTGTGGCTCGCCGCCGACGACAGCGCGATGGTGACGGCGCAGTCCTTCACGGTGGATGCGGGCGGAAGCTGAACCCCGCGGCGCCGGGCGGGCGCTACAGCACTATCCGATCACACTGAGTCAGTGTGCTCGGATTTCGTGCTGTAGAATCAATGGTTTCTAGAGCAAGAAATCCGATCAGCCGTTTCCGGCTGATCGGATATCGCTCTACCCGCGCGGCGGCCGCGCCGCACCCCGGCCCGCATCGAAGCCGAGGAAGCCCACATCCGGCCGCGGCGCGCCGCCGTCATTGGCGAACAGGCGCGGGCGCGTCGCCGGCGCGGGCCCGCGCTGCCCGCCGGGGCGCCCG
>NZ_JAGIYZ010000009.1 GCF_017813355.1 Roseomonas nitratireducens
AAAAGCCAATCCAAGCCACCCACTCAAGGATCGCTAAGATCATACTCAAAACACTTCCAAAACCGATACAATTGTCAAAGAACAATACCAAACCAGCCCGAGCAACCTCAGGTGAGGCTACAGATGCCAGTTTGGCAAAACACCGCTTGTGGCGGGGCAAGGAACTTAGTGGAACCGTCCACCCGGGTCAAGCCCCCGCCATCAGCGGCGTGGACGGGCTTCTATGCGCCTTCGACACCCCGGTCAACCCCCCTTCGCCAGGAGAGATACCATTCCGCAAAACGCGGCACGCCCTGTTCGATCGGCGTCCGCGGCGCAAAGCCGCACAGCGCAGCAATCGCCGAGATATCCGCGAAGGTTTCCTCCACATCCGTCGCCGGGCGCGGCGCGTCCAGAATCGTTGCCTTGCGCCCCAGCGCGTCCTCCAGCACCGCCACGAAGCGCCGGACTTCCTCGCTGCGATGGTTCCCGATGTTGAAGATCCGCGGCACGCGCGCGGGCGCCGGCCGATCTAGACAGCCAAGGACCCCGGCGACGATGTCCTCCACGAAGGTGAAGTCCCGCTTGAGCCGCCCACCCTCGTAGAGCGTGATCGGCCGGCCCGCGAGGATCGCCTCCGCGAACATCCATGGCGCCATGTCCGGCCGTCCCCAGGGCCCATAGACCGTGAAGAAGCGCAGGCCGGTCTGCGGCAGGCCGAACAGGTGCGCGTGCGATTCGCTCATCAGCTCCGCCGCGCGCTTCGTCGCCGCGTAGAGCGACACCGGATGGTCCACCCGGTCGGCCTCAGCGAAGGGCAATTGGCGATTCGCGCCATAGACCGACGACGACGACGCGTAGACGAGGTGCTCGAGCCGCTGCATCCGGCGCGCCATCTCCAGCACGACGAGATGCCCCATCACATTCGCTTCGACATAGGCGAAGGGATCGACCAGCGAATGGCGCACGCCAGGCTGCGCAGCCAGGTGCACGATGCGCGTCACCTCGGGATAACGCTCGGCCAAGGGCAGCATCGCCGCACGATCGGCCACATCGATCGGCAGGAAAGTGAGGCCGCCTCGCGATTCAAGCCGCGCCAGGCGTGCACCCTTCAGCGCGGGGCATAGTAGGGGTTCGGGTTGTCGAGGCCGATCACGCGGTTCCCGCGCGCAAGCAGCGCCTCGGCGACATGCATGCCGATGAAGCCGGCCGCGCCGGTCACCAGCACCGTCATGACCGCACCAGCCGATCCTCGAGCAACTCCATCACGGCATGGCCCAAGGCGATGTGCGCTTCCTGGATGCGCGCCGTCACCGAGCTCGGCACGACAAGCGCGTGGTCGCAGAGCGCGCGTGCCGGCCCGCCATCTCCTCCGAGCAGCCCGACGGTCGCGATGCCCATGCCGCGCGCAGTTTCAAGCGCACGCAACACATTCGGTGACTTGCCACTCGTCGTGATCCCGAACAGCACGTCGCCGGCGCGCCCCAGACCCGAGAGCGGCCGCGCGAACACCTCCTCGAACCCATAGTCGTTCCCGCCCGCCGTCAGCGCCGTCGGGTCCAGCGTCAGCGCGATCGCGGGCCAGGAGGGGCGCTCGACACTGGAGCGCAGCCGCACCAGCAACTCCGTCGCTAGATGCTGCGCATCCGCGGCGCTGCCGCCATTGCCGCAAAAGAACAGGCGGCCGCCAGCCCGGATCGCCGTCTCGCAGGCATCGACGACGGCGATCAGCGTCCCCGCCGCTTCGCTTGCGAGGCGGCGCCTGAGCGCGGCGCCCTCCTCCATCATCGCCGCGAAACGCGCGGCCTCCTCCATCTCAGGAGCCCGCCGTCATGCGGGCGACGCGCATCACCCAGCCGAATCGCCTTGTCTCCACGACGGAAGCCCCGCCGCCGCGCCTGCGCGCCAAAGCTTCAGGCGCAGAGGGAAAGACCGGTTCCTTCGCGGAAGTCCCGCCAGCCATGAACGCGGTAGGCGTGGAACGATTCATGGCTCCCCCTTCTCCGGCATGCCGATACCGGCCGCGCGGCATGCGCGGACATGACATGCCGGCCGTGGCGGCTCAAGCCTGGGTCACCGCCGCCTCGGCAAAGCCGGCGCGGATCGCCTCTGCCAGGGTTTCAACCACGGGACCGCCCGCACGTCCGGTGAAGAGCGCGATGGAGAAATCCGGCAGCGGCGGCATGCCATCCTCCGCACCGAGGAAGCGCAGCCCGGGCGGAAGGGGGCCGGGCAGGCCGACCGTGACCGCAAGACCGGCCAGCGCGGGCGCGAGCGTCCCCGCCTGGGATGTGCTCCGGTAAGCGACGCGCCACGGGCGGCGGGCCTCATCCAGTGCCTGCACCGCGGCGTGGTGCCAGACGCAGCGCGGCTGCGCGGTGGCAAGCGGGATCGGTGCCCGGCGATGCGCCGCATGGGCACTGGACCCGATCCAACGCAGGCCTGCACGCCAGAGCGGCTGGCCGACCATCCCCGACTTCTCGTTGCCCGCCGAGAGCAGCGTCAGGTCGATCTCATCCCGCTCCAACCGTTCGACGAGTTCGTTTGATGGCGCGCAGGTCACCTCGACCTCGACCGCCGGATGGACTTCGGCGAAGCGGGCGAGAATCCCCGGCAGCCAGCGCAGCGCGTAGTCATCGGGCGTGCCGAGCCGGACATTGCCGGCGACCGCCGGCGTGCGGAAGGTCGCCACGATCTCGTCATGCATGGCGAGCAGCCGGCGCGCCCGCTCCAGAAGCCACGCGCCGTGCGGCGTCGTCTCCACCCCGCGCGGCCCGCGCAGCAGCAGCGGCTGGCCAAGCGCCTCCTCGAGCCGCCGGATCTGCATGGAAACCGCGGACTGGGTTCGCCCGACGGCATTGGCCGCACGGGTGAAGGATCCGCCTTCGGCGATCAGGACGAAGGAGCGAAGCAGGTCGGGGTCGAGGCCCGGGGGAATGGCCAGCATGGGTGTGCCCTCCGGCCTGAGAGATCAAGGATGCTGATGATAATCGTCAAGAGATTTCGTTTTTCTGATGCTGCGCCCGCTGCCATGGTCCTGGCTCAGGCGCCACAAGGAGGACCGCCCCATGACCAGCCGCAGCCTTTCCACCACCCGGACCATCCGGAATGCCGCGGTGCGCGGCACGACCTGGCTCGATTGGCTGCGCCGTGTCCTCCACGCCGTCGAAAGCCGTCGCCATCTCGCCGAGATGGATGACCGCATGCTGTCGGACATCGGCATCAGCCGGACCGATGCGATGCGGGAAGCCACCCGCGCCCCTTGGGACCTGACGCCGCCGCGGCGCTGAAGGCCCGCCCCTTCGCAGAAAGGCCGGCACCCGAAAGGTGCCGGCCTTTTTTCATATGCGCCGGGTCAGCGCGTTGTCTCGGGCTGCCGCTCCAACTCGGCCACGCGCGCGCGCAGCGCAGCCAGTTCCGCGCGCATCGCGGCCAGTTGCTCGCCCACGGGGTCATCTTCCGGATGGGTCAGGCCATAGCCGACCGTCGGATCGGCACAGATGGACCCGGCCGGCGGCCGCGCCGGGATGCCGACCACGGTGCAATGCGGCGGCACCTCCTTCGTCACCACGGCATTCGCGCCGATCCGCGCCCCCTCCCCGACCACGATCGGGCCGAGCACCTGCGCCCCCGCGCCGATCGCGACGCCGTTGCCGATGGTCGGGTGCCGCTTGCCGGGCTGGCCCGACAGGCCGCCGAGCGTGACGCCGTGATAGATCAGCACGTCGTCGCCGATCTCCGCCGTCTCGCCGATGACCACGCCCATGCCGTGATCGATGAAGAGTCGCCGGCCGATCCGGGCGCCGGGATGGATCTCGATGCCGGTCAGGAAGCGCCCGATGTGGGAGACGAAGCGCGCGAGGCCCTTCATCCCCGCACGCCACAAGGCGTGCGCAAGGCGATGCCACAGCACCGCATGAAGCCCAGCATAGCAGAGGATCGCCTCCGGCCAGGATGGCCGGGCCGGGTCGCGGCTGCGGATGGCGCGAGCGAGTTCGATCGCTTCCATGGGAGGAGCCTCGCGGGTCAGGCCAGCCAGGGCGGCACGGGCAGGCCCTTGCCGCGCAGGAATTCCGGGTTGAACAGCTTCGACTGGTAGCGCGCGCCGCCGTCGCAGAGAATTGTCGCCACCCGGTGCCCGGGCCCGAGCGCCTTCGCCACCTTGATGGCGGCGGCGACATTGATGCCGGCGGACCCGCCGAGCGAGATCCCCTCATGGATCTGCAGGTCGAAGACCTGCTCGAGCGCCTCCTCGTCCGTCACCTGCACGGCATCGTCGATCAGCGCGCGGTCGGGCTCGAGATTGCCGGGCACGCGTGCGGCCTGTCCGATGCCCTCGGTGATGGAATTGCCCTCGGCCTTCAGGGTGCCGGTCTTCACCCAGGAATAAAGCGCGCTGCCCATCGGGTCGGCGAGCACGATGCGCACACCCTGCTTGCGCGCCTTGAGCGCCCGCGCGACGCCGGCAAGGGTGCCGCCGGTGCCGCAGGCGCAGGTGAAGGCATCGACATGCCCATCGGTCTGCGTCCAGATCTCCGGGCCCGTCGTCGCCTCATGCGCGGCGCGGTTCGCGATGTTGTCGAACTGGTTGGCGTGGACGGCGCCCATCTCCTCGGCCAACCGCCGGCTGACATGGACGTAGTTGCCCGGGTCGGAGAAGGGCTTCGCCGGCACCAGGCGCAGATCGGCGCCGATCATGCGCAGGAAGTCGATCTTCTCGCGGCTCTGCGTCTCCGGCACCACGATCACGCTGCGATAGCCGCGGGCATTGGCGACGAGGGTGATGCCGATGCCGGTGTTGCCCGCGGTGCCTTCCACGATCGTGCCCGGCTTGCCGGGCGTCAGCAGGCCGCGCCGCTCGGCGTCGAGGATGATGCCGAGCCCCGCCCGGTCCTTCACCGATCCGCCCGGGTTCATGAACTCGGCCTTGCCGAGGATCTCGCAGCCCGTGGCCTCGCTCGCGCGGCGGAGTCGGATCAGCGGCGTATTGCCGACCGCCCCCTCGAAGCCGTCGACGATGCCGCTGGCGGGGGGCGGGACTGCGTCCATGGTCTGCCGTTCCTTGCGTTCCGGCTGATGATGGTCGGGCGGCGCAGCCGGCGGGACAAGGGGCAGGAAAGCGTTTCTCCAGAAGGGTTTGCGAACAGAAACCATTGGCCCTGAACGGGGCTGGATGAGCCAAAGCATCCGCGCTCCTTGACCTTGGGGCATCCGGCATAAGAACATAAAGCGAACATCAGCGGCCCTTCCCCCAGGCCATGACCGAACCCGACCCCGCCCCTCCTCCGCTCGACCGCCCAGCCCTGATCGCGGCCCTGCGCGCCCGCATCGCGCGCATGGAACGCGCCGGCGCGGCCGGAGCCCTGACCGCGCGAGGGGAGGACGCCATCCCCCTCTGTCCCGCCATCGATGCCGCCCTGCCCTGGGGCGGCCTGCCCCGCGCCGCCCTGCATGAGATCCTCGCCGCGGAACCCGGCGCCGCCGCCGGCTTCGCGGCCCTGGCCCTGGCCCGGGCCGGCGGCACGGTGCTCTGGATCGCGCCGGAGCCGGACGCCTGGCCGCCGGGCCTCGCCCGCTTCGGCCTCTCCCCCGCCGCGCTCGTGCTGGTCCGCGCCACCCGGCCGCAGGACGCACTCTGGGCCATGGAGGAAACCCTGCGCTGCCCTGCCGTGGGCGCTGCCCTGCTGGTGACGGGCGCGCTCGACCTGACGGCCGCTCGACGCCTGCAACTCGCCGCCGAGGCGGGAGGCGTGCTCGGCCTGCTGCTCCGCCCGGACGAGGACAACGCCGCCCCGACAGCCGCCCTCACCCGCTGGCGCATCGGCGCCGCACCCTCCGACAGCCGGAGCCCCCACGCGCTGGGCGACCCGGCCTGGAGCCTCGATCTTCTGCGCTGCCGCGGCGGTCGTCCCGCGGGCTGGCGCGCCGCCTGGCACGGGGACAGGCTGGTGACCGAGGACGAGGCCGGCACGGCCGCAGTGCCCCGGAAGCGCGCATGAGGCGGCGCTGCTGCGGGCCGCCGCGGGTGGGGCACCCGGGGGGCCAGCCCCCCGGTCCCCCCGCCGGGAGGCAAAAGCCTCCCGGACCCTCGATTCCATCGAGTTGGGGAAAAGAAGGGGCACGAGACGCCCGCGATCGGGACGGGAGCATCGCGCCTCTCACTCTTCTTGACCCAAACGCCGCGTGGTCCGGGGAGGCCGCCGCCTCCCCGGCGGGGGTCCAGGGGGCAGCGCCCCCTGGAACGCTCCACGCGTCGCGCCGCATCCTCGCCCTTCTCCTGCCGCGCCTGCCGGTCGAACGGCTGCGCCGATCCGGGCCGGTCGCCATCTGGGGACAGCGTGGATCGCGGCGGGAGGTGCTCTCGATCTCGGCCGAGGCCGAGGCCGCCGGGCTGCACCCGGGCCAGGCGCTTGCCGATGCGCAGGCGATCCTGCCCGGCGTGGATTTGGTGCCGGAGGATCCTGCCGGCGATGCGCGGGCGCTGGAGCGACTCGCGCTCTGGGCGATGCGTTTCACGCCGCTGGTGGGGGTGGCGGGTGAGGACGGGCTGCTGCTCGACATCACCGGCGTCGAGCACCTGTTCGGCGGGGAAGCCGCGCTGTTCGAGGAAGTGCTCGGCCGGCTGCGCGGGCGCGGACTGACGGCGCGCGGAGCGGTGGCGGGACGGGCGGGCACGGCGCTGGCGCTGGTGCGCGCCGGGGCTGGCGGCATGATACCCCCGGGGCAAGAGGCAGCTGCGGTCGCGCCGTTGTCGCTCGCGGCCCTGCGGCTGGCGCCGGCACTAGTCGCCGCGCTGCACGGGCTGGGCCTGCGGGATGTCGGCAGCCTGGCGGAGCAACCTCGGGCAGGGCTGGTGCGACGCTTCGGGTCAGGCCTGGCGCGGGCGCTGGACGAGGCGCTCGGTGTGGCGGAGCGCCCCATCTCCCCCATCCGGCCGCCGCCGGAGATGGCAGTGGCGCGGGACTTCGCCGATCCGGTGGTGACGCGGGAAGGGATCGAGGCGGCGCTCGACGGCCTGCTGGCCGATCTCTGCCACGCCCTGGCGCAGGCCGGCCGCGGCGCTCGGCGGTTGATGTTGCGGGCGGAGCGGGTGGACGGGGAGGTGCAAGAGATCGCGATCGGCACCGGCCTGCCCGCCCGCGATCCGGCGCATCTGGCGCGGTTGTTCCACGGGAAACTCGAAATCCTGGCCCCCGATTGCGGCTTCGAGCGACTGGCGCTCGCCGCCCTGGCGACCGACCCGATGGGCAGCGCGCAGGACTCCCTCACCCAGAGCGGCCGCACGGCGCGACGGGAGGATCTGGCGCAACTGCTCGACCGGCTGTCGCAGCGCCTGTCGGTCTGGCGCCTGGCGCCGCGCGCGTCCCACTGGCCGGAACGGGCGGTGCAGCGCGTCGGCGCCTTCGAGGCGGTCTCGGTGCCGGAGGGCTGGGCGGCCCGGCACCGTCCGGTGCGGTTGCTGCACCGCCCACTTTATATAAGTGCCGTGGCGCTGCTGCCGGATGCGCCCCCGTCCCTGCTCCGGATCGGGCGTCAGGCGCATCGGGTGGTGCGGGCCGAAGGGCCGGAGCGGGTCGAGCCGGAATGGTGGCGCGACCGGACGGGGCGAAAGCTGCGCGACTACTACCGGGTGGAACTGGCCTCGGGCGCGCGGCTCTGGGTCTGCCGGGGCGGGTTGGCGGAACCGGGGGAGGAGCCGCGCTGGGTGCTGCACGGGCACCTGCCGTGACGGGATATGCCGAGCTCGGCGCGACGACGAACTTCTCCTTCCTCGAAGGCGCGTCGCATCCGCATGAGATCGTGCGCATGGCGAAGGCGCTGGGCCATGCGGCGGTGGGCGTGGCGGACCGCAATTCCTTCGCCGGCGTGGTGCGCGCCCATGTGGCGGCCAAGGCGGAAGGGCTGCGCTTCCTGCCCGGCGTGCGGCTTACACTGGAGGATGGATCGGACTACCTCGCCTGGCCTTCCGACCGCGCCGCATGGGGGCGCCTGACGCGGATGCTGTCCGAAGCGCGGCTCGCCGCGCCCAAGGGCGAATGCCGCATCGGGCGGGATGCGCTTGTGGCGGGGGCGAAGGGCTCGGCGCTGGCGCGGGTGGCGCCGGAAAGGCCGGGCGCGGATTTCGGCGAAGGGTTGCGGCGCGACCGCGCGGCGCTGCAGCGGGATCTGGTGCTGCCGCTCTTTCTCGCGGTCGCGCATCGGCATGGCGGGGATGACCGCAGGCGGCTCGATGCCTTGGCTGGGCTCGGCCTGCCTCTGCTCGCCGCCGGTGCGGTCCGCTTCCATGTCCCGACGCGGCGCCGGCTGGCCGATGTGCTGGCGGCGATCCGGCTCGGCACCACGGTCGATACGCTCGGCTTCGCCGCCCTGCCGAATGCCGAGGCGCATCTGAAGCCGGAGGCGGAGATGCGGCGCCTCTTTGCCGGGCATGAGGAGGCGGTCGACAACACGCTGCGCGTCGTCGGGGCCTGCGCCTTCTCCCTCGACCAGCTGCGCTACGAGTATCCGGAGGAAATCCTCGAGCCCGGGCTGACGGCACAGGAGACGCTCGAGAAGCGGGTGGCGGAGGCGCTGGCGCGGCGCTGGCCGGACGGCCCCTCGGCCAAGCTGCGCAGGCTGATCGCGCATGAGATGGTGCTGATCCGGGAGCTCGGCTACGCGCCCTACTTCCTGACGGTGGACGAGATCGTCCGCTTCGCGCGCTCGAAGGGCATCCTCTGCCAGGGGCGCGGCTCGGCGGCCAATTCGGCCATCTGCTACGTGCTCGGCATCACCGCGGCGGATGTCGACACGCACGACCTGCTGTTCGAGCGCTTCATCTCCGCCGCGCGTGACGAGCCGCCCGACATCGACGTGGATTTCGAGCATGAGCGGCGAGAGGAGGTGATCCAGCACATCTACGAGCGCTACGGGCGCCGCCGCGCGGCGATCTGCGCGACGCTGATCCGCTACCGCCCGCGCAGCGCGATCCGGGAGGTCGGCAAGGCGCTCGGCCTGACGGAGGATGTGACGGCGGGCCTCGCCCGCGCCTCCTGGAGCCCGCGTGGCGACCGGGACATGGCCGATGTCGCGGCCGAGCGCGGCCTGGATGCGGAGGGCGACCCGCGGCTCGCGCTCGCGATCGAACTGGCGGACGAGATCCAGGATTTCCCCCGCCACCTCGCGACTCATGTCGGCGGCTTCGTCATCACCAAGGGCCCGCTGGTGGAACACGCGGTGGTGACGCGGGCGGCCATGGAGGACCGCACCACGCTCGAATGGGACAAGGACGACATCGAGGCGCTGCGCATCCTGAAGGTCGATGTGCTCGGCCTCGGCATGCTGTCCTGCCTCCGGCGCGCCTTCGACCTGATCGGGATGCACCACGGAAGGCGCCCCGCGCTCGAGGACCTGCAGCCCGAGGATCCGCGCGTCTACGCCATGCTGCGAAAGGCCGACGCGATCGGCGTCTTCCAGGTGGAAAGCCGGGCGCAGATGAACATGCTGCCGCGCCTGCGTCCGAAGACCTTCTACGACCTGGTGGTGCAGGTCGCGATCGTGCGGCCGGGGCCGATCCAGGGCGACATGGTGCACCCCTATCTGCGCCGTCGATCGGGGGAGGAGACCGTGGAGTTGCCCGGCCCGTCGCCGGAGCACGGCCCGCCGGACGAACTCGCCCAGGTGCTGCGGCACACCTTCGGCGTGCCACTGTTCCAGGAACAGGCGATGCGCATCGCCATCGTCGCGGCGAAGTTCAGCCCGACCGAGGCGGATGCGCTGCGCCGCGCCATGGCGACGTTCCGCGCCGAAGGCAAGGTGATGCAGTTCCGGGAGAAGTTCGTCGGCGGCATGACACGCCGCGGCTATACGCAGGATTTCGCCGAACGCTGCTTCCACCAGATCGAGGGCTTCGGCACCTACGGCTTCCCGGAAAGCCACGCCATGTCCTTCGCCCTGCTCGTCTACGCAAGCGCCTGGGTGAAGTGCCATCATCCCGCGGTCTTCGCGGCGGCGCTGCTCAACAGCCAGCCCATGGGCTTCTACGCCCCGGCGCAGATCGTGCGGGATGCGAAGGCGCATCGCGTCGCGGTGCGCGCGGCGGATGTCACGGCGAGCGACTGGGACTGCACGCTGGAGCCCGATCCGCGCAGCGCGGAAGGGCTGGCGCTGCGGCTCGGCCTGCGGCTGGTCTCGGGCCTGGGGGAGGAGGCCGGGCGGCGCATCGAGGCCGCGCGGGCGGAGGCGCCCTTTGCCTCCCTCGCGGACCTCGCGCAGCGGGCGCGGCTCGATCGCGCTGCGCTGGAGGCGCTGGCGAAGGCCGATGCCTTCCGCGGCCTGGGGCGGGATCGCCGCGAGGCACTGTGGGATGCGGCGGCGCTTTCCACGCCGGCGCCGCCATTGGCGGCCGCCGAGGGACGGGAAGCCGCGCCGCGCCTGCCGCGCGCCACGGCGGGGGAACAGACGGTGCTGGACTATGCCGGCACGGGGCTGACGCTGCGCGCCCATCCGATGGCGCTGCTGCGACCGCGGCTCGACGACATGGGGCTTGCGGATACGCGCGCGCTGGCCCGTGCGCCGCAGGGGCGGCGGCTGCGCCTGCCCGGTCTCGTGCTGGTGCGGCAACGGCCGGGCAGCGCGAAGGGCGTCGTCTTCTTCACCGTGGAGGACGAGCACGGCATCGCCAACCTGGTCATGTACCCCGATATCGCGGAGCGCTTCCGCGCGGCGGTCGTCTCGGCGCGGCTGATCGTCGCGGAAGGGCGCGTGGAGCGGCACGAGAAATCGGAGGTGCCGATCATTCACCTGCTGGTCGCGCGTGTCGCGGACCGCTCCGACCTGCTGGACGGGCTGCACCTGATGGAGGAGGCGCGCTGGGAAGGCGCGATGGCGCGTGCCGACGAGGTGCGCCGGCCCAATCCGCGCGACGATCCCCGCACCAGGGTGCGGATGCCGGCAAGCCGAGACTTCCACTGAACGCCGCTTACTTGCGACTAATTCTCATTTGCGATAAAAAATCCGTACGCAGCGAGAGGAGGCCGCATGTCGACGCGCGGATTGCCCGTTTGGCCCTGGACCGGCGCGGAGGCCGCCGCCCTGCCCGCGCCCGAACGCCTGATGCTCGACGGGCTCCGCGTCTGGCGGGCAGCCGAGGCGCCACTGCCGGCGCTGCGCCTACTGCTGGCTGCCGAGGATGCGGCGGTGGCAGCGACGCCGCTCGACGCCCTGCTCCGCGTCGCGCCGATCCAAGCCTGCGCGCCGCTCTGCCCACGCGTGAATCCTGACGAAGCCGCGCTGCTGCTCGCCTGCGCCATGGCCCAGCGCGGAGCGCGCAGCGAGGCCCTGGCCGCCCTGCTAAGGCTGCTGCCGCTGCCGGCCGCCTATGCCGCAATGCCGGCGGCGATCCACCTCGGCGCAGCGCTGCGCGGCGCCGGCCTGCTGCTGCGCAATCCCATCAGGGAAGCGCTGCGTCCCCGTCCGGCGGCGCGAGGGTGACGATCTCCGTCCCCTCCTCGATGCTGTCGCCCGCGGCGCAGCCGAGATGCGCGACGATGCCATCCGCCGGCGCGGCGATGCGAAGTTCCGTCTTCATCGCCTCCAGGATCGCGACGACCTGGCCGCGGGCGACGCGATCCCCGACCGCGACAAGCATCTGCACGACGCGCCCCGGGATAGGTGCGGACAGGCGCCCTTCGGCTGCGGCTTCCCCGCCACGCGGGGCATAGGGGTCGAGAAGTTCAAGCGTGTGGTCCACGCCCTCGAAAGTCAGGGACACCACGCCATCGTCGAGCGTGAAGGGCACGCGGTGCCATGTGCCGTCGACCGAGGCCCGAAGATCGGCCGAGAGATCGGCCTGGACCGCGATCGGCGGGCCATCATCGACCACGACCTCCATCGCGCCGCGCCGGCGTCGCACCAGCAATTGGCGCACGCGCACCGCATCGCGAAGCGACAGCACCTCCTCCGACGCACCGAACAGGCGGAACCCACGACGCCGATCCCACGGCCCTGCGCCTTCGTCACGCAAGCGAAGGCGTTCGAGATAGACCGCCGCAAAGGCGGCAAGCGCAGCCGGCGGCGTTTCGACCGGCGGCGGGATCAGGGCGGCCTCGTGCCGCGCGATGAAGCCGGTGTCGAGATCCGCCGCGACCATCGCCGGATGGGCGACAAGGCGGCGCAGGAAGGCGAGGTTCGTCGTCAACCCGCCAAGCTGCGTATCGGCGAGTGCTGCCGACAGGCGCCGCAGCGCCGTCTCGCGGTCAGGCCCATGCGCCATGATCTTCGCGATCATCGGGTCGTAGTGCGGCGTGATCGCATCATCGCTGCGCACGCCGGTGTCCATCCGCACGCCCGGCGCCCTACCCGGCCCGACGAAGCGGCGCAGCACGCCGACGGAAGGGCGGAACCCAGCAGCGGGGTCCTCCGCATAGAGTCGGACCTCGACCGCGTGACCGTCGGCCTCCGGCGGTTCGTCAAACGGCAAGGGCTCGCCGGCGGCGACGCGCAACTGCCATTCCACGAGGTCCAGGCCGGTCACCATCTCGGTGACCGGGTGCTCGACCTGGAGGCGCGTGTTCATCTCCATGAAGAAGGCGTCCTCGCCCTCCACGATGAACTCGACCGTGCCGGCGTTCACGTAGCCCACGGCGCGGGCCGCGGCGACCGCGGCCTCATGCAGCCGCGCGCGAAGGCCCGGCGAAAGATCGGGCGCCGGCGCTTCCTCCAGCACCTTCTGGTGACGGCGCTGCACGGAACAATCGCGCGTGTGCAGATGAATGGCGCGGCCATGGCGGTCCGCGAAGACTTGAACCTCCACATGCCGCGGCCGCTGCAGGTAGCGTTCGAGCAGCACACGGTCATCGCCGAAGGCCGCCTTGGCCTCCCGCCGCGCGCCGGCCAACTCGTCCAGGAAATCCGCCGCGCTGTGCACGGGGCGCATGCCCTTGCCGCCACCACCGGCGCTCGCCTTGATGAGAACGGGGAAGCCGATGCCGGCGGCCTCGATGGCCAGCCGTTCCTCGGACTGATCCTCGCCATGATAGCCAGGCACCACGGGCACGCCCGCCGCGACCATCAGCGCCTTCGATTCGGCCTTGCTGCCCATGGCCCGGATCGCCGCCGTCGGCGGGCCGACGAAGATGAGCCCCGCTTCCTCACAGGCTTCGGCGAAATCGGCATTCTCCGACAGGAAGCCGTAGCCCGGATGGATCGCCTCTGCCCCGGCTGCCTTCGCGACGGCCAGGATGCGGTCGATGCGCAGGTAGGAGTCGCGGGCCGCGGCAGGTCCGATCGGGTGCGCCTCGTCCGCCAGTTGGACATGGAGCGCGCCGGCATCCGCCTCGCTGAACACGGCGATGCAGCGGATGCCCATGCGCTGCGCCGTGCGCATGATGCGGCAGGCGATCTCTCCACGATTGGCGACGAGGAGGCTTCCAAACATCGCGCTCACATGCGGAACACGCCGAAGCGCGTCTCCTCGATCGGCGCATTGAGCGCGGCGCTGAAGGCGAGACCGAGCACGTCGCGCGTATCGGCCGGATCGATGATGCCGTCGTCCCACAGGCGCGCGGTGGCGTAGTAGGGATCGCCCTCCCGCTCGTATTTCTCCCGGATCGGCGCCTTGAAGGCCTCCTCGGCCTCGGCGCTCCACTCCTCCCCGCGCGTGGCATGGGCGTCGCGCCGGAGCGTGGCAAGGACACTCGCCGCCTGTTCGCCACCCATGACGGAAATGCGCGAATTGGGCCAGGTGAAGAGAAAGCGCGGCGAATAGGCCCGGCCGCACATGCCGTAGTTGCCGGCGCCGAAGGATCCGCCGGTGATGACGGTGACCTTGGGCACATTGGCGCAGGCGACCGCGGTGACGAGCTTGGCGCCATCCTTTGCGATGCCGCCGGCTTCGTATTTCCGTCCCACCATGAAGCCGGCGATGTTCTGGAGGAACAGCAGGGGAATGCCGCGCTGGCAGCACAGCTCGACGAAATGCGCGCCCTTGAGCGCGGATTCCGAGAAGAGAATCCCGTTGTTCGCGAGGATGCCGATCTGCATGCCCCAGATGCGCGCGAAACCGCAGACCAGCGTGGTCCCATAGCGGTGCTTGAACTCGTCCAGTTCCGACCCGTCGACGATGCGGGCGATGATCTCCCGCGCATCGACCGGCGTGCGGAGATCCGGTGGGACGATGCCGTGCAGTTCCGTGGGATCGAAGCGCGGCGGCGCCGGCGGATCGCCCGTGGCCGCCTGCCGGCGACCAAGATTGCCGACGATCCGACGGAGCAGGCCGAGCGCATGCATGTCGTCCGTGGCAAAATGGTCCGCGACGCCCGACAGCCGCGTATGGACATCCGCGCCGCCGAGATCCTCCGCGCTCACGATCTCCCCCGTCGCGGCCTTCACGAGCGGCGGGCCGCCGAGGAAGATCGTGCCCTGCTCCCGCACGATCACCGCCTCGTCGCACATGGCCGGCACATAGGCCCCACCCGCCGTGCAGGACCCCATGACGGCGGCGACCTGCGGGATGCCGGCCGCCGACATCCGCGCCTGATTGTAGAAGATCCGGCCGAAATGCTCCCGGTCAGGGAAGATCTCATCCTGGTTCGGCAGGTTCGCCCCGCCTGAATCAACAAGATAGAGGCATGGCAGTCGATTCTGCCAGGCGATCTCCTGCGCGCGCAGGTGCTTCTTCACCGTGACCGGGAAATAGGTGCCGCCCTTCACCGTCGCGTCGTTCGCGACGATGACGCATTCGCGGCCCGCGACGCGCCCGATGCCGGTGATGATTCCCGCCCCCGGGACCTCGCCGCCATGCATCCCATGCGCAGCGAGGGGCGAAAGCTCCAGGAACGGCGCCCCCTGGTCGATCAGCCTCTCCACCCGCTGGCGCGGCAGTAGCTTCCCACGCGAGAGGTGCTTCTGCCGCGCAGCGTCCGGTCCGCCAGCCGCGGCAGTCGCGACTTCGCCGCGCAAGCGGTCGAGCAGCGCATGCATCCGCTCGGCATTCGCCCGGAAGCTTTCCGAGCGGGGCAGCACGGAGGAGGAGAGGATGTGACTCACGCGGTCTCCCGGAACAGTTCGCGGCCGATCAGCATGCGGCGGATCTCGCTGGTGCCTGCGCCGATCTCGTAGAGCTTCGCATCGCGCAGCAGGCGGCCCGTGGCGTTGTCGTTGATGTAGCCGTTGCCGCCGAGGATCTGGATCGCGTCGAGCGCCGCCTTCGTCGCGGCCTCCGCGGCGAACAGGATCGCGCCCGCCGCGTCCTTCCGCGTCGTCCTGCCCTGGTCGCAGGCCCGCGCCACGGCGTAGACATAGGCGCGGCAGGCGCTGAGCATCGTGTACATGTCGGCGAGCTTGGCCTGGATCAGCTGGAATTCCCCGATCGGCTGGCCGAACTGCTTCCTCTCATGGACATAGGGCACGACGAGGTCGAGGCAGGCCTGCAGAATACCAAGCGGGCCGGCGGCCAGCACGGCACGTTCGTAGTCGAGGCCGGACATCAACACGCGCACGCCGCCGCCCACCTCGCCCAGCACGTTCTCCGCCGGCACCTCGCACTCCTCGAAGACGAGTTCGCTGGTGGGGGAGCCGCGCATGCCCAGCTTGTCGAGCTTCTGCGCCGGCCTGAATCCCTTGAAGTCGCGCTCGACGATGAAGGCGGTGATGCCCTTGGCACCGGCCGAGGGATCCGTCTTGGCATAGACGACGATCGTCTCGGCGTAGTGGGCGTTGGTGATCCACATCTTGGTGCCGTTGAGAACGTAGCGGTCGCCACGCTTCTCGGCCCGGAGCTTCATGGACACGACGTCGCTGCCCGCGCCCGGCTCGCTCATCGCCAAGGCACCGAGATGCTCGCCGGAGATGAGCTTCGGCAGGTAGCGGCGTTTCTGCTCCGCCGTGCCGCAGCGCCGGATCTGGTTCACGCAGAGATTGGAATGCGCGCCGTAGGAAAGGCCGACGGAAGCCGAGGCGCGGCTCACTTCCTCCATCGCGACGCAATGCGCGACATACCCCATGTTCGCGCCGCCATATTCCTCCTCGACCGTGATCCCATGCAGCCCGAGCGCCCCCATCTCTGGCCAGAGGTGGCGCGGGAACTCGTCAGTACGGTCGATCTCGGCGGCGATCGGCGCGATCCGCTCGGCGGCGAAGGAGCGCACGCTGTCGCGCAGCATGTCGACCTCGTCGCCGAGGCCGAAATCGAGTGTGGGGATCTGGTTGGACGGCATGGGCGACCTCGGGGTCAGAGCCAGCGCTTGCGGCGCTTGTAGGATTTCAGGTTGCGGAAGGACTTCCGATCGGCGCCGTGGCCGCCGAGATAGAATTCCTTCACATCCTCATTCTCGGCGAGCGCGGCGGCCTCGCCATCGAGCACCACCTTGCCCTGCTCCATGATGTAGCCATAGGAGGCGACGGAGAGTGCCATGCGCGCATTCTGCTCGACCAGAAGGATCGTGATGCCGAGATCGCGGTTGAGCTTCCGGATGATCCCGAAGACCTCCTGCACCAGCAGCGGCGAAAGGCCCATGGATGGTTCGTCCATGAGGATCAGCCGCGGGCGCGCCATCAGCGCGCGCCCGATCGCGAGCATCTGCTGCTCTCCTCCCGACAGGTAGCCGGCGAGGCCCGTGCGTTCACGCAGGCGCGGGAAATACTCGAACACCATGTCGATGTCGCGCCGGACCCCTGGGTCCGACCGCGTGAAGGCGCCCAGACGGAGGTTCTCGACACAGGTCATGTCGGAGATGATCCGCCGGCCCTCCATGACCTGGAAGATGCCCTTACGCACGATCTGGTGCGGATCGATCCCGTTCAGCCGTTCCCCGTCGAAGCGGACCTCGCCGCGCGTGACCGACCCTTCTTCCGTCTTGAGAAGGCCGGAGATGGCCTTCAGCGTCGTTGACTTTCCGGCGCCGTTCGCACCGAGCAGCGCGACGATGCTGCCCTTGGGCACCGAGAGCGAGAGGCCGCGCAGCACGAGGATGACCTCGCTGTAGACCACCTCGATGTTGTTCACCTCGAGGAGGGGTGGCGCCGCCGCGATCGCCGCGGCGGCAGGCTGCGAGGTCCCTTCCATGCCTACCAGCCGAGCCAGTCGGCACGGCGTTGCAGGTCGATCGTCGCCACCGGCTGCAGCGCCATGGTGCCGGCCGCCATCAGTTCCTGCACCGTTCCCTGGGCCGTGCTTCCGGTGACGCGTGCCCGGTAAAGCGCGACGCGCAGCGTGCCGCGATGGTCCTGGGTGCTGAAGTTGGATGGATTGCAGACGCCCTGGAAGCCATTCGGCACCCAGTCGCGCCGTGCGTAGAAGCCGTCGCGGATCCGCTCGCCGGTCACCTGGCCTCCGTTCGCAGCCGCGCTTTCCATGGCCTCGACCATCAGCATGGCACCGCAGACCCCAGCCAAGTAGTGAACGGGGCGATAGGCCGTGCCTGCTTGGTCCGAGACGCGGCTGATCGCGCGGACAGTGTCCATGCCGGCACCGGTACCGCCCCAGACCGCGCCGGTACGAACCGGGAAGACCACGCCATCCGCAGCGGTTCCGGCGGCCTTCATCGCGTTCTCGTCCATCCCCCAGACATTTCCGAGGAACTGCACCTGCACGCCCACCGTCTGGCAGGCCCGTAGCACCGAGATGTTGGATCCCGCAGTATTGCCGAGATAGGCGTAGTTGGCGCCCTGGTTGCGCAAGGTCAGGCACTGCGCCGTGTAGTCGCCTGGCGTCAGCGCGAACTGGATGGCGGGCAGAACCTCGAAGCCGAGTTCACGCGCGAGCGCCTCGCCCGCCTCCTTCGGGCTGTTGGGGTAGGGGTGGTTGGCGCCCATGTGGACATAGCGCGGCCGTCCCTGCTGGCCGCGGGTACGCCAGTCCTCCGCGGCCCATTGCAGCATCGCGCGCAGCGCGTCTGAGTAGGAAGGACCGTAGAAGAAGTTGTAAGGCGCTGCCTCGACGCCCTGCCGGCGGGACGTGCCGGCGGCGTCTGTCAGCGCCGCCGAGTAGGATGCGGAGATATAGGGGATGCGATCGCGCGTGACGAAGCGGACCAGCGCCTCGGTATCGGCGGTGCCCCAGCCCTGGATGGCGACCACGCGTTCCCGCTGCGCCCAGGACTGGTACTGGCTAACGGCGCGCGGCGCCTGATAGCCATAGTCGAAGCCCGACACCGCAAGCCGGCGCCCCGCAACGCCGCCGCGCATCTGGTTCACCCAGGCAAGCGTATCGGCCACGCCCTGGCCATACGGCACGCCGACATCCGAGGTCGCGCCGGAATTGTCCATCAGTTGGCCAACCGGGATCGGCGCTTGGGCGAAAGCCTGTCCGGTGGCAAGGAGCGCTCCGGCGAGAAGTGGCAGCGGAAGCCTCATGGCACATTTCCTCCTGGTTGTTTGCGGGCCGTTGGCCGGCCTCAATGCGAGAACGGGTAGAGTTTCCAATAGGCCTTGATCATTTTCCAGCGATGGACGAGCCCATCAGGCTCGAAGATGAGGAAAAGGATGATGGCCGCGCCGATCGCCATCTCCCGCAGGAAGGAGATAGAGGCGCCGAGCCGCAGCACCCTGTCGATCGCTCCGCCGGCAAGCAGGTCTGCTCCGGACTGCACGATCTCGGGCAGCAGCACCATGAAGGCCGCCCCCATCAGGCTGCCCATGACCGACCCAAGCCCGCCGATGATGATCATGGCCAGGAACTGGATCGAGTAGAGGATGTTGAAGGCCTCGACGCTGACGAACAGCAGGTAGTGCGCGTAGAGCGCGCCGCCGACGCCGGCGTAGAAGGACGCTATGCCGAAGGAGAGCGTCCTGTAGTAGGCGAGGTTGATGCCCATCATCTCGGCCGAGAGATAGTGGTCGCGAACCGCGACCAGCGCCCGCCCGTCCCTGGTACGCATCAGGTTGGCCGCGGCGACGAACAGCACGACCACATGTGCGAGGACGATGTAGAAGTAGGTTTCCTCACGGTCGAAGCGGAACCCGAACAGCTCATAGGGCTCCGTGACGCGCCCGGCGACACCGCCCGAGAACCAGCGCGCACGCGCGAAGAAGTCCTCCAGGATGAACTGCGCGGCGAGCGTTGCAATCGCGAGATACAGGCCCTTGAGTCGCGCGGCAGGGGCGCCGAAGACCAGACCGACCAGCGCGGTCATGATTCCCGCGCCCCAGATCGCGAGTGGAACCGGGACATGCCACTCGACAAGCAGCGCCGAGGCGAAGGCCCCGAAGCCGAAGAATGCCGCATGTCCGATGGATATCTGGCCGGTGAAGCCGACCAGGATGTTGAGGCCAAGGGCGGCGATGGCGCTGTAGCCGATGGCGATCAGCAAGCCGAGTTCGTAGCGTCCGAAGACAAGCGGCGCAGCGCAAAGCAGCGCAAGCCCGGCAAGCATGGCGAAGCGCGACCCTCGCGTCGGGAAGATCGTCGTATCGGCCCGATAGGAGGAGCGGAAGTCGCCCGCCGGCGTCATCGAGGTCATCGCGCGCTCAGACCCGCTCGATGTTGCGCGTGCCGAAAAGCCCGTAGGGCTTGATCAGCAGGATCAGGATCAGCGCGTAGAACGGCGCGATCTGGTACATGTTTCCCCAGTTCAGCCACTGCGCATCGACGTACTGCGCCACGTTCTCGAGCACGCCTACGATCAATCCGCCGAGCACGGCGCCCACGATAGAATCGAGCCCGCCCACGATGACCGCCGGGAATACCTTGATCCCGTAGAAGGACAGGGCCGAGGAAACGCCGTTCACGACACCCACCACCACGCCCGCAACGGCCGAAACGACCGCCGAGATCGCCCAGGACATCGCGAACACCCGCGGGACGGATACGCCGAGGGACTGCGCGACCTGCTGGTCGAAGGCAGTCGCCCGCATGGCGAGCCCATGCTTCGAATAGGTGAAGAACCACCAGAAGCCGAGCATGATGAAAGCGGAGACGCCGAGGCTTGCGACATAGACCGATTGGACCTCGAGGCCGAGGAGGCTGACGCGTTCGACCGAGAAGATAGGCGGGAAGGGCTGCGCGAAGACGCCGAACATCCACTTCACCAAGGCCTGGAAGAAGATCGAAAGACCGACCGTCGCCATGATGACGCTGATCACCGGTTCGCCGATCAGTGGCCGCAGGACGATGATCTGGAGAAGCACGCCGAACACCGTCATGAAGGCCAGCGTCAGCAGGAAGCCCGCCCAGAAGGGCAATTGCCAGTTCGTCAGCAGCCACCAGCACGCCCAGGCGCCGACCAGCAGGAACTCGCCCTGCGCGAAGTTCACGACCTGCGACGCCTTGTAGATCAGGACGAAGGACATCGCGACGACGCCATAGAGCGCGCCGACGACGAGACCGTTCAGCACGAGCTGGAACAGCAGGGTCCATTCCATTCAGGCGTTCTCCGCGAGGGCCGGCGCGGAATGCGCCGGCCGCGCTTCCATGCGAGCCACAGGCAGAACGGTGCGGATCCGCTGCTTCGTGCCGTCCTGGAACGCGATGGTGGTGTCGATCGGGATGGCGTCGTCGCCGGCATAGATCGCGTCAATGATCGCGCCATACTTGGCATTGATGACGCCGCGCCTGACCTTGCGCGTGCGCGTCAATTCCTCGTCATCCGCGTCGAGCTCCTTGTAGAGCAGGACAAACTCGCGGACACGCTGCGCGGGCGGCAGGGAAGCGTTCACCTTGCCCACTTCCTCCCGGATCTTGGCAATCACCTCGGGCCTGGCCGAAAGATCCGAATAGGTGGTGAAGGCGATCCGCTTCTGCTCGGCCCATTTGCTGACGATGGGGAAGCGGATGCAGATGATCGCGGCGAGGTGCGGGCGCTCATGGCCGAGGACAACGGCCTCCGCCACGAAGGGGCTGAACTTCAGCTTGTTCTCGATGAATTGCGGGGAGAAGCGATCGCCAACGCTCGTCGTCGCGATGTCCTTGACGCGGTCGATGACGACCAGTTGCCCATCCTCGTTGAAGTAGCCTGCATCGCCGGTGTGCAGCCAGCCATCGCGCAGGTCCGGGTTCTCCTCGACGCCAAGGTAGCCGACGAACATGTTGGGATGGCGCGTGACGAGTTCTCCGACGCCATTCGCATCGGGCTGGTCGATCCGGATGTCGATCTCCTTGCCGAAGGGAACGCCGACGGTATCGAAGTCAACCGCATCGGGCCGGTGGGTCGTATAAGCCCCGAGAAGTTCTGTCTGGCCGTAGATCTGGCGAAGCGGCACGCCGAGCGCCTGGAAGAAGCGGAAGGTGTCGGGGCCGAGCGCAGCACCGCCGGTCGCCGCCGATGTCAGGCGGGTAAAGCCCAGCCGGTCACGCAAAGCCCGGAACAGCAGGGCATCGGCGACCATGGAACGTCCCCCGCGTTCGAGCGCGGCCAGCCCCATCCGCATACCGGCCGAAAAGGCCCGCTGCTTGAACGGGGAGGCATCCATCACCTTCGCCCGCACCTCGGCGGCAATCCCTTCCCATACCCGCGGGGCGAACAGCACGAAGGTCGGCGCGATCTCCCGGAAGTCGGCCATCATCGTCTCGGGTTCCTCGACGAAGTTCACCTTCATCCGGGCGATCAGGCCCCAGCCGAGGACGTACATCTGTTCCATGATCCAGGGCAGCGGCAGGACCGAGACGTACTCATCCCCGGGCCCCTTCGGATCCGCATCGAGATAGGTCCGGCAATGCCTGACGAGCGCGCCGGAGGTCAGCATGGCGAGCTTGGGCCGCGCCGTGGTCCCCGAGGTGGTGCACAGAATCGCCACCGCCTCCGGGTCCATCGCCGCGAGCAGCGCGTCGTAATTGGCTGGATCCTCGTTGGCGCCAAGCTTGATCAGCACATCAATGGAGATCAGGCGCGGATCATCGAGCTTTCGCATGCCGCGCGGATCGCTGAAGACGATGTGCCGCAGACCCGGCAGGCGGTCAGCGGCGGAGAGGAGTTTGTCGACCTGCTCCTCATCCTCCGCGAACACCACGCTGGCGCCGGCATGGGACAGCAGATAGGCGACCTCGTCCTCCAGCGCGTCGCGGTACACGCCGAGGGTTCGGCAGCCAAGGGCGTGCGCCGCGATTTCTCCCATCACCCAATCCGGCCGATTGTCGCCGATCAGCGCGACCACCTCGCCCGCCTGGATGCCGAGGCGCTGCAGGCCAAGTGCGAGCAGGCGCGTGCGCGTGTGGTACTCGGCCCAGGTGAAACTCCGCCAGATACCGAACTGCTTCTCCCGCAGCGCCACATCGCCGCCATGCAGCGCAGCATTCTGCGCGAGCAGGTGCGGCAAGGTGTCCTTCAGCCCGTTCACCCGTCGATCTCCGCGGGGCTCACCGCCGCATCCGCCTCGCCGAGATAGGCGCTTCGGACCTGCGGGTGGGCCATGACCTGTTCCGGCAACCCCTCGGCGATCTTGCGGCCGAAATCGAGCACCATGACGCGGTGGCTGATATCCATGACCACGCCCATGTCGTGCTCGATCATCAGGACCGTCATGCCCCATTCCTGATTCAGGTCGATGATGAAGCGGGCCATGTCCTCCTTCTCCTCGAGGTTCATGCCGGCCATGGGCTCGTCGAGCAGGATCAGGCTCGGCTTCAGCGCCACGGCGCGCGCCAGTTCCACCCGCTTGCGCAAACCGTAGGAGAGGGTTCCGGCGATCGCCTTGCGGACATGCTGGATCTCGAGGAAATCGATGATCTCCTCCACCTCACGCCGATGCGCGAGCTCCTCGCGCTGCGCACCACCGAACCAATAGGCCATGCCGCGAACGAAGCCCGCGCGCAGGAGGTGGTGCCGGCCGACCATGATGTTGTCGAGCACCGTCATGTGACCGAAGAGCGCGAGGTTCTGGAAGGTCCGCCCGATCCCGAGCGCCGCGCGCCGATTGGGGCGCAGCGGCGTGACGTCGCGTCCCTCGAACAGGATTCGTCCCTCGGTCGGCCGGTAGCGACCGGAGATGCAGTTGACCATGGAGGTCTTGCCCGCGCCGTTCGGTCCGATGATCGAGAAGATCTCGCCGCGCTGCACGGCAAAGGACACTTCGGTCAGGGCACGAACGCCGCCGAAGCGCAGGCTGACGCGCTCCACCTCGAGAACGGCCGTCTCGGCACTCAATTGGCGCGCCCCCCATGCTTCTTCTTGAGTCGAGGTTAGGTGGAGGCCCCCCGCCGTTGCAACCCGGATACGCGCCTCGTCAACCGCGCAGTTCGATCGCGAGCGGCGGATCGTCCGTTGCCAGGAGGTCGATGCCAAGACCGAGCATCCGCCGGATCGACGGCGCGTGATTCGCGCCCCACACCGATATGCCGAGCCCAGCCGCGCGAAGGACGCCGCAGATCTCGGCGTCGAGCACCGATTCATGCACGCCGATCTCGGGAAAGCCGTAGGAGGTCGCGACGGCCACGGCGCCGCGCACGCCGAGCGCCCGGAGCGTGGCCGATTCCAGCAGCCAGGCGACGCCAGCCAGGCCGCCGAGCGCCACCGCGTCGGCCATGGTCGGCGCATCGAAACCGATGATCCAGGCCTGCCGGCGCATGCCCGCCCGGTCCAGCTCGGCCAGAACCCGGTTAACGAGCCCCGGATAGGGCTGCCCTGAGCCATCATCCTTGATCTCGACGCGCGGCGCGACATCGGAGCCGGCCAGCGTCGCCAGCATGTCGGACAGCAAAGGCACCGTCTCTCCGCCGCCGCCCCGCAGGCGCAACCGTCGGAGTTCGTCGGCCGTCCTGGCGGCGACCCGCCCACGCCCCTCCGTGGTCCGTTCGAGGGTGGCGTCGTGGATGACCACCGCCTCCCCGTCCGAGGAGGCGTGGACGTCACACTCTGCCTGCTCGAGCGCGAGGCCGGCGGTTGCACGAAAGGCGACAAGCCCGTTCTCGGGCCAGAGAAACGCCCCGCCGCGGTGGCTTGCAATGGCGGTTCGGCGGGCGGGCATCGTCATGTCGGCTGTGTCCCATCGGCGGTTGGCCCCCCAGGGCAGGGTCGGGCCGGACAAAGTTTCTTAATGGTGAGCGTGAGACAGTTCGCGTAAAGGTAGCAAGACGCCTTCACAAATACCCGCAGGAGGCAGGAGTGGTTGGAGGGGCCTTGAGGCACCTGGCAATTTGGACGATTTGCGCGCTCGGGTTGATGGGCAGCCCGAGCGTCGTGGCGCAGCCGAGCCCCGAGGCGCCCATACGCATCAAGATTGTCGGCGGCCTCGCGGACGTAAGCCAATACGTTCGCTACGAGGAGCCGTTCTGGCGCCGGCGCCTGCCGGAGGTCTCGGGCAATCGGATCCAGGCCGAAATCGCTCCCTTCGACCGCAGCGGCATCCGCGCGCAGGAAATGCTCGCGTTGATGCGGCTCGGCGTCGTGCCCTTCGGCACCGCACTGCTTGCGGTGGTCAGCGCCGACGAGCCCGAGTTCAACGCGGTCGACCTGCCGACGGTGAATCCCGACATGGCGGCCCTCCGGCGGACCGTTGGCCTCTACCGCCCTCACCTCGAGGCCGTGCTCGCCGAACGTTACGATGTGGAACTGCTGGCGGTCTACACCTATCCCGCGCAGGTCATCTTCTGCCGCAATGCATTCGCGGGACTTTCGGACCTAGCCGGCCGCCGGATCCGCACATCGTCCGTCGGGCAATCCGAGATGTTTGCCGCGCTCGGCGCAACGCCCGTGGTGATACCCTTCGGCGAGACGCTTGCCGCCATGCGGTCGGGCGTCGTCGAATGCGCCGTGACGGGAACCCTCTCTGCGAATGCAATCGGGCTGCATGAGATCACGACGCACATGCACGGCATGGCCGTCACCTGGGGCCTTTCCGTCTTCGGGGCGAACCGTGCTGCCTGGAATGCGTTGCCGGATTGGGCGCGCGCGATGATCAGGCAGGAACTCGCC
This sequence comes from Roseomonas nitratireducens, assembly GCF_017813355.1. Taxonomy (GTDB): domain Bacteria; phylum Pseudomonadota; class Alphaproteobacteria; order Acetobacterales; family Acetobacteraceae; genus Neoroseomonas; species Neoroseomonas nitratireducens. The sequence continues at coordinate 24,804 of NZ_JAGIYZ010000009.1, forward strand.
GGGCTTGAGCGCCAGATCTGGGAAGCCGCCGAAGTCGAGACCGGTGAGGGCGTCGCCTGCAATTCGGGCCAGCCGGCCTGTGCCTCGGGACGCCGCGGAACGATGACGGTGGTTCCCGTCACCCCGGCGGACCAGCAGCGCCGCCTGCGACTGCTGACGGAAACCGTGCTCCCGGGATGGGTCCGGCGCTGCGGCGAGCCCTGCGTCGACGCCTGGAACACGCGCCTCGCGCCAGAACTCGGCGTCACCGCCCGCCTCGACTGACGATGCAGAACACGCTCTTCCTTCGTCGCTCCATCTTCATCGGCGCCATGGTCCTGCTGCTCGCGCAGACCGCGGCCACGCTGATGATCATCGGCCGGGCGAGGGAAGCGCAGATCCGCGCGGCGGAGGAGACCGTCGAGCGCATCGGGCTGGCGACGGAAGCCTCCATCAACCGGGCCTTCGTGCAGGTGGATGCCATGCTCGCGGGCCTGCCCGCACTGCTGGCCCATTTCGCCCAGGACGGGCGCATGGACATCGCCGTGCTGAACCGCGTCCTGCGCCAGTTCAACAACCAGAACTTCACCTATCGCGACATCCTGCTGCTCGGCCCCAACGGACTTCCCGTCGCGACGGCCCTGCCGGTGTCCCGGCGCCGCCGGCTGCCCCTGCCGGTCGAGACCGGATTCTCGGAACTGGCGGAACGGGGCGGCGGCGTGTCGATCGGCGGGCCGGTGCAAAATCCCTCGACCGGCGAATGGACGCTGTTTTTCGCGCGCAACGTGACCGTCGTGGGCATCGGGCCGGTCCTTGCCGTCGCGGAAGTTCCCGTTCCTTCCGTTCGCGCCCTGCTCTCCGCCGCCGGCGAGCCGGACGGCGTGCGCACGACGCTCGAGCGCGACGACGGCGTGCTCCTGACCTCGGTTCCACATGACGAGACCCGCATCGGCCAGCGGATCGAGCCACCGGCGCGGCAGTTGGCGACCAACTCGCGGGCGACGCTGACCACCAGCCGCTTCTCCGGCCGCTCCGTCTTCGCCTCGGTCCGGCCCACGCTGTATCCGACGCTGTTCATCACCACGACATTCGAGGTCGATGCCGCCCTGTCCAGTTGGTACCGCGACAGGGTTCGCGCCTTCACCGTCTCCAGCATCCTCGGCATCGTCATCATCGGGGTCGCCCTCGCGCTGATGGTGATCCTGCGCCAGCGCGACAAGGCGGAGGCCGAGCGCGCCCGCGCGCGGCTGACGCTGGAGAACGCGCTAGAATCGATGTCGGACGGCTTCGTCATGTTCGACGCCGACGACCGCCTGACCGCCTGCAACGGCCGGTACCGCGACTTCTACAAGATCAGCGCGCCGTTCATTCAGCCCGGGGCACGCTTCGAAGACATCATGCGCGAAGGCGCGAAGCGCGGGCAGTATCCGCAGGCGGGTGGAGACATCGAGGCCTTCGTCACCGAGAGCAAGGCCTTCCACCTGGGGGACCAGCCGCCGATGGAGCGGCTGCTTCCCGACGGGCGCTGGGTCCTGATCACGGAACGGCGCACGCCCGATGGCGGCACGGTCGGCATCCGGACCGACATCACGGCGCTCAAGCGCGCAATGCACGAGCTTGCCACCGCACGCGATGCCGCCGCGGCCGCGGGCGAGGCGAAGAGCCGCTTCCTCGCCCGCGTGTCGCATGAGCTTCGCACGCCGCTCAACGGCGTGCTCGGCTTCGCGCAGGTGCTCCTGCAGGATCCCAGGCTGCAGCCGGAACAGCGCGAGCAGGTGAAGACTCTGCACGAGGCCGGGCGCCATCTGCTCGACCTGGTGAACGGCCTCCTCGACCTGTCGAAGATCGAAGCCGGCCGCCTCGACCTCGCGCCGCGTCCCGTCGCGCTCCAGCCGCTGCTCGATGGCTGCGCGACGCTGCTGGCGCCGGAGGTCGCGCGCAAGGCGCTGTCCTTCCACCAGGACGTGGATCCTGCGCTGCCGGAGGCCGCGGAGCTCGACCCCACGCGCGTACGCCAGCTCCTGCTGAACCTCCTGTCGAATGCGGTGAAGTTCACGCCGCCCGGCGGCCGTGTGGACCTTCGAGTCCGGCGGCCGGAGGAAGGGCTGCTCCGGATCGAGGTGCAGGATACCGGGCCCGGCGTGCCGGCCGACAAGCGCCATCTGCTGTTCGAGGATTTCGTCCAGCTGGCCCCGCAGACCTCCGCGGAACCTCAGGGTACGGGTCTTGGCCTCGCCATCTCCGCGCGGCTCGCTGCGCTCATGGGCGGCAGGATCGGCTGCGAGGCGCCGGCCGCCGGTGGCGCCTTGTTCTGGGTCGAGATCCCCCTTCAGGAGACATCGTTGCCCCTGCCTGAGGACGACAGCCCGCCGGCAATCACGGCGCAGGACGCGCAGGACGGCGCTTCGCTGCGCCTGCTTGTCGTCGACGACGTCGCGGCGAACCGCCAGATCGCCCAGGCAATGCTGGAAAGCGCCGGGCACAGGGTGGAAACCTCACCGGATGGCGCGGCCGCCATCTCCGCCCTCGCCCGCGGCGCGTTCGACGCTGTCCTGATGGACCTTCAGATGCCCGGCATGGACGGGTTCGAAACCACGCGACGCATTCGCTCCCTCGACGCGCCGGCCCGCGACGTTCCCGTCATCGCGCTGACCGCGTCCGCCCTGCCGGAGCAGGTCGAGGCGACACGGCGCGCGGGCATGGACGCGCATCTTTCGAAGCCGCTCGACCGGGCTGCGCTGCTTGGTCTTCTGCGACGCCTTCCGGCGCGCCGCATTGCCGAGGATCCACCCATGCCCGAGCCCGCGCCCCCGTATCTCGACGGCACCGCGCTCGACGTCCTCGAGCGCGAGCTGGGCCATGCGGCGCACGGAATCCTGGCCGAATTCGTCGGGGAAGTGCGACGCGCCCTGTCTCTGCTGACGAATGCGTCGCAGGCCGAGAAGGCAGATGCCGGGCATGTGCAGCACGCGGCGCATCGTCTGGTGGGCGCAGCGCGCACGCTCGGGGCGACACGGCTCGCAGACAGTGCACTCGCGCTGCAACGCGCCGCGAGCGGCGGCGATCCCTCGCCGGACCTCCAGGCGGAGGTCATTTCCATTGCTCGCGCCACGCTGCCGGCCCTGGAGCAGCGCCTTGGGGTCGAGAGCGTCGCGGCCGCCGCACCGCTGCAGACGGCTGGCGCGGCCTGATCATCGCGGCGGAGACGGGTGGACCGTCCCCGGACGACGACTAGGATGCTGCCGGACGGCATGGGAGTTCCGGGCAGAATGATCGAAGGCGTGTGGCGTGCGAATGATGCGCGCGAAGAACCCCACGCGGATTTGCGCGTCATCGCCGCGGAGGCTCGCGTCACTGAGACCGCCTGTGGTGACGGCGCCATGGTCTGGCGCGCCTGGGGCTCGGGCCGGCCGCTCGTCCTGCTGCACGGCGGCTCGGGGTCCTGGCGGCATTGGGCCAGGAACATCCCGTTCTTCGCGGCGACGCGCCGGGTCATCTGCCCCGATCTGCCTGGCCTTGGCGACAGCGACATGCCGCCGATGCCAGCCTCGCCCGAAAGCATCGCGGAGATCCTGCGGGCTGGCCTCGGCCAGATCCTGCCCCAGAGCGGATACGATCTTGTCGGCTTTTCCTTCGGGGCCCTGTGCGCCGGCCACCTCGCCGCGATCGACACAGACCGCTGCGTTTCCCTCACGATCGTCGGCGCGGGCGCGCTTGGCTTCCCGCGCAGCCCCACCGAACTCGTGAAGGTCCGCGCCCTGGAGGGCGCGGAGCGCGAGGCCGCGAACCGGCACAATCTCGCGGCGCTCATGATCGCCGATGCGTCACGGATCGACGAGGTGGCGCTCGCGATGCAGGACCTCCACACGCGGCGTGCCCGCTTCAAGAGCCGCGGCTGGGCAGGGACCGACTCCCTCCGCCAGGCGATCCTGCGCGGCCGTGCACCACTCGGCGCGATCTACGGCGAACAGGACGCCATCGCCCGCCCGCATGTCGGCCTTCGGATCGATCTGGTGAGGGAGATGCGTCAGGGCGCGCGGACCTCGACCATCCCGGGCGCAGGCCACTGGGTGGCCTATGAAGCTGCCGACGCGTTCAATGCCGCCCTATCGCGGATCCTCGCGCGCGACGGCGGCACCTCGTGACGGGTGGCGGGCAGCGCCCGACACGGTCCGCGACGCTGCGCGGCATGGGCTTCATGGCGCTGGCCGGTTTTCTCTTCTGCCTGCTGAACACCATCGCCCGCAGCCTCGCGCAGGACCTCGACCCATTCCAGACGCAATTCCTCAGGTATCTTGCCGGCCTCGTGGTCCTGCTGCCATTCATGATGCGCACGGGGCTCGCGGCATGGCGGCCGCACGACCTCAAGGGACAGGGCTGGCGCGGGCTGGTGCACACCGCCGGGCTGTTGATGTGGTTCTGGGCCCTGCCACATGTCCCGCTGGCGGACATGACGGCGATAGGCTTCACGGGGCCCATCTTCATCATGGCGGGCGCCGTTCTGTTCCTCGGGGAACCGATGGTGCGCGCGCGCTGGATCGCCGCGGCCTTCGGTTTCGTCGGCGTCGGCATCGTGGTCGCGCCGCAATTCACCGGCACGGGCGGCGGTACCTGGACGCTCGTCATGCTCGCCTCCGCGCCGCTATTCGCGGCGTCGTTCCTGATCACCAAGGCCCTCACGCGGCGCGACCGGCCGGAAGTGATCGTCGCCTGGCAGGCCATCACCGTATCCGTCTTCACGCTGCCCTTCGCACTCGCGGGCTGGACCTGGCCGACCGCCGGGCAATGGGGTTGGTTCCTATTGACCGGGCTGCTCGGCAGCGCCGGGCACTGGTGCCTGACAGAGGCGTTCCGGCTGACCGACATGTCGGCCACCCAACCGGTCAAGTTCATTGACATGGTCTGGGCGTCCTTCCTCGGCTGGGTCGTCTTCGCGGAAGTGCCCGCCACGACGACCTTCGCCGGCGCGGCGGTCATCTTCGCCGCGACGACGTGGATCGCCCGCAGGGAAGCCCGCGCCCGCTGACCCTAGTCTTGCGCGTTGGGGGCGTCCGTCGGATCGTTCCCCGGAAGCCGCCGTTCCAAGAGGCGGCGCGGAGGGACCCATGACCACCATCGGACCACTCAAGATCGCACCGATCCGTGGCTCGGTGAGCGAGGCGGAATGGCATGCGCGGCTCGACCTCGCGGCCTGCTACCGGCTCTGCGAGCACTTCGGCATGTCGGACATGATCTATACGCACATCAGCGCGCGCGTGCCCGACAGCCCCAACCACTTCCTGATCAACCCGAACGGGCTCTTCTTCGGGGAGATCACCGCCTCCTCGCTGCTCAAGGTGAGCATGGAGGGCGAGATCCTCTATCGCCCCGATCTGCCCTATGGGCTGCACCCGGCGGGGTTCACGATCCACAGCGCGCTGTATCGCGCTCGCGCCGACGTCATGGCGGCGATGCACACCCACACCATCGCGGGCATGGCGGTCAGCGCGTTGAAGTGCGGGCTCCTGCCGCTGACGCAGACGGCGACGCGCTTCCATGGCCGGATCGCCTACCACGACTTCCGTGGCCCCGAGCGCGACCCGGCGGAGCGGGATGCGCTGGCGACCTCCCTCGGCAGCCTCAACTACTGCATCCTGCGCAACCATGGCCTGCTGACGGTGGGCGAGAGCATGCCGGAAGCCTTCATCGCCATGTGGGGCCTGGAACGCGCATGCCAGGCGCAGCTGCAGGCGATGGCCTGCAATACCGAGCTCGAGATCCCGAGCCCCGAAGTGGTGGCGAAGTCCTGCGCCATGTATGCACCCGGCGCCTCCCGTCGCTACGGCCCGCTCGAGTGGCAAGGATTGCTGCGCCGGATCGACGCCATCGACCCCTCCTGGAGGGAGTGACGTGCGCCGACGCCAACTCGCCGCGCTTGGCGTTGGCTTCGGCATGCCGTGCGTCGCGCGTGCGCAGGATGCCTGGCCAAGCCGCCCGATCCGCCTCGTGATCCCGTTCGCCGCCGGAGGTCCGATCGACACGGTCGGACGGCTGATCGGCGAGAGGCTTCGCGACAGGCTCGGCCAGCCCTTCATCATCGAGAACCGGACCGGCGCCGGCGGGTCGATCGGGCTGCGTGGCGTCGTCCAGTCGCCGCCGGACGGCTACACCTTCGTGCTGACCTCGTCCTCGCTGGCGATCCTGCCGGCGATCTACGCCAATCTCGGTTTCGACCCGCGCACCGATCTCGCGCCCGTCTCGCTGGTGGCGGAGATCGCGACGACCATCGTCGTCCGCGCGGACCACCGCTTCGCATCCCTGCAGGCGCTGGTCGAGGAGGCGCGCGCGAAACCCGGCACGGTCACCTACGGCACGTCCGGGATCGGCTCATCGAATCATCTCTCGGGCGCCATGCTGGCGGCGACCGCGCGGATCGACATCGTGCACGTGCCCTATCGTGGCGCAGCACAGGCGATGAACGCGCTCTATTCCCGCGATATCGACCTCGTCTTCGCCAGCACCGTGGAGACCTTGTCTCATGCGCGGGAAGGTCGCGCGCGCATCCTTGCCGTGACGACGGCGCGGCCCATCCCGGCGCTGCCGGACGTCCCCACGGCCACGGAGGCCGTGCCCGGCTACATCGCGCCGAACTGGTTCGCCATCGCCGCGCCCAAGGGCCTGCCGGCACCGATCCTTGATCGCCTGTCGGCCGAACTCGCCGCGCTGCGCACCGATCCGGATTTCCGGTCACGCTTCGAACGGCTCGGCGCGGAACCGCAGATGAGCGCGCCCGGCGTCCTTGCCGCGCGCCTCGCCGAGGATGTGCCGACATGGCAGCGCGTTGCCGCCACCGCCGGTATCCGCCCCGAATGACCACCCCGACCTGAACGGAGCCTCCATGCGCAAACTCACCATCGGCGACGTCACCATCACCAGCATCATCGAGCGCGACGGCCCCTGGCGCGCGCCGGAGGCGATGTTCCCCAAGGCCGCGGCCGCGCCCGGCCTGCTGGCCGAGCGGCTGAAGGAGGTCGAGCCCGAGACCTTCGACGCAGCCTCCGGCAAGATGGTGATCACGTACCAGACCTATGTCGTGCGCACGCCGCACCACACCATCCTGGTCGATACCTGCACAGGTGAGGACAAGGGCTATCCCGCGCCCATGGACTTCCCGAAGCAGCCCTGGCTCGATGGCCTGAGGGCGGAGGGCCTGGCCTTCGAGGACATCGACTACGTCCTTTGCACCCATCTCCACATCGACCACTCCGGCTGGAACACGGTGCTGCGGGACGGTCGCTGGGTCCCGACGTTCCCACGCGCGAAGTATGTCTTCCACAAGCGCGAATATGCCGCATGGGAGGAAACGACCAAGGCCGCGGTCGAGCGCCCGGGCGGGGGCGGCAACGTCTTCCGCTTCAACTGCGAACCGGTCGTCGCCGCCGGCCAGGCCCTGCTGGTGGATGATGATTTCCAGCTCGACGATCGCATCACGCTGGAGCCGACACCCGGCCACTCGCCCTGCCATTGCTGCGTGCATATCCGCAGCGGTGGCCAGCACGCGGTCATTACGGGCGACCTGATGCATCACGCGCTGCAGGTGCACCAGCCGGACTGGTCGACGGTCTTCTGCTGGGATCCGGCCGAGGCCGAAACCAGCCGCCGGCGCTTCTTCGGTTCGGTGGCGGACACGGACACGCGGGTGTTGCCCATCCATTTCCCGAACCCGTCGGTAGGTCGCGTCGAGGCCCAGGGCGACCGGTTCCGCTGGCGCTACATGCGCTGACGCAGACCTGCTTGACGCCGCCCGCCACGGGTGGTGGGTATCCCCAAGACCGGAGGATCGCATCATGGACCACAACCAGACCCTCGCCACCAGCGAGGAAACCCGCATGCTGCAGGATCTGGTGGCGAAGTTCGTGGAACGCGACCTCATGCCGCTCGAGCCCGCGGTGCTGAAGCGGGAAGCGACCGGCGGCGGCTTCAAGCTGAGCGAGGAGGAGGAGGCGAAGCTGCTGGCGCGCTGCCAGGAGCTCGGCCTCTGGGGCCTCGACGTGCCGGAGGAGTTCGGCGGCGCCAACCTGCCGCTGATCTCGCTCGCGGCGGCCGAGGAGGAGATGGCGCGCGCCTGCGTGCCCTTCACCATCCCGCCCGACAGCCCGAACCTGCACATGATGCTCTCGGTGGCGAGCCCGATGCAGCGGGCGAAGTACCTCGACCCCTACGCGCGCGGCGAGCAGCGCTCGGCCATGGCGATCAGCGAGCCCGGCGCCGGCGGCGATCCCGCGGGCATGACGACGCGCGCCGTGCGCGACGGCGACGATTGGGTCATCAACGGACGCAAGATCTGGGTCTCCAACGTCCCACGCGCAGACTTCATCATCCTCATGGCGCGCACCGGGGACGGCAAGCGCCAGGACGGCATCACCGCCTTCATCGTCGAAAAGGGCACGCCCGGCTTCGTCATCGAGCGCGAGATCCCGATGCTCGGGGGCCGCCGCACCTACGAGCTGGTCTTCGAGGATTGCCGCGTGCCGCATGAGAACGTGCTCGGCGAGCTCGGCCGCGGCTATGCGCCGATGCAGCTGCGGCTGAACGTGCGCCGGATGCAGATGGGTGCGCGCTGCGTCGGCATGGCGCGACGGGCACTCGAGATGATGACCGAGCAGGCACAGAACCGCGTGACCTGGGGCGTGCGCCTTGCCGACCGTCAGGCGATCCAGTGGTTCGCGGCGGACGCCGCGATGGAGATGCATGCCTGCCGGCTCATGGTGCAGGACCTCGCCGCGAAGCTCGACGCGGGCGCGGATGTCCGCATGGAGGCCTCCATCCTGAAGGTGCGCGCGACGGAAATGGCGCAGAGCGTACTCGACAACGCGATGCAGACCTGGGGCGCGATGGGCGTCACCAAGGAACTCCCGCTGCAGCTGATGCACCAGCAGGTACGCCTGATGCGCGTCTATGAAGGCCCGTCCGAGGTGCACCGCAGCGCCATCGGCCGGCGAATCCTGGGCGGAAAGGTCTGAAGCCGTGGCGCGGCCGCTCGAGGGCATCCTTGTCCTCGACCTCGGGCACATCTACCAGGCGCCCTATGCGGGCTTCCTGATGGCCATGGCAGGCGCGACCGTCATCAAGGTCGAGCCGCCGACGGGGGAGCCGTTGCGTCGCCGCGCCATGGTCGCCGGCGGCTCAGTGCCGATGGCGATGCTGAATTCGAACAAGAAGGGCCTTTCGCTCGACCTCAAGACGCCGGCAGGCCGCGACGTGTTCCTGCGGCTGGTCGACCGGGCCGATGTCGTCATCGAGAATTTTTCGCCCGGCGTGATGGATCGGCTCGGGCTCGGTCACGCCGCACTGCGCGCGCGCAATCCGCGCCTGATCTACGCGGCCGGATCCGGCTACGGCCAGACGGGGCCGGACAAGGATCGGCTGGCGATGGACCTCACGGTCCAGGCCGCGGTTGGTATCATGCACACCACCGGCTACCCGGACGGCCCGCCCACCAAGGCCGGTCCGACCGTCTGCGACTTTCTCGGCGGCACGCATCTCTACGGCGCGATCATGACGGCACTGTTCGCGCGCGAACGCAGCGGCAAGGGCGCCTTCGTCGAGGTGGCGATGCAGGATGCCGCCTATTCGACGCTGGCCTCCGCGCTCGGAATGCATTTCGGCGGCATGCTGAAGGATGTGCCGCCGCGCACGGGCAACAGCCATGCCGGCCTCGCCATGGCGCCCTACAATGTCTACCCGGCCTCGGACGGGTGGATCGCGATCATCGTCGTCACCGAAGGCCATTGGGACCGCCTGCTCCGCGCCATGGGGCAGGAGGCACTGGTCGGTGACGCCCGCTTCCGCAGCAACCCGGATCGCGTGAAGCACATGGAGGAGGTTGATCGGCTCGTCACTGCCTGGACCTCGGCCCATACGCGGGCGCAACTCGAAGCCCTGACGCGCGAGCATGGCGTCCCGGCAGCCCCGGTCCGGACGCTCGAGGAAGTGCTGAACGACCCCGGGATGCATGAGCGCGGCATGCTCCGCTGGGTCGATCACCCGGAGGTCGGCCGCGTCGTGCTGCCCGCGACGCCGCTGCGCATCGAGGACGCGCCGCCGCCGCCCTTCGAGGCGAGCCCCTTCCTCAACCAGCACGAGGCCGAGGTGCTCGGCGGCATCCTGGGGATGGACGAGGCGGAACGCGAAGCGGCCCGCGCGGCCGGCGGCCTGGGTCCGCGCTTCAGCGACCGGTGAAGTTGGGGCGGCGCTTCTCCAGGAACGCGGTTGCGCCTTCCCGCCGGTCCTCGGTGCCGATCGTCGCCGCCTGTTCCTGCTCGGCCATTTCGATCGCCTCCGACAGCGTCTGCAAGGGCGCGAGCGCAAGCTGGCGGCGGATGATGCGGAGCGACCGCGGCGAGCAGTTCTCCGCAATCTCGGCGGCATAGGCCCGCACGGCGGGAAGAAATCCCTCGCTCGGCAGCACGCGCACGAGGCCCATGGACGCCGCCTCCTCCGCCGTCACGGTCCTGCCGGACAGAAGGAGATCGGCTGCGTTCATGGGTCCGATCAGGCGCGGCAGCAGCCAGGCGGACCCGTGTTCTGCGATCAGTCCTCTCCGCGGGAAGGCGCAGGCGAGCCGCGCGCCAGCCACCATGAATCGCAGGTCGCAGTACAACGTGACCGCGAGCCCGACGCCCGCGACCGCGCCATTGATCGCGGCGATCACCGGCTTTCCGATGTTCAGGATGTAGGAATAGCGGCGCGACAGATCCTCAGCGGGTGGTGGCCCGCCCGGCGGAGGCGTGACGCCCGCGAAGCGCGGCCGGTCCGGCTTGCGGCCCGCAATGCCGGTCACGTCGGCGCCGACGCAGAAGGTGCCGCCCGCCCCCGTCAGGATGATGACGCGCACGGACGCATCGTCGGCAGCAAGGCCGAGGGCCTCGCGCACCTCGGCCTCGGTTTCCGGCGACCAGGCGTTGCGCTTCTGCGGACGGTTCAGCGTGATGGTCGCGATCGCGTCCGTGACGTCATAGGCGATCTCGGCGAAGGCCATCGCCATGTCCTCCTCAGCGCGCGGGCGTGCGCGCCCGCTGCGCGGCCCATTCCTCGTCGGTCCAGTCCAGCATCTCCTGCGCGCCGGCGCGCGCACCGCCAAGCAACCGCCGCCCGCCATCCGCAACGACGCATTCGCCCGTGATGTAGCCGCCATGGTCCGAGACCAGGAAGGCGGCGAGATCGGTGAGTTCATCGTGCCGCCCCGCGCGCCGCAGCGGCACGCCGCCATGCTCGACACCGCCCGGACGCAGCCGGGCGAGCGCGGCCTCGGTCGGGAAGGTCCCAGGTGCGATCGCCACCAGCCGGATGCCGCGCGGCCCCCACTCGACGGCGAGGCTCTGGGTCATCGCGAGCAGTCCGGCCTTCGCCATGGCGGAAGGCGCGGTGAAGGCACCGCCCTGCAGCGCAGAAAGCGTCAGGATCGACAGCACGACGCCAGGCTCGCCCGCATCGATCCACCGCCGTCCGCAGCCGATCGTGCAATAGGCCGCCCCATGCAGCGTCGTGCCGAGCACCGCGTCGATCGCGCGTGACGACAGGCGGTGCGTCTGCGCGAGAAAATTCGCCGCCGCGTTGTTCACCAGGATATCCGCCGCACCATCGCGCCAGACATCGTCCAGCATCGCCTCGACGGCGGAGGCATTGCGGATGTCGCAGGGGTGGGTCGTAACCTGCGCGCCCGGGATCTCCGCGCGGAAAGCCTCCGCGGTCCCCTCGAGCACCGCAGCTCGCCGCCCGCAGATGGCGAGCGACGCGCCGAGTTCGAGGAAACGCTTGCCGATGCTGCGACCAAGGCCCGTGCCACCGCCGGTCACCAGCGCGCGGCGTCCGGCGAGCAGCCCGGGCGCGAAGGCCATTTCAGGCGCCCTTGTAAGTCGGCTTGCGCTTTTCCCGCATCGCCGCGAGCGCCTCCTTGTGGTCGTCCGTGGTGTGCGCCACGGCCTGCATGGCGGACGACATCTCGAGCACCGTGTCGAGCCGGTTGTTCCACGCCTCCCGCAGCAGGCGTCGGGCCATGCGCACGGCCTGCGGTGGATTGGCGGCGATGCGGGCGGCAAGGGCCCTCGCCGCCGGGATCAACTCGGCATCGGGCACGACGCGGGAGACGAGCCCCGCCGCCAGGGCTTCCTGCGCGGTGAGGGAATCTCCCGTCAGCGCCATCTCGGATGCGCGGGCGAAGCCGACGATCCGCGGCAGCAGCCAGGCGCCGCCATCGCCGGGGATAATGCCGAGCTTGACGAAGGACTCCGCGAAGCGCGCGCTCTCGGCGGCGATGCGTAGGTCGCACATGCAGGTGAGATCGAGCCCAGCACCCATGGCCGGGCCGTTCACCGCCGCGATCACCGGCATTTCGAGCTGCTCGAGCAGGCGCGGGATGCGCTGGATGCCCCAGCGATAATATCCGCGCGCCTGGGCCGGCGTGCGTTCCTTGGGGCCGCTCGCCGCCTCGCCCATCCGGCGGACATTGCCGCCAGCACAAAAGGCGGTGCCCGCGCCGGTCAGGATGGCGACGCGGACCTCCTGGCCCGCATCCAGCTCCGACAAGGTGTCGAGCAGCGCGTCCTGCATCTCCGGATCGAGCGGGTTGCGCGACTCCGCCCGGTTCATGGTGAGGAGGGCGATCCCATCCTCGATCTCGACCTTCAGCGGCGCGTCCATCGGCGTCTCCCCCGTATCAGGGCGCGGAGGATGGAGCCCCGGGCCGGCAGCGTCCAGACGGGCTCAGGACGCCTCGATGCCGAGGCGCCGGATCAACGCGCCCCACTTCTCAGCATCGGCGACAAGGCGGCGACCGAAGGCGTCCGTGCTCTCGACGGCCATCTCCACGCCCATCCCGGCAAGCCGGTCCTTGACCGCTGGAAGCTCCATGATGCGGTTGAGATCGGCGTTGAGGCGACGCTGGAGCGCCGGGTCCATGCCCTTCGGGCCGAAGGCGCCGTACCAGACGGCCATCTCGTAGCCCGGCACGGCCTCTCCGACGGTGGGGATGGATGGCTGGCGGCTCCAGCGCGCGGCCTCCGTCACGCCGATCAGGCGAAGGCGGCCGCCATCGACATGCGGCATGGTCTGGGTCGCGGCGCTGAACAGAAGCTGGGTCTGCCCGGCGACCGTGTCCGTCACCGCCGGCTGTCCGCCGCGATAGGGAACATGGACCATCCGGATGCCGGTCATGCTCTCGAACAACGCGGCGCAGAGATGGTTGGTCGAGCCGGGACCGGCGGAGGCGTAGGCCACCTTCTCCGGGTTCGCCCGGGCATGGGCGATGAATTCGGGCACGCTCTGCGCCGGCACCGATGGATGGATCACCATGGTGTTGACGGCGAAGCCCAGCATCGCGAGCGGCGTGAAGTCGGCGACCCCGTCGAATGGCATGCTGCGCATGAGGGCGTGGTTCATCGCATGCGTGGACATCGACCCGAACAACAGGGTGTGGCCGTCGGGCGCGGCCTTGGCGACCAGGTCGGACCCGACATTTCCGCTCGCGCCGGAACGATTCTCCACGAGCACGGGCTGACCCAGCGCCGTGGCGAGCGGTTCGGCGACGATGCGCGCGAGGATGTCGGTCGTGCCGCCAGGTGCCCAGGGGACAATGAGGCGGACGGGCCGCGTGAACGCCCCCTGCCCCAAGGCCGGCGCGGCGGCCAGAAGGGCGGGTGTCGCGAGCAGGTGGCGGCGAGCGATGCGTGTCATGGCGACCTCCGGCTGATCAGGGGCCATCGATAGCGAGCATGGCCGGCACGGCAAGAGCGGCGAACAACATGCCGCGAACGGCACTCTCCTCCGCGAAATGTCCTTCCGCATGCAGCAGGTTGACCGTGCCAAGCACGGCGCCGTTCCAGCGGACCGGCAGGTTCATGGCACTGGCGAGTCCCATCGCCGCGATGCGCTCATGGTCGGGATAGGCCCAGGCGATGTCGGCCGCGCTCCGCCCGATCCAGGGCTCGCCCTGCCGCAAGACGCGCTGCGCCCAGGGGTGCGCCCAGTCGACCGGCTTGTGGCCCGAGACCGGATAGGCGGCGGGATCGCTCGTGAAGACCCGGCGGTTTCGGCCCGCCGCGGGATCGTGCCGCATCACGGTGAACAGGCGGTGGCCGATGGCGGCACGGGTCGCCGCTTCCAGCGCGCGGAAGGTCGCATCGGGCTGGCCCGCCAGCGTTCCGGCGGCCGCGACGGCCTCAAGGGCCTGAACCAGGTCGGCAAGGTTGCCCATCATGCGGCAACTTTCGCGTAGGTCAGGCGGCGGGCGAGCCAGCAGCCGACCTCGACATCCGCGATCCGTCCATCCGTCGCGCGGCGGAAGGCGAGCGTCCAATCCCCCGGGGGCGTGTGGTCCAAGGCCCGCGGGCATGGCAGCGTCCACAGATCCTGGCCGATCGGTTCGAGCAGCTCCATCCGGCCGCGTCCCAGCATGCCCTGGAACGCGCCGTAGATGGCGCCACCCGCTTCGGCAACCTCGAGTTCCGCACCGAGTTCCGCGCAGCGATAGCGACCGGCGATGTCCGGTCGCGCTTCGCCCGACCACGGAACGAGCGTGCTGGCCTGGTTCTCCTGCGGACGCGCCATGCTCAGGCCGCCGGCCTCAGAGCGGAGCAATGTGCGGCCATTGCCGGCCGACCCGTCGCGCCGGATGTCGAGCCGCTCCGCCACATGGCCGTAGCGCAGGCGGACACGCCCGGGCCCGGCGCTGTCGACGCGCACAGCCAACCCGGTCTGCGGTTCCCGCCACGTGCCGAGCCATGGCGGTGTCGGCAGGTCGTCGATCGGCGTCGGACGCGACGCGTCCAGCACGGCGGCGAGCAGGTCGAGCGCGGCGGCGTGTGCGTCGGACAGGTGATTGAACATGACGACGATCGAAACCCGTTCCGCAGGCACATACAGCCGATGGCTGCGCCAGCCCCTCAGCGCGCCACCATGTCCGAAGATGGCCCTGTCGAATTCCGTGCCGCGCGCTAGGCCGAATCCATAGCTCGCCGGCACGCCATTCGCGAAGGAGACAGGCGCGGCGAGCCTGCCCGGCAGCGACTGCGCGTCGTCGCGCATGGCATCGATGTGCCGTTCCCAGGCGATCATGTCGTCGAGCGATGCGCCGAGCCCGGCATCGCCGGTCCAGAGGATCCGGTTCTCGGCGGCGCGGACGCCGTTCGCCTGGCTTCCCTCATAACCCTCCGTCCCGTCCGGCATGGCGCGGGTATCGGCCGCGAGGAAGGCGGTCTCCATGCCGACACGCGCGAAGATGCGACGGCGCAGGATATCGGCGAAGGTCGCGCCTTTGCGCTCCTCCAGCAGGTCGGACAGCAGGCGGAAATTCTGGTTCGCGTAGGAGTATCGCGTGCCGGGCGCGAAGTGCAGCGTGCGCGTGCCGGACATGACGGCCTGCGCCTCATCCGTGCCGAAGGGCGCCTCCACCGGCGAACCGTGTAGCATCGCGACGGCCCAATAATCCCTGAGCCCCGACTGGTTGTGGCAGAGATGCACGACGCCCGGCACGGGCCCTTCGAGCAGCGGCAAGCGCGCCTTCAGCGCGGCGTCGAGCTCGGACGGGTCGGGCACCGCGTCGAGCAACGCCGCGCAGGTGAACTGCTTGGTGATGGAGCACATCCGGAACAGGGTGTGCGGCGTGAAGGGTATGCGCCGCTCTGCGTTGGCCCAGCCCCAGGCATGGCGGGCGAGGATCTGCCCGTGCCGCAGCACGGCGACAGCACCGCCGGGACCAGGATAGGCACGCGGCAGCGCGGCGATGGCGGCGTCAAGACGCCGAGACAGTGATCCGGGCATGGGCCGAACTGTCGCGCCCGGACGCCGCTGCGTCTAGCGCACCCATTCACCCCGGCGCATCAGCGGTTCGGCCGCTCCGTCCGCAGCGATTCCATCCACATCCGTCTCGGCCGATCCGATCATCCAGTCGACATGGATCAGGCTGCGGTTCGCGCCGCGCGCAGCAAGCGCCTCATCCGACAAATCCTTGTCGGTGAAGCATTTGGAATAGGCCTGGCCAAGCGCGATGTGGCTCGCCGCGTTCTCGTCGAACAGCGTGTTGAGGAACAATACGCCGCTGCGGGAGATCGGATTGGAATCCGGCACGAGCGCGACTTCGCCAAGACGCCGCGCGCCTTCATCGGTGCCGATCATGCGCCGCAGGACCTCGGCGCCCGTGCTGGCCTCGGCGTCGACGATCACGCCGCCCTCGAATCGCACACGGATGTCGCGGATCAGGGTCCCCTGATAGGCCAGCGGCTTGGTCGCGGCGACGACACCTTCGGTCCGAGCGGCGTGGGGTGTCGTGAAGACTTCCTCGGTCGGGATGTTGGGATTGCCGGTCAGTCCGTTCTTCGCCGTGGTCAGCCCGCCCATCCAGGCGTGACCATCGGCGAGGCCGACACGCAGGTCGGTGCCGGGACCGCGGAAGTGCAACGCCGCGTAGCGCCGTTCGTTCAGCATGTTCCGCCGCGCCATCAGGCCGGCATTGTGCGCCGCCCATGCCGCCACCGGGTCGGCCGCATCGATACGGGACGCTGCGAAGATCGCATCCCACAGCCGGGCCATTGCCACGTCCTCGGGCGTGTCGGGAAAGACAGCCCTGGCCCAGGCCGGTGTTGCCGCCGCGACGAGCGCCCAGTTGATGGTGGAGGTGGAAATCAGGTCGAGCGCCGGACGATAGGCCCGCGACCTGGCACGATTCGCGCGAGCGATCTTGTCGGGATCCTGGCCCGCGAGAAGCGACGGATCCTCGCCGACGATGGCGAGCCGCGCGGCGCCGCCCCGGAAGGCAGCAGCCATGCCGTCGAACAGCCAGCCTGGCGCGGAGTCGAAGCTCTCGTCGGGTGCAAACCGGTAGCGCGCCAGCGCGGCCTGGTCGTCAGCGAGCAGCGTGGTCACGAGGCGCGCACCGGCACGGTAGGCGTGCTCGGTGATGCGCCGGGCCAGGTCGAGGGCCTCGACCGAGGCGGTCATCACGAGTTCCTGTCCGGGCGCGAGGCCGAGCCCGACCTTGACCGCGACCTCCGCCAGGCGATCGAGCCGTTCAGCATGCGCAATCGCGCCTTCGCCGGTCATTGCGTCATCCATTGTCGCTTCCCGTTCCCTTCGGCGATCGATTAGGGGCGGGGCGCGTCGCCCGCAAGCGCCCTATGGCCGCTTCGACGCCGTCGTATGGGAAACCTGATGGGGTCGGCTCTCAGTCTGGGTCGCGCGAAAGACGGCCCCTTGGATCGTTCCGTATCGGGGCACGGCCTGCCTGCACGGTCGCGTAAGACGAAAGACCCACCGGACGGGTGTCCGATGGGCCTTCGATTACGAAGCGTCACGCAGTTGCGTGGCGGGCAGTCCGGACATGCCCGCCTCGCGGCGGCGCTACTGGCAGGCGAGGCATTCCTCGTAGTTGTTCGCGTTGCCGGAAGGCTGTGCGGCGGCGAGAGGCAGTGTCGCCTCGCGCTCCATCGGAACATGCGCCGCCATGATGTCGCCCTGCCCCACGACCTTCTCGCTGATCGTGTCGGCGCGCTGGATCGACAGCGAGCGGCAGTAGTAGAGCGACTTCACGCCCTTCTTCCACGCGCTCATGTGGATCTGGTGCAGGTCGCGCTTGTGGACGTTGGCGGGCAGGAAGATGTTCACCGACTGCGACTGGCAGATATAGGGCGTGCGGTCGGCCGCATGCTCCACGACCCAGCGCTGGTCGAGTTCGAAGGCCGTCTTGAAGATCGCCTTCTCGTGCTCTGTCAGGAAGTCCAGGTGCTGGACCGATCCCTTGGTGACGGTGATCGTCGTCCAGGTCTCGTCGTCGTCGCGCCCGTGCTTGGCCAGCACCTTCTGAAGGTACGGGTTGCGCACGATGAAGGAGCCGGACAGCGTCTTGTGGTTGTAGACATTCGCCGCGATCGGCTCGATTCCGGGGCTCGCGCCGCCGCAGATGATGCTGATCGAGGCCGTCGGCGCGATCGCGATCTTGTTCGAGAAGCGCTCCATGAAGCCGTACTCGGCCGCGTCCGGGCACGGTCCGCGCTCCTCCGCCAGCAGGCGGGACGCCGCGTCCGCCTGCTCGCGGACGTGCTTGAACATCTTCTTGTTCCACACCTTCGCGACGACGGACTCGAAGGGGACGTTCATCTTCTGCAGGAAGGAGTGGAAGCCCATCACGCCGAGGCCGACGGAGCGTTCCCGCATCGCGCTGTACTTCGCACGCGCCATGGAATCGGGTGCGGTGTCGATGAAGGACTGCAGCACGTTGTCGAGGAACCGCATCACATCGGGAATGAACTGCGGTTCCTTGTGCCACTCGAACCAGGTCTCGCAGTTGAGCGAGGAGAGGCAGCAGACCGCCGTCCGCTCCTCGCCATGCTGGTCGATGCCCGTCGGCAGCGTAATCTCCGAGCAGAGATTGGAGGTCTTCACCTCCAGCCCCGCGAGTTTGTGGTGCTCCGGCCGCGCGCGGTTCACGTGGTCGGAATAGATGATGTAGGGCTCGCCGGTCTCGATGCGTGCCGTCAGGATGCGGATCCAAAGGCTGCGGGCCGAGACCTTCTTCATCAGCGCCCCGTCCTTCGGGGACACCAGGGCCCATTCCTCGTCGGCCTCGACCGCGCGCATGAAGGCGTCGGGGATCAGCACGCCGTGGTGGAGGTTCAGCGCCTTGCGGTTCGGGTCGCCGCCGGTCGGGCGACGCATCTCGAGGAATTCCTCGATCTCGGGATGGTTTACCGGCAGGTAGCAGGCGGCCGAGCCGCGGCGCAGCGAGCCCTGGGAGATGGCGAGCGTCAGGCTGTCCATGACGCGGATGAAGGGAATGACGCCGGAGGTCTTGCCGTTCCGGCCGACCTTCTCGCCGATGCCGCGCAGATTGCCCCAGTAGGAGCCGATGCCGCCGCCCTTCGCCGCGAGCCAGACATTCTCGTTCCACAGGCCGACGATGCCGTCGAGGCTGTCCGACGCCTCGTTGAGGAAGCAGGAGATCGGAAGGCCGCGCGTCGTGCCGCCATTGGACAGCACCGGCGTCGCCGGCATGAACCACAGGCGCGAGATGTAGTCGTAGATCCGCTGCGCATGGGCTGCGTCGTCGCCATAGGCGCTCGCGACCCGCGCGAAGAGATCCTGGTAGGATTCGCCTGGCAGGAGATAGCGGTCGTCCAGCGTTGCCTTCCCGAAATCGGTCAGCAACGCATCGCGCGAGCGATCGACACGGACCTGCCCATGGCCCTCAAGCTGCACAGCGTCGAACACGGATAACCCCCCCGGTAGAACGGCCCCCCCACGGGCCACGAGACTCCCGTCCCGCGAGCGCATTTAGGCGCGGAACCCCGCTCCGCCACAAGATGTAGTCTTGCAACACTGTTGTCACCACCAGATCGGGTGCCGCAGGAACCTCTTGCCAAGGACCAGCGAGACGTTACAGGAGATTACGTGTTCCCGTTTCGTTCATAAGGGTGCTGCCGCGATCCGGCGCAAGGCCAGACTTTTCCACAGGCCCGATCCACGGCACGCTTCCCCGCATACCGCCTGGAGCCGCGCCCATGACCCTTCGCCCAACCCGCCGCGTACTGCTTGCCGCGAGCCTGCTGCCGGCTCCGGCCCTCGCCCAGGCACCCTGGCCGACCCGTCCGGTGCGCATCGTCGTGCCCTTCGGCACCGGCGGCGGCACCGACATCACGACCCGGCTCCTCGCCCCGAAGCTGGCCGATATCCTCGGCCAGCCCGTGGTGATCGAGAACCGGCCCGGCGCGGGCGGGGTCGTCGGCACGGACTACGTCGCGAAGCAGCCGCCCAACGGGGAGGTCTTCGTGCTCTCGACCCTGTCGCCGATCGCGCTTGCCCGCGGCCTTCCCTCGCCCGTTCCGTTCGACGCCAGGCGCGATCTGGTAGCGATCGCCCCCACGGTCTTCGTCCCGATCGCGCTCGCCATCACCACGCGCAACTTCGCGCCGCGCACCGCGACGGAGTTCGTCGCCGCCCTGCGCGCCGCGCCGGGGCGCTTCCAGTATGGCTCATCGGGCATCGGCACCTCCGGGCACATCGCCTCGGCCACCTTCTGCATCCGCACGAACACGCAGGCGGTCCACGTGCCCTATCGGGGCGGCGGGCAGGTCTTCACCGCCCTGACCGCCGGGGAGATCCAGTTCTGCTCGGATATCCCCTCGCTCCTCAAGGGCATGCATGAAGGGGGGCAGGCGCGGGTGGTCTTCGTCGCCACCGATCGCCGATCCTCCCTGCTGCCCGACGTGCCGACGGCGGCCGAGGCCGGCATCCCGGACTACAAGGCCTATTCCTGGTACGGCTTCTTCGCCCCAGCCGGGACGCCCGAGGCGATCGTCGCCCGCATGGCGGCGGCGACGGACCTGGCCTTGGCCGACCCCGCCATCGCCGGCCGCTTCGAGGACATGGGCACCCCCGCGATGCGCGGCTACACGCCCGCCCGCTTCGCCCAGTATGTGCGGGAGGAGATCGACTACTGGGAGCCGGAGGTCCGCGCCCTCGGCATCCGCGCCGAATAGAATGATGGCCGGCGCAGATTGCGCCGGATCAACGCCATCGCCGGCACAGCGCGGAATCCTCGCGTCCGACGCCACGGCCCGGGGCCGGGCGCTGGAGGATTCGATGCCATACCGGGACCTGCTCGTTCACCTCGACGCCAGCGCGCAATCGGCGCAGCGCCTCGACCTCGCGATGGACCTCGCGCGGCGACACGATGCCCATCTCACGGCCCTTTTCGTCGTCGACGTCGCCTTCCCAATGGTCGCTATGGCCGATGCCGGCGGCGGGGCGGCGCTCGGGGGGCTGATGGAGGAGATGCGCACCGCGGCGATCGAGGATGCGCGGCGGGTCGAGGCCGTCTTTCGCGAGCGCGCCACGCGTGATGGGGTGCGCGGGGAGTGGCGGTTGGCCGAGGGCATGCTGCGCGAGGAAATCGCGCTCCATGCCCGCTACGCCGACCTCGCCATCATCGGGCAGGAGGACCCGGAGACGGCCGCGCCGGGCACCGCGGGAATGGTCGGCGACGTGCTCTTCGGCGCCGGGCGCCCGGTTCTGGTCGTGCCCTATGCCGGCCGCTTCGTCTCGGTCGGGACCCGCGTTCTGGTCGGCTGGAATGCGAGCCGCGAAGCCGCCCGGGCGGTCAACGACGCCCTGCCCATGATCGCCGGGGCCACCACGACCTGCGTCCTTGCCGCCAACCCCGAAGGGGGCATCGCCGGCCATGGCGAGGAACCGGGCGCCGACATCGCGCTGCATCTCGCCCGCCATGGGCTTTCCGTGACCGTCGAACACCGCTTGGCACCGGATGTGCCCGATGCCGACCTGCTGCTGAACCATGCCTCCGACATGTCGGCGGACCTCCTCGTGGTCGGGGCCTATGGCCACTCCCGACTGCGCGAATTCGTCCTCGGTGGCGTCACGCGCACCCTGCTGCGGCAGATGACCGTCCCGGTCCTGATGTCGCATTGACGAGGCTGCGCGAGTCGATGGGATAGCCTTGCGGTGCGGCGGCCTCCCACCAGATGTTGCGGCGAACGATTGCCGACGACACCAGTTCTGGTAGAAGCGGCATCACAGCATCAGCGGGGGATGGCTCAGATGGCCGATGGGATCGCGACCGACGAACTGCCTGTGAAGTTCGATCTGCTCACCTCGAACCCGGTCTACAAGCCCTTCCGGTATCCCTGGGCCTATGACGCCTGGCTGACCCAGCAGCGAATCCATTGGCTGCCGGAGGAAGTGCCGCTCGCGGACGATGTGAAGGACTGGCAAAAGAATCTCACAGAATCCGAGCGGAACCTGCTGACGCAGATCTTCCGCTTCTTCACCCAGGCGGATGTCGAGGTGAACAACTGCTACATGAAGCACTATTCGCAGGTGTTCAAGCCGACGGAAGTGCTGATGATGCTGAGCGCCTTCTCGAACATCGAGACGGTGCATATCGCGGCGTACTCCCACCTGCTCGACACCATCGGCATGCCGGAGATCGAGTACACGGCCTTCCTCAAGTACAAGGAGATGAAGGACAAGTACGACTACATGCAGACCTTCTCGGTCGAGAGCAAGACCGAGATCGCCAAGACGCTCGCCGCGTTCGGCGCCTTTACAGAAGGCCTGCAGCTCTTCGCGTCTTTCGCGATCCTCATGAATTTCCCGCGCTTCAACAAGATGAAGGGCATGGGGCAGATCGTGTCCTGGTCCGTGCGCGACGAGACGCTGCACTGCTTGTCCGTCATCCGGCTGTTCCGCACCTTCGTGCAGGAGAATCCGGAGATCTGGACCGAGGAGTTCCGGCGCGACCTCTACCTCATCTGCGCCACCATCGTGGACCATGAAGACGCCTTCATCGACCTCGCCTTCGAGCTCGGCGGCGTACAGGGCCTCGATGCCGAGGCGACGAAGAAGTACATCCGCTTCATCGCCGACCGTCGCCTGCAGCAGCTCGGCC
The DNA here is from genome assembly GCF_017813355.1 of Roseomonas nitratireducens. Lineage (GTDB taxonomy): Bacteria > Pseudomonadota > Alphaproteobacteria > Acetobacterales > Acetobacteraceae > Neoroseomonas > Neoroseomonas nitratireducens. Next base: position 47,218 of record NZ_JAGIYZ010000009.1, read on the forward strand.
TCGACCCCCTCTACAACATCGAGAAGAACCCGCTGCCCTGGCTCGACGAAATGCTGAACGCGGTCGAGCACACCAACTTCTTCGAAAATCGCGCCACGGAATACTCCAAGGCGAGCACCGCCGGGACCTGGGAAGAGGCCTTCGCGGACAGCGTCTTCTCCACGCCCCAACCGGAAGGCGCGATCGAAGGCGTCCGTCACTGAGCGTTACGCGGGGCGCCCTTGCGCGCCCCGCGCCGCGGTGCGTATCAGCCGCGCATGATCCGCGTCGTCCGCATCGCTTCACTTGTCCTCGCACTTCTCCTTGGCGGGCTCTGGGCGTTCGCCTGGCTTGGGCGCTCGCCCAATGAGCCCATCGCCGACGCGTTCCTCCGCCGCATCGCCGCGCTGACCGGCATGGAGATGCCGGCGCCATCCGCCGGCGGCATCCAGCTGGCGCAGGGCGTGGCGCTTGGCGGGCCCTTCACCCTCGTCGATCACACCGGCCGCACCGTGACCGACCGCGACTTCGCGGGGCGCGCCGTGCTGCTGTATTTCGGCTACGCCTACTGCCCGGATGTCTGCCCGACCGAACTGGGCACGATCGCCGCGGCCTTGGATGCGATGGGCCCCGCGGGCGAGCGCGTGACGCCGGTCTTCATCACCATCGACCCCGAGCGCGACACGCAGGCGGCGCTCGCCGACTACGTGTCCCGATTCCATCCGCGCATGGTGGGCCTGACCGGCACGCCGGAGCAGATCGCCCAGGCCGCCCGCGCCTATCGCGTGTACTACGCCAAGGTCCGCCCGCGTGACATGGGCGACTACCTGATGGACCACTCGTCCTTCATCTATTTCATCGGCCCGGATGGTCGCGTGAGAAGTCTCTTCCGGCCCGAGACCACACCCGAGGCGATTGCCGGCGCCGTGGCTGCGCAACTGCGCGCTTTATGAGACGCGGGGTTCCGCAACCGGGCGGCAATGGCTATGTTCTCCGTGCCGCGTGTCCGAAGCCCCCCGAAGGGCGCGACGGCGGAACGACGAAGGGGCAGGCTTGATGTCTTTCGAGGATTCAGATGGCGCGCAGGGCGCCGAAGGTGGTCGTGGCGGCGGCGCTACGCCGCGCCATACCCGACGTCTGTCGGACAAGATCCTCATCGCGTTCCACCACGCCTGCGACCAGGGTGATTTCGAGGTGGCGGAGGATCTGCTCCGGATTCTCGAAATGATGCTGACGCGCCGGCCAACCGCGCCGGATTCCAACAGACGCAAGAACCTCGAGAGCCTTGTCGCCGCGCATGAGCGACTCTGGCTCCTCCGCCATCCGGAAGTGAAGGACCAGTAGGTCAGCGCGGGCGGCGTCAGCCCGGCCCGAGCGGAGCGGCACCCCGGAGCACGTCCTCGACGGCCAGCGTGAAGGTCCCGTCGGCAAGGTGCAACGCCAGGGGCGGCAAGATCCGCGCCGGGCCCTTCGCCCCCTTGCGCCCGCGCAACAGGACTCGTTTCGCTTCCATCCCATCCCGCGGCACGAGCGGCAACAGCAGCGTTGCGCCCATGCCCGCCCCGCGCAGTGCGGCGATGCCGGCATCGAAGCGCGCCGCGGGCAGGATCATGGATGCCGTGCCGCCCCGCTTCAGGCCGGCCGCCAGGAACGAGGCCCAGGCATCGAGCCCGGCATCGGATTCATGTGTCGCGGCGCGGCGGATCGCCCCGGGCGGTGGCGTGCCACCAGGCCAGAACGGCGGATTCGCCAAGGCGTGGTGGAAGGGCCCAAGCGACCGGGCCATGGCAGGGTCAGCGACGTCCCCGTCTTCCACCCGCGCGGTCACGCCATTCGCAGCGGCATTGGCCCGCGCGAGCGCCGCCATGCTGGGCTCTCGCTCCACTGCCGCGACATCCAGCCCTGGAACGCGTGCCGCGAGGCAAAGAAAGGCGGCGCCGCTTCCGCATCCCGCTTCCAGCACCCGCTCGCCGGATCGCGCCGGGACGAAGGCCGCGAGCATCACGGCGTCCAGGCCCGCGCGAAATCCCTCCCGCGGCTGGCGCAGGCGGACGCGACCGCCGAGCAGCTGATCCTCGGTCGTCTCGCTCACGCCATGGCCTCGCCGGCCTCCACAAGGACGGCCAGCGCCCGCGCCTCGTCATCCGTCGCCACGGCGAGGCGCCGCGGGAAGGCGCCGATGCCGCCTTCCACCGCACTGATATGGGCGTCGAGCACGATCGTCTCGATGCCGGCGTCGGCAAGCAAGGCACGGAGGAAACTCAGCCTGACCGGATCCGTCGTGGTGGCGACAATGCGCATCGCAAGTCCATTTCCCTTGATTTTCCGCCGCTTGCCGCCCCGGCGGGCGGCGCCTATGGTGCCGCCCGCACCAGGAGCAGAGCAAGGGTGAGCGCAACAGCATCGCCACGCGTCGCCCCGCCGGCCGCGCGGGGCGAAGACGCGCTGACCAAATTGATCGCGCTTCTGCGCGACGACCTCGAAGCCTGCAACCGCGTCATCGTCGAGCGGATGCAGAGCGACGTCGCGCTGATCCCGCAACTCGCGGCCCACATCGTCGCCGCGGGCGGCAAGCGCCTGCGCCCGCTGCTCACGCTCGCCGCCGCGCGCATGTGCGGGTATCGCGGGGATCGGCACGTCGGCCTCGCCGCCTGCGTCGAGTTCATCCACACCGCGACCCTTCTGCATGACGACGTCGTCGACGAGAGCGCACTTCGCCGCGGCCAGGCCTCGGCCAACGCCCTGTTCGGCAACAAGCCCTCGGTGCTCGTCGGCGACTTCCTGTTCTCCCGCGCTTTCCAATTGATGGTGACGGACGGGTCGCTCGAGGTGCTGCGAATCCTGTCCGAAGCGTCCGCCACGATCGCCGAGGGCGAGGTTCTGCAGTTGATGACGCAGAACGACACCACGACGACCGAGGCGCAGTACCTCGCGGTGATCGAAGGCAAGACCGCGGCGCTCTTCGCCGCGGCAACGGAAGTCGGCGCCGTCGTGGCCGGCCAGCCGCCGGCAGCGCAGGCGGCGCTCCGGGAATTCGGCATGGCGCTCGGCGTCGCCTTCCAGCTGGTGGACGATGCGCTCGACTACAGCGCCGACCAGGAAGCGCTGGGCAAGACCGTCGGCGACGATTTCCGCGAGGGCAAGATCACGCTGCCCGTACTGCTCGCCTTCGCGCGCGGCGACGATGCGGAGCGCGCGTTCTGGCGCCGCACGCTCGAGGATCGGGACCAGTCAGACGGCGACCTCGCCCAGGCGCAGGCGCTGATCGCCCGCCACCGCGGCCTTGCCGACACGATCGGACGTGCGCGGGCCTATGGCGACCAGGCGCTCGCAGCGCTGGCGGGCTTTCCGGACGGTGCCGAAAAGCGGGCGCTGGCCGATGTCGTCGATTTCTGTATCGAGCGCGCGCGGTAGGATCAGCCCCAGGGCGGCGCCACGTCCGGCCTTCCGCGCCGCATCCGGCCGCGCGACAGTTCCGTCACCACGCCGTGGAGGGTGCGGAGTTCCTGCTCCGTCACCTCCCCGCGCTGGAACCAGTGGCGCAGGTTGCGCACCATGCCAGGGCGCTTCTCGGCATGGTCGAGGAATCCGCTCGCGTCCAGTTCCGCCACCAGCCGTCCGAGGAAGGTCTCCAGTTCGCCTTTGGTGGCGATGCGCGTCTCGTTCGTCATCAGCGCGCGCGGCGGCGTCGCCTCGGCTGCCGTCCACCATTCATAGGCCAGGATCATCACCGCCTGGGCGAGGTTGAGCGACATGTGCTCCGGGTTCAACGGATAGCGGACCAGCGTATCGGCACAGGCCACGTCGTCGTTCTCGAGGCCCGCGCGCTCTGGCCCGAACAGCACGGCGGACCGCAGGCCGCGCCCGGCGATGTCGCGCAGATCCTCCGCCGCCGCGCGTGCAGTGCGGACCGGCATGACGACGTGGCGCGGCCGCGGGCAGGTGGCCATCACGCGGTGGCAATCGGCGACCGCCGCCGCGACGCTGTCGAAGACCTGCGCATGATCGAGGATGACATCGGCGCCTGAGGCCGCGGGATAGGCATCGGGCTGCGGCCACCCGTCGCGCGGCGCGACGATGCGCAGGTGAAACAGCCCTCCATTGGCCATGGCGCGCGCGGTGCTGCCGATGTTGCGTGCCATCTGCGGGCGCACCAGGACGATGACGGGCGTCTCGCCGTCGGGCGCGGTGAGCCGCGCCCTGCCCTCCTTGCGCCCACCGGTCATCGCGGCTGGCTTCGCGCGAGGAAGGCGCGCAGCTGCGCGATCTCGGCTTCCTGTGCACGGATGATGGACTCGGCCATGGCGCGCATCTCGGGGTCGCGTCCGTGGCGCAGCACCACGCGCGCCATGTCGATGGCACCCTGGTGGTGCGGGATCATGCCGGCGGCGAAGTCGCGGTCGGCGTCACCGCTGAAGCGGATCGCCATGTCGCGATGCATGCGGTCGTTCGCGGCGCGGAATTCACGCGTCGAGGCCGCCTCCTGCGCGCCGCGCGCGGGCGCACCATGGCCCTGGTGGCCTTGTTGCGCGGCGGCAGGCGCCACGATCAGCACGGCGAGGAAGGCGAGCGCGAGGCGGGTCATGGTGGTGTCTCCCGGCTTGTCAGGACCGGTCGGGATGCTGGCGCTTCCCATGGTGGCAAGGTCAAGCGCGACGCCAGGTCGTCCCACCCGGCCCATCTTCCAGCAGGATGCCCTGCGCCTTCAACTCGTCGCGGATACGATCGGCCTCGCCGAAGTTCCGCGACGCGCGGGCCGCGAGGCGCGCGGCGATGGCGGCTTCGATCGCGCTGGCGTCCTCGCCACCCTGCCGCCAGGCCGCGGGATCGCCGGTCGCGATGCCGAGGATCGACGCCGCCTCCCGGAACGCGGCCGCCGCAACGCCGGGCGCGGGCGGTTCGGACAGGCCGGTCCGTTCCAGCACGACCGCGGGCGATCCGCCGACGGTCACCGCATTCTCGAGCGTGCGCAGGTCCCGCAACCGGCCGAGGGCCAGCGGCGTGTTGATGTCATCGAGCAGCGGCGCGATCACCCATTCGGCCAGTTTCCCGGCCAGCGGCCCGCCTGGCGCGGCGGGGGCGCGGGAGAGCATCGCATAGTGGTCGTCGAGCTCGGCCTTCGCCTCCCCCAACCCGTCCATCGTGAAGTCGAGCGCGGCGCGGTAATGCGTACGCAACAGCAGCAGGCGGAACGCCTCCCCCGCCCAGGCGCCCTCGGCCAGGATGTCGCGCACGGTGCGGAAATTGCCGAGCGACTTCGACATCTTCTCGCCATCCACGAGCAGCATGCCGTTGTGCATCCAGTAATGCGCGAAGGCATGGCCGGGGAAGGCGCAGACGGATTGCGCGACCTCGTTCTCATGGTGCGGGAAGATCAGGTCGTGCCCGCCGCCATGGATATCGAATTCCTCGCCCAGATGCTTCCAGGACATGGCCGAGCATTCAATGTGCCAGCCAGGCCGCCCGCGCCCCCAGGGGCTGTCCCATCCTGGCGTTTCCGCGTCGGAGGGCTTCCACAGCACGAAGTCGCCGGCATCGCGCTTGTAGGGCGCGACGTCAACGCGCGCGCCGGCGAGCAGTTCGTCCGGGCTGCGGCCCGAAAGCCGCCCGTACTCGGCGAAGGACGACACGCTGAACAGCACGTGCCCATCCGCCGCATAGGCGTGGCCATTGGCGATCAGCCGCTGGATCAGCGCGACCATCTCGGCGATGTGGCCGGTCGCGCGCGGCTCGACATCCGGCGGCAATGCGCCGAGCGCGGCCATGTCGCGATGGAAATCGGCGGTGGTGCGGGCGGTGATGGCCGCGATCGGCTCGCCACTCTCGCGGCTCCGCGCGTTGATCTTGTCGTCCACATCCGTGATGTTCCGGACGTAGGTCACCTTCGGGTAGAGCCGGCGCAACAGCCGCGCCAGCACGTCGAACACCACGACGGGCCGGGCATTCCCAAGATGCGCGAGGTCGTAGACCGTCGGCCCGCACACATACATCCGCACATGGGTCGGATCGATCGGGACGAAGCGGCGCTTCGTGCGCGCCGCGCTGTCGTGGAGGAGAAGGTCGGTCATGGCGGTCCGGCGGGCTGGGGTCGCGGTCAGGCGCGCGGGGAAACGGCTTCCCCGGAGGAGCGGTTCAGCGACAGAGCGCGGTCGCGCGAGGCCTGGACGCAGACATGACTTGTCTTTTGCGCCTTTCGGCGCGCCGGTTCAAGCGCCGGCCGAAAGCCGCAGCCGGAAGGCCGCCCGCTCGCGCCCGATCAGCGGCAGAAGCGTGGTGAGGTCGGGGCCGTGCTCCTCCCCCGTCAAGGCAAGGCGCAGCGGCAGGAACAGCGCCTTGCCCTTGCGCCCGGTGCCGTCCTTCAGCGCGCCGGTCCAGGCGGGCCAGGTGCCAGCATCCCAGGGTTCCGGCGGCAGGGCGGCGAGGGCCGCCTTGAGGAACGCGTGCTCCCCCTCCTGCACCGGCGGCACGATGCTGCCGCGGACCACGTCGAGCCAGGGCCGTGCTTCCCGCAGCAGGTCGAGATTGCCGCGCACGGCCAGCCAGAAGGCTTCGTCCGCCCCCTCTGGCAGCCGCTCGCGCACGGCGTCGAAGGCCGCGCCGTGCAGCACGCGCCGGTTCAGCGCGAGCAGCTGCCGCGTGTCGAAGCGCGCGGTGGCGTGGGACGAGCGGGTGATGTCGAACCCCGCCGCGAGTTCCGCCGGCAGGCCCGGCACCGGATCGGCCGAGGAGCCGAGCGCGGCAAGGTAGCCTGCGAGCGCGGCCGGCTCGATCCCGTCCTTGCGCAGGTGGCGCAGCGACACGGAGCCGAGGCGTTTGGACAGCGCGCCGCCCGTCTCATCCGTCAACAGCGGCAGGTGGCCGAAGGCGAGCCGCGCGGGATCGCCGCCCAGCGCCTCATAGAGATCGAGCTGGATGCCGGTGTTGGTGACATGGTCCTCGCCTCGGATCACATGCGTGATCCCCATCTCGAGGTCGTCCACCACCGAGGTGAAGGTATAGAGCGGCGACCCGTCCGCGCGGATCAGCACGGGGTCGGAAATGGCCGGCAACTTCACGCTGCGCGGGCCGAGCACCAGATCCGTCCAGCCGACCGAGCGGGTGGAAAGACGGAAGCGCCAATAGGGCAGCTTGCCGTTGGCGATGGCGCGGTCGATCTGCTCCTGCGTCATGCGCAGCGCTTCGCGGTCATAGACCGGCGGGCGGCCTTCACGGCGGCGGCGTTCGCGCTTGAAGGTGAGTTCGTCCTCGGTCTCGAAGCAAGGGTATAGGCGGCCGGAGGCCTTCAGCTGCTCGGCCGCCGCCGCGTAGCGGTCCAGCCGCTCGGACTGCGCGACGCGCCCATCCCAGTCCAGGCCGAGCCAGCGGAGATCCTCCTCGATCGCCGCCGCGAATTCCGGCTTCGAGCGTTCGAGATCGGTGTCGTCCAAGCGAAGCAGGAAGTCGCCGCCATGCCTGCGGGCATGCAGCCAGTTGGCGAGCGCGACACGGGCATTGCCGACATGCAGGAGGCCGGTGGGCGACGGCGCGAAGCGGAGTTTCATCGGTTGGGATCGAGCGCCTGGTAGTCGGTGTCGGCCTTGCGCGCGGCCGGGTTGGCGATGCAGTGGTCGAGCCAGGACTTCAGCTCGAAGCCGGGCGCGATCGCGTACTCGCCGAACATCATGAAGGCGCTGCGCAGCGCCTCGGGGTCGTCATACTCGGAGCGCAGATGCTCGACCTGGTCGCGCACGAAGCGGCGGGCGTATTCCGCTGCCGCCTCCGCCGTGCGGAAGCCGTCCACGCTCCATTCCTCGTCGGGGTCCTGGTAGTGGGCGAAGTCGCCACACAGCACCTGGAAGGTGCTCATGGGGCGTCCTCGTCGTCATCATCGTCCTCGTCGCGGCGCGGGTCGAGAACGCGCCAGTTGCGTTCCTCGGCATCGCGTACCGGCGTGTCGGCAAAGTCCTTCAACTCAGCGCGGCTGACCCAGGCATCGTCGCCGGCGCCGAGCACCTCGGCATCCTCGCCGAAGGCGAACCACGCATCGAGCACCGCCTTCGCATCCATGCCCGGGGCGCGGCAGCGCTCGACGGAATCACGCACATAGCGGCGGGCGAAGGCGTTGGCGTGCTCGATGGTGATGAAACCGGTGACCGTCTCGACCGGGTCCGACCCGTTGGCGCCGGACAGGTCCATGATCTGCACGCCGAATTCCCCGCGCGGGAAAACCTCGGCCTCGAACTCGTCGCTCATCGCACCAGCGCCGTGAAGCCGTTGGTGATCGGGTACCGCCGGTCCCGGCCGAAGGCACGCGCCGTGATCTTGACGCCCGGCGGCGCCTGCCGTCGCTTGTACTCGGCGCGGTCGAGCAACCGCCACACGCGCAGCACGAGCGCGCGGTCATGGCCTTCTTCGACCAGGGCATCGACCGACTTCTCGCCCTCGACCAGCCCTTCCAGGATGGCGTCCAGCACCTCGTAGGGCGGCAGGCTGTCCTGGTCCTTCTGGTCCGGACGCAACTCCGCCGAGGGCGGCTTGGTGATGACGCGCTCCGGCATCACCGGGCCCGCGGGCCCGCGCGCACCAGCCGGCACATGCGCGTTGCGCCAGCGGCAGAGCGCGAAGACGGTCGTCTTGTAGACGTCCTTCAGCACGGAATAGCCACCCGCCATGTCGCCGTAGATGGTCGCGTAGCCGGTCGACATCTCGCTCTTGTTGCCGGTGGTCAGAAGCATCTCGCCGAACTTGTTCGACAGCGCCATCAGCGTCACGCCGCGGATGCGCGACTGGATGTTCTCCTCCGTGATGTCGGGCGGGCGGTTGCCGAAGGCCGGCGCGAGCATGGCGCCGAAGGCCTCCATCGCGGGCCCGATCCCGATCGTGTCGTAGCGGATGCCGAGGAGGCGGGCGCATTCCGCCGCGTCCTCCAGGCTGTCGCCGCTGGTATACGGGGACGGCATCATCACCGCGCGCACGCGGTCCGGCCCCAGCGCATCGACCGCGACCGCGGCGGACAGCGCGGAATCGATCCCGCCGGACAGACCCAGCACCACGCCGGGAAAGCCGTTCTTGCCGACATAGTCGGCCAGGCCCAGCACCATCGCGGCGTAGATCTGCCCGAGCCGGTCCGGCGGCGGCACGACCGCGCCCTGCGCGCAGACCAGCCTTTCGCCCTCCCGGTGCCATTCGGTCAGCCGCACCTCCTCGCCGAAGCTCGGCATCAGGTGCGCAAGGGAGCGATCCGGGTTCAGCACGAAGGAGGCGCCGTCGAAGACGATTTCGTCCTGCCCGCCGACCTGTCCCAGGAAGACGAAGGGCAGGCCGGTCTCGACCACGCGCGTCACGGCGAGCGGCAGGCGCTGTCGCTCGTGCTTGTCGACCTCGAAGGGCGACCCGTTGATCGAGAGCAGGATCTCGGCGCCGGTCTCGCAGAGCGTCTCGGCGACGGTCGGCAGCCACCAATCCTCGCAGACCATCAGGCCGATGCGGAAGCCGCGGAAGACGATGGGGCCGGGTGCGGGGCCGGGGTCGAAGACGCGCTTCTCGTCGAACACGCCGTAATTCGGCAGTTCGTGCTTGGCGCGCCGGGCGGCAATGCGGCCGCCTTCCAGCAGGAAGGCCGCGTTGTGCAGTTTCTCCCCATCCTGCCAGGGGCCGCCCAGGATCACGCCGGGGCCGCCATCCGCGGTCTCGGCGGCCAGCGCGGCGATCACCTCGGCGCAGGCGTGCACATAGGCGGGCTTGCGGACCAGATCCTCGGGCAGGTAGCCGCCCACCGAGAATTCCGGCGTGACGAGCAGGTCGGCGCCGAGGCGCGCCGCCTCAGCCCGCGCGGCGCGGATGCGGTCCGCATTCGCGGTCAGCGCACCCACATGTGTGGTGTTGATCTGCGCGAGCGCGATCTTCAGCGTGTCGGCCATGATTGGCGGAACCTAGGTATGCCGGGGGTGGGGGTCAACGCGCGCGGCCCATGCCGAGCACCAGGCCGGCCGAAACAGCGAGCACGGCGAGCATGCCGGCCGGCGCCAGCGTCTCCCCCAGCAGGGGCCAGGCGGCGGCGGCAACGATGCCTGGCACCGCCGCCCCGATCATGGTCGTGATCGTCGGCCCAAGCGCCGCGACCGAGCGCGTGTAGAGGATGCCCGCCACCACCGCGGCGCCGACTCCCTGGAAGGCCGCCTGCCCGAGGATCGCGCCCCAGGATGCCTCGGCAAGCCCCGAGGGAAGAATCAGCCACCAAATGGGCAGGTAGATCGGCGCCGCCAGCAGGCCGATAGCCAGTGTCGTGTCGATCGCCGGCAGCGCCCAGCGCTGGACCAGCAGCGTATAGACCGCCCAGGAGGAGACGGCGGCCAGGAACAGCAGGTCCCCGCGCCAGGCCCCGGTTTCCGCCCCGCCGCCAACCACCGCGAGCGCCAGGCTGCCGAGCACGATCCCGAGGATGCCGAGCCATTGCCTGGCGGCGAGCCGGCCCATACCGGTCGCGAGGCCGAGCAACGCCGTCACGGCGGGCAGGCCGGCGGCCATGATCGTGGCGCCGTGGGCGGCAGGCGCGAGGGCGAAGCCCGCATAGGCAAGAAGGGGGAAGCCGAAGCCCGCGAAAACCAGCACCGCTGGCAGCCGACCCGGGGCGATGCGCGGCAGCCCGCGCAGGGCCAGGAAGGGCAGCACGCAAAGGAAGGCCCCGCCATAGCGCAGGGCGGCGATGTCCCACGGCGTCAGCGATTCCCGCGCGACGTGCCGGGAGACGAGGTGGAAGCTGGCCCATACCGCCAGCAGCATCATGGCGCATGCCCAGCCGATGCGGCGTTCGCGCGCCGCGGCCGCATCGCTCACCCGTGGCCGCCGTTCTTCTTCCGCGCCTCTCCATGCCGCAGGAGGAATTCACGCCCGACCTTCACGCGCGGCACGCCGTCATATTCGACGATGTCGGCCGTGGCGTAGGTCTCGTTCCAGGCGTCCGGGATGAAGGAGCCGGTGCCGACCACGTCGATCGGGGCCTTCGCCTCGGCCATCACGCGGCACTTTCCGACGCCGAAGCCCGACGATGCGACGATGCGCACCTTCGGGAAACCGGCCTGGTCCAGCGCTTCCCGCATCTTCCACACGGCGGCGGCGGACACGCCGGTGCCGACCAGATGGCGGAGTTCGGTCTCGCTGCGGTAGCGGCGAATCGCGCCCGGCGCGTGGCGTTCCAGGACGGCGTAGGATTCCGCCGGGTCGAGCCCCTCGAGGAACCGCCCGCCATGGGTGTCGAGCCGCACCGCGAGCCGTCCGGCCGCCGCGAGTTCCGGGAAGCGGCGCGCGACCGCGACGCCATCCGTGACCTCGCGCCCGAAGAAGTCGACCAGCACCGTCAGCGCCTGGTCGGGGAAGGTCTCGTGGAACATTTCCGCCGCGCGCACCGTCGTGCCGGCGTAGCCGATCAGCGCATGCGGCATCGTGCCGTAGCCGGACGACTGGCCGAACCAATGCGCGGTCGCGTCGTTCGCATTGCCGATGAAGCCCTTGGCCCCTTCGCGCTGCGCCGCGCGACTGCCGACCGAGGCGGCATAGGCCATCATCTCCTGCATCTCGGCACCGGCGCAGTGCCGGGCCTCCATGGCCAGGAACGCGACCTGGGGAAGTTCCAGGCACATCTGGTAGGCGTTGTGCGCGGCGACGCAGGCCGCGCCCAGCTTCTGCAGCAGGATCGTCTCGAGGTCCGACAGCGCGACGAAGGAGCCGGTGATATAGAGCAGCGGGTCGCCCGCGCCGACCCAATGCCCCTCCTCGTGCATCACCTCGATCTTGATCTCCGTGCCGCGCGCCGCGGCGACGGCGCGAAGCCAGTCGAGCATCAGCCGCGGCGCCGAGACGACGGGCCGCCGGAGAAACACCGCATAGGTCACGCGCGCATCGCCGAAGCGGGCGACGATCGCCTTGGTGCGGTTGAAATAGCTGTCGGTACGCGCGCTGATCGCCGCATCCGTCGTGTCGGCAGGGGCCGAAGCGGGTCCGCCCCGCTTCGGCACGCCGGTGGCGAGCGCGTCGCCGAGCGCGCCTGCGCCCAGCGCGGGCGGCTTGTTCACTGCGCCGCCTGCGCCGGGGCGGATTGAACGGCGGCCTTGCGCGCCTTCAGTTCCTCGGCGATCAGGAAGGCGAGTTCGAGCGACTGCTCGGCATTCAGCCGCGGATCGCAGGTCGTGGCGTAGTTGGCCGACAGATCGGCCTCCGACAGGCGATGCGCGCCGCCGAGGCACTCCGTCACCTCCTGCCCCGTCATCTCCACATGCACGCCGCCGGCGACCGTGCCCTCGGCCTCGTGCACGTCGAAGAAGCGGCGCACTTCCTCGAGGATCGCGTCGAAGGCGCGCGTCTTGTAGCCGCCGACGGTGGTGGTGTTGCCGTGCATCGGGTCGCACAGCCAGGTGACGTTGCGCCCGGCATCGCGCACCGCGCGCACGAGCGCCGGCAGCTTCGCCTCCACCTTGTCCGCCCCCATACGCGAGATGAGGGTCAGGCGCCCCTTCTCGTTCGCGGGGTTCAGGATCTCGGTGAGGCGGACGAGTTCGCCCGCGTCCATGCTCGGGCCGACCTTCATGCCGATCGGGTTCTTCACGCCGCGCAGGAATTCCACATGCGCCCCGTCCGGCTGGCGCGTGCGATCGCCGATCCAGAGGAAATGGGCGGAACAGGCATAGGCGTCGCCCGTGGTGGAATCGATGCGCGTCAGCGCCTGCTCGTAGGGCAGCAGCAGGCTTTCGTGGCTCGTGTAGAAGTCGGTCTCGCGCACCTGCGGCAGGTCGGACATGCCGCAGGCCTGCATGAAGTTCAGCGTCTGGTCGATGCGCGTCGCGAGGTCCGCATAGCGCTCGGCCAGCGGGCTGCGGGCAACGAAGCCCAGGTTCCAGCGATGCACGTGGTGCAGGTCGGCATAGCCGCCGGTCGCGAAGGCGCGCAGCAGGTTCATCGTGCCGGCCGACTGCATGTAGGCGAATTCCATGCGCGCCGGGTCGGGGATGCGGGCCTCGGCCGTGAAGTCGGGCCCGTTGACGATGTCCCCGCGATAGGAGGGCAGGGCGACGCCCTCGCGCGTCTCGGTGTCCGAAGACCGCGGCTTTGCGAACTGCCCGGCCATGCGGCCGAGCTTCACCACAGGCACCTGCCCGCCGAAGGTCAGCACCACCGCCATCTGAAGCAGCACGCGGAAGGTGTCGCGGATGACGTTGGCGGTGAAGTCGGAGAAGCTTTCGGCGCAATCCCCGCCCTGCAGGACGAAGGCCTCGCCATCGCCGGCGCGTGCGAGCGCCGCCCGGAGGCGCCGGGCCTCGCCTGCAAAAACAAGCGGGGGAAATCGCGCGATCTTCCCTTCCATCGCGGCAAGCGCCGCCTGGTCGGGATATTCCGGCACCTGCCGGATCGGCATCGCCCGCCAGCTATCGGGGCTCCAGCCTCGCGCGGTCATTGTCTGGCACTCTCCTCCAAGAAGATCGCACACCATAGCCGTCCCGCCCGGGATGGGGGAAGCACCGGGGCCATGCGATGCTGGCGGGGCAAATGGGCGGGGGAGGCGCGGCATGGGCGTGTCGGATGCGATCGGGATCCTGATGCAGGGGGCCGTGCAGGCCGGGAAGGTGCCCGGCGTCGCCGTGGCGCTCGGCGGGCGGGAGGAGGAAGGCTTCGCCGCGGGTTATGGCCTGCGCCGCCTCGGCGCCCCGGAGCCGATGGGCGCGGACACCGTCGCCTGGATCGCCTCCATGACCAAGGCGGTGACCGCGACCGCCGCGATGCGCCTGGTTGAGCAGGGGCGCCTGTCGCTCGATGCGCCGGCATCGGATGCGGTGGCCGGCCTGGCGGACGTCCGGGTCCTCGAAGGCTTCGCCGAGGACGGCACGCCCCGCACCCGCCCACCCAGGCGCGCGGTCACGCTGCGCCACCTCCTGACCCACACATCCGGTTTCGCCTACGACATGTGGAGCCCGGCGATCGGGCGCTTCCGCAAGGCGACCGGCACGCCCGCCGTCACCACCTGCCGCAACGCCGCGCTTGGCCTGCCGCTGCTGTTCGACCCCGGGGAGGGCTGGACCTACGGGATCGGCATCGACTGGGCGGGAAAGATGGTGGAGGCGGCGAGCGGGGAGAGCCTCGGCGCGCATGTCGCGCGGACCCTCTTCGCACCGCTCGGCATGGCCGATACGGCGTTCCGGCTGAGCGACGAGATGCGCGCGCGGCGTGCCGCCGTGCACGCGCGCGCGCCGGACGGCACGTTGGCCCCGACCGATTTCGAGGTCGTGCAGGACCCGGAATTCGAGATGGGCGGCGGTGGGCTGTATTCGACCGCGCGCGACTATCTGCGCTTCGCGCGGATGCTGCTGAATGGCGGGCGGTTCGGTCGCGAGCGCTTCCTGAAGCCGGAAACGCTCGCCGAGATGGCGCGGGACCAGATCGCCCCGCTCTCCGTCACGCCCATGGTTTCGGCAGCCCCCGCCGCGACGAACGATGTCGACTTCTTCCCCGGCCTGCCCTGCGGCTGGAGCCTGACGCATCTCGTCAACCGCGCGACGACGCCCCAGGGGCGGTCCAAGGGTTCGCTCGCCTGGGCGGGGCTCGCGAACACCTATTGCTGGATCGATTTCGGACGCGGCACGGCCGGTGTCTTCGTCAGCCAGATCATGCCCTTCTTCGATGCCGAGGCGGTCGCGCTGTTCCGGGGGTTCGAGGCGCGGGTGAACGGGCTGGGCTAAGGCGGACCTGTCACTCCGGACGCGCGCGCGGCGCGAACCGCTCGATCATGGCGATTGGCAGCAGGTGGTCATAGGCACAAGCGCGGATCGCGCCGCGATGCGTCGCGATCCAGTCATTCTCGAAGGCAAAGGCGCGCTTCTCGTAGACGTTGCCGTACCCGTCACGGCGAAACGCCTCATCGTACAGGACATCGGCGACGTTCCGCCCGAACCATGTCCGGCCTTGCCGCCACACCTCGTGAACATGATGCAACTCATGCAGCAGGCGGCCGAGCGTCTTGTCGCGCGCCTCGTCGAAGGACTTTGCGCGCACGCCCTGCGGAAGGCCCCGAAGCTGCGTCATCTCTACCTTCGTCACCGGTCCCGCGGTCGCCGCGACATCGATGGCGATGGATCCCATGAGCATGCCGGCCTGGACGATGTTCGTCACGCGGACCGGCGAACCCTGGACGGCGCCCGCATCGGCGTCGTCGGGATGCACCGCAGCCGCCGCCCAGCCGGGATGATCCTTGCCGATGGTGAAGATCGCCGCGATGACTTTCGGCACCTCCGGGCGCACCTCCGCAAAGGACGCATCGAGCCCGCGCAGCGTGGCATCCTCGAGCCAGATCGACAGGAACTCCGACGCCATCGCCTCACTCCGCCGGCGCCAGCCCCCGCGGCCGCGCCGCTTGCTCGCGCGGCAGCAGCAGCGCCGCGGCGAGCATCGCCGCCGTCAGCACCGCGAGGATCGCGAACAGGATCGGCGCGCCCGAGGCCCCGTCGGCATAGGTCCAGGCGACCAGGTTCACCCCGATCGGCGCCGCCGCGAAGCCCATGGCGAACTTCATCCCGAAGGCCAGGCCACGCCGCCGACCCGAGGAATAGCGCGCGAGCAGGAGGTTCTCGACCGGCGCCGACATGTCGAAGGTGAAGCCGATGACGGCCGCCGCCAGCACCGCGCCAGGCCCGCCGACCAGCCCCGCCAGCGCCAGCGGCACCAGCTTCAGCACGAAGGTCGCGACATAGAGCCATTTGAAGGGCAGCCGGTCCGCCAACCTGCCGCCGACAAGCTGGCCGACGCTGCCGAGCAGCAAGGTCGCGCCGACGACGAGGCCGAGTTGCGCCGCCTCCCCCGCATCGAGCGCGAGCGTGTCGCTCAGCCACTTCGGCAGCGCGGTCTGGAACGCCTGGTAGACGATGGAGCCGAGGGTGAAGGTCACGGCGAGCACGACCAGCACGCCGAGCGGCGCGCGGCTGTCGGGCTCCGCGCCCATCGCCTGTGCCGTGCGCGCGGGGGCCGTCGTCGCGACACGCCCGGCCAGGATCGCCGTGACCAGCATGACGCCGCCCGCGACGGTCAGCACGCCGGGCACGATCAGCGCCGCGCGCCAGCCGGCAAGCACGACCAGGCCGCCCGTGATCGCCGCCGCCAGCGCCACGCCGAAGGACCCGGCGATGCCGAGCCATCCCATGACCCGCCCGCGAAGCTCGACCGGCGCGGCCATCGAGACCCAGGCCATGCCGACCGGGTGGTAGAGCGCTCCGAACAGGCCGATGGCAGCCAGCGCCGTCGCCATGCCGGACGGGCTGGCCACCAGCCCCGCCGCGACGGAAGACGCACCGATGCCGAGGTAGAAGACCGCCATCATCCGCGCATGGCCGAAGCGGTCCGCGAGCCAGCCCGCCGCCGGCGCACCGAGGCCGATCAGCATCGCGCCCAGGGTCCAGAGCGTGATGACCTCCGCATACGGCTTCTCCCACACCCGCTCGAGCACGATGGCGAGGGTTAGGAAGATCCCGGTCAGCACATGGTGGGCGAAATGGCCGGCCGCCGCGAACAGGACGATCAGCCGCGCGGCCGGCGCCATCTACTGCGCCGCGGCCTGCACGCCGGCGACGCGGGTGCGCGTGCGCAGCGTCACGAACTCCTCCGCCGCCGTCGGATGGATGCCGATGGTGCGGTCGAAATCCTGCTTGGTCGCGCCCATCACCACGGCGATGCCGATGCCCTGCATGATCTCGGCCGCATCCTCCCCCAGCATATGCGCGCCGAGGACTTTCTGCGTGCGCTGGCAGACCACCAGCTTCATCAGCGTCTTGCGGCCCTGCCGCCCGCTGATCGTGTGCCGCATCGGGGTGAAGCGCGTGACATAGACATCGACCGGGCCCCGCGCGGCGGCCTCGGCCTCCGTCAGCCCGACCGTGCCGATCGGCGGCGACATGAAGACGGCGGTGGGCACGTTCTCATAGGACGCACGGCGCGGGTTGTTGCCGTACAGCGTATCGGCCAGCGCATGGCCCACCGCGGTTGCCATCGGCGTCAGGTTCACCCGGTCGATCACGTCGCCGATGGCGTGGATGTGGGGCTGGCTCGTGCGGTGGTCTTCGTCCACCGTGATAGCGCCGGCCGAGGTGACGGCGACGCCGGCCTTCTCCAGCCCGAGGCCCGCGGTGTTCGGCCCGCGGCCGGTGCAGAAGAACACCGCGTCGGCCTCCCTCATGAAGCCGTTCGACAGGGAGACCATCAGCCCCTCCCCCACCTTCGCGATGCGCGTCGGCGTCACGTCGGGGTTGAGCCGGATGCCGTTCGCCGCGAGCGCCTCCGCCGCCGCGGCGCGGACATCCTCGTCGAAGCCGCGGAGCGGCAGGGGGGCGCGGTAGAGCAGATCCACCTCCGCGCCGAGGCCGTTCAGGATGGTCGCGAATTCGACGGCGATGTAGCCCGCGCCGATCACGATGGCGCGCTTCGGCAGCGTCTTCAGCGTGAACAGGTCATCCGAGACGAGGCCGAGCTCCGCCCCGGGGATCGGCAGGCGCGTCGGCGTGCCGCCGGTGGCGATCACGATGCGCTCGGCCGTGACGCGCTTGCCGCCGACATCGAGGGTGTGTGCGTCGAGGAAGGTCGCCCGCGCATCGAAGGAGGTGACGCCCGCGCCGGCGAGCAGGCGGCCATAGATGCCCGACAGCCGCGCGACCTCGGCATCGCGCGCGGCGGCAAGCTTCGCCCAGTCATGGCCGGTGGCCTTCATGTCCCAGCCGAAGGCGGCGGCCTCCTCGGCCCAGGCGCCGTATTCGGCGGCATTCACCATGATCTTCTTGGGCACGCAGCCGACATTGACGCAGGTGCCGCCCCAGAAGCGCTCCTCGGCCACGGCCACGCGCGCGCCATGGCCCGCCGCGATGCGCCCGCAGCGCACGCCGCCGGAACCGCCGCCGATGACGAAAAGATCGAAGTCGTAGGCCATGGAACGCTCCGCAAAGCTTCGGGGGGCCTCGCGGCCCCCCGGGTTCGACTCAGGTACCGATGCCGCCGAGGGCGAGATACTTCATCTCGAGATACTCCTCGATGCCGTGGCTCGAGCCTTCGCGGCCGAGGCCGGACTGCTTGAAGCCGCCGAAGGGCGCCTCGGCCGTCGAGATGATGCCCTCGTTGATGCCGATGATGCCGTATTCCAGCGCCTCCGCGACGCGGAAGATGCGGCCGACGTCGCGCGCGTAGAAATAGGCCGCGAGGCCGAATTCCGTATCGTTCGCAAGGCGGATGGCTTCCTCCTCGGTCTTGAAGCGGAACAGCGGCGCGACCGGCCCGAAGGTCTCCTCCCCGAAGATCTTCGCCGCGCGGGGCACGTTGGCCAGGATCGTCGGTTCGAAGAAATTGCCGCCGCGCGCGTGGCGCTTGCCGCCGGTGAGGATGCTCGCCCCCTGCGCCAGCGCGTCGGCGATGTGCTCCTCCACCTTCGCCACAGCGTCGGCGTTGATCAGCGGGCCCTGAGTCACGCCGGGCTCCATGCCGGGGCCGACCTTCAGCTCCTCGACCGCTGCCTTCAGCTTCTGCGCGAAGGCATCGTAGACCCCTTCCTGCACCAGGATGCGGTTGGCGCAGACGCAGGTCTGGCCGGTGTTGCGGTACTTGGACGCCATCGCGCCAAGCACCGCCTGGTCGAGATCCGCGTCGTCGAACACGATGAAGGGCGCGTTGCCGCCCAGTTCCATCGAGGTCTTCTTGATCGTCGCCGCGCATTGCGCAAGCAGCACGCGCCCGACCTCGGTCGAACCCGTGAAGGACAGCTTGCGGATGATCGGGTTGGCCGTCAGTTCCTTGCCCGTCTCGCCGGAGGGCCCGGTGATGACGTTGCAAACCCCGGCCGGCATGCCGGCCCGCTCGGCGAGCACGGCGATCGCGAGCGCGCTGAAGGGCGTCTGCGATGCCGGGCGGATCACGCCGGTGCAGCCCGCGGCCCAGCCGGGGCCGGCCTTGCGGGTGATCATCGCGCTGGGAAAGTTCCAGGGCGTGATGGCGGCGAAGACGCCGATCGGTTCCTTGGTGACCAGGATGCGCCGGCCCTTGGCGTTCTGCGGGATGGTTTCGCCATAGACGCGGCGGCCTTCATCGGCGAACCACTCGATGAAGCTCGCAGAATAGACGACCTCCCCCTTCGCTTCGGCCAGCGGCTTGCCCTGCTCGGCGGTCATGATGGCGGCGAGGTCGTCGGCATTCTCGTGCATCAGCCGCGCGAGACGATGCAGGATCGCGGCGCGGTCCTTCGCCAGCATGGCGCGCCAGGCGGGCCATGCGGCGTTCGCGGCATCGATGGCGCGGCGCGTCTCGGCCTGGCCCATGGCGGGCACGTTGCCGATCACCTCGCCGGTCGCGGGGTTGCGCACGGCGATGACCTTGCCGCTGTCGGCCTGCACCCAGGCGCCGCCGATGCAATTGGCCTGGCGGAACAGGTCGGGGTCCTTCAGCGGCATTTTCGCGACGGCGTCGAGCATGGCGGTCCCTCCTCTTTGCTGCCGGGAAGATAGGCGCGGCGGGGGCGCGTGTCAGCCTCGCGGCCTTGCGCCGGACGGATGCGCGGGCATGATCGGCGCAACTCCAGGAGGAAATGCCGATGGCCGGTCGCGACGCGACACATGATCCCGCGCTGCGCAGCTGGGTGGCCTCGGCCAATGCGCCCGGGGCCGACTTCCCCATCCAGAACCTGCCGATCGGCATCTTCGACCGTCCCGGCGAAGCCGCGCGCGGCGGCATCGCGATCGGCGACGCGGTGCTGGACCTGCGCGCGGCGCGGGAGGCCGGGCTGATCGCCGGCGAGGCGGCGGAGGCAGCCTGCGCGCCGACGCTGAACCGACTGATGGCGATCGGGCGCCAGGCATCAGCGGCGCTGCGGCGGCAGGTCTCCGCGCTGCTCGCCGTCGGCGCCTCAGCGCAGACGCTTGCGGACCGCATCCTGGTGCCGATGCCCCAGGCACGCATGCGGCTGCCCGCCGCGGTCGCGAATTTCTCGGACTTCATGGCCTCCTACGACCATTGCGCGCGGCTTGGCGTGCGGCGGGATCCGAAGAACCCGCTGCCGCAGGCCTTCCGGCAGCTGCCGGTCGCCTACCATTCGCGCGCATCGTCGGTGCGCGTCTCGGGCGAGGCGGTCGCGCGCCCGAACGGCCAGTGGCAGCGCCAGGACGGCACGATGCATTTCGGGCCTACCGAGGCGCTCGACTACGAGCTCGAGCTCGCGGTCTGGATCGCGGGGGAGAACGCGCTCGGCACGCCGGTCCCGATGGCGCGCGCGCCCGACCGCATCTTCGGCTATGGGCTGCTGAACGACTGGTCGGCGCGCGACATCCAGCGCTGGGAAATGCCGCCGCTCGGCCCCTTCCTGGCGAAGAGCCTGTCCACCAGCGTCTCCCCCTGGATCATCACGTCCGAGGCGCTGGCCCCGTTCGAGGTGCCGCCGCCGGTGCAGGACCCGCCGGCCCTGCCCTATCTCGACAGCCCGTGGAACCGCAGCCACGGCGCGCTCGCCATCCGGATGAAGGCCGCGATCCTGACGCCGCGCATGCGCGCGGACGGCGCGGCGCCCGCCACGCTGACGGACGCGCAGTTCGCGGGCATGTACTGGACGGCGGCGCAGATGGTCGCGCATCACGCATCCAATGGCTGCAACCTGCTGCCGGGTGACCTGCTCGGCAGCGGCACCGTGTCCGGCCCCGAGGACACGGGGCGCGCCTGCCTCGCCGAGATCGGCCTGACCGGCCCCGTCGCGCTGCCCAACGGCGAGACGCGCCGCTGGCTGCAGGACGGCGACGAGGTGATCTTCACCGCCCGCGCGGAAGCGCCGGGCGCTGTCCCGATCGGCTTCGGCGAATGCCGCGCCGTCATCGCCCCCGCCCCAGCCTGGCCCACGGAGTGAACCCCATGCCGCGCCGCATCGTCGACATCTCCTCCCCCCTCATGGCCGGCATCGCGAGCGATCCGCCGCACATGCTGCCGCAGATCGAGTATCTCGATCACCACATGACCGCGCCCGGCATGGCGAAGGAATTCGGTATCGACGTCTCGCAGCTTCCGGAAGGCGAGTACGCCGCGGTGGAGCGCGTGACGATCAGCACGCATAACGGTACGCATCTCGACGCGCCCTATCACTTCTTCTCGCGGATGAACGAGCGCAGCGTGCCGGGCGGTGAACCATCGTGGCGCATCGACGAGGTGCCGCTCGACTGGTGCTTCCAGCCTGGCGTGAAGCTCGATTTCCGCCACCTGCCCGACGGCTACGTCGCCACGCCCGAGGATGTGCAGAAGGAGCTCGCGCGCATCGGCCATGTGCTGAAGCCGCTCGAGATCGTGGTGGTGAACACGCGCGCGGGCAGCCGCTACGGGCAGGACGACTACATCCACACCGGCTGCGGCATGGGCAAGGCGGCGACGCTCTGGCTGATCGACCAGGGGGTGCGCGTCACCGGCACCGATGGCTGGTCATGGGATGCGCCCTTCTCCCTGACGAAGAAGAAGGTCGCCGAGACCGGCGATGTCGGGCTCATCTGGGAAGGCCATCGCGCCGGGCGCGAGACCGCCTATTGCCACATGGAGAAGCTCAACAACCTCGAGGCGCTGCCGCCCCATGGCTTCATGATCTCCTGCTTCCCGGTGAAGGTGCACCGGGGTTCGGCGGGGTGGACGCGCGCGGTCGCGATCTTCGAGGACTAGGCGCGCTCGGTCAGGCGTCGCGCCGGAGGCGCGCCTAGTCCGGTGTCGCGCCTGAGGCACGCACCACCGGCGCCCATTTGGCCGCTTCGCTCCGGATGAAGGCGGCGCAGTCCTCGGGGGAGGATGGCGTCGCCTGGATGCCGCGCTGGGCGAGCGCCTGCACCACCTCGGGCTCGGCCAAAGCGGTCGTCGCCGCGCGGTTCAGGATCGCGACGATCGGCGCCGGCAGGCCGCGGGGCGCCATCAGCGTCGACCAATCCGCCATGTCGAAGCCGGCGAGACCCGGCGTCTCGGCCATCGGCGGCAGTTCGGGGGCGAGCGGGCTGCGCGCCGCCGTCGTCACCGCCAGCATCCGCACGCGTCCGGATTCGGCATGCGGCCGGGCGCCGGAAAAGGGCGTGAAGGCGATGTCCATCTTGCCGGTGATCAGGTCGGCGATCAGCGGACCGCCGCCGCGATAGGGCACATGCGTGTTCCGCACGCCGGCGATGGCGTTGAACTGCTCCCCGGCCAGATGCCCCGCGCCGCCGACGCCGGAGGTGCCGAAGGTCAGCGAATTGACGCGCGATGCCGCGACCACCTCCGCCACGCTGCGCCACGGCCGGTCGGACGGAACGGCAAGCACGTTCACGATCATCGCGACGCGCGTGATGGCGGTCAGGTCGTTCTGAGGGTCGAAGGGCAGGTTGCCATACAGCGTCGGATTCACCGCGAGCCCGCCGATCGTGCCCAGCAGCAGCGTGTGCCCGTCCGCGGGCGAGCGCACGGCCGCCTCTGTCGCGATGTTGCCACCCGCGCCTGGCCGGTTCTCGACGACCACCGACTGTCCGAGCGCCGCCTGCAGCCGCGGCGCAAGAAGCCGTGCCGCGACATCGGTCGTCCCGCCCGGCGCGAAGCCCACCAGAAGGCGGATCGTCCGCGTCGGGAAGGCCGGCTGCGCGCGCAGCGCCGGCGCGGCCAGCAGCGCGGGCAGGGCGGCGATCAGGTGGCGGCGGTTCGTCATCTCTCGTCTCTCTCCGGCAGCAGGGTGTCGCGCAGCCAGCCCGCAACGGCGCAGGCATCCGCGTCCCGATCCGTGAAGCCAGCAAGTTGCAGGCCAAGCGGCAGGTCGCCGTCGGCCAGCAGGGGCAGCGCGAAGGCCGGCCCACCCACCAGCGTCCAGGGCATGGCGAAGTTGCGCGAGCCGGTGAAGGCATGGTCGGCGATCGCCGGCCCGCTCGAACACAGCAGGACGAAGCCGTCCGCGCGCGGCGCGAATGCGGCGACCGCCGCGCGCAGCCTCTCCCGCGCCGCGAGCGCCGCGCGGTAGCGCGCGGCATCCATCGCCGCGCCCCGCGCCAGCAGGTCCTGGATCCGTTCGCCGACCATCCCGGCGCCATGCGCGCGATAGGCGGCGAGCGGCCAGCGTGCCTCCCAGGCGAGCAGGTCGGTCGCCCAATCGGCGATGTTGGCGAGCAGCGCCTCCAAGGCGGCAACCTCGGCGTCATTCGAGGCATCCAGGATGCGCACGCCGGCGCGCGCCAGCCGCGTGACCGCGGCCTCGAAGGCCGCGCGCGAACCATCGGGCGTCTCGGCCCAGCCGAGCGTGCCAAGCCGCACGAGCGCACGGGGCATCCGTGGCGCGGGCGCCTCCTCCGGCCCCATCAGTCCCGGATGCGGCGGCGTGCCGCCGGCGCGCCGCGCGATCGCCATCGCCCCCGCCCAGACATCCTCGAGGCTCGCGCCGATGATGCCGAGATGGTCGAGCGTGGGTGCGAGCGGCGCGAGGCCGCCCACCGGCAGCGCGCCGAAGCTCGCCTTCAGCGCATAGGCGCCGCAATAGCCGGCAGGCCGGATCGTGGAGGCATGGGTCTGGGTGCCGAGGCCGAGCGCCGCCATGCCCGCGCCAACCGCGGCGGCCGACCCGCTCGAGGATCCACCCGGCGTGCGGGTCGTGTCATAGGGATTGCGCGTCGGGCCGGAATTCCCGCAGGCGAATTCCGTCGTCACCGTCTTGCCGAGGATGACGGCGCCGGCCTCACGCAGGGCAAGCACCCCGGCCGCGTCGCGCCGCGCCTGCCAGCCCGCGAAGATCGGGTTGTTCATCTGGGTCGGCAGGTCCGCCGTCTCGATCATGTCCTTGACCACCACGGGCATGCCGTCGATGGGCGAGAATGGCCGGCCGTCGCGCCAGCGCGCGGTGGATGCGTCGGCGGCGCGCCGGGCGGCGGCGAGGTCCCGCGTGACGAAGGCAGCGATGGCAGGCTCATCGGCCTCGATCGTCGCGATGCGGGCCTCGAGGACGTCGCGCGGGGAGTAAGCGCCGGCGCGAAACAGCGCGCGCGCCGGCGCGAAGGGGCGCAGCAGCGGGCGGGCGGGGTCGTAGGCGATGCGCCGCTGTGGCGCGTCAGGACGCAGCGGCTCGACGGGCAGGAAGGTCACGCGTCTCTCCGGCGGGCGCGGTGTCCCGCAACCCTTCCGAAGCGACGTGGACCTGTCAATGCGTCGCTATTCGACCGTCACGCTCTTGGCGAGATTCCGCGGCTGATCCACGTCCGTCCCCTTCAGCACCGCGACATGGTAGGCGAGCAGCTGCACGGGGATGGCGTGCAGGATGGGCGCGGAGAAGGCGCCGACGCGCGGCAGCACCACGACCCGCTCCGCGAAGGCCTTCAGCCGTTCGGCGCCGAGGTCGTCGGTGAAGGCCATGATGCGCCCCCCGCGGGCCGCCGCTTCCTGCAGGTTCGACGCCGTCTTCTCGAACATCGGGCCGGAGGGGCAGAGCGAGATGACCGGCACCGCGGAATCGATCAGCGCGATCGGCCCGTGCTTCATCTCGCCGGCCGCGTAACCCTCGGCGTGGATGTAGGAGATCTCCTTGAGCTTCAGCGCCCCTTCCATCGCGATCGGGTAGAGCGTGCCGCGGCCGAGGAACAGCACGTCGCGCGCCTTGGCGACCTCGGCTGCCATGGCGCGGATCTCGCCATCCTGCTCCAGCACCGCAGCGGCGTTGCCTGGCAATTCCATCAGCGCGGCGGTCAGGCGGGATTCGTCGGACTCGCTGATCGTCCCGCGCGCGCGGCCGAAGCCGATGGCAAGGCAGGCCAGCACAGCAAGCTGCGCCGTGAAGGCCTTGGTGGAGGCGACGCCGATCTCCGGCCCCGCGACCGTCAGCACGGCGCCGTCGCTCTCCCGCGCCATGCTGCTCTCCGGCACGTTCACGACGGAGAGCACCTTCTGCCCGTGCTCCTGCAGCAGGCGGAGCGCGGCCATGGTGTCCGCCGTCTCGCCCGACTGGCTGACCAGGACGGCCGCGCCGCCCGGCGCGAGCGGCGGTTCGCGGTAGCGGAACTCGCTCGCCACGTCGGCATCGACCGGAATGCGCGCGAGCTGCTCGATCCAATAGCGCCCGACGAGCCCCGCGAGGAAGGCGCTGCCGCAGGCGGTGATGGTGATGCGCGGCACCTTGGCCGGGTCGAAGGGCAGCGGAGGAAGCGAGACGCTGCGCGTGCGCGGGTCGAGGTACTGCGTCAGCGTGTCGCCGAGCACCACCGGATGCTCGTGCAGTTCCTTTTCCATGAAGTGGCGGTAATTGCCCTTGCCCGTCGCCGCGCCGGAGACGGAGGTGAGGCGGATCTCCCGCTGCACCGGCCGGTCCGCCACGTCGAAGAAGCGCGCGCCGTCCCCGTCCACGACAGCCCAGTCGCCTTCGTCGAGATAGGCGATGCGGCGCGTCAGCGGCGCGAGGGCGAGCGCGTCCGAGCCGACGAACATCTCGCCATCCCCGAAGCCCACCGCGAGCGGCGCGCCTTGGCGCGCGCAGATCAGCATGCGGGGATGGCCGGTGAAGACCATGGCCAGCGCATAGGCGCCGTGCGCGCGCTTCAGCGCGACGGAGGCCGCCTGCTCGGGCGCCATGCCCTCGATCAAGTGCTGGTCGACCAGTCGCGCAAAGGTCTCGGTGTCCGTCTCCGTCTCGAAGACATGGCCCTTCGCCTCGAGCTCCGCGCGCAGCTCGGCGTGGTTCTCGATGATGCCGTTGTGCACGACGCTGACGCGGGCCGTGCCGTGCGGATGCGCGTTGCGCTCGGTCGGCGCGCCATGCGTCGCCCAGCGCGTGTGGCCGATGCCAGTCGTGCCAGGCAGCGGATTAGCGTCGAGCACGGTGGCGAGGTTGTTGAGCTTGCCCTCCGCGCGGCGCCGCTCGATCCGGCCTTCGACCAGCGTCGCGATTCCGGCGCTGTCGTAGCCGCGGTACTCCAGGCGCCTCAGCGCCTCCAGGATGCGCGGCGCCGCCGCCTCGCGTCCGACGACGCCGACAATTCCGCACATAGGGCTACTTCCCCTTCCCCTTGAATCCGCGCCCGGGCTTGATCGCCTGCTGCCCGCGCGCGATCGCCAGCGCATCGTCGGGCACGTCCGCTGTGATGACGCTGCCCGCGCCCACCAGCGCGCGCGCCCCCACCTTCACGGGCGCGACCAGCGCCGTGTCGCTGCCGATGAAGGCACCCTCGCCGATCTCGGTGCGGTGCTTGTTCACGCCGTCGTAGTTGCAGGTGATCGTGCCCGCGCCGATGTTCGCCCCAGCGCCGATGGTCGCGTCGCCGAGGTAGCTCAGGTGGTTCGCCTTCGCCCCCGGCCCAAGCGTGGTGGCCTTCAGCTCGACGAAATTGCCGACATGCGCGCGCGGCTCGATCACCGTCCCGGGGCGCAACCGCGCATAAGGGCCGATGACCGCTTCGCGCTTCACGACGCAGCCTTCCAGGTGGCTGAAGGCGCGGATCACCACGCCTTCCTCGACGCTCACGCCGGGGCCGAAGACGATGTGCGGTTCCAGCACGACGTCGGGCGAAAGGCGCGTGTCGTGCGCGAGGAAGACCGTCTCCGGCGCCTGCATCGTCACGCCCGCATCGAGCGCCGCGGCGCGCAGCTGGCCCTGCAGCACGGCCTCGGCCGCCGCGAGCTCGGCGCGGGAATTGATCCCCCGCAGCTCGGCCTCCGGCGCCTCGACGGCACGCACGCGCTTGCCCTCGGCGCGGGCCAGCGCGACCACATCGGTCAGGTAGTATTCGCCCTTCGCGTTGTCGTTCTTCACCGCGGAAAGCCAGCGCACCAGGTCCGGCCCGCGCGCGCAGACCACGCCGGCGTTGCACAGGCCGATCGCGCGCTCCGCCTCATCCGCATCGGCCCATTCGACGATGCGCTCGACCATCCCGTCCGCGCTCGTCACGACGCGGCCATAGCGGCCCGGGTCGGCGGGGCGCATCGCGAGCAGCACGAGGTCCGCCTCGGCCCGCGCGGCGAGCAGCCGGCCGATCGTCGCCTCCGAGACCAGCGGGTTGTCGCCGTACAGCACGGCGACGTCGCCGTCGTGCCCGCCCAGCATCGGCGCGGCCTGCAGCGCCGCATGCCCGGTTCCGAGCCTTTCCCGCTGCACCGCGACGCCGTGCGGCGCGACGGTCTTCTCGAGATCCGGCATGTCCGGTCCGACAACCACGACGATGCGGCCGAAGCGCGCCTCGCAGGCCGAGAGCAGATGGCGGATCATCGGACGCCCGGCGAGCGGATGCATCACCTTGGGCCGGGTGGAGCGCATGCGGGTCCCGAGACCCGCGGCGAGGATGATGGCTGCAGCGTCGGACATTCCTTCGGGTAACGCGAGTAGGCGTGCCGCGTCCACCCCGGCGGGGTCACACTGCTTTGCCGGATATGTCGGAATGCCCTCAGACCAGCGCCAGGATGGCCGCCACGGCGCCGACCGCGCCCGCGGCCGCGCCGGCGATCGCGCTCCGCACGGGCAGGACCGCGCGATGGTCGGATCGCTCCCGCACCAGGCTCAGACGCCATGCACCCCAGGGCAGGCGCAGGCGAAGATGCGCACCGCGCCTGCGCTCCACGCCGTTCCAAGGCCCGATCCGCTGCTGCACGGCGAACAGCATCCGCGCATCGAAGCGCGCGGCGAGGTCAGGCGGCATGCCCGCCAGGAAACGCGCGACGAAGGCGGGGTCGATGTCGTCCAGCCTGGGCTCGGCAGGGGCAGCAAGCGTTTCGCTCATGGCACGAGACTGCCGCCCGAGACATTGACGAAGTATGAACGCGGCACGGCTTGCGCGGGCACCCGGCCTCGCCTACCCGCGGCGTATGGAACGGCTTCTCGTCTTCGATCTGGATGGCACGCTGGTGGACAGCGCGCCCGACATCCACGCCGCGCTGAACCGCGTGCTCGTCGCCCGCGGGCTCGCGCCCTACGACCTGCCGGCGGTCAAGGCGATGATCGGGGACGGCGCGCGCGTGCTGCTCGAACGCGCCTTCGGCGGGCGCGGGCAGGCCTTCGAGGCGGCGGCGCTCGATGTGTTCCTCGCCGATGAGGACATCAGCCAGGCGCGCCTGACCGCGCCCTTCCCCGGCATCGCGCCCGCCATGGACAGCCTCGCCGAGGCTGGCTGGCGCTTCGCCGTCTGCACCAACAAGCCGGAGGGACCGGCGCGCGCGCTGCTCGCCTCGCTTGGCCTGGGCGGGCGCTTCGCGGCGATCGGCGGGGGCGACAGCTTTCCCGTCCGCAAGCCCGACCCGGGGCATCTGCTCGCGACCATCGCGGCAGCCGGCGGTAAGCCCGGCGCGGCCGTGATGGTGGGCGACCACCGCAACGACGTGCGCGCGGCGGCCGGCGCAGGCCTGCCCTGCATCTTCGCCGCCTGGGGCTATGGCCCGCATGAGATGGCCGAGGGCGCGCCGATCGCCGCCGCGCCGTCCGACCTGCCGCGCCTGGCCGCCGCGCTACGGGGCTGAGGGGCCGAGGCGCACCAGGTCCATCCGGAAGGCGCCGAGGAAGGTCGAGGGGAATTCGACGCGCAGCGGCAAGGGCGGCTGGCCCGCGCCGAGCACGGCGAGCCAGGCTTCCGCCCGCCGCGGCTGGCCCGCCCGCGCCGGGTCGTCGCCAACTCGGAACCCGGCGACGAGCCGGCTTTCGAGCGCGCAGCGCAGCGCGTCGCCGCGGAAGCCCGGCACCGGCGGGCGCGCCGTGCCGATGGTGCGGGACTGCCATTCGAGCCGCCGCCGCCCGTCGAACACCGCGCCCGACAGGTCGCAGCGCCCTGTCGCCGCCGCGTCCCGCGCCAGCAGCACGAGCGCCGAGAGGGCGTCGATCGTGCCCTCCCGCTCCTCCGGCCTCACCGGCACGCGGTCCGGGCCTTCCGGCGGTTCCAGGACGGTCAGCCTCGGCGTGCGGTCGATGTAGTCCAGCAGCGTGCGCCGCGGCATCCCGCGCCATTCGCCTTCGGTCCGGTAGCGCAGCGGCCGCACCTCCCGCCCCGCCAGGCCGCCCTCGGCTTCCGCCACCTGCTCGCGCGGCAGGAACAGGCGGCCCAGGCCGCGGGCACGGGCCAGGCTCGTCAGGCGATAGCGCTCGCCCGTGACGTCGAAGCTGATGCGGATGTCCATGACGGGAATCCCCGCCTGGCTGACGGCGTAGTCGGCGTCGATCGGATTGGCGCGCGCGCCCGAAATCGCCGCCACAGCGGCGAGGCTTGCAAGGGCGATGATGGCGGCGCGCAGTCTCACGCTTCGGAGAATGGGCCGGGCGGACGGCGAAGCAAGGGCGCGGCTTGACAGGGGGGGACGGCGCCACGTATTTCGCCGCTCCCTGGTCGGGCGCGTAGCTCAGCGGTAGAGCATTCGCTTCACACGCGAAGGGTCACAGGTTCAATCCCTGTCGCGCCCACCATTTCCATCGATCCTTCAGACGCCGGGCGCCGCACATTCGCGCGGCCTGGATTGGCGCCATGTGCTGGCGCGTGGGGCGTTGATGTCGGGATGGGCGCGATCGCGCTTTGCGCGCCCGGCCCGAGGCATCCCCCGGGCCGGGATCGTCAGGCTCAGCGCTGCGGCTGGGCAGGGGCGCCGGGCGTCGCGGGCGCGCCGGGGGCACCCGGCGGCGGGCCACGGCGACCTTCGCGGCCACGATGCTGCACCTCCTCGCGGGACAGCGCGCCATCGGCGTTCCGGTCGGCCGCGCGGAAGGCTGCCTCGGCCATCGGGCGCAACTCGTCGAAGCTGACCCGGCCGTCGCCATTGGCATCCATGAAGCGGATCATGGTCCCGACCCGCTCCTCCATCCGCGCCCGCATCTGCTCGGGCGGCGCACGGCGGCCTTCGGGGCGGCGCGCCTCGTAGTAGGCACGGATCTCCTCGAGCGTGACGCCGCCGTCGCGGTTCGCGTCCATCTCCGCGAAGCGGGCCTGCAGCCAGGCCAGGCCCTCCTCGCGCGTGACGCGGCCATCATTGTTCGCGTCGGCGCGGCCGAAGGCCTCGCCCGCCGCGAAGCCGCCGCCGCCGTGATGGCCATGGTGTCGCCCGTGATGATAGCCGGGGCCATCGCCGCGCATCATGCCCGGGCCGGGACCGGGGGCAGGGCCGGGGCCGCCCGGGGCGGGCTGGGCCAGCGCGAGGCCCATGCCGCCCGCGGTCAGTGCGACGGCCAGCGCCGCGATCGTCGTCTTGCGCATCTTCTGCGTCCTCATGCTCGGGCGGACCAATGCCGCCGACCATCGAACCATGCGCCCGCAATGTAACAGCGCCATTGCCCCCCCGCGCCGCCGGGGTGAGGAAAAGTAACGCCCCGCTTATCCAGCGGGCGTCCCCGCCTCGCCGAGGTCCCACCACATCCCGGCGAAGGCAAGGATGCCCTCGCGCGCCGGGGCGATCAGGAAATGCTCGTCCGGCCCGTGCTGCTTGCAGCCATTGTAGCTGTGCGGCACCCAGACCAGCGGGACGTGCAGGTGGTCGACGAAGACGTCGCCCGGCAACCCGCCCGAGGAATTCGGGATGATCTGCACCCGCTTGCCGAGCGACCGCGCCATGCTCGCCTGCGCCCAGCGCACCCAGGGATGGTCCGGGTCGGTGCGCGACGCCGCCATGCGGACGAAGTCGTTCTCGACCGCGATCTCCTGGAAGCCATGCGCGTCCAGATGCGCGCGCACCGCCGCGCCAAAGGTCGCGGGGTCGCTGTCCACCGTGTAGCGGATCTGGCAATGCGCCCGCGCATCGGGTGCCACGGCGTTGACAGGGTTCTCCGGCCGGCCGGAGGTCATCGCCAGCACGATCAGGCTGTTCCAGCCGTAGATCTTCTCCGCGCTGCTCAGGCCGGGCTCGCCCCAGCCGGCATCGATCGTCGCCGCGCCATCGCCGCCGCCCACCGGGCAGCCATCGAGCACCGCGCGCACCGAGTTCGGCAGCGATGGCGGCAGGATGCCGCGCACCAGCACGCGGCCGTTGCGGTCCATCATGGTCGTCAGCGCATGCGCGAGCAGGATCGCCGGATCGCGCGTCAGGCCGCCCCAATGGCCGGAATGCACCCCGCCGGGCCGCAGCTTCAGCACCAGGTCGAAATGGAAGGTGCCGCGCGTGCCGGTCGCGATGGTCGGGATGGCGGGCTCGACGCGCGGGCCGTCGCTCGCGATCAGCACGTCGGCGGCGAGCTCATCGGCATGGGCCGCGACGAACTCCTTGAGGCCCTTCGAGCCCCGCTCCTCCGCCATCTCCAGCACGATCTTGACGTTGAAGCCCAGCTTCCCGCCGCGTTCGGCCAGCACGGCTTCGAGCGCGGCGATGTTCAGCGCGTGCTGGCCCTTGTTGTCGGCGGTGCCGCGGCCGTACCAGCGGCCATCCTCCTCGATCAGCCGCCAGGGCTCGAGCCCCTGGCGCCACTGGTCCTCGAGCCCGCGCACCGTGTCGCCATGCCCATACAGCAGCACGGTCGGGCGGGACGGATCCTCGATGCGGATGCCGGTCAGGATCGGCCCGAAGCCCGGCAGCGGGTTGGGCCGCACCTGCACCTGGAAGCCGAGCCGTTCCAGCCAGGGCCGGATGGCGCCGTTCAGGTAGCGGTCGAGATCCGCCTCCCGCCCTTCCTCCTGCGCGGTCGAGGGAATGGCGACGAGGTCGGACAGCAGCGCCTTGAAGCCGCCCCCGTCGAAGAAGGATGCGGCGCGGGCAAGCGCGCCTTCGCGATTGGCCATGGCGTGCCTCCTCAGACGATCTGGTTGACCAGCGCGGCCTCGCCCCGCTGCAGGCGCGCGATGTTCTCCATCATGAAGTCGAGGACATTGTCCTCGTACATGTGCGTCTCGCCGCCGGTATGCGGGGTGACGAGCACGTTCGGCATCGCCCAGAGCGGGCTTTCGGCCGGCAGCGGCTCATCGGCCGTCACGTCCAGCGCGGCACCGGCGATGCGGCCTTCCTGCAGCGCCGCGATGATCGCGGGTTCATCCACGACGCGGCCGCGCGCGACGTTGATCACCTGCGCGGTCGGCTTCAGCGCGGCGAGTGCTGCGGCATTCACGAGACCCCGCGTGTCGTCGGTCAGCGGGCAGGCGAGGATCAGGAAATCCGCGCGCGGCAGCACGGCATTGAGGTCGCGGAAGGAATGCACCTCGTCCGCGCCCTCGGCGCCGCCGGCCACGTTCTGCCGCACGCCCACCACCTTCATGCCGAGCGCCTTGCACAGCCGCGCGATGCGCCCGCCGATGCGGCCCAGGCCGACCACGACCGCGGTCTTGCCGCCAGCCTCGTCCTCGCGCTTCGCGAAGTCGCCCATCATCCCGCGCCAGACGCGCTTGGCCTGGTTGTCGCGCGCTTCGGGGATGCGGCGCAGCAGCGCCAGCATCAGCGCGATCGCGTGTTCCGACACGGCGTTGGCGTTCACGCCCTGCCCGCTCGCCAGCCGCATCCCGTGGGCGCGGAACACCTCGCGGTCGTACTGGTCGGTGCCGGCGCTGGCGGACTGGACGAATTTCAGCCGCGGCGAAACGGCGGGAAGGTCGTTGCGCCACAGGCCGGAGCAGACCAGCACGTCGCAGCCGCCGATCGCGGCGTCCAGCGCCGCGCGGTCGCGCACCTCCACGAAGCGGATGCCGGTGTTGCGTGCGGCGAAGCGGTCGCCGAAGCGGTAGGCAACATGGGCGAAGCAGAGGGTGAGCTGGTCGTTCGGCGGCAGCATGCGCGGGCGATCCCGATGGTGGCGATGCGCGCGACCCTGGGCCGGGCGGCGGCGCCACGCAAGACCGCGGAAGCGGTCAGCGCGTGCGGGATGGCGCGCCGCCCCCGCCCCGTCCGCCCCCGCCGCCGAGCGCGGCGGCAAGGCCCGCCGCGCCGGCCAGCGCCAGGCCGGCGAGCGGCGACGGCCCGGCCAGCGTCTCCGCCACCGGTTCCGATCGCGGCCGCGGCGTGGCGGTGCGGGGCGGCGGGGCAAGCGTGGCGCGCGGTGGGGGTTGGCTGCGCGGGGCGATGACGACGGCGTCCCCCGCCGGCACGACGACGGTGCGTGTCTGCGCCGCGACCGGCGACGCGGCCAAGCAGCCCAGGACGGAGAGCATTCGTCCATATCTACTCATGGTAGAATAAAATGAACGATCTTCTCGCAAACAACAAGCGTCGCTTGGTCAGCGGCCTTCTGTCGACACCTGCCAGGCGCCGTCATGCGCCCTGGCGCGGACCTCCTCGAGCAGCAGGTCGAGCACCGCCCGCGTCGCGCGTCCGGGCGAGCGGTCCGGCGGACGCGCCAGCACCACCTGGCGGCGCACGACGGGACGATGGATCGGGGCCACGAGCAGGCGTCCTTCCGCCTCCTCCCGCCGGATCGCGGAGCGGGGCAGGATCGCGAAGCCCAGGCCGCATTCGACGAGGTCCTTCAGGACGAGGAAGGAATCGGCCTCGTGCCGGAGGCTGAGGGCCAGGCGCGCGCGACCGGCCGCCGCTTCGACGATGGCGCGCAGGCCGTGCGGACGGCTCGGCAGCACCAAGGGGTGCCGGGCGGCATCCGCCAGCGTGACCGGCACCTCCGCCCGGAGCCCGCTGCCGGGAGGCCCAACCAGCACCAGCGGCTCGGCGAAGAGCGGTTCCACCGGCAGGTGGAAATCCGTCGCGGGCCCGTAGAGCAGCGTCGCATCGGTGGCGCCGCGCTGGAGCCATTCGACCAGATGGCCGGTGTATCCCTCGACGACGCGGAGCGAGACCTCGGGATGGCGCGCGGCGACGCGCCGGGCGAGCGGTCCGGCGAGCACCGCCGCCACGGTCGGCATCATGCCGAGGGCGACCTGTCCGGCCACGGTACCGGCGAGGGCCCGGACCTCGACGACGGCCCGTTCCAACTGCCGCATGGGGCCGGCGACGCGGGCGAGAAGTTCCCGCCCGGCCTCGGTCAGGTCCATGCCGCGGCCATGCCGCGTGAAGAGCGCGAGGCCGGCCTCGGCCTCCAGCAGGCGGATCTGGCGTGACAGGGCGGGCTGGGCGATGCGCAGCCGGTCGGCCGCACGGCTGAGGGAGCCGGCTTCGGCGATTTCGCGGAAGGTCCGGAGTTGGCGAAGATCCATGGCGAATGCCTTCGCAAATTGCGATTGATAGTATCGCCATTTGCGAATTTCGCGAAGGCAAACCCCGCGGCACAAGGGGCCATCCGAGATGCGGGGGAGTGTTCCATGGATGGTGCGGTTGCAGCCGAGGCGCTCGCCTGGCCCGATGCGATCTTCGCGGAGTTGCGCCGGTGGGACGTCAGGCAGGTCGCCTACGTCCCGGACGGCGGCCATGCCCGGTTGATCCGCGCCATCCATGCGGATGCCGCGATGCGGGCCATCCCCCTGACGACGGAGGAGGAGGGCGTGGCCGTCCTTGCCGGCGCGGCGCTCGGTGGGCAGCGCGGCGCGTTGCTCATGCAGTCTTCCGGGGTCGGCAACTGCGTGAACATGCTCTCGCTGGTGAAGAGCTGCGCCTTTCCCTTGCTCGCGCTGGTCACGATGCGGGGCGAGTGGGGCGAGTTCAATCCGTGGCAGGTACCGATGGGATCGAGGACGGAGGCCGCCTTCGGCCTGATGGACGTCCAGGTGCGCCGGGCGGATCGGCCCGATGAGGTCGGCGAGACGGTCGCCGCCGCGGCGCGGATGGTCTTCGAGGGCGGCAGCGCGGTCGCGGTGCTGCTGAGCCAGCGCCTGATCGGCGCCAAGGTCTTTTGAGGAGATGACGATGCTGGACAGGCGGGACGTGGTGGCGCGGCTGCTCAAGGATCGCGGCGAGGCGCTCGTGGTGACCGGCCTCGGCGCCGCCACATACGACGTGGCGGCGGCCGGGGACGACCCGCGCAACTTCTATCTCTGGGGCGCGATGGGCGGCGCGGCGCTGGTGGGGCTGGGCCTGGCGCTCGCGCAGCCCGACAGGCCGGTCATGGTCGTGACCGGAGACGGCGAGCAGCTCATGGGCCTTGGGGCGTTCGCGACGATCGCGGTGCAGGCGCCACCGAACCTGACCGTCGTGGTCCTCGACAACGGGCTCTACGGCGAGACGGGCGGGCAGCGCAGCCATGCGGGCCTGGGGACGGACCTTGCCGCCGTGGCGCGCGGCTGCGGCATCCAGCAGGCGTGGCGCGTCGCGGATGCGGCGGGGGTCGAGGCCTTGGCCGCGACCATCGCCACGCCCGGCGCGGCGCCGCGCGTCGCCGTGGTCGCGGTCGATCCCGCCGAGGCGCCGCGGGTCCTGCCGTCGCGCGACGGGGCCGTCCTGCGCGGGCGGTTCCAGGCCGCGCTCGGGCTCGCCGCCTGACCGCCTTGCCAGCCTCGCAAGCGGGGCCTAATCCCTCGCCGAACGGGAGAGAACACCCATGGATATGCCGATGCCACAGGACGCCCACGCCGAGATCCGGGAGGAGGTGCGCAAGCTCTGCACCCGCTTCCCCGGGGAATACTGGCGCGAACTCGATGCGCGGCGCGGCTATCCGACGGAATTCGTGAAGGCGCTGACGGAAGCCGGCTGGCTCGGCGCGCTGATCCCCGAGGAATATGGCGGCTCGGGCCTGCCGCTCTCGGCCGCCGCGGCGATCCTCGAGGAGATCCACGCCTCGGGCTGCAACGCGGCCGCCTGCCACGCCCAGATGTACATCATGGGGACGATCCTGCGGCACGGGAACGCGGACCAGAAGGCGCGCTACCTGCCGAAGATCGCGACCGGCGAACTCCGCCTGCAGGCCTTCGGCGTGACGGAACCCACCAGCGGCACCGACACGACGTCCTTGCGCACCTTCGCCCGGCGGGAAGGCGACAAGTACATCGTCAACGGCCAGAAGATCTGGACGTCCCGCGCCGAGCATTCCGACCTGATGCTGCTACTGGCGCGCACCACGCCCAAGGACCAGGTCGCCAAGCGCACCGAGGGGCTGTCCACCTTCATCGTCGACATGAAGGCCGCGCTCGGCAACGGCCTGACCATCCGTCCGATCCGGACGATGATGAACCACAATTCCTGCGAGGTGTTCTTCGACAACATGGAGGTTCCGGCCGAGAACCTCGTGGGCGTCGAGGGCAAGGGCTTCCGCTACATCCTCGACGGCATGAACGCCGAGCGCCTGCTGATCGCCAGCGAGAGCATCGGCGACGCGAAGTGGTTCATCGAGAAGTCGGTGGAGTATTCCAAGCAGCGCGTGCTGTTCGGCCGCCCGATCGGCCAGAACCAGGGCGTGCAGTTCCCGATCGCCAAGGCCTACGCCCAGATGCGCGCGGCCGAAGCGCTGATCCAGAAGGGCCTGGAGAAGTTCGAGGCCGGCCTGCCCTGCGGGGAGGAGGCGAACATGGGCAAGATGCTCGGCGCCGATGCTGCCTGGGCCGCGGCGGAAGCCTGCGTGCAGACCCATGGCGGCTTCGGCTTCGCCGAGGAATACGACGTGGAACGCAAGTTCCGCGAGGCGCGGCTGTACCAGGTGGCCCCGATCAGCACGAACCTCGTGCTGTCCTACATCGGCGAGCATGTGCTGGGGATGCCGCGGAGCTACTGAGCATGGCCGGCGCGCCCGTCGCGATCGCGTATGATTTCGACGGCACGCTCGCGCCGGGCAACATGCAGGAACACGTCTTCCTGCCGCAGCTCGGCATCGAGCCGTCGCAGTTCTGGGCGGAATCGAACGAGCTCGCGGTCGCCCAGCAGGGCGACCGCATCCTCACCTACATGCACCGCATGCTCGAATGGGCGCGGTTCAAGCACCTGCCGGTGCGCAAGGCCGACTGGATCGCGCAGGGCGGCGGCATCTCGCTGTTTCCGGGCGTCGAGACCTGGTTCGACCGGATCGGGCGCGCCGCGGCGGACCGCGGCATCGCACTCGACCACTACGTCATCTCATCCGGCCTGCGCGAGCTGATCGAGGGCACCGCGATCCGCCGGCATTTCCGCGCGGTCTTCGCCTCGGGCTTCCTCTACGACGGGTCGGATGTCGCGATCGGCCCGGCCATCGCGGTGAACTACACGACCAAGACCCAGTACCTGTTCCGCATCAACAAGGGCGCGCTCGACATCACCGACGACCTCGCGGTGAACGCCTATCGGCGCCCGGACGAACGGCCGGTGCCGTTCAGCAACATCATCTTCATCGGCGACGGCGAGACCGACATCCCCTGCTTCCGCCTGGTGAAGGAACAGGGCGGGCATGCGATCGCCGTCCATCCGGCGGGCGACGCGCGCCGCGCCGGCCATACCCGCCGCCTGATCGACGAAGGCCGCGTCCACTGCGCCGTGCCTGCCGACTACCGCGAAGGCGCGGAACTCGAACACCGCGTCCTCGCCATCCTCGACCTGCTCGCGGCGCGCGAGCGGGTCATCGCCAGACCGCCGGAGACCCACGCATGAGCGGATCCCGCCCCCTCGAAGGGCTTCTCGTCGTCGCCATGGACCAGGCGGTCGCGGCGCCCTACTGCGCCTCCCGCCTCGCCGATGCCGGCGCACGGGTGATCAAGATCGAGCGCCCCGAAGGCGATTTCGCGCGCGGCTACGACACGGTGGCGAACGGGCTGTCCTCCTACTTCGTCTGGCTGAACCGGGGGAAGGAAAGCGTCTGCCTCGACATCAAGGCGCCCGAGGACAAGGCGCTGCTGGAACGGCTGATCGCCAGGGCGGATGTCTTCATCCAGAACCTCGCGCCGGGCGCGATGCAGCGCGCGGGCTTCGGCAGCGCCGAGCTGCGCGCACGCCACCCGCGCCTGATCACGGTCGACATCTCGGGCTATGGCGACGAGGGCGACTACGCGACGATGAAGGCCTACGACCTGCTGGTGCAGGCGGAATCCGGCCTCGCCTACATCACCGGCC
This sequence comes from Roseomonas nitratireducens, assembly GCF_017813355.1. Taxonomy (GTDB): domain Bacteria; phylum Pseudomonadota; class Alphaproteobacteria; order Acetobacterales; family Acetobacteraceae; genus Neoroseomonas; species Neoroseomonas nitratireducens. The sequence goes on from NZ_JAGIYZ010000009.1 coordinate 84,964, forward strand.
GGGCGGAAGGGCCCGGGCGCGTCGGCGTCTCGGCCTGCGACATCGCCTGCGGCATGCATGCCTATGCCGCGGTGCTGGAAGCGCTGCTCAGCCGGTCGATGACCGGCCAGGGCAAGGGCATCGCGGTCAGCCTGTTCGACGGCATGGCGGACTGGATGACCGTCCCCCTGCTGCAATACGAGGGCACGGGGAAGAATCCGCCGCGCATCGGCCTCGCGCATCCCTCCATCTGCCCCTACGGCGCCTTCCAGACGAAGGACGGGCACGATGTGCTGATCGCGATCCAGAACGAGCGCGAATGGGCGTCCTTCTGCGCGCATTTCCTGGATGAGCCCGACCTGCCGAAGACGCCCGGCTTCACCGTGAACAACGACCGCGTCGCGCACCGGCCGATGGTCGATGCGCATATCGCGAAGATGTTCGCGGGGCTGACGCGGGAGGAATGCGCGGCGAAGCTCCGCCGCGCCAACACCGCCTACGGCTTCGTCAACGATTGCGGCGGGCTGCAGAAGCACCCGGCGCTGCGCCGCGCGCCGGTGCAGACGGAAAAGGGCCCGGTGCCTGTCGCCCTGCCGCCCGCGCGCCTGTCGGACGGGGTGCGGCCCTTCGGTGCGGTCCCGTCGCTCGGCCAGCACACGGCGGCGATCCGGGCCGAATTCGCGGCCTGAGGCGCCTCAGCCCGGGCGGCGGAAGAAGGCGAGCGGGCTCGGGCGGCTCGGCGAGATCGGCAAGGTGCCGGCGCCCGGCGTGGCAGCGCCCGGCGGCGCGGCGGCGAAGGCCATGCGCGCCGGGGCAGGCGTGGCCGCGGCGGCGGGCGCCGCGGCGACGGCGGGCCGCGGCACCGCGACCGCCTGCCCGACCACCATGATCGGCGCGGAACGATAGGCATCGAGGCCCCGCCCGCGCCCCTCGGCGCCGCCGGCGCCCGCGGCGAGCGGGATCACCTGCGCCCGGTCCGCCCGGTTGGTCAGGCTGAGCGGGCCGCCGGCGGGTGCGGCGGCGAGGCGCGCCAAGGCGGCCGCCCCGGCCGCGGGATCGCCCGGCGGGCGGCCCTGTTCCTGCGCCCAGGCGGCGAGGACGCGCGCGCGGTAGGGCTCGGCCCGCTCCGGCGTATGCGAATGGTAGTGCCCGGCCGCGCGCGCCCAGTCATTCGCCGCGCCATGCAGGGTCGTGAGGAACTGCGCGGCGTATCGGGCATTCGTCACGGGGTCGAAGGCCTGCTCGAGGGACGGGAAGGCGTTCGGGTGGAAATGCAGGTTCACCTGCATGCAGCCGACATCGATCACCCGGACGCCGCGGGCCTGGAGTTGCCGCACCTCGGCAATCGCTGCCTCCCGCGTCGGGAAATACATGCCGCGCCCTTCGGCGTTGATCGTCCAGGGCCAGGGGGCGAACTGGCCGGTGGCGGGATCGCGCCGGCCGGATTCAACGCGGCCGATCGCCTGGAGGAGACCCGCGGGAATGCCCGCTTCCCGTTCCGCAAGGGCGATCGCGGCGCGACAGACCAGGCCGGCATCCCCGGCGGTCGAGGGGGTGCCGAGCGCCGGCGCGGGCGCGAGGAGAAGGGCGAGCAGGGCCAGGAGACGGGCACGCATGGCGCCCGAACCGCAAGGCGCGTGCCAATTGTCGCCGAACGCCCCTTCCGCGCAACAAACATGCTCGGGCATGCTGCACTGCGCCATTTATGCTGCGCTGCAAAAAAACCTTGCGGAGGGGGCGCCGGGCTTCTATTTCTAGGCAGGCAGCGGCCCGGCCTAGCCGTCCGCTGTCTTTCTTGGACGTTTCCTCCCTAAACTTGGCGGTGCCTTCGGGCACCGCCTTTCTTTTTTTCGGGCATGGTGGAGAAAACCTTCCCCCACCATGTTGCAGCGCATCACGCGCGCAGGAAGGTCCAGTCGGTCCCGGCCAGGCGCTCGATCAGGGCCTGCAGGTCTCGCGCCAGCGCGGGCAGGCCGGGCGCCGGTTCGATGCGGGACTCGTCCATGTACAGCGCGCGGGCGATCTCCACCTGGAGCGCGTGGGTGCCTTCCCGCGGGCGACCGTAGTGGCGCGTGACGTAGCCGCCCGCATAGGGGTCGTTCCGCCGCACGCGGTAGCCCAGGCCCAGCAGGACCTCCTCCACGAGGCGCGTCGCCTGCGGCGCGCAGGCGGTGCCGTGCGCGTCGCCCAGCACGAAGTCGGGCGGATTGGCCGACTGCGCGGGGTGGGCCGGCATGGAATGGCAGTCGATCAGCAGGCAGACGCCGAAGCGCGCCTTCGTCTCGGCGATCAGTTCGCCGAGCGCGGCGTGGTAGGGCTCCCAGCAGGCGCGGATGCGGGCTTCGGCCTCGGCGAAGGTCAGGCGGCGCCGATAGACCGTCTCCCCCGTCGCGACGATGCGCGCGATGGTGCCCAGACCCGCGCCGACCCGCGGGCTCGTCGTGTTCACCCAGGGGGGCAGCGGGCCGTCGAACATGGTGGGGTCGAGTTCCCACGCCTCCCGGTTCACGTCGCACCAGACGCGCGGAAACGTCGCCGCGAGCAGGGGCGCGCCAAGGTCGGGCGCGGTGGCGAAGAGCTCGTCGACGAAGGAATCCTCGCTCCGCCGCAGCGCGAGCGGGGCGAGCCGCGCCTCGGCCAGCAGCTCCGGCGGGTAGGCCTGGCCCGAATGGGGGGAGGCGAAGACGAGCGGCATGGTCGGCCGCGCGGGGCGGCGAATCGTGACCGGCGGCGGCGCGCCGGCGATGCTCGGGTGCGGGAGGTCCATCCGCCCCGACCAAACCATAGGGCCCGGTCCATGTCACGCGGCGCCGCGATGCGGTGCGGATTAGCGAAATAGTCAGCACCTGCGCGGCAAGTTGCGGCCATGTCCGGCAAGGCAAAAGGCTCCGGCGGTGGCGGGACCATCGTCATCAAGCGCGAGGAAGCAGGCGACCACGGCCACCATGGTGGCGCGTGGAAGGTCGCCTACGCCGACTTCGTGACGGCAATGATGGCCTTCTTCCTCCTCATGTGGCTGCTGAACGCGACCACCGAGGAGCAGCGGAGGGGGCTGGCCGACTATTTCGCGCCGACCAACCTGCTCGCCCGCTCGGTCTCGGGGTCCGGGCAGCCCTTCGGCGGCCGCACGCCGAACGAGGACGGCAACCAGACATCCACCCAGGGCGCGATCCAGGTCCAGCCGGGCCAGCAGCCGGTCGTGCTCGACATCGAGGAAGACGATTCCGAGACGCCGGCCCGTCGCATGACGCGCCGCGAGGGCCCGGAAGGCCGCGAGGAGGCCGAGGATCCCCGGCTGACCGCCGCGACGCCGCCCGGCGCCCTTGCCGGCCCCGAGCGGCCGCGGCCCGGCCCCGCCGACAACCCGGCGGCCGACCAGGCGGCCCAGCAGGCCGCACAGCAGGCTGCCGAGGCGCGGGCCCAGGCACTCGGCGAGGAGCAGTTGCGCCAGGAACTCGCAAGGCGGGAACGCGAGGCCTTCGAACAGACCGCGCAGCAGCTGCGCGAGACCATCGCGGCCGATCCGGCGCTCGCCGACCTCGGGCGCCAGCTGCTGGTCGAGCACACGCCGGAAGGGCTGCGCATCCAGCTCGTCGACGCCGAAGGCCTGCCGATGTTCGCGCTCGGCGGCGCAGGGCCGAACGAACGTGCCCGCGCGCTGCTCGCGCGGATCGCGCAGGCGACGGCCCGCCTGCCCAATCCAATCGACATCGCCGGCCATACGGACAGCACCCCGTTTCGCGGCGGCGGCACGGCGCGCAGCAACTGGGACCTGTCGGCCGACCGCGCGAACATGACGCGCCGGCTGCTGGTCGAGGCCGGCCTGTCGGAATCGCGCATCCGCTCGGTCAGCGGGCGCGCGGACCGCGACCCGCTCCTGCCGAACGACACCGCGGCAGCGGCGAACCGCCGCGTATCCATCACCCTTCTCCGCCAGGTCCCCGACCGACCGGCGGGCACGCCGGAGATGCGCCCGTGAACACGATCCTCGGCATCGTCGTCCTGCTCGTCATGGTGTTCGGCGGCTACCTGCTCGCCGGCGGCAAGTTCGATATCATCATCAAGGCGCTGCCCTTCGAGATGATGATGATCGGCGGCGCGGCCGTGGGCGCCTTCCTGTCATCGAACTCGATGCATGACGTGAAGCACACGCTCGGCGGCGTCGGGAAGCTCATGAAGGGCGCCCGGTTCCACAAGCAGGACTACATGGAGATGCTCTCGCTTCTCTATTACCTGGTCCGCCTGGCGCAGACGAAGGGGCCGATGGCGCTCGAGCCGCATATCGAGAAGCCGGAGGAGAGCGCGGCCTTCCAGAAGTTCCCCAAGATCGCCGCCGACCATCATGCGGTGATGATGATCTGCGACTACCTCCGCATGGTCGGCATGAACGCCGACGACCCGCACCAGATCGAGGACGTGATGGGCCGCGAGCTGAAGAAGCTGCGGGAGGAGGAGCTGCACGCGTCGCATGCCCTGCAGAGCATGGCGGACGCGCTGCCGGCGCTCGGCATCGTCGCGGCGGTGCTCGGCGTCATCAAGACCATGGCCTCGATCAGCGAGCCGCCCGCGGTGCTCGGCAAGATGATCGGCGGCGCGCTGGTCGGCACCTTCCTTGGCGTGTTCCTCGCCTACGGCATCGTCGGCCCGATGGCGACGCGGCTGAAGGGCGTGGTCGAGGAGGAGGCGCGCTACTACGACGTGATCAAGGCGGTGATCGTGGCGCACCTGCACGGCAACGCGCCGCAGGTCGCGGTCGAGACCGGCCGCAAGCTGGTGCCGAGCGGCTACATGCCGACCTTCCAGGAGCTGGAGCAGGCGCTCCAGGAACTGCAGATCGCCTGACGGCGCGGCGGGGGATGACCCCGCCGGCGCGCGTCAGAGGATGAACCAGTCGGATTCGGGGCCGGACGCCGTGGAGATGACGACGAGGACGAAATCCGCCGTCGCGTCGCCGTTCACATCGCCCGCGATGCGGTACTCACCGCCGGGAACCGAGTCATAGCGCAACTGGCCGCGCACGCCGCTGGTGAAGGCCGCAGTCCCGACGAAGGAGAAGGCCTGGTTGCCGATAGCCAGGTCATTCGCATCGATCGCCGAAAGGTCGATCACGTCGGCGACGCCAATGCCGGCCGGATCCTGGAAGTCCGCGATGGTGTCCGCACCGGCGATAGTGTCCGCCGGACCAGCGACGGGGCTGTCCGCCAGGCTCAGCAGCCGGAAGAGATCGTTTTCCGTGCCCCCGGCAAGGCTGTCGGCTCCCGCACCGCCGATGAGGATGTCCCCGCCGGAACCTCCGGACAAGGTGTCGTTGCCGATACCACCTTCGAGCACGTCGGCACCGGCTTCGCCGGAGATGGAATTGGCGAAGTCGTTGCCGGTGATGCGGTTGCCCAGAAGATTCCCGACCCCGTCCTGGGCCGCCGTGCCCGCGAGCACGAGGATCTCGACATCGTTCACGAGCGTGTAGGAACCGCCCGCCACAAGCCGCACCGTGTCGGTACCACCGCCGGCGGCCTCGACAACCGTGTCGGGCGCCGCGCCGTCGATGACGTAAACATCGTTGGCTAACCCGCCGACGAGGCTGTCGACGGCCGAGTCGCCACTGCCGACCAACGTATCCGCCCCGTCGCCACCAATGAGCGTGTCGGCGCCGGCGCCGCCGTCGAGCGAGTTGGCGGCGGCATTGCCAATGATCAGGTTGTCGGAGCCGTTGCCCGTGCCGTGCAGCACGGCGGCGCCGGCCAGAACCAGCACCTCGACATCGGCCGACAGGATGTGCGCGGTGCCCGCAACGGCCTGCACCGTGTCGATGCCGCTGCCGAGGCCCGCTTCCTCATCGACCCGATCGGCGGTGCTGTCGACGATATAGACATCGTTCCCGAGGCCGCCGACCAGCGTGTCGTTCCCCACGCCGCCATCGAGGCGGTCATCGCCGCCCTCACCCAGCAGATTGTCGGCCCCAACGCTGCCGAGCAGCGTATCTGCGGCGTCGCCACCAAGGATGGTATCGTCGCCGTCGGCGCCGAACAGCGTGTTCGCCAGCATATTCCCGACAATGCGGTTCGACAGCGCGTTACCGGCCCCGTTGAGCAGCGTGGCGCCCGCCAATTCCAGAACTTCGAGATTCGCGCCCAGCGCATAGGCGGTCCCGCCGGTCACCCGCACCGTATCGGTGCCAGCCCCGCCGTCCTCCTGCACGACATCGGCCGTCGACTCGACGATATAGACATCGTCGCCCAAGCCGCCGACGAGGCTGTCGGTCCCCACGCCGCCGTCCAGCGTATCGGCGCCGGCGCCACCGAGCAGCGTATTCGCAACGATGCTCCCGGCCAGGCTGTCGTTGCCCGTACCGCCACGCAGCGCTTCGAAGCCGGCGATGGTGTCGCCGGCGGCATCCCCGCCACTAACCGAGCCACTGCCGAGGTTCACCGTGACGCCGGCCGCATCCGTGCTGTAGTCGAGCCAGTCGATGCCGCCGCCGCCCGATAGATTGTCGGCGCCGGCACCGCCCACGAGCGTCTCGCCGACATCGTTGCGGCCGACGATGGTATCGTTGCCGCTGCCACCGATCACGGCTTCGAAGCCGCTGACGGTATCGCCCTGCGCATCGCCCAAGGCCGCCGCGCCCAGCGTGAGGTTGATGGACACACCCAGCGTGTCCGCGCGGTAGTCGAGCCAGTCGAGGCCCAGCCCGCCCACCAGGCTGTCGCCGCCCACGCCGCCGACCAAGGTGTCGTTGCCGGCATCGCCGAGCAGCGTGTCGTTGCCCTCGCCGCCCTCGATAAGGTCGGCATCGTCTCCGCCAAGCAGCAGATCGTTGCCGCCAAGGCCACGAAGCGTATCGAGCCCGGCAGCGCCCAGCAGCGTATCGGCGCCGGCGAGCGTGTCGCCCTCGACATCCCCGCGCAGGAGGTTGGCCTCCGCGTTGCCGGTGATCCTGTTGGCGAGGCCGTTGCCCGTCGCGTCGCGCACATCGCCGAGCAGAACGAGTTCCTCGACATCGGCGGCAAGCAGATAGGCCGGGTCGGAGAAACCCTGGACCCCGGAGAGCTCCACCCGGTCGGTGCCGCTGCCGGGCAGTTCGACCACCACGTCGCCTTCGCCATAGACGACGCGATAGAGGTCGTTGCCGCCGCCGCCGACGAGGGAATCCACGCCCGCGCCGCCGATCAGCGTGTCGTTGCCGCCGCCGCCCACCAGCGTGTCATCGTACAGCGACCCGGTCAGCGTGACGGCGGTGCTTGCGAGGTTCTCGACGCGCCAGCCCTGGCCACCATCGACCGCCGCGAGGTTGACGGCGAAGCCATTGGTCACGAGCCGTGCGACGCCCCTGTTGCTGGTGGCATTGGTAGCTGCCCAGGCAGCCGCCAAGGTGGCGTCGACCGCGGCGCCAGCCGCCACGTCGAGCACCTCGGCCCCGCCCAGCGCCAGGTCGGTGATGGTGTTGCCCGTACCTGCGGTCACCTCGAAGCGATCCAGGCCCAGGCCACCGGTCAGCGCATCATTCCCGCCGCCGCTGATCAGCGTGTCGTTGCCCGCCTTGCCATCGATGATGTCATCCCCGGCGCTGCCGCGGATCAGGTTCGAGAGGGCATTGCCATTTCCGGTGGCGGACGCGTCAAGCAGCAGCGTCTCGACATTGTCCGCGAGAGTGTAGATGCCGGACGCGGTGGCCTGCACCGTATCGCTGCCAGCGGCCAGCGCCTCGACGACGCGATCGGTTGGCGCGTCAACGACGTAGTGGTCATCCCCGATGCTTCCCACAAGCGTATCGGCACCCGTCCCGCCATTGAGCACGTCGTTGCCGGCGCCGCCCAGGAGGGAGTCATCGGCGCCGCCACCAAAGAGCGAGTTGTCGAGCGCGTTGCCGATGATCGTGTTGGTGTCGTCGTTGCCGATGCCGTCCTCAACGCCCGTGCCGAGCACGAGGATCTCGACATTGTCGGCGAGTGTGTAGGTGGTGATGTTCGACACGATGACGCGGTCGATGCCGCCCGCGGTGTCGGCCGCCTCGCCGAAGATCGCGTCGGCCTCGCCATCGATGATGTAGAGGTCGCTGCCGCCGCCGCCGCCAAGGCTATCGACACCCACGCCGCCGACCAGCGTATCGTTGCCACTCCCGCCGCTGAACGTGTCGTCAAACGACGAACCAAACAGCGACGTCGCGGCGCCCGTATTGACGACCTTCCAGCCATTCGTTCCGGTCGCCATCGCCAGGTTCAGGGCGAAGCCGTTGGTCGTGAGATTGGCAGTGCCGTTGTTGCTGGTGCGCCCGGTCGCGGCCCATGCCGCCCCAAGGTTTCCGTTGGCCGTCGCACCCACGGCGATATCCAGCACGTCGGCGCCGCCGATGCCGATACCGATGACCGCGTCCATCCCGGCATCCACAGACATGGAGTCGATTCCCGCGCCCCCTTCCAGCGCGTCATCGCCGCCGCCGCCAACGAGCGTGTCGTTGCCGTCGAAGCCATTGAGCGTGTTGGCCCGGCTATTGCCCAGCATCAGGTTCGACAGGACGTTCCCGTCAACCGACGCCGTATCCGTGCCCGTGAGGTGCAGAACCTCGACATTCGGTTCGAGCGTGAAGGCACCAGGCCCGCTGGCCTCCAGCGTGTCGATGCCTGCGTCAAGCGCCTCGAAGGTACGATCGCCAGCCCGGATCACGTAACGGTCGTTTCCGAGCCCACCGTGCAGGGTATCGGCAACGGCGTCAGCGCCACCCACCAGCGTGTCATTGCCGACCCAGCCGTAGAGCACGTCCGCTGCCGTGCCGCTCTCCAGCGAATCACCGCGCGTCGAGCCGATGATCGTCGTCGCGCCGCCCGTATTCGCGACCGTCCAGCCCGATGTACCCGTCGCCGCAGCCACGTTCACCGCAAAGCCGTTCGTCGTCAGCGTGGCAGTGCCGAAATTGCTCGTCGCAGCCGTCGCCGTCCAGGCGGCCGTGACCGTCGCCTGGGCTGTCGCTCCGGTAGCGACGACAAGCACATCCGCGCCGCCGGTCCCGAGGTCCTGTATCGAGTCGACGGCCGCATCGGCAACGAAGCGGTCGATGCCCGCCCCACCGATCAGCGTGTCGTTGTTGTTGCCACCGATCAGCGTGTCGTTGCCAAGGCCGCCATCGAGCGTGTCGACGCCCGTGCCACCTTCCAGCGTGTCGTTGCCGTCCTGGCCGGCGATGGAGTTTGCGTCCGCACCACCGATGATCCGGTTGGCGAGGCTATTTCCGACGCCTCCCGCGATCAGGCCGTTGAGCAGAAGCACTTCGGCATTCTCGGCCAGCGTGTAGCTGGTCACCCCGGCGCGCACGCTACCGATCTGTACGATATCGACGCCACTGCCGGCGACGCTGTCCTCGACGACGACGTCGAACCCGGCCTCGATCAGGTAGCGATCAGCGCCGAGCCCCCCGATCAGCGTGTCGGACACGGTGTCGAGGCCACCCTCCAGCGTATCGTCGCCCGCTCCGCCGGTAAGAGTGTTGGCGTTCGCGTTGCCGACGATGCGGTTGGCAAGCGCGTTGCCGGTCCCGCTAAGCAGGCCTGGACCGATCAGCTCAAGGTTCTCGAGTTCGGCGCCAAGCTGATAGGACGTGCCCCCGGCGACCCGTACCGTGTCGATTCCGCTGCCCGCGGCTTCGAGCACGACATCCGCCTGCCCATCTACGTCGTAAAGGTCGTTTCCGACGCCACCAGCCAGGCGATCAGTCCCAACGCCGCCCACCAGCGTGTCATCGCCGACCCAACCGAACAGCGTGTCCGCGCCCGTGCCGCCCACCAGCGAATCACCGCGCGTCGAGCCGATGATCGTCGTCGCGCCGCCCGAATTCGCCACCGTCCAGCCGGACACGCCTGTCGCCACGGCCAGGTTCACTGCTGAGCCGTTCGTCGTCAGCGTCGCGGTGCCGGCGTTGATCGTCCCCGCCGTCGCCGTCCAGCCTGCCGAACTGACCGTCGCCTCCACCCGCGCCCCGGTTGCCACGAGCAGCACGTCAGCACCGCCCTGACCGAGGTCAGCAATCGTATCCGCAGCAGGATCGGCCGTGATGATGAAGCGGTCGATGCCGGCACCGCCCGTCAGGCTATCGCCACCCTCGCCACCGACCAGCGTGTCAACGCCCGCACCACCGTCCAGCAAATCAATGCCGGCGCCGCCGAACAGGCTGTCCGCGTCGTCGCCGCCCAGCAGCGTGTCTGCGCCGTTGCCGCCTTCCAGCGTGTCCAGCCCCGCCGCGCCGATCAGCGAATTGGCGTCGCCATTGCCAGTGATACGGTTCGACAGCGCGTTGCCCGTTCCGTTCAGCACACCGGCGCCGGTCAGCAACAGGTTCTCGACCTGGTCGGACAGCGTGTAGCTCGCGCCGGACATCACCATGACGCGGTCCAAGCCGCCGCCGACGCTCTCAACAATCAGATCCGGCGCGGCGCCATCGATGATGTAGGTATCGTCCGCAAGGCCTCCGACCAGCGAATCCGACAGCGCATCCGCCCCGCCATTCAGCGTGTCCGCGCCGTCACCACCGATAAGTGTATCGAGCCCCACCCCACCGACCAATGAATCCGCCCGAGCCGAACCGATGATCGTCGTCGCGCCGCCTGAATTCGCCACCGTCCAGCCCGACGTGCCGGTTGCCGCCGCCAGGTTCACCGCAAAGCCGTTCGTCGTCAGCGTCGCGGTGCCGGCGTTGATCGTCCCCGCCGTCGCCGTCCAGCCTGCCGAACTGACCGTCGCCTCCACCCGCGCCCCGGTTGCCACGAGCAGCACGTCAGCACCGCCCTGACCGAGGTCAGCAATCGTATCCGCAGCAGGATCGGCCGTGATGATGAAGCGGTCGATGCCGGCACCGCCCGTCAGGCTATCGCCACCCTCGCCACCGACCAGCGTGTCAACGCCCGCACCACCGTCCAGCAAATCAATGCCGGCGCCGCCGAACAGGCTGTCCGCGTCGTCGCCGCCCAGCAGCGTGTCCGCGCCGTTGCCACCTTCAAGCGTGTCCAGCCCCGCCGCACCGATCAGCGAATTGGCGTCGCCATTGCCAGTGATACGGTTCGCCAGCCCGTTACCCGTTCCGTTCAGGACACCGGTGCCGGTCAGCAGCAAGTTCTCGACCTGGTCGGCCAGCGTGTAGCTCACACCGGACATCACCATGACGCGGTCCAGGCCGCCGCCGACGTTCTCAACAATCAGATCCGGCGCGGCGCCATCGATGATGTAGGAATCGTCCGCAAGGCCACCGACCAGCGAGTCCGACAGAGTATCCGCTCCGCCATTCAGCGTGTCCGCGCCGTCACCACCAACGAGCGTATCGACGCCGCCGCCGCCGTTGAGCGAATTTGCGTTCGCATTGCCGAGCACCGTGTTGTTCTCGGCATTGCCCGTGCCGTTCAGTACTGCCGCGCCGGACAGCACAAGCACTTCCAAGTTGTCCGCCAGGACATAGGACGTGCCACCCGCCGCGCGAACTGTGTCCAGCCCACCCGAGGGGTCCTCGACAATCACATCGGACTGCGAGTCCACGACGTAGACGTCGTTGTCCGCACCGCCCACAAGGCTGTCGGTCCCGGCGCCGCCATCCAGCGTATCCGCTGCGCCGCCGCCGATAATCGTATCGTTTCCGCTGAAGCCGAAAAGCAAGTCGGCACCATCACCACCCGAGATCGAATCGGCAATCGCGGTCGATGGCCCGCCAACGACACCGGGCGAGGCCAATGCGTTGGTAATCGTGTCAGCGCCGCTCGTACCGATGATGGTTGCCATGGGCGTGAAGGTCCGGATTGGGGGGTCCGGCACCTTCACCTCACGAAGCCGCGATTCACCACGCAGCGGGCATTGAGTTAACTTTTTTTAATGCAACCCCGAGTGGTCTATAACGCGCCCAGCGCGTCCCACAACGTGGGACGCCACGCCAACATTCGCCTCTTTCTGCGTCAGTCGCCATTTCCATAGATGTCGCGCGCGGCGGAAGGCGAGACCAACCCATCCTCCACGTCGCGCCGCACAAGCGCCGGATCACGAGCCTTCGGATCCCCCATGCCGCCACCCCCGGGGAGCTTCAGCAGCAACCGGCGCCCCTTCGGGATGATCTGGAAGCCCTTGGTGCGCAGCACCGTCCCGTTCGGGTCGTTGAGCCCGACCCAGCCGGCCGCGCCCTCCCCGCCGCCATCGCGCCCCTTCGGCGGATTGGCGACGCGGTCGAAGATGGCGTTGACCGCGAATTCCGCGTCCCCCTTGGCACCGATCTCCATCACCTGGCCGAAGCCGCCGCGGGTGCGGCCCGGGCCCGCGGAATCCGGGCGCAGCTGCTTCTGCCAGAAGATCACCGGCGCGACGTTCTCCGTCGCCTCCACCGGCATGGTGCGCACGCCCGAAGGGAAGGCCGTGCCGTCGAGCCCGTCCTTGCCCGGCCGCGCGCCGGTGCCGCCGGAATTGAAGGTGATGATCTCGAAATCCTCGGTCTCCGCCGCCTGGCCGGAGACCTGGCTGCCGCCACGCAGCGGCGGGTTCCACAAGGCGGAGGAGCCTTCAGCATTCACGCGATGCGGGATCGCATGGTGCAGGCAGCCCATCATCAGGTCGGGGATCAACTGGCCCACGACATGGCGCACGCTGACCGGATAGGGCCGCGGTGCGTTCAGGATGCAGCCTTCCGGGATCTCCATCTGGAAGGGCATCAGCGACGCCCAGTTGTTCGGGACCTCGGGTGCGACCACGCACTTGATCCCGAAGCAGGCATAGGCCCGGCAATAGGCCGGGGGCACGTTGATGCCTCGGTTCGACAGGCCGGAGGTGCCGGCGAAATCCACCACGATCCGATCATCATGGATCGTCATGGCGGCCTTCATGGTGACGGGCGATTCGTAGCCGTCGGACTTGATCTCGCTGCGATAGGTGCCGCGCGGCAGCTTGGCGATCTCGGCCAGCGTCGCGCGCGTGCTTGCCTCGAAGATGTAGTGGGCGAGGTCGTCGAGGCTCTCCATCGCGAACTCGTCCATCATCTCGACGAGCCGCTTCGCCCCCGCGTCGTTGCAGGCGCACAGGGAGTAGATGTCGCCTTCGAGCTCGACAGGCGTGCGCGACCCCGCGCGGATGAAGTCGAAGAAGGTCTCGTTCGGTGCGTTGCGATCGAAGCACTTCACGATCGGGATATACAGGCCTTCCTCGAAGACGCTCCGCCCTTCCGGCCCCATGCCGAGGCCGCCGATATCGATGATGTGCGCGGTGTTGGCGAAGAGCCCAACGATCTTGCCGCGACGGAAGGCCGGCGTGACGACGGTGAGGTCATGCAGGTGCCCGGTCGCGAGCCAGGGATCGTTGGTGATGTAGTGATCGCCCGGGTTCATCGTGTGCGCGGGGAACTTCCTGAGGAAGTGCGCGACCGATTCCGCCATCGAATTCACGTGCCCGGGCGTCCCGGTCACGGCCTGCGCCAGCATCCGCCCCTCGAGGTCGAAGATGCCCGCGGAGAGATCGCCCGCCTCGCGCACCGTGGTGCTGAAGGCGGTGCGGATCATGGTCTGCGCCTGTTCCTCGACCACCGCGATCAGGCGGTTCCACTGGATCTGGCGCTGGATCTGCGCGAGGGCTCCGGTTTCCTTGCTCATCACGCGGCCTCCTGCGCCAGGTCGAGATATCCAAGCCCATCCATCCGGCAGGTCCAGCCAGGTCCCACCAGCGTGCTCGTCTCCGCCTCCGCCACGATGGCGGGGCCGGGCACGGTCGCCCCCGGCACCATCTGGTCGCGGTCATAGACGGGCCATTCGGCTACCTCGCCCGTCGCCGTGTCGCGCACCATCTGCACGCGGATCGGCTTGGGTGCCGGCGCGTCTGCGACCGGCGCGGCGGGTTCGACATGCGCCTCCACCGTGCGGACCGTGACGGCGAAGGACAGGATCTCCACATCCGATCCCGGCACCGGCCGGTCGTAGAAGCGGGTGTACTCGCTGTCGTACAGCGCGCGGATCTCGGCCACGTCCTGGGCCGTCAGCGCGCGCGGCGGCAGCGGGACCGAGATCTCGTGCCCCTGGCCGACATACCGCATGTAGGCGATGCGTGTTTCCTCGACCGGCATGCCGAAGGCGCCTTCCGAGACGACCTTCGTCGCCTCGGCCGACATCGAGGCGAGCAGCCCGTTCACCGCCCCAAGGTCGAAGGTGCCGAAGCGCTGGTAGAGCGACTTCACCACCTCATACGCCACCGGCGCGCGCAGGAAGCCGATTGCGCTGCCGACACCCGCGCCCGACGGCACGAGCATGCGCTTCACGCCAACCTTCTCGCAGACGCGATAGCCATGCACAGGACCGCCGCCGCCGAAGGCGATGACGATGCGGCCCTCATATCCCTTGCCGCTCTCGATGGCGTGGACGCGGGCGGCATTCGCCATGTTCTCGTCCACCATCTCGACCACGCCGAGCCCGGCCATGTCGGCCGACAGGCCGAGCTTGCCCCCGACATGCGCGGCAAGCGCATCGCGCGAAAGTTCCGGCTTCAGCGGCAGGGACCCGCCGGCGAACAGCGACGGCTCGTAGCGGCCAAGGGCGAGGTTCGCATCCGTCACCGCCGGATGCGTCCCGCCGCGCCCGTAGCAGGCCGGACCGGGATCGGCGCCGGCGGATTCCGGCCCGACCTGGATGCGGCCCATGCTGTCCACCTGCGCGATGGACCCGCCGCCGGCGCCGATCTCCACCATCTCGATCACGGGGATGCGCAGCGGCAGCCCTGATCCCTTCTTGAAGCGGCCGACGCGCGCGACCTCGAAGGTGCGCGACGCCTGCGGGCGGAAATCGTCGATCAGGCAGACCTTCGCCGTCGTCCCGCCCATGTCGAAGGACAGCACCTTGGAGAAGCCGCGCTGCTTGGCGACGAAGGCGGAGAAGATCGCCCCGCCGGCCGGGCCGGATTCAACCAGGCGGATGGGGAAGCGCGACGCGGTCTCGATCGTGGTGAGCCCGCCGCCCGACAGCATCAGGAACAGCGGGCAGGCAACGCCCGCCGCGCGCAGCCCGGTCTCCAGCCGGCCGAGATAGGTCGCCATCAGCGGCTGCACATAGGCGTTCGCGACCGTCGTGCTGAACCGCTCCCACTCGCGCATCTCGGGCGAGACGTCTGAGGAAAGCGAGACCGGCAGTCCCGGCCACATCTCCCGCACGATGGCGGCCGCGCGCTGTTCGTGCGCCGGGTTCACGAAGGCATGGAGGAAGCCGATGGCGAGGCTTTCGATCCCCTCGCCCTTGAGGAATTCCACCTGCGCCCGCACCGCGGCCTCGTCGAGCGGCACGAGCACCTTGCCGGTATTGTCCAGCCGCTCCGGCACCGCGACGCGCCAGCGGCGGCGCACCAGCGGCTGCGGGAGGTCGATGTTGAGGTCGTACTGGTCGTAGCGCGCCTCGTTGGCCAGCGCGAGCACGTCACGGAACCCCTCGGTCGTCAGCAGCGCCGTCTTCGCGCCCTTGCGCTCGATGATCGCGTTGGTCGCGAGCGTGGTGCCGTGGATGACCAGCGAAAGGTCGCCAGGCGCCATGCCAGCCTTGGCGAGAACCTGCGCGACACCCTCCAGCACGCCCTTCTCGGGCGCGGAGGGGGTGGTCAGCACCTTCGTGGTCCAGCGCTGCCCGTCCTTCTCGATGGCGAGGTCGGTGAAGGTCCCGCCGATGTCGACCGCAAGCCGAGCCGTCACTGCGCCATCTCCGCCGCCCAGCGCTGCACAACGGCGCAGGCCGCCGCAAAATCTTCCATGCGCATGTCTTCCTTCGGATTGTGGCTGCCGTTCTGGTTGCGGACGAACAGCATGCTGGACGGAACCTTGGCCTCGGCGAAGGCGGCCGCGTCGTGCCCGGCGCCCGAGGCGATCGGGATGTGCCGGATGCCGAGCGCATCCGCCGCGCGCGCGAGTCCCGCGCGGATGCCCTCATCCATGATGGCGGCGCGGCTGCCGGTCTCGGGCCCGCGCTCGAAGCGCACCCCGCGGCGCGCCTCGATATCGGCCATGAAGCGGTGCATCGCCTCGAACATCAGGTCGCAGGCGTGCGGGCTCACGCTGCGGACATCAAGGGAGAAGGTCGCCTCCCCCGCGATCTTGGTGAAGCCGGCTTCCGCCGTCGTCGCCATGGTGCAGAAGGTGCACACCAGCGCATGGCCCATCGCATCCAGCCGGCACCATTCCTCGTCCATCCGGTGCACGAGCTCCGCCAGCGCGGCCGCGGCATCGCGTCGGTACTTGCGCGGCGTCGCGCCGGAATGGTTGTACTCGCCGACCACCCGCGCCTGGCGCAGGCGCCGGCTGCCGGGGATGCCGGTGACGATGCCGATGGGCACCTGCTCCGTCTCCAGCACCGGCCCCTGCTCGATATGCAGTTCGAGAAAGGCGGCGACGTTGTGCGCGCCGATCGCGTGTTCGCCGCGCGCGACGGCGTTCGGATCGAAGCCTTCTTCCTTCATGTGCTCGGCCAGGGTCCGACCTGAGTCTTGGCGCCGGATCTCGAGCCCGTCGGGCTTCAGCAGGCCGAGCGCCATGCGGCTGCCGGGATAGGAGACGGGGAACCAGGCGCCCGCCTCCTCCGCCCGGATCGCCATGACGGTGATGTCGCGCCCGGGGACGAAGCCCGCGCGCTTCATGCCCGCGACGGCCGCCATGCCAGCCAGAACGCCAGCCGCGCCGTCGTAGTTGCCGCCCTGGCGCACGCTGTCGAGGTGGCTGCCGATGACGATCCGCTTCGCCGCGCGATCGGCGCCGGGCAGCGTCATGTACAGGTTGCCCGCGACATCGACCGTGCTTTCCAGGCCGAGCCGGTCGGCCGCCGCGCGCACCAGCGCATGCGCCATGCGTTCGCCGGGACCATAGGCTTCCCGCGTCACGCCCTCGCCATCCGTGCTGCCGGCCCTGAGCCCGGCAAAGAGTTCGGCGGCCAGATCCGTGTCGGGGGTGAGGTTGGGCAGCATCCCGGCGCCTTTCAATCGTCAGCGTGGCAAGAAGGGCGCCGGTGGGCCGGCGCCCATGCGCGGGTCAGAACATGCTCCGCACGCGGCCGCCATCCACGCGGACCATCGTGCCGGTGATGTAGGCGCCCGTCGCGCCGGCGAGGAAGGCACCCATCGGGCCGTATTCGGACGGCTCGCCCACGCGCCCGGCCGGCACCTCGCGGCCCGCCTTCGCGATCTCCTCGTCCACGCTCGTGCCCGCCTTCTCGGCGCGCACCGCGGCGGTCTGCGTGATGCGGTCGGTGCGGATCGAACCCGGCGCGAGGATGTTCATCGTCACGCCATCCGCCGCGACCTCGGCCGAGAGCGTCTTGAGCCACGCCCAGATGGAGGCACGCAGCGTGTTGGACAGCGCCAGCGTCGGGATCGGGTGCTGCATGCCGGACGAGCCGACGACGATCACGCGTCCGTACTTCTGCGCCCGCATCGCCGGCATCAGCCGCATGGTGATCCGGATCGGCGAGACGACGATGTTCTGGAACCACTTGACCAGGTCCGCTTCCTTCATGTCGGAGGCGGTGCAGACCGGCGGCCCACCGTGGTTCAGCACCAGGATGTCCACCCCGCCCATGGCCTTCACGGCGGCATCGGCGAGCTTGTCCATCTCCTCGCCGCTCGACACGTCGGCCTGCACGACCGTGACGGCCGGCGCGCCCAGCGCCTTGAGGTCGGCGGCGGCCTTCTCCATCGCCGGCACGTCGCGGCCGCTGATCGTCAGCACCGTGCCCTCGGCGGCCAGCGCATCGGCGATCGACCGCCCGAGCCCCTTGGCCCCGCCCATGACCAGCGCGCGCTTGCCCTTCAGACCGAGATCCATCCTGACCATTCCCTATGCGTTGCCGTGGAACCGCGCGGACCCTGCCCCCTCCCCCGCCCCCTGGCAAGACGGGGCGGGGCGCGCTATGCGCGGGCAAGCTCAACAGAACCATGCAGGAAGCGTTCCATGGCCAAGCCGGTCCTCCTTGTCACCCGCAAGCTGCCCGATGGCGTGGAGGCGCGGCTCGCCGCCCTGTTCGACGCGCGGCTGAACCCGAATGACGAGCCCTGGTTCCGCTCGGGCGCCGAGATCGCGCGCCGGGCGACCGAGGCGGGCGCGGCCGGCGTGCTCTGCGCCGCGGGCGACCCGATGAACGCCGAGACCATCGCCGCCCTGCCGGCGAGCGTGAAGATCGTGACCACCTTCTCGGTCGGCGTGGACCATATCGCGCTCGACGCCTGCAAGGCGCGCGGCATCGCCGTGACGCACACGCCGGAGGTGCTCTCCTTCGCCACCGCCGAATGCGCCTTCACCCTGATGCTGATGGCTGCGCGCCGCGCCGGGGAAGGCGAGCGCATGGTCCGCGCCGGCAAGTGGGAAGGCTGGGCGCCGACGCAGCTCATGGGCGTGACGCTGCAGGACAAGAAGCTCGGCGTGCTCGGCTTCGGCCGCATCGGCCGCCAGCTCGCCGACATGGCGCGCGGCATGCAGATGGAGATCCACTACCACGACGTGCAGCGCCTGCCGCCGGAGCTCGAGAAGGGTGCCACCTTCCACCCGACCGAAGATGCCTTCCTCGGCGCCATCGACGTTCTCTCGATGCACGTCCCCGGCGGCGAGGGCACGCGGAAGTGGCTCAACGCGGCGCGGCTGGCCAAGATGAAGAAGGGCGCGCTGGTGGTGAACACCGGCCGCGGCCCCTCGGTGGACGACGAGGCGCTGGTCGCGGCCCTCGCCTCCGGCCACATCCGCGCCGCCGGCCTCGATGTCTACGATGGCGAGCCGAAGGTCCATCCGGGCTATTTCGGGCTCGAGAACGTGGCGCTGCTGCCGCATCTCGGTTCGGCCACCATCGAGACGCGCGACGCGATGGGCGCGCGCTGCATCGAGAACCTGGAAGCGCTGTTGATCAAGGGGCAGAACCCGCCCCACCGCGCCGCCTGACGCAAGGACCCGCCCGATGCATTTCGACTTCACGCAGATCCCGCACGACCAGGCCTACAAGCTCGTCGTCGCCTCGGTCGTGCCGCGCCCGGTCGCCTGGGTGGTCAGCCAGGACCGGGAAGGGCGCGTCAACGCCGCGCCCTACTCCTTCTTCAACGCCTTCTCCGACAACCCGGTCGTGGTCGGCATCGGGTGCGGTCCGCGCGCCCCTGGCGCGGCGAAGGACACGCTCGCCAATATCGAGGCGACCGGCCAGTTCGTCGTGAACCTGGTCTCGGCCGCGAATGCCGAGGCGATGAACGTCACCGCCGTGGACTTCCCCCCCGGCGTGAACGAGATCGCCGAGGCGGGGCTGACCACCGCGCCGTCGATGCGCGTGAAGGTGCCGCGCATCGCCGAAAGCCCGGTGGCGCTGGAATGCGAGATCTTCCAGTTCGTCCCGGCCGGCCGGCACACCATCGTGCTCGGCCGCGTCGTGGCGCAATACGTGCGCGACGATTGCGTGCTGGATGCGGAGAAGTTCTACCTCGACACGCCCAGGCTCGAGCTCATCGGCCGCATGCACGGCCGCGGCTGGTACGCGCGCACCACGGACCGCGTCGAGATCCCGCGGATCACGCTCGCCGAATGGGAAGCCCGCCGGAAGGGCTGACCCGGCCCCTGGACACCCTTCCGTGGCGCGGCCACCCTGCGCGCCACGGAGGAACCGATCCATGACCAAGTTGCGGGCAACGCGCCGTGCGTTGCTGGCCCTGGCCGCGGCCCTGCCGGCGCCCGCGCTGGCACAGGCCTTTCCCGACAGGCCGATCCGCTTCGTCATCCCCTGGCCCCCGGGCGGTACGAACGACATCGTCGGGCGCCTCGTCTCCGACGGCATGGCGGCACGGCTCGGCCAGCCCATCGTGATCGAGAACCGCGGCGGCGCGGGCGGCGCGCTCGGCGCCGAGGTCGTCGCGAAGGCGACGCCGGATGGCTACACCATGCTGCTCGGCGGGTCGGGCAGCCTGACCATCAACCAGCTTGTCCGCCGCCGCTTGCCCTACGACCCGGCGACCGCCTTCGCGCCGATCGGCATGATCGGCAGCGGCGCCAATGTCATCGTCGTCCATCCCTCGGTCCGCGCGACGAACCTTCGCGAGCTCCAGGCCATCGCGCGCACCGCGAGCCCGCCGCTGAACTACGCCTCCCCCGGCGTCGGCAGCACGGGGCATGCGGCCGGCGCGCTGATCACCCAGGTGCTGGGCGTCGAGATGGAGCATGTGCCCTATCGCGGCACCGGCCCGGCCATGAACGACGTCGTCGCCGGGCGCATCCAGGTCTTCACCAATGCGCTCGCGCCCATGCAGCCGCAGATCGCCGCGGGCAACGTGCGGCCGCTGGCCATCGCGGGCACCCGGCGCAACGCCGCCATCCCCGACCTGCCGACCACAGGCGAGGCCGGCTTCCCCGACATCCAGGCCGCGACCTGGTACGCGCTGCTCGCCACCGGCGGCACGCCGCCCGACCGGGTCGCGCGCCTGCACGCCGCGCTGGGCGCGACGATCGCCGATCCCGAGATCCGCCGGAAGCTCGAGGATGGCGGCATCGACGTGGAGCCGAGCGAGAGCCCCGCCGCCTTCGCCGCCTTCGTGCGCGGCGACCACGAACGCTGGGCCCCCGTCGTGCGCCGCGCCGGCGTGTCCATCGAGTGATGCTGCCGCGCCGCGCCCTTGCGCTGGCCGTGGCTTCGCTGGCGGCCGGTCCGGCGCGCGCGCAGGCCGCCTGGCCCGCGCGCCCCGTGCGCCTCGTCGTCCCCTTCGCGCCCGGCGGGACGACCGACGTGGTCGGCCGCATCGTCGCCGAGCGCCTGGCGGCACGGATCGGCCAGCCGGTCGTGGTGGAGAACCGCCCCGGCGCCGGCGCGACGCTCGGCGCCCAGCAGGTCGCGCGCGCGGAGCCGGACGGGCACACGCTGGTCGTCTCCTCCTCCACCTCGCATGGAGTCTCGCCCGCGCTCTACCCGACGATCGGGTACGATGCGCTGGCGGACTTCACGCATGTCGCGATGATCGCGCGATCGCCTTCCGTGCTGCTGGTCAATCCCGCGAGCCCCGTGCGCAGCCTCGCCGACTTCGCCGCCGCCGCCCGGACGGCCGGGGAGGTGCGCTTCGCCGTCGCGGGCATCGGCACCTCCTCCCACCTCGCCGGCGTCAGGCTCGCCATGGCGCTCGGCGTCCGGACGGAGAGCATCCCCTATCGAGGCGCCGGCCCGGCGCTGACCGACCTCATCGCGGGCATCGTTCCGGCCATGCTCGACAGCCTGCCCTCCGCCGGGCCGCATGTGCGCGCCGGCGCGCTGCGCGCCCTGGCGGTGAGCGGCGCCGAACGCGCGCCCGCCTTCCCGGACCTGCCGACGCTGCGGGAAGGTGGGCTCGACGTCGTCTCCTACGCCTGGTTCGGCATCTCGGGCCCCGCGGGCCTGCCGCCTGCCGTCACCGCGCGGCTCGCCACGGAGATCCGCGCCGTGCTGCGCGACGCCGCGACGCGCGCGCGGCTGGAGGAGTTGGGCGGCGCGCCGCCCGACACCACGCCCGAAGGCTACACGGCCTTCATCCGCGACGAACTCGATTCCTTCGCCCCGCTGGTCCGCGCCGCGGGGCTCCGCCCGCAATGAGGACAGAGACATGACCCGCACCGTCGGCCGCATCCTTGCCGAAAGCCTCGTCGCGCATGATGTGGATCTCATCTACTGCGTGCCGGGCGAATCCTATCTCGGCCTGACCGACGCGTTGACCGAGTTCCCGCGCATCCGCCTCATCGTCTGCCGGCACGAAGGCGGCGCGGGCTTCATGGCCGCGGCCGATGGCCGCATGCGCGACGGGCGCGCGGGCGTGGCGCTCGTCTCCCGCGGGCCCGGCGTGACGAACGCGATGATCTCGCTGCACACCGCCTATCACGACGCGACGCCGATGGTGATCCTGATCGGCCATGTCGAGCGCAAGGATGTTGGCCGCCTCGCGCTGCAGGAACAGAACTATTCCCGCCTGCTGTCGGACGTGACCAAGGGCGTCTTCGAGGTGATCCAGCCCATCCAGGCGAGCGAGGTGATCGCGCGCGCCTTCCACCTCGCCGAATCCGGCACGCCCGGGCCCGTCGCCGTGATCCTGCCCGAGGACATCTTCGACGAGCCCGCCGAGGGCGCCGTCGTCGCGCCGCGCACCCGGCCGAAGCCGGGGCCCCGCGCGGAGGACCTCGATCGGCTGGCGGAGATGCTGGCCGCGGCCGAGCGTCCGCTCGTGCTGGTGGGCGGCGCGCTCGCGGCCTGCGGCGATGCGGCGCTCGCCGACCTCAACCGACTCGCGGAAGCTTGGTCGCTGCCCATCAGCCCGACGCATCGCCGCCCGCATCTGTTCGACGCGCACCACCCGAACTACGGCGGCTACATGGGCATCCGCGTGCCCAAGGTGCTGCTGGACGAGATGAAGAAGGCGGACCTCATGATCTGCCTGGGCGAGCGGCTGTCGGATTCGATCAGCCAGTCCTACACCTTCCCCGCCGCGCCCGACCCGCAGCTGCCGCTCGTGCAGGTCTGGCCCGACGCGAACGAGATCGGCCGCGTCTGGCGCGTCGACCTGCCGATCGCGGCCGACCCGCACGCCGTCATCCGCGGCCTGCTCGCGCGCAACGCGCCGGAGGCCAGCGAGGCGCGGCGCGGCTGGGTGAAGGGGCTGAACACGATCCATCGCTCGCTGCTCGCGCCCGAATGGGACCGGATGGAGGATGGCGTGAATTTCGGCGCCGTCTGCGCCGCCATGGCGCGGCACATCCCGGACGATGCGGCGGTGACGTCGGATGCCGGCAACTTTTCCTCCTTCCTCCATCGCTACTTCCCGTTCCGGCAGACGCACATGTTCTTGTCGTCGAACGTGGGCGCGATGGGGGCGGCGGTGCCTATGGCGGTGGCCGCCGCGCTGCGGCGGACGGACAAGCGGGCGGTCGCCTTCGTGGGCGATGGCGGCATCCTGATGACGGGCAACGAGATCGCGACCGCGGTACGCGAAGGCGTGGCGCCCGTCGTGATCCTGTCGGACAACAGCGGCTACGGCACGATCGGCATGCACCATGAAGGGCGCTATCCTGGCCGCCCCTACGACCAGGCGACACGGCTGGTGAACCCTGACTTCGTCGCCTGGGCCAAGTCCTTCGGCTGCGCCGCCTTCCGCATCGAGGCTGAGGCGGAGATCGATCAGGTCCTGGCGGATGCCTTCGCGGTCACCGATCGCCCGGTCCTTGTGCATGTGAAGTCCTCGGCGGTGCAGGCCTCGGCCTGGCGCAAGCGAACCATGCCGCTTCCGACATGAATACCCATATGTGACAGGTTCGCGGCACGGGATTTGCTGCATCGCGGGATGAGGGGCGCCAGCCGGGTCGGCGCCCCGGCCCCGAACAGGAGCGGATCGCGCGCCATGCTCAAGCGACTTGCAGCCCTCGCCCTCGGACTAGGCCTGATCTCAGCGCCTGCCGCCGCCCAGGTGGACCTCGGCGCCGGCTTCACGATTACCGGGTCGGCCATCGGTACGACCGACTACGTCTTCCGCAACATCAGCCAGACGCGCAACCGCCCGGCCGCGCAGGGCTCGGTCGAGCTCTCCCACGAGACCGGCCTGTATGTCGGCGCCTTCGCGAGCACGGCGACCTTCGTCGGCACGGATGCGCGGCAGGAAGTCGACCTCATCGCCGGCTACCGCCGGACCATCAGCAGCTTCACCTTCGACATCAGCGGTATCGGCTACACCTACCCAGGTTACGACCGACAGACGGGCCAGCAGGAGCTCTCCTTCATGGAGGCCATGCTGAAGCTGAAATACGAGCTCGACCCCGTCACCTTCGTCGGCACCGCCGCCTATTCCCCGAACTTCTTCGGCCGCTCGGGCGACGGTTACTGGCTCGAGGGCGGCGTCGACGTGAAGCTTCCGGTGCTCGACATCGTCCTGTCGGGCCGCGTCGGCTACCAGTGGATCGAGCGCAACGCCCGCTTCGGCGCGCCGGATTACTTCGCTTACAGCGCCTATGCCACGATCCCGATCGCCTACGGTTTCTCCGCCTCCGCCGGCTACTACGGGACGGACATCAGCCAGCGCGAATGCGGCGGGCTGAAGATCTGCGACGGACGCTTCATCGCCTCCCTCACCTGGACGTTTTGATTGGCCCTCAGACGGCGGGCGGCGGCCATCCGGCCGCCTTGCCTTCGCGCCGTGCACTGATGCGCTGACAACGACTGACGGTCTGGGCGCGGTCGCGCCTTGCGCTCCAGGCCCGAGGCGTCCGCCTCGGGCCGCTTTATGTGTGCCCTCAGACGGCGGGCGGCGGCCATCCGGCCGCCTTGCCTTCGCGCCGTGGACTGCTGCGCCCGGCGCGGCTGACGGGTTGGGCGCGGTCGCGCCTTGCGCTCCAGGCCCGAGGCGTCCGCCTCGGGCTAAATGCATGCGGCGCTACTCGGCGGCGATGCGCGTCGGGTCGAGTTCCACCTGCTTCAGGTCGTAGGCACGCAGGTCGGCATACAGGCGCGGCAGGTCCGCCGCGAACAGGCCGCGCGTCACGCCGGCCGCGATCCTCGGCACCGCGATCGTCATGGCGTTGATCGAGGATCCGGCCGGGCCGAAGGACATGCTCGTGCCGATGCCGAAGAAATGGATGTCGCGGATCCAGGGCGTCTCGCCAGGCCGCCGTTCCTCGAAGGCGTAGTCGGGCGCAAGGTAGGGGAAGGCCGACAGGCGATCATTCGCTTCCTCCGCCGGCGGTGCGTAGCGGTCGGACCACAGCGCGATGTTGTCGGCGCAGCCCGCCAGTTCCGGCACCAGCGCGGCATCCATCCGCACGCCCGTCCCGCAGATCGCGTAATCCGCCGCGAAATCCCCGCGCGCGGTCTCGAGCACCGCCCGCCCGCCTTCGGCGCGCGCCCCGGTCCAGGACCGGCCGACATGCATGGTGAAGTTCGGAAAGGCGTTGACGCGGTTGTAGGTGTCCTGGGGAAAGCCCTCCCGCAGGCCGAGGATCATGGACATGAAGCGCCAGCGCCATTCGTCCGGCATCTCGTGCAGGTGCCGGATGAAGCCGGCGAAGGTCAGCCAGCGATAGGGCTGGATCACCATCGGCTCCGCGCGCCGGCAGAACAGGTGCACCTCGCGCGCCCCGGCTTCGAGCGCCACCGCGGCGTTGTCGAAGGCCGAGGCGCCGGCGCCGAGCACCGCCACCACCTTGCCCCGCAGCGCGGCGAAGTCGATCTCCTCCGCCGCATGGGCGCGCAGGGCGCGCGGCAAAGCCTTCACGAAGTCCGGCATCCACCATTCGCCGAAGCCGTCCTGGCCGGTGGCGAGCACCACCTTGCGGGCGAAGATGGTGCCGTCGCTGGTCTCGACCGACAGGCAGGGCAGCCCGTCATCCGTGCGTGCCGGCCCGATGCGCCCCGCGCTGACGCCGTTGCGCACGGGGATGCCGGTGACGCGACGGAACCAGAGCAGGTAGTCGTTCCAGTATTCCTTCGGGATCCAACGCATGGCGGCAAAATGATCCGCGCCGAACTGGGCCTCGTGCCAGGCCTGGTAGGTCAGCGACGGGATGCGCAGGTCCGGCCCCGTCTGGTCCTTCCAGGACCTGAGGTTGTGCATCCGCGCATAGGTCACCCAGGGCCCCTCGCGCCCTTCCGGCGCGCGGTCCAGCACCAGGATGTTGTCCACCTTGTCGCGCTTCAGCGCGAAGGCGACCGCGACGCCGCATTGCCCGCCGCCGACGACCAGGCAGTCCAGCACCGGTTGCCCGCCCGATGTCTTGGGTTGCAGCCAGGGCGCGCGCGGATGCGCGGTCAGCTCCAGGTCGCGGGCGATGTCGGCTTCGAGGTCGGCAAGCGTGCGGGGCGCGGGCATGGGCAAAAGATAGCCCCGCCGCGCCGGTCAGCAATCATCGCCGTCACCGCACAACGAAGCGGCAGGCTGACGCGCGAATGGGCGCGGCTCAGCCGGCCGGCGCGTCCATCAGGCTCACATGCGCCGCGACCACCCGCCAGCCCTCGGGGAAGCGCACCCAGCTCTGCTGCTGCCGCCCGATCCGGGCCGAGCCTTCGCGCCGGAAGGTGATGGAGGCGGTGGCGAAATCCCGCCCATAGGTCGTGATGGAGGTGCGCAGGATCTCCCGCGCCAGCCCCTTGGGCGATCGCCCTGCGCGAAAGGCGGCGATCTCCGCCGCGCCGAACAGGTTTTCCCCCGCGCCGAAGCGCACCGTCTGCGGGCTCTCCCAGAAGAGCTCGTCGAGCACCGGCACGTCGTTGTTCACCAGCGCCGTCTCGTAGCGGGCGAAGACGGCCTCGACCTCAGCCTTCACCTCCGGAATGTCGATCTGCATGCTCAGTCCTCCAGAGAGGCGACGGGGGCCCAGGCCATGCCTGAGGCTTCGAGCGCGCGGGCGACGCGCAGCGCGAGGTCCTCCCGCCAGGCTGGCGCGATCACCTGCACGCCCATCGGCAGCGCGGTACTTGGCCAGACCGGCACGGCGGCCACCGGCAGGCCGATGAAGGAGATGGGCTGGGTGTACAACCCGATATTGGGCCGCAGCGGCATGGTCACCCCGTCCAGCGTCACCTCCTGCGTGCCGATCATCGGCGCCGGCATCGGTGTCGAAGGCGCGAGCAGGATGTCGTGGTAGTGGAACAGCTCCTCGACCTCGGCGGCGAACCAGCGGCGGAAGCGCTGCGCCGCCTGCACCCAGGCGGCCGGAAGGAGGCTGCCGGCGATCAGCCGGTCGCGCACGGCGGGGTCGAAATCGGCCGCCCGCGCGCGCAGCCGCGACTGATGGAGCTCCGCGGCCTCCGCCATGGTGATGAGGAAGGCGGCGCCACGGGCGAGCTCGGCCTTCGGCATCGTCGCCCTTGCGGTCGCGCCCAGCGCGCCCGCCACCATGTCGAGCGCCCTGTCGCTTTCCTCCATGCGGTGCTGCGCGAACCAGCCGCCGAGCCGGGCGATGCGCAGCTCCTCGATGCCCTCCTCGAAGCCCTGCCCGATCGGCTCGGCCGCACGCCGCGTGCAGGCCGGGTCGGCCGGATCGGGGCCGAGCAGCGCGTCGTAGCAGGCTGCGAGGTCGCGAACCGAACGTGCGAGCGGCCCCACATGGTCGAGCGAGGCGACGAAGGGGAAGGCACCCGCGCGCGACAGCCGCCCATAGGTCGGCTTCAGCCCGAAGGTGCCGCAGAATGCCGAGGGCACGCGGATCGAGCCGTTCGTGTCCGACCCCAGCGCGATCGCCGCGAGCCCGCCTGCCACCGCGCCACCCGACCCGCCGGAGGACCCGCCCGTCATGCGCAACGTGTTGCGTGGGTTGCGGGACGGGCCGTCATGCGCGTTCTCGCCGGTGAAGTCGTAGGCGTATTCGCCCATGTTGAGCGCGCCGAGCGTCACCCCGCCTGCTGCCTCCAGCCGCGCGACGGCGGTCGCGTCGGCCGTGGCCGGCCGTTGGTCGCGGTTGATGCGCGACCCCGCGCGGGTGACGATGCCCGCCAGGTCGAACAGGTTCTTGGCGGCGACCGGCGCGGCGGCGAGCGGGGGCAGCGCCTCGCCCCGGGCGCGCGCAGCGTCCAGCGCCGCGGCACGGGCGCGGGCACGCTCCGCCGTCACATCGGTGAAGGCGTTCAGCCACGGGTTGCGCTCTTCGATACGCGCCAGCGCGGCCTCGGCGATTTCGCTCGCGCTGGCCTCGCCGGCCCGGAAGGCGCTCGCGATGCCGACCGCGTCCCGGTCGAGCAGGTCGTCGAGACTCATCGGCCAGGCTCGAAGACGGGCGCGGGTTCCACGGAATCCGGCAGCGGGAAATCCCGCAGCGCCTTGGCGATGGCGGCGGCAACCCGGAGGTTGGCGGCCACCGCCGGCCGCCAGGCCGGGTCCATCGGAATGCCGGTGGACGGCAGGAGGGCGTCGATCAGGGCGTCGGCGTCGGGGTCGGGGTCGGGCATGGGGCGCATCATCGTCCGCTGGGGCACCGCTGTGAATGCAAACGCCGCGCCGCCTTCCCTCCGCACGCCCGCGGTGCGAAACAGGCTGCGCGCCGCTGGCACGATACGGGGCGCCACTGCGCGGAGGACAAGCCATGGACCGGTACGATCTCATCCTGAAGGGCGGGCAGGTGGTGATGCCCTGGGGGGTGGAGGCGGCGGACCTCGCCATCGCCGGCGGCCGCATCGCCGCCATCGGCGACCTGCGCATGGCCGAGGCGGCACAGGTGGTGGACTGCAAGGGCCTGCACGTGATGCCCGGCCTGATCGACCCGCATGTGCATCTGCGCGACCCGGGCGACCCCAAGGTCGAGACCATCGCGACGGGGACGAAGGCGGCCGTGCTGGGCGGCCTCGCGACGGTGTTCGACATGCCGAACACCGCGCCCGCCATCACCGATGCGGTGCGGCTCGATGCCAAGCGGGCGGGTCTCGCGGGCGCGGCCTGGTGCGATGTCGGGCTTTATGTCGGCGCGACCAAGACGAACATCGCCGCGCTGGCGGAGCTGGAACACCAGCCGAATGTCTGCGCCATCAAGGTGTTCGCCGGCAGCAGCACGGGCGACATGCTGGTCGAGGACGATGCGAGCCTGGAAGCCGTGATGCGGTCCGGCCACCGCCGCATCTGCTATCATTCCGAGGACGAGTACCGGCTGCAGGCGCGCAAGCCGATGTTCACGCCCGGCATGCCGCACCGCAACCACATGGAATGGCGCGATGTCGAGACGGCGATGCTGGGCACGCGCCGGCTGATGGCGATCGCGCGGCGGACCAACCGCCCGGCGCACATCCTGCACGTCTCGACGGCGGAGGAACTCGACTACCTGGGCGGCTTCCGTGACATCGCGACCTGCGAGGTGCTGCTCAACCACCTGACGCAGACGGACGAGGCGTATGACCGCCTCAAGGGCTATGCGGTGATGAACCCGCCGATCCGCGACGCGCGGCACCTCGAAGCCGCCTGGGCCGCGGTGCGCGACGGGCGCGTCGACTGCGTGGGGTCCGACCACGCGCCGCATTCGCGCGAGGCGAAGGAACGGCCCTGGCCCAACACCGCGGCGGGGTTGACCGGCATCCAGACCATCGTGCCGCTGATGCTCGACCATGTCAGCGCCGGGCGGCTGTCCCTGCCGCGGCTGGCGGACCTGATGGGCACCGGGCCGGCGCGCGTCTATGGCGCGCTGACCAAGGGGCGGCTCGCGGTCGGCTACGACGGGGACGTGACGGTGGTGGACATGAAGCGCCAGCGCACCATCGAGGATTCGTGGATCGTCTCACCGTGTGGCTGGACGCCCTTCGCCGGGCATCGCTGCACCGGCTGGCCGACCATGACCATCGTGCGCGGCAACGTCGTGATGCGGGAGGACGAGGTGCTCGGCGCACCGGTCGGCGCACCGGTCGCCTTCGCCGACACGGCGCGGGCGTGAACGCGGAGGCCGTCGCGGCGGCCATCGCCGCCCGCCGCTCCATCCGCGCCTTCCTGCCCGAACCGGTGCCGCGCGCGACGGTCGAGCGCATCCTCGACATCGCCGCCCGCGCGCCATCGGGGACCAACATGCAGCCCTGGCGCGCCCATGCGCTGGCCGGGGAACCGCTGCGGCGGCTGTCCGCCGCGCTGGTCGCCGAGGCGCTGGCCGGCACGAAGGTCGAGGCGGAGTACCGCTACTACCCCGACGCCTTCTTCGAACCCTACCTGTCGCGCCGCCGGAAGGTGGGCTGGGATCTCTACGCGCTGCTCGGCATCGCGCGCGGAGAGACCGAGAAGATGAAGCGCCAGCATGCGCGCAACCTCGAATTCTTCGGCGCGCCGGTCGGGCTGATCTTCACCATCGACCGGCGGCTCGAGATCGGCTCCTGGCTCGACCACGGCATCTTCCTGGGCAACGTGATGACGGCGGCGCGCGGCATGGGGCTCGACACCTGTCCGCAGGCGGCCTTCGCGCCGCATCACCGGACGATCCGCGCGCATCTGGCGTTGCCGGAGGAGGAGGTCGTGGTCTGCGGCATGGCGCTCGGCCACGCGGACCCGGCCGCGCCGGAGAACGGGCTGGTGACCGAACGCGTGCCGGCGGCGGAGTTCTGCCGCTTCGACGGCTTCCCGTGACCGGCGCGGCGCCGCTCTCGGGCGCGGCGCTGTGGGGGCGGCTGCTGGTGATCGCGGCGCTCTGGGGGGCGGCCTTTCCGCTCATCCGCTACCTCGCGGCGCATATGCCGCCCTTCGCGGTGGCCGGCGTGCGCGGCGCGCTGGCGGCGGTGGCGGTCTTCGCCTTCCTGTGGTTCCGGCGGGAACTCGGCGGGCTCGGCCGCGGCGTACTGCTGGCGGCGCTCGTGCTGGGGACGCTGAGCGGCGTGATCCCGAATACGCTCATCCCCCTCGCGCTCCAACACATGGAGGCGGCGCCGGCAGCGCTGGTGCAGGCGGCGGGGCCGCTCATCGTCACGCTGCTCGCCGGCGCGGTGCTGCCGGGCGAGAAGCCGACCCGGCGCCTGCTCGCGGGCGTCGCGGTGGGCTTCGCGGGCATCGCCATGGTGATCGGGCCGGGCGGCCTGCAGGGCGGCACGGGCTTCGGCGCGCTGCTGATCCTGGGCGCGACCTTCTCCTACGCGCTCAGCACCGTGTGGGTGCGGATGCGGCCGCGCGGGCCGGCCGCGGGCCTCGCGCTCGGCCAGCAAGTGGTTTCCGGGCTGGTCTCGGGCAGCGCCGCGCTCGCCATCGACGGGCCCGTGGCGCTGGACCAGCCGCCGCAGGTCTGGGTCGTGGCGGTGATCCTGGCGATCTTCGCCACCGCGGTGCCGCTGACGATGTTCCTCGGGTTGACGATGCGGGCGCGCGCGGCGGATGCGGCGATGGTCGGCTACCTGCAGCCGGTCTTCGCGACGATCATCGCCGCCGCCTGGCTGGGCGAAGTGCCGGGCTGGCCGGTGCTGGCGGGCGGTGTGACGGTGCTCGCCGCCGTCTGGCTGGTCACGACGCGGCGCTGACCTGCGCGATCCAGTCGTGCAGGTTGTAGAACATCGTCACCCGCGCGATGCGCCCGTCGCGGATGTCGTAGAATGCGCCGGCGGGCAGCGCGTAGCGCTGGCCGCGTGCCTCCGGCAGGCCTTCGTCGGTCGCCACGTACTCGCCAAGCACGGTGAATTCCGCCGCGGCGCGCGTCCCGCCGGGTTCCGACATCACGACGATGTCCTCGAGTCGTTCGCGGTAGCAGCGGTCCATCCGCGCCAGGAAGGCGGCGAAGGCGTCGCGGCCGACCTCCCTCGGGCCCTGGTTCACGTCATGCGCCACGTCATCGGCCAGCAGCGCCAGCATCGCAGCGCGGTCGCCGCGGTTGAAGGCGTCGAGATAGGCACGGATCAGGGCGGCGGCATCCATGGCGGTTTCCTTGCGGGGCCCGAGTCTCGCGCCTATAGGTGCGCCACATCATCAGCGCCAGACCCGTCATGCCGGACAAGCCCCCCAGCTTCCAGGACATCATTCTGCGCCTGCACCGCTTCTGGTCGGCGCAGGGCTGCGTGATCCTCCAGCCCTACGACATGGAAGTGGGGGCAGGCACCTTCCACCCGGCGACGACCCTGCGCGCGCTGGGCCCGAAGCCCTGGAAGGCGGCCTATGTGCAGCCGTCCCGCCGCCCGTCCGATGGCCGCTACGGCGAAAATCCGAACCGGCTGCAGCACTACTACCAGTACCAGGTGATCCTGAAGCCCTCCCCGCCCGATCCGCAGGCACTGCTGATCGAGAGCTACCGCGCGCTGGGCATCGATCCGGCGCTGCACGACATTCGCTTCGTGGAGGATGACTGGGAAAGCCCGACGCTCGGCGCCTGGGGCCTGGGCTGGGAGGTCTGGTGCGACGGGATGGAGGTGACGCAGTTCACCTATTTCCAGCAGGTCGGCGGCATCGCCTGTGAACGCCCGAGCGCCGAACTCACCTACGGGCTCGAACGGCTGGCGATGTACATCCAGGGCGTCG
Source organism: Roseomonas nitratireducens (assembly GCF_017813355.1). Lineage (GTDB taxonomy): Bacteria > Pseudomonadota > Alphaproteobacteria > Acetobacterales > Acetobacteraceae > Neoroseomonas > Neoroseomonas nitratireducens. Next base: position 116,824 of record NZ_JAGIYZ010000009.1, read on the forward strand.
AGAACGTCTACGACCTCGCCTTCAACGACGATGGCGTGACCTATGGGGAGGTCTTCCTCCGCGCCGAGCGCGAGTACAGCGCGCACAATTTCGAGCATGCCGACGTCGCTATGCTGTTCCGGCATTTCGAAGATGCGGAGCGCGAATGCGCAGCCCTTCTCGAGCGCGGTCTCGCGCTTCCGGCCTATGACCAGTGCATCAAGGCGAGCCACCGCTTCAACCTGCTCGATGCGCGCGGGGCGATCAGCGTGACGGAACGCGCCGCCTATATCGGCCGGGTGCGCACGCTGGCGAAGGGCTGCTGCGACGCCTGGCTGGCCGGGGAAGCGGCGTGACCTTGCCTTCGACGGCATTTTCTACCATATACCACTCGCTTTCTACCATGAGGGTGCCGTGGGCCAGCTGAACATCAAGGACGCGACGCTGATCGCCGAGGCGAAGGAACTCGCGGCGCTGCTCGGCACCACCGCGACCGGCGCGGTGCGCGAGGCGGTGCATGAGCGGCTGGTGCGGGAAAAGGCAGCGCGGGACCAGCGGAAGCAGCGCATGTTCGCCGAGATCATGGCGATCGCCGAAGACGCGTCGAAGCTGTTTCCGCCCGGCACCAGCAGCGACCACAGCGACCTGTACGACGAGAACGGCCTGCCCCGGTGATCCTCGATACGTCAGCCGTGCTGGCCATCCTGCAGAGCGAGCCGGAGGCCGCGGCCTTCGGCGATGCCCTGACGGGCGCCGAGCGCATCGCGATCGCGGCGCCGACGCTGGTCGAACTCGGGATCGTGGCCGAAGGCCGCGCCGGCGAGGCGGTGCGCCCACGGATCGAGCGGCTGTTCCGGTCGATGGCGGTCGAGGTCGTGCCCTTCACCGCCGAGCACGCCGCCCTCGCCTGCGAGGCCTGGCGCCGCTACGGCAAGGGGCGGCATCCGGCGGGGCTCAACCTCGGCGACTGCTTCGCCTATGCGCTCGCCAAGGCGCGCGACGAGGCCCTGCTCTACAAGGGCGATGACTTCGCCCGCACCGACGTGAAGGCTGCGATCTAGTGCCTGACCTGCTGCTCGAACTCTTTTCCGAGGAAATCCCGGCGCGCATGCAGGCGCGCGCGGCGGAGGACCTTTCGCGCCTTTTCGCCGAGCGCTGCGGCGCGCTGCTGGACGGGACGCCGCGCGTCGCCTTCGGCCCGCGCCGCATCGCGCTGGCCGCCACGCTGAAGGCCAGCGTCACCACCGAAGGCAAGGAGGAGCGCGGCCCGCGCATCGGCGCGCCCGACCAGGCGCTGGACGGCTTCCTGCGCAAGCACGGCGCCGCGCGCGACCAGCTGAAGCAGGAAGGCCAGTTCTGGGTGCTGGCCAAGCCGGGCGAGACGGTGGAAGCCCGCGCGCTGGTCGCGGCCGCCATCCCCGCCATCATCCGCGCCTTCCCCTGGCCCAAGTCGATGCGCTGGGGCGGAAGCTCCGCCATGGCCTGGGTGCGGCCGCTCAAGCGCATCCTCTGCGTGCTGGACGGGGAGGTCGTGCCCTTCGACCTCCGCACCGGGGAGGATGACGGGCACGGGCTCGCCTCGGGCAACGAGACCGAGGGCCACCGCGTCATGGCGCCCGGCGCCTTCGCCGTGCGCGGCTTCGCCGACTACGCGGCGGGCCTGCGCGAGCGCCACGTCGTGCTGGACGCGGCAGAGCGCGCGACGATGATCCGCGACGGCATCGCGGCACTCGCCGCGGCCGAGGGGCTGTCCGTCGTGCCCGACGAGGGGCTCGTCGCGGAAGTGGCGGGCCTGGTCGAATGGCCCGTGCCGCTGCTCGGGCGGATCGACGACGGCTTCATGGACCTGCCGCCCGAGGTGATGCGCACGACGATGCGCGTGAACCAGCGCTATTTCGCGCTGCGCCGCGCGGACGGATCCGCCGCGCCGCGCTTCGCGCTGGTGGCGAACATCGCCGCCCCCGATGGCGGCGCGGCGATCGTCGCGGGCAATGAACGCGTGCTGCGCGCGCGGCTGTCCGATGCGCGCTTCTTCTGGGACCTGGACCGCAAGCAGTCGCTCGATTCCTTCCTGCCGAAGCTCGACAGCGTGGTGTTCCACGCGAAGCTGGGCACGCAGGGGCACCGCGTGGCGCGGCTGGAGCGGCTGGCGCGGATCATCGCCGAGAAGCTCGGGGCGGCGCCCGATCTCGCGGCCCGCGCCGCACGGCTCGCCAAGGCCGACCTCGCCTCCGGCATGGTGGGCGAGTTCCCCGAACTGCAGGGGGTGATGGGGCGCTACTACGCGCTGGCGCAGGGCGAGGATCCGCGCGTCGCCGAGGCGATCGCCGCGCATTACCGCCCGCTCGGGGCGGGGGACGAGGTGCCGTCGGAACCGGTCGCGGTCGCGGTGGCGTTGGCGGACAAGCTGGACCAGCTGGCGGGCTTCTTCGCGGTGGACGAGCGCCCGACCGGGTCGGGCGACCCCTTCGCGCTGCGGCGCGCGGCGCTGGGCGTGATCCGGATCGTGCGGGAAAACGGGCTGCGGCTGCCGCTCGCGGATGTGCTGGCGGAGGCCTTCTTCGGCTATCCGCATGCGACCGGGACCACCGCCTCGCCCGATTTCGGCATGGACGTCGCACGCGCGAAGCTGGCCGGCGGCTGGGCGCCCGCGCCGGGCCATCGCCACCCGACGATGGTCGCCGCCTTCGCCGCGGGCATGATGGACTTCATCGCCGAACGCCTGCGCGTGCAGCTGCGCGCGGATGGCGCGCGGCACGACGTCGTGACCGCCGTGTTCGGCGCCGCGCCTGACGACGACCTCAACCGCCTGCTCCGCCGTGCCGATTCCGTCCGCGCCTTCGTCGAATCCGAAGCCGGCGCGAACCTCCTCGCCGCCCATCGCCGCGCCGCGAACATCCTCCGCATCGAGGAAAAGCGCGACGGCCACGCCTTCGACACGGGGTACGAGGCGCACCTGCTGAAGGCGCATGAGGAAGAGGCGCTGGCCGCCGCACTCGAATCCGCCGCCGCGCGCATCGCCCTCGACCTCGACGCCGAGGATTTCGAGCGCGCGATGGACGCGATGGCGACGCTGCGCGCACCGGTCGATGCCTTCTTCGACAAGGTGATCGTCAACGATCCGGCGCCCGAACTCCGCCGCAATCGCCTGAAACTTCTCGCCCGCCTCCGCGCCACGATGGACGCGGTGGCTGATTTCTCGAAGATCGAAGCCTAGGGGTCCCCCGATGACGCAGTGGGTCTACAGCTTTGGCGCCGGCCGCAACGAAGGCCGCGCCGACATGCGCAACCTGCTCGGCGGCAAGGGGGCGAACCTGGCCGAGATGGCCTCGATCGGCCTGCCCGTGCCGCCAGGCTTCACCATCACGACCGAGGTCTGCACCTGGTACTACCAGCATGAACGCCAGTACCCGGGCGAGCTGGAAGCGCAGGTGAAGGCGGGCCTCAAGCACATCGAGGACGCCGTCGGCACCACCTTCGGGGACCATCACAGGCCGCTGCTCGTCTCCGTGCGCTCCGGCGCGCGCGTCTCGATGCCGGGGATGATGGACACGGTGCTGAACCTCGGCCTGAACGACGCAACGGTCGAAGGCCTGGTCACCGCCTCGGGCGACGCGCGCTTCGCCTGGGATTCCTATCGCCGCTTCATCCAGATGTACGGCTCCGTCGTGCTCGGCGTGGATCACCACCGGTTCGAGGAGATCATCGAGCATGTGAAGCTCGATACCGGCAAGATCGAGGACACCGAGCTCACCGCCCCCGAATGGCACCGCGTGGTCGACGGCTACAAGGAGATGGTCCGCGAGGTGACCGGCCGTCCCTTCCCGCAGGACCCGGCGGAACAGCTCTGGGGCGCGATCGGCGCCGTCTTCTCGTCGTGGCAGAACCAGCGCGCCGTCACCTATCGCCGGCTGCACGACATCCCGGCCGAATGGGGCACGGCGGTCAACGTGCAGGCGATGGTCTTCGGCAACATGGGCGAGGATTGCGCGACGGGCGTCTGCTTCACGCGCGACCCGTCCACCGGCGAGAACATCTTCTACGGCGAATACCTGATCAACGCGCAGGGGGAGGACGTCGTCGCCGGCATCCGCACCCCGCAGCCCATGGCGCAGCTCAAGGCCAAGCCGAACGAGCGCAGCATGGAAGTCGCCATGCCCGCCGCCTATGCCGAGCTGGTCAAGGTGCGCGAGACGCTCGAGCGCCACTACCGCGACATGCAGGACATCGAGTTCACGGTGCAGAGCAACAAGCTCTACATGCTGCAGACCCGCAACGGGAAGCGCACCGCGGCCGCCTCGCTCAAGATCGCCGTCGACATGGCGCAGGAAGGCCTGATCGACCACACCGAGGCGGTCAAGCGCGTGAACCCCGCGGCGCTCGACCAGCTGCTGCACCCGACGCTCGACCCCAAGGCGTCGCGCAAGCTGCTGGCCAAGGGTCTGCCCGCCTCCCCGGGTGCCGCGTGCGGCATCGTCGTGTTCAGCGCGGATGAGGCCGAGGCGCGCGCGCAGAAGGGTGAATCCGTCATCCTCGTGCGTATCGAGACCTCCCCCGAGGACATCCACGGCATGCACGCCGCCAAGGGCATCCTGACCACGCGCGGCGGCATGACGAGCCACGCCGCCGTCGTCGCCCGCGGCATGGGCCGGCCCTGCGTCGCCGGCTGCGGCTCCGTCTCGGTCGACTACAACAACCAGGTGCTCTCCTCCGGCGGGGTGCAGATCCGCGGCGGAGAGGTGGTGACGATCGACGGCGGGACGGGAGAGGTCTTCGTCGGCTCCGTCGCCATGATCGAACCCCAGCTCTCGGGCGACTTCGCCACGCTGATGGGCTGGGCGGACAAGGTGCGGCGGCTGAAGGTGCGCGCCAATGCCGAGACGCCGCTCGATGCCGAGACGGCGCGCAAGTTCGGCGCCGAAGGCATCGGGCTCTGCCGCACCGAGCACATGTTCTTCGATCCCGAGCGCATCGGCGCCGTGCGCCAGATGATCATGGCCGAGACCGAGGCCGGGCGCCGCATCGCGCTCGCCCGCCTGCTGCCGTTCCAGCGGCAGGATTTCGTCGACCTGTTCCGCATCATGGCGGGGCTGCCGGTGACGATCCGCCTGCTCGACCCGCCGCTGCACGAATTCCTGCCGCACAGCGACTCCGAGATCGCCGAGGTCGCATCCTCCCTCGGCGCGAATGTCGAGGAGATGCGCCGGCGCGCTCAGGACCTGTCCGAGGCGAACCCGATGCTCGGCCATCGCGGCTGCCGGCTCGGCATCTCCTACCCCGAGATCTACGAGATGCAGGCGCGCGCGATCTTCGAGGCCGCCTGCGCGATCGGCAAGGAAACGCACAAGGCGCCGCATCCGGAGATCATGATCCCCCTCGTCGCCACGCGGCGGGAACTGGAGATCACGCGCGCCCTGGTGGATCGCGTGGCGCAGGAGGTCTTCGCGGAGACCGGGTACCACATCGAATACAGCGTCGGCACGATGATCGAACTGCCGCGCGCCGCGCTGACCGCCGACGCCATCGCGGAATCCGCCGACTTCTTCTCCTTCGGCACCAACGACCTGACGCAGACGACCTTCGGCCTGTCGCGCGACGATGCGGGCAAGTTCCTCCCGCTCTATGTCGAGAAGGGCATCTTCCCGAAGGACCCCTTCGTCTCCATCGACCCGGACGGCGTCGGCGCGCTGGTGCGCATCGCGGCCGAGAAGGGCCGCCGCGTGAAGGGCGACATCAAGCTCGGCATCTGCGGCGAGCATGGCGGCGACCCGTCTTCGATCCATTTCTGCGAGAGCGTCGGGCTCGACTACGTCTCCTGCTCCCCCTACCGCGTGCCGGTCGCGCGCCTGGCGGCGGCGCAGGCGGCGCTGTCCGGCGGCGGGGGCGACCGGACGGCGTGATCGGCTGATCGAAGGCGAGCGCGCGCAGGCGGGCGCGCCCGGCCTGCCGCGCTATCGATCATGTTGAACCGGCGCGACCGGATTTCGTCGCGCTGGATCCGCGGATTGCTGGGCAGGACATGCGATCGGCCCTGCGCGGCCGGTCGGGGGTTGCCTTACCCGGCCGTGCCCGGGCGCCGCGCCATCATGCGGTTGCCCGGCCGCTCGCTCGCATAGGCGACCTCGCCGAAGCTCTGCAGCCGGGCCTCGATGCTCGCGAAGGCGCTGCGTTGCGCCGGGGTCAGCGGCGCGTCGGGCGTCTCCGTCCGGTGCGCGAGGTAGCGGGCCAGCATGCCGCCGCCGCGCCGATGCGCCGCGGCGACCAGCGCGCCCTCGGTCAGCCGGATCTCCCGCCCGTCGAGGCCGGTGATGGTGGTGCCGGCGGCGGCCAGGCTGCCGTTGCGGTCCAGGATCGTCTCCTGCCGCGCGAGGAAGGCGGACATCGCCGCCTCCTGCGCCGCGGGGTTCGCCAGGAAGCTCTCCTCATCCGTCGCGCCGTGGCGCGACGCGGCCTCGGTCCAGGCGCCGGAGGCATCCATCCAGCCGATGTCCCGCAGCGCCAGCGGCAGGATCTGGTAGCGCCCGAGCGCGCCTGAACTCGCATTGCGCAGCCCGTAGCCGTCCCGCGCATGCTCGGCGCTGCGCTCGGCCTCGGCGATGCGCTGGCGGAAATCCGCGTTGGACAGCCCTTCCCAGGGGCGGAGCGCGGGTGCCTGCATCGCGCCGGGGGCGGGGGCGGTGGCGACGGCGACCGCCGGGGTCGGCGTGGGCGCGGGCCCGCGCGCCACGGCGGGCTGCACAACCGGGGCGGGGCGCGCCGCCTGCGCAGGGCCGGGCCTGGCCGGCGGCGTGCTGCGCGCCAGGGTTTCCTTGAAGTCCCGGTGCTTCGGCGCGCGCGTGGCCGGCGCGCGCGTGGCGGGCTGGGCCGGCGAGGGCGCGGCCGGGGCGGCCGTGCGGGGGGCGGTCGCGCTGGTCATGGGCGCGCATCCTGCCCGCGGAAGGTCAACCAGGAGTGAAGATCAGACCCAGCGCCGGACGCGGCCGCGATAGGCGGCGTAGGCATCGCCGAATCGGGCGGCGAGGTAGGCTTCCTCCTTCGCCACGACCAGCCGGTCGAGCGCGAGATGCGCCGCGACCACCGCGATCCAGCCCCACAGGTCCCCCCAGCGCAGCGCGAAACCGGCCAGGGCGAGCAGCAGGCCGAGGTAGATCGGATTGCGGCTGAAGCGGAACGGCCCGGACTCGACCATCGCCTCGTCCGGCCTGTCGGGCCGCGGATCGTTGCCGGCCCGGACGAGCAGGAGCAGCGCCCAGCCGATCAGCGCGAAGGCGCCGAAGATCACGAGCGCGCCGAACTCCGCCAGCGGCGGGCCGAGCGGCACCGGCACGAAGCGGTGCAGGACCCAGGCCGCGACGAGGATGCCGCCAACCAGCACGGGCGGCGGGATGCGCACGCCGGGGCCATGCTCCTCGGCCATCAGGCGTCCTCGCGCGCCGGCAGGCGCATCCAGGCCGGGATGCGCGGCGTCAGCAACGCCTCGCCGCAGCGGAACGGCGCGCGGGCCAGGGCGTCGATGCGCAGCAGCGCGAGGCCTTGCCCGTCGCGGCCCGAGCGCATCTCGCCCGCCTCCGCGCCCGCGGCATCGGCCACGGGCGTGCCGCGCGTCGGCAGCGGTCCCTCGACCGCGACGGGCACTAGGCGCCGCTTCACCAGGCCCCGGTAGCGCGTGCGCGCCGTCAGTTCCTGGCCCATGTAGCAACCCTTGGTCCAGGAGACGCCGTTCAACTCGTCGAAGCCCGCTTCCAGCAGCACCGACTTCTCCCGCTCCAGGTCCTTCGTCCCGTCGGGCAGGCCAAGGGCGAGGCGGTGCAGGTCGTAGGCCTCCGCGGTCGCATCCGCGGGCAGCGGCGCGCGGGCCAGCACGCGCCAGCCGGCCTCGGGCAGGCGAGGGTCGGGCAGCGCCATGTCGCCACCCATCGGCGCCGCGCCCCAGGCGGCATGGACATGCCATTCCTCCGATGCATCCCGCAGCGTCACCTTGGACCGCAGCCGGAACCGGTCGAGCCGCTGGACGAGGTCCGCCACCTGCGCCCGCTCGGCATCCAGCAGGAAGGCCTCCCCGGTCGGACAGACGAAGAAGTCGGCCAGCCACTTGCCCTGCGGCGTCAGCAGCGCGGTCCAGACCGCCTGGCCCGGCACCGCCTGGGTCATGTCGTTGGAGACAAGGCCCTGCAGGAAGGCGGCGCGGTCGGGGCCGGCCACCTCCAGCACGCCGCGGTCGGGAAGATGCGCGAGACTCATGCCCCTTCAGGTGTGCCGCCGGCAGGCCCGGCGCAACCTCCCCCCCGCCCGCGGGCCGTGGTAAGCGCGACGCGTGCGCATCCTGTTCATCACCTCCACCCGGATCGGCGACGCCGTGCTGTCCACCGGGCTGCTCGACCACCTGATGCGCGCCCATCCGGAGGCCCGGTTCACGATCGCCTGCGGCCGCGTGGCCGAAGGCGTGTTCAGCCGCATGCCGGCGCTGGAACGCCTCATTCCCATCGAGAAGAAGCGCTTCGGCCTGCATTGGTTAGGGCTCTGGGCGCAGGTCGCGGGGCGGCGCTGGGACTTGGTGGTGGACCTGCGCGGCTCGGCGATCGCCTGGCTGCTGCTGGCCGGGCGCCGGGCGGTGATGCGCGGCGGGCGGCGGCCCGGCCACCGCCTGCTGCACCTGGCCGAGACGCTCGGCGTCAGCCCCGCACCGCGCCCGGTCGCCTGGTTCGGACCGGCGGACGCCGCGCGGGCCGAGGCCCTGCTGCCGGCCGGCACGCCCTGGCTCGCGCTCGGCCCGACGGCGAACTGGGTCCGCAAGGTCTGGCCGCCGGATCGCTTCGTGACGCTGGCGCGGCTGCTGACCGGCCCTGGCGGCGCGCTGGAAGGCGCGCGCATCGTCATTCTCGGCGGGCCGGGCGAACAGGAACGGGCCATGGCCGCGCCGGTGCTGGCCGCGTTGCCCGAGGCCGCGGACCTGCTCGGCGTGCTCGAGCTGCCGGAGGCCGCCGCCGTGCTGGCCCGCTGTGCGCTGTTCGTGGGCAATGATTCGGGGCTGATGCATCTCTCGGCCGCGACGGGCACGCCCACCATCGGCCTGTTCGGCCCGACGCCGGCGGCCGAATACGCCCCGGTCGGCCTGCGCGCCCAGGCGGTGCTGGCCAAGGGCCCGCCGGGCGCGGCGCCGATGGGCGCGCTTTCGGCCACCCGCGTCGCCGAGGCCGCATCCGCCCTGCTCGCCCGGCCCGACCCGGTGCCGCTCGGGGAGACCGTGGCGTGACCGGGGCGCGCCTGTCTGCCCTCATCGTCGCGCGCAACGAGCAGGACCGCCTGCCCGACTGCCTCGCCTCCGTCGCCTTCGCCGACGAGGTCGTGGTCGTGCTCGACCGCAGCACGGACCGCAGCGCGGAGATCGCCCGCGCGGCCGGCGCCCGCATCGTCGAGGGCGCCTGGGACCTGGAAGGGGATCGGCGCAACACCGGCATCGCCGCCTGCACCGGCGACTGGATCCTGGAAGTCGATGCCGATGAGCGCGTCGACGCCGCGCTCGCGAAGGCCGTGCGCGCGACCATCGCGACGAGCGCCTTCGCCTGGCACCAGGTGCCCGTGGACAACTATGTGGGCGACAGGCTGATCCGCCATGGTTGGGCGGGATCCTTCGGCACCACCTCCGTCCCGCGGCTCTTCCGCCGGGGGGCCAAGCGCTGGCGCGCGCAGCGCGTGCATCCGGGCCTCGACTGGACGGGCGAGGAAGGGCCGAGGATCGCCGAGGGCGCGCTCATCCACCTCGTCGACCGCGACATCTCCGACATGCTGCGCCGGCTCGACAAGTATTCCTCGGCCAAGGCGGCGGACCTGATCGCGAGCGGGAACATCGGCTCGCTGGGGAACAACCTGCGGCGCTTCGTCATGCGCGGCTTCAAGTCCTACGTCTCGCGCAAGGGCTACAGGGAAGGCGCCTGGGGCATCCTGCTCGCCTTCTGCACCGGCGCCTTTCCGCTGCTCTCCTACCTCAAGGCGCGGCTCGAGCCGGGGAAGCACGGCGGATGAAGGTCGCCCAGGTGATGGCCGGCGCGCGGCACGGCGGCGCCGAGGCGTTCTTCGAGCGGCTCTGCCTCGGCCTGCATGCGGCGGGGGAGGATGTGCTGCCGGTGATCCGCCGCGACGACGAACGCGCCGCGCGGCTGCGCGAAGCTGGCCTCGCCCCGGTTGAACTCGGCTTCGGCGGGGCGCTCGACATCCTGACCGGGCCGCGGCTGAAGCGCGCGCTCGCGGGCTTCGCGCCCGATGTCGTCGTCGCCTGGATGAACCGCGCCGCGCGCTTCGCGCCGAAGGGGCCCTGGACGCTCGTCGGGCGCCTCGGCGGCTACTACGACCTCAAATACTACCGCCGCTGCGACCACCTGGCGGGCAACACGCGCGACATCGTGCGCTGGATCGTCGCGCAGGGCTGGCCGGCGGCGCGGGTCCACCACCTGCCGAACTTCGTGGACGACCTCGCGGGCAACGCGCCCGCGCATCTGCCGGGGGCGCAACGCCTGCTCGCCATGGGGCGGCTGCATCGCAACAAGGGCTTCGACGTGGCGCTGCGCGCGCTCGCGCTGCTGCCCGGCGCGCACCTGTCCATCGCCGGGGAGGGGCCGGAGCGCGCGGCGCTCGAATCCCTCGCGCGCGAACTGGGCGTGGCCGACCGCGTTGCCTTCCTCGGCTGGCGGCGCGACGTGGGCGCTCTGCTGGCGGGCTGCGACATCTTCCTCTGCTCCTCCCGCCACGAGCCCCTCGGCAACATCGTGCTGGAAGCCTGGTCCGCCGGGCGGCCGGTCGTCGCGGCCGCGGCGCAGGGTCCGTCCGAGCTGATCGAGGATGGCGAGACCGGACTGCTCGTGCCGCCGGAGGACGCCGCGGCCCTGGCCCAGGCCGTGGGCGCGCTGCTGGCCGACCCGCAGCGCGCCGCGCGAATCGCGCAGGCCGGCCGCGAGGCCTTCGCGCGGGATTTCGCGGAAGCCGCGGTGGTCGCGCGCTGGCGGGGCTTCCTCGCCGCCGTCGCCCCCGCCGCGCGGGCGGCCTGACGCGATGTGCGGGATCGCGGGCCTCGCGCTCAAGCCGGGCATGGCGCCGGAGCCCAAGGTGCTGGAGGCGCTGACGGCCGCCCTCGCCCATCGCGGCCCGGACGGGCATGGGCACCATGTCGCGGGCAATGTCACGCTCGCCCATACGCGGCTCGCCATCATCGACCTCACGACCGGCGACCAACCGCTGTTTGCCGGGCCGGCGGCCCTCGTCGGCAATGGGGAGGTCTACAACTACCGCGAATTGCGCACGGAGAACGCGCTCATCTGCGCGACCGGGTCGGATTGCGAGCCGCCGCTGCACCTGTTCCGCCGCGACGGCGGCGGCTTCGCGGAGACGCTGCGCGGCATGTACGCCATCGCCATCCACGACCGCGCGACGCGGCAGGTGGTGCTAGCGCGCGACCCCTTCGGCATCAAGCCGCTCTATCTTGCCGAAACCGCGGCGGGCATCGCCTTCGCCTCGGAGCCCGCGGCGCTGATCGCGGCGGGGATCGTCGCGCCACGCATCCGGCGCCAGTCGCTCGCGGAACTGCTGCAGATCCAGTTCACCACCGGCGCCGAGACGATCTTCGAGGGCATCACCCGCCTGCTCCCGGGCGAGACGGTGATGATCGCCGACGGCGCGATCGTCGAGCGCCGCCGCCGCGCGGCCCTGCCCGAAGGCGGGCCGGAGGAGATCGGGGAGGATGCGGCGCTCGCGCGCCTCGACGCCGCGCTGGCCGAGAGCGTCGACCTCCACCAGCGCAGCGACGTCCCCTACGGCATGTTCCTCTCGGGCGGGACGGATTCCGCCGCCGTGCTGGCGATGATGGCGCGGCTGAACGAACGCCGCGTGCTCGCCTTCACCGCCGGCTTCGACATCCCAGGCGCGGCCGATGAGCGGGAGGCCGCCGCGCGCGCCGCCGCCGCAGCCGGCGCGCGCCACGTCACCATCGACGTGACGCGGGAGATGGCCTGGCGCCATCTGCCCGAGATCGTCGCCGCCATGGACGACCCGGCGGCCGACTACGCCATCATCCCCACCTGGTTCCTCGCCCGGCGGGCGCGGGAGGAGGTGAAGGTCGTGCTGTCCGGCGAGGGCGGCGACGAGATCTTCGGCGGCTATGGCCGCTACCGCTCGGCCATGAAGCCCTGGTGGCTGGGCGGCAAGGCCATGCGCGCGCATGGCGCCTTCGACCGGCTGGACGTGCTGCGCCAGCCTCCGCGCGGCTGGCGAGACGGGATCGAGGCGGCGGCCGCGGCCGCCGCCACGCCGGGGCGGACGCGGCTGCAGGCGGCGCAGGCGCTCGACGTCGCGGACTGGCTGCCCAACGACCTGCTGACCAAGCTCGACCGCTGCCTGATGGCGCATGGCGTCGAGGGTCGCACGCCCTTCCTCGACCGCGGCATCGCGGCCGCCGCCTTCCGCCTGCCCGATGCGCTGAAGGTGCGCGACGGGCAGGGGAAGTACTTGCTGCGGCAATGGCTCGCGCGGCATTTCCCGGCGAGCGAGCCGTTCCGCAGGAAGCAGGGCTTCACCGTGCCGGTCGGCACCTGGATCGCGCAGGAGGCCGAGCGGCTCGCGCCGCTGGTCGCCGCGCAGCCGGGCGTCGCGGAGGTGGCGAAGCCCGACCGCATCCTGCCCCTGTTCCGCGCCGCCGCCGGCAAGCGCGAAGGCTTCGCCGCCTGGCACCTGCTGTTCCTGGCACTCTGGCACCGCAGGCACGTGGAAGGCGTCCGCCCGGAGGGCGACGTGCTCGCCTTCCTCGGCCGGGGCTGACCGCGCTATTCGGCCGCGACGGCGGGCAGGCGTTCCGCGACAAGCGTGTCGATCGCGCTCGCCGGCACGGGCCTGCCGTAGAGCCAGCCCTGCGCCTCGTCGCAGCCGCGCTCGGCCAGCATCCGGGCCTGTTCCGGCGTCTCCACCCCTTCCGCATTGGCACGGACGCCGAGCGCGCGGGTGATGCCGAGCACCGCGTCCACGATCGCCGCGGCGCGCGGGTCGTCATGCAGGCTCGCGACGAAGGACCGGTCGATCTTGAGCTTGTCGAAGCGGAAGCGCTGGAGGTAGCCGAGCGAGGAATAGCCCGTGCCGAAATCGTCCATCGCGACCGTGACGCCGAGCGCGCGGATCTGCTCGAGCGTGCGCACCGTCGCGTCCGTGTGCGTCAGCAGCACGCCCTCGGTGATCTCGATCTCGAGCCGTTCGGCCGGGAGCCCGGTCTCGGCCAGCGCCCGGGCGACGAGCGTCTCGAAGCCGCCGGCGTGGATCTGGTGCACCGAGACGTTCACCGCGACCTTCACATCCGCCCAGCGGAGCGCGTCGGCGCAGGCGGTGCGCAGCACCCAGGCGCCGATCTCGGGCAGCAGGCCGATCTCCTCGGCCAGCGGGATGAAGGCGTCCGGCCGCACCGCGCCGCGCGTCGGCTGGTTCCAGCGCAGCAGCGCCTCGACGCCCGTCAAGCGGCCGGAGTCGAGCGCGACCTGCGGCTGGTAGTGCAGCGCGAACTCCCCGCGCTTCAGCGCGTTGCGCAGGTCGGCTTCCAGCGCGCGGCGCTCGCGCAGCGCGACGTTCATCTCCTCGGCGAAGAAGCGGAAGATCCCGCGCCCCTCGCGCTTCGCGGAATAGAGCGCGGTGTCGGCATCGGCCAGCAGCGCCTCCGCCCCCGCATGGCTGCGCCCGCGCGCGAGCGCGATCCCCACGGTGACGCCGACCACGACCTGGTGCGGCCCGAGGTCGAAGGGCCGCGAGAGCGCATCGATGATGCGCTGCGCCAGCACCTCCGCGGCGTGGGGATGGTTGGGCGCGGGCTGGACGATGGCGAATTCGTCGCCGCCCAGGCGCGCGACCGTGTCGGTGTCGCGCAGCTCGGCACGCAGCCGCGCGCCGACCTCGCGGAGCAGCGCATCGCCCATCGCGTGGCCGAGCGTGTCGTTCACCTCCTTAAAGCGGTCGAGGTCGAGGCAGAGCAGGGCGACGGCATCGTCCGCGTCCCGCCGCGCATTGGCGAGCGCGAGGCCGAGCCGGTCCATCAGCACCGGCCGGTTGGCGAGGCCGGTCAGCGCATCATGCGTCGCGAGATGCGTCACCTGCCGCATCGCCTCGTCGAGCAGGCGCTCGGGCAGGCGCCGGAAGACCAGGAAGCCGAGCAGCGACAGCAGGCCGCTGACAAGGCCGATCAGCGCCGTGCCCTCGATCAGCTCGAGCAGCGACTTGACGATGACCAGGCGCGCGACCGGTTCGCCGAAGGCGAGCACGTCGCCGGAGACGGAGACGGTCGGCCAGCCGGGCTCGACCCCGCTGCGCAGGATGACCACGCCCTGCCGGTCGAGGAGGATCCGTGCCTCCTCCTCGTCGTCCTGCTCGGCCTTCTGCATCACGGCGGCGATGCGCTCGACCTCGAAGGCCCAGTGCGACGGGTTGCGCACGGCGAGCGCGCCGAGCGCGGCGGAGACGTATTCGAGCTCGACGTCGAGTTCGGTCTGGATGCGCGTGACGGAGGCGCCGAGGAAGGCGAGCGGCGGCAGCAGCGCGAGCAGCAGCGCGATGGTGCGCGCCGCGATCGCGACGCTGCGGTGCAGCCGGGTCGTCAGCCGTCGATGGTCCTTGGCGTCGGTCGTCACGCGGTGGGCTCCACGGGAATATAGGCATGGCGTGCCAGCAGCCCGGCGGCCGACGGGCCGTCGAGATGGGCAAGGAAGGCGGCGATCGGGGCGGGGGCAGGATCCCGCCAGACGAGGTGCAGCGAGAGCGCCGGTCGCCAGGCGCCGGCCGCGAGCGCATCCGGGCTCGGCGCGACGCCGTCGATCGACGGGACGGCCACCGCCGCCGCGTCCGTCGCGACCTGGCCGAGCGTGGTGACGCCGATCGCGCCCGCGATCCCGGCGATGGCGGAGAGGTTTTCCTGCGCGCTCAGCGCGACGAGGCCGGCGCCCGGCCCGGTCGCGCCGAGAACCTGCGCGATCCGCGGAAGCCCTTCCCGCAGCGCGACCCATTCCCGCTCCGTCCGTTCGCGCAGGATGGGCCGGACGGCCGCGCCGCCGGGCCAGGCCCGGTCGCTCCCGGCGAGAAGGCGGCCTGCCGCCTCCGCCGCCAGGGCCGGCACGCCCGCCTCGGCATGGGTGGCGACGACGACCGGCGTGCGGGCGAGCGGACGCATCCGGTACCCCGCGGCCAGCATCGTGGCTGGCGGCGGCTGGGTGGCGATGGCGAGGTCGAGCCGCCCCGCGCGCAGCGCCGCAAGCCCGCCCGCGCTGCCGAGGCTCGGCAGAAGATCGATGCTTGCGCCGCCGGCCCGGGCATGGTCATCCGCCAGGATGCGCAGGATGCCGAGGCCGGAACCGGAACCGCCGCAGGCCGGCGCCGCTGCCCGCGCGGCCGCAGGCATCAGCGTGATGGCAACGAAGCCAGCCAGGGTCCGTCGGCCAAGGCCGAGCGGATGGTTCACGAGTGATCTCATTGCGAAATGAGATCATATGCCGGTGAACGAATGCTGAAGCGCCGACATTTGCCGACCTGCCAGCCGGATGGGACCTGATCGAGCGATGGCCAAGGACAAGACCCGCTTCGTCTGCCAGGCCTGCGGCGCCGCCCACCCGAAATGGCAGGGGCGCTGCGAGGCCTGCGGCGAATGGAATTCGCTGGCCGAGGAAGCCCCCGCCCCGCGCGGCCCGGGGCCCGCCGCCAAGGCGGCCGGCGGGCGGCGCGTGGAATTCGTGGGGCTCAAGGGGGAAAGCGCACCCCCCGCGCGCATCCCGACCGGCATCGCGGAACTCGACCGCGTGCTCGGCGGCGGGCTGGTGCCGGCCTCGGCCGTGCTGGTCGGCGGCGACCCCGGCATCGGCAAGTCCACGATCCTGCTGCAGGCGGCCGCGCGCGTCGCCGCCGCGGGGCGCCGCGTGCTGTATGTGAGCGGGGAGGAAGCGGTCGAGCAGGTCCGCCTGCGCGCCGCGCGGCTGGGGCTGACCGAGAGCCCGATGGCGCTGGCCGCCGCGACCGCGCTGCGCGACATCGTCGCGAGCCTCGAACAGGAACGCGACGCGGCGCTGGTCGTGATCGATTCGATCCAGACCGTCTGGCTGGATGCGCTCGAATCCGCGCCGGGCACGGTGGCGCAGGTGCGCGCCTGCGCGGCGGAACTGATCCGGCTGGCCAAGGCGCGCGGCTTCGCCATCGTGCTGGTCGGGCATGTGACGAAGGAAGGCACGCTCGCCGGGCCCCGCGTGCTGGAGCACATGGTCGACGCGACGCTCTATTTCGAAGGCGACCGCGGCCACCAGTTCCGCATCCTGCGCGCGGTGAAGAACCGCTTCGGCGCGACGGACGAGATCGGCGTCTTCGAGATGACGGGAACGGGGCTGGTCGAGGTGGCCAACCCCTCCGCGCTGTTCCTCGCGGAACGGCGGGGCAATGTCTCGGGCAGCGCGGTCTTCGCGGGCATCGAGGGCACGCGGCCCGTGCTGGTCGAGGTGCAGGCGCTGCTCTCCCCTTCCTCCGGCGGCTCCCCGCGCCGGCAGGTGGTGGGGTGGGATTCGGGGCGGCTGTCGATGCTGCTCGCGGTGCTGGAGGCGCGCTGCGGCATGTCGCTCGGCCAGAACGACGTCTACCTCAACATCGCCGGCGGGCTGCGCATCGCGGAACCCGCCGCGGACCTGGCCGTCGCCGCGGCGCTCGTCTCGGCCGCGACGGACCGGCCGACCGATTCCGGCGCTGTCTATTTCGGGGAGGTCGGGCTGTCGGGCGAGGTCCGGCAGGTTGCCCAGGCCGAGGCCAGGCTGCGGGAAGCGGCCAAGCTCGGCTTCACGGCGGCCACCCTGCCCCGCCGGCCGGCGCGCGGCGGCAAGGCCCCCGCCCCGCCGCAGGGCATCGCCCTGGCCGAGACGGGGCACCTCGCGGACCTCGTCGCGGGCTTTGCGGAAAAGTCGGTGCGGCCGCGCCGGGGGGGCGGGTGACGCCGGCGGGGGGCGCTGCTACAGGGCGGCCATGACCTGGGTCGATGGTGCCTTCGCGGCGGTGGTCGTCATCTCGGCGGCCATCGCCTTCTTTCGCGGGCTGGTGCGGGAAGTGCTGAGCCTCGGCGCCTGGGCGGGCGCCGCAGGCGGGGCCTTCCTGGCGAGGCCCCATCTGCAGCCCTACACCTCCCAATGGCTGGACCCGCCGATGCTGGCCGACGCGGTCGGCGCCGGCGCGGTGTTCCTCGTGCTGCTCGTGATCCTGAAGCTGGTCACCAACGCGATCGCCGACCGGGTGCAGGATTCGGCGCTGGGCGGACTCGACCGCGTGCTCGGCCTCGTCTTCGGTGCGGCACGGGGTGCGGTGCTGCTGGTGATTGCCTATATCCTCGCGGGGATGTTCGCTCCCGAGACCCAGGCATGGCCAGGCGCGGTCAAGGAAGCGCGCAGCCTGCCGCTGATCGCCGAGGCGGCGCGGCGGTCCATCGCCCACGTGCCGGAACCCTATCGCCCCCGGCTCGTCGAACCCCCCGGTGCCGCCGGGCCCACCGTCGACGACCTGCTGCGCCCCCCCGCGCGCAGCCCGAATTGAGGACCGCCATGAACGCCACGATGGGCTGGGACGACGACAAGCCGCATGAGGAATGCGGCGTGTTCGGCGTCTGGAACGGCGGCGATGCCGCGGCGCTGACCGCGCTCGGCCTGCATGCGCTGCAGCATCGCGGGCAGGAGGCGGCGGGCATCGTCACGCTGGACGAGAAGGGCCTGTTCCACGCGCATAAGGGCCTCGGCCTGGTGGGCGACAATTTCGGCGAGGCGAAGGTCATCGCCTCCCTGCGCGGGTCGGCCGCCGTGGGCCACAACCGCTACGCCACGACGGGCGAGACGGCGCTGCGCAACGTGCAGCCGCTATATGCCGATTTCGAGTTCGGCGGCTTCGCCGTGGCGCACAACGGCAACCTGACGAATGCCTACGCGCTCAAGCGCGCCCTGGTCCGCCGCGGCTGCCTGTTCCAGAGCACGACGGATTCCGAGGTGTTCGTGCACCTCATCGCCATCAGCCTCTATTCCACCGTGCTCGACCGGCTGATCGACGCGCTCAAGCAGGTGCAGGGCGCCTATTCGCTGGTGGCGCTGCACAACGGCGCGCTGATCGGCGCGCGGGACCCGCTCGGCGTGCGGCCGCTGGTGCTCGGGCGGCTGGCCAACGGGGGGCACGTGCTGGCCTCCGAGACCTGCGCGCTGGATATCGTCAGCGCGGAATTCGTCCGCGACATCGAGGCAGGCGAGGTCGTCATCATCGACGACTCAGGCGTGCGCAGCGTGAAGCCCTTCGGGCGCAATGCCGGCCGCTTCTGCATCTTCGAGTACATCTACTTCGCCCGTCCCGACTCCGTCATGGAGGGCACGCCGGTCTACGAGACGCGCAAGCGCATCGGCGCGGAACTGTCGCGCGAATCGGGCGTCGCGGCCGATGTGGTGGTGCCGGTGCCCGATTCCGGCGTGCCGGCCGCCATGGGCTACGCGGCCGAAGCCGGCATCCCCTTCGAACTCGGCATCATCCGCAACCACTATGTCGGGCGCACATTCATCGAGCCGACGGACCAGATCCGCCACCTCGGGGTGAAGCTGAAGCATTCGGCCAACCGCCCGATCCTGGAAGGCAAGCGCGTCATCCTGGTCGATGATTCGATCGTGCGCGGCACCACCTCCCGCAAGATCGTCGAGATGGTCCGCCAGGCCGGGGCGAAGGAGGTGCACATGCGCATCTCCTCCCCGCCCACGACGCACTCCTGCTACTACGGCATCGACACGCCGGAGCGGTCCCAACTGATGGCCGCGCAGCACGACGTGGCGGAGATGGCGCGCATCATCGGCGTGGACAGCCTGGCCTTCATCTCGCTCGACGGCCTGTATCGCGCGCTCGGCCGCCCGGCGCGGGACCCGGCCAAGCCGGAATTCTGCGACGCCTGCTTCACCGGCGACTACGCGATCCCGCTGACCGACTGGCAGGACAATTCGGACCGGCAGCTTTCGCTGCTTCAGCCCGCAGGGCAGTAGGCGGGGGGAGAAGCGAACTTCTCCCCCCCGCGCCCCCCTCAACCTTCTCTGCGACCTAGGGGCATCAGTCCCCAACGGACAAAGAAGGGAGGGGGAGCGGGGGAGGTTCCCCTCCCCCGCCCTTTCTTTTCGGAACCCCCCATGACCGACCTCACCGGCACCGTCGCCCTCATCACTGGCGCCTCGCGCGGCATCGGCGCGGCCGTGGCCGTGGAATTCGCGCGGCGCGGCGCGCAATGCGTCCTCGTCGCCCGCACCCAGGGCGGGCTCGAGGAAACCGACGACGCGATCCGCGCCGCCGGCGGCAAGCCCGCGAGCCTGCTGCCGCTCGACCTGGTGAAGCAGGCCGACAAGATCGACATGATCGGCCCCTCGGTGGTCGAGCGCTTCGGCCGGCTCGACATCCTGGTGCACAACGCCGGCGCGCTCGGCACGCTCACGCCCGTCGCGCACATCACGCCGAAGGACTGGGCGGACACGGTCGGCGTGAACCTGACCGCGACCTGGCGGCTGATCCGCACCTGCGAGCCGCCGCTGCGCGCCGCGCCTGCCGGCCGCGCGGTGTTCGTGACGACGGGGCGCGTCGCGCGGCCCAAGGCCTATTGGGGCGCCTATGGCGCGACAAAGGCGGGGATGGAGCACCTGGTGCTGACCTGGGCGCAGGAAGTCGCGGGCACCGCGATCCGCGCCAACCTCTTCGACCCGGGCATCGTGGCGACGCAGATGCGCGCCACGGCGATGCCGGGGGAGGATCCGTCAGGGCTCCAGAAGCCGGCGGACGTCGCGCCCGAAATCGTTGCCCTCTGCGGGCCGGACGAAGTCCGGAACGGCGCGGTCGTTCGCGCGGGCGGCTGAGGTCGGCGCGGCAAGCGCACGCCGCGCGGCATCGTTCGCGACCGCGGGCAGTTCGGCCGGCTGGGGCAGCGGCTGCGCCTGGACGGCCGAAGCGGCCTGGACCGGGGGCGCGGGTTCCACCACCGGCGCGGCGGGCACGGCAGGCGCGGGCGGCTGGGCCGCGGCCTGCACCGCGCGGCCGATTCGCCCGGCCCAGCCGATGCGGTTGTTCTCCTGCGCCTCGTTCAGCGTCGCCGGGCCGTCCGCCACGCCGCGATAGGCCGGATAGGCCGGGGGTGGAACGTTCCAGCAATCCACCGCACCCAGGCTGCGCGTGCACATGGGCGGCGGCGCGGGGGCGTCGTCCCGGCCGCAATAGGCTTCCCCGCGGCCGATCCGGGCGATCGAGCAATCCTCCCCGGTCACGAGGGAGACCAGGGAATCCCCCGTGGTGCGGCCGAAGGCGCGCAGCGACACGGCCTCCACCGCCGCCGGGATGGCCAGGAGCGGCGCCCCGGGGGCACCGATGGCCTGGCAGCCGGGCAGCAGGGCCAAGGCCAGAAGGAGATGGATCGCGCGCATGGGAGCATCCTAGCCCCGGACGGGCTTAACGCACCGCCAACGGGCGGCTATGGTCCGCGCCCTTTCCGCCCCCGGGCCCGTCGGCCCGCCACCAGAGGTGCCCCGCGTGCCCGATATCTTCGACGAGGTCGACGAGGATCTCCGCGCCGAACGCGCCCGCCAGTTCTGGCTGCGCTTCGGAACGCCGATCCTTGGCCTGCTGCTGCTCGTCGTGGCGGGCGTCGCGGGCTGGCAGGGCTGGCGCTGGTACGAGACGCGGCAACGCGAGGCCGCCGCGGTCGCCTTCATCGCCGCCCATCGCGCCGCCGAGCAGGAGGGCGCGGACCTGGCGGCCATCGCTGCCCGATTCGAGGAAATGGCCGCGACGGCGCCCGCCGGCTACCGCACCATCGCCCTGCTGCGCGCCGCCGCGCTGCGCGCCGAGACGGGCAGCCGCGACCAGGCGCTCGCGCTCTATGACCGTGTCGCGAACGATGCGGCGACGGACCCGCTCTATCGCGACCTCGCCTCGCTGATGTGGTCGCTGCGCGCGCTGGATGCCGGCGACCCGGCGGTGCTGGCCGCGCGTCTTGCGCCGCTCGCCCGCCCGAACGAACCCTGGAGTGCCTCGGCGCGCGAACTCGCCGCCCTGGTCGCGCTGCGCGCCGGCCAGCGCGACGAGGCGCGCCGCGCGCTCGAGGCCCTGGCCGCGGACGTGACGGCGCCGCGCGCCATCCGCGACCGCGCCCAGCGGATCGCCGCGGGGCTCGCCGGCTGATGCGCGCCCTGTCCCGCCGCGCCGCGCTGCTCGGCACCGCCGGCCTTCTCGCCGGGTGCGAGACCCTGGACGACATCTTCGGCGAGCGCCGCGTCCGCTTCGATGGCGAGCGGCGCAGCGTGATGGACATGCCCGACCGGAGCCTCGCTGCGGACAACGCCGCCGCGACCTCCCAGGTGGTGCTGCCGCCGCCGGCGCCGCGGGATGCGTGGCCGATGGCCGGCGGCGACGCGGCGCATAGCGGCGGGCATGTCGCCTTCGGCCCCGGCCTCGGCCGCGCCTGGTCGAGCGGCTTTGGCAGCGGCAGCGCCTATCGCCGCCGGCTGACGGCCGGCCCGGTCACGGGCAACGGACTCGTTTTCGTCGCCGATGCCTTCGGGGAGGTCTCGGCCTTCGACCTGCGCAGCGGCAGCCGGCGCTGGCGGCGCGACACCGCCCGGCGGCGCGACAGCGACGGGGCGATGGGCGCGGGCCTCGCCCTGGCCGGCGAGACGCTGTTCGCCACGACCGGCCTGTCGGAAGCGATGGCGCTCGATGCCGCGACAGGCGAGGTGCGCTGGCGCGTCGACCTGCCGGCGCCCGCGCGGGGCGCACCGACCGTCGCCGGCGGGCGGCTGCTGGTCCCGACCGTGGCGAGCCACCTGGTCTGCCTCTCGGCGGAAGACGGCACCCGCGCCTGGATGCACCGGGCGACTCCCGTGACGACCATTCCGCTCGGCCTCGGCGCGCCGGCGGTCGAGGACGACACCGTCGTCGCGGGCTTCCCCTCCGGGGAGTTGCTGTCGCTCCGCCTGGCCGACGGCCGCGTGCAATGGAGCGAGAGCCTCGCCGCGGCGGGCACCGGCGCGCTGTCGGACATCGCGAGCGTGCGCGCGCACCCCGCGATCGGCGGCGGGCGCGTCATCGCCGTCGGCATGGGCGGGCTGACCATCTGCGTCGACCTGCGCTCCGGCCGCCGTCTCTGGGAACAGGAGACCGGCGGGACCGAGGCGGCCTGGATCGCCGGGGACTGGGCCTTCGTGACCAACGATGCGGGCCAGGTGGCCGCGATCGGCCGCGACAGCGGGCAGGTGCGCTGGGTGACGTCCCTGCGCCCGCCGCCGCGCGGCAGCCGGCCGGCCGAGCGCATCGGCCTCTCCTCCCCCGTCCTGGCGGGCGGGCGACTGCTGGTCGGCACGAGCCGCGACGAGATTGTCTCGCTCGACCCGGCGAGCGGCGCCGTCACCGGACGGACGCCGATGCCGGCGGGCGTGCTGCTGCAGCCGGCCCTGGCCGGCGGGCTGCTGCTGGCGGCGACCGAGGACGCGACGCTCGTCGCGCTCTCCGGCGGCTAGCGCCGCGCGCATCGCCATGACCCCGCGAATCGTGATCCTTGGCCGGCCGAATGTCGGCAAGTCCACGCTGTTCAACCGCCTGGCGCAGCGGAAGATCGCGATCGTCGACGACACGCCGGGCGTCACCCGGGACCGCAAGGAAGTGCCGGGCCGCATCGGCGGGCGGGACGTGCTGCTGGTGGATACGGCGGGGCTCGAGGAAGCGCCGCCCGACACCGTGGCCGGCCGGATGCGCGCGAGTTCCGAGGCGGCGCTGCGCGCGGCGGACCTCGTGCTGTTCGTCGTCGATGCGCGCGCGGGGCTGACGCCGGCCGACCGCGCCTTCGCCGCCTGGCTGCGCCGCGCCGACCTGCCTGTCCTGCTGATCGCGAACAAGGCCGAAGGCCGCGGCGGCGCGGCGGCGGCGATGGAGGCCTACGAGCTCGGCCTGGGCGACCCGATCGCGGTCAGCGCCGAGCACAATGAGGGCCTCGGCTCGCTGCACGAGGCGGTGGCCGAGGCGCTCGGCGAGGCACCCGAGGAGGAGGACGTGGGGGACGAGGACGATCCCGACCGTCCCCTCCGCCTTGCCATCGTCGGCCGCCCGAATGCGGGCAAGTCCACGCTGCTCAACGCGCTGCTCGGCGAGGAGCGGATGATCACCGGCCCCGAACCCGGGCTGACGCGCGATTCCGTCGCGGTGCAGTGGCAGGATGCCGTGGGCCGCATCCGGCTCGTGGACACGGCGGGGATGCGCAAGAAGGCGCGCATCGAGGAAAAGCTCGAGCAGATGTCCGTCGCCTCGACGCTCGGCGCGCTGAAGGAGGCGGAGGTCGTCATCCTCGTCGTCGACGCGCTGCTCGGCATGGACGAGCAGGACCTGCGCATCGCGCGGCTGGCCGAACGCGAGGGGCGCGCCGTCGTCATCGCCTTCAACAAATGGGACGCGGTCGAGGATCGGGCCGCGACGCGGCGCAAGCTCGACGACGTGCTGATGGCGTCCCTCGCGCAGCTGAAGGGCATCGCCGTGGTGCCGCTCGCCGCCCGCACCGGCCGCGGCGTCGACAAGCTGATGCCCGCGGTGCGGGCGACGCATGCGCTGTGGAACCGGCGCATCGGCACGGGCGAGCTGAACCGCTGGTTCGAAGGCGCGCTGGCGCGCCACCCGCCGCCGGCGGTCGAGGGCCGGCGCATCAAGCTGCGCTACGCCACCATGCCGAAGGCGCGCCCGCCCACCATCGCCATCTTCGGGACGCGCGCCGAGGACCTGCCGGAGGATTATCGCCGCTACCTGGTGAATGCCTTCCGCGAGGCCTTCGACATGCCGGGCGTGCCGATCCGCCTGCAGCTGCGCGGCACCAAGAACCCCTACGCCGAGGCCTGACGCCCCCCGCGCGGGGTTGGCCGCGCGGCCGGGACGGATTATCGTTCCGCCTTCGCGATGTTCGGCACGGCAGGCATGGACGATCACCAGCAGGCGGACGCGGCCCCCGGGATAGCCGGGCGGCTCGCCGCGATCGAGGAGCGGCTCGACCGGCTGGCGATCCGGCTCGAGGAATCGATCTCCTACTTCGCGCCGCGGATGAACCGCGTCACGGACAGCCAGACGATCTACCTCGGCGACAACACCGCGGTGACCTTCCTCGAGGACGGCACGCGGCTGATGGTCGACACGCGCAGCCTCGACATCGGCATCCACCTGCTCACGCTCGGGCAGTGGGAGCCGGCCTATACGGCGCTGTTCCGCAGGCTGGTGCGGCCGGGCGACACGGTGCTCGACCTCGGCGCGAATCTCGGCGTCTACACGATGCTCGCGGCGCGGCTGACCGGCCCCGGCGGGCGGGTGCACGCCTTCGAGCCGAACCCGCGGCTTGCGCATCTCGTCGACCTGTCCATCCGCATCAATGGCTGCGCGGGCTGGACACAGGTGCACCGGCTCGCCGCCTCCGACCGGCGCGGGGTGGCGCGGCTGTTCTTCACCGACGCCTATTCGGGCGGCGGGTCGCTCACCGGCAATGCGGCGCAGCACGATGAGGCCGGGTCGGCGAAGGGCGCGGTCGATTGCGAGCTCATGCCGATCGACGAGCTGCTCGCCGACCCTGGATTCCGCGTCGACGTCGTGAAGATGGACGTGGAAGGCCATGAGGGTCCGGCGCTGCGCGGCATGCGCGCGCTACTCGAACGCTCGCCCGGCGTCAGGATCATGATGGAATTCGGCCCGCAGATGATGCGCGGGTCCGGCATGCCGGCGCCGGAGGTGGTGGCGCTGCTCGAAGGCCTCGGCCTGTCCGCCTGGACGATCGGGGAGGATGGCGGCATCGCGCCGGTCGAGTGGAACGTGCTCGCCGAGACCACCGGCGGCCTGCAGAACATCCTCGTGGCGCGGGAGTCCCCCTTCTGAGCGAGTCCGTCAGCGCGGCGCCGGGGCGCCCGATCTTCTTCATCCACATCCCCAAGACCGGCGGTAACACCGTCGTCTCCCACATGCTGGCCTTCCTGCCGGTGCAGGAGGTGTTCCCCCCGCCGCCGCAGCTGACCCTTCTGGGGGAGGATTTCGCGACGGCGCGGGAAAGGCTCGACACCACCAGCTTCCTGCACGGGCATGTGCGCGTCTCCCTCGCCGGGCTGCTGCCGCTCGAGCGGCTGCGGCTCGTCACCTTCATCCGCCATCCGGTGCGGCTCGTCGCCTCGCACTACCTGTATTTCAGGCACATGCCGGACCTGCCGATGCACGCGCCGGCGAAGGCGCTCGGCATCGCCGACTTCCTGCGCGCCTATCCGCAATACGGGGTCAATCCGCAGGCGCGCTACCTCAACATCGCGCTCGGCCAGCCGCGCCCGGTGGGAGACGAGGAAGCGCCCACCGCCGCGGTCAGCGCGCTGTCCCGCTTCGACTTCGTCGGCGTCACGGAGCGGATGGGCGAAAGCCTCGCCGCCATGTCCGAGCATTACGGCCTGCCCTGCTTCGATGTCGGCCGCCAGAACGAGGGCAAGGCCTCCCGCGACGAGGTCGAGGCCTGCGAGGCCGTGCTGCGGCGCGACGAATTCCTCGCCCGCCTCGGCGCCGACCTGGTGCTGCGGCGGGAGGCGGAGGAAAGGCTGAACCGCTGGCGTGCCGAGCGGGACGTCGCGCGCGCCGCGGCCGCGCTGCTCGCCGGCCTCAAGGGCGCCGGCCCGATGCCCTGGACGCTGGTGCGCGAGGCCGATGCCGCCGTCACCTTCCTCGATGGCTGGTACCCGCAGGGCTGGGTCGGCACGCCGCAGGATTCGGCCCGCTACTGGTGGAGCGCCGAAGCCGCCCGCCTGCTCGTCGCCTCGGCGAGCCCGGGGCCGCTGCGGATCTCGATCCAGGTGGTCGAGGCGCTGGGCTTCGACGCGGCGCGGATCCGCGTCACCGCCGGCGGCCGGGTCCTGCCGGTCGAGGCCGAGCTCGCCGAGCCCGGCATCCGCCTGACCTTCCGCATCGACGCGGCGCTGATGGCCGCGCGCGGGGGCGCGCTGGCCGTCTCCTTCATCGGTCCGCGCTCCTCGACCTTCGCCGAGCATGAGCCGGCGACGGGCGACCACCGCCGCCGCAGCTTCGCGATCCGCGAGGTGACGATCGCGCGCGAGACGGGCTGACGCCGCCGCGTCAGCGGCCCGGCGGGCGGCGACGCAGCTGCACGTCCACGCTCGCGAACAGCGCCTCCCCCGCGGTGGCATGGGCGAAGAGCGCGAAGGCCTCCCCCGGCGCGACGTCCAGCGTGAAGCGCAGCACCGCGGGCGCGCCGGGCGGGGCGTTCATCTCGACCTGCGCGGCATGGGCGATGCGCGTCGTCGCCTCGGCCGCCGGGTCGCGCAGGAAGCCCTGCACCGCGACCGTCGCCGCGCCCGCATGGCGGGGCGAGGGCACGAGGACAAGCTGGACCTCCAGCACCCCCTCCCCTGGCGTCACGAAGGCGGTCGCGAGAAGCGGCTCGCCGCCGGCCGGCACCGGCGTGTCCGCCCAGAGGTCGAGCACGTGCCGCGCCCGCGCCGCGCGCTGCGCGAAGGGGTTGAGGCGCACCCAGTCGCCGAAGCGTATCCGCCGCAGCAGCGCCTGCTGGCCTTCCACGCGCTGGCGCGTCTGCGGCAGGCCGTCCACCGTCACCGGCCTTGGCGTGCCTTCCGCCGCGCGCAGCAGGAACAGCACGGGCCCGGAGACGGTGCCGCCGAGTTCGCGCAGCGTCAGCCCCTGCAGGAGCGGATCGGCGGGGTCCTCGTGCAGCACGCTGGCGAGCGGGCGGGGATTGTTCTCGTGGAAGTCGGACAAGGCCATGCGCAGGACGGGCGCGGCCTGCAGCCCGGCTTCCTCGAACAGCCGCAGCAGGTGGGACGCGGCGAAGGCGTAGTTGCCGCGCGTCGGGCGGGAGGTGTCGCCGGGCACCACCTCCGTCGTCAGCGCATAGAGCCCCCCCGGCCTGAGGACGCGCCGAACCTCCTTCAGATGCGCCACGAAGTCCGGGTCGTCGCCGATATGCTCGAAGGCGGAGATCGAATAGCAGAAGTCGAAGGACGCATCCGGGTAGCCGACTTGCCGCATGTCCATGTGGTGGACGGCGAGCCGCGCCGCGTCGAAGCCCTTCGGCGCCGATCCCAGCACGAAGGCGAGCGGGTCGTTGGTGCGCGCCACGTCCCAGGCCGTGCCGGCCTCATAGAGGTCGGTCGCGGTCAGCTGCGCGACGCGGGACGCGACCGCGAAGGTCAGGGGTTCCCGCCCGCTGCCGAAGGCGATGCCGCGCGCATCCGGGCGCAGGACGCCGGCTTCGGCCAGCGCGAGGAAGGCGGCCGCCATCTCCCATTGCCGCGGATGGACGCGCGGGCGGCGACCGAGCGCGCGGCGCACCACCATCAGGAAGCGCGGATCGGTCCAGTCCTCCGCATCGCAGAGCTTCTGCAGCCGCGGCCCGAGCGGGGGGCCGAGGGCGGCAAGGTCGGCAAGCAGCGTGTCCTGGGCCATGCATCGGTTCCGAAACGACCCGGCGATCATGCCGCTTCGTTGCGACCGCGCAAGCAGCGCCGCGGCGCCGGGCGTGCTATGCCGCGCGCGCCATGAACGACATCCTCTTCGCGGTCTCGAAGATCCTCTGGTTCCCGGCCCGGCCGGGGCATTTCGCGCTGATCCTGGGCTTCCTGGGGCTCGCGCTGGTCTGGCGCGGGCGGCGCGGCGGGCGGTGGCTCGTGCTGCTCTCCCTCGGCTTCTTCGCCATGCTCGTGGCGACGCCGGTGAACCAGTGGATGCTGCTGCCGCTGGAGGACCGCTTCGCCCGCCCCGCGCCGCCACCCCCGCGCGTGGACGGCATCATCGTGCTCGGCGGCGCGGTCGAGCAGAACATCACCGAGGCGCGCGGCATCCCGAGCCTGAACGGCGCGGCGGAACGCATGACGGAAGGCGTGATCCTCGCGCGCCGTCATCCGGAGGCGCGGCTGGTCTTCACCGGCGGCCAGGGCTCCTTCGTCCATGGCGGCACGACCGAGGCCGATGTCGCGCGCCAGCTCTGGACCGCCATGGGCATCCCGCCCGAGCGCGTGGTCTACGAGGACGCCGCGCGCAACACGCATGAGAATGCCGTGCTGACGCACCGGCTGATCCAGCCCAAGCCCGGGGAGGTCTGGCTGCTGGTCACCTCGGCCTCGCACATGCCGCGCTCGATGGGCGTGTTCCGCGCCGCGGGCTGGCGGGAGATCGTCCCCTGGCCGGTCAACTACCGCACCGGACACAGCTGGCAGGCCTGGTACGACGCGCCCTTCCCCGAACGGCTCGGCCAGTTCGAATGGGCCTTCCGCGAATGGATCGGGCTTACGGCCTATTACCTGATGGGGCGGACGGAGTCCGTGCTGCCGGCGCCGTAGCGCCGCGCTCGATCTCCCGCCAGCGGGCGACGTTGCGGTTGTGCTCTTCCAGCGTACGGGCGAAGGCGTGCCCGCCGCTGCCGTCGGCGACGAAGAAGATGAAGTCCGTCGCCTCCGGCCGCGTCGCGGCGGTCAGCGCGGCGCGGCCCGGGCTCGCGATCGGCCCGGGCGGCAAGCCGCGGATGCGGTAGGTGTTGAAGGGGTGGTCGCGGTCGAGGTCGGCGCGGCTGATCGGCCGGTCCATCGGCGCGCCGCCGGTCGCGGCATAGGCGACGGTCGGGTCGGATTGCAGCGGCATGTTGCGGCGGAGGCGGTTGACGAAGACGCCGGCCACCTTGCCGCGTTCCTCGGCGCGCGCCGTCTCGCGCTCGACGATGGAGGCGAGGATCAGCGCCTCCCGCGGGCTGGCGAGCGGCAGGCCCGGCGCGCGCGCGGCCCAGGCCTCGGAGAGCGCGCGCTCCATCGCCGCATCGGCGCGGCGGATGATGGCGGCCCGCGTCTCGCCGAACTCGAAGGCGTAGGTCTCGGGCAGCAACTCGCCCTCGCTGAAGGCGGGGATCTCCCCCGTCAGCCCCTCGGTGCGTTCCAGCAGGGCGCGGATCTGGTGGGCGGTAAGGCCTTCGGGGATGGTCAGGCGGCGCTGCACCGGGCGCTCCTCGCGCAGGATGCGCAGCACATCGGCCAAGGGTAGGCCGGCGGGGAAGGCGAATTCAGCGGCGCGCAGCGGCCCGTCGCCGCGGGTCAGCCAGGCGGCGACCGCGAAGGCGCGCGGGTCCCGGATGACGCCGCGTTCGAGCAGCGTCGCGGCGATGCGCTCGGTCCCGCCGCGGGGGATGACGATCTGCACGGCTTCGGCGAGCGGACCCGGCGCCGTGAAGACCCGCCACGCGGCATGCGCGCCCCATGCGGCGGCACCGAGGAGGGACAGAAGGACCGCGAGCGCAACGAGAGCACCGCGCCGCCGCCGCCTTCGTGGCGCGGGCGGCGGCGCGGCCTCGCTCATGCGCCCCGGCGCGTCAGGGGGCGGCGCGGAAGACGATGCTGGCGTTCGTGCCGCCGAAGCCGAAGGAATTCGACAGGGCGACGTCGATCTTCCGGGGCTGGGCCTGCATCGCGACGCGGTCGATCGCGCTTTCGCGCGACGGCTTTTCCAGGTTCAGCGTCGGCGGGGCGACCTTGTCGCGGATCGCGAGGATGGAGAAGATTCCCTCCACCGCGCCCGCCGCGCCCAGCAGGTGGCCGACCGCGGACTTGGTCGACGACATGGCGAGGCCCTTGGCTGCATCGCCCCAGAGCCGCTCCACCGCTTCCAGTTCCAGGTCGTCGCCGAGCGGCGTCGAGGTGCCGTGCGCGTTGACGTACTGCACCTCCGCCGGGGTCACGTTGGCGGAGGCGAGCGCGGCCTTCATGGCGCGGAAGGCGCCTTCATGGCCCTCGGCCGGGGCGGTGATGTGGTAGGCGTCGCCCGACATGCCGTAGCCGATGACCTCGGCGTAGATCTTCGCGCCGCGCGCCTTGGCGTGCTCGTATTCCTCGAGCACCACGACGCCCGCGCCCTCGCCCATCACGAAGCCGTCGCGGTTCTCGTCCCAGGGGCGGGAGGCCGCCGTGGGCGTGTCGTTGAAGCCGGTGGACAGCGCGCGCGCCGCGCAGAAGCCCGCGACGCCGAGTTCGCAGACCGCCGCTTCCGCGCCGCCCGCGACCATCACATCGGCATCGCCCAGCGCGATCAGGCGCGCCGCGTCGCCCAGCGCGTGCACGCCGGTGGCGCAGGCCGTCACCACGGAATGGTTCGGCCCCTTGAAGCCGTACTTGATGGAGACCTGGCCGGAGGCGAGGTTGATCAGCGCCGACGGGATGAAGAAGGGCGAGATACGCTTCGACTTGCCCTGCACGGCGAGCTGCGCCGCCTCATGGATCGTCTCGAGCCCGCCGATGCCCGAGCCGATCATCACGCCGGTGCGGCAGCGCGCCTCCTCCGCTTCCGGCCGCCAGCCGGAATCGGCCACCGCTTCCTCCGCCGCGACGAGCGCGAACTGGATGAAGCGGTCCATCTTCTTCTGGTCCTTGATCGGGATCCATTCGTTGATGTCGAGGCCGCCTTCCGCCTTCACGCCGACCGGGATCTGGCCGGCGATCTTGGCGGGCAGGGTCGTCGTGTCGAAGGACTGGATGGCGCGGATCCCGGATTCACCCGCGAGCATCCGCTTCCACACATGCTCGACACCGAGGCCGAGCGGGCAGGCGATGCCCATGCCGGTCACGACAACGCGTCGCGGCGAGAAACCGTTCTGGAACACGCGCTCTACCCCTCCCCCAGCAACGCGGGCGTTACTCGCCCTTCTGCTTCTCGATGTACTCGATCGCGTCCTTCACCGTGGTGATCTTCTCGGCCGCGTCGTCCGGGATCTCCACGCCGAAGGCCTCCTCGAAGGCCATCACGAGTTCGACCGTGTCGAGGCTGTCGGCGCCCAGGTCGTCGATGAAGGAAGCTTCGGGCGTGACCTTCGCCTCCTCGACGCCGAGGTGCTCGACGACGATCTTCTTCACCTTCTCGGCGGTTTCGCTCATCGCGTGACTCTCTCCATTCTGCCGGGACCGTACCCGGGCCGATTCCCTTTGCCATCCGCCCGATGCGGCCGGATTCGCGCCCCGGCCCCCAAGGGAGGGCCCCGGCGCTTAACATGGAAGCGCCGCGGGGCCTAGGCGGTCCGGGGCGCCCTGGTCAAGGGCCGGCGGCGGCGGGCGCTTGCAACGACCGCCGGCGCGGCCTCATTTGATGCTCAATCACAACAGGTCAGGAGGCCCGAGACCCATGCCGACACGCCGTTCCATCCTCGCCGCCGGGGCCACCGCCGCCGTCCCGGCCGGCCTCGCCAGCCCCGCCCTGGCCCAGGGGGCCGCGCGCAACGTGCTGCGCTTCGTCCCCCATTCCAACCTGGCCTCGATCGACCCGGTGGGCACCACCGGCTACATCGTCCGCAACCATGGCTACATGGTCTACGACACGCTGTTCGCGACGGATGCCGAATTCCGCATCCGCCCGCAGATGGTCGAATCCTGGGAAGGGTCCGGCACGGACCTGGTCTGGACCTTCCGGCTGCGCGAAGGCCTGCGCTTCCACGACAACGAGCCCGTCCGCGCCCAGGACGTGATCCCGAGCCTGCGCCGCTGGGGTGCGCGCGACAGCTTCGGCCAGACCCTGATGGCCGCGGTCGCCGAGATGAGCGTGGTGGACGACCGGACCTTCCGCATCCGGCTCTCCCGCCCCTTCCCGCTGCTGGTCGACGCGATCGGGAAGCTGTCCTCCCAGGTGCCGTTCATCATGCATGAGCGGCATGCGAGCCTCGACCCCAACACGCCGGTGC
The DNA here is from genome assembly GCF_017813355.1 of Roseomonas nitratireducens. Lineage (GTDB taxonomy): Bacteria > Pseudomonadota > Alphaproteobacteria > Acetobacterales > Acetobacteraceae > Neoroseomonas > Neoroseomonas nitratireducens. The sequence continues at coordinate 148,565 of NZ_JAGIYZ010000009.1, forward strand.
CCGAGGCGATCGGGTCCGGCCCATTCCGCTTCCTGCGCGACCAGTGGGTGCCGGGCAGCCAGGCGGTTTATGAGCGCTTCGCCGGCTACGTGCCGCGCAACGAGCCCGCCTCCTCGGCCGCGGGCGGCAAGCGCGTGCATGTCGAGCGCGTCGAATGGCGCATCATCCCCGACCCCGCCACCGCCGCGGCCGCCCTGCAGACAGGCGAGGTCGACTGGTACGAGCAGCCGGCCTTCGACCTGCTGCCGCTGCTCCAGCGCGCCCGCGACGTGCGGCTCGAGCAGATCGACCCGGTCGGCTCGATCCTGATGCTGCGCTTCAACCACCTGCACGCGCCGTTCAACAACCCGGCGATCCGCCGCGCCGTGCAGATGGCGGTGAACCAGCGCGACTACCTGCAGGCGGTGGTCGGCAACGAGCGCTACTTCCGCGAATGCAAGGCCTTCTTCTCCTGCGGCACGCCGCTGGCGAGCAATGACGGCATCGAGGCGATCGGCGGCAACCTCGACCGCGCGCGGCAGATGCTGCGCGAAGCCGGCTACGCCAACGAACCCGTGGTGATCATCAGCCCGACCGACATCCCGGCCAACCACGCGCAGTCGCTGGTGACGCAGGACCTGCTGCGCCGGCTGGGCATGAATGTGGAGCTGGTGGCGACAGACTGGGGCAGCGTGCTGGCGCGGCGCGCCAACCGCAACGCGCCGGCGCAGGGCGGCTGGTCCATCTTCCACACCTGGTGGGTGGGGCCGGACCTCGCCAACCCGGCGCTGCACGCGCCGCTGCGCACGCACGGCGCCAATGCCTGGGCGGGCTGGCCGACGGATCCCGGGCTCGAGGCGCTGCGCGACCAGTTCCTCTCGGCTGCCACGCCGGCGGAACAGACGCGCATCGCCGTCGAGATGCAGAAGCGCGCCTTCGAGGTCGTGCCCTATGTCACGATCGGCCAGATGTGGCAGCCGACCGCCTTCCGCCGGAACGTGCAGGACATCCTGCCGAGCCCGGTGCCGCTGATGTGGAACGTGCGGAAGGTTTGAGACGACGCCGGGGGACGGGCCGCACGGCCCGTCCTTCAGACGATACGAATGATTCACGCCCACCCCGCATACTCACGAAATAGTGAACCCACGGGTGGAGCAGCGGCATGTTCTGGAAGCGCGAGGATCGCCGGCATTCCGATGAACAATCGGTCGCCCCGGCGCCAGGCACCCCAGCCGTCGCGCCGGAGCTCCGGGCCCTGCTCGACCAGGTCGTGGACGCCGTCGTCACGATCGATGGCCGCAACCACGTCGTCTACATGAACCCCGCGGCCGAGCGGCTCTGGGGCTGGTCGAGCGCCGAGGTGCTCGGCAGGAACGTCTCGATGCTCGTGCCGCGCGCGATGCAGTCGCGGCACGATGGCTTCGTCGACCATCACCGCCGCACCGGCGAGAACAAGATCGTCGGCACCTCCCGTGCCGTCCAGCTCGAAAGGCGCGACGGCGCGGTCATCTGGGTCTCGCTCTCCCTCTCGAAGGTCGAGCTGCCGGGCGGCGAGCACGGCTATACCGCCTTCGTGCGCGACGTGACCGCCGAACGGAACGCGCAGGAGACGATCAACCAGACGCTGGAGCAGGCGCTCGACGCGGTCGTCTGCATCGACGAGCGGAACAACGTCACCTTCTTCAACGCCGCGGCCGAGCGCCTGTGGGGCTACGCGCGCGACGAGGTGATCGGCCACAACGTCAAGATGCTGGTCCCGGCGGCGATGCAGGGACACCACGACGGCTTCGTCAACCGCCACCGCGAGACCGGCCAGGACAGGATCGTCGGCACCTCCCGCGAGGTCCGGGTGCCGCGCAAGGACGGCAGCTCGGTCTGGGGCAGCCTCTCGCTCAGCCGCATCCGCCTGTCCAACGGCAACCAGGTCTACACCGCCTTCATCCGCAACGTGGATGCGGAGGTGCGGCAGCGCGAGCAGTTCAAGCTGCTCTCGCTGGTGGCCGACGAGACGGACAACTCCGTCATCATCACCGACGCGCAGCGCCGCATCGAATACGTCAACCGCGGCTTCGAGCGCATGACCGGCTACGCCGCGGCCGAGGTGATCGGCCGCAAGCCGGGCGACTTCCTGCAGGGCCCGCTGACCGAGGCCGCGACGGTCGAGCGGATCCGGGAATCGCTTCGCGACGGCGTGCCGAGCTATGTCGAGATCCTGAACTACCACAAGGACGGCTCGCCCTATTGGGTAAGCCTCGCGATCAACCCGGTCCGCAACGACGCGGGCGTCATCGAGCGCTACATCTCGATCCAGGCGAACGTCACCGAGACCAAGCAGGCATCCCTGAAGTTCGACAGCAAGATCCGCACGATCTCGGCCACCAACGTGATCGCGGAATGGACCATGGCGGGCGCGCCGATCGACGGCGCCTCGCTGCCGCTGTCCGACATCCTGCCCGCGGATGCGCTCCGCCGCGTCTCAGCGGGAGAGGCCGTGCGCCGCGAGGTCGCCTTCCCCGACGGGACCGGCGCCAGGCGCTGGCTCGACGCGATCTTCTCCTGCCAGCGGCGCTTCGACGGCAGCGCGGAGAGCATCCTGATGTGCGGCGTCGATGTCTCGGTACGCCGGGAGGCCGTGCAGGAAACGGAAGTCGCCGTCGCGGACGCGGTCGAGAGTTCGCGGCGGATCGGCCAGATCAGCGCGACCATCCAGGGCATCGCCGGCCAGACCAACCTGCTGGCGCTGAACGCGACCATCGAGGCCGCACGCGCGGGCGAGGCCGGGCGGGGCTTCTCGGTGGTGGCGCAGGAGGTCAAGGGACTCGCCGCCCGGGCGCGCGACGCGGCGCAGGAAATCGACACCCTGGTCGGCGAGACCACGCGGCGGATCGAAGCCCTGGCCGGCACGATGCAGCGTCTGAACGGGCAGGCCGGCGAAGGCTAGCGCCGGCCCTCGCGGTCAGTCGACGGTCATGTTCGCCTGGCGGATGACCGCGGCCCAGCGTTCCCGCTCCCAGCGGATCAGCCGGGCGAAGCCCTCGCCGTCGAGGTTGGAAGGCTCGGCGCCCTCGTCGCGCAGGCGGCGGATCACCTCGGGGTCGGACAGCGCCTGGCGCATCGCCTCGAACAGCCGGGCCCGGATCGGGGCCGGCGTGCCACGCGGCGCGAGCAGCCCGTACCAGGCGGTCGCCTTGTAGCCGGGGATGGTGTCCGCGACGGTCGGCACGTTGGGCAGCACGGCGATGCGGCTCTCGCCGGTCACGGCGATCGGCCGCACCTGCCCGCCGCTGATGAGGCCGACCACCGAGGGCAGCGTCGTGATCATGAAGTGCAGGTGCCCCGCGACCACGTCGGTCAGCGCGGGCCCCGCGCCGCGGAAGGGCACGTGTTCCGCCTGCAGCCCCGCCATCTGCAGCATCAGCGCCGCGGCCAGGTGGCTGGCCGAGCCGTTGGAAGCGCTGCCATAGGTCACCTGGCCGCCCCCGGCGCGGATCTCGGCAAGGAGCTCCTGCAGGGTCTGGGCGCGCGACTTCGGCCCGACCACGACGACGAGCGGCGCGTCGGCGACGAGGCCGATCGGCTCAAGCGCGCGTTCCGGATCGATGCGCATGTTGCGGAACAAGGAGACGTTCACGCTCATCGGGCCATGGTTGCCCATCAGCAGCGTGTAGCCGTCCGGCCGGGCGGAGGCCGCGGCCTCGGTCGCGATGTTGCCGCCGGCGCCCGGGCGGTTCTCCACCACCACCGGCTGGCCGAGGATGCCCTGCATCGGCGTGGCCAGCGTGCGCGCGATCAGGTCCGTGCCGCCGCCCGGGGCGAAGGCCAGCAGGATGCGGATCGGGCGGTTCGGGAAGGGTGCCTCCTGCGCCGCGGCCGGCAGGGCCGCGAGGGCAGGCAGGGCAGCGAGCATCGTCCGGCGGGGGGTCATGGCGGATGGCCTTCCTCTGGGCCGGGTCTCCGCCCGGCGGCGACAGGACAGTTATTCAACCGGATCGCGGAAGGGAAGGCGCGCGGGGGTTGATCGCGGCCCCGGGGCGCGGTCCCCTGGCGGCAATGACCGACTCCGCGCCACGCCCGGTTCCGACGCTGCCCGACCTCTTCCTCACCTACGGCAAGATCGGGCTGATCGGCTTCGGCGGCATCAATGCCTGGGCACGCCGCGTGCTGGTCGAGGAAAAGCGCTGGCTGACCGACCAGGAATATGCCGAGACGCTCGGCCTTGGGCAGGTGCTGCCCGGGCCGAACGCGCTCAACGCCGCCATCATGGTGGGGGACCGCTTCCACGGCACGGCGGGCGCCATCGCCGCCCCCGGGGCGATGTTCGGCGGCCCGCTGGTCCTGCTCGCCGGCCTTGCCATGTTCTACGACGCCTATGGCGAGGTGCCGGTGGTCAAGGCCGTGCTGGCCGGCGTTGCCGCCGCCGCCGCCGGCATGGTGATCGGCACGGCGGCGAAGATGACGCAGAAGCTGAAGCCGCCGCCCACCTTGCTGGCCGTCGGGCTGTGCGCGCTGCTGGCGGCGGGCGTGCTGCGCGTGCCGCTGCCCTGGGTGGTGCTGGGGCTCGCGCCCTTCGGCATCCTGGCCGCGTGGCGGGCGCTCTCGGCGAAATGACCGCGACGGTCTTCTGGCAGCTCGTCTGGGGCTTCGGGGCGATCTCGCTCGTCTCGGTGGGCGGCGGCATCGCCGTGCTGCCCGAGATGCACCGCCTGGTGGTCGAGGTGCATGGCTGGATGAGCGATGCCGATTTCGCGCGGCGCTTCGCCCTGGCCCAGGCGGCGCCGGGGCCGAACGTGCTGGTCGTCGGGCTGTTCGGCTGGCACGTGGGCGGCATCGGCGGCATGCTGACGGCGGTGCTCGCGATGACGCTGCCGACCTCGGTCATGGCCTTCGGCTTCTCGCGCCTGCGGACGCGCCTGTCGGGGCGCTTCTGGCTGCGGGTGGTGGAACGCGGGCTGGTGCCGATCGCGGTCGGGCTGATCGCCGCCTCCGGCCTCATCCTTGCGCAGGGCACGTCGACGGGGTGGCTGCCGGTCCTGCTCACGGCCGCCTCCGCGGTCTTCGTCTGGCGGACGGATTTCTCGCCGCTCTGGGTGCTCGGCGCCGGCGCGCTGGTCGGGCTGGCCTTCCTGTGAGCGTCGAGGCGCCGCCGCTGCGCGAACCCGCGCCACGGGGCCTCTGCACCGATTGCGGCGTCTCCCGCATGGCGGATGCGAAGGCCTGCGGGGCGGCCTGCCAGTTCATAAAGCCCGATTACGCGGCGCTGGAAGCGCGCGTGCATGGCCGCGCCCGCGACCCCGCCCGCCCGGACGAGACGCATTTCGGCCCCTTCCGCCGCATGGTCCGCGCCGCGCTGCGCGCCCCGGCGGAGGGCGCGCAATGGACCGGCATCACCACCCGCATCGCGGAACGCCTGCTGGAGTCCGGCGCGGTGACCGCCGTGCTGACCATGGCGCCGGATCCGGAGGATCGGTGGAAGCCCGTCCCCGTGCTGGTGACGAAGCCCGAGGGCATGGCCGCCTGCCGCGGCATGCGCATGGGCTACGCGCCGCTGCTGGCGCTTCTGGAACCGGCCGCCGCGGCCGGGCACAGGCGCATCGCCATCATCGGCATCCCCTGCCAGGTCTATGCGCTGCGGGCGCTGGAAGAACGCCTCGGCTTCGAGGAGGTCTTCGTCATCGGCACGCCGTGTTCGGACAACACAACGACGGAGAATTTCCACAAGTTCCTCGCGCTGGTGGACCCGACGCCGGCGACCGTGACCTACCTGGAATTCCGCGCCGACTACCATGTCGAGATCCGGCACGAGGATGGCCGCAGGCGCGAGATCCCCTTCCTGATGCTCCCGCTGTCGGACCTGCCCGGCGACTTCTTCCCGCTCACCTGCCGCACCTGCGTCGACTACACCAACGCGCTGGCGGACATCACGGTCGGCTACATGGCCGGCACCGGCGCGCAATGGCTGATCGTGCGCAACGCGAAGGGGGAGACGCTTCTCTCCCTGCTCGGCGAGGAGGTGGCGGTGGAGACCCCGCGCGACGCCGGCCGGCGCACCGCGGCGGTGAAGGGGTTCATGGCCAACACCGAACGCGCCGCGGGCGGGCTGCCGCTGCGGCGCATGCCGAACTGGGCGCGGCCGATCGTCGCCTGGCTGCAGCCGCGGATCGGCCCGCGCGGGCTGGAATTCGCCCGCGCGCGGCTCGAGATGAAGGCGATCGAGACGGTGCTGCACCTGCGCCGGCAGAAGCCGGGCATGATGCGCAACATGATCCCGCGCCATGTCTGGGCGCTGGTGGAACGCTACGGGCTGAAGCCGGGCCCGGACGAGACGCGCTGAATGCCTTGCGCGCGCGCTGCCGCACGCGCAGAAGGCTGGGACATGCGAAGGACACGGCCATGATGGACAAGGACGCGCTGACCGCCTGGGCGCTTGCGAATGGCTGGACGATGATCGCGGGCAACCCCTCGCTGACCAAGCCGTCCTCGCCGAAGGAGGCGATCGTGCGCATGTTGCTGAAGGCGACGGTCGTCACCATCGAGGCGAAGAAGCCCGCCGGGAAGTGGGAGAAGCTCGCCTCCGAGCCCTACGGCAGGATCGAGCCCGACCCGGAAGGCGGCCCGCCACAGGGCCTAGGCTTCGCCAACTTCCCGAGCCTGAACATGCTGATGCAGGAAAACCGCGACCGGCAGGTGTTCGCGCGCATGACCGGCAAGGGGTGAGATTGACCGGGGCTCCGCTTGCGCGGCACATCGGCCCGCCATGACCAACCCTGCCCTGCCCGCCGCCCTCGCCACCCTGCTCGGCCCCGCCGGCCTGCTCACCGACCCGGCTGACATCGCGCCCGCCCTGTCCGACTGGCGCGGGCTGTACCGCGGCGCCGCGCTCGCGGTGCTGCGCCCGGCGAACACGCAGCAGGTCGCCGACTGCGTGCGCATCTGCGGCGAGGCCGGCATCGCCATCGTGCCCCAGGGCGGCAATACGTCGATGGTCGGGGGTGCCACGCCGGAAGGCAACGGCCGCTCCGTCGTCCTGTCCCTCGCGCGCATGAACCGCATCCGGGATGTCGACCCGCTCGACATGACCATGACCGCGGAGGCGGGCGTGGTGGTGAAGGTCGCGCAGGATGCCGCGGCCGAGTGCAACTGCCTTTTCCCGCTGTCCTTCGGCGGGGAAGGCACGGCGATGATCGGCGGCATCCTGTCGACCAACGCCGGCGGCAACACCACGGTGCGCTACGGCAATGCCCGCGAACTGATGCTCGGCCTGGAAGTGGTGCTGCCCGACGGGCAGGTCTGGAACGGGCTGCGCCGCCTGCGCAAGGACAATACCGGCTACGCGCTGCGGCATCTGTTCGTGGGCGCGGAAGGCACGCTCGGCATCATCACCGCGGCGACGCTGCGCCTGTTCGCCCGCCCGCGGGCGAACGAGGTGCTGTTCTGCTCGGTGGCCGACGAGGATGCCGCGCTGTCCGTCTTCCGCCGCTTCCGCGAGGCGGACGAGACCGCGATCCGCGCCTTCGAGTACATGTCGGGCCTCGGCGTCGACTTCGCGCTAAAGCACATCCCCGGCGTGAGCCTGCCGCTGGCCGAGCGCGCCGACCACTACATCCTCGTCGACCTCGCCTCGACCCGCGCGGATGCCGACCTGCAGGGGCTGGCCGAACAGGTGCTCGGCGCGGCGATGGAGGCGGGCGAGGTCATGGACGCGGTGATCGGCGGCAGCGAGGCGCGCCGCGCCGCCATCTGGCGCATCCGCGAGGAACACCCCGAGGCGCAGCGCAAGGAAGGCGCTTCGGTCAAGAACGACGTGTCCGTCCCGGTCTCGAAGGTGCCGGAACTGATCCGGCGCGCCTCGGCGGCCTGCGAGTCGCTGATCCCGGGGATCCGCCCCGTGCCCTTCGGCCATATGGGCGACGGCAACATCCACATGAACCTCGAGCAGCCGGTGGGCATGGACCCGGACGCCTTCCTCGCCCGCAGCCATGACATCATGGACACGGTGAACGAGGTGGTGCGCGACCTCGACGGCTCCTTCTCCGCCGAGCACGGAATCGGCCGGCTCAAGACCGACATGATGGAGGCCTGGCGCGGCGGCGCGGAGCTGGATGCGATGCGGCGCATCAAGGCCGCGCTCGACCCCGCGGGCCTGATGAACCCCGGCAAGGTCCTGCCCTGATCCGCCTTCGCAACGGAACGGGACGGCGAAGGCTTCCTGGCCCGGCCGCAAACCTCTAGTTTGCCGGCGCCGTGATGACCCGGATCGACCGTTACATCTTCCGACAGCTCGCCGTCGCCCTGCTCGCCGTCACGGTCGGGCTGGCGGCGCTCGTATGGCTGACGCAGTCGCTCCGCTTCATCGAGCTGGTGCTCGACCGGGGCCTCTCGCTGCTCGTCTTCATCAAGCTGACGAGCCTGATGCTGCCCTCCTTCTTCGCGGTCATCCTGCCGATCACGAGCTTCATCGTGGTGCTGTTCCTGTACGTCCGGCTGGCATCCGACCGCGAACTGGTGGTGATGCGCGCCGCCGGGCTGTCGCAATGGGTGCTGGCGCGGCCCGCCGCGCTGCTGGCGCTGATCGCGACCGGCATCTGCGTGTTGCTCAATGTCTGGCTCGTGCCCGTCAGCCACACCGCCTTCCGCGAGTGGCAGTTCGAGATCCGCAACCAGCTGGTCGGCGTCCTGCTGCAGGAAGGCGTCTTCTCCCAGGTCGGCAACGACCTGACGGTCTATGCGCGCTACCGCGACCCGGACGGCACGCTGCGCGGCATCCTGTTGCATGACCAGCGCGAGGATGGCGCGCCGGTCACGATCCTCGCCGAGCAGGGCCGCATCACGACGACGGCATCCGGCCCGCGTGTGACGCTGCTGAACGGCGTGCGGCAGCAGGTCGAGCAGGCGCCCGCCAACGCGCCGGCTGGGACGCCGCCGCTGCGGCTCAACCTGCTCTCCTTCACCGAGAACAGCGTCGACCTCGCCCGCGCGACGCGGGGGGAGGAGTCGCGATCGCGCGATTCGCGCGAACGCTCCATCGCCGAGCTCCTGAGCCCCGACCCCGCGGAGGGGCTGCGGGACCGCGAGATCCGCCGCTACCGCGCCGAGGCGCACCAGCGAATGGCGGGGCCGCTGACCACGCTGTCCTTCGCGCTGGTGGGACTCGCCGTGGCGCTGACCGGGGAGTTCCGCCGCCACGGCGGCGGGCTGCGCATCGCGGTGGGCATCGGCATCGTGGTCGCGCTGCTCGCCTTCGGCCTGACGGGCGGCAACCTCGCCGCACGCGACAATGCGTGGATCCCGCTGATCTGGGTGCAGGCGCTGCTGCCGGGCTTCGTCGCCGCCTGGTGGATCGGCGGCGCGCCGGGCTGGCCGCGCCAGGCGCCGCCCATGCCGGCCGCGCCATGACCTTCGCGCGCACCCTCACACTCTATGTCTCGCGCCGCTTCGCGACCATGACGATGGCGATGCTGGCCGCGCTCGCGGGCCTTGTCGCGCTGTTCGACCTGATCGAATTGCTGCGCCGCGCAGCGACGCGGCAGGATGCGACCTTCGCGCTGGTCACGCAGATCGCGGCCCTCCGCCTGCCCTTCGTCGCGATGCAGATCCTGCCCTTCGCCATCCTGCTCGGCGGCATCGCGGCCTTCTGGCGGCTGACGCGGTCGTCCGAACTGGTGGTCGCGCGCGCGGCGGGTGTCTCGGCCTGGGGCTTCCTGACCGGGCCCGTCGTCGTGGCGGTGGTGCTCGGCGGGATCGCGACGACGATGGTCTCGCCGCTGTCGTCGGCGATGTTCGCGCGGGCCGAGCGGCTCGACCAGCAATACCTGCGCAACACCGGCGGCATCACGGCGCTGGCCGGCGGCCGGCTCTGGCTGCGCCAGGCGGATGCGGCGCTCGATCCGCGCGGCGTCGCCATCCTGTCGGGCCGGCCCGTCGCGGTGCGCGACCTGCGGCAGGGGGAAGCCTTCCGCCTGGACGAGGTGACGGTCTGGCGCCTTTCGGCCGAGGACCGCCCGCTGCAGCGCGTCGAGGCGCCCTTCGCCGTGCTCGAGCCCGGCCGCTGGGTGGTGGCGCAGGCGGTGGCCTTCGGCAATGACCGCCTGCCGGCGCCCACGCGGCGACTCGAACTGCCAACGGACCTGACACCGGACCGCATCCAGGAATCCTTCGCAAGCCCGGACACGCTGTCCTTCTGGGCGCTGCCGGACTTCATCCAGGTGCTGGAGGCGGCGGGCTTCTCGGCTGTACGGCACAGGCTGCACTTCCACTCGCTGCTCGCTCTGCCGCTGCTCGCCGCGGCGATGGCGTTGCTCGCGGCCGGCTTTTCCATGCGATCGTCGCGCCGCGGCGGCGTCGGGCAGATGATCGCCGGCGGCGTCGCCGCGGGCTTCGCCCTGTTCGTCATCGACAAGGTGACGGGCGAATTCGGCGAGGCGGGGACGCTTCCCGTGATATTCGCCGCCTGGGCGCCGGCGGGTTCGGGCTTCCTGCTCGCGACCGCGCTTCTGCTCCACCTGGAGGATGGCTGACCGGCATGCGCCACGTGACCGCCACCGCCGGCCTGCTGCCCCTGCTCCTCCTGTTCGGGGCGAGCGGCGCGCATGCCCAGGCCACCGCGCAGCCGCCCATCGCCGCGCCGGCCGCGATCGCGCCCGTCATGCCCGGCCAGGGCGCCCCCGCCGCCCAGCCGCCCGGCGCCGCCCCGCCAAGCGAGAACGACCCCGTCACCTTCACGGCGGAGGAGGTGGAGTACGACCAGAATCGCGCCCTCGTCGTCGCGCGCGGCAGGGTCGAGGCCTGGCAGGGCAACCGCGTGCTGCGCGCCGACGAATTCACCTACGACCGCAACACCGGCGTTGCCACCGCGCGCGGCAACGTCCAGCTGATCGAGGCGGACGGCCAGGTCGTCTTCGCCGACAGCGTCGTGCTGCAGAACCAGTTCCGCGACGGCGTGATCGAGGGGCTGCGCGGCCTGCTCGCGCAGAACGGTCGCGTCGCCGCGGCCGGCGCGCGGCGCACGGACGGCAATTTCTTCGACCTCTCGCGCGTCGTCTATTCCTCCTGCGACCCTTGCGAGCGCGACCCGCTCGCACCGCCCATCTGGCAGCTGCGCGCGCGCACCGCGACGCTGGACAACGAGGCGCGCCAGGCGCGCTACCGCGACGCGGTGGTGGAATTCGGCGGCGTGCCGATGTTCTGGACGCCGTACCTCCAGCACCCTGCCGGCTCGGTGCCGCGCCAGTCGGGCTTCCTCAGCCCGACCTTCGGGGTCACCGACTTCCTCGGCGGCTTCATTGAGGTGCCCTACTACTGGGCGATCGACGAGAGCCAGGAACTTGTGCTGCGCCCGCAATTCGCGACCAGCGCGGCGCCCAATATCGGCCTCGAATACCGCCGCCGCTTCAACTTCGGCGAGATCGAGGCCGAGGGCTCCGTCGGCTACCTCGACGGCACTTCCAGCACGCCCGAGGGATGGGCCGGGCATATCTTCTCCCGCGGCCGCTTTGCCATCGACGACACCTGGCGCGCGGGCTTCAGCCTCAACCGCGCCTCCTCCGAGGAGTATCTTCGCGTCTACCGCTATGGCGCGCGGCGGCTGCTCGACAGCAACGTCTTCACCGAAGGCTTCTGGGGGGCTGACAGCTACGCGCGGATCGACGCGCGCGCCTTCCAGGGCCTGCGGTCGACCGACGACAACAGCCTCATCCCCGTCGTCGGACCGAACATCTACTGGGACTGGCGCGCGCCGGTCGATTCGCTCGGCGGCACCTTCACCGCCGACACCTGGAACTTCGCGACCTTCCGCGATCGCGGCACGGACACGCAGCGCGCCGCTATCCGCCTGGGCTACGCCCTGCCGGCGACGGACCGGATGGGCGGGCTGTGGACGCTGCGCGCCCAGTCGGACCTCGTCGCCTACAACTACACCGACCTCAACGACGCGCCGAACTTCGCCACGGGGCGCGACGCCGGCCAGGCGACGGTGGCGAATGTCCGGGCGGGGCTCGACTGGCGCATGCCCTTCATCCGCCGCGCCGGCGCATACGGCCACCAGGTCATCGAGCCACGCGTGCAGATGGTGACCGGCCCCGTGACCGGGCGGCAATCGGACATCCCGAACGAGGACAGCATCGATTTCGAGTTCACCGACGCGAATCTCTTCTCGCTCAACCGTTTCAACGGACGGGACAGGCAGGAAGGCGGCACGCGCATCGACTACGCGCTGCGCGGCGCCTGGCATTTCCCGAATGGCGGGCTGCTCGAGGGGCTCGCCGGCGCGTCCTACCGCATGCAGCGCGACGGCGGGCCCTTCTACGCCGGCAGCGGGCTCGAGAACCGGGCGTCGGACTGGGTCGGCCGGGCGCGTCTCGCGCCCACGCCATGGCTCGAATTCATGGGCCGCGGGCGTTTCGACCAGCAGGGCGGGGATCCGCGCTTCCTCGACCTCTCCGCCTCGGTGAGCCTGTCCTCCCGCACGACGCTGACCGCGGGCTACCTCTACACGCCGGCCGTCCCCTACCTGACGCCGGTGCGCAACCGCGACGAGGTCGCACTCGGCGTCACGCAGCAATTCGGCAATTGGCGCTTCTCCGCCTTCGGGCGCTACGATCTCGAACAGGAACGGCCGGTCGTCATCAGCGCCTCGGCCGCCTACGAGGATGAATGCTTCCTGTTCGAGGCGCGCTTCCTCAAGCGCTTCGCCGAGATCGCGGGGACCAGCGACCTGTATCCCGCCAGCACGATCCTGCTGTTCCGGATCGGCCTCAAGACCGTGGGCGATGTCGGCTTCCGCGCCATCTGACGGCGGACTGGCACCGGCCGCGCCCAGAGCCTAGAAAAGGGCCGCCATGACCGATACGACGCCGCGCCGCGCCCGCCCCTTCCGCCGCCTCCCGGCGCTCGTCGCCGCGCTGCTGATCGGCGGCCTTCCCCTGGCGCCCGACGCGGCCGCGCAGGCCGGCCGCGTGAACCGCGTCGCCGCCGTGGTGAACGGCGATGTCGTGACGCTGGCTGAGGTGGAAAGCCGCCGCCGCCTGCTCGCGCTGTCGGCCGGCATGTCGGGCGACGTCGGCGGCCGCGCCAATGACCAGATCCTCCGCCTGCTGGTCGATGAAAGGCTGCGCACGCAGGAAGTCGCGCGCCGGCGCATCCCCGTCACGGACCAGGACATCGCCACCACGGTCGGCGACATCGAAAACCGCAACGGCCTCCCGCCGGGCGGGCTGCGCGCCAACCTGCAACGCGCCGGCATCGACCCCCGCGTGCTCTATGACCAGATCCGCGCGCAGGTCGGCTGGAACCGGCTGCTGCGCGCCCAGCTCGGCGCCCAGGCGAATATCGGCGACGCCGAGGTGAACGAGGTACTCGCCGCCGCCCGCGCGCGCCAGGGCCAGCCGGAATTCCTCGTCTCCGAGATCTTCCTGCCGGTGAGCAACCCCGGTCAGGATGGGGAGGTCCGGCGCTTCACGGACGAGATCATCTCCCGCCTGCGCCAGGGCGCGCCGTTCCCGATGGTCGCGACGCAGTTCAGCCAGGCGCAGACGGCGCTGCTCGGCGGCGACCTCGGCTGGGTCGAGGCCGGCCGCCTCGACCCTGAAGTCGCCGCCGTGGTGCGCCAGATGCCCGAGGGTGCGGTCTCCAACCCGATTCGCGTCGCGGGCGGCTTCGTCATCGTGACGCTGCGCCAGAAGCGCATCGCCGGCCGCGACATGGCGACGATGCTGACCATGCGCCAGGCCTTCCTGCCCTTCGAGGGCGCGCTGAACCCTGCCGCCCCCACGGCGCAGCAGATCCGGCAGGTGGAGCGCGCGCAGCAGATCTCCGAAACCGGGCGCGGCTGCGACGCGGTGGAGGCGGCCGCGCGCGGCGGCCCCCGCCCGGCCGATCCGGGCCAGATCCGGCTCGAGACCGTCACGCCGCCGGAACTGCGCGACCTGCTCACCAACCTGCCGATCGGCCGCCCGTCCCAGCCCATCATCACCCCGGACGGCGTGATGATCATGGCCGTCTGCGCGCGGGAGACCCGGAACATGGCCGAGGTCACGCCCGAGCAGGCGCGCGAGCGGCTGCTGCGCGAGCGCGTCGAGCTGATCTCCCGCCAGGTGCTTCGCGACCTGCAGCGGCGCGCGCAGATCGAGATCCGCACCGGCACCGATGCGCCGGCGCCGGCCGCCGGGCAGACGCCGCCGCGCCGCGGCTGAGGTGACCACGCCCGACCTGCCGAGCCTGCGCGAGACCGTCGCGCGGCACGGCCTCGATGCGCGCAAGTCGCTTGGCCAGCATTTCCTGCTCGACCCCGCCGTCTGCGCGCGCATCGCGGCACTCGCCGGCGACCTGTCCGGGCGGCATGTGCTGGAAGTGGGCCCGGGCCCGGGGGGGCTGACCCGCGCGCTGCTCGCGACACCGGCGGCGGAGGTGGTGGCGCTCGAACTCGACCGCCGCGCGGTCGCGGCGCTGGCCGAGCTCGCGGCCGCGCATCCCGGCCGGCTTCGCGTCATCGAGGGCGATGCGCTGAAGGCGGACCCGGCCGCGCTGCTGCCCGCGCCGCGCCGGATCGTCGCCAACCTGCCCTACAACGTCGCCTCCCCGCTGCTGGTCGGCTGGCTGCGCGGCGCCGCGGCGCTGGAAGGCATGGCGCTGATGTTCCAGCAGGAAGTCGCCGAGCGCATCTGCGCCGCGCCGGATACCGAGGCCTATGGGCGGCTGTCCGTCCTCGCCCAATGGCGCTGCCGCTGCACCATGCTGCTGCGCCTGCCGCCCGGCGCCTTCAGCCCGCCGCCCAAGGTGTGGTCGGCCGTGGTCGGCTTCACGCCGCATGCGGAGGACCCCGGCCCGGCCCTGTTCGCGGCGATGGAACGCACCACGGCGGCCGCTTTCGGCCAGCGGCGCAAGATGCTGCGCGGAGCGCTGAAGTCGCTCGGCGATGCCGAGGGGCTGCTGGCCGCCGCGGGCATCGACGGCGCGCGGCGGGCGGAAACTCTGAGCGTCGCGGAATTCGACGCGCTGGCGCGCGCGGTCCTGGCCCGCGGCGGAAGCGCTAGGGCCTGAACCAGGCCAGCACGCCCGCCAGCGTCACCACCGAGATCACCGTCGAGACGAGCACCGTAGCACCTGACCGCTCCGCGCCGACCTCGTAGCGACGGGCGAGCATGAAGGCGTTCGCACCGGTCGGCAGCGCCGCGGTCGTGACCGCGACCGCGGTCTCCAGCGGCCCCAGGCCGAACAGTGCGCACAACCCCCAGACCAGCAGCGGCATGGCGGCCAGCTTGAGCACCACCGCCCAGGCGACCTCCGCCATCGCGCCGCCGAGCCGGAACGTCGCGAGCGACCCGCCGAGGCAGAACAGCGCCAGCGGCGGGCTCGCCGCGCCGAGCAATTCCAGCACGCGCCGCATCGCATCCGGGACCGGCAGCGCCAGGCTGCTCCAGACCAGCGCCGCGAGCACCGCCATCACGATCGGGTTGCGCACCACGCCCGCGACCGTCGCGCGCAGGATGCGTCCGACAGGTGCGTGCGCATTCAGCCCGATCTCCGCGACGATGGTGCCGAGGGAAAGCAGCACCATGGAATGCAGCGCGATCAGCGCAAGCAGCACGGCAAGGCCGGCCTGGCCATAGGCCGCGGCGACGAGCGGGATGCCCATCATCACCGTGTTGCCGAAGGTGCAGTTCAGCGCGAGCAGACCGGAATCCGCGAGCGGCAGCCGCAGCCGCCGCGTGCCGAGCCAGAGCACGAAGCCATAGACGATCAGGGCCGCGACGAAGAACAGGATCGCCGCGAGCCCGCCCCGCGTGCTGCCGGAGGTGCCGCCTGCGAACAGCAGCGCGGGCGAGGCGATCGAGAAGGTGAAGGCGATCAGCGCGCGGAAGCCGGCCTGGTCCATCCATTTCCACGCCGCCGCCGCCCAGCCCATGGCGACGATGACGAAGACCGGCGCGACGATGCCGAGGATGACGCCCACGCGCTCAGCCGGCGAGCAGCCCGGCGATGAAGCCGGCCATGCCGGGCTGGCGGCGCCGTTCCGTCCGCGCCGCATGCAGGATGGCGCGCACCTGCGCGACCGTCGCGGCGAAGTCGCGGTTCACCACCACATGGTCGAACTCGTCCCAGTGGGTGATCTCCTCCCGCGCCGCGGCCATGCGGCGGGCGATCTCGACCTCGCTGTCCTGGCCACGGCCGCGCAGCCGCTTTTCCAGGTCCGGCAGGGAGGGCGGGAGGAGGAAGACGCCGACCACGTCCTCGGCCATCGCCGCCTTCATCTGGCGATGGCCCTGCCATTCGATGTCGAACAACACGTCGCGCCCCGCGCCGAGGGCCGCTTCCACCGGCGCGCGCGGCGTGCCGTAGGCGCGGCCGAGGAAGCGGGCGTGCTCCAGGAACTCGCCCTGCGCCGCCATCGCGTCGAACTGCTCGGGCGTCCTGAAGAAGTAATGGACGCCCTCCTGCTCCCCCGGGCGCGGCGGGCGCGTGGTGGCGCTGACGGAGAGCGACAGGTCGGGCTCCGTCTCCAGCAGCGCGCGGGAGACGGAGGTCTTGCCCGCCCCCGGCGCCGCCGCGAGCACGAGGCAGAGCCCGCGCCGCGCGATGCCCTCATTCGACATTCGCCGACTGCTCCTTCAGCCGCTCGATCGCCGCCTTCATCTCGAGCCCGATGCGCGTCAGCGGGATCGAGGAGGATTTGCTGCACAGCGTGTTCGCCTCGCGGACGAATTCCTGCGTCAGGAAATCGAGCTTGCGGCCGATCGCCTCCCCGCTCGCCAGCAGCCGCCGCGCCTCGGCGATATGGGCGGACAGGCGGTCGAGCTCCTCCCGCACGTCGGACTTGGTCGCGAGCATCGCGACCTCCTGCGCGAGCCGTTCCTCCGGCACGCGGCGCTCGCCTTCCAGCAGCGCGGCGAGGCTTTCGCGCAGCCGGGCCAGGTGCAGCGCCGGCTGGTCGGACGCTTCCTTGGCGGCGAGGTCGCGCAGCGCCACGACCTCATCCAGCAATACGCCGAGAATCTCGGCGAGCTTCGACCCCTCCGCACGGCGGGATTCGACGAGACCGTCCAGCGCGCGGGCGAAGGCGGCGGCGATGGCGGCGCGCTTGCCTTCTTCCTCCGCCTCGTCCGGTTCGCGCGCCTCGGCGCGCAGCACGCCGGGCAGCGTCAGCAGCGCCTCGGCGCGCGGGGCCGGCGCGCCGGGGATCCGCGCGGCGAGGTCGAGCGCGATGCGCAGCGCCTGTTCCAGCGCCTCCGGGTCCGGCGTCAGGCGCGCCGCGCTCCGATCCTCCCGCTTCAGGGTCAGCGTCGCGCTGACATTGCCGCGCTTGAGCAGCCGCGCGGCGGCTTCCTTCAGCGGCGTCTCCAACGCGTCGAAGCCGTTGGGCAGGCGCAGGCGCACGTCGAGGCCGCGGCCGTTGACGCTGCGCACTTCCCAGACGAAGGAGGAACCGTCGGCCAGCGTGCCGCCCTCTCGGGCGAAGCCGGTCATGGAGGAGAGGGGGGCGGCGGACATGCGCGCTTCTCCCCCGCGGAGGGTCGGGATGCAAGCCGCCTGGGACCATGTGCTGATCACCGGCGCCTCCTCCGGCCTGGGCCGCGCCCTGGCCGAGGCCTGCGCGCGGCCGGGCGCGGTGCTGCATCTTTCCGGCCGCGACGCGACGCGGCTGGAGGAAGCGGCGGCGGCCTGCCGCGCGAAGGGCGCCGATGTGCGCCCGGCAGCGGTGGATGTGCGGGACGCGCCGGCGATGGCGCGCTGGATCGCGCAAGCAGGGCGGCTCGACCTGGTCATCGCCAATGCCGGCATCTCGGCCGGCACGGGCGGGGATACGGAACCGGCGGCGCAGGCGGCGCGGATCTTCGAGACCAACCTGACCGGCGTGCTGAACACCGCCCTGCCGGCGATCGAGGCCATGGCGCGCCAGGCGCCGGGCGCGGACGGGGTGCGCGGGCGGGTCGCGGTGATCGCCTCGCTCGCCGCCTTCGTCGCAGCCCCCGGCGCGCCGGCCTATTGCGCCAGCAAGGCGGCGGTGCAGCGCTGGGCGGAAGCGCTCGACGCGAGCGAGCGGCGGCGCGGCATCCGCCTGCACGCCATCTGCCCCGGATACGTCCGGACGCCGATGACGGCGCGCAACGCGTTCCCGATGCCCTTCCTGATGGATGCGGAGGAAGCGGCGCGGCGGACGCTGTCGGGCATCGCGCGCGGGCGGGTCCGCGTGGCCTATCCCTGGCCCACCTACGCCATGGCGCGCTTCGCGGGTGCGCTGCCGCCCGCCGTCACGGCGTGGTTCTTCTCCCGCGTTCCGGCCAAGGCGGCGGAGGGCTAGAGCCCGAGCCGCGCCCAGGCCGCGCGTTCCTCGGCGACGTGCGCCAGCGCCTCCACGCCCTCCCGCGCGCCGGGGATCAGGCGCCAGGGGAAGGGGCGGCGTCGCTGGCCGAGGCGGATGATGCGGACCTTCTCCCCGAAGCGGCGCCGCGCCTCGCCCTCCGCATCGCCGAGCGCGTCCGCAAGGCCCAGACCCACCGCTTCCCGCCCCGTCCAGAAGCGGCCGGTGAACAACGATTCCTCCGGCGCCTTCAGCTTCGCCCCGCGCCGGGCACGGATCCAGGCCTTGAACTCCTCGTGCAGCGTGGCGAGCAGTTCCTCGAGCCGCGCCACATCCTCCGCACGCTCCGGCGCGAAGGGGTCGAGGAAGGATTTTTCCGACCCCGCCGTGCGAAGCCGCCGCGCGATGCCGAGCCGCGCGATCGCCTGGTCGAAGCCGAAGCCGGCGCTGATCACCCCGATGGACCCCAGGATGGAGGCCGGGTCCGCCACGATCTCGTCCGCCGCCGCGGCGATCCAGTAGCCGCCGGAGGCCGCGGCATCCTCGACCACCGCGATGGTCGGCACCTTCTTCTCCTCCGCCAGCCGCCGGATGCGCCGGGCGATCAGGGAGGATTGCACCGGCGAGCCGCCCGGCGAGTTCACCACGAGCATGACCGCCGAAAGCCGGCCGAGCGCGAAGGCGCGGTCGAGCAGCGGGCCGATGCCGGCATCGTTCAGCCCGCCGGACAGCGGGTCGGGCCGGGCGGCGATCAGTCCCGAAAGCCGGACCAGGGCCACGCGCGGCGAACGGTCGAGGAAGGGGATGTGCATGCCCCATAGATGCCGCCGCCCGGCCCCGCATCAAGCGGCCTTGCCGCGGCCCGCCGCGCGCGCTGCAATGGGGCCATGACAGACAACCGTGTCCTGATCGCCGGCGCGGGCCCGGCGGGCCTGGTCGCCGCCGCCGCGCTGGCGGAGGAAGGCATTCCAGTGACCATCGTCGAGCAGGCGCGTGACCTGCCTGACGACCTGCGGGCTTCCACCTTCCATCCGCCGACGCTCGACATGCTGGAACGCTTCGGCGTGGTGGAGGCGATGATCGCGCAGGGCCTGGTCTGCCCCACCTGGCAGTTCCGCGACCGCCACCAGGGCGTGATCGCGACCTTCGACCTCGGCATGCTGAAGGACGACACCAAGCACCCCTACCGGCTGCAATGCGAGCAGTGGCGGCTGACGCGCATGCTGCGCGACCGGCTGGGCAGCAACCCGGACGTCACCTTCCTGTACGACGCGAAGGCGGTGGACGTGGCGCAGGATGCCGACGGCGTGACGCTGACGGTGGAACGCCCGGACGGGACGCGGGAGAGGCTGCGCGGGCGCTACCTCGTGGGCGCGGACGGCGCGTCGTCCGCCGTGCGCAAGGCGCTCGGCATCGGCTTCGACGGCATCACCATACCCGAGATCTTCCTCACGCTCTCGACCACCTTCCCCTTCCACGAGGCGATCGCGGACCTGTCGAACATCGCCTACATCTCCGACCCCGAGGAATGGTTCGTGCTGCTGCGCACGGCCTCGCTCTGGCGCGTGCTGTTCCCGACCGATCCGGGGGAGAGCGAGGCGCGCATGATGGACCCGGCGCGGATCGAGGAACGGCTGCAGGCCGTGGTGCCGAACCCGTCCGGCTACGAGCTGCGCCACCGCACCGCCTATCGCGTGCATGAGCGCGTCGCCGACACCTACGCGAAAGGCCGCTGCTTCATCGCCGGCGATGCCGCGCACATCAACAACCCGCTCGGCGGCATGGGCATGAATGGCGGCGTGCACGACGCCTTCAACCTGGCGGGCAAGCTCGCCGAGGTCTGGCGCGGCGGCGACCCCGCGCTGATGGAACGCTATTCGCGCCAGCGACGGAAGGTCGCGCTCGAGACGGTGCAGGCGACGACGATGCGCAACCGCCAGATCCTGAACCAGCGCGACCCAGAGGTGCGGCGCGCCTATCACGACGAGCTGCGCGCCACCGCCGCCGATCCGGGCAAGCACCGGGCCTTCCTGCTGCGCACCTCGATGATCCAGTCGCTGCGCGACCTGGAGCAGGTGGCGTGACCCGAAGCCGAATCCTCGGCGCAAGCCTCAGCCTCGCGCCGCGAGCGCAACGCGCGACCGCGCCCAGCCCGACCACGCCTCCCGACGCAACAGCCCATGGCGCGAAGGCAAGCGGCCCGGATGGGCCGCGCCCGCCGTTTGAGGGACATGCACCATGAGCGGACATCCCGAAGCCGACATCTACCACCGCCAGGGCATGGGCAACCGCGCCGGCTTCGGCCAGGCGCCGGCGCTGGTGATCGTGGATTTCGTGGTCGGCTTTTCCGACCCCGAGCATTTCGGCGGCGGCAACATCGCCCCCGCCATCGAACAGACGGTGCGGCTTCTCGACTTCGCGCGCCGGCAGCGCTGGCCGGTGGCGCATACCCGCGTCGTCTACGCCGATGACGGGTCGGATGCCGGCGTCTTCACGCTGAAGGCGCCGAGCCTGCGCAAGCTGACGGAGGCCAGCCCGCTGTCGCAGATCGTGCAGGAACTGACGCCGCTGCCGGGTGAGCTGGTCGTCCGCAAGCAGGGCGCATCGGCCTTCTTCGACACCAACCTCGCCGGCTGGCTCGCCTTCCGCCGGGTGGACACGGTGCTGGTCGCGGGCTGCACCACCTCGGGCTGCGTGCGCGCGACGGTGGTGGATTCGATGCAGAACAACTTCCGCACCATCTGCGTGACGGATTGCGTCGGCGACCGCGCCATCGCGCCGCATGAGGCGAACCTCTTCGACATGGGCCAGAAATACGCGGACCTGATGACCCGAGCGGAGCTCGAGGCCGCCTGGACCGCGCCGCGGTGAGCCTGGCCGAGATCCGCGAGGCGGAGGCCACACCCGGCGACGCCGCCATCTATGCGGGCCTGCGCGCCGGTGTCGGCGTGGCGCAGGTGAACCTGATCTGGCGGCATGCGGCCACGCTGCCCGGCGTGCTGGACTGGCTCTGGGCGCAGGCGGGGCCGTGCCTCGAGACCGGCGCCGCGGCCGGCGCGCGGGACAGGATCGCGCGGCGCGTGCCGATCCCCGGCATGCCGCGCGCCGCGGTGCCGGCGGACCTCGCCGCGCTGGTCGCGACCTACAACCGCGGCAACCTGACGAACCTCGCGGTGCTGACGGCGATCCGCCGCCGCGCGGAGGGCGTCGCGCCGGGCGCACAGGGCGCGGCCGCGTCGGTTGGCGCGATGCTCCCCGCACCGCCGCCGCTGCCGCGGCTCGGCGGGTTGCCGCCCGTGCTGGCGGCCGCAGCGCGCGCGCTCGCCGCACGCCACGGCCTTTCCGACCCTGCGGTGATGCCGAGCCTGTACCTGCACCTCGCGCATTGGCCGGAGGTGCTCACGGCGCTGCCCGAAACGCTCGCGCCGCTGTTCGCCGATGGCGCGCTGGCACGGGCGCGGGATGCCGCGGTCGCGGCGGCCGAGGCCGAGGCGCCCGGCCTGATCGCCGCCCTCGGCCCAGCGCCTGACGCACCCACCGAGCTGCCCGGCTTCCTCGCGACGCTGGGCCTGTTCACGCGGGAGGTCATCCCCGGCATGGTCCCGGTCGGCCTCGCCCTTCGCGCCGCCTTCGCCACGGCCGCCTGACCGCCGCGCCGGCAGCGCGCCGCCGACAGCGCGGGGAGGATTCCCCTCCCCGGCCCTTCGCTACCCTGCCCGCGCCCCTGTCGCGCGGATGATCGCCCCCATGCGCTCGCTCTGCTCGGCCATGAAGCGCGCGAATTCCGCGCGGCGCATCATGCGCGGCACGGATCCGCCGGCGACGATGCGCTGGCGCAGGTCAGCTTCTTCCATGCAGGCCGCCAGCGCCTCGTCCAGCCGCGCGAGGATCGGCTCCGGCACACCCGCCGGCGCGGCGAGGCCGAACCAGCCCGTGGTGGTCACGTCCACGCCCTGTTCGCGCATCGTCGGCAGGTCGGGGAAGGCGGGCACGCGCTCAGGCCCGCTCACCGCGATCGGGCGCATCCGCCCGGCCTGCGCCATGCCGCTGACGGCCGAGATGGATTGGAACAGCACGTCGAGCCGCCCCTCGATCAGGTCCGTGTTCATCTGCCCGGCCTGGTTGTAGGGCGCGTGGATGATCTCGATGCCCGTGATCTGGCCGAACTGCGCCGCGGCAAGATGCTGGGAGGAACCGATGCCGACCGAGCCGAAGTTGAGCGGCCGTCCAAGCCCCTTGGCCCAGGCGATGAAGCCCTGCAGGTCGCGCGGCGGGATCTGCGGCGGCACGACGACGATGTTGGGCACCAGCGCGATCATGCCGACCGCGGCGAAATCCTTCTCCGGGTCGAAGGGCATGTTCGCGTGCAGCCATTTGTTGGCGGCGTGGGAGGCGATGGAGGCCAGCCCGACCGTGTAGCCATCCGGCGCGCTGCGCGCGACCGCGGTCATGCCGATATTGGTGCCGGCGCCTGGCCGGTTTTCCACCACCACGGTCTGGCCGAGCCGCGCGCCGAGCCTGTCGCCCACCAGGCGGGACAGCACGTCGCCCGCGCCGCCCGCGGGGCCGGGGTTGATCCAGCGGATCGGCCGATCCGGCCAGGGCGCCTGCGCGCGCGCCGACGCGGGCAGCGCCAGCGCGGGCGCGGCGAGGAGGACGCGGCGGCGGATGCTGGTCATGGCGAGGTCTCCGGCGAAAAGCGGTCGGTTCTGCTTGCGGGCAATGTTGCTTGCACGCGCCGTGCCGGCAAGCGGCCGGGGCTGGCGCGGCGCCGCGCCTGTGGCAGGCTGCCGCGCACCTGATGCGACGGAGGCTGCGATGGGCAAGGACATTCTGGGCTGGCGGAAGCTCTTCGGGGTGATGGGCCCTTCGACCAACACCGTCGTGCAGCCGGATTTCGACATGATGCGCCCGGCGGGCGTGACGAACCACTATTCGCGCATCTTCACGCCGAACGCCGACGCGGTCTCCAACGAGACCTTCCGCAAGGGCGCGGAGCTGATCGGCGCGAACACGATGGACGCGGTGAAGTCCGTCATGACGTGCAATCCCGACTACCTGGTGATGGGCATGTCGGCGGTCACCTTCTTCGACGGCGCGAAGGGTGCCGACCGCTTCATCGGGCAGGTGAAGGAGGTGTCGGGCCTCGACATCTC
The DNA here is from genome assembly GCF_017813355.1 of Roseomonas nitratireducens. Lineage (GTDB taxonomy): Bacteria > Pseudomonadota > Alphaproteobacteria > Acetobacterales > Acetobacteraceae > Neoroseomonas > Neoroseomonas nitratireducens. The sequence goes on from NZ_JAGIYZ010000009.1 coordinate 171,992, forward strand.
CGTCGGCAGCCATTCGTGCACGGCGGCGCTGAATTCCTACGGCGGGGTGAAGCGGCTCGCGATCCTCTCGCCCTACTGGCCGGCGATGAACATCGAGGTGGCGCGCTATTTCGGCGACATGGGCTTCAGCGTGGTGCGCGACATCGCACTGCAATGCCGCTCCTGGACAGGCATCGCGCAGGTCACGCCGGCGCAGTGCGTGGCCGCGATCAAGCAGATCGACGGCGACGACGTGGACGCGATCGTGCAGGTGGGGACGAACCTGTCGATGGTGAAGCTGGCGGCGATGGCGGAGATGTGGCTCGGCAAGCCGGTCATCGCCATCAACACCGCCACCTACTGGCACGCGCTGCGCGCCAACGGGATCATGGACAAGGTGGAAGGCTGCGGGCGGCTGCTGGAGGAGTTCTGACCGCGATGGACGACGCCGCGATCCGCGCCCTGCTGCTCGCCACGCGCCGGGTCGCGGTCGTCGGCGCCTCCGACCGGGCGGACCGGCCGAGCGATGGCGTGTTCCGCTTCCTGCTCGACCGCGGCTACGCGGCCGTGCCGGTGAACCCGGCATTGGCGGGGCGCCCCGTGCATGGCGTGCCGTCCGTCGCGACGCTGGCGGATGCCGCACCGCTCGACATGGTGGACATCTTCCGCCGCAGCGCGGAGGCCGGCGCGGTGGTGGAGGAGGCGATCCGCCTCGGCGCGCGATCGGTCTGGATGCAGCTTGGCGTGGTGGACGAAGCGGCGGCGGCCCGCGCCCGCGCGGCCGGGATCGCGGTGGTGATGGATCGCTGCCCCGCGATCGAGTGGCGGCGGCTGTCGCTGCCGCCGCGCATCGACGCCGCGGGGTAAACCCGCTCAGCCGTGGATGTTCCCCGGCCGGGTTGTCCACTGGTACTGCACCGCGCCGCCGCGCGTGCCGACGATGCGGAGCGGCAGGATCGGGCCGTAGATCTCGTGCGCGAAGACCGGGCGGTAGTCGCACACCAGCCGGCCCATGGCGTCGGTGATGTAGACCCAGGTCGCCGGGCCGACGCGCCATGTCACGCCGCCATGATTGGCGATCGTCATGGCGACGATCCCGCGGCCGGAGGCGCCGTAGTTGCGGACGGAGGTGATGAAGGGCCGGTAGCGCGCGGGCTCGCGCGCCTTGGCGGCCTCGATGATGCCGTCCTCATGGTCCTCGACCGCCGCCTTGATCACGCCCGTCACGGCCGAGGCGACCGCGCCGAACGTGCCCGCGACGATCCCGGCGACGACGCCTCCGCCCCAGAGCGCGACATCGCCCGGCTGCGGCGGCCGGCCGCTCAGCACCCAGACGGCGGGCTGCACCAGCGCGCCCGCAACGGTACCAGCGCCGGCACGGCCGGCGACGCGAAGGCCTTGCTCGAGCGTGGTGGAGGCGATGGTCTGCGTCACCTCCCGCCCCATGTTCGAACTGTTGTTGATCAGGTCCGTGATGCCGTTGGCCTGTGGCGGCGGCGCGAAATTGGCGCCGGTCGTGGATGTCGTGCCGCTCATGGATCCTCCTCGCATGGCTCGGGCGGTCGAAATCTGCCACCGCAACGGTTGATCCCCAGTGATTCATTTCATGTCACGCAATGTCACACCGGCCCGCCTTGAAACCGCCCCGCCGCCGGGCCAATTCGCGGCCGGACGGTGGGGCGGGCGCGAATCCGCCCCCGCGCAATGTCGGGAGAGGATTGAGGGATGACGGACGAGGAACGGCGGATCATCACCGCCTTCGTTGAGCGGATCAGCGGCGCGACGCCGGTGGCGCAGGCGCCGACCGGCCCCTGGGGCGCGGCCCCGGCCCCGCAGCGGCCCAACCTGCCGCCGGTGGACCCGGAGGCGGACCGCCTGATCCAGGAGCTTTTCACCCGCCACCCTGAGGCGCGCTATCGCATCACCCAGACCGCCTTCGTGCAGGAAGCGGCGCTGGTGGAAGCGCAGAACCGCATCCAGCAGCTGGAATGGGAAGTCGAGAACGCGCGGCGCGAAGGCCAGGCCACGGCGGCGCGCGCCGGCGGCGGCGGGATGTTCGGCGGGCTGTTCGGCGGCCGCCAGGCCGGTCCGATGCCCCCGCCGATGCCGCCCCGCCCGCAGCCGCAGTACCCCGCCGGCTACAACCCGCAGGCGCTGCAGGGCCAGCAGGGCCGTGGCGGCATGGGCTTCCTCGGCACCGCCGCGGCGGCCGCGGCTGGCGTCGCCGGCGGCATGCTGCTCGGCAACATGCTGATGGGTGCGCTCGGCTCTGGCGGCGCGGCGCAGGCCGCCACGCCGGCGGCGGATGCCACGCCCTCCAGCTTCACCGACCCGGCCGCGGCCGAGGGCTGGGGTGGCGAGAAGGCCGCCGCCGACCAGGGCGGCTGGGGCCAGCAGCAGGACGCCGCCGCCTATGACGATGGCGGCGGCGACTGGGGCGGCGACGAGGAGATCTGACCGCGGCGCCCGGAGGCCTCGCCTCCGGGTCTCGCGCATCGAGCCTGCGAGGGGCGCGCCGTCAGGGCGCGCCCTTTGTCATTCCAGCAGCCGCCGGAAGCCGGTGGCGAGCGCCCCGGCCGAGGCCGCGAGCAGCGTCGCGTTCTCGGTCAGCGTCTTGAGCGCGGTGCTCCGCGCGGCGACTTGCTCGACACTCGTGCCCCGCAAGGCGCGCGCGACGGCGAGGGAGCGATCCTCCGGCTCCCGCCGCAGCGCCTTCGCCGCCAGGCCGCCGGCGAAGAAGCTCAGGCCGATGCTGAGGGCGAATTCCAGCGCCTCGAACAGGTCGCGCCGCGTCGTCGGCACGATTGGCGTGTCGTCATGCACCGACACGACCCAGGACATCAGCCCGACCGCCACCAGGCCGAGCGCGAGCCCCGCCACCGCGAGCGGCGCCGACGGCACGCGCCAGAGCCCCGGCGTTCCCGCCGCGACGGCGAAGGGCAGCAGGATGCAGGCGGCGCGCAGCACGATGACCGCGGCGTCGGTGCGGATCACGAGCAGCCAGTGCGCGCCGACGACCAGGGCGAGGGCGAGGCACCAGCCGAACAGCGGCGCGAGCCAGGACGGCATCTCCCGGCGCCGCGCGGCCGCGGCCGGCGCCTCGGCGGGCGCCGCCGCCGTGCCGACCAGGGCGAGCGCCGCACTCAGCTCGGTCACCTGCTCGCGCAGTCGCTCGATCTCCGCCTTCTGCTCGCGCTGCGCGAGCATGAGCGGCAGCGGGATGGAGATGTCGCGCCGGCAATGGCGGCAGACCACCGCGCCGGCGCGGATCGGCTCCGCGCAGAACGGGCAGGACAGGTCCGGCGGGGGGATGCCGCCGTCAGCGGACATCGACGTCCAGCACCGCGGCGGATTGCCGGCCCTGATCGTCCGCCACTTCGATCCGCAGGGCGTGCTTGCCGGCGGGCGCCAGCGCCTCGGGGATGTCGATGCCGCTCGCGGTGATGTAGCCCTGCAGGCGCGAGGTGATGTCGATCCGCCCGCCGCGCAGCAACGTCACGCGCACCGATGCCGGGTTCACCGCCGCGCCGCCGCGGCCGCTGAACTCGATGCGCAGCCAGAAGGGCTGGCCGGCCGGAACGGCGTTCAGGCGCGGGGCGACGTAGCGGATGCCCGGCCCGCGCGTGACGGCGCGGGTGCCCTGCGCGTCCTCGGCGGTGCCGAGCGCGGCCTCGCGTTCCGTCACCAGCCAGACGGAGGCGCGCGCGGTCCCCGGCGCGAGCAGGAGAGCGGGAAGCAGCAGCGTGGTGCGTCGCAGCATGGGCAGGTCCCCCTTCTGGGCGACAGTCCCGTTCCGTGAAGGAATCACGGAGAGGTTATGCGCTGAACGTTACCGCAGGCAACCGATCGTGAGCCACGAACCGGTTCAGCGGCCGAGGCGGCTGCGCGCCAGCGGCGCGAAGGTCCCGTCCGGATAGGCCTGGAGATAAGCCTCGAAATCGGCCGGTCGGCCGCCGGCGAGGGCGGATTGCCAGAACACCACCTCCCGGTCCGCGCCGCCGCGCACGACGCCACCCGCGGGTTCGGCCGCCGGCGCGGCGGAGGCGACCGGCGCGGGCGCCGCGGCCGGCGCGCCCACCAGCACCACATCCCCCGTCAGCGACGAATGATCCCAGGGCACCTGCCGCCCGCCCGTTGCCGCGACGACCGATTCCCGCACGCGGCGCATGGCGATCGCGATGTCGACGCCGGGCGTCGCCAGGTGCTGCGCCAGGGCCGAGGTGAAGGGGCTGTTCGCATCCCGCCCGTCCAGCGCGACATTGCCCGGCTGCGTCGCATAGGCGACGAGGGTGCCGAGCCCGCTCTGCACCTGCGCCAGCCCCTGCCCCACCGCGGCCGAACGCGTGCCGAGCGAGCGCTGGAAGCTGCGCGTCAGCGGATTGTCCCGGCAGGCGTCCAGGAAGACGAGGTTCGTCGCCGCCGAACTCTCCATGGCGCGCAGCACCTGGCCGAGCGAGACCGTCTCGAAGGCGAGGTCGCGCTCGCGCTCCAGCATCGCGTCGATCGGCAGCAGGTAGTTCTCGCCCGCGACCTGCATGGCGTGGCCGGCATAGAAGAACAGTCCGATGCGGCCGCCCTCGAGGCGGTTGCCGAATTCGCGGATCTTCGTCTCCATGCCGCGGCGGTCGAGGTCGAGGCCGAGCACCACCTCGAAGCCAGCGCCTTCCAGCACCTCCGCCATGCGCCGCGCATCGTTGGCCGGGTTCCGCAGCGGCGTGCCGTGGGTGTAGTCGCCATTGCCGATCACGAGGGCGACGCGGCGGCCGTCGATCGCCTGGGCGGGCGGGCGCGGCGCGGCGGCGACGGGTGGGGCGGCCGCGACAGCGGCGAGCGCGGCGGCGGTCGGTGCGGCGGCTGGCGGGGCAGCGGCG